>JAUIAH010000029.1 GCA_030425385.1 Verrucomicrobiia bacterium | reverse complement strand
AGACCCTTATGAATTGCCGAACGGCTATCCATTGGTGCACTCGGAAACGCTCCCGCAATGGAACTACACATGTTATCCATTTGAACCTCTAAAAGCTCATCTTAACTAATTCTTGCGCCATTCCTTAGAAAGGCTAGGTCTTCATCTTCGACATAGATGTCGTAGCGGCGGAGGGCGTTCTGGTCGAATAAGTAGTCCGGAGAGTGTGATTTATCGTTGGTATAGTGCCTGTTATGTGTCGCGCGGACATCTGAGAGTGTCCATTCGTTAGCAGTAGGCTCTTTCGTCCGTCCGCTGTGCTCGCTTATCTGCTGTGGATCACTATCCCAGCGCTTCACAAGATGATCGCCGAGCAACTGGTGAACAATTGGTCGCGTTTCTCGGAAGTGTTTGGCGTTAAACTCCACACCGACGATAGGGCAAATGGCCTGGTAGATCCCCTGCATCACTTCCCACTGAGCCGCCATTACCTTCACAAGCGGTGTTCCGTTCTTGTCTGTGGTCGTCGCATCAGCCCCATGGGCCAGTAGAAGCTTGACCATATCGACATTGCAGAAGAAAGAGGCGGTGAACAACGGCGAAATCTCTTCGTTCGTCATTATCTCGTAGTCCGCTTTGGCTGCCAGGAGGAGCTTAGCGATTTCAATATGGCCATAGATACAAGCCAAGTGGAGAGGCGTGTTCCCTCTGGCATCTCGAACGTTCAAATCGGCCCCTGAGGTGATGCACTTCTTGATCGTTTCTTTGTCGCCTTGGCGCGCGGCGGTAAGTAGCGACTGATCGCCGGTCGCCGGCCCCGTGGATTGAGCATTCGCGACTGGTGGCGACTTAACGAAGAAGCCGATGCCGAGGAAGACCACTAGGACTGCGCCGAGTCTTGCTACGATTAAAAAGTGATGTCGAATAGTGTTAGCCATACTGAGTGAATGAGCTGGTTACTCTTTATCTTGCACAGACTGGACAAGGCGCTGTTGAGTCTCTACAGGCAATCCGCTAGTCGGTAGCCAATCGGCTGCGCCGGCGGGGTCTTTGTGAATGTAGGCCTCGGCGGCAATGGTCATCACGCGTTCGCGGCCTTCAGCGCTGGACAACTCGTTTGCCCAGGCAACGGCTGCGGCAGGGTCTTCCCAGCGATGCGTGTAGACCATGCCGCCAATGGCCCAATCACGCGTTTCCGATGGCGGCATGTCTGCGACAAACTGACTGGCGGCGAGTGGATCCGCCTTTGTCCATCCGCCTAACAGGGGCCCATAAGCCGAGGTAACGGCTTCGCTATCGAGCGAGTTGAGCCACTCAGCAACTTTCGCCCCATCACGCCAGCCCATTTCCTGGGCAATGCCATAGGCGAGATTCCCCGCATTGGGATCGTCTTGGGCCAAGGCGCTGGCCCAGGCGAGAGCCGCATCGGGATTCTCCCGCACGCCAGCGCGCCCCGCCTCCCAGAGTGCATGGCCACGAAGTTCGCCTTCACCCAGATTGGTCGCCCACTGCGCGGCTTCTTGGGCGCCACCCGCCTGGACAACTTTGCCCATCACAATGCCCATCATTTCCTTCGCACGTCTGTCACCCGCCTCGCCTAACGCATACACGAAGTCGGCGGCATTGCCTGGGTCGGCGATTGCCAGTCCATGCACGAGCGCGGCTTTCATCGCCTGTTTGTTAGCGCCTCCATTCCCTTCGGTCTCGAGCGTCTCATACCATTCCAGCGCGGACGCCGGATCAGCACTGGCCCAACCAGCCAGGGTCGGGCCCATGTCTCTCTGGTCGGTCTCCAGGCCATGCAGCACGGCGTCCATCCCACCTACCTTGCCCCAGGCATAGTGGAAATCGCGAAACTCCGGATCGTCAGCCTTGAGATGAGCGATCTGCTCACGGATTTCCAAGGCGTTCTCCGCAGTCAGCCCAGCTAACAACTCGGCGAAGGCTTCGCGTCTTGTGATCGGGTCGGTGGCCCGTCGCAGCCGTTCGCCGATCGCGGAAATCTGCGATGAGTTCAAGGATCGGTGGTCTATTGAACCATTCGCGTCTGTTCCTTTATCAGAATTCTGCGGTGAACCTTCGCGATGGCCTGGTACGAGTGTCTCGGCAACTGTGACGCTGGTGATGGCCGTTGCTTGTTCGTCCCGTGGCGAAGAGTTGAGGTGCCAACCGAGGGCGAAGGTGATGGCGGAGACGGCGATCCAGCCGATGGTAGTGCGATGTGTCTTTGAGATAAGCATGATGGTTAGGGAGTGAGAAGTTCAAGACTGACAATTTCTAATCCTGCGTCTTTGTTGATGGTCAGTGCCCAGCAATCGATGAGTTCGTGACCAACCAATGTTTCTGGAAAGCAGGGATACTGCCTCTGGAAGGCGGTGATCGGCAGGTTGAGCACGAAGGGCTCCTCAGATCCGCTAAGTTCGCGAGCCACGATGTATTTCCCGGCAAACCCGCCGCCCACCCGATGGGTGGTCAGCCCGAAGTGCACTTTTCCATTCTCTTCCAGGCGTCCTACGATCCGGATGTGCGCGTCTTCTTTCAGAATGGCAACGCGATGTTCGGCATCGATCGCTGTGAACGTGGCGAGATAGAGCACCATGTTGCGCTCATACTCCCGCCAGAGGAGTGGCTTCGCCTTGAGGGAACCGGGCGCGTCATCCTCGCGAGGATGCCATTCCCCGTGACCGATCCCATAGGGCAGCGTGCTTTTCCAGGTGTCGACATACTGCGCGCGTGGCCGGGCAAGAAAGTCCTCTCCGATGTCCAGGGCGGCGACGACATAGTGGTCAGCCGGGACATCTTGCACCCGTCCATCGGCCAGCCTGGTGACGCGCACGCGCCCTTCGTAAACCGTTAGTTTCGTTGTGGAGGCATCCGCTCGGAGAGTCAACTGAGTCCCTAACACTTCAGCCTCAGCCGTCGGCGTGATGAACCGCATCGCTCCATCCTTTCGTGGCGAAGACACCTTGGCGGAAAGGTTGCCTTCACGAAGGCGGACGACTCTGCCTCCGGTGCCTTCAGAGAACGTCACGGAAGACTGTCCCCAGAGCACCATCTGCGAGCCATCGAGGAAGGCAATCTCCGCCCACGAGTCTGCAGAGAGCGACTCCAAGGTACCGCCGCTCAATGCCTCGCCCTCCGTGAGTCCCTCTTTCACTTCACCGCCATCGCCCGTCCAGCGCAAGGATCCTCCTACTTCCACAACCTTTGCAAGGTGATCGGAGTCGCGATCGTGAGGCCATAGAAAAAGAAATACACCTAACATCAACACGGCTGCGGCTGCCAACCCGACGAACAACGAGCGCATCGCAAAGTAGACCGGAGTGACAGAGCTTTCTTTCTCATCTTCATTCTGGAGCGCTGCCTCCCGCAGATTGGTATCGAGTCTTGCCGTCGCCCTGAAGAGTTCACGCAGCGACGGATCATTCTGCAAGTGCTGATCCAGACGCTCGATCTCCTGCTCGGAGATCGTTCCAAGGAAGTAGCGTTCGATGAGTTCGTTAGCGTCATCAGGGCTCATGTCGTTCCCCCTTCTCCGGCAAGATCGAGTTCGCGTTCCACACAGAGTTTCAGTTTCTCCCGCATCCGGCCGAGCAGTTTGTAGAGACTGTTCGCTGATCGCTGCGTCCGTTTCGCGACCTGCAGAAGGCCGCCTGCTTCGACGTAGGGCATTAGCACTAGTTTGCGATGTTCTTCGGAGAGCTTCTGCAAGCAACGTGTTAGGGCATCCCGTTCCCGCTGCAGGATATCGTTAGGCATTTCAAGGGCTTCGTCGGCGAGAAGAGCAATGGTTTCCTCGCTGAGCACAAGCCGATCGCGCGCCACACGGCGTCGCGCACGGAGAGCTTCGAATCGGACGATGACTTTCGCCCAGGGAAGAAATCCTGATTCGTCCTTTAGTTGATCGAGCTTCCTCCACATGACGACGCTGGATTCTTGCAGGACATCCTCCACGGCTTCCCACGTAGGGAGAAGCGTTCGGGCAAAGGCTCGCAATTCGCGCTCGTGAGCCACGAAGAGGCGCATGAAATTGGGTTCACGGTTAGGATCGTTCTGCATCGGGCGATTGGTATGCTCCCTTAGCTTGATACTCCCGGCCAGGTCTCGACCTGCCGAAGATTGATGAGAATAGGCCGCGAAAGTCATCCGCAACCACGAGGACGCTGGGGATGAGGAACAGGGTGATCACCGTTGCGAAGAGAACGCCAAAGGCTAACGACACCGCCATGGGGATCAGGAATTGAGCCTGTAGTGACCGATCCGCCATCAATGGAAGGAGCCCCAGGAAAGTCGTGGCAGAAGTTAGGAAGATCGGGCGGAATCGACGACAACCGGAAAGCTCTACCGCTTTTCGAAGCGGCACACCGTCTCTGACACGCCTATTGATGTCATCGACCATGACTAAGGAATCATTCACGACCACACCGGCCATGGCGAGCATCCCAAACAGCGAAAGATCAGAAGGGGTGATTCCTAACAAGATGTGACCTAACAGGGAACCTATGGCCCCAAAGGGCACGACTACGAGTATATAGAACGGTTGTAACACCGACTTGAAGGGAATTGCGAGCAAGGCATACAAGGCAAACATCATCGCAATGGAGCCAATGAGCATCCGCTTCTTCGTTTCTTCCGCTTCCGCCACCGCACCGGTGAAGACAAAGGTTTGATCCTCATGGTCATGGACTAGTTTCTGGATGGCAGGCGAAACCGATCTGGCAATCCTGACCAGATCCACTCCCTTATTCTTTGGCTCGGCACCAATGCGAATGACTTCGGCTTTGTCATTGCGCTCGATAAAGGTTGGAGATTTGACCAGGGCGACATCGGCTACGGTAAAGAGAGGCACCTCCGCTCCAGCGGGCGTGCGAACTCGGAGTTCTTGCAAGGTGTTAAGCGACTCGCGCTGAGCCTTGGGAAGCCTCACCATGATGCGATACTCATCGCGTCCACGCAGGATACGCTGGGCCTCTTCACCGTAGAAGGCCTGCCGCACTTGACTGGCCAGAGTTTGCTGGGTGACACCCAGCTCGGCGGCACGTGGCTTCAATGTGAGTTCGAGCTCATTTTGCTGGGCTCGTAGATGAGCCCAGGCACTCTCAATGCCATCATAGCCACGGATAAGATCGGCAATCTGGCGGGCGAGCTGATGCTTCGCCTCTGAATCCGGGCCGCGAAGTTCGAGCTCCAGAGGGTCGGTTTCGCGTTCTTCACTGCCTTCCGTTTTCTGAGATCGCATCTTCAAGGTGACACTCGCTGGAAGCTCGCCGACCAATTCACGCCAGCGCGCCATGATTGTGTCATTGTCAGGGCCGGGTTCAGAACGTAAGCTGAAGGGCATGAGTCCGAGGAAGATCACCCCGCTTGAAGCCTCATAAGGACGGCCTGGGTAAGGCGTGCCGATGAGGCGCCAATGATTGCCAACAATGGGCTTGCCAGTGCCAGGATCAATGAAGTCCAATTTCATGGCCTCCGCGGCGTCGGCCAGGCGATCCATGTATCGACGGGTGGTCTCAATGGAAGCGTGATCGGGCAAATCCAGCGTGGCCACCACCTCGGTGCGTTCGACCGATGGGATCGGAACGTAACCTAAGCGACCACCTGTGAAATACCCAAGCATGGCCATGGCCATGGCAACGAAGAAAGCGAGTGCTGCATAACGATGCCGCACCACGGCGATCAAAGCGGGTTGATAGCATCGATAGATAAAGTAGTCCAAACCCGCAGCCACTTTGAGCCGCAAGTAACGCAACCATCCACCACTATTCGAATCGTCGATGCGGAGATGTTTCAAATGAGCTGGCAAGACGAGCTTGGACTCCACCAGCGAGAACAAGAGGACGGGTGCGACGACGAAGGGGATCTGCTTGGCAAAGGCTCCTGTCATTCCTTCAAAGAACAACAGAGGCACAAACGCAACGATGGTCGTGAGAATGCCAAAGGTGACGGGAATGGTGACGGCCTTGGTGCCGTCAATCGCAGCGTCGAGTGGAGCCGCCCCGTTTTGGAGTCGTGCATAGACGCTTTCGCCGGTGACGATCGCATCATCGACCACCACACCGACAACGATGATAAAGCCGAAGAGGCTCATCATGTTGGCGGAGAGACCGCATAGATGCATGACCATGATGCCTCCAGCAAAACTAACAGGAATACCAACAACGACCCAGAAGGCCAACTGAGGACGAAGGAAGAGACCGAGAACAATCATCACCAGCACCGCGCCCTGCAGGAGAGATCCCGCCATGGTTCCCAGCCTGGCCTGAAGTTCGACCGCTCTGTCTGCGTGCGTGCCTAACACAACGCCTTCCGGAAATCGGCCTTTGGAATTCTCCACGTATTCCCGGACTTTTCTCGCTACCGCCAGGGCGCTTTCGTTCCCGGTGCGTGCCACATCGATGCGAATGGCAGGTCTCCGGTTGAATTCGGAAATGACCTTCTCATCTTCCTGATTCTCGCTGATCTCGGCGACTTCGCCAAGCGTCAGCTCCGCTCCGCTGGATGATCGAATCGGAATAGCAGAAAAGTCATCACGCGAGTAGGCTTGGCCTCTCGTCCGTAACACCAAGTTTCCACTTGGAGATCGAATTGAGCCCGCTGGCAAGTCTACGGAGAACTGCCGAATGGCATTGGCCACTGCCGTGAAGCTAAGGTCGTAAGCAGCAAGCTTTGTCGAATCGAGTTCGATAGACAGTTCGCGCTGCCTCGGAAGAAACGCATTGACTCTGCTAATGCCATCGATGGCTAGCAGATCATCTCGAACACGGACGGCAACGGCCTGGAGCTCCGTCTCCGGAAGATCGCCTGTGACCACCACCCAGATGACCGAGCGACGATCGGCTTCACTCGGGATCCTCACATGAAAGGGCTCGTTCTGAGCGGGAAGTGTGGTGATCGTCTGCAGGAGCGATTCGATGTCGTCCTTCAACACACGCAAGTCTTTGCCTGGCTTTGCTTCGACGTAGATCCTTGCATGGCCGGGATGCGCATCGGTGTTGAGCTGTTTGACACCATCCAGAGATTCCAAGGCGTTCTCCACGGGAATGAGGATTTCTTTCTGAACATCCCGCGGCGTTGCTCCAGGATAGGACTTCGTTATGAACACCGTGCCGTAATCACGGTCGGGCTCCATTTCCAGCGTAATACGGAAGAAAGCCACATAGACGCCACCGAGCAGGATGGCGAGCATGAGCAAATTGGCCGCAATGCTATTCCTGGCAAACCAACCAATCACTTCTGGCTACCGCCCTCCGGCATCTGTTCATGACTCAGTGAAGACTCTTCTTCAGACAAGGTACCGTCATTGACAATTTCCACCTTGCCTCCATCCGGAGCGTAAACAAGTCGGTCGAGAACGAGGAGCGTTCCGTCCTCAATACTTGGATCATTGAAGACAAGAACGTCATCGTCCTCCCACAACTGCGAAATGACGGCAGATCTTAAAGTCAGCGCCTCCGGATCTACCAGGCGAATTCGATTCAGATCGGCAACAGCTTCCCGTGGAATCACAAAGACGTCCGTGAGCGTTCTCCCTGGGATCGCCGTCGCCACTGGTTGTCCGATTCGCAACGGAACTCGATCAGATTCCAATCCGAAGGGGTCGTCAACCCGGGCCACGGCGAAGAGTTCTAACGTACTCGCATCCAGAGCACCCTCGGTACGCAGGATCTTCGCTGGCCACGCCAGATTGGCTCTTTCGGCAAGGCAGTCTCTCAACACAATCTCGACGGGTGGATCCGACAAGTCTTCGGGCAGTGAAATGTCGCCAAGGAATCGAGTCGAGACCGGTAGACGGACTTCACTGTAATCGGTGGCAATGATGATTCCCAATGGTGAGCCAGCCCCGATCGTCTGGCCTAATCCCGCGCTACGAGAGAGCACCCGCCCGTCGAACGGGGCTCGGACTTTCGTGCGTTCGAGATTTCGTTGCGCGCTGAGCAATTGTTCCTTCGCTCTCTCAAGCTGACTCTCTGCTAGTTTGACGTGCGGAATCCTTAGAACCATCTCGCTAGGCTCTTCCTCGTAACCCAGATCGTCCCAGTTGAGCTTCGCTTGCTTGGCCCGAATGCGCTCCTGCTCCAAGTTGAACTCCGTCTGAGCCAACTGGGCTTTGGCGTTCACCAATGCCTCCTCGAAATCAACCGGATCCAACGCCAACAATACTTCGTCTTTCTCGAAGAATGCGCCTACCTCAAAGCCCGAATGGATCGTCTGCACACGGCCCCCAACTTGAGCGGTGAGATTCACCTGGCTGTGAGCCTGGATCAGGCCATGAGTCGCCACGCTAACCTGAAAGTCCTTTCGTTTGAGTTCCTCAACCCGCACCTCCAAAGGTCTCGGTTTCGGGGATGGTTCGGCAACTTGGGGCGGCTGCTTAGAGAACAAAGCGTAGCTCGCAAGTCCTGCGATGAGGAATACGACAGGCAACACGACACGACCAGCGAAACGGAAACGCGAGACGGATCTACTGGAATCCGACTGGGTTTCTGGCTCGACTGGCTGTCTACTACTCTGTTGATTCACTCTATGTGGGGTACTGCAGAGATCATTCTTAACCAAGATCTACTTCCATCCCTCGCCCAACCTGCCGAAATTAGATCCAGAATAGTCGTCCAGCGGACAGCCCTCGACAGCAATCTGACAGACCGCTACGACTTGTCGCCGATGAGACGAAACGCGACTTTGATTCGACTGCTTCCTCACGTGTTGTTCACCGCTATGGGGCTGAGTGCGCTGGCTGATGACTGGCCGCACTTTCTGGGCCCGCACGGCGATACCTCTATTCGGGAAGAAGGCATTCGCACGGAGTTTCCAGACTCCGGACTGCCCTTGCTTTGGGAGAGGGCCGTTGGTGGAGGCTACTCGGGCCCAGCGGTGGTTGGGGATCGCGTCTTCGTGATGGATCGGATCGCGGAACCGTATGATCCGGACAAGACTGAAGGGAACCCTAACTTTATTCGAGCGGAGATTCCTGGGAAGGAACGCGTCCGTGCTCTTCATGCGAACACCGGGAAAGTGCTCTGGGAACACGTCTATGATTGTCCCTACTCCACGGTCTACCTCTACGCGATCGGCCCGCGTTGCACGCCGACGGTTGATGGCGAACGTGTTTACACACTGGGCGCTGAAGGCGATCTGCATTGCTTCCAGGCGGCCTCTGGAGAGGTCTTGTGGCAGAGATCGTTTAAGGACGACTACGGGCTTGAGGTGCCCGAGTGGGGCTGTGCTGCTCATCCGCTCGTCTACAAGAATCTGTTAGTCTGCATCGTCGGTGGGGATGGTTCGACCGTGGTTGCGTTCGATAAGCACACTGGCGAGGAACGGTGGCGGGCGTTGTCTGCATCCAAGCCTGGTTACTGCCCGCCTGTCATAGCGACGATTCACAGCTTGGATCAATTGCTGGTATGGCACGGAGATGGTGTGGGATCGCTAGAGCCATCCACTGGCAAGGAGTACTGGTTTGCTAAGGTGAAACCGCTCTATGGGATGTCGATCGGTGCGCCTCGTGTTCATCACGATCTTATCCATGTGATGGGGTTCAAGGGGGTCTCGGCGGCCATGAGAGTGGCTCCTGACAATCGCACAGCAGAAGTGCTCTGGGGGCCCGATCTCAGAATGGGTGTCGCTGGCGTGTTGAACACCGCGCATCTGGATGAAGAGGGTTACCTCTATTCCGCAGGTGGGCGAGGGGAATTTCAATGTGTCGACATTCGTACCGGAGAACGCCTATGGGAAACGTCTCTGCCGTTGCAGAATGCTAGAGGCGAACGCACGGGTGCTTGGCCATCAGCTTTCTCCTTTCATCACCCGTCGTCGGGCAGAACATTTCTCTACAACGACCATGGTGAGTTGATCACAGCCGAGCTTTCCACACAAAGTTACCAAGAAATTTCGCGGACGACGTTAATCGAACCAACCCATGCCGTGGGAGGGAGAATGCTCGTTTGGTCTGCCCCCGCCTTCGCGAACCAGCGCATCTACGTTCGCAATGACCAGGAGATTCGTTGCTACGATCTCTCGATAAAGCATTCGCGAGTTCCTCTCGATGCCGCGTTGATGGATGCGCAGGAAGCCTTCATGGACGAAGGCGAAGCCCTATCAACTGTGTTCCGGCTGGCGCGAGGCGGCGAAACACTTTACGAGCACGCCGTCGCTTCTGGTCAGGCAGGAGACCGCTCGATCAACGAGGACACCCTGTTTGCCATCTGGTCGATGACCAAGCCGATCACCAGCGTCGCCGCCATGATCCTCCACGAACGGGGAGCGTTTCAGCTCGACGATCCCGTCTCGGACGCGCTTCCCAGGCTCGGGAAGTTTCGGGTGGAAAGTGATAGTGATGACGACAAGACGAAACCCCTGGCGCGCCCGATCACCTATCGTCACCTGCTGACGCATACCTCCGGAATCGCTGGCTATGACGGCTCGTTTGATCAGGAAGGCACTTGGAAAGAAGTGATGGAATTAGACGATCTGGATGGACTCATCGAGTTGCTGGCAACAAAGCCGTTGAAGCATCAACCCGGAGAACGTTATACCTACGGCCTCAGCACGGCTGTTCTGGGAGCAGCGATCGAGAAGCTATCAAAGAAGCCTTTCGACGCGTTTCTAAGAGAAACCATCTTCGACCCGCTCGGAATGGATGACACCAAGTTCCACCTGACAGAAGAAGACCGCGCCCGGTTCCAGCCGCTCTTTGTGCGAACCGAGGAGGGCTTTCGCCGGGGCACACCAGCCGAAGACGAACTCTACTACAGGCCTAACAGTCGCCTTCATCTCGGAGGGGAAGGCCTCGTCTCCACGCTCGCCGACTATGGGCGCTTCTGTCAAATGCTCGTCGATCGCGGGCGGACACCCGACGGCCAATCCATCCTTTTTGAACGAACGTTGGCGATCATGTTAGAAGATCAACTTGATGGGAAGCCGGGCTTCTCGGAATCAGAGCAAGGGTATGCGTTAGGTTTCGGCT
Source organism: Verrucomicrobiia bacterium (assembly GCA_030425385.1). Lineage (GTDB taxonomy): Bacteria > Verrucomicrobiota > Verrucomicrobiia > Verrucomicrobiales > DEV007 > JAACDM01. The sequence goes on along the minus strand of JAUIAH010000029.1, from coordinate 88,106 downwards.
TCCACATTCTCAAGGATGCCGAACGGCATGCTACCGCCATGCCCGAAGGTTGTTACGGATGGGGAGGTTACCATTCCACCTTCTTCTGGATCGATCCCGCCAACAACCAGTATGGCCTCTTCCTGTCCAGGCGTTATCCGTTCTTTGACGCTGCCGCGTCCCGCCTTGAGGCGGCGGTTTATCGCCACTAAACGGCTTCTTTGACTTTGACCCATGAGGTTCAACCAAATCTGTCGCCCTCGGCTGAAGTTCGAGGTTAGCCAAGCCGCAGCGTCTGACGATCAGCGGTAGCGCTTGTCTGGGCTATCCAAACCGACTGGCGGGTGTCTTGCAACTGCGAGACAAGCCACAATCGTATTTCAGTTCGCATGGATCATTGTTGGCCAGTGAGACTGAAACGCGTGAAACGATTCTTACGATTGTTGCCGCGCTGCACTGCGATCCATCCTCGTTGCGGGCGTGGAGATTTTCAGTGTGAGAGACAAAGTCTATGCTGAGACTTCAACCACTGAAACTCCACGATTTGATCGGCTGGGTCTAGTGGAACTAAGAATCGCAGCTTGTTCTCCCCGAAGGATCGCAACTCTTCGGGAAGCATACTGTCCAATTCCCCAAGTATCTCCGGTGCTAGCGACGAGAGCCTTAGGATCTGTCGAACTCTCCCCGGCGTAACTCCCTGATCATCTGCGATTTCCCTGGTTGTTAGGCTCGGGTTTGCATTCATCATTGCTCGCCATTCCAGTGAGAGATACAATGGATGCATTTCTCGTCGCGTCTCTGCCCGATTTCTCAATCCCAAATGCGAGATGGGAACAAATGCCTTGAAAGGAAGCACTACGAACGGAGCCTCTTTCCAAAGGTCGTGAGGCACCCCAACCGACGTGCAAAGATCGATCCAGGTTCGTTTTCCGGTCGCGCCCGTCCCGCCACGCGCATGACACTCTAATGCGAACTTTCTGAATGAAATGCGGGCGTGCATGACCTGTACCCACACACGCTAGGCACCCATCACCTACTGCTTTACCCGTCTCTTGCCCAATTGCAGGGCCCTTCCAACGGGGATGTCTGCTTTGCGATTTCGATCATCTCAATGGTAAAGGCGGCAAAATGCGGAGGTCGGGCCAAAGAAAGTGTCGAGAACTACATCTCGGCCTTCCCTCAGCCTGAATCCACGCCACTAATCGTTTCAATTGGTCTCCCAAACTAAACAAGCGGAATGAGCCGTCGTAGGCAGTTCTCAGAATTCCTCGCGAGAATTCGGCAACGTTCAACGGACATAGTTTTTCTACCATCCCAGGGTCTACGCCAGCCAGTCGGACTATTCCGTGCCAATCTGAACCGTAGGAACGGGAGCCCCTTGAGGTCACTTTTCCCGTGAACAGAATCCCCCCCCTCGTCTCCATCGGCACGTCCTGGCTCCGCTCCCAGATGCTCGGCTATCCAGTCGCGGCACCCTCGTCCGCATCGCTCTCGTCGCTCCAGTACTGACACCAATTTACAAGCTTTCGGAAGGCGCTCACTATCAGTGTTCTAGCTAGCTAACAGCAATCTTATCTATCTTCCCGGTCCAACTCATGGGGGTGAAGCTAGACTGACTACAGCACCCTGCTGATCGCCCACCGATCCTCCTGACAAATATCCACTGCGAGAACGGGGCAGCCGCTGCAGCCAGCTCGGGGTGATTTAGGTGACTCCGACAGTTACCCGAGCGCATTTCTGACTATGTTAGCCCACCCGCAAGCTGCATCGGTAGTTTGGATTGCGCAATCGGCCCCCGGGCGATCTCGCTAGTCGTAGAAAGGCAGACTCAATGCGGATTTTTCAAGCGGCCCAATCAGGCTCTCCGTTTCGCCAATTTTCAAAGATGTCCTGGCCAGTAAAGAACCATCCGCCATTGACTAGGTTGCAGTTTATAACAGAATCACTAACATTGAAGAATAGCGCCGACCGAATAGCATGGTCCCAAGCCCAAGGACAAGTTGCCAGCCTCCGCTAGAGGTTGGCTAGGAAACACTTCGAGTGCCGACGGACGAAGTAGGTTCTCTCTGCTCTAGAAAGTCGAGCTAAGAGCTTTTCTGAATGATCCTCAGCCGGTAGAAAGTGCGCGGATGCATAGGCGCTCTGTCAGTCACAATGATCTTGGTGGGTTCGCTCGGATCAACTTGGGCCTCCACATTGCCGGTGAGTGTTTCGGATGCTCCATCGTAGCGGTAAATCTCTGTGTAGCCTCCCACCGTGTTGCTACGCTCGACGATCCAGCAAAGCTCAGCTGCTCCAGGGCGGCAGCCAAAGGTGATCTCGACACCACCACCATCATTTAGTTGCAGGGCCGGCTTGCGGTTTGAGTCGGCATCGGGTCGGCTGCCGTGGGCGCCGACACCGAATTCGAAACCGTTCGGATCCGTGTCGCCATCATCGTCGCCGGTGAAAGACGCACTGCCATTGCCCAACACTTCTAACGCCCAGGCAGCAAAAGTGTTTGCGCTCCCCCATTCCACCGATCCAATGTCCGCGCGGTCACCAATGGGCCGGGGAAAGCCTCGCTGATCGACGGCATAGGGACTCGGCCCGCCGGCATCGATGAGCGGGCTACCGGCAAGAGGGCGTCTGGTTAGGGTTGGCCCACCGTAGTCGCCTAGACTGGTTAGCATGGGATCTGGAACCTCGAGAATACTGGGGCCGGAGACAAGCCCCGATCCATCAAGCCGAGACAAGCAGTTTACACCAAGGACCACAACGGGAGTCTCACTCGTGGTGAACAGATCCCACGAGTTTAGCGCGAGAATCGTGTTCTCCAGGGTCAGCGTGCCCCCGCTGGCAAGCCAGATGCCTCCTGCAAAAGGTGCTGAGTTATCAGTAACAGTGACTTGATTCAACGTTAGATCGCCTTCCGTAAAGATACCGCCACTGTCTCCGGTGGCTTGGTTATTCGAGACGGTGGAGCGCACGAGGGTCATGGTGCCGGCATTGCGAATGGCTCCGCCAGAACCGCCTGTGTTATTGGCGAGCGTGCACGCTTCAAGCGTCACCGTGCCCCATTGATTGTAAAGTCCGCCTCCCAAGCCAGTCGTGTTTCCACCAACGATGTTCAAGTTTCGAAGGTGAACGGTACGAGTCCCACTGATCTCGATCACACGGAAATCTTGATTTCCGCCGTCCAATGTCACCCCTTGCGCCAAACTCGCGGCGTCAATGGTGACGTCGCTGTCAATGGTCAGCTGTGACCTCAAGGCAATGGTGCCACCATTGAGGTCCGGATGAAAGGTGACCACGGCTCCAGGTTCCACCTTTGCCTTATCCAGAACGTCACGCAGCGAATCCTCGCCGACATCGGTGTTGTTCCGAACCAAAAACAATCTATTGAGGGCGAAACCGTAAAGAGGAAAAGAGTCGTTGGACTCTGTAAGAGTCCACGTCAGAGTCCGCGTCGAGAAGTCTGCAATGAACACGTAATCCAATCGTAAGCCTGCATTATTACCAAAGGCATTGGCATCCACACTTCGTTTGTCGAAGCCGGATTGGAAGGTGGCCACGCAAGGTGTGGTCCCTGAGCCGACCGAGAAAAGCGACAGCCTGTAGCGCAAGCCTGGGGTCAAATTTTGCAATGTGAGTCTTCCTGAGGCGTTACTAGAAACATAGGAAGCCGCCATGGTGGCGCTACCGCCTGTGCCACTGGTAAGGTCATTCGTGTCTGGACCAGTGTTGGTTAGGCCATTAGATGAAAACGTGCTAGTGCCCGACGGATTGGCCCCTGAAACCCCCATGGCGGTGACGCCATTGATAACAGCGTTGTCCGCGCTGCCCAGATTATAAGCGCCCACCAAGTTAGCGGGCTCAATACCCGACGAGAGATCACTCGACCACGGAAGAACCGACCATGTGGATTCAGAGACTCGGGAGAGAGTGAAGTGATCTAGCAGAAGCACCGCTTCCGCAGATGAACTGCATGTCACCGAGAGAGGCGCTGAGTCTGCTGTGGCCGTGAACGGAATAGCGATCAGACGGTAAGGTTCGGCGTGATCGCCTGCCGTGGTCACAGGCGCCACGGGAAACGGCGTTGCGACACCATTCACATTGACGCTCACATCGGGAATCGCCTTCCCAGCTTGAGCATTGACCCGAAAACAAACGACGTAGGATTCGCCGGAGACCAAATTAATGAGGCCAAGATCGCTGCTAAGTGTGACTGGCGATTCGGTGTCAGATCGAAGAAAAGCGACCTGAGAGCCATTGGGAACGGCACCATTGTTAGCGTAGACGTTGACGCCATTGGCAGGGTTCAATCCAACACGGCTGTTGTCGGAAGCTGCCCAACCCGTGATCGTGCCATTTCCTAAGTCCGCAATGTGTCCCGGAGAGGTCGGGAAAGTGTCTTCTTCAAAACTCGCGTTCACCACCGGAAGGATGGTTTGCAGGGAGTATCCAGACAGCCAGTGGTCGGGGTCGCCTTCGAGGTCGTCGTCACGGTCGATGAAGATGTTAAGGGTGTCGGAGGCGGCGACGAACCGATAACAGATAAGCACGGCAGGAGATTGGTCGTCAATCTTGTCCTGGGTGGCGACACCACCGGCCTCCATCGTGATGGTGAGCGATTGGCCAGGCTCGCCTTCCCAATAGGCTTGAAAAAGATACTCCTGGCCATTGGTCAGACCACTGAGGGACATTTCGATGCCGTCGTTCCCAGCGATGCCGCTAAGGAGCTTATCCATGGTCGAGCCTCCCGGCAAGCCGGACGCACCGTTGCGAAGATCATCCTCGAAACTGAAGTTGTGGGTGAGGCCGGCACCCGCCGACGCTCCCGCCCCATGAAGGAGGCCATTCACCGTCACGGCAGTCTCCCCAAAGTTGGCTGCTGAAACTAAGGTTCCTACTGTTTTCTGGATGTCAGATTCTTCATCGAGGGTCGACACTTTGAGATCGCCGGGGATCCACGCCGGGTCCACCACCTGCGAGGAAATGAGCAGGTTGCGTTTGGGCAATGAGAGAATCAATGCGGTGACGCTGGAGGCCACGAAACGTGGATGGGCGTTGTAAATCGCATTATCGCGGTTGGGCTGGTAGTAGAATGTTCCATCCGTGCATTGAGAGAGTGAGAACCACCACAGGTTGTCATCCATTAGCTGCCTGAAGCTCCCCGGATCAAAATGAACGCCCATCGCCGCGTAAGCCATGCCCATCGTCGGGGAGCCGTGGGTATCGGGGAAACTTTGAGGATGACTCCCCATGAAGCGCGCGTAGTTCAAGGCCCGGGCTCGATAAATCGGGTGCGTATAGGGGCTCATCCAATAGGCGATGGATGCCGCGCCCGTTCGCCCCGTATCGGCCCAGGCATCCGGATCGCCTCCCGATCCATCTTGATCGGCATACCACACGTAGTTATTGGCGCCTGTGCCCTTGACGAGGAATTCGTAGGCGGCGTCGAGGCGAGCGCGCTCAACCGTCACGCCCATACGATCCAGGAGGGCGAGCGCGAGTGCTCCCTGACCCGTGGTCATACAAATGGGGCCGTAACCTTCAAAGCCGGGATTGTGCCCCCAGCCACCGAAGCCAAATTTCGTCGCATCGACGTCATGGGTTTGGGGGAGCACTAACTGAGAGATGTCCTTGTACTGACTGTCGACGAGATAAGTGTAAAGCGTCTTCAGTTTGGTGAAGACCCACTCATGGCTCGTCTTGTTATAGTACTCAGACAGGTAAATCGCAGCAGCGAGGTACTTCCAGTTGTGGAGTCCGTGCTGCGGTATGGCAGCATTCGTCTGGTTGTCGTAGTAGGTGGCGAGTTTGTCGGCAGCCGTCATGCTTTCCTCGCTGCCGTCGGCCAAAAAGGCGAGTCCCGCGAAGATGCTGTTCTCGTGGCCGCCCTGTCTCTCCCAGGTCCCACTCTCCAATTGAGAATTGCGCAGGTAGGTGAGCAATTCGGCGAGGATGAGATCAGATTTCGGACAATTGTCAGGGTAAGTAGACGAGAAACTTCCGTAAGCCGTTCCAACATTGAGCGTCACATTCTGGGGGCTTCCGCCGCGGTTGAAAGACACGTCGAGGAGGCCATCGGCAGATTGGATGGCGTCCAACGTCACCCCAAACTCACCGATCGGCCCACGCGCGCCGAAGACCTCGGGGCCATAACCGTTCTGATGATCCTCGGTAAATGCTTGGCCCTCGATGCCCGTGATCACGTCATCCGCTTGAAGGAGTCCGGCGGCGGGTGAGCCGGGAAACACGTATTTCACGACCAAAGTTCGGGGCGCGTCAGGATCGAGTTGCACCCTCAGCCCTGTGATACCGAGGTTGTAGAACCAGCCCGGCACGACGGCGTCAGGTCCGACATTTGTCGTCTCGGTCCACGGGTGGCCAGTATCAACATTGTAGCCGACCTGCCCTAGGCCCGAGCCGCCTAGCATCGTACCAGCGAGTAGAATATGGATGAGTGGTTTCATACGGGAAGTTTGTTGTGGTCGAATGACAGGGTGTGGTAGCGGCTTAGAGGTCTAAGGACTTTCTGTTGCGTGGGGAGTGTCAGTTTTAAAGAAAGGCTTGATAGTGATTTTGACAGTCGCACCCTTGGCAGGCAGCGGGCCGCGTTTGACAGACCAGACATCATCACGGATCCGCGACTTTCCGGGATGGTTGATCATGGCGCTGGGATCCGAGAACACGGCTGCAATATCGCCGGTCTGTTCGGCACGGAATCCGGTCTCGGTGATGGCGGACCCTGTGTAGAGCCATGGGCCGGCGGCCATGGGCTTTCCGGTCTCTTCGTTCATGATGAAGTCATTCACGGCAGCGCTCATCGACTTGCCATCCGTCGTCCATGTTGCAGAGATATGAAGGCGAGCGAGCGAACGCACCGTCTCCGGAACCTTGGGGTAGTGGCCAGTTGGCCGGTGATCGGGAGTTCGGATCTCAAACAGTTCTGGCGACGGTTCATAGCCAAGCAGGAGGAAGGCCACGTTGAGGTCGATCGGCCGGATCTGGCACGAGAAGAGCGATTCGTGGGTCTTGCCTCTGTTGGTCACTAACAAATACTCTATGGGGCCGCCGATTTGGTTCACGCAGGCATCGAACACGATCTCCTTGGATGGCTTGTGAATTCTAATGTTGCCCACCTCATAGGTTTGCCCATCAATCTTGGTTACTTTGCCAGGTGTTGCGGGTCCAGGGGGCTCCTCAGCAACCGGCGCCACAGCACGCTTCTTGGCGGGATCGACTTTGCGGAAATAGAGTCTGCCATCAATGCGAATCGTCCGCACCGCAGACGCACCAGGCTTGCCCTCGAATTGCAACTGGATGTTGGGCTTGTCATCGAGTGCTTCGAGCAAACCATTCGCGACGTTTGGCCTCAGGTCCCACGAGGTGCCGCTGTCACTGGTCCAGCGGAATTTCATCCCTTCCGTCGGATGGCGCGTGATCTCGCCACGATCTCTTCCGGTTTCCGGCAAGGCGGTTTCATAGCGGCCTAGCAGATTATGATCATCAGCCACCTCCCCAGCGAGCACCGACACCCCAACGACCGTCAAGACCACCATGCCGAGAATCGATCGGCGAAGCCGAAGGAAGCCTGCGGTAACTGTAAGATAAGATTGAATCTGAAGCATCGGTTCCGAAAGGGTCTCGGGATCACTCGCCTGTGACAACGCGGCAATCGGGAAGGTTTTGAATGAGTTTCCCCAAATCATATGGTAAAGCCCCGGTTTGATAAAGAAACAGGTTTTCAAGAAAGTGGGCTTCGTGCAAATGCGACAACCATGGGCGTTCCAATGGCCCTCGGAATGTCAATGATTTGAGCGAACTCAGCGTGCTCGCCTCCTTGAGGGCGACCTCTGAAAGTGCTGGACTCTTAAGTGCAAGAGTTCGAAGCGCGGGAACGCTTGCAAGCGTTGCCAGTCCTCGGCCAGTGAGCTGTTGCCCTCCCCACACTTCGATCGTCTCTAGCTGAGTGATCATGGCCAGCTCATCCCAAATCTGATCGTTCAGGTTGTCGTGCCCCACGACAAGGTGTGTCAGTGACGGGTGCTTGCCTAGGCGGGCGAAGACTTCAGCTTGGTTCGACCACTCACAGGCATTGATATCGATTCGCCAAAGCTTAGTCAGCTCAGACACGACATCGACGAAGGCGTTGACTGACGGCGCTCCTTCCAGCTCGACCGATTGAAGTTTCTCGAATCGACGCAGCACTTGATAATCGATATCGACGCCGTTCGTGTTGAGAGACAGGTTGCTCAGATGGACTAATTCAGAAAGACTATCAAAACGTTCTCGACGCTTGGCACTGATTCGGAAGCGAACCAGGGAAGGGAGCTTGCTCATCCTGGCGAGTAGTTCGAAAAACTCGCCGTCTCCCATCATCGTGGCATCGAGGTAGGCGTACTGAATCTGAAAGGGCTCATCAGGAAGGTACTCGACGGCGTTAACGCCTCTTAAATCGCCACTATCCAAAACCACATCGATCCCTTCTTCAGGAGGCAGATCTTTCAGCAAACGCCGGGCCGTTTCACGGTTGATCTCGACCAAGGCTTCATTTCCTGAACCGGTGGAACTCTCGTGGCTTTCAGAGGAGGCAGCGGCTTTGGGCTGGGAGATGATCTCATTGTCAGGCTGTTCCCGGCTGGGGCGAGTTCCTGGTTCGCTTCCCGTGTAGTTGGCCCCCTTCTGAGGTGGGGTGTCCCTATGGAGCCCTGAGAAATGGTTCCCCACCCACACGCCGAGGAGGAGAAGCATGGCCCCCAACCCAGAGACCGCGATGAGTCCGTAACGTCGACGTTGGAACGGTCGGCTTCTCACTCGAACAGGTGCCGCCGCTACGGGTTCGCGATTCAGATAGCGCTCCACATCGTTGTGGAACTCTCGCACAGAATCATAGCGCTCTTTGCGCTCCTTCATGATGGCTTTCATGACGATGCGATCGAGATCGCCGCGCAGGATCTTCCCAAGTTTACGTATCTCGGTCTGGTGCGTTCGGGTCAGGCGCTCCTTCTCCGAAGACTCAAGTTGGCCCACCTTCGTGCTGGGCTTGACAGGTTCGGCCTCACTGATCATTTCAAGCATCTTCCGAAGGCTGGTGCCTCGCCCTCCCTTCAAATCTAGAGGTGAAGCGCCCGTCAAAAGTTCGTATAGCACAACACCTAGCGAATACACATCACTTCGGCAATCGAGCTCCAGCATGTCCAATTGCTCAGGGCTCATGTAGCTTGGCGTTCCGATCACCTGCCCCACATGCGTTACCAAGGTCTCCTCCGTCAGGCGCATGCTCAGCGCCTTGGCCACACCGAAATCGATCACCTTGAGAATGGGCTGATCCTCTCTTTCGGCAACCAACACGTTCGAGGGCTTGAGATCACGGTGGAGGATGCCTTTGCCATGCGCGTGCTGAACGGCGCGGCACAACTGCAGGAACAACAGCAGCCGCTGGTAGGTCGTCTGCCGTTGCCGATCGCAGAACTCCGTGATCGGACGCCCACGCACCATCTCCATGACAAAGAAGGGCCGGCCATCTTCGGTCATCCCAGCATCCAAGATACCCGCGATGTTAGGGTGATTCATCAGTGACAAGGCCTGCCGTTCGGCCTCAAAGCGAGCCAACACTTGCCGGCTATCCATCCCGGGCTTGATCAACTTGATGGCGACCTCCCGACGCACCCCACGCCGCTGCTCGGCCAACCACACTTCTCCCATGCCGCCCTCACCAATGCGTTGAATCAACCGATAGTCCCCCACAAACTCACCCTGCCGGTCGACCTCGTCGTAGCGGGTCATCACTTCCGTCTCCTCCGTCTCACCCAACGCCAGTTTCAGCTTTGCCCTGGCATGCTCTTGCAAACAGCTTCGACAGTAAACTCTGTCGCCTCCGCTGCCAGAAAGAACCACGCCACAGGTCTTGCATTTCCTCTCCTCGCTCATAGATCATCGCGGCCATCCTTATCCAAAAATCGGCAAGAGGTCAGATCTTCCCCGCTGGCTACCCAGCAGCGGCTCTTGGGTTTACTAGTAAAGCCGCTGCCAAGCACCATCGAAATAGGAAATTGAAGTAATTATCAACTTGCCTCTTCCCTAGTAGCTCGCTCGTGAGAAATTTAGTATACTCATGGATTATCGTTCAGCGAGAACGGGCACTGAAGTCGGCGAGAGGTTTTCGACAAGTCGAGTCAACGCTCCCATCGATCTCTCCAGATTGGCCAGCTTTGCTTTCAAAGTTTCGTTCTCTTCACTCAGAGTCCTCACTTTCGCATCCATTTCCTTCTTCAGTTCTTGGGTGGCGGAAACATTCAGCATCGCAATGGCGTCATAGTCCAGGGTGTGGAAATCTTCGACTTCGCGCCCATAGACAAAAACGCGATCGCCATCCGATTTAAAATCAATTCGGAACTGGTCTGGTTTGGCTTCGATCACTTCATAGATTCCCTCTTCTGACTCACCGATCAACCGAACGCGTTCGCCGGGTTTCAGTTCGGTAGCCAAATGAATCCAGCCGTTTTCAATCTGCGCCTGCTGGTAAATGTCAGGAATCACATTGGTGTGAAGACTGACTGCTTGGGGGTAGACCTCTTTCACCTGTTGAGCAATGAGTTTCTTCTGGGGCGTAGAGCCGTGGGCAATAGTGTCTTTGAATTGATAGTCGGTGACTTCCAACTGAAGTAAGGTCTGGAGATCTTCAGCACTGTTAGAGCGGCGAGACCTGCTTTTGATGCGCTCATCCGATGAGGCAATGACGTAAGCCCCACACCAGATCGTATCCGATGTTTTGATAGAGACTTGTTTGGCTCCGTGACCTACGGCAGGAAACGCTCCACTGGTGTACAGGTAGGCCCCCGTCATACTGGCTACGTGTGTCCCTCCATTGACTTCCAGCTTGGCCGAAGAGAGTTCGCTAGTGCCAGTTCCAATGCCCACGCGGCCATTCTGGTCTATTGCAAAACGGGTGGCATCGTTAGTTTCAACTACAAACTTATTGTTATTACCGCTAAGCCCAAGATCCGCGAAGAAGGCCTCAGAATTGGCCTGAAACCGCATCTGAGGTCCCACATTAGCCGTAAGCGCAGCTGTTAGCGTCCCATCTATACTTGACTCTGATAGACCAGGAAAAAACTCAAACGTCCTTTCGGACCCAATTGCTCTGAGCTTACCAGTAATAGTGGCGTCTTTTGCTATAAGCAGCTCTGGAATGACTCGATCGGCGGTAATGTTTCCTTGAACGTTAAGAGTGCCGGGCATATCGACGGCGACACCATCGATATTGATAGCGCTAATGCCACTTGGATTTCCAACCGCAGTAGCAGATGTTGCGTGTCCTGCGCGATCAGCATACATCGCCTTTGGAGCAGCCAAAATCTGTTGACGTGGACTTATTGGTGCATTCGAGCCAACAACAATCTCCAAATAACGGTTATTGCCGTTGAGAGAATCTGAAAGCAAATCTCCGTCGACATCCTGAGGGCCGATTACCGTACTAAAACGTCCGCCAGCCAAGCTGACCTTGGGACCGTGGCCTGCTGCAGTGCCGTTGTCTAGTATGTAAGGCCCCCAAACGACAGTGCCTCCCTCTGGTTGTGAATATATATTGAAAGTGATGTTGTATTGGCCATCGGCAAGCGGCGCCCCTTGCAAATCCGTAAGGAATCCTTGGTAGTTCATTTGGTCGGCGGGAGCACTGACGGAATACAGAGTGAATACGGTAAGAGTAAGATAGATGGATTTCATTGTTGAAAGAAACGGTGGTTAGTGGAGGCGGCAATGCTAGTTGGAAGGCGAGATGCGATCCGTGGAACGATGAACGATGATGAGTTCAATATCGTTGATCAATTCAATATCGTAACTATTGGCATTTAGGCGAAGCTCCCAAGCTGTCGCAGCTACGCTGTATTCTTTGAAGGCCAATGATTTAAAACCAATGGTGTCGCTGGAGAGAGCTTCAAAGACACTAAAGTTCGTGGCGGACTGCTGATTATAAGCGAATTTGACAGGCGTTGTGCGATAGCTTTGCAGGGTGAACACGTTATTGAAATCGAATGAAACCGGTCTTCTAAAGGTGGATGTGATGAATTCACCTGGAAGATCTAGGACTCCCCCTGTGTTCATATTCTGGGCAGCGCTTCGGTCGATCAGCGGTGGGATGCGTGTTCGGAAAAAAGTCTCCCCAGCATAGACCAGGCTGCCACTTCTCCCTGAAGTATCCGCCTGGCTGGAGCCGTCTTCGGCGACGACATTGACAGCAAACCATTCGATTTTGTCACGATAGGTTCCAGGATCAATTGGGCTGAGGTCGTAAGAAGGCCCTCTAAAGAAGCGTGTATCAACGTGCTCAAGTAAAGTGGTATCAAATGGGATGACAAGATTGCCGTTCTGGTCTATACGCTGTCGTAGTAAAGAGCGAAAGTGAGCTTCTTGACTCAATACACTGCCTGTCTGCAGATCGAGACGAGTTCCGTCATCCTCTCTTCCAATGGGAGGGACTGGAGGAAATAGGCGGTTCCCATCTTTTGGGTTCGGAGAAAGAATATGATCTCGAAAAGAAATTGTGGTGGTCTCTGTCTGCGTATTCTGAACATCGCGCCTATCATCCCATTGTCCCATCGCATTGAGAAGATCCTCGAGTTCGTTGGCGTTTCTCAACTTGAAAATGGTGCCTGAATCATACGGCTTTCCGTTATGATCCGTAGCGAATTGTTCTCCCCACTTGTATTCGAGCGCGCGCATGGCATAAAAGAGCCATCGCTGGGCATTGCGAAACGCAGCATCTGCTTCAATGATAGCATTTTCGGCTCTCACCAGGTGGATAGGGTTCGCATAGTAGGCACCGCGAATGCCAGCCTCGTTGATCTCACGGTTTGCGTTGATGCGCTCAAGCTCTCGCGAGAGAGCCTGCTCCTGTGCCATAGCGTGAACGAGCGCCAGCAGGTCGCCAACCTGTTCAATCTCAAGGGCGGTCATTTCACGTAAATGCTCAGCTAGGGCGATCTTTGCCTGGTCAACTGCCAATGGTGCATCAGCCTGTGCTAATCTTGATTCGAATTGAGTCGCTGCACGGTCCAGGTCCTCTTCGCGATTGGAGATAACATTCGTTGTGTAAGTCTGAGTTGCGGTGTTGACTACTCCGGCAATTATGATAGCCGCAATGCTGCCCTTTTCTGCATCTTTTGTCACAGCTGCATCAAAAACTGTATCCGTTGCTGCTTGAACCCCGGCTGACAGAGTGCGCCACAGGTGGATTTCATCCCAAGCGTTTGCTTGCTTAGTGTCGTACTCACGTGTGGCTTCTTCGATGCTGGTAGCGATTCCTTCGGCTGAAGAGACGGCATTGTTTAAGAGCGCTAGATCATCCTCGAGGGCCAGCAATTGATCTTCAAATAGTGCGCTTCGTTGCTGTAACTTTGCGATCGATTGATTGACTAGGTCGAGTTCTGAACCAGAATCGGGTATTCCTCGGTATTCTGCTGGTTGAAAGCCTGTGATCTCCTCAAAGCGGTTTGAATACGTAAGTTCCACTTCGGTGAGGTCGGCCATCACCCGGTCTAACGAATGTTGAAACGTTTCGTATTCGTCTCGGGCGCCAGGCACGACCGTTGGGAAAACTGAGCCATTTAATTTATCGAGAGCCACCTTGAGAGGCTTACCGTTCTGAACAATCTGATTTTCGAGAATATCGAAGGTTTCGAAGTGAGTCTCGGTGGCAGGAAGGATTAAGAGAAATTTCTCATCCAATCCAAGTAGGTTTGCGGTTCCATTGAGGAATTTCCGAACACTGGCGGCTTCAGCTATTTCAAATTCAACGCTGATACGTGCTCCAGGAACACCGGAAGCGTCTCCCGGAAGAAACTCTATATCGTCAAAGAGCCCCATCATGGATATATAATCATCTGCTACGGCGCCTTGAATTTCGCTAGTACGCCGACGAGCGTCCCTGAGATCTCCCGCTGCCTGGCGGAGGCCAAGCAAACGACACAGTTCGTTGGAGTGACGGACGTAGTGCGCCAACACCTCCAACCAATTGGTGAGATCTTTGTAACCGGCTGTCAGAACAATGTCCTCTGGATTGTTGGGATCCTCAGGCAAGGGGGCGTCAGCGCCAACGATTGGTGCTTCTCCGTTCGCGGTGCTGGAAACATAGGTTGTCGGCGTATTGTTGCGACGTGTCTGTTGCTTGACAAAGACATAAAGGCCGAACGGCATTTCCGCCGAGGCAGCGGAGTCAAATCGGCTCGGATCCACCCCGTCCATAGGTTCGACTAGCGATTTGCCATAACGAAGAAGCGCAGCTTCAAGCTGGGCTACTATCGCTTGGTAACCGTTGATCTCGTCATCAATGATAAATGGACCCGTCGTATCAAAGGCAAGTCGCTTGATGCCGATGTCAACTAACTGTTTCTTTACAGATTGAACTTCTGCCACTAGCCAATCGAAGTGAATGTCCAGATAGAGGTTGCGAAGCTCAGTGTCAAACGGGCTAGAAGCCAGGGCTTTCGTTACCTTCTTAAGTTCAGTGTCGATCTTATCGCGGTCGTCATCTCCAAACCATTGATCGATATCATTAAAGTTTTGGCTGATATCCTGACCGTCCAGATCGTAGAGGAGAAACTTATAGCGGAACGGCTTTTTGCTTCCCTCGATAGAATCGCTTCCTTCGATAGAATCCCTAGTTGTTGAGCCGTTGACTTGAGGATACAACGCCTCTCTGACACTGGTTGCGACGGTGCTAGCATAGTGCTCATAGGGAGTCCATTGCGAAAATGGGTGGCCGAAGATGGATGCGCGGAGTTGATGTGCGTTGTTTCCTGGGGCCGGATAATCTGAACCATTCGCGCTCACATGACCCTGAATCGCCAAGGACGTTGCGTTTGTTTGAAAGGCAGTAGCTCCCAAGATGCAGTAGGGCTCAACTCTTGCATAATCAGCCGCAGCTTCAGATCGTATGACGACACTGCAGGCAAAAGCGATGATAATGAAATGTTTCATGGTTAGCTTTTTAGTCACATTGGATTTCGAATCATGACGAATGCTCCGGAGGAGCGAGTTGGTTCGTTTCCACCAAAGTTTGACTCACAGGATTGGACATAGGTACCGGCGATGGTCGTAAACGAAATGACATCGGACTCGGTCTCCAAAGGATTCACTTCAGCGATCAGTGTGAGCGTGAGAGCCTGTTGCTGCCCCTGGAAAAACTTGGTACGCGCTTGCATCGGTAAACTGACCTCGACATGGAATAAACTGCTCGTATCCGCAATGACGGTGGCTTGATGATTGCCAAACGGAAAAAGCCCCTCTGTCTGAGACGTGTTATCGGCCATAGAGTTAGGGTCAACGTCAGTCGGATCTTCGAGTCCATCTTTGCCAGAGCCAGCGACAAACACGACTTCTGTAGTGGCTCCACTGCGAACAAGTTGAACTCGAAAGTCCCTCTCTAATTGACCGGCCCGCAGGACTCCAGACCAATAGGCATCGTCGTCGATTATAGTGATCACGTGGCGTGATCTTCCACCGGTAGAATAATCTTGAGTAGGAATTAGATCGAGGACGATGGCTCGATTTTGAGCGTCTATCGTGTCGTTATCGATAAGCTGAATGGGGATGTCCACCTTCTCGCCAATAACCGTTGCCATCCCTGAAAAGGTGACATAGTCGTCGCCCTCAACCGCAGTGCTAGTGTGATGAACTTGATAGAAGATCGTTCCGGTAAGCGGTCGGTCCGCAATGACACGAGCGGTAGTCCCTTCTTCACCCTCGACCGCCGTAAACGATGATTCTAAGAACGACACAGATGGGAGCAGATCAAGAGAAGGAAAACTATTGGGATCGTTTGGTAGTGTCCCTTGAGCCCATTCTTGTCCATCGTCATACCCATCGTTATCGCTATCGCTTTTTGAGGGATCGGTGCGGGTATCTTGCAACTCGAAGGTGTCTGAGAGACCGTCACCATCTTGATCGGTGGCCGTGGTAGAATACGCGATGAATCTGTAAAACTTGCGTTCGCCGCCAGGATCAGGAGCCGTGAGAATATAGCGATCTGGAATTAACGGATGCGATTCTATCGAAGCGTTTTCGATTCCCGTCCATCTCGTGATGTCAGATGAATGCTGTGCCTCGAAATGAGTGTTTGCATTTGAAGCCCGTTTGTCATCGAAGACGACTGTAAGATTGCCTCCGGAGGATTCTAAGGAGACCGGATCGATGAGCTCGTCGACCACCGCCTCATTCTGAGCGAGAGAAGTGCATGTCAACGCCGACACCGTCAATAGGACGAGTATGAAGGGAGACCGGAGCAGCTCTGAAGAGACAACTGGTACCGTAGTTGCCGCTGTCGGATCCTCGTTCGCATTGGCGGCAACCCATAGATGGCTTTTCTTTGAGGTAGTTGGATGGTGCATGCTACAGGGGCAGGCGTGGAATCGTCTGAAAAGGTGACAAAGAATCTGAAATTATTTTTCTTATGCTTCGGACGCCTCCTTGGTTGGCCCCCTTGATTTCCAAACAGAAAGAGGCAACGGCCGGACGCGCCCTTCGCAGGAGCAACCTATTGGTAAGGTCCAACAGTTGGGGGACATCTGTGCAGATTCAACGAGGTCACGGCGGTGACGGAGCACCGCCCTCCTGTAAGTTCGCCGCCTTCACCACTTCAGCCAGGCGCTCGGCTTCGGCGGCGATCTCCCCGGAAAGCCGGCCAGCTTCTGGGAGGCCGTGTTGCGCGCCGATGGTGAAGCCGGTGGTGCCGCGTGGTACGTGGGGGGCGCTCTCCGGCGGCGGCAGAGCCGAGCCTTGCTAAGAATCCGCCGTGAAGAAGTTTCAAAAAGATGCGGCAACCCGCTTACGGTTCGGACAGGCGTCCTCCCCCACGAAATATTGGGGCGTGAGGGGTGAAATGGGTGTCTGCGATTGGGGAGAAACCCTACGAGTCTTTGCGAATGATCCTTAGCTGATAAAACGTGCGCGGTTCAAGAGGAGCGCTGTCGGTCACGATGGTCTTGGTAGAATTGATAGGATTAATGTTTCAAAACGCCCTCAATTCTCCTCCACGCGCACCTGTCCAAAGCGGCGCATGGCGATGGTAGGGTCGGTCACGGTGACGCGCTCCCACGTCTCATCGATTGAGTCCACCACGGCACCGGTCAGATCCAGTTCCGTTAGTCCGGCTGGGTGGTTCCCGGTCTCCACGCAATAGCGGATACCTGGATTGGTGGAAGCTTTCCGCCGAACAAACTCGATGACCAGTTGGTCTTGGCTATTGAGTTCAATCAAAGGCATGCCCGCCACGCCGGCACCTGCAACAAGATCTGCCGGATTGGATTGGGTCGGAAGGATATTGAAGGCGTACTTGAGCAGGTTGGCGATGCCGTCGTGCGTTGGATTGGCCGTGGCGGCGGCGGCGGCTCCGGTTAAGCCATGGGTCGTCGCCCAGTTCTGGAAAGGCGTGGGTGCACTCTCAAGCGAGCCGAGTTGCAGCATGCCACCCGCAAGACTGCCATCGCCAAAGGCTTGATCGACCTGCGCAGAGGTAACCAAAGTGTAGTTGTCAAAGCCGTCTTGAGGAAACTGCCAGTTCGTGGCGGTCGATGAGAAAAGACCGATGGCCGTCACATTGCTGAGGTCGTTGGTGGGGGGCGCCGCGCTTGGCGTGTCGAAGATCAGCCAGTAGATCTTCTGCCCGGAGAAACCGGCCCCTGATCCCGAGGCGGTGGCCGAGAATCGGCCTGCGGGCAAGAGGCCGCTGGTCCCCCCAATGACGGTCTGGTCAAAGGCCAACCAGTGCTGCATCCATGAGAGGGGTTCGTTAGCGGCAGGATCATAGCCAGCAGGAAAAGCGCCTAACCAAACATGATTCCCTTGTGCCAAAGGTGTTCCGTTAGAGTCGTTGACGTTAGGCAAGCCTGGTTGCGCGTTGTAGTCCACGGTGATGTCGGCCAGCGCGGTGCCAGCGACCGCGAGCCACCCCACAGAGACAAGCCCTATTCTAACAAAGCAGTTCATACGCGTCGGCGACGATTGAAGGTGATCAGGGTGGCCAATACGAGACTCAAGAGCAGCCCGCTGGGCTCGGGCACGGCGCTGAGCGTCAACCGCGCCTCGGGGCTGAAGCCGCCAAAGCCATTGGGCGTGCCTGCGGTGAAACTACCCAACAACGCCGAATTCACGTCTGATCCCGCAATCGTAGGGCTGGTATTGGTGGCCGGGACCAACCAATCAAGATCCGAACTCGTGTAGAGCCCGTGCAGGCCAATGTTAGACGCATAGTCGCCAGCAGGATCGGAATCGAACAGCCACAGGTGGAGCTGTTCGCCGACGATCCCCGTGTTGTCGAAGTTCACGGTGGCCAGAAATTCGCCGTCCGCAAACAAACTGGTAGAACCCAGCGCATTCCAATCGGTCCCATGGAGATTCGCGGCATTGCTAGCATCGGGACTGCCGGAAGTGAACCAGCCAAGCTCAAGATGACCCGGGTTCAACAGGGAACCTCCAGGATCATAGGCAAAGGAATCCCCGGCGGAGACGACCACATTGTAAGTGATCAAGCCGGCGCGTGATGGTGGACAAACAGCAAGACTTAACAGTAGCAAAAACAGCCACCATCTATCTGGTAAACGAGAGAAGTGTGTAGGCATGGTCTTAGGGAGAGGGAAAGGTCCAGGAGAAGGCGGGACTAATCTTGCGGCGAATGTAGAAGGAACCACCCGCAGGAATGACCACGCCACCGCTATCGGTTAGGGTCACGGTTCGCCACCCGGTGAACCCGGGGCGCGTGGAATAGAAATAGGTGGTCGTGCTGCCGTTCGGATGGACCACGATGAGGTTGTCTGCCGAGGCCGCGTTCAGCGCGCTGCGTACACCGGTCACCGGATCCCCAGTATGCAGCGCGAGCGCATCCAAGGTCAGCGCCTGATCCAGGGGCGCACTCATCAGGTTGTCACCCATCTCCACCGGCGCTTTGAAGGTGTCAGATAGCACCGTGCCCTTTAAGAACAGCGTGCTTGGAGTGGACGCGCTGCGGATGACCACGAAGCCTTGCTCGGGCATAATCAGCGTCGCCCCCGCCGGATCGAAATTGTTGTCCAACCACTGGGGCGTGGTCATGCCGTCGTCGAAATAGAAGTGCGTGGTGCGTGCCCGGTTGATGCCCACGAGTTGCACCCGATCGGCCACGCTGGAGTTGGCACCGGCGGCCAGTCCGGATTGCGATGGCGGTCCAAAGAGACTATCAAAACGCGCATGCCGCCGGATTTCGAAGCGCTCACCCACCGCCGTGAGGCCGCTGAGATCATCCAAGAGCGTGAAGTCGGTCGCCGTGGTGGCCGTGATGTTTGTGGTGGTGCCGGCGTGGGTGCCACTGGTGAGCAGCACAAAGTACTCGCCAGCGGAGAACGTGTCCGCCGGTGGTGGGCAGGTCGGGGAGAGGCTGTTCGTGCCCACCGCACTCACCGTTCCCTCAAACACCCGCGCACTGACATAAGGATTGGCCAGGTAATGCTCTCCGGTGTGCACGCCGGCTTGGGCTGGTTGAAGAGTTAGGGCGCGGGCGCCATAGGTTTCGCTCGTCCAGGCATCTCCCCCGCCAAAGTCCAGCACCAGCTTGGCATAGCGCGCCGCCCCTGGCGTGAGAGCGACCTCATCGGTCCAGGTCAGGTCCTCGGTCTGCGCATCCACGGAGGTGATCACCGGTGGGCTGGCCAGCGGGGAAAAGCCGGCGTTCCAGGAACTGGAGACCTCCAGACTGATCGCGACACCCGTGAGGTCCAAGCGTCGTCGAAACGTGTAGGTGGCCTTGCCATCGACGATCGATTGGGTGAGGACGCCTTGACTATGATAAGCGGTGGGAGCACTGCCCTGAACAAACTCCACCGCATTGGGGAGCGGATCGCAATCGGGATTGGCGCCAAAGGACGCGTTGGCATCGCCTAACACTTCCAGGGCCCAGGCGCTATAGGTGTTCGGCGCGCCCCATTCCACGGCTCCAAGATCCGAGCCGTTGCCAATGTGGCGTGGGAAGCCGCGTTGGTCCTCTGTGTGGGGACTCATGCCGCCGATATCAATCGCGGGGCTTCCGGGAAGCGGCGGACGGGTCCGTGTGGGGCCGCCATAGTCTCCCAGGGCGGCTAGCATGGGATCGGCGACTACAAGGACGTTGGGGCCTTGTGTCAGCCCTGAGGCATTCAGATCCGAAAATAAACTAGGCCCTTGGGGGAGGACAGGGTCACCGACGTGGTACACATCGGGAGCATTGATACCTTGGTTTCCTGCAACGACTGATCGAGAAATTTGGAATAAGCTACCGCTGGAGATTGAGATTCCCCCACCGAAAGCTGCCTCATTGTCGACAATGGTTCCATGAATGATCTCGAGGGGGCCCTGTGCGTGGATAGCGCCTCCGAACCCTGCTGCCATGTTTCTCGTTAGGGTGGACCTTTTTATGGTGAGTATTCCCAAACTGTAAATTGCCCCACCGAATTGTGACGTTTGGTTATCTGCCAAGGTGCAGGCGTCAATGGTGAGGGTGCCTTCTGGATTAAAGATCGCGCCGCCATGCGCGCCATCCGCATCGCCATTTGTGAGCGTCAGCCCTATCAAGTTCACGGTTGACGTTCCTTGGATTTCCATGATCCGGTATCCGTTATCCTGCCCATCCAGGGTGACTCCCGGAGTCAGATGGGCTCCGTCAATCGTAACCGACCTGTCAATCAGGAGTTGGCTGGATAGAGGAATCGATTGCCCACTCAATGCGGGATCGAAAGAAACGGATGAGGATGGGTAAACGGCGGCCACAGCACTCCGCAATGAGACGCCATTCACGCCGATGCCATCGTCCTCGTCGATAGTCGTAGTGACGATCAAATTGCCGACCTCCACGGCACCAATATCGAGCGCACCGCCGACAAAGCGTGAAAAGCCGCGTTGATCGGTTCCGCCTGGATCATTGTTGCCTGCCGCATCAATGGCAGGGCTTCCTGGCAACGGGTGGATGGTTAGCGTCGAGCCGCCGTAGTCAGCAAGCGCCGAAAGTTTTGCATCAGCGGCGACCATGACCGTAGCGCCCGCAGTCAGTCCAGAGCCGTTGATATCCGAAATAAGGTTAACGCCAGTCGACGTGACTTTGTTGTTGGAAGAACTGGCAATGTCAGGCCCACCTCCTTCAGCCGTGTTTTCGGCAATAATGCTGTGACGTACCGTCAACGATCCATCAGTAAATGGACGGAGACCGTTGCCAATGCCGCCGCCTTGGTCAAAAGCATGATTCTTGCTTAGTGTCGAGTGGCTCACGTATAGGTCTCCGCTATAGTTCATTATGCCGGCCCCGTCCACTGCGCTATTCCCGCTTAGCGTTGAGTGGCTTACGGAAACGACTCCTCTCAAGTTCATTATGCCGCCGCCACGATTCTCGGATTCATTCTCGCTTATCGTCGAATTCCTTATCGACAGAGAACCGTCAATGTTTTCGATTCCAGAGCCCGACCTTACTGATAAGTTGCCGACGACGCTTGAATGGTTCACCGACAGTCGGCCTGCCTCATTCAAAATCCCGCCGCCCCCTTGCGGGAAATCATCTGCTTCGGTGATGGTCAGGCCATGCATCGCCAACGAGGACGACGATTGGACGTTCAACACACGTGTGGTGTTACCGCCGCTGACCGTGACTCCCTGCGCAATATTGCTAGCGTCGATGAAGAGCATCCGGTTTGCCACGAACAATTCACCCAAGGTCAGGGTGATCTTGTCGTCAGGTTCGCCATTGAAGACCGCTGGATTGAAGAGAATGCGCTGTCCCGGCGTGGTTGCGTTGGCGAGCGCTTCGCGGAGCGACGTATCGCCCGGACCGGTGGTTCCGTTTTCATCCATCACTTCATCAACGAGGATCGATGGCCCCACCTCCACCGCACCGATATCCAAGCCACTGCCGACAGGGCGCGTAAAGCCGCGCTGATCGATCGAGGCCTTTTGTTGAGAAAGCACCCGAAGGCTGAAAGCGGACCCATCTTCAAAATCGCGTCGGTCGCCGTCAGCCCCTTCCGGGCTGAGAGCCAGATCGATGTGGTCGCCCATGGCAACCACCGTGGAAACCGATCGCGTGTATCCGGTGCCGTCTTCGCCACTCACCGTTAACCGCCCAAGCTCGATGCCGTTTTGGAAAAGGTGGACCGTGGTTCCGGTTCCGAATGTGCCCAGCGTGTCTTTTTTCAAGTGATAGACGAGATCCACGGGGCCGTCGACCGTGGCCTCCCAGCGTCGAATCGCCCACTGCTCGCCATTGTTTTCTCCGTTGGGATGCCCGACTTCCTGCTCGACAAAGATCCAAGGAGGGGTGCCTTCAAATTGCCAGCGCGTGCCGTTCCAGTGATTCTGTTCCGTGGGATCGGTTACCGGAATACCGGAACCGTCATTCAGAAAAGGCTGAAAGTCGTTCTCGCTATCATAGATGCCATCGCCGTCCGCCGCTCGGTCATAATAGCCGTAGGACCAGCCGTTGGCGCCCTGTGTTCCGT
Organism: Verrucomicrobiia bacterium; assembly: GCA_030425385.1. Classification (GTDB taxonomy): domain Bacteria; phylum Verrucomicrobiota; class Verrucomicrobiia; order Verrucomicrobiales; family DEV007; genus JAACDM01. The sequence continues at coordinate 65,652 of JAUIAH010000029.1, read as the reverse complement.
TAAGGGACCAGTCTTCGAAGGAATCGGCGATCGGATCACAGGAATTCCCAAGGCCATCCGCATCGTCATTGCTTTGATCTGGGTTGGGAAGACAGGGGCAGTTGTCGCTGTCATTGGCGACACCGTCGCCATCGGTGTCCGTGTCGGAGTCGATCAGAGGGCTACCCACCAGTGGGTGCATCGTCATGGTGGGACCTCCGAAATAGCCGAGCGGCGAGAGTTTGGGATCCGTCATCTCCATGACTGTGGGACCAGCGGAAAGACCGGAGCCATCCAGCGACGAGAACGCATTCACACCCATCGTGGAAACGGTGCCACCGGCATTCCTGAGATCGGGATAATTCGCCTGATTGAGCGCGATGACGCTGTTGGCAAGGCTCAACCGTGCACCTTCGAGAAACACACCACCGCCACTGGGCGCTGCGTTCTGAATCATCGTGACGTGATGGATCGCCGTGGGTCCGCCACTGTAGAGGGCACCCGCGTCAATGGTCGCCGAATTCTCAGTGAAGGTGGAGCGCTCAATTGTCAATCGGCCTTGATTGCGGATGGCGCCACCGGAAGCGGCTTTGTTGTAAGCGAAGGTGCAGGCTTCGATGGTGAGGTCGCCATCCCAATTGAGAATGGCGCCGCCGGCGTGATCCGGCCAGTCTCCTACGGCTTTGCCATTGATGAATGTCAGCGCCTTCAGACGGACTTTCGCCCCGTTGGTGATCCGCATGAGCCGGTGGCCATCACACTCACCATCGAGCGTCACTCCGCTCTCGAGCGTGGAGCCGTCGATCACCACGTTCTTTTCGACCAACAGCTCCGAATCCAAGGAGATGACTTCGCCGCTGAGCTGCGGGTGAAAGCGAATCCTATCGCCATCGATGGCATCAGCAAGCGCAGAGCGGAGGGAGCCTGGTCCGGCATCGTTGTTATTGGTGACCAGCACGTTTGTTTGGAGTTCATTCCAGTCCGTCGCCACGATGAGACCATCCCACGTTGTTTTTCCCAAGCCATTCGCGGGCTGTATGATCATACCACTGATACCGCCGGTGCCATCTTCCAGATGACGATAGAAAACAGGATCGCCAGCGGCGACAGTCACCGAAACGGTGCTTGAGGCACCCATCGAGAAGCTCGTCGTATTGGCTTCCACTGGCTCATCACCAAGGTCACCGGCCCAGATTTTGGCAAACTGGCTTGGATCATTCGTCCTACCTTCAAAGACGGTGATGTCCCATTCTCCAGCTTGAAGACCATCGATGCGCATCAACGCGCTCGTTCCCACAGTGTCGTTGTTCTTGTCTAGATAGTCATCCAGAACGTTCGCCGGCACGTTGACCCCGGCGATGGTTGATGGCATCCCAGGGCCAGCAGTGTTGTTAGGCCCGAATCCGTCTTCCTGTGCCGTGATGAAGACACCGCTGCCAAGATAGAGCGGAGCATCTTGTTCGAGGTTGGAGACCCCAATCCAACCATCAGCAGTGCCATTGGCGTTTGGGCCAAAGTCGAGTAGGAAAGAATCGCTGGACCCCAAACGAACGGCAGTGCTCCAATTGGTGCCTATGTAGGGACGCGTAACCACGGGCGTGTTTGCCGCTTCATCAGCGTCCAGATCAGGATCGACATAAAGTGATAGGAGATCGTCTTCGAAGTCGAGTTTTGCGATGATGAGGTAAGTGTGCCCAGGGACAGGCTGAATGTTCGATCGCGTGACGCCGTTTAGCGGACCTGAATTTAGGACCTCGATGCCAAACTCAGGCCCTCCGCTCGCGCCCAGGCCCCCAGGGACGCCAAAGAAGATTCGCTCTTGAATGAAGTCGTAGGAACTGATTCCGCTCCAGCCCTTCGTCGTTTCGCGAGTCATCAGGGCGCGGTAGTAGACAACGCCGCGGCCGGGAACTGCCCCAGCGGATTCAACGGAGCCGTACTCTCGTTTGGCGGCAGAGCCGGCGGTCACCAGGGACTGATTCACCACCGTTGGCGTGCCTGGCCCCACCGTTACGGCGTCCCAAACCGAGGCCGATCCGTTGTGTATCCCAAACGAGTTCGTCCAGTCCACATTGAAGAAGTGACCTCCCCCCTGCGCATTGATGGGACCGTCATTATACTCGAATCTATCGATGCCAATGAACTGGGAGGGCACCGGACCTGCAGGGCACTCCGTTAATCCACACTCGCCGAGAGCAATCGAACAGATCTGCCAGTTCGGCAAACCACCCGCGTATTCGCTGTTCCTTGCGGCGAGAAACTGGATGGCGATCGTTTGATTCGCCAAAAACGTGCCCAAATTGGCGACAGTCCGGATCATCGCTCCCTGATGGTAGGCAGATGAGTTGCCACTAAATCCATCGCTGCCATCGAGAACATGAAATCCATCGACATTGGTGCTGTTGTAGCCATTCTCTGAGAAATCGGCAATCGGTATCTGGGTGAAGGCTTGCCCGTCAACACTCAGGAAAACCGCTCCAGCATCCTCGCCATCTTTAAAGGAATAGCGGTGGCTGAAGCTCAGTGTGAGATCAGTGTCTTGGGTCAAGGTCACCGTGGGGCTCGTTAGCCGCAAGTGTAGTCCAGAGCCTAAGTTGTATCCGCTCTCACTGGTCTGCCAATGGCCTTGGTGGAAAACCCAAGGATCTTCCTGAAGTTCCTGATTGCCGAGATTGAATACGGTAAAGCCGTGATCATTTCCGAATTCAACGAAATTGAACTCGAAACAATCGCCGGCCCACGCAGGGTTGGGCAGAGCAAAGATCGCAATCACGGCCAAGGCTGGCGCTATTCCACGAACCGAAGCGAGGGGCGGATGGACTTTCATTGGGAGGGCACGCGTTGAAAGCGGTTCAAAGGTGACAAAAAGGATTGAGTTTTTTTCATGAGCAAGGCTGGCCGGCTCCCGATCCGATGCCGTGAGGCCGCCTGACTGCTGGTAGGAGTCCGCCGCGAAGTGAAATGCGGCACGCCTTTCGAACCGCTCTGTTTCCTCGGCACGGCCGGTGACCGTCGAACCATTAGTTGGGCACCCTCATGTTCTTTTGAGAATCCCCATTAGGACGAGGGCTGTGTCCATCGTTGTGTTTGAGTTTGAGAGAAAAGTTGCGGATTTCGAGGATCACGCGGATGGCGGGTTTTCGGATGAGGGCTCGCACAGAGGCGAGGAGGCACAGAGATTTGTTAGAATGGCAGTGCCCAATTCTGTGGTCGGAAAGGGGGCTGGGCGACAGTGTGCGGTCAAGACCAACGGCCAAGCTGCCTCAGTTCGTGGCGAATCGCTACCCGCATGATCGAGTTCATACCAAGCACACAAACCGTGGTTCGACCGATACTTGTTAGGCCGTAGAGAACGCCATCTTCCTGCATCGCGAAGCGCCCACTCCACGATTCTTTGCGGGGATGAAATAAGGGCTTTAATTCACCTGTGTCTGGGTCGAGACCAGCTAAGTTGGGCCCTTTCTTGGCATTACAAAGGTGACAGGAAAGCGCTAGATTGTCTGGTGAGCTGTCACCTCCATGCTGACGAGCAATGATGTGCTCGATGTGGAAGGTGAAATCGGGATAGCAATCTTGATAGACCTTGCAGTATTCACATCGGGAATCGGCTCGCGTGCGGACGCGATTCTTGGAAGCCTCTTCCACTAGGAGGAAGCACGCTCAGAAACTCGAGACTGAGCTTTGAGACGCATCAGCGCCACAAAGTCCATGTATTCAGTCACTTTCTCATACTCAACAGCTTCCTCGTTTGAGAGCGTTCCCTGATTGGCCTTCTCCGCAAGCTCATCAAGGCGTTCCTGAAAACGTGGGTCCGGCTTCGGAAGCTTGGCGAAATGCTCGGCTAGCTCGGGCGTAAATCCCCGGGTAATGTGATCTAGGAAGGAGCCAAGCGTTGTCGCTGCCATGGCTGCACGGTAACACCGAGACGGGAGGCCCGTCAATGAAGACGCTCGAACGCGATGAGCACCGCTCACGGCCAAACGGTCGCTCCAACGTCCTCAGCGAGCCGCTTGGCTTCGGCTCGGTTGGCGTAGCCTTCGTAAAAGCGCACGGCGGCGATCTCCCCAGAAAACCGGCCAGCTTCTGGAAGGCCGTGTTGCGCGCCGATGGTGAAGCCGGTGGTGCCGCGTGGTTCGTGGGGAGCACCTTCCAGCCGCGGGGCATGGTGCCTCAGTTCCTGATCAAAGAGGTACATCTTCAAGGCGGGTCGGCCCAGGGGACCGCTCGCGGTCCAGGTGACGACGGCGATCCACCAGTGATCGTTCATGGGGCTGGGAGGGCTGAGCTTGGCGGTGATTCGCTTTCGGTTGCTGTGAGAGTCTCCCATGCCAAACCAGACGGCGTTTTCTCCATAAGCGAGGCACCAGCCATGGGGCACGGTCGCGCTGGTGGCATTGATCAGCATGCTCTTGGAAAAGGCATCTTTGTCCCCCACGACGCTGCCTCCGTCTCCATAGGGCTTGAACACGGCTACCGCCGTGAAGGCCTCGCTGCCGGCGAGTGCGTAGTCCAGCGCCTGGCTGCTGAAACTGTCAGGGCGGTTACGTTCGGTGTTGAAGATGAAGGCCTTGTCCGTGCGTTCCGGGGCGCCGGTGGCCACGAGATGGTTGCCCCCAGCGGAGTCCAGCCACCGCTCTTCCGCGCCCGGTTGGTTCACTTGCCAGGAACCGGCGAGTTGAGGTGGTGCCAGCGTCGGTGCGAGAGCCACATCGGCCAGCAGGGCCGCCAAGTGAGTTCTGATCTCGGGTGGAAACGCGGCGAGCTTCTCAATGTCCTGCTCCCACTGGTGATCTGGCGGTGCTGTTTCGACATGGGAAGCGGCAACGCTTCTGAGACTAAAGGCGTGCACGCCGTTGTTGGGGACACCAAGGCGGATGAGTCCTGCCAGGACACGGCCATAGGCGGTCGCCGTGGAATACGCCTTTTCTCGCTCATTCTTGCGCCACAAACTGTAACAGGCATTGGCCAGACTCATCGGGTCACGCGAGGCAATGGGATGGCCTAACAAGGCCTCCAGCGCCTCCTCGGTGATGGCATCGTTGCCACTGTCGAAGACGGATCGTTCGGCAAGGACTCCCGGCACTTCGGGATGGCTCGGGTCCCAACGGAGCCATCGCTGAAGGCGTGAGAGATTGACTTCGGCACCGCGGAGGCTGGCGGCTTGGTGGCGAAACCAATCGAGCTTCTTCGAGAGTTCCGGGGCGAGCTGGTGATTGTGATAGTTTGGATGATCTTTCCGGAAGGCCTGCCAGCGTCGAAACCATTCGGCTTCTGTCAGAGCAACCACCGTTTGCGTTTCCACCTCGATCCGCTCGGCAGCATCAAGCTCGGCGAGACGGACGCGATCGGGCGGGGTGAGCGTAGGCGCTGCCCATCGACCCAACTCGTTCCTTTCCAGGCTTTGGTGAACGCGGCGGTAGGCAGCACGCCGTTCAGGGATCATGATCGGTTTAGTCAATCCCTCGTCACTGATGCCCGGGTAAAGGGGGATCCGATCAGCAGCGTCGATGATATTGCGTTTGGTGCGAACCCAGAGCGTTCCCGGAATGGCGACGTCTGGAGATTCTCCAGGGACATAGAAGGGCAAATCACGCGGCTCGATCGTGCTTGGCGCGCCGGTCTGCGCATCCAACGTGACGAGAGTGCTATCTGCGCCATCGACGAAGGCCAGGATGTCTTGCTGGATGGCAGCCTCGATGACGTATTGCCCCATGCCTGAAGCCTGGGACCAACGAACATGACCCGAAGCGAGATCCACGGCTTCACACTGTTTCTCGCCCAGGATGATCGCTAGCGTTTCCCCGCTGTCGAGGTGGAGGGAGTTGAGATGGGTTCCCGTTGCTCCACTCGTGGCAATGATCTTGGCGTTGCCACACGCGGCGTCTAGTTCTAACAGCTCTCCACCATCACAAAGCACGAGAAAACGGCCGTCGTCTAAGACTTGGAGGTCGCGAGGTTCCGAGGGCGTGGTGAGTTTGGCTAGGCGTTGAGCGGTTTGCCAGTCCCAGAGCTGTACCTCACCGTGCGCATAGCCGGTTGCTTGGCGCTGGGGGTTGAGCCTGCCCACGCCAACAAGCATCGTCGATGGTGTCTTCCCAAACACGGCGTGTGTGGCATGGCCCCCAACAAGCATGCCGGGAGCAGCGAGCGTGAAATCCTCAGCCGCGTAGACTTGTACAAGTCCCCAACTTCCAAGATGGCTCGGTGCCGAGGTGCCGGCGGTGGCGACCCATTGATGATCCTCGGAAAAGACTGGGTAATGCGGGATCTCTCCAAGCCACAACTGATGACTCCAGGCCTCCTCCCACACTCTAAAGATGCGAACCATCCCGTTCTGGGTGGCCCTTGCCAGGAGGCAGCCATCCTCCGCCCATGCCAGTGACGAAACAGGAAAGTGCCCGATGGTCTGCTCACTGCTAGCGACTTCAATGGGCGAGTCCGCCGTCCATCTTGTGAAGCTTGTGTCCCAGACGCGGGTGACACTCGAGCCGCCAACGATCACCCCGCCATCGGGGCTGTGTGCGAAGCGCATCTCCTCATCTCCCTCGGTGGTCATGAAGTGTCGCGGTGTACCAGTAAGCCCGATCACGCCCCCGGTGCAGGCCAAATTGCGGCTGTGCGGGCAACCGGAAACTACTGGGCCAGGAGGGCGCAGCCGGTGGATGGTCTTACCAGTGGCTTCATCAACGATGGTCAAGGTGACGTCATCCATGGCCGGTCCTGATTGCGTGGCGAGATCGCCACCCGTGAACTTGGGAGTTCCCGTCCAGTAGGTGAATTGCCGATGCGGGACTGGAGCGTAAAGCGTTTCGTCGCGAGCGTCCGCAGGGCGATAGACGCGGACCGCATCGGAGACAAAGACGCCCAAGAGATCTGACGAGCCGTTAAACCCTAACCATTGCACAGACCCTGATTGTTCCAGAGGAACGCCCAACCAAGTGTCCGATTCGCAATCGCGGACGCGCACACGCTGCCCGCCGATGGCCAAGCGATGCCCGGAATCACTGTAGCGCATTTCAGTAACGTTGTCAGGGACATCGCTACCGTCCCATTCTTCTGCGAGTTGCCAGTCTGGGACGGTCCAGATTTGTATTGAGCCTGCTTGAGTCGCCACCGCCAGTACGGAGCCATCTGGCTTCCAGGCGGCCGCGCGGAAGAACGAATCGCGACTACCCAACGCTAACGGTTCTTCAGCTTTCAGGTCCCACAGCTCGATCTTCTTCTCGGTGATGTGGTGGTTCTCCCCGCGTGTTTCAACTAACAAGAAAGGTAAGTGCGGGTGAAAGACCATCTTCGTCACATGCACCTCGCCAGCCAACGATTGAAACGCGCGGACAGGCGTCCAGGCGTGCCGAGCCCACATGTCAGCGCGTTTCATGTTGGCCGCCACGAGAGCCGGGTCTGCGGCGACGGCTGCGGCCTTGGCGAACCACAAGGCCGATCGCGTGTAATTCGGCCCTTGATTCAGGGCGGTATCGCGAAAGGCCTTGGCACGGTTGTTCATGGCCAAGGCTTGGGCTGCCGTCTCTCGCGTTTCAGCGACGCTCGCTCGCTGCGCTTGCTTCATGCCGATCAGCGTTCCGACGGCTGTCAAGACGAGCACCGTGCTTAGCATGGCCAACCCCACGCGATGGCGTCGCGAGAATTTGCCTAGGCGATACCGAAGCGACGGCGCTGCGGCCGAGACCGGTTCATGCTCAAGGTGTCGGCGGATGTCTTCGCCCAATTGCTCGGCGGATTGATAGCGCCTTTCCCGCTCCTTGCGGAGCGCCTGCATCACGATCCAATCCAGGTCTCCCCTGAGCTTTTCCGGAGGGAGCGCGTTGAGATTGAGCATGGGGTGCGAGGTGCCAGTGGTGACCCGCGTGCTCGGTTTCTGAGGATCCTCCTCGCGAAGGATCCTCACAATCTCCCCAAAGCCTGCCTCTTTGAGTTGGTCGTTACCGAAAGGCGGGGACCCCGTCAACAGTTCGTAGAGAAGCGCGCCAAGCGAATAGATGTCCGCACGCGTATCAATGTCAGTCTCCCCGCCAGCTTGTTCCGGACTCATGTAGTTGGGGGTGCCCATGAATTGTTCGAAACGCGTGAATAGTGTTTTCTCGGTAAGACGACCTTGCATCGCTTTGGCGATCCCGAAGTCGATCACTTTGGGAGTGGGCTTCCCTGACAACATCGCCACCAAGACATTGGACGGCTTGAGGTCTCGGTGGATCACCCCCTTGTCATGGGCATGGGAGACTGCGGAGCAGACATCCTGGAAGAGTTCCAATCGTTGTTGGGTATCGAGCTTCTGTTCCTGGCAGAACTCGGTCAAGGGAACGCCTTTGACCAGTTCCATGGCGAAGTACGGACGCCCATCCGGCGCCGTACCCGCATCAAGGATCTTCGAAATATTGGGATGGTCCATCAGGGCAAGCGCTTGCCGTTCTGCTTCAAAGCGCGCTAACACTTGCTTTGAATCCATCCCCGGCTTGATGACCTTCAAGGCCACCATGCGTGTGATGGGCTGAAACTGCTCCGCCATCCAGACCGTGCCAAATCCGCCTTCGCCGATCTTCTGACGGAGCGTGTACGGTCCGATGACCGTGCCCTCAAGTTCGTCATCAGAGGGACCGTCCAGACCAAGATCTGAAAGCGTATCGTCCTCATCATCAACGCCGAGCAGTGAATCTGCCCGCTCAGCTGCCTGCAGCATGCGCTCGACTTCGGCGCGAAGGGCCGTGTCCTCACCACATTCACCGAGAAGGTAGGTTAGTCGTTCTTGCCCCTTCAATTCATGGGCTTTAAAAAAGATCTCTCTAACGCGGGGATTCACAGTGGTATGGCTTGGGTCATCAGGAGAAATCGGGGCTTCTACCTACGTAGACCAGCGTGAAAGCGTGGAGAAAGGTGACAACATTTTAAAAACTCACCCGCCTTTCAGATTCTCGTAGAGCCATGCCTTGGCGGCCAGAAGGTGTCGCTGAATGGTCCGTTTGCTTGCGGAATGGAGCGCGGCGATCTCCATGACTTTCATGCCGCCGAAATAGCGGAGCTTCACCACCCGTGCATCCATTTCATTGATCTCCTCGAGCCGATCCAAGACTTCATGCACTTCCAGCAGGCGTTCATCCGAAAGAACACCAACAATTGAGACCTCATCGTCATCCAACGTTACCGCACCTTCCCCCCCGCCACGCTTCTTGGTTAGGCGTCGCCTAGCCGATTCGACCAGGATGCGGCGCATGGCCTCCGCGGCTGCCGCGTAATACTGAGTGCGATCTCTCCACGCCTCCGGAGCACTATTCTCCAGCCGGATCCAAGCCTCATGCGCGAGCGCAGTAGCCTGAAGCGTGTGACCAGCGCGTTCATTGCTCATCTTCGATCGCGCGATCTTCTTGAGCTCCAAATAGAGTTCTTCGAACTGGGCGTCATGAGGCCCCTGACCGGAACCATTTAACCATCGCGTGACTTCAGCCATGACCCGCATGGTGCAAGGAAGACATCCCCTTGTCGATCTCTCGTGAATCGAATGAATCAAGTCACGAACCATTCGAGAAATCAGTGACCTTGTCTCTCCCTTCCAGCACAGCTCACGCGTCAGTGAATCAAATGGATCAAATTACCCTCCAATTTCAGCCTGGAACTTGGTTCGAAATGCATCCAACTGCCTGTCCATCGGAAATGGGGATAGAGATCGCAAGCGTCGCTCGGGGAATGCTTTCAGCTCAGATTCGCTTCGCAGAGACTGTAGAAAAGCGACGATCTCCGGATGCAAATCTGCCATCCGGACGATCTGTCGGACTCGGCCATCGGAAAGGCCGACACGCTGGCCGATCTCGGCGCAAGAGCCTACAAGGCCTGCTTTCAGAGCTTCTCGCCAGTTCAGTGCCAGATGAATGACGTGTTTCTCTTTCGGTCGGGATTCCATGATAAACGTATCCTCATTGTAGTATTCCAAGTTTTGGCGGACTGGATGAACGACAAGTGTGCCCTGGCTCCAAGCATCTCGAACGACTCCGATCCAGCAAGGAAGCAGCGAAAAAGTTCGTAATTTCATCCCCTGCGGCCCGCCACCACCGACAACGGTGTCGCGCATTCATCCTGGGATCAGAATGCTGTTTGACTCGGAATTCAGGACTTCAAAGAAAGAGAAGATGTAGAATTCAAGGTAAGTAGTGTTCGATGTACTTGAAACATTGCATGACGCCGCAAAGGAAGAGGCAGTCATGGCAAGATCTGCGCTTCGGCAATCGAGTGAGCATCTAATCCTGCGGAATTCTCCCTAGTAAAGGATAGTTTCACAAGCTTGCATTCATCGAAAAGGAATGGAAGAGATTGACGGAATTCCTCATTCCAGCAAAGAGGCGTGGAGGGTACGCGTCTGTTAGAAATGTTTTTGAGATCGGTCCGCAGCTGGCCGACCGCCTATTTGCTAGCCATAGCGACCGTTGAGATCGGCGAAGATTGGCATCTCATAAGATCGCAATCATGTAACACCGTGCGGAGATTTGCGCAGGAAGGGCTGAACGAGGCGGCATGCCGTCTCTTAACAGCCTACTTCCGATGAAATTGATACGAACACTCCGTAAGTGTGTGCTGGGTCGTGGTGCAAGTGCTTGGGCGCTTGCTGCGTGGCTCGGATGGCACAGTCTCGCAGGCGCTCAGACGCCTGATGATAGCCATTGGTTCTACGACTATGGCGGGCCTTCTGGCGATCCCTTTGTCATGGTCCACACTGACGAACACCTCTACATGGCCGGTGGATTTCTCAGTGTGGCCGGGAGCTCACAGCTCAAGAATCTGGCGCGCTTTAATCTCAACACCGAGGCCTGGGAACAAGTCCCCGGTATTGATGCTAGTCATGCTCATTTCGTCCGGGCGTTGTTCCCAGATGAGGAGGGCAATCTGTGGGTGGCAGGTGACTTCTCGCGCATCGGTGGGGTTGAGGCTAGTCGTGTGGCCAAACTAGATCTCACCACGGGGCAATGGAGTGCGCTGCACGATCCTAGCACGACGACCGATCCACGTGGTCCTGAGTCGGGCGGCGGATACGCTGTGGTGCGGTCGGGTGATTATGTGTATCTGGGAGGATACATCTTCAATAGCAACGAGCCGGCAAAGCGCTACATCCGGCGATTTCATCTCGGCAATCAACGGTGGGAAGCCGTTGGGGCTGGCCTCACAGATCGCGTGCGGGCTCTAGCAGTGGCACCCAATGGCGACGTCTTTGCAGGGGGCGCGTTTCCCGGTGGCGTTTCGCGGTGGGATGGCTCTCGGTGGCAGAGCGTTGGTGCTGGTGTCAATGGCCTCGTCCGCGCTCTCCACGTCGATGCCGCGGGGCGTCTTCATGTAGGCGGCGACTTTGACGAAGCGGGCACTCAATCTGCTTCCATGGTCGCGACCTGGGATGGCGCGGAGTGGGACACGCTTGCGGGTGGCTTGGAAGGTGGCGGTGACGTGAAGGGCGTATGGGATCTCACGACGGATGGGCTCGGACGTCTCTACGTGGCGGGCGACTTTGAGGCATCGCTCACTGGCAAAGCGACCAACAAAGTGGCGGTCTACGCCGAGGGAGCCTGGCAGTCACTGGGTTCGGGTTTGGGAAACACGTCCTCACAGATCGTCAACACGACCATCGCGATTGGCGAGGATGTCTACTTTGGCGGCGTCTTTGCAGATCCAAACGGTTCGGCGAATGCCAAGAAGAACTTTGCGCGCTGGAATGGGAGTGAGGATTTCTCCAACTATCAGCCAGCCTCAAGCGGCGTTGTCTTGCAAGAGAACGCGCGCCAACCCGTGGTGGCGGACAAGCATTGGTTCCTCGATTACGGTGGGCCTTCGGGTGACCCCTTTGCGCTGGAACCACTCGACGACTATCTCTATATGGGCGGGGCTTTCCTGAGCACGGCTGGCAACGGCAACCTGAAGAATCTGGCTCGCTTTCATTTGCGCTATGAGCGCTGGGAATCCGTGCCTGGCATTGATGCCAGTCAAGCCAATTTCATCCGCAGCCTTCATGCGGACGACAAGGGAAACCTCTGGGTAGGCGGTGATTTCTCCCGCATCGGCGGCGTGGACGCGGGACGCGTGGCGAAGTTTGATCCACGTTCCAATACCTGGGCACCGCTACGGGATGCCAATGCCGCGACGGATAAGTTGGGACCAACTTCGGGTGGTGTGTATGCGTTAGCAACGTCTGGGGACTATGTGTATATCGGCGGTTTCGTCTTCAATAGCGATGACCCATCCATGCGTTTCATCCGGCGGTTCAATACGACGACGACCACCTGGGAATCCGTGGGAGAAGGCCTAGACGGTGCCGTGCGCACGTTGGCGGTGGACGTGCGAGGAGAGGTGTATGCCGGAGGCGACTTCACTGGCGGATTGGCGAAATGGGACGGTGCAAGCTGGGAAACTGTCAGTGTGGTTTCCGGCGGCGGCATTCGTACGATGCGATTTGGTGATGATGGGCGTCTCTACGTGGGAGGCCAATTCACCCACCTGGACGGGGAACGCGTGAACAACATTGCGGTCTGGGACGGTACCACTTGGGATGCCTTGAATGGCGGCGTCATTGGTGGCGGCGACGTGAACGGCGTCTATGGGATCGACCTTGATCGCACTGGTCGGGTCTACATCAGTGGGGACTTCGAAGCAGCGGATGCCGACGACATTCCTCTTAACAAAGTCGCGGTTTACGGAGACAACGGCCGCTGGCAAGCCATGGGCTCCGGATTGGGCAACACGACCTCACAGATTGCCAACACCGTCCGTGTGGTGGACGAGAATGCCTACGTCGGCGGGGTCTTTGCCGATCCTAACGGTTCACCAAATCGGAAGAAGAACTTTGCGCTGTGGAATCCGAACACGGACTTCCGTGATCACGTTCCTAGCAAAGACGCACCTCCGATTCCGGGCGAGACGACGCTGCCCAATCCCGATGATGACCACTACTTCCTCGAGTATGGCGGTCCTTCCGGTGACCCCTTTGCGTTTGCGGAGCTGGGCGATCATCTCTACATGGCGGGTGGTTTCCTTAGTGTGGCCGGGAATGGCAACCTTAAGAACTTGGCCCGTTTCCACATGCAATACGAACGCTGGGAACAGGTGCCAGGGATCGATAGCCGCCACGCCAATTTCATCCGCAGTCTTTTCGCAGATCACGAGGGCAATCTGTGGGTGGGCGGTGATTTCCGCAGCATCGGTGGTATCAATGCTAGTAAGGTGGCCAAGTTCGATCCTGCTACGGGGAAATGGAGCGCCCTCCGCGATCTGAGCACGCGGGTGGATCGCTTGGGTCCAAGCTCGGGTGGTGTGTATGCCATCGTGCGCGCGGGCGACTATGTCTACATCGGGGGCTATATCTTCAATAGCGATGATCCCGCATTGCGCTACATTCGCCGTTTCAATCTGGTGAATAACCGTTGGGAAGCCGTGGGTGAAGGGTTAGACAATCGTGTGAATGCGCTTGCTGTGGATGCGTTAGGGAATGTCTATGCTGGCGGGGGCTTTACTGGCGGCGTGGCCAAGTGGAATGGTGTGTCCTGGGAAGTCGTCGGGGGTGGTCTTCAAGGAGGTGCTCGCGCCCTGGCGGTGGGCTCTGGAGGACAACTCTATGTGGGTGGTCAATTCGATCGCGCTGGAGATCTCACGGTGAGCAACGTAGCCATGTGGGACGGCGCTCAATGGCACGCCATGAATGACGGAATCTATGGTGGCGGCGACGTGAATGGTGTCTTTGATATGGCGATTGATGTCGAAGGGCGTGTTTACATTAGTGGAGACTTTGATGCTGCAGGTGCCGACAGTTCCAAGCTGAACAAAGTGGCCGTGTATGATGGTGGTCAATGGAAGGCCTTGGGATCCGGTTTGGGCAATACGACGACGCAAATCGTCAATACGGTGGTGACGGTAGGGGAGGATGTCTACTTCGGCGGTGTCTTTGCTGACCCTAACGGAGCTCCTAATCGGAAGAAGAACTTCGCGCGCTGGAATGCATCGATTGACTTCAGCCGCTACGAGGCAGGACTGAACGCTCCAGAGGAAGAGCCGCCCGGACCGGCACCCGATGTCTTGGCGGAGGCAAACAAGCACATGTTCCTCGAATACGGTGGGCCAGATGGTGGCGATCCTTTCCAAATGGTGCGCCACGGCGAGCACATCTACACGGCGGGTGCTTTCCAACGCGTGACGAACAAGAGCGGTATCAAGACTTTGGCGCGCTTCAACCTGGTGACCGAGCAATGGGAATCCTTGCCGGGATTGGATGGTCGACAGGGTTGGGTGCGTTCGTTAGACATCGATCAGGAAGGGAATCTCTGGGTTGGCGGCGATTTCTCCAGCATCGGTGGTGTCAATGCCAGTCGCATTGCGAAGTTTGACACCCAGACGGGACAATGGAGTCCCTTGCGAGATCGCAATCATCCTGATGAATTCGGACCGGTGTCTGGGGGAGCCTATGCTACGGTCCGCTCAGGAGACTACGTCTACATTGGCGGATTCATCTTTAATAGCGATGATCCTGCCGAACGCTTCATTCGCCGCTTCAACCTCGTGACGAATACGTGGGAGACGGTGGGGAACGGTCTAAATGACCGGGTGAACGTCCTCATCACCGATGCCGAAGGCCAGGTGTATGCGGGCGGAAGTTTCACTGGATCGGGCAACACGCCGTTGTCGGGGCTCGCCAAGTGGGATGGAGAGCATTGGCTCCCAGTGGGAGGCGGTGTCGACGGAGTCGTGCGCACGTTGAAGTTCGACACGGACGGCACGCTCTACGTGGGAGGCACGTTTGCGCAGGCGGGCGGAGTCCTCGCGAATATGGTTGCCTCCTGGGATGGGCAGCAATGGGACAATCTCAATCTGGGCCTTGCCGGTGGTGGAAGTGTGAATGGAGTATGGCAATTGGATCTCGATTCCGAAGGGCGTTTGTATGTTGGTGGAGATTTCGACGAGTCATACATTGATGGCACGCGCTTGAACAAAGTGGCGGTCTATGGTGCCAGCGGGAGTTGGCAACCGCTAGGCCATGGGTTGGGTAACTCCACCACACAGATTGTCACAGCCGTCATGACGGACGGCCTTGATGTCTACTTTGCGGGCCTCTTTGCAGATCCTAACGGTTCTCCGAATCGCAAGAAGAACTTTGCTCGTTGGAATCCAACGTTGGACTTCAACGATTACGAGCCGGCTCAGGACAATGCGCCGTTAGAAGATGCGAGCGCGCCACAACGTCCTGAGGCGGATAAACACTGGCACTATGACTACGGCGGACCTTCGGGTGATCCTTTCAGTATGGCGAAACTGGGTAACTACCTCTACATGGCAGGAGCTTTCCTCAACACCGCGGGCGATCCGCGCATGAAGAATCTGGCACGATTCAATCTCACCACGCTGCAGTGGGAACCGGTGCCCGGAGTGGATGGGTCTCATCGGAACTTCATCCGCGCCCTGCACGCCGATGCTGAAGGGAAGCTTTGGGTCGGGGGAGACTTCTCCAGTATCGGAGGGATCGACGCCAACCGCATCGCGAAGTTCGACCCTGCGACGGGTCAATGGTCGGCCCTAATCGACTTCACCGCGGGCGCCGATATGTTGGGACCCGTTTCCGGGGGCGTCTACAGTGTCGTTCGGAGTGGAGATCACCTCTACATCGGCGGGTTCGTCTTCAACCACAACGATCCTTCCATGCGCTTTGTTCGCCGTTTCAATGTCAGGACGAATCAGTGGCAATCCTGCGGGGAAGGCCTCAATGCCAAGGTCAGCGCCCTGGCCGTGGCCTCCAACGGCGATGTCTATGCTGGTGGGATCTTCACCCATAGTGGGGATCGAGTGGTCCAATCACTGGCGAAATTCGATGGCTCGCAATGGTCCGAAGTGGGTGGTGGGGTGAACGGTGTGGTCCGCACCATGGCCTTCGCTCCTAACGGAACCCTTGTCGTCGGTGGTCAGTTTGATCAAGTGGGTGATCAGTTTGCTAACAATGTCGCTATCTGGAACGGCATCTTCTGGGACACGATGGACGGCGGAATCATCGGTGGAGGCAGCGTGAACGGGGTCTTCGGCCTCTCGGTGGATGCGCGCAACCGCGTCTACATTGGCGGGGATTTCGACTTCGCCGACAGTGACCTGAGCCGTCTCAACAAGGCGGCGATGTGGGACGGCACGGGGACGTGGAAGACGATGGGCTCCGGTCTGGGCAACACGACGACTCAAATCGTCAACGTGGTCCTCGTGGATGGAAACGACGTCTACATGGCTGGAGTCTTTGCCGATCCGTTAGGCCCTCCCAATCGCAAGAAGAACTTCGCTCGTTGGAATGAAACGCTGGATTTCTCTGGCGGAACCACGACCGCACCACCAGTCGCCACGGACCGTTTGCCGGTCGCCATTGTAGCCGCGGGAGATCAGCTGCAGGTGCATTTCCCCTCTCTGCCTAACACGAGCTATCGCTTGCAAGTCAGCGCGGACCTCATGTCTTGGGAAACGGTGGGGGATCCCATTCAGGGCGATGGCCAGAACTGGTATTGGACCATCAATCGCACCACGCACGCCGACTACTTCCGAGTGACCGAAGAATAGAATCTGCTTCTCCAACCGAAGCATCCTCCCTGCCGACAGGGCGTCTTTCGTCGCGAAAGGCGCCCTGTTTCGTGCGGTAGTGAAGATTTCTTGTAACGAAAGGCGGGCCACAGCGCTTCCCAGGCCATCATGTATGCTCCTGACAATACCCTTGGACAAAACACGAGCCCTTTCCCCCACACACGCTGGAGTTTGGTGGCTCGAGCCATTGAGGCCGATGAAACAGACCGTCGCGAGGCGTGGTCGACTCTCTGCAACGACTACTGGT
Organism: Verrucomicrobiia bacterium; assembly: GCA_030425385.1. GTDB lineage: Bacteria > Verrucomicrobiota > Verrucomicrobiia > Verrucomicrobiales > DEV007 > JAACDM01. The sequence continues at coordinate 48,842 of JAUIAH010000029.1, read as the reverse complement.
TTCCGCTCTATGCGTATGCGCGCCGGGCGGGCAATGGACCGGAAGATGCCGAAGACCTGACCCAAGCGTTCTTCGCCAATTTCATTCGACGCGACAGCCTCAATCAGGCTACACCGGAGCGAGGGCGCTTGCGATCCTACCTCTTGGGAGCCTTCAAGAATTTCATGATCACCGAACATCGCAAGGCGACCGCGGAGAAACGTGGCGGGGTCGCAAAGACGCTATCCTTGGAGCTCATGGCGGCTGAGGACCAGTTCATGAATGAAAGCACCGGGGCGGCAACGCCCGAACAAGAATTTGATCGGCGGTGGGCTCTTCAATTGATTCAGGATACCTTGGACAAACTGGAAACGGAGTATGCACGACGTGGGAAATTGGATCATTTCGAGGCCTTTCGCCCTTATGTCAGTTGCACAGAGACCCAACCCACCTACGAAACGCTATCCAAGCGGTTGGGCCTGAAACAAGGGGCCCTGCGCATCGCGATCTATCGGTTGCGTCAACGCTTTGCGCAACTCATGCGCGAAGCGATTGCGGAAACCGTACTCACCGATGGCGATGTGGAGGCGGAGCGCTTGCATCTCATGACTGTCTTTTCGCAATGAAAGGGTTCGGATGGCGTAACATCTGGTCCGCCTTGACGCAGAAGGGTGGGAACACACCTCCCACCATGACGGAAATTTCTCACTCTGCTTTCCCCGCGACTCCTTGGACCATGGTGGTCGCTGTACAAGATGCCAATACCATTGGAGAATCAGCCCTGGCAGAGATCTGTCAGCTCTATTGGTATCCCCTTTATGCCTATGTGAGGCGAAAGGGGTATTCCCGAGAGGACGCAGAGGATTTGACACAGGGATTCTTTGCCAAGTTGTTAGCTCGACAAGACTTCGCGGGCCTTGATCGAGCTAGGGGGAAACTGCGCAGTTACCTCCTCACTGCTCTGGATCATCACCTCTCATCCTATCACCGCCATGCGAAAGCAGAGAAGCGAGGCGGCGGACGCGCGGTCCTGTCCATTGACTTCGAGCGCGCGGAGAAGCGCTATCAGAATGAGCCGCAAGAGAGTCAAACTCCGGAGGCGATGTTCGAGCGACGCTGGGCAACGACGCTGTTAGAATCGGTCATGCGAGCTCTAGCGGCGGAGCAAGTGGCGAAAGGGAAGGGGGAGCAATTTGCCATCCTAGGGCGCTACATCACTTTCAAATCCGGAGAGGCCCCCTATCGGGAGGTGGGCGAAACCCTTGGGGTGTCTGAAGGGAACGCCCGCATCATGGTGCATCGATTGCGCCAACGGTATGGGGAGTTGCTGAAGGCCCACGTGGCCTCGACGGTTCGGGACCCCTCCCAGGTGAGAGAGGAATTACACCATCTCATGGCCGTCTTCGCATGATGGGAACTTTCTCGAACTTTCTTTCTTAGCCCATGTAACATCCATTCGCCCATCGCGAAGAGGAGTGGGATGAGCGATGCCCTCCCTTCTCCCTCCTCAATTGGTGACGTCTGCTGCGATTCTTGTGGGCAGCCATTGCCAATGGACGCCCCCGCTGGCCTGTGCCCTAATTGCTTGATCCGCGGAGGGCTATCGGCCTTGGATGCGGCCCCGAGTGCTCTCCGTGGTTCTAGCTTGCAGGTGGGGGAACGGGTTCAAGAACGCTACACGATCACGGGCAGACTCGGTGAAGGCGGCTTCGGTGAAGTCTATCAGGCACGCCAAGTGAATGATCTTCATCGCGATGTCGCTATCAAGGTGCTCAAAGCCGGCATGGATACGGCGCAAGTGGTGAAACGCTTCGATGCGGAACGCCAAGCGCTGGCCCGGATTGATCACCCGAATATCGCAACGGTGTATGATGCGGGACAAATGAAGAATGGTCGGCCCTTCTTCGTCATGGAACTCGTGCGCGGCCTTCCCATCACGGAGTACGCGGCACGCCAGCGCCTGAATGTGCGCGAGCGGCTCGTGCTCATGAAACATGTATGTGAAGCGCTTCAGCACGCCCATGACCGTGGCATCGTGCACCGCGACCTCAAGCCTTCGAACATCCTGATCACGAGCACTGGGCAGCCCAAGGTGATCGACTTTGGCATTGCTAAGGCTCTCCATACTCCGCTCAGTGAAGCGACGTTGGTGACGCTTGAGCATCAAGTGATCGGGACGCCCACTTACATGAGCCCCGAACAAGCCGTTCCCGGAGAGCAGGAGGTTGACGCACGCGCGGATGTGTATGCGTTAGGCGTGGTGCTCTATGAATTGCTCGTCGGACAGACGCCGTTTGCATTCGATCAGCTCCAAGGGAAAAGCGCGCGCGATTTGGAGAGCTTCTATCACAATCACCTCCCTGCCAAGCCATCCATATTGTTTGCCAGGCAGGTGAAGAGTGGTGCCAGTGATCGTGACAGCATGAGTGTCTCGCGGCTTCCTTTGGACATCGATTGGATCCTATTGCAGGCTTTGGAGGCGCATCCAGAGAAGCGTTACCCGTCGGCGGCTGCCTTGGCAGGCGATCTCACCCGTCATCTCAATGATGAACCCGTGCAGGCGCGCCCACCCAAACCAGGCTATCGCATTTGGAAGTTTCTCCGACGTCAGCGGCATGCCGTCATGGCCGTGGCAGGAATGTTAGCCGCGTCGTCCCTTGGGTGGGCGGGCGGAGTCATTCGGCAAGAGGCCGAGCCAACGGTTACACCAGCCCCTCTTGTGGAAACGATTGCACCCATACGCCACCCCGCTCCCGATGGACTAGCAGACTCACAGAGAGCTCTCGCCGAAGCGTTGGAAGCGGTGAATGCTCAGCCAGAAGCGTTCGGTGTCTGGCGTGGCCTTCAACATGCGCACATGCATCTTGGCCATACGTTGGCGGAGGCGGGCACGACTGAGGCCGCAATGGACCATTTCCGCCAGGCCTATGTGCTCTATTTCATGCCCATGGGGCGGATTTCCGAAACCAGTTCTCGTCGGGCCATGTTTGCCGCGAGCAACTTTGCAAAGTATGGGCAATTGGGAATGGATCCTGACACAGTGCGTGCCGTGTTGTTAGGCTATGAGGACACCGAGACATTTGTGGCCAGCTTTGGTCTTTCGGATCGGAATGCGCAACGGTTGTCAGCAATTCTGCCTGCCATCCACAAGGCACCTATAGTGCTTCGCAATCTCACCTATCGCCAACCCGGTCCCTTGAAAGCATTCCCACGCAAACGTTAGCCTACCTGAACTGCCCTTGATAATCCATGATCACGACACAAATTTCTTCCCTTTCGCTCGGCAATTCCCCCAAGATGAAGCGTCCACGGAACGCTGCCACTCCCAAGATGACTGACGAATCTGAAGCTATCTCGCACGATCCTTTCCCGGCGACTCGGTGGTCCATCGTCGCACGCTCGACGACGGATTCGGCTAAAGACCGGGGGGAAGCTTGGAGCGTGCTCTTTCATTCCTACTGGCTGCCTCTTTATACCTACGTTAGGAGGCGCGGACATTCTGAGGCCGATGCCGAGGACTTGACGCAAGGTTTCTTTGCCATGCTTTCGCGGCGGGGTCCTCTCACGGATGTCGATGCCTCTCGGGGGAAACTTCGTGCCTACCTCCTCACAGCGTTGAAGCATTTCCTCATCGGAGAGCATCGCAAAGAAACCTCGTTGAAACGCGGAGGCGGCGCCCATCCGCTCAGCATCGATGTGAATGAAGCGGAATCACGCATTGCCGCCACGGCGAGTGCGGCGGCTTCTCCAGATCTGGCCTTTGACCAGCAATGGGCTTTGGCATTGATCGATGAAACCCTGTCACAGATCGAAGATGAGTATACCAAGAGAGGCAAGGAGGATCTATTTGAGGCGTTCCGCCCTTACATCAGTGTCCAATCGGATCGCTCAGCGCATCGCGACATTGCCGAACAGTTAGGCATGAAACCGGGTGCGGTCCGCATTGCTGTCTATCGCTTGCGTCAACGCTTTGCTGCCATCATGCGAGAGAAGATCGAAGAAACAGTGCTGTCTTCCGAAGATGCTGATGAGGAACTCAACTATCTCATGCGGGTATTCTCAACGGATGATGCTCCCGCAGAATCGGGCATCCCCTTAACTTGAAACAGCTATGAACGCTCTAGGGTGCGGATGGGTAGAGCACCGCGCTCGTGGATCCGCGCTGATTGGCCGCGGCCTCCAATTTGGCAAGCCAAAGGGAATCACCGAGCACTTTTCGAAGAGAAGCGATCAATGGCTCCAGTGCTGCATAAGCGTCAGGATCATTGGCCATTTCCGCATGGCGGCAGGCGATTTCAAGGTGCTCTAGGGAAACTTCCAAACTTCCGGCTTTCGTGCCTTCGCACTTGTCGAGCGCGACCTCCATCTGCGGAAGCGCAGCCGCAGCACCATGGCGGACCTGGGTCAGGCGGGCGTCGACCATGTGAGCGATCGCATTAGCGAGCCGCCAGGTGGTGTTCTCGTCGTCTTTAGCCACCAGAGCATCCGAGATGGCGATGGCTTTGGCCGCACGTTCAACAGTGGTTGCGGAAATGCCTGCGCCGCGTGCTTCCAATTCCCCGCCAGCGCGGGCCATCCCGGCGAGCGCCTCACCAAGTTGCCACTGTAGTCGCAAATTGCTAGGATCCATGCTGGCAAATTCTACAATGACACCATAGGCATTCTGGTAGGCTGCTTGCGCCTCAGTGAGTTGGCTCTGCACGAGGTGCCATCGACCTTGGGAACGGTAAGCATCGGAGAGGCGCCAGCGCCAATTCACGTTCTCAGGATCGCCATCTGTGAGAGTCTGCATCTCGTGGATGGACACATCAATGGAGGCACGCGCAGTTGGAAAGGCACCTCGCAGAATGTGGACATCGCCCAGCCCAAGAGAACTTGTTCCCCGGCTTAGCCGATAGCCTTTGTTTTCTAAGTTGGTGGGGATGAGCCCATCCGTGAGAGCCTTCGAAAGATTGAAGGCTTTCTCGGCAGCATCCAGGTCTCCATTGTGCAAGTGAAACCATCCGAAGTTGTTCTGACCCCATGATTGAATGTACTGCCAGCGATGGCGAGCTTCTTCCGTGGTGGCTTCTTCAATGAGCCGCTCGCGCGTGGCGATTGCTTTTGCGTAGTGGCTGCGAGCTTCTTCCAGACGACCTCGATTCTGAAGCATGCTCGCCAAATTGTTATAGACATTGGCAAGGCCGTTTTCCCACTCAGGATGAGCGCCTTCCTGAGAGCTCAATGACTCTCGGATGGCAATGGCTTTCATGTAGGCCTTCTCCGCGCCTTCGAAATCGCCGGAGCGGTACCGCACCACACCCGTGGCATCGAGTGTGCCTGCAAGCTCATCCTTGTAGGCGCCATTGTTAGGGTTTCGATCGACCAGCCGCTGTTTCTCGCGGGCTGTTTCGTCGAGCAAACGAATGGCTGCGTCGATGTCGCCTTGGTCGCGTCGGATCACCGAGAGTTTGGTGAGCACAGCGCTTTCACGAAGAAGGATCTCGTCGGTGACGAGTTCGTCAGGGTAGTCGTTATAGTGCTGCCTCACGCGACCCACCACATTATCGATGACATCAAGGCGGCCAATGGGTTCTAGCTGCTCGTATAGATCTTGGACCATGAAGTCCACGAGATCCTCGGCGCGCCCCTGCGCTTCTCTAGCCAAACGCTCAGATTGAACACTCTGATAGTATCCGTAGCCGAGAAAAGCAGAGACGCTAGCACCGACCAAGGCGGCCACGCGGAACCAGCGGCGTCGACGAAGGGACGCGTCTTCTCGTTCCTTCGTTTCGCGCCGAGAATCTAGGGTCTCCAAGTTCTCCGCGAGCATCGCGGCCGTGTCGAATCGCCGCTCGGGATCGACGTCGACGCATTGGGCGATATCGTCTGCCACGAGACTGTCTTCAATATCGCGCCGCCAACCAGATCCCAGTGGTTGATGGAGGTCACCGATGACCAACTGATAGAGCATGATGCCCAATGCATAGACGTCTCCCTTCACTGTTGGCTGTCCGCCCACCAAATACTCGGGTGCGGAGTAGAGTCGCGTTCCTGTGTCTCCTGACCCCGTGCGGACGAAGAGCGATTCAGTGAAGCCGCTATGGGTGATTCCCAATTCTTCCAGTTTCTGCGACGAGTGGATATTTCCGATGCCGAAATCGGTGATGCATGGCTCGGGTTCACCTTCAATCTCCTCAATGAGGATGTTAGACGGTTTGATGTCTTTGTGAATGATTCCGACGGAGTGGGCAGCGGCCACGGCACGGGCAACCTTAGCCATGAGGCGGAGGCGCGTAGCCATGGAAACGTCGTCAATTGTTCTCCCGTCGTCGAACCACTGGGCGAGATTGCCCCCGGACAAATAATCACTTTCCAAATAGAAAGGCGCGGATTCCACCTGTACTTCGTGAATGGTGGCTATGTCTCGGCGCTTCCCGAGCGCATCACGCAGCAATCGAAATAAAGTGAGTTCGCGTCGAAACGAACGCAATCGAAGCGGATCAAAGCAGAACTTGAAGGCCCGTTTCTCCTTGGTCTTGCGGTGTTGGGCGAGCCAGACCTCTCCAAATCCACCGCGCCCGAGTTTCTCTAGCAGAGTCCAACTTGAGCGCATGGGAATCTCCAGGCCCGCACCAGGTCGCCACCCTAAAGTTTGTTCTTCATCAGGAGCCACAGCGCGCTTGGCTTTCTCGGAATCGGGAGGTGGGCTGAGTGGTGCGAGGCTTTCAATGCCGACTTCGAAGATGTCCATGGGTTCGTCGTTTCCCTGGAAGAGGTAGCGGCCGTGGGCTGGCCACTGCAGGACGTGTTGCACACTGTCAGGATATTCGACCACTAACGGGTGTTCACGCAAGTATTGGCGAGCATCGTCGAAGACTGCACGGGTAAGCAGGATTTGATTGGCTTGTGCTAGAGAGCAGACACGCGAGGCGAAATTGATAGCGAAACCCACGGGCTTGGTCACCCCGGTGTTCTGTTCGGTGATCTCGATGACTTCTCCAAGATGCACCCCGATACGCACTTGAAGGGGTTCCTCTGGCCAGGGTTCGTGCGTGATGAGATACTGGATCTTGAGAGCCGCGGCCACTCCTTCACTTGGAGCTGTGAGCTTGATCAGAAAGCCATCGCCAGTGTGTTGCAGGACGCGAGCGCCCGCCGTTTCCTCTAGGACATCTTTGATGATCGCGTCATGGCGTGAGATGCAAGCCACATACATCTCCGTACCCATCCGCGATGCTACTCCCACACTACCGACTATATCAGTGAAGAGCAGCACGACCATTTGTTTCTCGCTCACCGTGCCTTCCATGTCTTCCATGGCGATGAGGAGATCATCCCGGAATTCCCTCACGGATCCATAACGCTTATCCAGATCTGCCTGCAGAGCGCGTTCGATCACGGTGTCCACGGCGGTAGGAACGAGTGCTTTGTCAGAGGGGGGCGCGTAGTGTCCGATAGGCAGGGAACCGGTGAGCATCTCGTAAAAGACCACGCCCAAGGCATAAATGTCAGCCCTTTGATCGGTGATCTGAAGGCTCTGATGTTGCTCTGGGGCCATGTAATGTGGCGTTCCGAGCGACGCATTTGTCTTGGTGATTGCGCTTCTGTCAGGCTCGGCATGCACGAGCTTGGCGAGGCCAAAGTCCATCACTTTCACACGCCCCTCGGGAGTGATCATAATGTTGCCGGGTTTCACATCGCGATGCACGACACCTCGGGAATGAGCGTAGGAAAGAGCCTCACATACTTGCAAAAGCAACGCGAAGGATTCGCTCGCCGTCAGGCACTCGTGCATGAGGTGGTGACTGAGCGTCTGCCCCTCGACATACTCCATGATAATGTAGTATTGGCCATCTGCTTCGCCGAAGTCATAGATGTGGGCGATGTTGGCGTGATCCAGCTTGGCCATCGTGCGGGCCTCGCGCATGAAGCGTTCTTCGAATTCAGGATCCAATGCGGCCTCAATTGGCAACAGTTTAAGGGCCACGGCGCGATCAAGGTTGGCTTGGCGCGCCATGTAAACGAGCCCCATCCCGCCCCGGCCAATCATCGAGAGGATCTCAAGGTTGGGAAGCAACTCCGACAATTCCTCTAGACTGAGCGGTTCGAATTCTTCGCGCATGGAACCACCTCCCGCAGCAATATCAGAATCTAGCTTCACTCTATCAAACACACAACGAGGGCAGATGCCGACAGAGGAATGCCCCGTAGTCAACGGGGTCCCGCATTCTTCGCATGTCGTTGTTCCCATTCTCTTGAGCTAAACCAAGTCTCCCTTGGACTGCAATCGCAAACCTCCTGGTCCCTTCTTTGCGGAGGACGCGTCAGCCGGTTGACGCATCCTCCACAGAGCTTCTTCAGTGCAGATTACCCTTAGTGCGTGACTTCGCTGACAAGCATCGGATAGGCGCGATTCAATCGACTAATACGACCCGTGCGATTCCAATCCATCACGTAGAGATTGCCGGAAGCATCATAACAACATCCATGGGGAGCAGTGAAGACGCCTTCTTGCCACTCGGAAGCTGGGACAGGGTTCTTGGCCCATTGCGATTGATTAGGATTGTCGCCTAGGAACGCTATAGAATGATTCTGCTCGTCCAGGATGGTCACACGACCTGCAAGCTCAGCCACCGCGACACGGCCATTCCAAATGGAAACCGCGCAAGGACGGCGCAAGCCTTTGGCAACGACCCTGACAAAGTTCCCCTTGAGATCGAAGTGCTGGAGACGATGATTCTCACGGTCGCTGATCAGGAGTAGCGGTTGTTCACCTCGGGAATCGATCGACATTCCGTGACACGTGACAAATTTCCCAGGCTCTGTGCCGCGCCCGCCAAAGCTGCGAACGTATTCCCGATCCTTAGTGTATTGGTGGATGTAGTTCAATCCGTAGCCGTCGGCGACATAGACATCTCCGTTAGGAGCGATAGCTACGGCGGTAGGCTTGTAACGTTGCTCGCCTGCTTCGTAGAGGTTTGAGAGCGCGGGGGGACCGTCGATTTCCCAGACAACGTCGCCCTCGAGCGTAAACTTGACGACCTTCTTGCCGCCCAAGTGTGCGGTGTAGAGAAACTCTTCACCATCTTCATCATGGAGGCACATGTCGTGAATCCCAACGTGGTCTTTTCCAAAGGCGCGCAGGAATTTCCCTTCAGGAGAATAGACCATGATCGAGCGCTCAGTGTCGGTATTGAAGTAGACTTGCCCTCTACGATCGATGACAATCGCACCATGCGTATTGCCTAACGCTTTCCCGTCTGGTAGCTGACACCAACCCGGAACGGATTGATAGGTCTCCGATCCAGATCCGGTGGCGACCGCCTTCACGACAGACTGAGCTTCCAAAGGAGCAGGATGGGAATGCTCGTGGCCTTCATGAGCGAGGGCACTTGCGATTAGCGACATGGTCGTAGTGATGATGATAGACGATGATTTCATGAGTGATTGGTTCAGGTGTTCAGGCTCCACTGCGCGAGTCGTCTGCAGGTGTTACGCGATTTCTGTGGCTCTCCAGTGGATTCCTCAGTCGTCACGCGCGTCTTCCTCCTCGTCGTTGTCGCCTGTTTCCACGTCGAAATCGATCAAGGCATCCGCCACGGTGCCCTGGCGCACTTGGAGAAAGGTGCGCTCAAGAGTGCTGTCGATGCCCACTAGGAGCGTTTCGAAGGATGCGCTGGCAGTGAAATCAGAGCCGCTTCTGGGAAGAAAGGTGCTACCATCACCGCATTCGGCAAGATGATAGTGTTGTCCGGCATCGAGTCCGGTGACGTCAACTTCCCAAAGGTGAAGAGACGCGTCGAGACGCACACTTTCGAGACCAATCTCGCTGGGCATAAGGGCGAGCACATCGTTGTTCGCGAAGGTATTCGCATAGCGCGTGATCCCGTTTCCTTTGTAAGCAATGGAGGTCACGGATTCAGGGATCAGCGTGAGATAGACGGCGCCCGGCTCCAAGAACTCCAGCACTTCGGGACGATTGCTGCCTCCAAAGTCAGGGTTGTTCGCTAGCCCGCCGAGATGAAGCGCATACATCTTCGAAGGGGCCCCGTCGAAGCCCATCTCGGGATCCACGATAGGCGCGTCTGTCGGATTGTGGAAGAGAACCCAATCGTAACCGGGATAGTCTAACGTTAACCCTGATGCGACAGGGCTCGTACTATTGAGACGAATGATGACGGCGGCATCGCTCCCGCTCGCAAGATTCTCTAGCAAGCTTTCACTGATGCTAACGTGAGGTGCGAGGCCGAAGCCGTCGGCCCCACCATCCAAGTTCGGAATGGAAGGCGTTTCGCTTGTTGACCCGTAAAGGAAACGATTCGCCACGAGAGGGCCAGCTGTCGTGAGAGAGTGGGCAGATCCCATTTGATTGGGGGTCTGTGAGGGCGTTGTGTGGCTGCCAATGATCTGTTTGCCAGCCCCGCCGCGGAGGGCGGCATCGTGGATGCCTCCTGAGCCTCCCGAGGTGTTCAACATCCCGCTTCCTGACACTTGTGCCGCAATCAAGGAAATGGTACCGCCCGCGCCGCCTGCTCCCGAGCCGCCTCGGCCACCTTTACCGCCTGCTCCCGAGCCGCCTCGGCCACCTTTACCGCCTGATCCTCCGCGTCCGCCGTCGCCCCCGCGACCACCGTTGCCGCCATTGCCGCCGCCGCCCCCGGCTCCTCGACCGATGGATGGGCCATTATCGCCCTTCTTGCCGTGCCCGTCTTTGCTCTGCCCGCCCCCCTGAACGGAGGGAGATACGTCCGCACCGTCGAAACCATTGGTCCCAGAATCGCCCGCTTGCCCCGCCTCGCCAGGATCGCCTGCTTGGCCTCCTTCACCGTCTTCGCCTAGCGTGCCTGCACCACCACCAGCCCTGATGTCACCATCGATCACGATGCTTCCCATGGCAATGATCTCGATGACGCCACCGCCACCTCCGCCGACGCCACCGCGTCCTCCGGCCCCACCCTCTCCGCCGTGTCCGCCTGCGCCACTGGCACCTCCTTGGCCGCCGTCACCTCCAGCACCTCCGTTCACGCCGTGAAGGTTGTTCAGAGAGGTGTTCTCTCCGGCGCCTCCGCCACCTCCGCCGCCCCCCGCGCTTCCCCCACTCCCACTGCTCCCCCCGCCTCCTTGCCCCCCTTGACCGCCACCGCCGCCGCCGCTCCCCGCGGAGCCACCTACTAACATGAATCTTTCTTTGGCATCGTAGTGGTGTTCCCCAGGAGCCCCTGGATTGCCGGGGCGTCCTCCGGCACCAAGATCACCCTGGGAACCGGCGTTCCCGTCATCGCCATCGGACCCGCGCTCGCCACCGTCGCCTCCGACCGCTGCGAGGGGATTGCCCTTGCCACCTTGACCGCCCGCACCACCCGCACCGCCATTGCTGGGCGCGGGAATGATGGCTGTGACTTGACCTCCCGCACCCCCTGAGCCTCCTTGAGCACCCAAGATCACAACACTGGCATTCATGCCAACACCACCTTCATGCGAGTTGCCTCCTGCGAATCCTACCCGCCCTTGTCCGCCTGCATTTCCCCAGGCGCCTGCAGCACCCTCGTCGCCTTCGCCGCCGTCGGGCGTCGCGGCACTGAGTCGTCCGGATCCGGCTCGCCCACCACTTGCCGGATCCAAAGCACCACCAGTGGCTGAATCGCCACCATTGAGGATGAAGGGACTGCCATCGCCGCCACTCCCACCGCGGCTTCCGTCCCCACCGCCTGGACCTCCGTCGGGACCGTAGGCTGAGAAATCTAACAAGCCTCCCGGAGCAATGTTCACATCATTGGCCACTCGGAAGCGGACACCCAGACCGCTGGAAGTGCTTGTCACCAAGTCACCATTGAGAACATCGAAGTCGCCGTGAACGAGGTATTCTTGAATGCCTTCGATCACCTCCCCGACACTAACCGTGCTACCATTGAAGATGGCTGATGTCTTGGGGGTGATCATGGCGCTGGTCTGCACCGTGCCATTGTCAGGATCAAGCGTGAGCGTTTCCGCCAGAAGGGCGTTGGCAGACATCGCTGCTCCAATGCCCATGATTCTGGCTCCGTGAATGAGTGAGAGTCGTTTCATCATGTCAGCCCTCTTTGCGCGAAAAGAAAGGCGACGTTACGCACGTCGCCTTTCGAATCCTTGGTTTGGTTAGAAAGTGATTGCCTTGGAGCTATAGAGCAAAGGGTGGAAACCCTGGCAGGTGTCGAATGCATGGCACGCCGGACCCTCCTCCAGAACTTTCTGTGCCGTTGATACCGTCTGCGGCGGCTTGAAAGATGCCTTTGAGGCAAATGCCAAGCCGAGTAAGTGTGTAGGTGTCATTGACTAACAGCGCGACTTTGGCGTACTCAAGCACCGAGGTCGTGCCCATGGGATCGCGCCAACGAAGGGGATTGTTGCCTGCGTAGCGATAGAGATTCGGTTCATCGCTTAGAAACAGCGCGGGATCCTGTTGAATGAAACGGCCGAGTTTGGGATCGAGCATCCGACGGCGATTCTCGTAGAGCCCAAGGGTCGCATTCCAAGGACGCCCAGCAAAGGCGATGGGTTCGTCGGCGAGATTGCCCTCGGCGAGTTCGCCGTAGGCCGTGAACTCGCGCCATGCGAGCGGTTCTCCCTCGTGGCTCAGCAGGCCTCGAACACTCTTGAGGTGATCTAACAAGAACCAACGAGCGCCCACCCCTTCACGCCAGGAACCAAGAAAGTGATCCATGCGATCCAGTGCGTAGAAGTAGGCAGCGCTCAGGGCCTCGCTGCCGTCGGCAAATTCAGCAATGGGCATCTGGCGATCATAGAGAATCCACGTCCGCTCCCCATTGAGACTGCGCGATAGCAGGCGACCTTGATAATCGTAAGCGAACAAGCACTCCATCCCGTCGCGTTCAACGCGGATGAGCTGGTTGCGGTGGTCGTAGCGATAATGTGTGGTTTCGCCAGTATGAACGTTCGTCCTAAGGATGAGGTTTCCCTCCTCGTCGTAGTCGAAGCGCTCGTCGCCAGCTTGTGCCAAGGTGTCGTTTGGCCCGATCACAGCCTTAGCCGTCTGTCCGGGAGCGAGGAGCCGATTGCGGAGGGAATCATACTGATAGGGTTGAGCTGTGTTCCCTTCAACGTATTCCTCTATCAATTGCCCAATGATGTCGTAGCGATAGTGCCTCGAACCCGTTGGCGTGATGACAGCAGTGATTCGGGATTCGGCATCGCGTTCGTAGAGGCATTCGTCTTCGTCCAAGGAGGTACCGTGATCGAGCATGATCAACTGGCCCAGGGCATCATAGATATAGCTCGACGTGCTGATCGGCTCTTGGCTGCTTGGCTTGAGAAAACGCTGTTCGCTCTCAAGAAGGCCTTGAGACGTGTGGCGCCATTCAATGCGAGCGGGGCTCCCATCCGGGTAGGTGCATGCGAACTGCTGAGGGACTCCCCCTGAGTATTCGGCGCTGATCTCGTGTAGGATGGGACCGCGATCACGCGATAGACGGAGTCGTCGTGGATTCTGGAGATCCTCACCATTCTTCTGCCATTCATAGTGCAAACGATAGGGCGTTTGGCCCGGGTAGTGATAGGTCTGATACCAGGCGCGAGGATAGGCCCCTCCCTGGAAATGCACTTCATAGTCGCCATCGACCACGCGTTCCAGGTGGCCTTGTCGATGGTAGAGATAAACGATCTCTCTGACAGTACGATTGTCAGAATCATGCCAACGTTCGGCGATCAAGCGGTTGCGGTTGTCGTGCTCGAAAGTGCGCTTCTTGCCATTACGATTGATAATGAGGTTGCGGTTGCCGACTTCATCGTAGCCTAACTGAATGCTCTTGCCGGCGCGATCGATGAGCCGTGTGGGGCGGTTGAGAGCATCGTAGGCGAAGGTCCAGGCCGTGCCATCGGGATACTCGAGACGCGTGACCATGCCGTTCTTTCCGTAGCGAACATGGAAACGTTCGCCGTCTGCTTGCACAACGGTGGTCAGTTCCTGCGCGGCGTTCAACTGATAGATGCTCTGCTCGCTGGTGCGATTGGTGAGGATCACGTTTCCTTCATCCGTTCTCTCCATGGTCGCGCGATTCCCCAAGGGATCCCTTCGCTCTGTGGGCCAGCCCTGGGCGTCGTATCGGAATTGAGTGCCATTGGAAGCCGTGACGCGGCCTTTGGCATCGCGGGTCTGCTCGATGGATCGGCCATTGGAATCGATCTGTCGGGCAAGATGTCCATTGGTGTCATAGGCGTAGCGCCGTTCGTAGCCAAGGGCGTCGCGAGTGAGAATGACTTGCCCGTGGCTATCGACCGTGTGCTGCTGTGAGGGTGCCTGTGGGGAATCCTCGAAGAGGAGCGTTCCGTTGGCGTGATATCGATAGTGCGTGCGATTGCCATCGGGTTCACCCTTGGAGAGCAAGCGTCCTTCTGCATCCCACGTGCAAGTCGTGGCATCGCCATTGGGGTGAATTGTTTCAGTCAGATTCCCCTGATCATCGAATCGATAGTGCGTGCTGTGCCCCTTAGCGTCTGTCATTGTCGTGACAAGATCCGGGTGCTGTGAATCGTCGTATTGATAGAGCGTGATGTTCCCTAACGGGTCTTCGCGGCGTACGATGTTGCCTCGTTCATTGTAGAGCAGTTCCGTGCGGTTTCCCGCACCATCGATGGTGAACCCGGTGAAGCTACCAGGATCCCAACCGATCTCCTGACGATTGCCATCGGCATCAATGGTTGCGGTAAGGCGCCCATTCGAATCGTATTCGTAGACGGTTCCCGTTCGACCGTTGGGATCGGTAACAGAGAGGAGGCGGTGGTTTTGATAGGCATATCGCGTAGTCTTGCCATCGGGATCGGTCACGCGAACGAGATCTCCATGCTCGTCGTAGGCGTAGTGCCAGGTCAACCCATCGGGATCGGTGATCTGCGTGAGCCGCCCTTGGGCATTCTTTTCAAAAGCCACATGGAGTCCGTGAGAATGGCGCCAGCCGTGGTCAGTAGCAGTGAGGGTAGCACCCGTCGGTGAAGTGGCTTGAATGAATCCCTGTTCTTCATCGTAGTGATAACGTATGCCATCCTCCAATTCCAAGATGTAGGTACTTGGATTCCATGCGAAGCCTAACAAGAAGAGAACGGCTTCTCCTTGGTCGTTGATGCTTAGAAAGGATTGATCACCTTGGGGAACTTCCAGTTTCGCCCGCACTCCGGGATCGGCTTCGAAGAAGGCGCGATAGGTTTGTCCGAGGTAGGAAGTGGCTCCAGGTTGCGGATTGAAGGTGAAACCTAGTCGACGCCCGTCTGGTGCCGTGAGGTAGACGCGTGTTCCCTGGCGAAAGGGAGCAGCGTTGAAGGGAGTGTTTCCGGAATGGGTAACTGTTTCGCTGATGTTAGGATTGGCGAAGGTGAACGACCAGCCATGACCCAAAGGAGATGGCTCTCCAAGGGTGAGCGAATCGTAGGTCCGACGCATCTCTAACGGAAGGCCACCAATCGTGGTCGAGAAGTCGACGAAGTCACGACGAAGTCGGCCGAGTTTGGCCTCGCCAGAGATCTGGATCCGAACGCCTTCAACTTGGCCGAGACCGAGATCATTCATGGCGCGAACACGCAGGACATACGCACCGTTGACCAACTGAGTAGCATCGACTTGTCCTAACACAGCATCCTCAACGATTCCCGAGCCATTGGCAATCGATTGCCATGAAATTCCGGGAGCGTTGAGAGCACCGAGTGAGAGAGACTCTGCTGGGGCCAATTCGATCACCCACTCTACGGGGCGTTCACTACGAATGCTTCCAACAATGCTCTCAAATAGCGTGATGTTAGTGTCAAAGGAGGGTGTCTCTAAGACAATCTCGGGTCGCAAAGTTGATGCCTCGATGCCAACGCCCACGGCCCAGGCAGTGTGGCGGGTAGCGCCCCCTGAATTGGTTGCGCTCAGGCGAAGGAGGTAAGCGCCGTCCGCCAATGTGTCAGCAGGGAAAGAGCCAAAGGTGTCTTCCGTGGGTATGCCGGTTCCCTCATGGAGAAGGTGCCAGTCGTCGCTGTCCGTGTGGCCCAACGCTTTGGGATCGACATCGTCTGCCGAGGCATAGGCCAATTCCCACCGCCCAGTTCCGGTAATGTTTGCAAGAGTGGCCCTTACCGGGACGGATTCGTTCCAAACACTCCCGATTTCGGGAGTAACGATAGCGATAGAGGGAGCTCCGTCAGCAGCCTCGCCGAGAAAGCTGTCAGGAGATGGGCTAGGTTCCCCCTCACCGATGGTGAGGACCAGCGTGCGTTCGCGCGATTGCCCGGAAACATCGGTGGCCTTGGCACGCAAAGTTAAGCGTTGGTCGGTGGTTGGCGTGATCACAACGCGGCCGTCGTTGTCAAGATGTTGGGGGACGTCATCAACGGTGAGGCTAGTTTGCACCTCCCCGAGATCGTCCGTTGCCGTGACTTGGACAACGAACGGTTCCTGAGGCCGGTAACTTGTCTGGTCATGGGAAAGCGTGAGGATTACTTGAGGAGGGAGATCGCGAAAGACGCGACCAAAGTCCAGTCCTTGGATGTGCTCGCGATCACTGATGCGAAAGGCATGCGCTAGAGGTGCTGCTGGCGCGTAGTGAATGGCTTCGACTCCAACAAGGTCGAAGCCTGGCGACGTCCCAGCGCTATTGAGTGAACGAATCTTCACGACATGCACAGGCATCTCGATATCTTCGTGAGAAAGATCGACGCCGATGGCGACTTGAGATTCGCGAAATACCCCGAGGTCGATCAATTGATCGGCCGATTCTCCGACCCAGACACGGACCTCTTCCCCGGCTGGTGAGTTCAGGGCTTGGATGAGGAAATCCACACCTTCGCCATCGATGATAGCCTCGTCGAATCGCAGGGTGATCTCGGCATTCTTCGGAAGGGAGAGATACTCAGTGGTCGACCACACGCCGAATCGGGGAACCTCTGCGCGGTTCCCAATGGGCTGCAGGACGAGATCGGGGTCCACTGGCTGGACGGGCGCAGGAAAGATGACTTTGCGAGGCCCCTTCCAGGTGTCGGCATTTCTGCCATAGGGGACGTCATGGGGACCGCCGTCTCCGTGATCGTAGGCTAAGACTTCATCAGGCAAGCCGTTCAGATTGTTCTGATAATGTGGTCGAGGACAAGTCTGCGTGACCCCTGGGGCGAGTCGTTGCCGCACATGATAGAGACCGGGAAGGAGTTGGGAGAACTGATAGAGTCCAGTAGCGTCGCTCACCTTGAGAGGTTCACCAGGGGTCCAGACTCCATCGAAGTTCAAGTCCAGGTAGATCTCGACGCCGACACTTGCAGACTCACCATCTGGCGAGGAGTCCTCATTGGCGTCCATCCAAACCTTGCCGCTTGCCTTCCCTCCAAGATCGTTGGGGACGAGAGGATCCGTGAGGGTGATGTGCACTTCGTGAGCGTCTGACCACTGATCACCATCCGTGTCAGTTGCGTGAGGATTTGTACCTAACACATCCATCTCCACGATATCCGTGAGTCCATCGCCATCACTGTCTCCCGAAACGCCGGAGACGCGAAAGAATTGATGTCCTTGAGGGAGATCCTCGCGAACCAATCCAAGCACGACCGGCTCATCCTGTGACAAGGTGATTGGTTCGTCCCAGGCCTGCCATGCCTGCAGATCATGCGTACCCCAGAGTTGATACCTGACACCTGAACGGCCGTCCCAACCAATGTGAAACCACCGTTGAGCATCGTCGTCGCAGCAAAGATCAATGGCAAACTGGGGGTGCGAGAAGGCGCTGCGCGGATCGGTACCCAAGTGATATTCTTCAATCGCGGAAAGGCCGTCGGCATCATGGTCGAGCGATGCCTCCCAGGGGGCCATTTGATAGTGATGCAACCAAAGGGGATCGATTTCTGATAGAGTCGAAGGATCTTGAGCGAGGCTGTTCAAGACGAGTCCAGCGGTGAAGAGAAGCAAGCGATGCTGTTTCATACCCTTCGATGCGCATTCGAAGCGGAGCCGTTACACTTCTGATGAACAAATAGGAAACCCCCGTCATGAGATCATGACGGGGGCCTGGTTCTGATTTGAAAACAGATGTTTAGAAATGTTAGCCTTGGAATAGGCGTTTCGCTCCTGCGAGTGTGGCGACGCTGCTTGCCATCAAGGGAAGCCAGTAGCCTAGTAGTGTCAGATCCATGTCGGGCCGGAGATAGCTCGCGTGACCTGCGAAGACCCTTTCATCAGGGGTGCCGATGACACCAGTGAGTAGAAAGCAAACAGTGGCCAATGCCGCCGCTCCGACCACGGCGATTGGGATCCAGGGCTGGCGAGATTGGGTTAGGAAACTCCAAACAACCAGACCTCCGGCGGCGAGCGAGCCTAACACGATCAGCTTTCCCCAGAAAGTTGAAGCGAAGACGGAATACGCGTGGCCGTTCAAGAGACTCTCCATGCGCCGGATCTCGCCTGCCATGGTAGGTGTGACCGCACGATTGGTCACGATCTCGAAATGGAGCATGTCGAAGAAGAGAGAAGCGAGGATAACCGCAATAGAGGACAGAACGACCGCGAGCCCAAGGCGGTCCATGGTCTGACATTGAGAGAAGACTTGTTTCAATGCGATGCGAGCTTGAGCTGAGGCTACTTTCGCTGCGCTCTCAGTTTTGTTGGAAGTGAGTGAAGGTGATGATTTCATAATGAGTGTGTGATTGAAGTGGATTCGCCTTCTTCTGCGCAGGCCGCGTTGAAGTGTTACCCATCCGTGAGGGGTAGTTACCAAGCGACTCGGTAGAATCTCCGACCGCGGCCAAGGCGCGATAGCTTGGCACGGACGCGTTCTCGACCAGCTTGCGAGGATTCGAGCGTTTCTCGACGCGCCATTCGATTCCAGTCTTCAAGGTCCTGACTTTGTTCGATGCGGGTGGGGACACCTATGGGCCTTTCGTAGATCAAGAAATCGCGTGCGATCGTAAGGATTTGCACGCTCCCGCTAGAATCTGTCGGCGTAGTGGCGCTACCGTGCCAATGAATGGTGTCTCCGTCAGACACGGTGAGGATGTCAGGGATGCTGTCGGCATCGACATCCGTCACGCACAATTGACTTGGCGTATAGCCGCTCGTCGAGAGTCTCTGCTGAGGACCGAAGGTTCCGCTGCCGACATTCTCATACCAGGCCACGCGCCGGTCTCTGGAGATGGACACGATGTCCAGATCGCCGTCGGCGTCGAGATCCTTTGCATCCGCATTGAGCAAACGAGAGACAGAAGTGGTGATGGTGTGAGGACCGCTAAAGGTGCCCTGCCCGTCTTCATTCTCCAGCCAGTAGACGCCTTCGTTTCGGATAGAAAGGCTCATGGCGAGCACATCGAGATCGCCGTCCCCATCAAGGTCCACCGCGTCAAGAGAAGGGCTGCTTTGGAGGGATCTTGCGAGCGTGGCGGGCTCCGCAAAGCGCCCGCTTCCCTTCTCGTTTCTCAGCCAGAGGATCTGTTGATCCGCTCCGGTGGCGACCAGCAGATCCTCCCACCCATCTTGATCGAGGTCTCCTACGGCTAGGCTGTTGAGAGATTCGTGATGTTGATAGAGACACTGCTTCTCCATGCCTTGGCGCAACCACCAAATCTTGCTACCGCCACCCGTCGAAACGAGCAAATCGGGGGCATCGTCGTGGTCCATGTCGCCAACGGTCATACTGGTAGGGAGAGCTAAGTCCGCCGCCCACACCATGGCGGATCCAAATCGATCTTCCATGCCGGGAAACACAATGATCTCAGTTTCCGTTCCCACCACGATATCAGTCTGATGATCGCCCGTGACATCAGCAAGGAGGAGTCTCGTGGGGAATGGATGTGAGCTGCTAACAATGTGAGTCTCGAAACTACCATCATTCAACTGTTCATGCCAAGCGACATGATTGGAGAAGAGCGCGATGCTTGCGAGATCGATGTCGCCGTCTCCATCAAGATCAGCCGCCTCCAGAGCATTAATCGTATCCAGAGCGTCACTCCATGAGTGGAACTGGCCCTTGTCAAAGACGCCGAGTGTTCCCGGATAGATTGCCGCAAGCACTTCCAGTTCGGTGTCGTCATCCATTTGGGCAAGGGCGATGTCGCGCCCGATGAACTGCATGTCGGTTAGGCTTTCAGAGGTGAAGTGTCCCTGACCATCGTTGCGCAAGAGTAGATGCATGGGGCTCATTTGGATACCGATATCTAGATCTCCGTCGGCGTCCGCATCGGCGAGTGAGAGACTGCCAGAGTACGACTCACTTTGAAAGAGCAGGGTAGGCGAGCCCCAGATGCCCCACGCATCTTGCTCAAAGAGGAGAACTTCGGATCCTCCCAAAGTGACGACATCTGTGCGTCCGTTTCCGCTGATGTCCCCTAACCAACAGCCGGTGAAGCGGCGTCCAGTGATGATCGATTCCCTGGGGCTGAAATGCCCCGTGCCGTCGTTGCGATAGAGTCCGATCATTTCCGTGCTTTCGAAGGCGACGACGAGGTCAAGGTCACCATCATGGTCAACGTCCGCGTGATCCGCGCCGCCGATGCCTCGAGCATCAGCATCGATACTTTGGATAGGGCCAAAGAGACCGCCGCCAAGGTTTGGTAGCCATTCCACAGCCCGACCAGCTCCCAGTGTCCAGTAGGGATCAAGGTCACCATCACCGTCCAGGTCGGCAGAGTCTAACGTAGTTGTATAGCGCACCCGGCTGTCAGGAATTTCGTGAGTTCTAGCAAAGGTGCCGAGTGCGTCTGTATTCTCATACCATCTCAAGGAACCGATCCCTTGAGGTGCCGCGAGGAGGTCGATGTCTCCGTCATCGTCGACATCCAGAGGCGCGACATAGCGGAGATCTGCATCGGCAACGACCAGTTGCGGCCCTGACATCGTACCAAGGGCGTCGAGATTCTCGAACCAAACGAGCGCGCCCACTTCGTTGGTATAACCGATGGCGATGACATCCGTATCGCCGTCTCCATCAAGATCAGCAGAGCAGACCTGTTGCGGGGAGGGAAGTGGATTTGCAAAGAGCACTTTCTCCGAATCGAAGGTGATCCCGAGGAGAGGGGTCACATCATGAAGGTGCAGAAGTAGGATGGCGGAGAGTATGAAAGGCGATTTCATACGCTCCCATGCGCAGGTCGCCTCCCCATGTTACATCGTTCCGAGATTGAGGATACCATTGTCAATGTGACAAAGCGAGCCCGGCGGAGTGATCAGTGCCGACTCGGTTTTTGGAGAGACCTCAGGCGCTATCGAGGACCGGGTGCATTGCCTACGACAGCGACGACTTGATGACGTGGTCCGCGTTCAGTCTGCGCCAACCACGCCCGACTGTTACAAGGGAGTTGAGCGCTTTTTATACCGTCGACCGTAACGTCATCCCCCGCTTGGCGCAGAGAGGAAGAAGATAATCATTCTATGTTCTTCATCTTCGGTTTTTTGATGGGCAGCGTTGCTGCATTAGCGTCCTTGATGGCTATTGGCACGCCTGTTTTGTTAGGGCGTGGGCTCGGCCTATTGAGTTTCGACCGCCGATTCTGGTGGCTTGGCGTCACCATCGCCGCCTACATGTTGGGCCGTTTCTTGATGCTCGGAACGCATCAATTTAAGAAACCGCAGGACGCCCAACATGCTTTTTTCCTGCAATTCCAACTCGCTGGGCTCGGCGCCGCCATTGTCATTGGCTTCGTGGTTGGGATGCTCGTGCTTTGGAAATTGGGTGCCGATTGGCGAACGCCGCTCCCACGATTCTCGAGTGCACTCAGCCTCATTATTGGCCTGACGTTGATCTGGCTGGTCATCGATCTCCAGTCTCGACCGGATCGGATCCGTCATCAGCGGGACGTGCAGTACAGCCAATGGTTGGGGGCGCTCAAGACATCTGATTTGGAGGTCATCCGCCAGATGACGGTCCGTGGTGAAGGAAAATGGCAGTATCTCAAGGAACTCGGCAGCGACCCGCTTGGTTATGCGGTCTTCAAAAACAATCTGCAGTTATTTCGTCAGTTGATAGCAATCCAACCTCGCCAGAAGGAATTGATACGAAAAATTGCCCTAGCGACGATACAAACGCAGAATCTCACATTTCTCGAAGCAGCGCTTGTCCATTTCAACGAGGAACAGGCGTTCGGAATACAAGCGCTTTGTCAGGCGGCGAGACATGGAAATCGCTTGGCGGTCTGCAAGCTGTTAGACGAACGAGTCCATCCAGATGGCTCTTTCGAGCGGCGTCCCCTTGTCGAAGCCATCTCCCAAGGTCACCGAGAAATCGCTGAGATGCTCCTTCAGAATGGCGCTTCGATCAATGCGCTTGCTCGCAAGAGCAAGGTCCAACCTGAAAGCGCGCTTCAGGCGGCGGTGCAACACGTGCCGGATTGGGTCCCATGGCTATTAGAGCGTGGGGCTGATCCCAATGCGTGCCAGGCGGGATCTTGTTCGCCACTGATGCGCGCGGCAAGGGCAAGGGATACCAGCGTGATGAGCCTTCTAATTGAGGTAGGCGCGAGTGTTAGGTATGTGGATGACCAGGGCGATACGGCGCTTCATTTGGCCGCTTATGGGCAGAAGCCTGGGATCGAAGCCATGAACCTACTCATTGCCAAGGGGGCCGATCCTAACCAGGCGAATCATCGGGGATTTGTGCCCGCTCGCCGGCTCTAACGCGCGTGTTTTTTCGAAGTGGTTTTTGCCTCGTAACAGCTAGACGCCGCTTGCGTAGGAGTGGGCAAACTCCTCTCGATTCCCATGAAAAACAGTTACTTCTTCATTCTTTCGCTACTCTGGATTCCTATCATAAGTGTTGTCGCTCAGGATCGTGACGCCGCCGGCCTCAGTGAAGCCTTCCGATGGCAGGGGCGCGGAAACTGGAGCATTAACGGCATTGCCGTTGAGGCTTCGAATCCCGTTGGTGGAGGCCAATGGGTCAACCATCTGCCAGTCGTCATTCCTGAAGGTGCTGAGGTGGAAGCCGCATTTCTTTATGCGGCCATCGGATTTCAAACGACGAGTGAATTACTTGGTTCTGGTCCAGAGGCACGACCTCGGATTCGCTTTGATGAGCGCTGGTTTGAGCCAGAAGAATTTGTTAGAGTTGGACGGAAGCCGCCCGTGCTTTCTGGGTTTCGGGTGGACGTCAGTGAATACCTGAGGAACAGGATCAGAGGCGCCCGGGGTTTGTTGCGCTTTCCGATTCAGGAGGAAGACCTTTCCGAAGAGCTGGCTGAGAAACTGCCTGAGGGTGATCTCGGACGCATTACCCATGGAACGGCCTTGGTTGTCATATACAGCCATCCCGATGAGAAGGAGCGCTTGATTATCCTTAACGATGGTGCCGCTCTGGATCGGGAAACTCTCACCATCCCGCTAACAGAACCCCTAGACGCTACCATTCCAGGCTTTGAAGCCTTGTTGTCGGTGGGTGTCAGCAACTCGAGCCAAAGCAACCAAGTCCGCGATGAACGCAACGGCTTCACAGAGATTCGCGTGGGAGGAAAGCTTCTAACTAAGATTGCCGGCGGTGCTGATGACGGCTTTAAAGCTGGAGTCACGGGACCAGCGGGCACGACAAGCCTGATCACTGTTGGTGGCGAGGGTGATGACGCGGCACCTCCATTGGATCCTAGCAATACCACTTTGGTGTCGGTTCGTAGTAGCCGGACGGATGATGAGCTTTATGACCTTGCTCAACTCGACCCGAATGGCGAAGCCTGGGTGCGTTCTGGTGAGCAGGTGATCACGCTCGACTTCCAAAGGAATAGTGATCGCCAAACGAACTTACTTTTCTTCGCAGGACTCAATGTCGTCACCGATGCGGCACCCTCACAAGTCCCTACACCGGGAGAAGAAATGACCGTTCCTGAAGATGATCCTAACCAATACCGACCCGCCGCCTTCACCGAAGTGCTTTCCTGGCAGGGCCGTGGCAACTGGTCGATCGATGCCATTGGAAAAGGGCCACTCGGTGAATCGACGGGAAACGATGGTGTTTTGCATGCTAAGATTCCATTGGGAAGCCGAGTCGAGCACGCCTTTCTCTATTGCACTCTTGAACGCAGTCTTTTCTCGGACATGCCGGTCGCGCCGATCCTGCTCTTTAGTGGTCACCTGATTGGCGGGAGTGACTGGACCACGCTTGATCCCTTTGGCTCCAATGGTTTCGCCCAAGAAGCCGATGTCTTGCGGGCCGACGTCACCACGCAGGTGCGGGAGCGCGTCGGGAACGGTGCCACTGAGCCGATTGAGTTTGCGGTGGTCGAGAATGAACGGTGGTTTCCTGGAGAAGGGGAATGGTATCGTTGTCAGGGCGAAGCTTTGGTCGTCGTTTATAGTCATCCCAACGAATCTGAGCGTTCCCTATACCTTGCCGATGGGATGAATTTGCCCCGAGCATGGGAGTCGGTGACGGTGGAAGCACTGAATGCCATTGATCCAGCAGACCCAGGGTTTGAAGCGCACCTCTCACTCGGCATCGCTGGCAGCGATCAGAGTTCCCCTCAACTTGGCAATGCGACTGCCGTGCGTATCGGCAGCAATGGGGCAGCCGGAGAACGCACGCTAACCCAAGCCGCAGGGGGAGCGGATGACGCGTACGAGGAAGCTCTGCCGGGTCGGCGTATCACAATTGGTGGGTTTGGCGATCAACCCAATAACCCCGATGCGAGTGCCTATCACGAAGGCAATGCCTCCATGGACGACGAACTCTACAATCTTGCCGAAGGCGCGCCCGGGTCGCCGACTCCCTTCTTGGCCGCGCCATTCGATCTCCTGCAAGTGTCGGTCCGCAATCCATCCCTTAGCGATGTGGTCTTCTTCATTGGGATCAACATGACGTCTGACGAGCCACTACAATCAGCGCCACACCGAGCCTTAGGGTCGAACGTTGGCATCGGTGACTAACGGGAACACGCAATTTCAATAACCTCTATATATCATGAACTCATCACGTATTGCATTTTCGCTATTGTTTCTAACAACGATATTTAGCGATGGAGAAACGACATTTAGCTTAGGTGGAGCTGAAGTTGGTCAAACCAAGCATTGGTCGCTCTCATCGGCGCAAGTCGACGTCAGCGCCTACCGAGTGCTCGACGATGGCAGTGTTAAGAGTGATCCGCTTCCCCTAGTTGAAGATCTCATTTTCACCAAACTCTATGGTCCTGGAAACATTAACGCCATGGAGACTGTGGATAATCGAGTCGAGTTTTGGGATTGGGACCGGAATCAAGGAGTCGGGGACCGCTATGCTTGGGCAGGGATTCATCTTAACGCGGCGGATCGAAGTGTCGGGTTGCAGGGATCGCTGTTAGTCAAGATCCCCGAAGAAGAGCAACGGGTATACGGTCGGACGGCTGCCATCGCTTCCTACTGCGATTATGTGATCCAGGATCATCTTTCCGTGTCTTTTGACAATCCGCTCTGGGAGATCGCCCCAGACCAACCGCTCTACACGGTGCTTTACTGGGAAACGCACGCCGAGAACTACGCGGAACACCGATCCTCACACACACGGTCCCTTGCGCATTATCAAGCTTCCTACAAGATCACGCGAAATAGCTACCTCAAGCGAGCGATAATCGATTTGGAAACGGGTGAAGACAGTGAAGACGATGAGCCGCTCATGCAACAACGAGAAGTGATTGATGAGGGCTCTCAGAATGGCGACTTTCGGGGCCCTGGCAGGTCGACCCAAACGGTGACAATTGCTTCCGAGCCGTTCGCGGTTCTCCCAAACTACAGTTTTGAGATTCGGACGATGTTTTACTTAGAAGGCGAACTTTTTGGCGCCGGGTCTGCGTTTGCCGATCTCACCAACACTTTCCAACTGAAAGCCGTTCGCTTTTTCGACAGCAACATGCAACCTGTTTCCGGTGGCAGCATGCGGCTGGGAAGAAACGGAAAGGTACTCGCAACGCCCGAAGGGCCTGGCCTCTATCAGGCTAAGGAAATCTCAGCCGAATACCTTGGTAATCTTCGTGGAGACCTTCGCGTGGCTCAAGGTGAACTTGAGGCAGGTGCCGTCGCGTCTGTGTCTTTGCCAGACGGTGCCAGTATTCAACAAGCCAATCTCTACATCCTCGGCCAGGCTGAGGATGATTATCCCGAGGCGCCTGAGGTTCGCTTTGGAGAATCTGTTTATGAAGGTGACCGCTTCAAAGTCGCAGCCATTTCGCCAGAAGGACAGACCGCTTTTCGCGTGCACGCCACCAGTGAGTTCTATCGTGCCTTGCTTGAGCGTGAGGACAGTCAAGGCCCTTTGACGTTCTCCATTTCTGCGACCGCAAGCGAAGACTTTCTACCACAGGCCTATTATCTGGTCGTGGTTTATGCCCATCCCAATGCCCAGCAACGTTCAATCGCCATCGTTGACGGCTTCTCGAGCCAAGCCTTCGAATTCACGTATGATGAGGGGCTTGTTTTGACTGATGACAAAGCCGATTTGATTCTCGGCGATTGGTCGGCAGATGATTCATCGATCCTGCAGATTGATGGTCGTCGCGTCGAGATAAGTAGTGATCTCGACTTGGCTACCGGAGAAGAACCTCTTCTCACCGATGGTCAGACCTTTTCCACCATCGCCATGGAGCGGCCCCCCAATGCTTTCCCATTCGTATTGGCCTTGAACATCGCTACTCCTACACCTATCGCTTTCAAAAACTTGGAAGCGGCAAAAGCACCCAATCCCTATGAATTGGAACCAGGCCATCTTGAGATGCGGATGATCCGAATGAACGCCCAAGGAAAAGCTGAACTAGAGGTGCGATCAGAGATTGGCGCTTCTGTCGAGGTGCAAACCAGTGAGGATCTCCGGCATTGGGATTCCGGAGTGACCTTCTACAATGACGAAGGCGTCACGACCGTCGTCGATGAAGAGCCTGGGGGGCGGCGGTTTTACCGAGCGATGGTTTTTGACGACAATGAGGATTTTGAAGAAAGTGCCAGCATAGGCTTCTAAGAGTCGTGAGAAACGAAAGAGGCGGAAGCAAGAAACGGAGGAACAATGATCCGGCGAAGAGAACCGAGGTCCTGCTGCAAAAGCGGTTGAAGAAGGGCAAAGAACGGCACTGGAAAACCTCACATTGCTCTGTGAACCTGTGGAGCCGCCCAAAGGGGAACTCCAACACTTGCACTATTTCTGCGGCAACAACAGATCCCCACCGACAGTCTGATCCGCGCCTACGCCAATCTGGCCGATGAGCTGGAAACCGCCGACTACTACGCCGCCGAGTGCGTGCATCTGAAACAGCAGAACACGCAATACCTGGAACTGCGCGAGATCATCCGCCGAGCAATCAGACGCATCCATTCTCAAGCTCGTTGTGGAGATTGATCAAACGGTGAAACGCATGCGTCCCGATGGCTTCCGCGGCGTGCAAGCGAAGGAGAACGTGATCAAGCGAGCCCTTCTTCCGCTGCTGAACGATGACGATGACGAGGTGGAACGCATCTTCGCGATCATCGAACAACATCCCGATTACTAACAGAAGCATGCGCACCACGCTCAACCTGGGAGACATGACGGTCGATGTGCTGCAGAAGGACATCAAGAACGTCCATCTCAGCGTCTACCCACCCACCGGAGCCGTGCGCATTTCCGCTCCCAGCAGCATGAAGCTGGATACCATCCGGGTCTACGCCATTTCCAAACTGGAATGGATTCGCAAAGAGCAAGCCAAAGTCGCTGGGCAGGATCGGGAGACCAAACGCGAGTTCCTTGAGCGCGAAAGCCATTACGTTTGGGGAAAGCGTTATTTGCTTACCCTCACCGAAGCCAACCAAGCTCCGTGTATTGAGCTCAGTCACCAGCGACTCCACATGCAAGTCCGCCCTGGAACGGATGCAGTGAAACGCGAGAAGCTGCTCGACGCCTGGTACCGTTCGTTGCTCAGAGAAGCGGTCCCACCGCTGGTCGCCAAGTGGGAGAAACGCATGGGCGTGCAGGTGAATCGATTCTACGTGCGACAGATGCGGACGAAATGGGGAAGTTGCAATCACCACGCGGGCACCATCCGCCTGAACACGGACCTCGCCAAGAAGCCGCCGATTTGCCTCGAATACTTGGTCGTCCATGAGATGGCGCATCTCCTAGAGCCGACGCACAACGCACGCTTCCACGCCGTGATGACGCGCCACCTCCCCAATTGGAAGCTCTACCAAGAAACACTCAATCGATTGCCCGTGCGCCACGTGGATTGGCGTTATTGAGATTGATCTTGTTACGAATCGCCATCGCTCGCAAGGCTCTCGATGGCGGCGAGAACCTCGTCGACTTCGATGGCGGTCATGCAGCGGTGGTCGAGGGGGCAATCCCTGAGGAAACAGGGTGTGCACTCCACGTGTTTGCGTAGCGTTAGCGCTCCCTTGGAGATGGGTGCGGTTTCGATTGGTTCGCTAGGGCCGTAGATGGCAATGCTAGGCATGCTGTAACAGGTGGTCGCCAGTTGCAGCAGATCGTTGTCATTGGCGATGATCAATTGACCTCCCTGCAAGAGATCGAGTTTCCCATCCACGTCCGGCGGACTCCCGATCACAGACACGTTGGGGAACTGGGAGACGGCATCCCACTCTTCACATGGCGCGTCTGGCAAGAGTATGATCTTCCATTCCAGGGTTGGTGACTGCTCTTGAAAGGACTGGATGACCTGGACGAAGCGCTCCGTAGGCCAGGCGTAGGTATCGCCGTCGGCGCTGCCTGGGGCGACGGCCACGAAGCCTGGCGTCTCCGCGGAGTTCGCTATTGGAGCAATGATAGGGAGCCGCAAGGCAGGCACTTTCTCGACCGCTGCTCCCATCCGTTGAGGCACTCGGAGATAGGTGCGATGACGATGCTCGGGGGGACCGAGCTTGCGCGGCATGTTGAGGATCTCATCGAAACTGTCCGCCATGGGATGGCTCTGCATGCCGACGAGGCGATCAATCGTGTAGGGCTTGAGATCGGTGAAGGCACGCTTCTCGCGATTCAACATCACGCCTAACGGAAAGACTGTTTGCGATTCATCTCCCAGGGCCAGGACATCCCGATTGATGCGCGCCCAGAATGACGTCATTTCAGGAATGGTCACTAGGGTGAGGCGGACGTCTGGGCGCCCCTGCTTGAGGGCCCGCACGGCGGGGACGGCAAGGCAGGCTTCTCGGACCGTGTCGGGCACCCTGACAAGGATGTCAAAGGGAGCCACCGCACTCCGTTCGCGCCCCTCGGGAAGGAGGAGCGGCCACGGGAAGCGGCTGGGCAACACGCGACGGATGGGCGGGAACCAACAGTCGGCTTCCCAATCCATCTCAGCTGGCGAGTGCCGGATGCGTTTCTCAAAGAAATTTCCTAGGGACAATGCCAGGCTCTCGACCGTATCGCCTTCGACGGCTGGAGCGATCTCCATCGTCACCGTGCCCTCCTCTAGCCGGAACCAGATGGGTAGCAGAGGGGCCTGATTCTCCAGCGCGAACGTGGCAGCTTTGGTAGAGAAAGCCGTGAGTTGACCGAAGAATTCGCCGAGAGCGGCGTCCTCGTCTTCAGGAAAGAAGGGCAGAGGAAAGGCGAGGCCGTGCCCGCGCTCCAGCACCGACCGGTGCGCGGAAGGATCCTCGTGCGTCTCGAAGACCACACTGACGATGGGCGTCGCCTGTTGGATGAGCTGTTGCAAAAGGCCTTTGGCGAACCCTTGCACATACACCAAGATATAGCCGTCCTGCGCTTTCTGGAACGCCTTGAGATGACTGAGCCCATCGAATGCCACGCTGTCGACATCGAACCGCGAGGCATCCTCCGCTAGCTGACGGTGCAGCGCATCGATCTCGCGCTGTTTCTCCAAGACCGCCCGAAGGGTTGCTTTGTCAGGCGACGCCTCAAGGATGCGCGTCAACCCGGCCGTGACAACGCGTTCGCGGTGACGACGGATATCCGCCGTCTCTTCATCTCCCGATAATAGTTCCCCAACCTTTCTGCCGAAACCAGAGAGCCACTTCATCGGAACAACAGGACACCTCGCCAAGACGAGGTCGACCAGGCGCCTTTAGGACTCTGGAGTCTCCTCCGTAGCGTCTTCTTCCGCTGTTTCTTCGTCGCCAGCAGGCTCAGCCGCATCGCCCTCCTCAGCAGGATCGGCATCGGCATCGCCCTCTCCTTCCGCAGGGGCGGGATCGTCTTCCGCGTCAGGCGCATTCCCGATCCCAGGAGCCGGATCGCCAGCACCCTCACCTTCGGCAGGGGCGGGAACTCCAGGAGTCGAATCTGCAGGGGTCGCGCCTTCCTCCTGCTGCACGCGCCCTTTCAGGCTGTCCACATTGGAAGCGCGGGCTGCGCTGCGGTCGTAGGCCATGAGCGTGGCGATCGTGAAGGAAAGCACAAAGAAGAGAACGCCCATGATCACGGTGGAACGTTGCAAGAAATCCGTGGTTCCCGATCCCAGCATGCGATCTGCGATTCCGCCTCCAAAGGCGGCACCGAGGCCCTCTTGCTTGGGACGCTGCATCATGATCACGAGTGACATGAGCACGCAGATGAAGACGAGAATGACGGTGAGGATAGTGGTAAGAACGCCGAGCATGATTCGAGCGCGGAGTATGGAGCAGCCCCGTTTCCTTGTAAAGAGGTGAATTTCTGGTCCGGGAACTCGCCGTGAGCCTAGAAATAGGTGCGCAATCCGAGGTGGCCCATCCAGCCTTCAAAGACCTGTGTGCCATCACTGCTGATGTCGTTGTATTCCACTCCGCCCATCAGTTTCAGATGATGCCCGCAGATATAATAGCTGAGTCCTGCGTAGAACGAGTGATGTTCATCGCCTCGCCCTCCATTGATGAGGACGGCATCGCCCGTTGATGCGGCTCGACGGACATAGCGGCTGTTGATTCGGACGCCCTGGTCTTCTTCTGAACCCTGGTATTGATACTGGAGAACGCCTTCGAGGCGATCCTTGATGAGCCAATAGCTCGGCGACACGACCACTCCCCAGAAGGTGCCCTCACGGGCAGGATTGCTTTGCTCGCCGTTGTCGCCCACCACCCCATTCAGGGCCAGCGCCCAGCGGTCTTGGGCGAAACGCAATCCCAGCGAGGAGGCCCATTCGACACCGCCGGCCAAGCGCTCTTCATCCAGGTCCGCATCTTGATAGAATCCGGCCAGGATCAGGTCCGAACCCTCCAAGCCTGTCCGATCACTGAAGTCATACTGGAGATTGATGTAATAAAGCTGCCCATCATCCCACCCCGCAAACCACTCATCCGTCGTCGTGGAGAACACACCAACCTCCCACGCCAGGAGCCCTTGCTCTCCTTCGAGCCATAAGCCCACGGGATTCGAGAAGAGGTTGTCATGCGGCCAAATCTTATTTGCAATGGCCGAGCGCTCGATCGTCCGGATCTTCTTGGAAGACACGTTCCATTCTTCCGCCACATTCACTTCGCGGCGTCCATAGCCGATCTTCAACCCATCCACGCCCGAAAGCTGGAAAGCCCCTTTCAAATCCAGCACCGCATAGGCGTGCCAAAGTTGCGCCAAATCAAGATCGCGATCGCCGCCACGCGGCACGTTATCCACGACCACATCCTCGAACTCAGCAGAAATCTTCAGATGCTTCAGGAGCTTCATGCTGGCCCCGAAACGCGTCCGGCGGAACTCATCCGTGTCATACCCCACATCATCCCCAAATGAGTCCTCTCCATCCAAGGTGGATAACTGATACTGTAAGCGCCCGAAGATCTTGAATTCCTGAATGAGTGGATGCTCGCTATTGGAATACAGCGTGCCGCCGGTCTCAAAGAAATCGCAGAAGCTGGTGTAGCTGGGATCGGGTGCATCCATTGGAGGAGCCATGGGCGTCTTGCCATAGCTTTCGGTGCCAGCATCGGCTGACATGGACGCCACCAATGAAACTGTTAGAATTGAGAGGCTCTTGGTAAACATGATAGTGAAGTGGTTGGTATCGTTGCCTTGCCCAGTATGGAGATAGGCAGGAGGCTCACGCCATCGCTGAGTTCTGTCAAACTCCAGCACCTCGCGCCACGGCGCATTCGGCACTCCTAAGACCACTCAACATACTCACAATCAACCGGTTAAGTTGTCTATCTTACGTTTTCGTCAGATAGAGTTGCGAGCGAGCTAGGTCCGCTCCCAACGAAAGACGGGAGTGGTCGTCCCATAGAAGCCATGGCTGCCCACTTCTCGAAAAGTATAAGGCTCATTGCCTAACTGATCACACACCGTCTCCGAAACCAATACCTCACCGGTTCGAGCCAGGTCTTCGCCTAGCTTGCTCGCGAGATTGACCGCATCCCCAAAGAAGTCATGATCGTCTAACAAGATCATCCCGTGATCCAGGCCAGCGCAGAGCCGGATCTGCTGAGAACGCTCACGACCTGCGTTGCGACAGGCCGCCTCGTCCATCATGGCGACGACAAATGACATCGCTAGACGCGGATGGGGAAACACCGCAAAGAGATTATCCGCCTCGAACTTCACGACAGCACCCTCACAGGCTTCTACCAGTGGCGCCGTTAAGGCTCGCATTTCCTGGATCAATGTGAGGTAATAAACCACCCCCTTCTCCCGGGAGGTAATGGTGAATCCTGCCATATCCACCACCACCACGGTGCGCTCCACACCAAAGGCATCCCACAACTCCGCAGCGAAGTCCGGATCCTCCCGATCCCCGCCAAAGGCACACAATCGATCAAACAAACGCGACATGCTTGTAGAGCATAGGATCGTGCTCACAGAATGCACCACGAAATCGTTGGCATCTCAGACAACATGTCTGACTTTAAGTCAAACAAATGGTCTGAGTATGACCCATCCCCGCAAGATTGAAGTCACCGATGCCGAGCTGGCGATTCTCCAGGCACTGTGGGAGCGGCCTCATCAAGCCATCGCAAGCCTCGTCCCATCGCTTTATTCGCGGGGGGGAAAGGGAGAGTATGCCACCGTCCAAACGCTTCTCATGCGCCTGGAGAAGAAGGGCTGCGTCGTGCGTGATCGCTCGCAGCGGGCACACGTGTTTGCCGCGGCTGTCCAACGGGAGGACCTCATTGCGAGTCACTTGACCACTCTTGCCGAGAAACTCTGCGGAGGATCCTTCGGGCCGCTCGTTTCGCACCTGGTAAGGGGTGGCGCACTCAAGGAAGAGGATCGCCAGGCGATCCGCGAGGCCCTCTCCGAACTGGAAGACGATACTCCATAAGCACTCACATCATGACCGTAGATACCATCAATGTCATCGCCATCACCACGGCGTTGGCGATACTGGCAACCTTGTTAGGCCGCATCATCAAGCGCCCAGAATGGCTTCACCTGGTCTGGCTCATCGTCCTAATCAAATTCGCCGTGCCCGTCACGCTGCCAATCTCAATTGGACTGACCGTCAGCAAGGTCAATGATCAGAAGAGCCTACCGACTCTCGCACCTGCAGCATCTCCCGAAACGAGTGGTCCCATCCTCTCAGAGCAACCACCAGTTTCCCTCTCACCGCCCAGTGACCCTCAGCCATCTCATGAAGGGTCCGCAACCACTCAAGAGTCTGTGTCCCTGGCTCAATCCTGGTCGTGGAAGGATGTCAGCATGTTCGTTTGGACGACGGGAAGTCTGGTTTGGTTGCTAGTCATGAGCCATCACCTCTTGCGGCTGCGACGCCAGATCCGATCAGCGCAAGCAGCACCCAAAGACATGTGTGCGCGCGCGACTCGCATCGCCACATCGTTAGGCATTCGCACTCTCCCGCGAATGGTGATCTTGCGAGGATCAGCCGCTCCTTTTGTCGTGCTGATGGGACGGCGACCTATCCTATCGTTGTCACAGAAGAGCCTCGATCATTTCGACACCCATCAACTGGAGAGCGTCATCGCCCATGAACTGGTGCACTTGAAGCGTCGCGATCATTGGGTGCGTTGGGTGGAAGTCCTCGCGACGACTGCGTTCTGGTGGAACCCTGTTCTCTGGTGGACGCGACGCCAACTCAGCCATTGGGAAGAAATGGCCTGCGACGCCGAAGTCATGCGATCATTTCCTCACCTCCGCATGGCCTATGCCACGGCCCTCGCCTGGACCTTTGAAACCACTTCGGACACGTCTCCAGCCATGGTCAGTGGATTGGGAGCGGACACGAAGCGGCTCCTTCATCGCCTTGCCGCCATCTCCAAAGACAGCTTTCCTTCTCCACCTTCAAGACGTGCACGCCTGGTGCTCGGATTGTTAGGATTAGTGACATTGACAGTCGCCATCCGCGGGCAAGAAGAAGAGGAAACGGCGCGTTCATTCACGTATGTCCCCACCAACGTCGATGAGGAAGCATTAGCCTCGGCCCTCGTCCCCACAAGTGACTCGCGAGACGTCAAGCGAACAGTCACCGTCGGCGTGCCTGCCAAGCGAGGCGCCATACTGGATCGCCATGGCCAGGTGCTGGCAGGGCATCGCCTGGCTTATGAATGGGCCTTTCCCAGTGTGATTGAGGGGGTTCAGTTGTCGGGCGAAGGCGTGGCCACTCAGCTCGACGAGGCCAATCGCATCCTGGGCACTTCTTGGGAAGTGGATGCGAATCAGGTAGACGCGCATTTCGCCAAGCGCCCTGCGGTCCCTTACCTCTTCGAGCATCTCCTGACAGAAGAACAGGCGGAGAAACTCCGCACTGCCGATCTGGGGATGTTTCTCCAATCCACTATCGTCAGAGATCATCCTCATGGAGAGCTGACAGGCCATCTGTTAGGCTATCTTGGAAGGCGCACGCCTGCGAGCACTGGTCTTCTCGTTGAGGGTGAGCTTCTTGGCGATGATCTTGAAGGGAAAACGGGTTTGGAGAAATCTTTCGATGCGTATTTGCGAGGAACCCCAGGGGCCATCGAGGCCTCGCTGGATGAAGGCGAGCATTTGATCCAGGCCGAGATGATCGAAAGCGCGCAGCGAGGCAAGGATCTTGTGACGACGTTAGACTTAGAGATGCACCAACTCGCCAGGGAGATCATTGTCAACCAGAAGCCTGATTCATCGGGTGGCTTTGTGGTCATGGATCCCCAGACCGGAGAGGTACTCCTGCTCCACTCGTGGCCAGGCTATGACCCGAACCTCTTCGTGCCACCACTCTCACAGCCAAGGTTCAAGACGTTGCGAGAGGACCCACGGCATCCCCTCTTCGGACGCGCCTTTCAAGGATCCTACTCCCCCGGCCAAGCCTTCAAGCCGTTTGTAGCGCTGGCGGGATTGAATGCCGGCTCGTTTGAACAAGAATTTCAAGTCGTTTGCACGGGCCGAGTGGCTATTGGTGATCAGTATCACTCGGATCCAAACCACA
Source organism: Verrucomicrobiia bacterium (assembly GCA_030425385.1). Taxonomy (GTDB): domain Bacteria; phylum Verrucomicrobiota; class Verrucomicrobiia; order Verrucomicrobiales; family DEV007; genus JAACDM01. The sequence goes on along the minus strand of JAUIAH010000029.1, from coordinate 13,661 downwards.
CCGCGCATGGACCCATCGACCTTGAAGGAGCGTTGATGAGGGGTTGCCATTCGTGGTTCTACCGAGCAGCACAGCAAATGGGCCTCGAGCCCTTTCAAGACATGGCGAAAGCGTTGGGACTAGGACAACCCACGGGTCTCCCTCTGCCCGAAGGCTCTGGGAAGTTTCCAAATAGAGAGGACTACGGAACGGATTCGTTTGTGATCAAGATGGGTATTGGTTATGGCGACTTCACCCTCACCCCATTGCAGACCGCTCAGATGATGGCCTGTCTCGCTTCTGGGAAACAACGCGTCCACACACGCCTCCTGAAGGAGCAACCACGAGAGGCAACCAATCTCAATTGGCCAGAGAGAAATGTGCGCTATGTGAGGGACGCCTTCATCGCTGCGACGAACGCCCCTAGCAGCACCACAAGGCCCCTCGCCATTCCCGGAGTGGAAATGGCCGCCATCACGAGCACCGGCCAGTGGAAAGAAGGCCGCTTTCTCGCCTCGGCCGCCGGCTATCTCCCCGCCAGAGAACCGCGCTACGCGTTCTCCCTCGTTCTTGAAGGAGCGCCCGGTGAGAACATCCGAGGCTCCAAAGACGCCGCGCCCATCGTGAAAGCGTTCTTTGAACGTTGGCTCATGCGCGCAACCAGATAGAAAGTGGACAGCGAGAGGATCCTAACAGATTCTTCTACACCATGCTTAGGGCATGTCGATCGTGGCCACGGCCATAGCGGCCATGCCTTCCTGGCGCCCGAGGAAGCCCATCTTCTCATTCGTCGTGGCTTTGATACCGATCTGTGATTCGGTGAGGCCTAACGCTTCTGCGATGTGACCTTTCATGGCGGCGGCATGTGGCAAGATCTTGGGAGCTTCGGCGATGAGCGTGCTATCGATGTTGTGCAAGGTGGCTCCGTGGGCGTCGGCGAGGCTGCGGGCTTTGCGGAGGATTTCCAAACTACAAATGCCCTCACAAGCGGGATCGTTCGGCGGGAAGAAATGGCCGATGTCGGGCTCGCCCATCGCCCCGAGCACGGCGTCGGCGATGGCGTGGCAGAGGACATCTGCATCGGAATGCCCAGCCAGACCGCGATCGTGCGGGATGGTGACCCCGCCTAACACGAGAGGGCGCCCTTCGGCAAACTGATGCACGTCGTATCCTAGTCCGGTTCGAATCATGGCGAGACCGTAGGGGATTTCTCACCATCGCGCTAGGCAGAGTCACGGAAAGGTGTTTCATTTCCCATCATGCAGAAACCGACCACCCTCGTCCTTGGGGCACTTGCCGCCATTCTATCGACTGCCGTCGCCGAACCCGAGCACCTTCCATTGTGGCCTGACGGCGCACCGGGAGCTCAAGGCGAAGCGCCCCACGACATTCCATCGCTTCAGGCCTATCTTCCCGAGGACGCGGCAGGTCCTATGCCAGCAGTGGTCGTCTGTCCCGGAGGTGGCTACGGTGGACTGGCCCGGCACGAGGGGCACGACTATGCTCTCTGGCTGAATGACCATGGCATCGCCGCGTTCGTGTTGCGGTATCGGTTAGGACCGCACGGATACAAACATCCCACAATGCTCCACGACGCCGCCCGGGCCGTGCGCACCGTCCGCTCGAAAGCGAGCGCCTGGAAAGTCGATCCCAAACGCGTGGGGATCATGGGATCATCCGCCGGTGGCCATCTCGCCAGCACTCTACTAACCCATTTCGACGCCGGAAAGCCAGATGCCGAGGATATAATCGAGCGCGAATCGTCCCGGCCGGACTTGGGCATTCTTTGTTACCCAGTCATTTCCATGGGGCCCTGGTCCCATGGCGGGTCTCGTCGGAATTTGTTAGGCGACCGCCCATCGGCCAGCGATGTTTGGCTCCTTTCCAATGAGCTTCAGGTGACCCCGCAGACGCCCCCGACCTTTCTCTGGCACACGGCGGAAGACAAGGCCGTTCCGGTCGAGAACAGTCTGATGTTTGCCGCCGCCTTACAGAAGGCCGGCGTGCCCATGGACTTGCATGTCTATCAGAAAGGCCGTCACGGCATCGGTCTCGCTAACGGTCACCCTTGGACCGCCGCCCTCACATTCTTCCTCCAAGAACAGGGATTCGTGGCCAAACCTGCCGTGCCCTTGTTCGCAGAGAAAGCGTTAGAAGATGCCGACTTCCCCGAGGGCGTCTGGACGGTGGATGACGACGGGGTGCTCACCGCTTCCGAAGATCAAGCCATCTGGACCAAGCGCCCCTACGACAACTTCATCCTCGACCTGGAATTCAAGACAGCGGAAGGGACGAATAGCGGGGTGGTGGTCTACTGCAGTGATCGCGACAATTGGATCCCCAACTCGGTCGAGATTCAGATCGCCGACGATTACGCCAAGCAATGGGCGGAAGCTGACAAGACCTGGCAGTGTGCCGCCATCTTCGGTCACCAAGCCGCCACCAAGTCTCTCGTGAAGAAACCAGGCGAATGGAATCATTATCGGGTCACCTGTCAGGACTCTCACATTACCGTTGACCTGAACGGCGAGACCGTGAACAAGATCGATCTCAGCAAATGGACCTCTGCCGAGAAGAACCCTGACGGCAGTGCGATCCCACCATGGCTCAACAAGCCCAAGGCTTCCTTGGAGACGAAGGGCTTCATTGGTCTCCAGGGCAAGCACGCCGGAGCGCCCATCTACTTTCGTAAGGTGAACGTGCAAGAACTTCCCTGAGTTGAGCGCGGCACCCATCCAGTACTACCATCGGGAAACGCAAACACTGGAGACGGAAGCCGTCTATGGCGAAGGCTTCCTCCAGTGGACTTATGGCCATCCGTTAGGGAAACTTGCCCTTGCCGCTCTCGTCAAACGGGCGGCCTTTTCCAAGTGGTACGGCTGGCGCATGGACCGACCGAAGAGCCGAGCCAAAGTCGCTCCGTTCATCGCGCAGTATGGACTCGATCCGGCAGAGTTCGCCGCAGCTCCTGACAGTTTCGCGACTTTCAATGAGTTCTTCTATCGGAAACTGAAGCCCGACGCGCGGCCGATCGCCTCCGCTGAAGAAGCCCTCGTCTTTCCTGCAGACGGCCGTCACTTTGGATTTCAAGACGTCTCGGAAATCGAACAGTTTTACGTGAAAGGGCAACGCTTCGACCTCGCGCGCTTTCTTGGCGACGACGCCCTCGCAGAACGCTATGCGAGAGGCAGCCTCCTCTTCTCGCGCCTCTGTCCGGTCGACTATCATCGTTTCCATTTCCCGGTCGGTGGCGTGCCCTCGGCGCTCCGCATCCTTCCCGGCCCGCTCTACTCGGTCAATCCCATCGCCTTGCGTCAACGCCTCGCCTACCTCTGGGAGAACAAACGGGCCATTACCACGATCGATGCCGGACCCTTTGGGCAGGTGCTCATCTGTCCGATCGGGGCCACCTGTGTCGGGAGCATCCAGACGACTTACGCTCCTGATCGACCCATGGCCAAGGGTGATGAAATGGGCTACTTCGCCTTCGGAGGATCCTCCACCATCGTCCTCTTCGAGCCTGGCAAGGTGCGCCTGAGCGACGATCTCCTCCAATGGACCGCCAAAGGGATCGAACTCTACGCCCGCATGGGCGAGCGCGCCGGCAGGGGCATTTGAGCATGGCATCGCTGCTTGCTTGCTTCCCACCCGCTGAGTGGCATATGACAAGGCATGCTGCGATCCCTTCTTCTCGCGTCACTATGGTTTGCGGGCACGCTCACGGCGGCCCCTACCATTCACACCGAACTGCTCTTCCCTCCTGAGTCCTGGCACAATCACGGTTCCTGCATCGTGGAGGCCCCTAACGGAGATCTTCTTGTGTGCTGGTTTCACGGGTCGGGTGAACGCAAGTCAGACGATGTCGTCATTCGAGGCGCCCGATGGGCGAAGGCCACGGGGAAATGGAGCACTCCATTTCTCATGGCTGACACTCCGGGATTCCCTGATACCAACTGTTGCATGATCATTGATCCTGAGGAGCGCCTCTGGCTCTTCTGGCCGACGATTCAGGCGAACCTTTGGGAATCGGCCCTGCTGAACTACAAGATCTCGACAGACTATCAGACTCCCAACAAACCACCCGTCTGGTCGGTGTCCAAGGTCTTGCACATGAAACCGGGGGAATCGTTTCCCACGGTTGTGCGCGAGAAGATGGCGGCCTACTTGGAGGGCAAGGTGACTCCGGAAGCCATCGAGTGGGCCAATGAGAAGTTCCAACAGGCCGATGACAAATTGACGCGTCGGTTAGGGTGGTTCACGCGCGCCCATCCTTACATCACTGATAAGGGACGGCTGCTAGTCGGCCTTTATTCGGATGGCTTTGATTTCTCCATGGTGGCTTACACCGATGACTGGGGCAATTCCTGGCAGTTTAGCGAACCCATGGTTGGAGGGGGCAACGTCCAGCCAAGCTTTGCCCGGAAAACCGACGGCACCCTCGTGGCTTACATGCGCGACAATGGCCCCCCTCCTAAGCGCGTCCTCGTGAGTGAATCCAAGGACGAGGGCGAAACGTGGGGGATGGTCTATGATCACCCAACATTGAAGAATCCAGGAGCGGGCATGGAAGTGATGACTCTCGCCGACGGGCGATTTCTCGCAATCAATAATGACACCGAAGACGGGCGGCATCAGTTAGCCGTTTCCATTTCGGAGGATGACGGCGAGACCTGGAAATGGACGCGCCATTTGGAGAACGCCCCCAAGGGCGAAGGCGAATTTCACTACCCCTCCATCATTCAGGCAAAGGACGGCACTCTACACGCGACCTACAGCTACTTTGTCAGGGATGATACAGGCAAACAGGTCAAATCGATCAAGTATGCGCACTTCACGGTTGAGTGGGTGGAAGAAGGATCCTAACCGTTCATCTCAGCCGTAACCAAGGGGATACGGGGATCCTTCCCGGCCCAGGTCCCATAGATCCAGGCGTGATCGGGGTCATCCGTGTTCGCCAAGGATTGATCGCTGCCTGTGAGGAAATTGAGGTAATAACAGTGGTAACCGTGCCCTGCGACGACGGGGTGATAGCCGCGCGGGACCATGACGACATCGTCCGTCCGCGCCAAGGCCATTTCATCGAGATCACGATCCGAGGTATAGACTTGCTGGATGGCATAGCCTTGCGGTCGCCCAATCTTGTAGAAATAAGTCTCTTCAAGACGCGCTTCCTTCACGGATCCGTCATCCCCTAACACGCGCTCATCGTGTTTGTGTGCGGGAAAGGAACTCCAATTCCCGGAAGGCGTGTAGACCTCCACACTGACAAGGCGTTGGCAATCAAACCCAGGCTCGATGAGGCTGTTGATCTGACGGGTCGCATTGTCACCGCCCCGAATCTCGACCGCCACTTCATCAGGCGTCTTGAAACGGGCCGGATGATCTTCGTCTGCCTCACACCATCCGCAGGCGATGTCTAACACCTCACTTTCCGCAATCAGCTTAAAGCCCGTTTGCCTTGGCAGGTACAAGGTGTGCGCGATACCGCTGAACACATCTCGCCGCCCCTTGACCGTCTGCCAGGTGCCCTTGTCACTTTCCACACGGTAATTGCCACCTAACAAGATGATCCCGTATTCGTGGTCGCCCGTGTGGTCTTCCCAGATCTGCCCCGCCTTCAACTGACGAGCATTGAAGTTGAGGAATTCCCACCCCGCCTCTTCTCGCGTGATGCGTTGGTAGATGCCGTCGCTAGCATCGGTGTTAGGCTTGATGAGGAGAGGGCACTTGGCGTCACGATTCATGCTTCTCTTTAGCCAAACTCTACGCTCAAAGGAAAGGGGAAACGCGGAATCACCGAGAATTATCCTCTCAACGCCGCAATGATATGATCGATCTCGTCATCGGGGTCGATCCCAGGGGCCAAGGTATCGGCTACTTGGCGATGGAGCAGTTGCCGATAGCGTCTCCGCATCCGATGGATGGCTACTTTGATTGCGGATTCTGTGAGACCTAGCGAACGCCCGATATCTCGGTAGCTCCTTCCCTGGTCATCTCCCATTAAGGCTCCTTGAGTCTTCTGGAAAAGCAATCCCTGACCCCTCGACGTCATTTCGCCTTCCAAGGTTCGGAGAACTTCTTGGAGAAGGACCAGCGCCCATTCCTTCTCGTAAAGAGCATCGGGTGAATCCGTTGAGGTGGAAACCTCAAGATCCCCGCGACCGTCGAGGGAAATCACCTTGTAGTGCCCTTCTCGCTTCTGCCGATGGTGGTGATGATAGTCATTGACGAGATAGTGCTTGAGCCCCGTCAGGAGATAGTTTCGAAGTCTCCCCTTCTCCGCATCGGCAGTTTCAAAAGCACGTTTCTCCAGAAGCGTCGCAAAGAATCCTTGCGTCAGATCCTCCGCTTCATGGTGACTCCTTCCACTTCTGAGGACGTAGGCGTAGAGGGGACGCCAGTAGATCTGACAAAGCTCCTCCAGTGCCCGGGCAGCACGCGGTGCATCGTGCTCGCGCAGACGCTGCACAAGCGACCAGCGAGTTTGGGCAAATGCATTCCCGCTCATCAATTCAGCGATTTCTGGTAACCTCTCTCCATTGGTCTTGTAGCAAGTCGATGAGAACATCATTCAACAATCACTATGTCAAAACAATGCCCACAATGCCGCGCGGAGATTCCCGCTAGCGCGCCAAACGCCACGTGCCCAGCTTGCCTTCTTGAGAAGGGCAAGTCCACAAACGCAGGGGTCGGGATGCAACCGTTTCTCGAGCCGCCCTTGAATTTGGAGGCGTTGCAGGGCCTCTTTCCTAAGCTTGAGATCCTCGCATTCATCGGTTCAGGAGGCTTGGGCGGCGTCTACCGTGCGCGCCAGACACAGCTAGAACGCGAGATCGCCCTCAAACTGATCAAGATCGGAGACGATCCCGAGAGGCACGAACGATTCTTGCGAGAAGGAAAGGCCATGGCACGCTTGAACCACTCTCACATTGTCCAGGTCTACGATTCGGGCGTGACGGAAGGATTCGGATTCCTGCTTATGGAATATGTGGATGGGCAAAGTCTTCAATCCATCCTGCGAGAGGAAATCCTCACACCCGAGGAAGCCGAGGCCTACGTCCTGCAACTTTGCGATGCGCTGCACTATGCGCATCAGCGAGGAATCACCCATCGTGATATCAAGCCTGGCAATATCCTCATTGGCGCGGACGGGAATGCGAAACTTGCGGACTTTGGTTTGGCGAAAGCGTTGGAGCCTAATCTTGCCGGATTTCAACTCACGCATTCAAACGAACAGCTAGGCACGCCCTACTACATGGCTCCCGAACAGCGTCTGCCGAATCAGCCAGCCGATCACCGCGCAGATCTTTACGCTCTGGGAGTCGTCTACTACGAGATGCTGACGAATCGCTTACCAATCGGCCGCGTGGAGAAGCCTTCGGCTCACGGAGACCTTGATCCGCGTTTGGATGAATTGGTGTTAGGGGCGATGGACAACAATCCTGATCGGCGTCCGAAATCCGCTCAGGATTTCAAAGAACGCCTTGAGTCCATCGCCAGCACGCCACTCCCAAACGCTACTCGTTCGGATCAGACCGCCATCCCATCACCAGCGGAGCGATCTCAGCCTCGCAAGCGCATGCGCCTGCTCGCGTTGGCCGGATTGTCAGGGTTATTCTTGGGTGGTCTCGTGTGGTTGGCCACGCCAAAGCGCTACGCAGCGGAGGCGCGTTTGCAGATCGTGAGTCACGAAATACCGTCTCACCTCCCTTTAGATGCCCACCTTGAACAGACCGCGGAATCGCTAAACCTAACAAAGAAGTGGAACGTTTCGATCAGTGAGGCTAAGAGTCGTCTAGCGACTTATTCGGAGATCCTTCCTATTCGCGACACGGACACGCTACGTGTGCACTATCAGAGTCGCGATGCAAATGAAGCAGTGCTGATTGCGAATCAGCTCGCGGAAGCCGTTGCGGAGTCAGAAGTCGCCTATTTCCGCAGCCGGGTGTTCTTACAAATGAACCGCGAGCAACACGATAGGAAGGTCTTTGGAATGAAACCTCTCGCCGACTTTCCGACGGTGAATTTCGAACTGCTCCACAACGCCCTCTTCTCGAAAGAGGTTCTCGGCGCTACGGTGGATGCCTGCGGGCTTGAAGGATTAGGGGTGGATCGGGAAACCGCATTAGAGGCGCTCCAAGAGAGATTGAGCATCGACGAAGCACGACACCATGATCTAATCCTCATAGAGTGTCGGCATACCTCTGCCCAGCGTTCTGCAGATCTTGCCAATGAGGTTGCGAAGCAATTGAAGAGGGTCTTGGAAATTGACGCCTCAGCCCAGGCCAAACGCGCTTTGAGTCAACTTGAATCCGATGTGGCGGCAATGGAAGCGTTAGTCGAAGAGAAGCGTTTGGCGATGGAACGCGAGGATTCATCCGAGACCAGAGAGGCCTACACATCGGCGCAAGACCAACTGACTCAGATGCGTGAAGAATGCCGCACAGCTAAGATAGCTGCTGCCATACCCAAGACTCCGCTCACCGTTCATGAAGACGCAGAAGTGCCCAGGCACAAAGGCAAGCCGCTTGAGATCACCACACTGGCACAACGACCATTCATTGAGTCTCGAACGACTCCGGCTCCCTTTCTCGGCGGAGGGGCTGGACTCGGACTATTGCTAGGATTCCTCCTAAGGTGGCGTCGCCATGCATCATCATGAGGCCAAGCGCATCAGAATCACAAGGACGGCGATGAGAACGATGACTAACAGGATGCGATGGGAGGTCGCGTCCGGGATCATCTTGAGGAGTTGTTTCTTACGGCTCATGGACTGAAGGCGAGGTGGGCAGTTAGGTTAGGCTTGGTTTGGTTCGGTGATGGTCCGGAGGTGTCCGGGTTCACCATCGGGCCAGGGGGCTCCTTGTTCGATCCATTGATAGATCGCCTGCTTCTCTTCATCCGTGAGACGGGGACCGTTCATGGGCATCCGATCCTCGCCCTGGCGTTCGCCATGGGCCTGGGTCACGACTTGCCATAGGCGGCTGCCTTCCGGGAAACCTGGCACGATGAATGGCCCCGGATCTTTCGTGCGAAGCAAGGCTTTGTCCTCCGTTTCCATGCTGAACCTTCCGAAGTTCACCTGGTTGTTGTGACACGGTAGACATTGATTGGTGAGGATCGGCTTGATGTCCTCTACGAAATCGATGCTGCGGACAGCCTGAGGCGGCCCCGGCACCTGCGAGCAGGCCCCTAACAACAGGGCCAAAGCACTCGCACCGAGGCAGGGGAGGTGGAGAGTCGTCTTCATAAATTCATCTTGAAGATCGCACAGATGGTCGGCGATTGACCATGCGGCGCTTGTGGAGAAGGCCGCGTTTCTTGCCACGAACGCATCTCCCGTCTGATCATGGAGGGCAAGATTTGCGGGGCCAAACCATTCGTTTAGCGCTAGGTTCTCCCTCTCCATGCCCGAGAAACCCGTCAACGCCGATCCCCCGCCATCCACCGACAACCGGGCGGGATTCGGATTTGGCGATCCGGCCACCCGCCGATGGTTGTGGGTCTTTCTGGTCGCGCTCCTTCTCATGACCCTCCTGCATCCATCAGCAGGGTTGTTAGGCAAAGGACGCCCTATCAGTATTCCCTACAGTGCTTTCAAAGCACACGTGGCACGCGGCGAAGTGACCACCTGCGAAGTGGGAACCTCGGAGATCACGGGCGCCATCACGCTGAATCTCGAAATGAAGGAGCCTCCTCTGCCTAACATGGAGGCGAAGACTGACGACTCGTTCACTTTTCACACGTTGCGCGTGGTTGAGGATCCCCAACTAGTCGGTCAGCTGGAAGCTTTCGGCGTCGATTACCGCGGCAAGCCTGAAGCGGGCTGGATGCTCACCTTGCTCGTACCCATGCTTTGGTTACTGCCGCTCCTCGTGCTCTGGGTCCTCTTCACGCGACGCATGGGCGCTGCTGGGCAGCCCTTCGTCGGCATGGGCAAGGCTGGGTCGCGCTACCGCGTGGATAAGGACACTGGTGTGACCTTTGCCGACGTCGCGGGATGCGACGATTCGAAAGCCGAGCTGGAAGAAGTCGTCGATTTCCTCAAGCACCCGGCGCGCTATCGTGTGGTGGGGGCGAAGATTCCCAAGGGCGTTCTGTTAGTGGGACCTCCCGGGACAGGAAAGACGCTCCTGGCTCGGGCCATCGCCGGTGAAGCACGCGTGCCTTTCTTTTCCCTCAGCGGGAGTGATTTCGTAGAGCTTTTCGTAGGCGTGGGAGCCTCACGCGTGCGTCGTTTGTTCGACCAAGCGAAAGAGCAGGCCCCATGCATCGTCTTCATCGATGAGTTGGACGCCATTGGGCGTCAACGCGGCGTGCATGTCGGCTCTGCCAATGATGAACGCGAGCAGACTCTCAACCAATTGCTGGTGGAAATGGATGGATTCGAGCCTAACAATGGCGTCATTCTCCTCTCCGCTACCAACCGTCCGGATGTCCTGGATCCCGCGCTGTTGCGTCCGGGCCGCTTTGATCGCCAGGTGGTCTTGGATGCACCCGACCTGGATGGCCGCGAGGCGATCCTACACGTTCATGCGCGGGGCAAGAAACTGGGAGACGATGTGAATCTGGGGCCTATCGCTCAAGCCACGCCTGGCTTCTCAGGCGCTGATTTGGCGAATGCCTTGAATGAAGCCGCCCTCTTAGCGGCTCGCGACCACCGAGAAGTCGTGCATCAACCGGACATCGAAGAAGCCATCGAACGCGTGGTCGCTGGGCCCGAGCGCAAGAGTCGCCGCATGTTAGAGGCCGAGAGGCGCCGCGTGGCGATCCACGAAAGCGGACACGCCGTGGTGGCAGCTTACACCGAGCACGCCGATCCGGTGCACAAGATCAGCATCATTCCTCGCGGGCAAGCGGCTCTTGGCTACACACTCCAGCTCCCCACGGAGGATCAGTATCTCAGCACGAAAGAAGCGATGTTAGAGAAGATCCAAGGGATCTTGGGAGGGCGCGCTGCAGAAGAGATCTTGTTAGGCAACTTGTCCACCAGCGCGGAGAACGACCTGCAACGCGCCACCGCGATCGCGCGTCAGATGATCTGCATGTTCGGGATGGGAGAATCCGTCGGGTTGATGCACTGCGCCCAACGGGAGAACGCGGTATATCTGGGAAACAAGGCTCCCGGCGGCCTGCAGATGAACTGCAGTGACGAGACTGCCCGCGCGGTGGACGAAGAAGTCATCGCCCTCATCCACGATTGCCATAAGAAAGCAACAACACTCTTACACGCGCATCGCGACGATCTGGAGAGACTGAGTGCCGCCTTGTTAGAACGCGAAACCCTTGATGATGATGCCTTCCTCGCGATCCTGAATCGAAACGTTCATGAGGAGCCGACGAGTGAATGATCACCTCAGAGAAGGCTGCAACGGTCCTTGTCAAGATCGCCGCGGCCCCTATGCTTCTGCATCATGGCCACGAAGGTGTTAGAGGGCAGGCAGCTCTGCAAGACCTACCACATGGGCGAAGTCACCGTCCATGCGCTCCGGGAGGTCGACGTGGCCCTCTATGAAGGCGAATTCGTGGTCTTGCTAGGCGCCTCGGGGAGCGGCAAGTCTACCCTGCTCAACATTCTTGGTGGTCTCGACGTGCCTTCCGATGGGAAAGTCTTCTATCGTGACAGGGATCTCAGCAAGTGTGGAGACACGCGACTGACACAGTATCGAAGAGAGCACGTGGGATTCATCTTTCAGTTCTACAATCTCATCCCCAGCCTCACAGCCATCGAGAATGTGGCGCTGGTCACAGACATCGCTCCCGATCCCATGCCTCCACGAGAGGCTCTTGCCTTGGTGGGATTGGAAGCACGACTCGATCATTTCCCCGCGCAGCTCTCGGGAGGGGAACAGCAGCGCGTGGCCATTGCGAGGGCCGTGGCCAAGCAACCGGACGTCCTTCTGTGTGATGAACCCACCGGAGCATTGGACGTGAAGACAGGGGTGACCGTTCTCGAAGTGCTGGCGAAGACCAATCGGGAACTGGGAACCACGACTGCGGTCATCACCCACAACGCTGTCATTGCAGAGATGGCGGATCGGGTGATTCAGCTCTCTGGGGGCGCGATCACTTCGGTCGAACAGAATTCTATGAAGAAAGAAGCGGCCGCTCTCGCCTGGTGATCGCCTTGTGAAGATGCTCGTGCGCCCATGAAAGCTCTGCACCACAAGCTCTGGCGCGACCTGGCCCACACGCGGGGCCAGGCACTGGCGATCACGCTGGTCATCGCTTGTGGTCTGGCCACCTTTGTCATGTCGTTAGGCGCCTGGGAAGCTCTGGAACGCTCGCGGCGCGCCTACTACGACCGCTACAGCTTTGCCGATGTCTTCACGAATCTCAAACGCGCTCCGAAGAGCCTGGCGGAACGCATCCGCCTCATTCCCGGTGTGGCAAACGTGCAGACTGGCATTGTAGCGAGTGTCAATCTCAGCGTTGACGATTTCAACGAACCCATCATCGGTCGTCTCGTGTCCATCCCAGAACAGCGCACTCCCCGACTGAACGCCCTGCATCTGCGCGCCGGACGCTGGATCGAACGCGATCGTGGAGAGGCCATCGTAAGCGAATCCTTTGCCGAGGGTCACGCCTTAGAACTTGGTGATTCTGTGAGTGCCATTCTCAATGGGAAACGGCAAGATCTTCGCATCGTGGGAGTGGCCATTTCACCTGAATATATCATTCAGGTCATGCCTGGATCCCTCTTTCCTGACAAACAGCGCTACGGCATCCTCTGGATGGGCGAGGAAGCCTTGGCCGCCTCCTTCGACATGGATGGCGCGTTCAACGATCTCTCCCTCCAACTTCAACCGGGAGCGAATGAAGACGAAGTCATTCGACGCCTGGATCTCCTCACCGAACCCTACGGTGGCCTCGGTGCCTATGGACGCGACCAGCAACTCTCTAGCCGCTACGTGGCTGAAGAGATCGAGCAATTGCGCGGCATGGCTATCATTTCCCCAATGATCTTTCTCGGCGTGGCCGCCTTTCTCTTAAATGTTGTCCTCAATCGCTTGGTCAGCACGCAGCGCGAGCAGATCGCTGCCTTGAAAGCCTTTGGATACACACGCGGCCAAGTGGCGCGTCACTATCTTGCCTTTGGCATGCTCATTGTGACGGCGGGATGCGCTTTGGGTTTGTGGGGAGGCCATTGGTTAGGTTCCGGGCTCACGCGACTCTATGGGGAATTCTATCGCTTTCCCAATGTCTTGCATCAGCTCAGCCCGCGGATCATCTTCATGGCCATCGCCGTCAGCGGACTCGCCGGAGGTGTCGCGGTAGTGCACGCCGTGTGGCGCGCGGCCGCGCTTCCCCCAGCAGAGGCCATGCGTCCGGAGGCGCCAACTTCCTTTCGCCGCACCCTAGCAGAACACCTCGGCCTGGGCCGATTCCTCACGCCCGCTGCGCTCATGATGCTCCGCCAGATCGAACGGCATCCCCTAAAGTCGCTCCTCTCCATCTCGGGCATCGCCATGGCGGTCGCCGTCTTGGTGATGGGGAACTTTGGCAAAGATGCGATCGATTATCTCATGGATTTCCAGATGAGTCAGACACAACATCAGGATGTGACCGTCACCTTTGTCGAGCCCCTCCAAGAACGAGCTTTGAATGAAGTCGGGCATCTTCCCGGTGTGATGGCCTTGGAAGGCTTCCGCAACGTGCCGTGCCGTTTCCGTTCGCAACAC
>JAUIAH010000004.1 GCA_030425385.1 Verrucomicrobiia bacterium | reverse complement strand
GCCTTAGAGGAGCCTGCCATGCCTCCAAACTTACCTGCCGCGCCAGCGGCTTGAACCGAACCTAGAGCGACGACCAGAGTCACTTAAACTCATCCGCCAAAACATACATTCTCGCTGAACCAGTACAAAAGGAGAATTCAGCCCGTAGTGAGGTCTTCAACAAAGTGCTTCCCTGGACGACCGCCGACTACTATTACGCTGCTGAACATAGTGAGACTCTCGAATTCAGGTGGGAAACTGCGTTAGCGACCGGGTTTCAGGAGCTTGAAGGTCTTCTAACGAGGATTGAAGAGAGTTTCATGAGCATGCTCGGCAAGCTCAAGGATACCGTGGTCTACAACGAGGAGATCATCTTTCGAGACGCCGGCCAGGGGCTGACCCCTCAGAATTTCTCAGGGTTCGGTGGAGGAACGGAAACGATAGCAACGTGGGGGTTGCCGACAATTTCGTTGCTATCCGATGCACCAGAGATCTTTAGAACCGTCAAGAACTCGAGCAAGTCATTGAAAGTGTTTGCGTCGAGCATACGTAATGATCTCGTTTCAAAACCCGCGTTTGAGGCATTCAAATGGAACGACGGGCCTGGATTAGCCGGTGGCGCAACAGGATTTGCCCTCGATGGATTTGCTCTAGCTGATTTGTGGTTCTCGCTCCGCAAACCAGAACTTCGAGGGCAGCGAGCTTTGTTTGAAAGCATTCTCGAACCACGAACCCAGGCTGCGATAGCAGATCAAGTATCTCAATGGAGGAAGAATTTTCGGCAATCGTGGACTACCAAAAGCCCGCGCGAACAGGCTAGAATCCTTGAGTTTATAGCAAAGTTCGAGAAGCGCCTGCGGCACATGGTTTTAACCACGGACACTCACCTGGATGACATGACGACGCGTTTGGCTTGGGCCCTCATTGACGTCATTGGATCCAAGATTGCTGCATCGGGCCCCAGAGCGTCGAGCTTCGCCCTTTCGATTGCGAGTTTGAGACTGTCCAAGACCGGCCACTCGGTGGGAATCGGACAATTAGTGTCCTGGGCTCTCATGGGACTGAACAGTATTGCTGACGAGAATATTTCGAAGAAGCAGAAGATTGCCGCGCAGATGATCTCTCTAAACGATACAGCCTCGTCTTCAACTATCATGACAATCATGCGACAATTGGAGCAGTTGTTGTCAGATGCCAACAGCATCTTCATTGATGGCAGTTCCGTGGTTGACTATGACGAAGATATCGTAGTCACGCCGAGCCCAACCGTTTACGACGACGATGGTCTCTACACTCCCATCACCATCACAAACAATAGCGATGAATCAGTGAATGTGTTTCTGGATTGGGCAAGGTTCATGAGCCTCGATAAGGCCAGTTTCTGGGCGAAGTACCCACAGATCACCGAGGGGCTGGATGATCGCCAGATTCCGATTGTTACCAGCAGCTTTCGCGGGAGAAGTTTTAGTATCGGATCAAGCAGAGGATCTTACACGCAATACGAGGCCATTGGGGCGCATTCTTCGGCCACGATTTATATCGTGCATCACGAGAAGGATGTTGACGATTCTGTACCCGAAGTGCTCCGGAATGTGACGCTTCCGACCGATTCTGAAGGTCGGCGCCTCTCGAGAGGACAAGTCAAACTATCGATCGGCCAATCGACAGGAGGGGATCTCAAGCATATTTTTGATCTGGGTGTCGGCACAGAAGATTTGGTGGACATTTCTTGGACGGAACCCTCATCAGCTCGGCTCTCAGCTGGCCCGGATTTCAGAGTAGCCGCTCTGACTGCTGAGCCGGGGAAAGCTGATTTTTTAAGTGTTGAGCGGGAATTCTGGCCATCAAACGCCGGAGGTCCGATCCTCACGATCCGAGTAACGAACAATGGCCCCACTTCAGTGGGTTTCGACTGGACGCAGCTCATGCCTTCAGGTCTGGAAGCGATCATCGAGGATGATCGAATTTCCTTGGGTAGCAGTGGAATCAGCGGCTCGATGATCCTCGGCCCTACGGAAACAACACTCTTGCAGGCAAGAGTCTTTGGCAGCGGAGATACCGATCAGATCTCGCTGGGAGAACTTGCGGTTACTGCGGATGATGGCTCTCGCCAAACGCTTGCCGCAGAGGAGTTCCCAGTTTCCAACTTGTTTCCACGCATCGCCATTGACGCACGCGCTCCTTTCCAAGCATTTCCGGGAGACACGGTCAAGATAGCAGTATCACTCGAAAGTCATGTCAATGAGGCTCAAGATATCACTCTCGAATGGCATGAAATCACGGACGATGGCGAATCCGTGCTAGAATCTCAGAGTCTTCAACTGAGCCCGCAAGCGAGCATGGAAAGCGCTTTCGAATTCGTTGCAGACGATTCCGACACGACCCTCCGTCAATTTGTGATTCGAGCGGTCGATTCAGAGGTGGTCACGATCGCTTCCGACAGCTCCAGCGTTTTAATTTTGAAAGATGCGGATGCCGATGGACTTGAGGATGCGTGGGAAACTCAATACTGGCTCGATACGGCCAGCGATGACTCCGGATTGGATGCCGATACGGACGGGCTTACGAACTTAGAAGAGCAACTGCAATTCACAAATCCATTGATCCCCGATACGGACTTGGACGGATTGAAAGATGGAGCCGAAGTTGATCTTGGCACCGATCCTCTAATCGCTGATAGCGATGGGGGTGGTGAATTAGATGGAGCAGAGACGGCGGCAGGAAGGAATCCGCTGGAGCCACTCGACGATCTTTCATCGCCCTCGCTTTTCTTGCCTTCTTTGGTGGTTGGTTCTCAAGACCGGATTCGGGTTGGTTGGACCACTAGCCGGCAAATTGATTTGTTAGATCAGATGCTAGTAGCGATCGGAACAGAGCCAGATTCTGCGGATGTCTACGACTGGAATCTACTTTCACCGCGCTCCACTTTCACGTTCTCCGATCTAGATCTGACTTCCGGGCAAACTTACTACGTGACGTATGCCGAGAGTTGGAATGACAATTCGCAATTTGCCTCGCAAAGCCTTCCGATCACCGTCAATGACATTCCGGAACCGGAGATTTCTGTCGATGGCAACGCTGTGACAGTTCTTCTAACAGGTGACGACGGGGAATATCTACTCTACGGCGGAGATTTTCCAGGGGAATGGGAGCTGCTTGATCGTGTGGAAATCATCGATGGGCACGGATCGTATGAAACCACCTCAGATCAGCAGCGGGCTTTCTATCAGATCATTCACTCATTCTAAACCTAAGAGGCCGTTTACATGCTTACATCTTCGAACTTGACCACCTGAGTCAAGTTTATTTATTGATGGTCATTTTATTGGTGCCTGTACACACCTCTTCTGTCGATCTCCATTATGCTCGACTGAGGTGATGGCGGGCAAATAGTCCTTCCACGGCACGGGCGAAGGTTTCATAGGCTCGTTTGATTTGGCCCTCGTCGATATCGCCAAATAGCTCGGATAGCCCTTTCTGATAGACCCGCCGTTCTACCTGCCCAATGAACAACGCTATCTGGAGCCCTTCGTTGGTCACTTCGTAGCGCTATAGGACACCTTCACTGACCAAGCTGACGCAGAGGCAAGGCCACCCAGTGACTGCCGAGGCCGCAATCTAGCCTCGGAACAGCCGAGCTGTGTCTGATTGCCTCGATTGCCGCCCAAATTTGGCCGTATCGAAGCCAACAACGCCCCTTGATCCCAGTCTCAGCGCCCCTTGATCCCAGTCTCAGCGCTCCTTACATGCCTTGACCATCCCATCCATGTCCGCACACCCGTCCGCCGCCCCAGTTTCGCCCTAATGATAGAGGCTTATGAGAAATGCGGGCTAGCAGCGCTGCAGGCGATGCGCTTGGCGTTGGCGGGTGGCCATGATGCGTTGGCGACTGAGCGGTCGTCTCTTTCTTGGGTGCGGCGTTATTTGGCGCGTCGGGGACGGGTGACGGCGTCGACTCAAGATCAGGCGTTTCTGAAGGTGAGGGGTTGGGAGCTGACGGGGGCATCGGCGCGCCCTGGGGGGGCTGCTGTTGGGGTAGTCGGGAATGTGTACCTTCCCGGATTGGCGAAGATGGGTGATTTGCTGGTGAGGATGTGAGGAGTCGGAAGCCGACGGGGACGTCGGCGCGCCCTGGGGGGCTGCTTTTGGGCTGACGGGGACGTCGGCGCTCCCGGGGGGCTGCTTGGCGTTTAGCTCAGGATGTCGTGAATGACTTCGCCCGCGACATCGGTGAGGCGGTAGCTGCGTCCGTTGTGGAAATAA
This sequence comes from Verrucomicrobiia bacterium, assembly GCA_030425385.1. GTDB lineage: Bacteria > Verrucomicrobiota > Verrucomicrobiia > Verrucomicrobiales > DEV007 > JAACDM01. The sequence goes on along the minus strand of JAUIAH010000004.1, from coordinate 341,824 downwards.
GTGAGGCGCTCATGGTTGATGCCTAACAGGTGGAGAAGCGTGGCGTGGAGATCATTGACACTGACAGGATTTTCAACGGCTTTGTAGCCGATCTCGTCTGTTTGGCCGTAGCTGGTGCCGCCCTTGATCCCGGCTCCGGCCATCCATTGCAGGAAACCGTTAGGATTATGATCTCTTCCTGCGCCGTTCTGCGAAATTGGCATGCGTCCAAACTCACCGCCCCAGATGACCAGGGTGTCGCCGAGGAGCCCGCGTTGTTCGAGATCCGTCAGCAATCCTGCTACCGGCACATCCGTTGCCTGACAGTGATGGGTGTGATTGCTTTCCAGATTGTCGTGGGCGTCCCACTCGCCATCACTGTAGACCTGCACGAAACGGACCCCGTTCTCGATCAAGCGCCGCGCCATCAAGCATTTGGTCCCATAGGAACGTGACCTCGGCTGATCGATGCCGTAGAGGCGGTGCGTGGCTTCCGATTCCTTGGAGAGGTCCACGACATCGGTTGCTTCCGTTTGCATGCGATAGGCGAGTTCGAAGGATTGCATGCGGTTGGCAAACTCCACATCACCCGGGTGCCGCTTCATGTGTTCGTCATTGAGCCGAGCCATGAGGTCGAGCTGGGCACGCTGGTCTCGAGCCGTGATCTCTGGCCGCCGGGTGAGATTGAGAATGGGCGCGCCCTGAGAGCGAAAGAGGGTGCCTGCGTATGTCGACGGGAGAAAGCCGGAGCCCCAGTTGTGCGGGCCGCCTTTGGCTCCCTTGGTGTTTCCGAGGACGACATAGCCCGGGAGATTCTGATTCTCACTGCCCAGCCCGTAGTTGACCCAGGCGCCTGCGGTGGGAAATCCTGGCCGAGGGAGCCCGCTGTTGATCTGATAGATTGCGGGAACGTGATCGTTCGACTCACTGTGACAAGACTTGATGAAAGCCATCTTATCGACGTGCTGAGCCACATGGGTGTATTGATCGCAGACCCATTGCCCACAATCCCCGTAACGCTTGAATGCGAATGGGCTCTTCATCAGGGGCCCGGGATTGCCGAAGAAAGCTTTGATGTCTGTCTTCTGCCCGTCGCGTTTTGTGAGTTCCGGCTTGGGATCGAACATATCAACCCCGCTGGGCGCCCCTTCCATGAAGAGCCAGATGACGGCGCGCGCTTTTGCGGGAAATTGTGGTCGGATGGGCTCCAAAGACGTGCGTTCCTCCTGCACCGAACCGAGGAGTTTCTCCTGGGCTAACAGACTCGCCATGGCGACCATACCCGCGCCACTGCCAGCACGTCGTAACCAGTCGCGACGGGAAAGCGGCGTGGCCACCCTGCCGCAGGGGAATAGTGATGGGTTCGATTCGGTCATGGTCTTGTTAGTCTATGTAGATGAATTCATTCAGTCCAAAGAGCGACTGACAGAAATCGGCGATCGCTTCGTGCCGGGGGCCTTCTTCGTTGCGCGCCGTCCGGGCGTCCGTTTGCGATTCAATGAATGCTAGAGAAGCTTGCAACTCAGGTGTCGTGGGCTCACGTGCGAAGGCGATGGCAAAGGCATCTCGCACAAGTGTTGGGGTGTCCTGGGTCTCGAACAGCCTTGTCGCAAAGTCGCGAGAGACGGCACGCACAAAGGTATCGTTGAGAATGGCCATGGCTTGGGGAGCCACGGTGGTGTTCTGCCGTTGGGCGCAACTATTCATCAGGTCTGGGCGATCGAAGGCCTGGAAGAGCGGATAGGGGATGAGGCGCTTATGAAACATGTAAACGCTGCGCCGACGCGTGGAGGCGTCGTCCTTGGCATCCTTGGGATAGGCTTCGCCTTGGATGTTCCGAGCAAGATTGGCTTCGGGTTGAATGTATGGTTTGAATCCCGGTCCGCCGGCTTCCAAACTGAGCGTGCCACTCGCGGCGAGCATGGCATCTCGGAGCGCTTCTGCTTCGAGACGACGCGGCGTCATCTTCCAGAGTAGCCGATTCTGAGGATCTTCTTGCGTTGCCTTTGCCAGATCTGCCTGATCATTTCCCTGCTGCCACACGGCGCTCGTGAGAATCGCTTGGTGAAGACGCTTCAGCTTCCATCCATGGTCGACAAAGTCCTTCACCAGATACTCCAACAACTCAGGATGAGATGGCGCCTCCCCGCGCACGCCGAAGTCACCCGGTGTGCGCACGAGTCCGTGTCCAAAGTGATGCTGCCAGACGCGGTTCACCACGACCCGCGCGAGCAAGGCTCCCCCACCGTGCTCGACGTCCGTGATCCATTCCGCAAAGGCACGGCGTTGCAGCGTGCTTGACGGCTTCGCCACCGCCGACTTCGCCTCGTTCCAATAATCCTCAGCACCGCGCTTGAGGCTCACCAGAGCCGGGAACCCGAGTTCGACCTCGATCTCACGGTCATAGAAATCGCTGCGACGGAAGAGCCACGTGGTTCGCGGCTTCGCATCGAAGTCTTTGAAGAAGAAACCTTCGGCACCGCTGGGAAGTTTGCCCGTCGTGCGATCGCCACTGTGGAAGACGCGGACGAGTTGATAATACTCACGCGCCGAGAAGGCGTCATATTTGTGATCATGACAGCGAGCGCACCCAGTAGTGATCCCTAACAAACCAGTGCCAATCGTCGAGACAATATCATCCAATTCGTTGTAGCGATTCAGCAAGCGCTCGCTCTCAATGAAGCTATCGCCCAGCTTGAAGCTCGTACCTGATGTGAGAAAGCCGGTAGCGGCAACGGCCAGGTCATTGTCCGGCTCATATTCGTCACCCGCCAATTGCCACCGGACAAACGCGTCATAGGGCATGTCATCATTCAATGCCTGAATCACAAAGTCGCGATACCGCCAGGCATGCGGACGATCCTGATCGGCCTCCTGCCCTGCGCTGTCGGCATAGCGCGCCACATCCAACCAATGACGGGCCCACCGTTCCCCATGCTGTTCGGAGTCTAACAAGCGCCCCACCAGAGCGGACGTCGCCGCTGCTGGATCGCTGGCGTGTGCCGCCACAAATGCCTCCGTCTCTTGTGGTGTCGGCGGGAGACCAATCAGATCGAAGGTGAGGCGCCTAACCAACGTGCGCGCGGAGGCCGGCGGTGAGGGCTCGAGTCCATGGGATCGCAGTTTGGCAATAACGAAACGATCGATGGCATGGCGCGACCAGGTATCGTCGACCTCTTTGTCAGGCAGCGGGACCGCACGCAGCCGCTGAAAGCTCCAATGGGCGCGCGCTTGATCGAATCGTGGATCTTCGACATCAGCCCCATCGGGCCACTCGGCCCCTTGATCAATCCACGCCTGCAACAAGGCGATCTCCTCCTCCGACAGCGGCTCGCTACCGGCCGGAGGCATGCGATAGTCCTCATCGTCATCGACCACGCGATGCACCAGGGTACTCGCGGCCGCGTCTCCCGGGACCATGACCACACCACCCTTCCCTCCCTTCATCGCCTTCTCTCGCACGCCCAGATTCAATCCCGCTTCTTCGTTGACCCCGGCGTGGCACTCGAAGCAGTGTTGACGAAAGATCGGTTGGATCTTCTCGACGAAGTCGATACGCCCAGTCTCGGCCGGTTGCGGTGTGAGGGCTTCACCATCAACGAGCGCGGCATCCTGAGCGGAAAGCGAAGGAGTAATGAGAAACAGGCTAGAAGCGGCGAGGCTCAGGGAACGGATGCACAGGAGCATGAAGACAACGTGGGTCGGTTGGTTCATAGTAACCCAGGCTGTATACGCTAGTTTCGATCCCCTTGGCAATGCGTTGACGCGAAACGTTAGTGATCGAGACACGATTGCTGACGATACAGGAAGCCATAGCATGAATACGATCCCCCTGAGGCAATCGTCACGATTCTCAGCCACGTGAAGCAGGCTTCGGATACGCATCTAGGATCGCTTGCAACCGTGCGCGTGCGAGAGGTTGGTCCGCAGCCAAGTTGCGCGTTTCGTGAGGGTCGATGAGGTAGTCGTAGAGTTCGATTTCTGTTTCCCCTGTCCTCCCCCGCCACTCCACGAGGCGATAGCGTTCGGTCCGAATGGCGCGGCCGAGCTTGGCCTTTGGGTAGACATGATAGGCATGATCCCGCACGCGGGCGGTCGGTTCTTTGAGAACGGGAAGAAGACTCTTCCCATCCATCCGCTGTGGTCCCGCCGGATGCGGCAACCCTGCGAGTTCTGCTAGAGTGGGAAAGAGATCGACGCTTTCGGCGGGCTGATACGTGACACTGCCAGGGCTGGTCACTCCGGGTGCATGAATCATGATCGGAATGCGATTCGCTTGCTCGTAGTTGGTGTGTTTCGTCCAGATCCCAAGGTCGCCAAGATGAAAGCCGTGGTCTCCCCATAGGACCACGATGGTCTCCTCCGAGAGATCATAGTCGTCTAGCGCTTTCATCACGCGCCCCAATTGAGCATCCATGTAACTGACACTAGCATAATAGCCATGAATGAGGCGACGTTTGAGCTCTGCAGAGAAGACAGCGTCGCGCTCAGGCGGCACCGGTTTGTAGTTCGCAATCTCCCCACCCCGTTTGCCCGCGACACGTGGGGCGTCCGTTGGAAGTTCTTCGTGCCTCGGCAGTGGCAATGTGTCAGGATCATAGAGATCCCAATACTTCTTGGGAGCCGAGAACGGGAGATGAGGCCGTGCAAATCCGATCGCGATGAAGAAAGGTGTCTCGGCGCGCCTCTTGGCTGCGCGAAGACGTGCGATCGCCTCGGTGGCGACGCGCCCATCCGCATAAGCCTCGTCCTCCACATTGGGCGCCTCAAAGGCCGCCCCGCGCGGCAGCGAGCGGATATCCCCCAATCGTTGGTTGGTGAAATAGGCTTCTTCTCGCGTCAATTGCCCGCCATCCGTACTCGCTGGGTCAAGGTATTCGATGACTTTGTCATGGTAATGAGGCACGCTGAAGGAGGCCGGATCCCCTTCATTTCCGTGGCCTACATGAAAGATCTTGCCCAACGATTCTGTGCGGTAGCCATGCTTGGCGAAATGCTGCGGCATGGTCACGGCATCGGGCAGGATCTTTCGCAACTTACTGCCCAGTCCGTAAAGACCTGTCGAGGTGGAACGTGACCCTAACATCAAGGTAAAGCGCGACGGCGCACAGACTGCTTGATTGCAATAGGCCCGTTCAAACCGCAAACTCCGTGCGGCGAGCTGATCCATGTGCGGCGTCTTGGCAACTGGATCGCCATAGCACCCGAGAGCTGGCTTGAGGTCATCGACTAACAACAGCAAGACATTCGGTTTGGCAGCAGCCGCCGACACCGCTGTCCAGCAGGCCAGCCCTATCAGAAAGCGAAGAGACATGCCTCCGTGGTAGCATCTGCCCCCGAGAAAGGGAAGCCAATCCTCTCTAGAGATCGAAATGCGTCTGCCCCAACTCGTAAGTTTCCACCCACTTGGAACGCTGGATCTCGACGATCTCCACGGCGTGATCGGAGCCTGCCCCCTCGGGAAAACGCAAGCCCAAGACAAAGTAGTCTGACCCACTAGGATCCTGACCGATGGCGTCCTGCAACTGCCGTTCCCGCTCGGAGAACCGCTTCACGTAGCCATAGAGCGAGGTTTCCTCATCGGGATGAGACAAGCGATAACAAGCCCACACGGCACTGTCATGAAATTCGAAATTGTAGTAGTCATCCGCCCGCGCGACCACCCGCATGTAGACTGTCTCGGTGGGACGCTCATTCATGAAGCGCTTCCAATCCATGGCCTGATACCCCACTGCCGTCTCCCAATCGACCTTGAATCCATCTGCCGTATCCTCGACAGCAATCGGTCGGGGATCCACGTCATCTTGCAGACGAACAAAGTGGAGGTAGAACCGAGCCCCCTCCAGTTCTTTGATCTTCACGGTCTCAAAGACGATATCAGCTTCCTGTCGATGTTCGTGCCGTGCATACCAACGTTCCATCACCGGCTTCAGGACCTCCGGATGTCGGATCAACGGAAGGACCTCTTCCATGGATTCGGCCTCGAAGAATCGGCGGATGCAATCCTCAGACGCTTCCCGCCCTTCTAACAAAGCCACTCCGAGATTCTCGATTGGTGTCTCCTCCTGCACAGGTTCAGCGGCCTCGGCCACTTCACGTTGGGTAAAGGTGACCGCGAGCAACAGGCCGACCACGCCTACCAACAAGCCTACGATGATCAATTTCTCCAAGCGTCGCGTCCGCTGATTGAAGCACCATCGCGTGAGAGGCGAATGATAGAGTCGTCCCGTCATCGATTGCTCGAAAGCGTCCTCGCGCACCTTCTCCACATCGCGCTCCAGACGTCGCTGCTCTGTGAAGTTCAACCGATAGTTGAGGCGATCGCGTCCCGCCACGTCACCTCGCCGTTCCAGGCGTGCCTTGGCTGGCGACGGGGCATTCTCTTCTTGATCAGGTGACGGCTCCTCTGATGGTGGCGCCGACTCCCTTTTGAGGCGCTGGAGATACTCCTGCATCATCGTTTGCACCGTGGACGTGTTTGAGGCCGCCTTCCCACGCCGTGGTTGCACTTCCACCTCGGGAGCGCGCTCTGCCTTGGACTCTCGTTCGCGTTGATTCACGTCGTAATAACTTAGTCGCAGGGTTCGCCCGAGATCCACTGATAAAATCCCAGCGCCTCCAATCGCACACGCAGCTCTTCCACGCAGCCACGCTGAGGATCTCGATTAGGCAAACGGTGAGGGCCACAATCCTGGCCGATCAACCCCATCAAAGGCTTCAGGCCAAGCCGCCCTCCACACAATTCACCTAACAAGCGCACTAATTCGATGGAGCGTCCCTGCCAGAGGCGCGCTGTCTCGAGGTCTCCGCTTTCAAAGGCAGCAATCATGCGATGATAGAGCGGTGCGGCAAAGTTGTAGGTCGATCCCACCGCTCCCCGACAGCCCATGGCCATGGCACCTAACAGCATCTCATCCACGCCGAAGAGCATGTCAAAACGTCCCGAGTCGTGCTCCACACAGGCTTGTAAGGTTGCCAAATCCATGTGGGAGTATTTGACCCCTGCGAGATTCGGCAGGCGTTTCGCTGCCTCCTCCAGGAAGGCACACGCATCGATCGCGACGCCTGTCATTGCCGGAATGTGATAATAATAGAAGGGCACGTTTCCAGCGGCTCCAGCCACGACTTCCAGATAGTCTAGCAGATGCTCAATGGTCGATGGTTTGAAATAGACTGGCGGTGTGGCCGACACCGCGTCCACGCCGAGGCTGACAGCATGTTTCGTCAAGGCAACGGCATCGGGGACATTCTCGTGGCCCACCTGAATCAGGGTCTTCATCTTGCCTTGTGCCGCCTTGTGATAGGCCTCCGCGGTGGCCATCCGCTCCTCCACGGAGAGCGCCATGCCCTCTCCCGTGGTCCCATTAATGTAAAGCCCCGCGATATCCCACCCATGCAAGTGGCTTACCAATCCCGGGATCCTCTCTAGATCCACTTGCCCATCCGCTCGCAAAGGCGTGAAAGTGGCTGCTACCAGTCCAGTAACCTTGTCCATGTATAGTGGGATCCTAGTGGACGCCCGACCGCATGCAAGAGCTGATCCATTTGCATTGAGATTGCGCGCGAATGCTTCAAGCTGCCCCCATGAAGAAGCGGCGTTTAGGAATGACAGGCCTTGTGGTATCGGAAATCTGCATGGGAACGATGACTTTCGGGGAGCAGTGTGATGAGCCCTTGAGCTTTGAGATCATGGACAAAGCTTACGATCACGGGATTGATTTCTACGACGCCGCCGAACTCTATCCCGTCCCTCCCAGCGCCGAAACCTTCGGCACCACCGAAGAGATTGTGGGGCGCTGGATGAAGACGAAGCCCAGGGACACCGTGCTCATCGCCACCAAGATCACCGGCCCGGGGCATGGATGGTTCACACCTCCTGTCCGCCATGGCATGACGATGCTTGATCGCCATCAACTCATCCGCGGAGTCGACGCCAGTTTGCAACGCCTGCAGACGGACTACATCGATCTCTATCAAACCCACTGGCCTGACCATGGCATGCGCTACGAGGAGATCATGGAGACGCTGACCGAGCTCGTGCGGCAGGGAAAGATTCGCGCTTTCGGCTGCAGCAATGAAACGTGCTGGGGCCTGATGAAATCTCTCTGGGCAGCCGATACGCATGGCCTCGACCGCTACGAAACCGTGCAGAACAACTTCAGCCTGATCAACCGTCGCTGCGAGAGCGAACTCGCTCAGGTGTGCCGGAAAGAACAGATCTCTCTCCTACCCTACTCTCCCCTCGCCGGAGGCGTGCTCACTGGCAAATACCTCAATAACCAGTATCCCGAAGGCGCACGCTTCAGTGGCTATCTCCAACACGGGAACGCCCGCCAGAAGAGCATGACACATCGTTTCATCAATCCGCGCAGCCTCGAAGCCACCGCCCGCTTTCAGGCCATTGCTGAGGCTCGCGGCATGAGCTTGACCACCATGGCCACGGCCTGGAGCAAGCAACATGATTTCGTCGGGTCGACTATCATTGGCGCCTCGACCCTGGCCCAGCTCGACGACAGCTTGAAGGCAGCGGACCTCCTCCTCGATGACGAGACCCTCGCCGCCATCGATGAGGTCGACAACGAGATTCCCCTATCCTTCGGTGAAGACGGGCTGCGCAGACTCTAACCATTCCCCACCATCATGACGACCTTGGGAAACAGCTGGAATGTCATTTCCAAACGGAAGACCACCTACGACATCTCCCCTTCGTTCCGCGAATATCTCAAGAAGTATCGGCGAGAGTCTGACATTCCCAACATCTACCGAGATCTCTGTCACTTTCGCGAATCTTTTCCCTGTCTCGATCCACAGGGCAACGAAACGCTCTGGCAGACAGTGGTCTATCCCTCGGTGGAAATGGACCATCTGAAGAAGCGCCTCACCGCGATCTACGCTCAGCTCAAGATTGGTGGCAACGTCGCGCTCACTGAGCACTTGAATATTGACCGGATCGACTTCGGGCAGTTCGGAAATTCCCGCCCCTTTCGCGTCCGCGTGCGGAACCGCTTTAATGACAACTATGATCACTACTATGTGAAAGTCGCCGATGCCTCGCGGGTCTATGGGCTAGAGCTTGAGTACATCCTCTCTCCCAATCGGATCAATTTCCTCACTTACGACAACACCCTGATCGAAGAGCACATCGCGGGGATTCCGGGCGACGTCTTCATCCGAGACTATCTCGAACGCGAAGATCTCAATCGCGTTCGCGTCGCCAAAGAGTTTGTCAAATTCAACCTCCGCTGCTTCATCCGCCTCCTGGGGGACATGCGGACAGTGAACTACGTCGTCGACATCACGCCGGACTTTGAAGAGGTGCAATACCGTGTGCGTCCCATTGATTTCGACTATCAATCTTACGCCGGGACGCGGAACATGTATCTCAGCCAGTTCTTTGAAGACAATCAACCCGTGGTCAAACTCGTCTCTGAACTGCTCAACTTTCCCACCATTCAGCAATACCAGAATGAAGAGCGATCCCTCATCTCCACGCGAGTGCGGCTCGGGAAGAAACGTTTCAACGATCTGTTAGCCATCATGGCAGAAGATCCCCTGGCTCCCGACGATCACCTCAGCAATCTCATAGAGGAACTCAATTGCCACCACGAAACCGATGCCTTCTCCCGATGTCAAAGCATGGGGGACATGGTCCGCACACAGTTAGAAGTGATGCTTCAGGGTTTCTAGTTTGCATCGCTCAAGGTCCGTCTGCGAATGGAGGCAAGTCGTAGGTGGCTCCATCACCCGTCACTCGCGGATCTCCTGTCTCCCGCAGGACGCCTAACAACCGCCCCTCAAGTTCTGCAAGCGTTTCCGCATAAGCCTTGTCCGTGGCCACATTCGTCATTTGGTGAGGGTCCTTTCGAAGATCATAAAGCTCTTCGGCAGGGCGACGCCCAAACGCAATCTGAAAGTATTTCGCCATCTCGGGCTCCTCACGATGCTCAATGATCCAGGCTTTGCTTGGACTGGCATCAAGATCCGCGAAGGCCGCAAAGGTGTTCTCTCGCAGTTTCTCATAGGAGGGCATGGGTCCGTCAGCGGCCCCCATGCCAGGGCCGCTCCCCATCGGCCACCGATCCGGCTTAAAGTTGCGGATGTAGAGGAAGTCCTTCGTGCGAATCGCTCGCTGTGGATAGGGCATCTGCCGCCGACGCGCCTTGGCCACGTGGCGCTCGCGCCCCACGATCACATGATCACGCGTCGGGTCTACCTGACCACTTTGGTCCGAGCTGAGGATCGGCATGAGACTCTTCCCTGACATCACTGCCAATGGCTGTTCTCCAGCCATTTCCAAGAAAGTCGGTGCCAGATCGATCAGATTGACAAAGTCGTCTAACACACGCCCTGCTGGCACCTTCCCCGGCCACCGCACCGCCAGCGGCACCGCCACGCCAAAGTCGTAGAGGTTGCATTTCCCCTGCGGCATCCCTGGAAACCCATGATCCCCGCTCACCACGATGATTGTGTTCTCCAACGCACCCGCTTCTTTCAATTGCTGGATGAGCACACCTAACATCGCGTCAAACGCTTGCACCTCACCCAGGTAGTCCGCGAAGTCCTCCCGCACCACCGGCACATCTGGAAGAAAGGGCGGCAATTTCCCCTTCAATCCTTCTGGATCAATTCCCCACAGCGCCTTCCCTGACCCCTGAATCCACTTCCGGTGACAGTTGGTGGATCCAAACCAATAGCACCACGGATTCTCCCCCGCGTTCGCCTCCAGAAAGTCGACGAAATTCCCGCGCACCTGCGCGTAAAGGTGCTCCTTGCCAGCGTCGATGTCGTTTGCCGAACTCACCCGTTGACTAAAGCCATTGAACGCCTGGCCGTGTTTCTTATAAGCATATTTGTTAGGTCCGCCAAAGGGGGCATGCGCTGGAGATCCTGGTGTCCACACCTTGGAGGTGTAGCCGATATGATAGCCTTCTGCCTCTAACAGCAGCGGAAAGGAAGGGATCGATGCATCCCACACCGCCCCCTGAAGGATCGCACCACGGCCTGTGCGCCAGAAATACTGCCCTGAAAGCAGGGAACTCCGGCAAGGAGTGCACGAAGGCGCGGTCACAAAAGCGTTGCGAAACAGCACGCCCTCCCGCGCCACACGATCGAAGTGCGGCGTGTGCACAAGATCATTCGGCCCCCCGGGCTCCAATTTCCCATACGCACTCGCATACCGCCCCCAGTCATCTGCAAAGGCAAAGAGAATGTTAGGCCGCTGCGCATCCTGCGCGGCGAGACGGGAAGCCACCGCGACCAGAACCACGAGCACTCGAAAGATCGTCTTCATGGCTCCACTACGCCACAACGGCCGCCACCCTCCAAGGGAAATCGAAGAGCCGACGAGCGCGACGTGGCGCAACTTTAGGCGTTCTTGACTCGCTTGTCAGGACTCACAATCAGCCGCGCGCTGCGACGGCCCTTGATGTAGGCGAATCCCCACTGCAGCAAGACCGCGAGCTTGTTGCGAAAGCCGACCAAGAGCAGAAGATGGACAAAGAGCCAGGCCAACCAGGCGAGAAAGCCGCGCATCTTGAGCCGTTTCGCTTTCACCACGGCGGCCGATTTGCCGATGATCGCCATGGTGCCCTTGTCGAAATAAGCGAACTGGCGCCTTACCAAATTACGGTGCTCGCGCATGGACGTTTCTCCCAAGCGCACCTCGTCGCGAATGAGTTTGGCCACGTGTTTCCCCATCTGGATCGCGGCGGCACCAAGTTGGGGGACGACTACGCCGTTCTTGTCCTTGCAATGGGCAATATCTCCTATGGCAAAGACGTTAGGATGGCCAGGCAAGCTACCATCTGGACCAACCATGAGGCGCCCTCCGCGATCTTTCTCCACGTCCAAGGTGGCCGTCACCGGATTGGCTTCCGTTCCCGCAGCCCAAATGATATTGGCGGCTTCCAACGTCTCCTCGCCGAGCACGACGCGCCCTTCTTTCACATCGTTGACGATCGTTCCTGTGCGCACGTCGATCCCCAGTTTGCGTAGACGTTCCTCCGCATAGGCTGATTGATCTTCATCAAACATGCCCAGCACGTGATCAGCACCTTCCACCAGGATGACCCGCAAATCAGAGGGCTGCACATTCTGGAACCCATCTCGGAGCGTACGATGGATGAGTTCCGTGAACGCTCCTGCCAATTCGACACCCGTAGGGCCACCTCCCACAATCACCACGGTCAGAAGTCGCCGACGTTCCTCAGCATCCTCACAAAGTTCTGCACGCTCGAGCGCCTGCAGAACCTGATGACGCAATTGGCGGGCGTCTTCGAGCGATTTCATTCCCGGGGCATAAGCTTCCCAATCAGAGTGTCCAAAGTACCCAGTGCGAACGCCCAGCGCGATGACAAGATAGTCATAGCCATGGGCGCGATCGACCGTGTGCACGCGTCCAGCCTCCAGATCAATGCTCTCAATCTCTTCCATGAAGACGCGAACATTCGGCTGATCTGCCAGGATCTCACGGATCGGGCTCGCCACATCAGGAGCGGCAAGACTTGCCGTCGCCACTTGATAAAGAAGCGGCTGGAACAAATGGTGATTCTGCTTATCTAACAGAGTGACCTCAAACTGAGAACTCTTGAGTTTCTTACAACACTCAAGGCCACCGAAGCCAGCCCCAAGGACTAGCACCTTAACTTTCTGCAATGGAGGAACCGGAGCCATCGGGCACCTCCTCGTGAGTTTCAAGTTCCATACGCCAGGAAGATCCGCACGCACGGTGCAAAGGCAAGCGACTTTGTGAAATATTTCACAAAGTCGGTTCCACTCGGTTTCTCTCGCCAACTTCCGAAGCTATCATTCACCCACAAACACACTATCATTTATCCATGTTCTCTAGATCAATCCAGCCCGTTTGCGGAGCCACCAATAGAGGCCGAGGCCACCGATGAGGAACGTCAACAGTAGAGGGTGATGCCACCATTCACGACGGATCACGATGGTCTCTGGTGGACGCAAGCGTTGCAGCGCATCGACAACAGAGGCGCCTGGCGCAAGGGCCGTGCCACCCGTCGCTTCCGCGAGCCGCCGAAGAACTTCGGGTCGGGCAGGATCTCCGATGCTTTCCTGAATGCTGGCCCCCACGGCGAGCGTCGCGGTGATGCCGTGGGCTTGCCCATCCACCAGGACGTCTAATTGATAGGGTCCACTTTCTTCGGGAGTGAACTGACCGCGATAGGCTCCCCAAGCACCACCTGTCTCCGCTAGCGTCAGGACACCTTCCTCGCCCGAGGGTGCCTGCCATCTCACGGTGGCCTCCGCATGGGTGAGTGGGCTCCGATTGCCATCTAACAAGGTGGCATGCAGAGACACTTCTCGTCCTTGCTTCGGCGATTCCGGATAGGCAATGATGCGTCCACGCGCACTTTCGGAGAGGTTCCGTTGGTAGGCCATCCATTGCGCCACCTGGCTCCAAAAGCGATAATGATAGCGATCCTCGACTCCCCGACGCCAACGCCAGGCGCCATCGGTTCCCAAGTAGAGAACTTTCCCCATCCCGAAGGGTCGCGTGACGAGCAAAGGCAAGCGACCGTGCGCATTGCGGGCTTCCGCATGCACGGCCAGCACCTGGCTCCCAGCCTTGGCACGCAAGACCGGCGCGTGCCAGTAGAAGCCTGGCAGGGAACGCCAAATGACGGCATTCTCATTCGGCGAAGAGCCTAACATCGTGAGCACACTTTCGCGACCGAGCGGCGTGAGTTCCAGGGGACTCGGCACCGCCGCTTGAACCCCGGCCGCATCGATGTCAGGGTCCAGGCTCACTGGAAAGAGCTCTTCCATAGAGGATTCTCGCAGTCGCGCCTGATGCCCCCGGCGCCCTGGAATAAAGACAAGGCCGCTGGCCTGATCCTCGACCAACCCTCGGAGAAGCAGGGCTTGCGGTTCGGTGAGTTGCCCCTCTCCCACGCCGACATCGCCAAGGAAGACGACATCATAACTATTGAGAGCCTCTTCGTCAGGCGGGAAGGCGTCCAAATAGCTCGGCCCCCGACCAAGCCCCATTTCGGGATCCGGGTGAAAGAGGACGCAGGCAAGGTCCACGTTCGGATCGCGCATGAGGGCGTTGCGCAGGTAGCGGAATTCCCATCGCGGCGCGGAATCAATCACTAACACTTGTAAGCGATCACGCTTCACGTCGACCGTGATTTCCGCTACATTGTTATCCTCGCGCGTTTCTCCCGGCAGGACCGGAGTGGTCAGCGTTAGGCTTTGCGCTCCAAGGGTCTCTGGTCTCCAGAGCATGTGCTCGTCGCGGACTTGGCCCGGTGCGAGCAGTAAGACACGCGACTCTGGATCAGCCTCATCACCCGCCTGGAAGGTCACCGTCACTTCCACTTCTCGGTCAAGGTGATTCTCCAAACGGAAAGGCAACCGCGTGGGCTCTTCTAACAGAACCGTCTTGGGCATCGGCAGCCACTGCAGGCGAATATCAGGCAGGGCTCGGCTTTGCCCCACAGGCACGGTGACGACCGGGATACCTTGCCGACGGAAGCGCAGAGCGAGCGTTTCTGGCGATTCGCCTGCATTCCAATCCCCATCGGAATAGAGCACGATTCCCTCAGGAAGAGGGCGACTGTCTAGCACTTCCGTGAGAGCCGCATGGATATTGGTCCTCCCACTAGCACGACTTTCAAAGCGCCTCTTCTCGAATCGGAATCCCTCCTTCTCCAGAGTTTGCGCCTCCATCCAGGCCTGCCGACTCGCTGTTCCTTGCCCCTCCTCCATCGGCATGTCCAGCGTCTCCATGCTGCCGGAGTGGTCTTGTAAGACCACAAACGTCGGAGGCTCCGAAGAGGCTTGGCGCCTCCACGTTTCAGGCTTGGTCAGCGCGAGGCAAAGGAGCGCCGCGAGGAAGATCCGAAGCCCTTCCAATGCAAACTGCTGACGACGAAATGCATTCCACAGGCTGATGCCGCTGATTGCAAGAAAGAGTGCGAGTCCCATCCAGAACCAGCCACTCTGCCATGACCAATGAAACGTCATCATCTCGGCAACGATGGTTCTTGCCGGGCACGCACTGGCACTTTGGTGAGGATGCTTTCCATCAAGAGAAAGGCGAGGGCCACGACCAGAAACAGGCGCCACCATTCGCTCGATTCCGCAGAGGATTCGCCTGAACTCAGGGCGAAAGGCTCCAGGGGCAGATCGCCGACGAGGTCCGCCAGGATTTCCTCGGCTAGGATCGTCGTGTCATCTTCGGTGAATGGACGTTGCCAAACGGTCCAACCACCTTCCTCTGGCGCTACGCCCACATCCCACGGAGCCTCCGTCACCGGTTTCCACCGCACCCTAGCAAAGCGCTCTTGTCCTGCATCGATCAGCCGTTGGACAAGCGGCACGAGCACAAGTCCATCTCCCAGAGTAGACCAGTCTTCTTGTGGGAGGGTCACACAGGAAGTGACCACTCGCCCGTCATCATGCGGACTCTGCCAGAGCCATGGTTGCCCGTTGGCGAGCGTCGCCCACAGGCGCCCTTGCTCCGCCACCCCGCGAGGGACATAACGAAAGGTCTGCATGGATGCGAGGGGCAAGGCATCACCATTTCGCGTGTCCCGCAGAGGGCCTACCTGCTGATCCCATCTTGCGATGCGAAGTGTCGTCTCGGAAGTCTCAGAAGCGGCATCGATTGGAGGGAAGCACAGCCAATGCGTTCCTGGAGGGATCTCTTCTGGGAGAGCACCCTGACAAATGACAAGCGCCTGTGACTGCGCATTCACCGTCGTTTCTACCGCGATCTCGCCTAACGGGTCCGCCGCCAGGGCAAGAATGGCTTGAATGTCAGGATCCTCACACTGCAATCCCACACGAGGCGGTCTCTCTTCTGCCACGGCAAAGTGGGCCACATTGTCGGCGGCATTGCCATCGGCGGGTAAGCGTATCAATCCGGTGATCGATGCGCGTTCAGGCATGGCGATCTCGAAGGTCGTTGACCGTCCTGACACTTCCACTTCATGCACCCGCTCTTGTTCCCCGACGATCAGGGTGAGGGGCAATCGCGCCGCTTCAGATTCTTGCCCCTGAAGAATCGTCCCTTGCAGGAGGCCGCGTTTCACCCGGCATCGGATCGCGCGGTTAGGCGCCCCCTCTGGAAACGTGAGCAAGCGCAACTTCGGCGGCGAGGTCAAACGGCGGTAGGCGGCCTCCACGTCCGCCCATTGTTCGGGATGATCGGCGCGCCAGCTGCTTGCTTGCCCATCGGAAACCACCCAGCACTCTCCAATAGACTCTCCCAAGGACTCCCATTTCTGGAAACTTGTTAGGAGTGCTTCCGAGAGATTGGCTCCGCTCTGTGTCGCCCCCATTTCTCCTTGATAGGTGGCCCAGTCCTCGACCCGTTCAGGCACCCCGTGGGCGGTATCGAGCACCCAAAGGCTGGTCGGACGCAAGGTTTCTAGGGCCTCAGTGAGATGCGCCATCGCAGCACCCCGCTTCGTTTCTCCTCCGCCGGACAGCTCTCGCTCCATGCTGAGCGAACGATCGAGCACCAGGAAGAGGGTGCGGTCATGGCCGCCGACCCATCCTGCCAACCACCCTCCCACCAAAGGCCTGGCAACAGCAAGCACGAGAGCCGCCAAAGCCAACATGCGCGCGGCGAGGATCCACCAATGGCGCAGCCGCCGCCGCCCACGCTGTTCCTCCAGCGCCTCCCGAAGAAAGCGCATGGCTCCCCAATCCTTCTTCTTGAAACGCTGCCGATGAAGCAAATGGATGATGAGCGGGAGAAACACCGCTGGGAGGGCCAAGAGAAGCGCTGGCTGAAGAAAGGTCATCTAGCCTTGCTGACCGAGTCGTTGGGTGAGGAAACGAACGAGCACACTCTCACAGGATTCCTGCGTCATGACATGATGATAGTCTACCTGACATTCTCTCACACCTCGATCTAACACCGCCTGATGACGTGACACGGCTTCGCGATAGCGTTTCTGAATGGCCTCAGGTTCAGCAATGATGACGTCATCACCCTCAAGATCGACAAAGCGATAGGGAGCATCGAGTTCAAAGTCGCATTCCTCCCGGTCAACGAGATGAAACACGGCCAGGTCATGTTGCCGAAACCGCAAGTGCTGCCAGCAATCCACGATGTCCTCAGGATCATCGAGCAGGTCTGAAATTAGGATGACGAGGGCCCGTTGAGGGATTTCCTCGGCTAACTGGTGCAAATGCGAGGCCAAGCCCGTGGATGCCTCAGGACGCATGTTTGCAAGAGCCTCTTGCAGCGCCATGAGGTGCGTGGGTCGTCGACTGGGAGGTATGGCACAATGCAAGTCCTTGCCCCCAGCATAGAGCCCAGCAGCATCGCCCTGGCGGATGGCCAGGTGCGCCAAGGTTGCCGCCATTTCCACCGCATAGTCCCATTTCTTAGGTACCCCTTCAGAGCCGAACGCCATAGACCCGCTCGTGTCGAGAATCAGACACAGGCGCAAATTCGTGTCTGCCTCGAATTCCTTGATGTAGAATCGATCCGAACGCGCGTAGACGCGCCAGTCCACCCGACGCGTGTCGTCCCCAGGGACATACTTTCGATACTCGGCAAACTCCACACTCGACCCGCGATGGGGACTCTGATGCCTTCCTGACATGTGCCCCAACATTGCTTGCCGCGCGGCGAGCGGCGTGTGCGCCAGACGCGACACGACTGCAGGATCGACAAGCTGGGCGGGATTCATACGCGAGACGTTCTTTCTCTAACGGTTTACCGAATCACTCACTTCGGCAAAGAGCCGGTCGACGATAGTCCGCGTGGAAAGCCCCTCACTTTGCGCGGTGAAATTCGTGAGAATGCGATGATTGAGCACCGGGGCCGCTACGGCTTCCAAATCTTCCTCGCGGACGACGAAGCTTCCATGAAGGGCAGCGCGGGCTTTCGCACCGAGCACGAGGTATTGCACGGCGCGTGGCCCCGCACCCCAGGTTACCACCCGACGCAACCAATCGGGCGCGCTTGCTTCCGCTGGTCGGGTCCGACGCACCAGGGTGACCGCCAGTTGATAAAGATGATCCGGCACCGGCAAGCGGCGAACCAGTTCTTGAAAGCGCATGACGCCCTCCGCATCTAACACTGTCTCTAATTGACCACGAGTCGCCCCGGTCGTCGCCTTGGCAATCTCCAGTTCCTCCTCTTCGCTGGGATAGTCCACATGGATGAGAAACATGAATCGGTCTAACTGTGCTTCTGGCAGCGGGTAGGTTCCCTCCTGTTCCACCGGGTTCTGCGTGGCGAGAACGAAGAACGGTTGATCCAGGGGAAAGGTCTTGCCCAACGCGGTGACCTTGTGTTCCTGCATGGCCTCCAACAGTGCAGACTGTGTCTTGGCTGGTGCGCGATTGATTTCATCCGCCAGGACAATGTTTGCGAAGATGGGACCACGAATGAATTCGAAAGACCGGCGTCCTGGCTGATCCGTTTCCTGCAGGATATCGGTGCCCGTGATGTCCGCTGGCATGAGATCAGGCGTGAACTGAATCCGGTTGAACCCCAGATGAAGGGTGTCCGCCAGCGCACTCACGAGTAAGGTCTTTGCTAGTCCAGGCACTCCCATGAGCAAGCCATGCCCTTTCGCCAAGAGACATAGCATGAGCTGTTCAATGACGGCTTCTTGGCCCACAATCACCTTGGCGAGTTCTCCCCGGAGCTGGTCGTAGGTGTCCCGCAGCGACTGGATCGCGGCAACGTCGTCTTGAGGAAGGTGCGAGGGCGAAGAAGCGGCAGGATCCGTCATAGAACTGCCCCGATCTTAGGCTGTGACGGGCACTTGTCCATCCCAGCGGCGGAAAGCCAACATGCGATCGTTTCCCGGGGCATTTGACAAAGGAACGTGAAGGTCATCATATTCGTAGTAATCATGGCCGAGCCCATTTCCTGTCCCGTCACCCCGTGGTACATCAAGCGGATGTCTCTGATGACCCTCATGTTTGTGGGCTTCGGACTCTACTTTCTCTACGACGGCTTCATTGGCTACCCTAAGAAGAACAAGATCTACGACGCGCATCAGCGTTTTGAAGAGATCCAGGAAGAACGGAAGACTTTCTTGGAGAGTGGCAAGACGTCCGCCGATTGGAAGGTGATCGCCCAGGAGAAAGGCTATCCGGAGCAGGAAGAATGGATCGACTACGCTGCCGAGAACGGCTGGCCCGAGAAACCACCAGAGAAACGCTATTCCACCACGGATCAATTTGTCTGTGGGGCTCTGTGCATCGCTGTCGGCCTCGCGATCCTCGGCACGATGATGATTAATCGCAGCAAGATCCTGCGGGCGGATGCCGAGAGCTTCACCACCCCCAACGGCCAACGGGTGCGCTTTGCTTCCGCGCGCAAAGTCGACAAGCGGAAGTGGGATAACAAAGGTCTATGCTACGTCCACTACGAAGAGGATGGGAAGACGAAACGAGCAGTGATCGACGATTTGAAATTCGCTGGGGCCGACAAGATCTTGGACCGCCTGATGGCGAATTTCGAAGGGCAACTGATCGAACGGGTGGTCAATGAGCCTAACGATAGCGACAAGTCAGGCCCCGAAACTGCTCAAGAGCAAGGCAGCCCTTCCGCATAAGTCCCTGACTGGCAACCACTTCTAAAAAGATTCTTTTAAAGGTTGCAGACCTGCGGTGGCCTGTTTATGGAAACCGCTGACCAACGAGAACGGGACCTTTCATGAGCGATAAATCAATTGAAGAGCGAGTCACTGACATCATTGTCAAGGAGCTGGGCGTCACGCCTGAGCAAGTGACTCCTGAGGCGAAATTCATCGAAGACTTGGGAGCAGACTCTCTCGACACTGTCGAGCTTGTCATGGCTTTCGAAGACGAATTCGATGTGCAAGTTCCTGACGAAGAGGCAGAGAAACTGCTCTCGGTCGGCGACGTGACACGTTACATCGAAGAGAACGGTTAGGAATTGGGAGGCGACTCCCCCGAGCCAAAGAGACCATTTCAGACGAAGAAGGCCATCACCTGCGGGTGATGGCCTTCTTTTATATTTAGAATGGTGTCGCTGTCGACAGTGGTCGAACTCAGCTTCCTTGCCCCACGGGTTCGGCTTCTTCCGTCGTGTTTCCTGTGCTTGTGTCAGGAAGATCCACTTTGAAGAGTAGTTTCTTCTCACCCTCTGGATGCGTCGCAATGATGGTATCCCCTTCGGAAACTTCTCCACGCAAGAGAAGTTCCGCTAGTGGATCCTCCATGTGGCGCTCCACGGCACGGCGCATGGGGCGAGCCCCGTAGCTGGGATCATAGCCCTCATCGATGAGGAACTCCAAGGCGCTGTCATCCAGGGTGATGGAAATCTTCCGCTCGCTTAGACGCTCTCCGAACTTGTTGATCTCCAAACGCACGATCTTGATGAGATCATCCTTCTCAAGGGTATGGAAGACGATCTTCTCATCGAGACGATTGAGAAACTCAGGCTTAAACACTTTCTTCGATTGCTCGAGGATCTTGTCTTTCATCCCCTCGTAATCCTCTTCGTCAGCCGCCATGGCACTGAAGCCGAGACTGTTCTGACGTTTGATCAGTTCCGCACCCACATTGGAAGTGAGGATGATGATCGTGTTTCGAAAGTCGATCTTGCGCCCAAAGTTGTCCGTGACGGTGCCCTCTTCCAGGATCTGGAGTAACAAATGCATGACGTCTGGGTGCGCCTTCTCGACCTCATCAAAGAGGACCACAGAATAGGGACGTCGCCGCACAGCTTCCGAAAGCTGTCCCCCATCATCATACCCAACATAGCCGGGAGGTGACCCGATCAGTCGGCTGGAGGTGTGTTTCTCCATGTATTCCGACATGTCGATCTGAATGAGAGAGTCAGCGTCCCCAAACATGTATTCGGCCAGATTGCGGGCCAAGAAGGTCTTCCCGACACCTGTCGGTCCGAGGAAGATGAAGGAACCAATCGGCCGCCGAGGATCTTTGAGATCTGCCCGGGAACGAATAAGCGCTTTGGAAATAGCTTTAACGGCTTCGTCCTGACCAATGACTTTGGCACGAAGATCGTCTTCCATCCGCAGCAGCTTCTCGGCTTCTTTCTGCTCCATGCGCTGCAACGGCACGCCCGTCCACTTGGACACCACCGCCATGATATCTTCTTCAGAAACAGTGACCTCTTTCTCTTCGTTGTTGGACTTCCAATCTTCGATGGAAGCCTCCAACTCCGCCTTCTTCGTCTTCTCCTGATCGCGCAAGGCCGCTGCCCGCTCAAAGTCTTGGCTTTTAATCGCCCCTTCTTTCTCAGCCACGATTTCATCGATCTCCTCCTCCAGTTCCTTGAACTCTGGTGGACGCGTCATGGCTGCGATCCGACAACGGGAACCGGCTTCGTCCATGATATCGATGGCTTTGTCAGGGAGGAACCGCCCTGTCAGATACCGCTCTGACAAGCGCACCGCCTGCTCGATCGCTTGTTCTGTGTAGACGGCCTTGTGGTGCAACTCGTACTTGTGCTGCAACCCTGTCAGAATCTTAATCGCATCCTCAACGCTCGGCTCTTCCACTTTCACCGTTTGGAAACGACGTTCCAATGCCGCGTCTTTCTCAATGTATTTGCGATACTCATTCAGGGTGGTGGCACCGACACATTGCAGCTCCCCACGACTCAAGGCGGGCTTAATGATGTTCGAAGCGTCCATGGCTCCTTCAGCAGAACCAGCCCCCACGATGGTGTGTAGCTCGTCGATGAAGAGGATGACATTCTTCGCCTTGCGAATTTCATCCATCACCGCCTTGATCCGCTCCTCAAATTGGCCGCGATACTTCGTGCCGGCGACCATGAGAGCGAGGTCCAAGGTGATCACTTTCTTCTCGCGAAGCAATTCGGGGACGTTGCCCACCGTGATCTCCTGCGCCAAGCCCTCCGCGATGGCCGTCTTGCCCACGCCGGCTTCACCAATCAGCACGGGGTTGTTCTTCGTCCGACGGCAGAGGATCTGGATCACGCGCTCGATCTCAGGGACGCGTCCGATGACCGGATCAAGCTCGCCCTTCTGAGCCAGCTCGGTGAGGTCACGACCGAAAGCACGCAACGCTGGCGTGCGATCCTTGCGTCCACTGGGTTCCCCCGCGAGATCGCCGTCCTCTTCTTCACCCGGAGTGAAATTGGGATCCAGCTCACGGAGAATTTCGTTCCGCGTCCGCTCGATATCCACTTCTAAATTCTTCAACACACGGGCCGCGACCCCTTCGCCTTCACGCAAGAGCCCGAGCAAGATGTGCTCCGTGCCCACGTAGGAATGGTTCAGTGCCTTCGCCTCTTTGCCAGCCAGCGCCAGCACCTTCTTCACGCGCGGCGTGTACGGGATGTTCCCCACCATCTTGGTCTCCGGTCCAGAACCGACCTGATTCTCCACTTCCATCCGCACCGTCTCCAAATCGAGTCCCATCTTTTGCAGAACATTGACGGCGACCCCCTGTCCTAACTTGATGAGGCCGAGGAGGATATGCTCGGTTCCCACGTATGAATGGTTGAAACGGTCTGCTTCCTTGCGCGCAAGGGCCAGGACCTGCTGGGCTCGAGGGGTGAAGTTGTTCATGCGTCGTCGTTGTTTGGAGGGCAGTTATGAAGTCCCCCCAGCGCTTTACTGATATCAGGTTCCGGGAGGCATTTCAACCGGTCCCGTATAATTTGCGATCGCATTTCATCCCGCTCACTAGTTGGAAGCTTGCGGTCCGCGCGGATTTGCAAATGGGCTGGTTGGATTTCCATGAGAAGCGATTCGAGGGTGACTGCAAACTCGCTTGGGAAGAACCCAAGGTCCACCCCGAGTCGCACCATCGAGATAAGGTTCAGCGCTTCCTTGGAAGGCATCACGTGGGCATGACGGAGGAGGGCAAAGGCCCGACCGATCTGGTCACACAACGTCGTGGTGTTATCACTGAGAAGCTTCTGCCTGGCATTCTTCTCGTGATTGACGATTTGCTCGATCACTTTCTGAAGCCGCGCGATGATCTCCACCTCCTTGTCGCCAAGAGTCGTCTGATTCGAGACTTGGAAGAGATTTCCCAGCGCTTCGGTTCCCTCGCCATACAGCCCGCGCACGGCCAGACCGATCTTGTTGACCGCCTGAATCACCTGATTCACCTGGTCACTCAACATGAGAGCCGGCAGATGCAGCATGGCTGACGCACGCAAGCCGGTTCCCAAATTGGTCGGACAGGCCGTGAGAAAGCCTAACTGGCGATCGAAAGCGAATTCCAAGGCTTGTTCTAACTGGGTATCGATCTCATCCAAGACCTCAAAGCTTTCCCGCAGGGCTAATCCGGGCTGAATGGATTGCATCCGCAGATGATCCTCCTCATTGATCATGATGGAGATTGTCTGCGCGCGATTCATCACCGCGGCACTGCCAGCAGCGCGGGCGGCATGTTCTCGACTGATGAGATGGCGCTCGACCAGGGCTTGTTTCTGGATCGCCGTCAGCTTGTTCAGATGCCTCGAGAATGGCTCGCCCAATTGTGGCAACGACTCCACCACGGGTTGCACGACCCGCAGCGTGGCCTCGTTCTCTTGCTTGCGTCCCCACCCGGGAAACGAATGCCCCACCAGGTTGCGCGCCAATCGGATCCGGCTCGTGACCACGATATCCCCATGAGACTGGCCGCGATGCATCCAGTCGGCGGGTGATTCTAACAACGTGTCGAAGCGCATGATCAATTCCTCTACATTCTCTAACTGCCCACCGTCTCGGTCGAACTTTCCGATGTGGGCTCACTCGGTTTCGCGAGTTCCGCCTCTAGTGTCGCGATTTCATCACGAAGACGCGCCGCGTCCTCAAACGCCTCGCGCCCGATGGCATCGTCCAGCTCTGACCGCAAAGCGGCCAAGGTCTCATGCCGATCCTGCACCGCACGGTGCCGTACAGGGACTTTCCCAATGTGTTTGGTGCCCTTGTGCATCGCCTTGAGCAGGGATTCCAATCCCGCGCCGAAGACCTGATAGCACTTCGGACAGCCCAACCGGCCCGCCTTCTTGAATTGAGCATGAGTGTAGCCACAGGCAGAACAGGCCAACTTCTCATCAGCTGAGGGAGCACTTTTCTCAGGAGTAGGCAACTCTGGATCCATCTGGCTCGAGGACGACGGACTCTTGGGCTCGTCCGCCTCGTCCCCAAGTCCTAGCAACAGATCTGCCAGCGCAAATCCCGTGGGATCCGTCACCCCCTTGGCTTTCGCGCAGCTCTCGCAGAGGTTCACCTTCTCCATCTGCCCATCGACGATCTGCGTCAGAAAGACGCTCGCCTTCTCGTCGCAGAGGTCACAGGTCATTGTCGTCTAGATGCTACGTATAAACTGGAGTGGCGCAAGAAATCGTGGAATCTTTGAATAATTTCATGAACTCACGCGTGAGCGGACCCGGCTGCCCATCCCCAATCGGCCGTCCATCCAGGCGGACTCCTGGGATGACTTCGGCGGCCGTTCCCGTCAGGAAACACTCATCCGCCGTGTAAAGTTCGTAGCGGGTGAGCGTGGCCTCGCGCACGGGCTTGCCCATCGCCTCCCCGATCTCAAAGATCGCGTCCCGTGTGATGCCCGGCAACGCTCCAGCCGACACCGGCGGGGTCGAAACCACGCCGTTCTTGATCACGAAGATGTTGTCCCCGGTGCATTCCGCCACATACCCCTGCTCGTTCAGCATCACCCCTTCGTCCGCCCCCGCATTGATCGCCTCCACCTTCGCCATCACGTTGTTGAGGTAATTGAGTGACTTCACTGAAGGGCTCAGCGCTGCCGGAGCAGGGCGTCGCGTGGCACAAGTAGCCATCGTGAGACCATCCCGATACTTCTCTTCGGCATAAAGCTGAATCTTGGAAGCGATGATGATGACCGACGCCTTTTCACAAAGATAGGGGTTCAATCCCAACCCACCCGCACCGCGCGTCACCAAGAGGCGGATGTAGCCGTCCTGCAGGCCATTCTCCCGAACGGTGGCAACCGTGGCCTCAATCATGGCCTCCTGCGACATGCCCACATCCAGCAGAATGGCTCTAGCAGAATCATACAATCTAGCAATGTGCTCAGGCAACTTGTAGACTCCGCCCCCATAACAACGGATCCCCTCAAAGACACCATCGCCGTAGAGCAGTCCGTGATCGAACACAGAAATCTTCGCTTCTTCTTCTCCGTAGTAGTTGCCGTCGATGTAGATCTTCATGTGGTAGTAATGCGATGCCGTGCGAACGTGAATGCTAGCTTGCGAGCAGGCCGTCCGACAAATAGAGGGTGCGGTCTCCCATTTGTGCAAGCCTGGGATCGTGAGTGACGATTGCCAGCGTCTTGCCTTCTTCCCGAGCCAATCCTAAGAGCAGCTCGATCACTCCCATGCCGGCCTTGGAATCGAGATTGCCTGTCGGTTCATCGGCAAAGATGATGTCAGGATCGTTCACCAATGCCCGGGCGATGGCCACGCGTTGCTGCTCGCCTCCAGACAGCTCCGTCGGCAAGTGATCCATCCGATGGCTCAAGCCCACCCGACGCAGCAACTCCACCGCATCATCGTGCGCGTCCTCTTTGGCAATCATGGCAGGGACAAGCACATTCTCCAACGCGGTGAGCTCCGGCAAGAGATGGTAGTTTTGAAAGATGTAGCCCATCATCTCGTTCCGAATCCGCGCCTGAAGCTTCTTCGGACTGCCATACAAGCTGTGCCCACGGATGAAGACGCTCCCTTGACTGGGCTCTTCCAATCCCGCCAGGGTGTATAACAAGGTTGTCTTGCCGGCACCCGATGCACCACAGAGGAACAAGATTTCCCCATTCTGCACTTCCACAGAGACCCCTTTTAAGACGTGGACTTCTTGTTGACCCACTTGATAGAGGCGATGCACCTCACGTGCGGCGAGGGCGGCTTGATCGTCGAGTACCGTTTCCAAAGTGGTGGAACCTAAGCGCCTACCAATCGGGGAAGCGAGCGCCAATTTCCCTCACGACGGGATTTCCAATTCACTTCTCCTTGAACCAAACCGACCGGAACCCTGTGAGTCCTCACAGAATCCCGGTCGGCGGAAAGTATCCCTAGAGGGATGGGCAGCGCTTACTTCTTACCGCGCTTCTTGGAAGCCTTCTTCTTGGAAGCCTTCTTCTTCGCGGATGCTTTGGGCTTAGCCGCAGCTTTCTTCTTCTTCGGAGCGGCTACCGTGCCACCACGTGCGCCCTTATTGCGGGCTTTCTTGGCCATTTCGAGAGCCTCCTTGTTGCCGTAACGGCTGATGGAGAACTTGGCCGTGCGGCGATTTCCACCGGCATCATCCCAAGCGGCCTGCCAGTATTCGTAAACTTTCTTGCCACCTGGAGCCTTGGCCACCACGTGCGTCACCCCAGTGACACCACTTTGAAGGATCTTCTTACGGCGAGAGTTGATAGCGTCCTGCTTATACTTGGGCAACTTGGCTACCACTTCGTCACGATACTCCTTGGCTGCGTTCAGCGCCTTAGTCTTGCCACCCGACGCTTTGTCAGGGAAATAACGCTGGTAGAGTGTTCCGTTATGGGTGATGCGGACGTAGAAGCCGTGGTTCTTCTTATCCGGCTGATCAATCCGAGAGATACCGTAGTTGGATCTGGATTTGTTCTGCATGGTTGTTTCTCCTATGGGTTTAGGTTGGGTCGTGTTGGTTCTGTGTTAAGCCGGGGAACAATGCTTATGCCAGACTTTGAGGGTGCTTCTGACGTTTTTCAAATAAAAATTCGGCTACTTTGACAGGCTCATTCTAGTTAGCCTCGACTCTCACGATTCTGACGAATCGCTTCAAATAAGGCAATCCCCACACTTACCGATAAGTTCAGGCTCCTAACATTATCGGTCGGAATTCTCCTACAATCCCTGGCATTCGCATTGAGCAAACTCTCAGGGAGCCCGCGAGTCTCACATCCAAACACTAGATAATCGTCAGGGCCATAACGGACCTCCCAATGGGTCGTCTGCGCCTTCGTCGTGAAGTAATGAAAGCGCGCATCGGGGCCTGAAGCCGCCTGCAGAGCGGCAAGCGAGGGCCACTGCCGCCAGTCCACATCCTTCCAATAGTCCAGACCGGCCCGCTTCAATTGCCGATCATCTAACGAGAACCCCAGAGGTTCGACCAGATGTAATCGGCTTTTGGTGGCCAAACACAGGCGGCCGATGTTGCCTGTGTTGGGGGGGATCTGTGGCTCGACAAGGACGACATGAAACATCCCCGCCTCCTTACCAGAGTGCGGGGATGTCGCAAAACATTCAGCGTCCCTCGTTCACGAGAGATCCATGGTCGCGGAGAGCGCCTAGCCAGCGGCCACTGGATCGATATTCACACGGCGCCCGTTCTTATCGAAACGCACCGTCCCGTCTACCAAAGCGAAGAGCGTGTAGTCTCTGCCACACCCTACCCCTTTTCCTGGGTGCCACTTGGTGCCACACTGACGGATGAGAATGTTTCCAGCGATGACGTTCTCACCACCGAACTTCTTCACTCCACGACGTTTGCTCTTACTGTCGCGACCGTTCTTGACACTACCTTGTCCTTTCTTATGAGCCATGGTTTCTAGAGGGTATGGAAATTACGAATATTTAAGCGGAAATACTCTCGATCTTCAGCCGAGTCATCTGGCGGCGATGCCCTTTCGTCTTGTGGTAGCCTTTGCGGCGCTTGAGCTTGAAAGCCGTGACCTTCTTGGCACGGACCTGATCGACCACACTCGCGGTGACGGAAGCCCCTTCGATCACAGGATCTCCAATATTGGCCGCGCTGCCATCACTGTAGAAGAGTACTTGGTCCAAAGTGGCTTGATCACCCACTTCAGCCTCAAGTTTCTCCACATCGACGACGTCCCCTTCCGAAACGCGGTATTGTTTGCCACCAGTCTTGACGATTGCGTATGCCATGAGTTTAAAGAAATTTGATCCAGATCCGAGGAGGGCCGCACCCTACACATGCCCCATAGGCCAGCAAGGGAAATCTTGAAGCATATACGGCTCGCATCCACGGGAAATTCCGCACGGAAGAGGGAAATGGCCCTTGCCCCTCCCTTCGCCGCCCGACATGTTTGCCCGAACCGCCCCTCTCTATGAGTGCCACTCAAGTTGTCGCCGCCAAAGTCCGAGCCATCTTTCCCACCAATGCCGGTTGTGCTGTCTTCCTGGGAAATGACGACAAGGTCTTCGTCATCTACGTCGATCCCGCCGTCGGCTCCGCCATCGCCATGACGATGAAACGGATGAGCCGCGAACGTCCTCAGACACACGATCTGATCAGCCGCATCTTCCAAGGGCTGGGCGCGCGCGTGGAGCGCATTGTGGTGAACAATTTCCACGACGGCGTCTTCTACGGTCGCCTGATCATCAGTATGGAGAACGAACTTGGTGCCCGCAAGATTGTGGAGATCGATGCCCGTCCAAGCGACTGCCTCGCCATCGCCCTCCACGAAGATAGCCCTATCTACGTGGCGCAACATGTCTGGGAAGAGATGGAGGACATGTCCGAAATCCTGTGCAAGATGGAAGATCAAGACGTCGGTTTCGGTGATCATGATGCCTCGTAGGATCCTCCTTCACACCCTCTTTGCCCTCGCGACCTGCCTCGCCGCTTGTCGCCCCCATGCGCCGTCAGACCTCGATCACACCGGTTTCGAGAACCCCATCGGGGCCGCGGTCATCGAGCAAATGCTCCAAGAAAGCGCAGCCGCCTATCCAGACGAAGAGGAAGGCATCCCCTTCTGCGTGGTCGTGGGTGAACGCCTCCAACCCGCGTCGGCCGCCTTCACGAAGCGCTTTGAAGACCAGGGCTACCCATTCATTGATTATCAAGAGCTCGACTATGATCGGGTGACGAAAGCCACCGTCATCAAGGGCACGCGGACCAACCCCATCATCCTTCAGCTGGTCAAGATGTCAGAACCGCGCTCCGGCGTGTATGAAGTGGTGGCCGCGTGGAATCGCGATAGCGATGTTGTGCGGAAACGCTACGAAGTGACACCGTCCGATGGCGACGGCGCGCCCACGGTGAAAGAACTGGACGCTCCCCGTGGACCCGAGTCCTGATCCCGATGCACCTCTCCTGGTGCTCACTTCCTTTCCTAGCCATGATGTCGCTAGCAGAATCGCTCGTTGCCTGGTGGAAGAGAAACGGGCCGCCTGTGTGTCCATCCTTCCCTCGGCTACCTCCATCTACGCCTGGGAAGGCAACGTCCACGAAGAAACCGAATGCCTCGCCCTCCTCAAGACCACTCAGAAGGCCTACTCCGCGCTCGCCGCACGTTTGATAGAGCAACATCCCTACGACACGCCTGAGCTACTCGTCTTGCCTATCGCTCACGGCTCGCCTGCCTATCTCGAATGGTTGAGCAAGATGACTCAAGCCTAGCAAGGCATCCGTTAGGACGCCAGAGAGCGCCCCAATCGCGCGGCGATCTCCTCCAAGCCACACTCGGCCAGGCTCTGCAAACGCAAGGCCGCCCGCGAAAAGTCCGACAGGCCCGTGATCTGATTGGGAACCACGACGCAGGGAATCTCGGCTGCGTGTGCCGCCGCCAATCCATTAGCAGAATCCTCGAATACCAAAGCCTCGTGCGGTGCCACCCCCAAGGCCTCCGCCGCACTCAAGAAGAGATCCGGCGCCGGCTTTGGAGCGCCCACCATGTCTCGCGTGCGCACCACGGTGAAGGACTCCAACAAGCCTAACTGATTCAACCACCGGTCAATCCAGTCAGACGTCGAACTCGACGCCAATCCTAGCAAGATCCCGGCTTCTTGCGCCTCCGCAATCCGCTCCCGGACCCCAGGCAGCGTTTCCCGACTGGCAAGCGCCTCCTCCACCTTGGCCCGATGCCGATCGGCCAAGACTTCTGGTTCCGGTGCATGCGGCGCCTGCGACCGCAAGTGCTCGATCGGATCGAACCGATGCGTCGTCGATCCCACACAGTCGACATACGTTTCTAAAGGAAGCTCCAAGGCGTGCATCTGATAGAGCTCACGCCACGCTTCATAAAGAGGGGTCTCCGTATCAACGATGAGCCCGTCGAAATCGAAGAGGAGGGCTTTGACCGGAGAAACACTCACATGCCCATGATCTGGTAGCCACCGTCGACATAGATGACTTGCCCCGTGATCGACGCGGCCCCATCGCTCGCCAGAAAGACGCCCGTTTGGCCCAACTCTTCCGTTGTGCAACTCCGTCCCAAAGGCGCATGGGCTTCGTAGTGCTTCACCATGTCCGTGAAGCCCGCAATCCCGCGAGCGGCCAAAGTCTGCACGGGCCCTGCACTGATACAATTCACCCGGATCTTCTTCTCCCCCAAGTCCTTCGCCAAATAACGCGTGCTCGCTTCCAAGCTCGCCTTCGCCACGCCCATCACATTGTAATGCGGCACTACCTTCTCCGCTCCATAGTAACTCATCGCAATGATGCTCCCGCCATCCGTCATCATCGGCGTCGCACGCTGAGCTAGAGCTACCAGAGAGTAGGCACTGATGTCGTGCGCCACCGAGAACGCTTCCCGCGAGGTCTCCAGAAAGGAACCTGTCAGGGCCTCCCGCGGCGCAAAGGCCACCGAGTGCAGCATCAAATCAATCTTATCCGTGTGCCCCCGCACCTTCTCAAAGAACGCATCGATCTCTTCATCCTTGGAGACATCACAGGGATAAAGAGGCGTATCCTCACCGAACGACTGCGCCAAATCACTCACATTGTCCTTTAGACGTTCTCCCTGATAATTGAAGATCAAGTTGGCCCCGGCTTCCGCCCAAGCCTTGGCGATACCCCAGGCGATGCTTCGCTTGTTGGCCACACCAAAGACGACTGCTGTCTTACCGCTCAAGATGCTCATACGCCCGGCTAGCATGGCTCCCCCAACTTGTAAAGGAGGATAGCGAGCAACACCAAACTCTGTCTGGCGCATGGGGCAGCGTCACGGCATTCCCATTTCCCCCTCGTTAGGAGCCCTTGTTTATGGAGTCCTGGGCTCTCTCAGTCACCATCTCCTTCAAGTCGAAAGGAGATTGGTTGTAGGATACGACAGGCAGCGGGCTGCCCATTAAACTGCGCGGGTTTGAAACGCCATTTCTTGACGGCTTCCAGGGCGGCTAGATTGAAGCCTTGATCAGCACTTTTGAGAATGGTCGCCTCCGCAACCTTTCCCTCCTTGTCAACGACCAGGCTAAGTACCACTCTCCCATCCCTTCCGGCACGTTTCATTGCTGAGGGATAACGAGGAGGCATCGCTTTGATAGGCTTCGGGCGCTCGTCTACTTCGTCACTCTGATAGACAATATCAGGCTCTGAGGATTCTAGCACGCCTTCTCCATCCATCCCCGCACTCCGCTTGCCTAGTATTACCTCCACGTCGATCGACTCCCCCTCTCGCATCAGCGTTAGCCTCACCGAATCTCCTGGGCGCTGGCTTGCGATCCGTTCTTTAAACAATCTTAGAGCCGGAGAAGGTCCCACATTCTTTCGATTCAGATCCTTGTTTGAAAGTTCCTCCCCGTCGATGGCGTAAAGGCGATCTCCCCTTTGAATGCCCGCTGCTTCGGCACTGCTCTCCTGCAAGACATCGTCAACGAGGACAGCCCCCATGTTGCGCCCATCCACAGTCACTATCGCTGCTCTCATAATGATCCCTAAGAATCCTGACTCCCCTGGCGCTGGCGGCTTCTCAGGAGCGCCGTTTCGCGGTATGAAGATGTCCACGGCACCCTGAGTCGTGTATTCCCATGTGTTGTTCGATCTCTTTCTCTCAATGGTGACCGTGGCGTTCTCTTCCTTGGCTCTCAGCTCTCGCCCGCTCCATTGGAGGACGAACCCTCCCTGAAGGCGCACCTTAAAGGCATTTAAATCTCCCCATAGTCGCTGGCATGTGGCACGCAACTCATCCGGTCCCGTGATCGTGACGCCTTCTGCCTCGAAAAGCTTCGCATCTCCATTTGTGGTGAGGGTCAAGGCATCTGCCTTGACGACAATGTCTCGATAAAGAAGCACCACCCCTTCCGTGAAACGCATGATTCCCTGCTTGGTATCCCCAACGACCATATTCGCATCGATCGTCACGGTGTCTTCGCTTCCTTCCAATTCCAATTGGACTTCATGACGTTCTTCCATGGCGATCAACCCGCTGGCAAAGACTAAGGGAAGGAGACACCCCCCTAACACTGCTATCCCTGACCAGCGCAATCCTTGCAGGGACCTCTCGGTCGCGAGAATGCGGTGCAAACGATTCTCGATAGGGCACGTCTTTGCCATGGCGAGCGCTGCCCGTTCCCCTTCACCGTGAGCTTCGCGGGCTCTTTCGAGGAGCACTCTTGCATAGTCCGCAGGAGACGCCCCCGCCCGCAGCACCCGATCATCACACGCCTCTTCGCTCTCACGATTGAGGCAGCGGCAGACCAGGTGCACGAGCGGATTCCACCATTGCAACACCCTGACTAACGCACCAAGCCGCATCCACCAAAGATCTCCGCGCTCTAGGTGGGCTTGCTCGTGGGCGAGCACGAGAGCGCGCTCCTCCCGCCCCCACGCCTCGGCACTCGGAGGGACCAGCAGGAATGGGCGCTTCCATCCCACTAGCATGGGACCACGGACGGTATCAGAAGCCCCCACCGGCAAGATCGATTCCCACGCGAATCTCAAGCTCCTTCGACGCAATCGACTCACACGCCATTCCCCCACCATCCACAGGCCTAGCATGATCACTGCTCCCAATCCCCACACGAGCACCAGAATGGACTCCGTCGTCATCGATCGCTTCGGAATGGCAATAGCGCTCACTGATTCCTCAAGCGTCCTCACGCCCGGGGCACTCGGTGATTGAGGCACCCATCTCTCGGGGACAGCCTCTTCTTTCAAAGGCACGAAAACCTGCTCGACAGGTGTTTGTTCCGAATCGCTTCGTGGCAGCACTTTCCATGGGGTCAACGATAGGGTGACCACGGGGAGGATGAGACATCCTAGCAATCCCCCCACACAAATCGCGTGTCGCCACGCGGCGCTCGCCCGTTGCGTAACAGCGAGAATCACGAGAACACTCCCTAACAAGGCACTCGATCGCACCCCACACTCGACAAGCACCTCCGCCAGCGCATTCATTTCTCTCCCTCCCGCGCCGCATCGATCAATGCCCTTAACCGTTGGTAGGCTGATTCGTCGAGCTTCCCTTGCTTGCCCGTGAAATGCGCCGCCACCGCGTCCTCGATCGATCCCTCATAGAAGGTCTCCAAGACATGTTGCAGGGCATGTTTCCCCGCGCGCTTGCGACTGGCGACTGGGGAGAAGACGAAGTGCCGCCCATCTTTGCGCCGCTTCACTTGTCCTTTATCTTCAAGGATTTGCAGAAGCGTACGCACCGCATTGGCACTAGGGGGATCGATCATTTCCCCGCGGATGGCTGCGATGGGCGCTTCGGAGAGGGCAAAGAGGGCATCCATGATCTGGCGCTCCCGCCGACTGAGAGGATCCGGCTTCGACATGCACCAAATATTTGGTGCTTAGCAGACGGAGTCAAGCTCTATCACCAAATATTTGGTGAAACCACAATTGTCGCAGAATTCTGTCCGATTCTCCGTTTGGCGGTGAATACTAGGCAAACGATGCCATCAGACGACGCCCAACTATTGGAGAACTACGGCCAGTCAGGCTGCCACCGAGCCTTTGAGGACCTGGTGCACCGTTATCTCCCGCTGGTCACTCAGGCCGCGAGACGGATCACCCGGAGTGACGCCGCCGCACGCGACATCGCTCAACAAGTCTTTACCAAACTGGCGACCAAGCCACGTGCTGTGCCTTCTAAGATTCCGTTAGTCGCTTGGCTTCATCGCACCACGCGTTCACTGGCCATCAACCACGTCCGTGGCGAGGAAAGGCGACGTCGCCGAGAAGCTGAGGCAGCCACTTCCTTACAAATGCACCGAAACGATGAATCCCATGACTGGAAAGCCATAGCCCCTGTCATTGATGCGGCATTGGATGCGCTCAAGGACGAGGACCGCTCCGCCATTCTCCTGCGATTCTACGAAGGTGCCTCTCACCGCACGATCGGGCAACGACTCGGCGTGAAAGAGGACACTGCCCGCGTACGGGTAGCGCGCGCACTAACCAAACTTCAGAGCCATCTCGAGAAACGGCAGGTCTCTGTGAGATCCACCACCGCACTCACTGCCAGCCTTGCGGTGGGTTTCTCATCTTCCTCAACGCCCGCCCACGGCGCTTCCGCCGTGGCCCAGCAAGCGTTGCCCTCTATCAAGACTTCCACCGTTCTCACACCCGCCTGGCTCTTGTTGGGTATCAGCGTCTTTGTGGCCAGTTCGTCAGTCAGTTATTGGGTCAGCCGACAGCGCTCTCCCGATGTGATTGGCACGAGCACCCTGCAAGATCATCCCACGCTCAGCGTGCTCCCAGAGCATCGGCACCCGCGTGTAGCGCTTCGCCCAGAAGAGCTTGTCCAGCCTATCGACAAGCGTTTGCAACTCGCCGTCGATCTGTGGAACGCGAAGGCTTACGATGATCATCGGCGGGTGATGGATAGTTTCACCCCTAACGAAAGCCTTGCAGCCCTTGAACTGCTCGATCATGACCACCGCTACAATGCGACGCTGCACCGTCTCATGAGCCGAATCTTGGTGACAACGCTCGCCCATCACGATAGCGAAGCCATTGCCAATGAAGCCATCCAGCGCGTTCACGAGGACAGCTTCTCTTGGAAACGCGGCAATCGCCTTCATACCATCCTTGATATCTGGGGAAATGTTGATCACCAAGCCGCCGGCTCGTGGTTAAAACGTCAGTCTATTCCCCATTCTATGCGTATGTCCCTCACGGAGTCCTTGGCACGGACTGCAAGCGCCACTGATCCCGCATTCGCGATGTCGCTTCTGCTAGAGATCCCCTATCTTGAGCGACAAGAATCCTACGGGATGTTCCAATCCATGAGCAGCCCTGAGCTTCGGGAAGTGACGCTCGATTGCCTCGCCGCCGTTGAGGAGGAAATGGATCGCGCTTCCATCTTTGCCGGGAGCATCCTTCGCCACATCGATACCCATGATGCCATGGTGGAAGCATTCTCGCAGATGAACTTCAGCCGAGGCGACACCGTAGTTCCTCTGTTAGACAAGATTGTCGAACAAGCCGAGATCGGCACGAACGATTTCGCAAGTGCGCTTGGCTTTGCGTGGAAGCATGCTCCCGAGGAGGCTCGCGATCACTTTCTGGATCGGCATGTCGCAAAGTGGAACCGCCAATCTCCCGAAGCAGCGGTTACTTGGTTAGGAAAGCACGACCTCACCCGCGACGATCTCCAAAGGGCCGTCGACAGTTTCCAAACACAACGATGAAACACTTCCTCTGCATCACCGTCATGGCGCTTGTGGGCGTTGGATTCGGCCATTGGCTTGGCAGACCCGAGCCGCTTCATCTCCAGCCAGCTAAGGTTGTCAGTCCCCCACCGCCCCACCGCCAAGCCCCCGTGAGTGCCATCCTCTCGAGCATGAACAATGCCAAGGGCGACGATTGGAGAACCCTTTGGAAAGAGCTAGAAAGGGCGAGCCTCGCTGAACTCCGGACGACCTTCGCGACGATGGCCACGGAAGATCCTAACAAAGATAGACTAGGCAAACGTGAGTTACGCTGGCTCATTCAAACCATGGTCGCGCGAGATCCTGCAGGCACCATCGCACTCGTGCGTGAGCACTTTCATGGTCTCAAACGCTCTCACGCCTACTTCAACATCATTGAGCACTGGGGTCGTGAAGACCCGGAGGCAACGCTCGCCTTTGTGGCCACGCTCGATCCGTCAGAAGACCGTTCGAGCAATGTGCACAATGCGACGACGAGCTTTCTTCACGAATGGGCGCAGCGCGATCCCAAGGCCGCCTTGGACGCGTGGCTCACCCTGCCCGAACCGAAACTTGCCGACCATAGCAGCATCCCTTACAGCGCGGAATGCCTCGCACGTGGTGCCTCACACCATTCGGAAACACGAGCGACTGCCCTGGCACTTTTGACAGAGCAACCACCTTCGGATAGCCGCACTTCTGCTATGGCCGGGACCCTGGCAACATGGACTTCAGCAGGTGGATTCCACGACGTTCAGCAGTGGATGTCCTCGCAGAACCTCACAGACTCCGAGATCTGTACCATTGCCGTCATCGTCGCCAACAGCGCCCTAGCAGAAGAACTTTCTGACGCTCCCGATTGGCTGCTTGAAAAGCTCCATACCCACGCGCCATCAATGCACGATCGCGCGAACTATCTGGATGATTTCGCGGAAACATGGGCACGCGACTCCCCCAACGCCTGCGCGGAATGGCTGAGCAAGCTCCCTCCTGGGGAGGAAACCGACTGGGCCATCCGCGGGTTTCTTCGCCGCCTTCAGTACATTGATCCAGCCACAGGCTTCGAGTGGACCCGCGTCATCAGCGGCATACCCTTGCGACAACGGATGGCTCGCGAATTCTGGAATCACTGGAGACGTAGGGCTCCCGTCTCAGCACAGGCCTACATCCCAAGCCTCAGTCCGGAGGAACGCAAATGGCTTGGAGTGCCCTAACACTAAGAGCGTGCCAGCGTGAGATACCAGTGGACGATCTCTTCTCCAGCGAAGAGCCAGATGAGCGCACCGACAGCGAGGTAGGGGCCGAAAGGGAGTTGTTTGCTAACATCCTTGCCGAGGCATTTCCCTAACAACCAGACGACGCATCCGAGAATAGATCCGGCGAAGAGACTGAAGGGAACGGCTTTCCAACCGAGAAAGGCTCCGATGCAGGCTTCAAACTTGGCATCGCCAAAGCCCATGGCTTCACGCGACATGACGACTGATCCAGCTTTACCCTCCAGCTTGGAGACGGTCTCAATACCATAGCGGGCGTCGTCAATGAAGAAGTGATCAAAGCAGAAGACGAGCGATTCGTAGGAAAGGGTTTCGCGCTCGCTCGAATCCTTGTGATAGAGGGTGATCTCCCCGGCTGAGAACCGCAGCCGATCGGAGTCTCGAAAGAAGATGTCCCCCCAACTGATCTTCTCATCCTCACCGATTTCCAAGATAGGGTTGTCTTCCCCTTCGTGTTCTGAGAGGATCCACGACTGCTGTCCTTCAAACTCAATGGATCGCTTACCGAAGAGCACTTTTCCCATCGAGATGACAGCCCATAGGATGCCATACCCCACGAGCGCTCCAAAGATGGACCAGCCGACGGCATGAAACGGCCTTCCTGCAAAGTCCCCCATGAGCGTGGGTACCAAGGCACAGGCGACAATGCCCACGGCAGCCCCCCCTAACGTGAGCACATTCGGAATGATCATGTGCTCGAGATCGATAAAGGTGGCCGAGATGAAGATGGCGATGAGAATCCAATAGGCGATGGCGGTAGGCCAGGTATCGACTCCGCCAAAGTGGCTCCAAATCCACACAAACATCACTGCGGTGAGAGCTTCGATGGCTGGGTAGCGCCAACTAATGGGCTTCTTGCAATTGTGACACTTGGCCCCGAGTAGGATCCACGCGATGATGGGAATGTTGAGATACCAGGGAATCTGTTTCTTACAGTTGGGACAGAAGGACCGGTTCGGTTTGTGAACCTGGCAATCTGTGCGGGGTAATCGATAGATCACCACATTGAGAAAGCTCCCCACGCAGGCACCGAGGACTCCAGCCGTGGCTGTCAGAAAGACATGAAGAAGTTCGCTAGAATCCATGGACGAGGTAAGTGACTGGTCCCCACGCATTTGTCAACGGAGCTTGACTATCGAGCAATCTCTCCGAGGGCTAAGTGAGAAGGCGATGCAGAACATGGGTTCAGAGATGAGAAAGGCGGCGGTTTCCGTTGTCGCACGATTGCAGAAGGAAGGCTTCGAAGCCGTCTTTGCGGGCGGCTGTGTCCGCGACGAGCGCATGGGGCGCGTGCCGAAGGATTACGATGTGGCCACGAGCGCACGACCCGAAGAGGTCACAGCCTTGTATCCGAAAGCCCACACGGTGGGGGCGCATTTCGGTGTGGTCTTGGTTCACGTGCAGGGTCACCCCATTGAGATTGCCACCTTCCGCACCGATGGCTCCTATGAAGACGGGCGCAAACCCGATTCCGTCACCTTCGCAACCATTGAGGAAGACGCTTCACGCCGCGACTTCACCATGAATGGGCTCTTCTATGACCCTATTTCCGAGCGTTTGTTAGACTTTGTGGGTGGTCAAGCAGACTTGGACGCTGGGGTGCTCCGCGCCATTGGTGAACCGGACGCGCGCTTCGCGGAGGATCACCTGCGACTCCTGCGCGCGATTCGTTTCGCCACGGTGCTAGGGGTCTCTATCGAAGACGAGACCTGGGCGGCAATCCAGCGGCATGCAGACGCTATCAACCGTATCAGCCCGGAGCGGATTCGCGATGAACTCGATCGTCTCTGGACGCACCCGCAGCGCGTGAAGGGATTTGATCTCCTCGTGGGTTCCGGCTTGATGCATGCCATCCTGCCCGAGATCATGGAACTACAAGGGTGTGAACAGCCTCCTCAGTGGCATCCCGAGGGGGATGTGTTTGTCCACACACGTCTCATGCTCGATCTGTTGCCGGACGAGGCCTCGCTTCCGCTCGTGCTGTCTGTGCTCTTCCACGATATCGCGAAGCCTGCGACCTACAGCTACGACCCCGCAGAAGATCGCATCCGATTCAATGGACACGATCAAGTCGGTGCCCGGATGGCTGAGGAAATCCTGCGTCGTCTCCGCTATTCGAATGACATCATCGAGGCCACGGTCGTCGCCGTCGCAAATCACATGATGTTCAAGGATGTGCAGAAGATGCGCGTGGCCAAGCTCAAGCGCTTCATGGCGCGCCCCACTTTTGACGATGAGTTAGAACTACACCGAGTAGACTGTGCGGGCAGCAATGGGCTCTTAGACAATCACCAATTTCTACTCGAAAAGGCGGAGGCATTTGCCAATGAACCGCTCATTCCCAAGCCGTTGGTAAATGGACATGATCTCATGGCACGCGGTTGGGAAGGCGGGCCCAAGTTGGGGAAAGTGCTCCGAGCAATTCAGAATCGGCAGTTAGAGGGCAAACTCAGCTCTCGTGAGGAAGCGCTCCAGTGGCTGCAAGACGAGGGAGAAGCAGTTCTGGCAGATGCACATGATGATGCACTTGGTGATGACCAGCCTCCAACGTGATTGTTTCCACCCGAAGTCCTGAGCCGTGACGGAAGGCGTGCACGCGCGAAAGGTCCTGCGAAGGTTCGGACACCACCCCATCGCCTACCAGAGACCCAGCATGGGTATCCAGTCCATGGCGACACACATGCAGCAGCGAACGGCCGACGTCTGCAACCACTGGCAACATTCCCAGATCAGCGATGTCCCCATCCCACAGGCGCTGCACATCGGACCGCAGATCTTTCCACCCATAATCACCCGGATGCGCCTTGGCGATGATCGCCGTGTAACGAATCTGGGTGGGATGTGCGCGCGTATTGAGTTCGGCAAGATAATTCCCCTCCTCTGGCGGCAAGAGCATGCGTAGGCCGGGCGCCTCGATGGGATAACCGGCATTGAGTGAAAGTTCCTTCGCTTCTTTCAATAAGCCAAAGCCCCATCCGGTGGCTTCGCGGGCGATCGTTCTCTCCACCGTGTCCCACCAACCTTGGGGTTCTTGCCAGGCCCAGTTGGAATGTTGCGTGACCCACGCTTTCATGGCCACATAAGCTTCTGGCAGATACGCTAACTCACTCCCGAGATGAGGCGATGAAATGGTAATGAGATGATCGACGTTATCCTGATAGAGTGGCCCACTCACATATTCACGCGCCACGATGCCCCCGAGGCTTTTCCCAACCAGCGTGAAGGAATCGATGCCGGCCTGCTCATGGGCTGCACGGAGCATGGACGCAACAGACTTCGCTGATTCGCGCAGATCAACCGTGCCATTCTCCGGAAGCGTTAGCGTGAAGACCGGCACGGTATCGAGAGTCTCTTTGGGGATAAGCCGGAGCGCATCGTCTTCCCAATGTCCGGCCACATGAAAAGCATCATGATCACGCAGGGATGCCAAGTAACCTTTCGCATCCCACACAGAACCATTGTTGCGCAACCCATGAATGAGAACGACCGCGTGCCGCTCATGCGCGCTCGGGGAGAACGCCGCAAATGGCTGAATCAAGGAGCCACCAAAGATGGCGAACACGGCCCCTACAAAGAGGAGGCTGAACCAATGAATCGAGAAACGGAACCACGGCATCTTGGCAACGTCTCTCGCACGCCGAACGAAGCAAGGCGATTACAAAGCCAGGTCCGCTTTGTATCCCCTACTCTACCGTCACGCTCTTGGCGAGATTCCGAGGCTGATCGATCGCACATCCACGCAGGCGAGCGACGTGATAGGAAAGCAACTGCAAGGCGACAGCCATCGGCACCGGCGCAACGTAGTCAGGACACTTGGGGATCTCGATCACGCTATCCATCAGGGCTGCTGTCTCCGTGTCCCCTTCTGTTATCAGTCCTACAATGCGGGCGCCGCGCGCCGCGCACTCATGCGCGTTGCCAATCGTCTTCTCCTTGCCTGGGGCTTCATTCACGAGCGCAACCACAGGAATACCAGACTCTAACAGAGCGATTGGGCCATGCTTCAATTCAGCAGCATGGTAGCCTTCGGCATGAATGTAACTGATCTCTTTCAGCTTTAGGGCCCCTTCCAAAGCTACCGGAAATTGATATCCTCTCCCTATGAAGAAGGCATGATCCGTTTCCACCCATTTCTCAGCCTCCTTGGCGATGATGTCATTCCGCTCTAACACCTGTTCTACTAGCATTGGCAATGACTCGATCGCCTTGGCAATCTCGCGTCCCTTCGTGCACGACAGCCGTCCGCAACGGCCGAACTTGAGCGCAATCATAAGGAGGACCGCCACCTGACAGGTGAACGCCTTGGTCGAGGCAACACTGATCTCCGGTCCTGCATGCAAATAAATCCCACGCCCAGTTTCCCTAGCAATCGTCGAACCGACCACGTTACAGATACCAGAGACCCACGCTCCCTTCTGAATGGCCTCGCGTACGGCAGCAAGCGTGTCCGCAGTCTCGCCCGATTGGCTGATTGCCAGAACGAAATCGCTCGCCTTGATGATCGGATTCCGATAACGGAACTCTGCCGCTTGCTCCACCTCTGTCGGCATATCGGCGAAGTTCTCAAAGGCATACTCTCCCACCATCCCCGCATTCATGGAGGTTCCACAACCGACGATGATCGCGCGTTGAACCTCCGAAATTTCACGCGGTGTCGTCCCCAGTCCTGACAGGACAGCTGTCCCATTATCGAAATCCATTCGCCCGCGGATCGCATTGCGAATGGAGTCTGGCTGCTCATGGATCTCCTTCAGCATGAAATGCTCGAAACCGCCCAACTCAGCTGAGGTATCCGACCACTCAAGCTCTGAAATCTCTCGATTGACCGGAACATTGTTCAAATCGCGGATGTCCACCGCACCCGGCGTGACAATGGCCACATCGTTATCATCCAGGTAGATCACTTGTTGCGTCACGGCCACCACAGCGGCAGCATCACTCGCAACCACACACTCGTTCTTGCCCACGCCAATAACGATAGGGCTCCCCCGCCTGGCCGCGATGACTTGATCCGGTTCGTCTTGACAAATAACTGCGATGCCAAAGGTACCCTCCACTTTCTGCAAGGCCGCACACACAGCTTCTAACAGATTCCCTTGATAATAATCGCCAATCAAATGGGCTAGCACTTCGCTATCTGTTTCCGAATCGAAAGCATGTCCTTTCTGCTCCAGATGGGCTCGAATATCGCGATAGTTCTCAATGATCCCATTATGCACCATGGCGATGCGGCCACTTCTATCCAGATGAGGATGCGCATTCACCTGGGTGGGTGGTCCATGTGTGGCCCATCGTGTATGCGCCACGCCCACGCGATGCTGACGCAAACTTCCTGGTTCCTCTTGGACCGCCTGACTGAGTGCCGCCACTTTACCCGGGCGCTTCACCACACACAACTCGTCACCATTGGTCAACGACACGCCGGCGGAGTCATACCCGCGATACTCCAGGCGACGCAGCCCATTGATCAAGACCTGACCGGCCTCTTTATCTCCAATATAGCCAACAATACCACACATAATTTATAGGGATAGGATGTGAAATTTCATTGCGATGTTAGCCCACTGGCAACAGATCGCGCTGCACGATCTCTCCCGGAAGAGTCGAAGTGTGCGGCCAGAGCTTTCTCCCCGGATAAATGCCCGTTTGGATCCCAGTATGAACACCATCACCAATGATGGCCCCGAACTTCCGTCGACCTGTATCAATCAAGGCTCCATCGATCATGGATCGGTGATTCTTACCGTCATGGCGAAAGTTCGACACAATCGTTCCCGCGCCGAAGTTGACGCCTTCTCCAACCACAGAATCGCCACAATAAGTGAGATGTCCCATTGCCGTGCGGGGGTAGATGATGGCGTTCTTCACCTCCACCGCCTGCCCAATATGACATCCCTCGCCGATCATCGTCTTCCCCCTGAGATAAGCATTGGGTCCAATCTTACAATTCGCACCGATCACCGCGACGCCTTCGATATAAACGCCAGGAAGGATCTTAGCACCTTTCTCTATGACCACGATTCCATCTATCGTCGCACGCTCATGCACCTCTCCTTCGATCCGAGATGCCTCGATCTCCCCTAACAACCTCTCCTGAAGATTCAAGCAATCCCAGGCATAACGAAGGCAAGCCCCCGATTCTCCCACATCCACGCGATCATCGGTGACACCAGAGGCAGGATATCCGATTATCTGCTCTCCAATCATCAGCGTCGCAGCTCCACGCTGTTCCCAATGGCGCAACGCAGCTGCGGAAACCCAGGCGTTCTCAAGCAAATGATAGTCTGCCAGATTCGACTCCTCCACCCAATCAAAGCCAGCATCTTCGCAAGCAAGCCGCTGCCACACTCGCATCTGCCGCCCAGCAACATAACAGTCGCCGATGGCTCGTGTCTCGGTCAGGGGCGCCCACTGAGCTTCGGGCGATGAAATGGATCCGATCTTCAAGCGCACAATTCTTGTTTGATCAATGATTCAAACTTCTCGGCAAAGGTCTTGACCAAATTATCGTCGACGCATTCGAGCAAGATACGGATCTTATTCTCTGTACCTGAATAGCGAATCACGGAGCGCCCACGTTCTCCAAAGGTTTCCTCGCATTGGGCAATCAACGCCTGCATTCCGGGCACGTCCTCGATCGGCTTCTTCTCCCGCACAGGAATAGAAATAAGACGTTGCGGGTATTCCTCCATACAATCAGCCAATTCAGCGAGACTCTTACCTTTCGCTTTCATCCAGGTGAGAATCTTCAGCGCCGTCAAGATTCCGTCGCCCGTCGTCGAATGTTCCCCAAAGATCACGTGCCCAGAATTCTCTCCACCGAAGACATATCCTCCCTGACGCATGCGCTCAATCACCTGACGGTCGCCCACGCCGGTCACTTCAACCGCAATGCCGCGCGCCTTCAATGCTTCAATCAATCCGAGATTGGTCATCGACGTCACGACCGCTGTGTCGTTCGCGAGGATGCCCTCTTCGTGCAATCCAATCGCAGACAAAGCGAGCACACGATCGCCATTCACTTGGTTGCCGTGATGATCGACGAAGATGACTCGGTCGGCATCTCCATCGAACGTGACCCCCACATCGGCCCCGTGCATCTTCACCAAGGCCTCTGCCGTATGCGGGTGCAACGCGCCGCAATCTTGATTGATATTGAGACCGTTAGGCGAATCGCCTGTCGCGATCACTTCGGCCCCCATTTCTTCCAATATGAGCGGACCCAAATGATAGGCCGCGCCATGCGCCGCATCGACGACGACTTTCATCCCTTCGAGGTTGGCATTGCCAACGATCCCTTTCACAAACTCAATGTAGCGTCCGCGCCCATCCTCAACTCGGAATGCTTTCCCCAATTCCTCACAGGACACCGCATCGTCCTCGGGCACGCCTTCCAAGATCCAACGCTCGACTTCCGCCTCCAAGGCATCCGAAAGTTTAAAGCCGTCCGCGCCAAAGATCTTGAGCCCATTATCCTCAGGCGGGTTGTGGGAAGCGGTCAACATGATCCCGGCGGCACAACCCATCGATTTGGTCAGATGAGCCACTGCTGGCGTAGGGAGAGGCCCCACGAGCAGAACATCCATGCCGTAACTCACCAACCCGCTCGTGAGAGCGGTCTCTAACATGTAACCTGAGATACGGGTATCCTTCCCGATCACGACCTTATGCTGCACGGTTTTATCCGCGCCGAGCACCTTGGCAATGCTCTTGCCTACGACAAGAGCAAGGTCCGGCGTGATAGGATAGCGATTCGCCGTGCCACGAATACCATCAGTTCCGAATAGTTTACCCATCTCCCTACCTACCCACACTCGTGCCCAGCGCAAATGCCAAATGTGTCAGGAGGCACCCCGGCCCTTGGCACGGGCTTCGTAGTCGATCACCCAACTGGGACACACGACCTCTCGGATCTCTACCAAAGGCGCCTCTTTAGGAGTCTCTTCTGCATACGCAAGTGATAGGATGAAGGCATAACGCCCATCTCCCGAAAGCGTGATGTGCTCTTGCATCTGACGATCTATCTCACCATCGCGCTTCACATAACCATAGAAGGTGGGCCACTCACTATGCGGATACCACAATCGATAACAGCGATAAACCGAGTCGTCAGAATACTGAAAGTTATAATAATCCTCTTCTCGCGCCACCACCCGCAATTGGACAGGGTCCGTCCGTTGCTCCGCAGCGAACTGATTCCAATCAATTTCCTGATAGTCGACCGCGACTTCCCAATCGACCTTCAGATGTCCATGTGGATCTCGTTCTAACATCGCCTCAAACAACTGCCCGCTCGGCAGGAGTGTGGCCTCCAACTTGAGAATCTCAAGGCCATTGAGAGTGACCGGCTGCGCCATGCCAAGTCTCACATCTTCCGCGGGGACAATAGGATGCTTCTGATAGTATTCTCTCACCACTGGCACCAAATGCCCCGGGGCACG
Source organism: Verrucomicrobiia bacterium (assembly GCA_030425385.1). Taxonomy (GTDB): domain Bacteria; phylum Verrucomicrobiota; class Verrucomicrobiia; order Verrucomicrobiales; family DEV007; genus JAACDM01. The sequence continues at coordinate 296,846 of JAUIAH010000004.1, read as the reverse complement.
AATGTATTTCAGCTTCGTCTCCCAATCTGGAGCCCGCGCGTACCCAAGGAGCACTTCTCGAATCTCCTCAGTTGGAATAGCGGTGGCTCGCGGCTGTTTCTCTTCTCCCCCCGCGACACTGCGAAGTGGATCCGCACTGCCCTGCATCAGCGTCACCGCGAGATAGTAGACCACGACACAAATGCTTCCAAATGTGGGGAAGAACAGGGCAGACAGACGCCAACGCCCATCACGAACGAGAAATCGTCCTATCAAAGGCACTGATTCTAACGCACGCAGAACCTCCGCATCGCCCTCTGGACGTTCCTTGCCGGCACCGACTCCCGCACGCGGCTCCCCCCAAGACATGGAGGCGGTTTCGGGGATGTCGGGGCGCCCCGTGAACGCTGGAGGGACCGGACGCGCAGGCAAGGAAGGCGCAGGCTTTGCTGCAGACGATTCTCCAATCTCAGGATCGAGGTCATCTGGGAGGCGATCCACTTTATTCAGTTTGAGCTCGAGCCGATGAATGGACTGCTGCGTCTTATCAATCGCCGTCAGATGCTCTTCCACATTGTCGTCCGTGATCTCTTGAGAAAGCAACGCATCCAATTCCGCCTGCAACTCGTCCAATTCATCGAGAGGCGTCTCCTCATTGGGAGGCACGGACGGCTTTCGTGGCGGTGGAATCGTACTCGGAGTCGAGTCGATCTCGGCCTCCGGCTCTGCTACTGGTCGGATTTCAATCACTTCTGCCGGGACCGTGGTTTCTTCCATCGCTGACACTTTCCTCACGACCACGACTGGTTCTTCTGCTGGCACAATGGTATCAATATCCACCACATTGGCCTCCGCCTCCAAATCCTGCGTCTCAGAAATGATCACATCCTCCGCATGCGCGGCCTCGGGCACCTTGTCAGGCCCCTGTTTCGGACGTGTCGCATTCCGTTTCTTGTTGGCTCGACGTCGTTTGGATCGGCTCTTCCGCGCCATTTCGCGATAGTGTAAGCCACAACCTCCCTTTTGTAAAGGGGGCCTAGTCAGTCGAGACGTGTGAACTGCAATAGACGGAAATCCATCACTTCCTCCCCTGGGATCCTTGTGGCGCGGAGCGATAACGTCCCCTGCCCTTCTTCCAAGTCGAGTTCTCCCAACCGTACCGCCTTAAAAGCCTTCACATAGGATTCGATTCGAGGCACGCGATCCTCCTCGGCGCCTAACAACGGCGGATCGTGAGCCTCACGAATGGTTCCCACCAGTCGGCTATTGCCCAGTGACAGCACCACCTCCGATCCGGTGCTTTCTTCGGGACAGGTATAGTGCAGCTCGACTGCATATTTCCCCGCCTGCTGCACTTCCACTGGCCAGGTAATCTCATCCTCAAGCGACGTCCAATGAGTGAAATGAGAGTCATTCGGAAAACGATTGGATCGCTTGATGCCCCCGTGGGCAGTAGCGTCACGGGCGGGCAGGGTCGTGATCAAGCAATCAGGATGCCCGATCACGAAGGGCCTCATTCCCGAAGCAGTCATTCCAGCCACATTTGCTACCCACTTATCTCTCAGTCTGGCCAGCATCGCCACTTTGTCAGGAAAGCGATCCCCTATCGGCATCTGCTGACCAGGATCCTTGTCCAAATGAAAGAGCTGGTCATCATGCGTGTAGATCCAAGGCCATTGACGCACAGCCACCTTCTGACGCCAGGCACTGTAGATGGGGCGATCCGTCACCCACTTCGTCAGCGGTTCTCCTAACAGATGCGCTCGCAGACTCAAGCCGTCCAACGGCTTGGGCGGCTCCCAGGCTACCCCTGCAAGGGCGGTCAACGTGGGAAGAAGGTCGATCGCACTTGCAGGTTCCCCAATGACTTGCGAGGCAATCTTGCGAGGCCAACGAATGAATAGCGGTGAACGCACACCCCCTTCATCTGTCGAACCCTTCCGCCCTTTCATGCCTCCGTTCCACCGATTCCCATTCGGACCATTGTCGCAGAAATAGACCACGATGGTATCCTCACGCAATGCCAAGGCGTCAATCTTGGCAAGCACCCGGCCCACGTTCCAATCGATATTCTCACACATCGCCAATGCTGCGCGCGTGTGTGGCACATCTTCTTTGTCAGGAAGCCGATGGCGCATGACAAGCTCTCTGTCCTTAAACCGATTCCACCATTGATCGGGCACTTGCATGGGCGAGTGGGGCGTGTTGTACGGCAGATAGACAAAGAAGGGCCTCTCTTGATGCTCCTCCATGAAGGCCATGGCTTTCTCAGTGAAATCATCGATGACGAAGCCTTTCCCCTGCACCTGACGGCCGTTGTGGTCTAACGGAGGGTCGAAATAGTGCCCCCAATGTCCGGAGCAGAATCCATAGAATTCATCGAACCCTCGCCCATTCGGATGATAGGGGTACTGCATGCCGTTGTGCCATTTGCCGAAGGCTCCAGTGGCGTACCCGGCATCGCGAAACGCCTCCGCAATTGTTGCTTCGTCCACGTTCATCCGTTCACCTCCCGCGCTGGTGCTGGTGACGCCACTCCTCAAGTGGTAGCGCCCTGTGAGAAATTCTGCCCGTGTGGGTGAACACACCGGACACACGTAGAACCGCTCGAATTGCGCACCCTCAAGCGCCAAGGAGTCCAGGTGAGGTGTTTCTAAATTAGTATTCCCATGCAGACTGAGATCACCCCAACCTTGGTCATCCGTCAGGATCACCACCACATTCGGCGCGCGCCCGAATAAGGCACTTAGCGAAACCCAAAGAGAGACGATGACAAGATGTGAGAGCTTCATGGCATGGATCGATATCCCCAAGCGCGCCCTTTCTCCAAACATTGTGCGGCGGGCAACATGGCATCCGAAGGAGGACCCGCTCCCAGGCTCACGGCAGCAGCGCACACCCCTAGCTCCAAGCTCTCTGGCCAGCTCCAATTCTCGTGGCGGCCGTAGATCACGCCAGCCGCAAAGGCGTCCCCCGCCCCCGTCGAGCCGACGATCGCGTCACCCGGCACCCTCGCAGAACCATGCCGATCTGAACTTCCATCCGCATGCATGGCGATGGCGCCTTCCATGAAATGAATCACCACACTTTCACGAACGCCCATGGCAAAGAGGGCGCTCGCGGCACTCTCTGCAGCCTGCCAGTTAGGGCCGTGTGCCGATCGGAGCGCATCGCCTGTGACAAATCCCGCCTCGATCTCATTGATGAATAACAGGTCCACGTGAGGAAGGCTTGCTTTGGCAATGGCTTTCGCTCGTTTGTCAGGCACACTCACGAAATCGACCACCGTGTGAAATCCCACTCTCTTGGCCTCTTCTAACACCTTACTTGCCTGCGTGGAGCCTTCACCATCGAGAGCATCCATTTCATCGAGCAGCAGCAGGTAGCCGAGGTAGAACCAGCGCGCCTGACTCCGACTCAAATCGATGTGTTTCTGACCAAAGATCGCGTTGGCTCCGCGATGATGAAAGAACGTTCGCTGACCCGTGTCCGCCACGGTCATAGCATCTGTGTACGAGGTGGCCGCACTCTCGGCACGGGCCATTCCCCAAGTGGCAATGTGATGCTTCTGACAATCAGACAGGATCCACTCGCCATCGGCATCGTCACCGATCAGGCCCGCGGCCTCCAGAGGAAACGGCGCTCCCAGTTTGGCCAAGTCTTTGAGCACATTGTAAGGGCCACCGCCATTGCTGCTCGATTGTGCACGAATCGTCGTCAGCATTTCTGGCTCGGGATACGCATCAATGATCTTCACATGATCCATGATGAAATTCCCCGCAGCGAGGAGTCCGTTCCGCTCCCTAGCCATAGGACGGATGAATCGCTTCTCGGCGTTGTTCAGATTCCAATGCAGCACGGAAGAGTTGATGGCTCTGCAAAGCCTCCTCCGGCGTCACACAGCCAAAGTGCTCTCCCAGAATGCCCTCACGCTCTAGCAAATAAGCGGCCCACATCTGCTGAATGACATCGGGAAAGCCCACTTCAAAGATACCACCCGTCACCGCTTTGAATGGGGTGCTGAATCCGAGATCTGTCTGCTTCCATAGCTGGGTGGCGCCTCTCTCAAAACTCCACAAGGTCTTCGGATGCTTCGTGCTGTAGCGATAGCCGCCATCCGTCCCGAGCACCTCGATGAACCACGTGTTGGTTTCCCCAGGTGCCATCCGCTTCATTTCCAAGCGCATTGGCACCGGATGATCGCCAATCATGGTCCAGGTATGAAGCATAGCATTGTCCCAGGTATCACAAATCACTTCCGCATCCCCTTGGTTGCCAGGCCGCCGTGGATAGCCCTTCTGCAACTGCGCGTAGACAGTCTCAGGGCGCCAGCCCAAACGCAAAGGCAGGTGCAGAACATGCATGCCTAGATCGCCTAACACACCTATCTCACCACAGACCGAAGATAGCCGCTTCCAATTAGCCGCCTTGTTAGGATCGAGATCGCTGGCATGATGGAATCCGGCATTCACTTCTAACACACGCCCTAAGGGACCAACATCACGACAAGCTTGATACACGGCATGCGCCCCTGGGAAGAACGGAAACTCTGAACTGCAACGGACAAACCGTTCGGACCGCTTGATCGCTGCGAGGATAGACTCCGCGGCATTAAGATCGACACCGAATGGTTTCTCAGCGAAGAGGTCCTTCCCCGCCTGCACGACATCGACGTAGATTTGCTCGTGGAAGCTATGTGGCACGGCGACATAGCAGACATCGATCGCTTCATTGGCCAGCAAATCGTGGTAATCCGTCACTCGCTGCGTCACAGATGGGATCTTCTGAAACCACTCGAGCACCTCCGCATTGGTATCCGCAACGGCCACCAGTTTGGGAATGACGGGAAGATCTTGCAAGGCACACCAACGGCCGAAGGCACTGGCCATCTCTCTCCCCATGAGCCCGCCACCAATGATCCCGATATTGACTGTCTTCATGGCATTTCGTTAGTTTGAAGTCAACATGGCCAAGGCTTCTTTCGCCGAGGCCCCCTCGTGAACCACCGCCATGAGCGCTCGCGTGATTCCAGCGGGACTCTCATGCTGGATCACATTGCGCCCATAGACGATGCCAGCCACACCCTGATCCATGAGATTCTGTGTTCTTGTGAGGATCTCTTCATCACTGGCCTTGCTACCCCCGCGCACGAGAATAGGGGTGCCACCACAAGTCTCGACCACACGGTGATAGAGGGAGACATCGTCAGTGGGATCCGCCTTGATGATGTCAGCGCCTAACTCGATTGCTTGTCTCACGAGCGGGATGATCTTGTGCTCATCACCATCGACCATGTATCCGCCCGCTTCCGCATTGGGGCGAAAGACGAGCGGTTCCACCATCATCGGCATCCCATAGTGATCACAGGCAGGCTTGAGCTTGAGGATGTTCGCCACACACTGTTCGCCCACTTCAGGCTCACCAGGCACACGGAAGAGATTCACGCAGACACAGGCGGCGTCTAACTGAATGGCTTGGAGCGCAGCCTCCTCAATCATGCGACTGTAAAGCGTGCGCGGCAATTCCCTGCCATACACATTGGCCACATCTGTCCGCAGGACGAGGGCTGGCTTGCCACCAGGAATGCTCTGCAAATGCCGCGCCTGGCCCACCGTGAGTTGGATGGCATCCGGCGCCGCATCGACCACCGTGCGAACGGCGGCAGGCATCGATTCAATCCCACTTAAGAACGGAGCCTCATTGAAGAAACCATGATCAATGGCGACATCGAAGCATTTCCCATCGGGCCCAAAGAGTCGATTCAAACGTGCTTGTTTCATCTACCGGCGATTAACGGAGGAACCGACGGTCGGCGCAATGAATTATCGCCCCGAAACGCAAGAAAGGAGCCCCGGAGGACTCCTTTCGATAAAGCGTCATACAGGCATCTCTCAGCCCGCCATGCGAACGGTCGACTAACTTGAAGCCGCCGCCACGCGCGAGGCAAAGTTGGACTTCATGCGACGGGACACGTTGGCGTGGATCACACCGCGCTTCACTGCCTTGTCGGTCGCCGAATAGAGAGCATTCACTGCCGTCTTGATGGCATCCGCATCTCCCGAATCCAACGCAGCAAGCGCTGCTTTACGCCTGTTCTTGATGCGCGTTTTGAGAATGCGGTTCTCCATGGTGCGCGTCTTGGTCTGGCGGACGCGTTTCAGGGCGGATTGGGAATTTGCCATAAGGAAATCGATTCGGTATCAGATAGAAAGGGCGGCGAAAGTAGGCGGCGACACTGAGGTGTCAAGACCTATTGCGCAATCCACCTCCCAAGGTGGCCACATTGTAGACCGCGCCACCAAGGACACCAGCCACCTTCTTCATCTGGTTGGAAATGGGCGCCCCCGGCAAGGGAGCCGTGGTCACCTCGACCTTCGCTCCGACACCAACCTGCTGATAGAGGCGGGCGACATCACGGGAACGCATGCGAATGCAGCCATAGCTGGCAGGCCGCCCAATCTTGCGCTCTTCAGGCGTGCCGTGGATGTAGATGTATCGACCGTAGGCATTTCGCGTCCGGGCTTCTTTCCCCCGCAACCAGAGGATCCGCGTCACGATAGGATCACGGCCAGGGGCATTGGGCCGAAGGACTTCCCCCGTGGGACGCCGACCCTTGAAAACCATGCCCATGGGAGCCCCACCACCGATCTTGCGAGCCACTTCCATCTTCCCAATGGGTGTGCGGTTCGACCCCGGCTGGTCACCAATACCGAATTTCGAAGTGGAAACTGGATAGGTGGCTACTCGTTTGCCCTCCTTGTAGAGCGCCATCTTCTGATCTTTGACGCTCACTAACATCACACTGTTCGTGTCTTGAGTGGCACAGCTGCTGAAGAAGCAGCATCCGATGAGGCAGAGTCCTAGGAGTCGCATAGGTGATTGCATCTTGGGGAGGAATATCGAGCCGAAGGTTAGCAGCAATTATTAGAAGTGCCAGTCAAACCACAACTTCTTTCTCATCCTGATCGTTCGCACTCCTAAACCACTTGGCAGGAAGGTACTGCGAGATTGATCCCCATGCGACGTAGGCAAATCCGAGCTGGAAAAGGAGCAGGAAGGGAATCGATAACCATTCGCCCTTGGAGATCGATAATCCGATGAGAACCGTGAAGTAGACGGCAAACAACACTTCGAAAACGGGCGCGACCGATTTGAGGGCGGAATAGCGAAGGCCTTTCCACGAAATCTTCTTGCGATCGATCCCATATTTAGGAGTGCGCACGAAAGGCGAAGTCTTGTTGAATAGCGCCTCTAGCACGGCTTTCCCGTTGTTGATCGACATCCCAATGCCGAGCGCGAGGAGCAAAGGCAGGTAGATGATCTCTTTCAGCCACTTCTTCGGTCGGATCACGCGCTGCGCCGCTGCGTAAAAGATCGAGACGGATAACGAGGCCGCCACGAAGATCGGTACATTGATGAGCACGGCCCAATACCAGGCCACCTGAGGCCGGAAATCACTCGGGTAGATCAGGACACACATCGCCCCTAGCAGGAGATAGGCGAAATTGGCGGTCAAATGCATGGTCGCCTCCATCTTGATGATCAGGGGCACGCGGCTACGCCACACCCGTAAGAGCATCTTCTTACAAGTCTGGATGGATCCCTTGGTCCAGCGATGCTGCTGCGACTTGAATCCGTCCATGTCCACGGGCAACTCGGCTGGTGTGACGACGTCTTTGAGAAAGACAAATCGCCATCCGTTGAGCTGCGCTCGGTAACTGAGATCCAAATCCTCCGTCAGCGTGTCATGTTGCCAGCCTCCCGCGTCCTCGATGCACGCCCGTCGCCAGATGCCTCCGGTGCCATTGAAATTGAAGAAGCGTCCACTGCGACTCCGTGCCGTTTGTTCCAAGATCAGATGCCCATCGAGAAACATCGCCTGAATCTTAGTCAGCAAGGAGTAGCCACGGTTGAGGTGCCCCCAGCGCGTCTGCACCATGCCAAGTTTGGGATCGGTGAAGAAATGCACCATCTCATGGAGAATCCCTTTCGGCGGCACGAAATCAGCGTCCAAGATGAAGATCAGCTCCCCTTTCGCATCGCGCATCCCCTCTTCCAAGGCGCCAGCCTTGTAACCCGTCCGATCCACCCGATGGCGCACCTCGATGTCGAGCCCCTTTGCCCGCAGCTTTGCCACCTCTTCTTCACAGATCTTGACCGTGTCATCGGTGGAATCATCCAGCACTTGGATCTGGAGCTTGTCTTTGGGATAATCGAGCTCCCCCACCGACTGAATGAGCCGGCGCACGACATACGCTTCATTGAAGATCGGCAACTGCACCGTCACCGTCGGCAGGTCGTCGAATCGTTCCTTCGGTTTGGGAATATCATGACGATGTTTCCAATAGAGAAAGATCATGGTGAACCGATGCAGGCCGTAGCCGCAGAGGCCCAGCGCCACGAGGGCGTAACAGAGGATCCAGATGAGTTGAGGCCACTCCATAGTGTAGATTACCCTAGGCTCACCGACCTTGGCCAGCTTCCTGAGAGAAAAGGCGCACAGAATGCTTGGTCCCCTTCCGCAGTCAAGGGACTTTCCCATCCCCGCAGCGGATTCGTCTCGTTTCCGCCAATGGCCCTCACGCCCTTACCCAGCGCTTTGCCTTGAATTCCTGCACTGGCAGGGTCCCTGGCGCACACTGCGTCACCGGGATGCGGAGTTGGAACTGATCCCAGAGGGCCGCCTGCAGGCGATCTTCCAACCCAGGCTGCTCCGCCGCGGCCTCGATCTCCACACGCAACTCTGCCATCTGATCCATCGTCGTTTGCCACACGCGATACTCCACAATCTCCGGGAAACGCCGGACGACGCCTTCCACCGCGCTTGGATACACATTCACCCCACGCACTAAGACCATGTCGTCGATCCTCCCAATGATGCCACCCTCCAAGCTCAGACCAGGCTGCAAGCGCTTGCGCACCAGATCGCCCGTCCGATAACGGAAAAGCGGGCACGCCGTACGTCTTAAGGTCGTGAGCACGAGCTCCCCCAGCTCGCCATCCGCCACTTCCTTCCCGGATTCACGGTCTAACACCTCTGCAAAGAAGGCGTCTTCCATGACGCAGAGATGCCCTGGCTTCTGGGGATCTTGATAGGATACAGGCCCCGTTTCCGTGAGACCATGGTGATCCCCCACATGCACATGGGACCCCCAGAGCTCTTGCAAGCGCACGCGAACCTCTGGCACACTCCCACCTGGCTCACCTGCGACTAACAAAGCCTTGAGCTTCGGAAACTGCAGCCCCATGTCCTTCGCAATTGCTCCGAGCCGCAGCGCATACGTGGGTGTTCCGCACAAGACCGTGACCTCAAAGCGCTGCATCGTCTTCAACCGTGCCTCACTCCGCATGCCCCCTCCCGGGATGGCCAGAAAGCCTAACTGAGACGCGGCCTCAAAGGCGGTCCAGAATCCCAGGAATGGCCCGAACGAGAAGGCGAAGAACACGCGTTCACAAGCGGACTCAAGACCCGCCGCTTGGTAAACACGTTTCCAGCAATCGAGCATCGCTTGCCAACTCTCAGTCGTGTCCAGCCAGGGCAAGGGATCTCCATGCGTACCGCTCGTCTGACAATAACGCGTGTAGCTTTCTAACGGAAAGGTCAAATTAGATCCGAAAGGCGGGTGCGATTCCCGATCCTCTGCCAGTTCCTGTTTCGTGGTGAGGGGAACAGAGGCCACATAGGCCGCCAGAGACTCCACCGTGCATGGCACACGCCCCCGCTGGAACGCGTTGTCCTCATCCGCCACTAACGCGAGGAGGTGCTGCAAGCGCGCTAGCTGGAGCTGTTCAATCGCTGACCGATCACTCATCGATCAAAGAGAGGCTTGAAGAGGACATAACTCAAGACCACAAAGGCAATCAATAGCACGAACACCACTCGGCGCGCCCACACTGCGGCCTTCTCGCTCCGCGTCCCGCGCACGCCCACCAAGAAGAAGGCCATGGCACTCCCCAGAATGATAGCCACCACGTTCGTCGCAAAGAGGAGGGATGCGAGACCCGACTCCCGCGCGCCTTTGAAGGTGAGCGCAATCCCGGCCGTCGCAATAGGAGGCACCAGCGCAGCCGCAATCGCCACCCCGGCAAGCGCCGAGGATAAGTTAGGCCGAGCCAGACAATACGACGCCGCGATGCCCGAAACGAAGGCCACGCCCAAGTCCAATGGCCCCGGCTTCATGCGCGCCTCCAGCTCGCTCGTGAGCTCCCAGTGATAGGACGTCAGCCATCCCGTCAGCGCGCCGATGGCAAAGGCTAACAGAAACCCGATCGCAATCGAAAGGGCACAGGTCCGCAGCATGGGAATGTTTCCCTGCACGAGACTCATCCCCGCGCCGAGCAAGGGTGTCATCAGTGGCGCTACTAACATCGCCCCTATCACCACCGCCGTGCTGCCTTGGATCAATCCCATGGCCGCAATCAGCGTAGAAAGACTGATCAAGACGAGGAAATCCAAGCTTAGCGTGGACCCGACCTGCAAGCGTTCAAACAGCTGGAGACGCGCCTCGCGATCCAGGGGTGGCACCATTCTCCCCCACCAGAGTTGGAAACGATTCTTCATCACCATGCCCGATGGCAAGGCCTCACGAATCACCCCAATGGCCATCCCGCCCGATTCCGCCACCAGTTTGTCCGGGATGGTCCCAAAGAGACTCCGCCGCAGCCCACGCGCATTCCCACCTATCAAGGTGAGATCATAGTCCCCTTGCGCCGCTTCCTCCGCAATCGCATCCGCAACGTTGTTAGACACCAACACTTTCGCCGTGACCCTGTCGTCGTCCTCGGAGATCTTGGCCTCCTTCAACGCGCGTTTTAAAACGACATCGCCCAGGCGCTCGGCATCCTGACCGATGGAAGGCTCCACGATCGCCGCCGTCATTGCCGCACCCCGGGCGCGCACCAACCCATGCCCCACACTCACTGCCGCATGGCTATGATCGCCGTCACGCGTCGGTACCAGCACGGAGCGGCATTGCGTCCCTTCGTGATTGCCCAAGCGCAGAACGAGCATGCGACATGGCGCACTTTCAAAGAGGTCACGCGTCAACTCAGCCCATTCCCCACTGCGCGAACTTTCTTGCTTGCCCAACACTAACAAATTCGCTTTCTCTTCAGCTACATAGTCCAACACAGCTTGCAACGCCGTCGCATGGCTCACCTCCCGGGTGGTCACCGGCAACGCCCCTTGATCAGATTCTTCCACCACGGCACGGTTCGCCGTGAGATGCTGCTCGGACAGCGCCTGCTCCACCTGCTGCCAGCGCGAGGATTCCGGGCTCTCAGGAGGCTCCGCACTCGTGAATCCGTCCGCACCACCTTTGGCGGTGATCACATGCAAGCCCACGCCCAACGCCCGCGCCAGGTGCACACCCCATCGCGTCATTGCGGCCGCGTGCCGCTCACGATTGAGAAGGAGAATCACCGACATGATGGAAGCAACAAACCACACCCATTCCCCCTTGCCCCTGTCAAGCCATTCGACGCTTCAATTCAGAATTGGACGATCGTCGTTCCCAGCACATCCCTATCAAGCCCACCTATCACGCCTTTCCTCTCACACAGCCGCACAAGAAGAATAAAGCACCCGGCGCAGCAAGGAGGATAAACCACGGCCCCTTGGGCACGCGACCTTGATCAGCAAACTCAAGCATGTAGAACAGAAGTAGAGAGGCCACCGCCACGCCTCCACCAACGCGTTCGAAGCGCCAGGCAACTGCCAATCCTACCATCACGCCAAACGGAAAGAACACCGCCTTCATCGTGATCGGAGGCACCTCTTCGCCTAACAGAAAGGCGGCCAATAGCCCCAAAGAAGCAAGCGCCCACCCTCGCGCCACCCAACGGATCCCTATCACTACTCTACGCACGCTCACGGACGGGATCCATGCGGTCCACCTTCCATCATCACGGGCGGGCGCAACACCACAAACATGCCAGCGAAGAGACCGAAGTGGTCAATAGGTGTTTTGCCAGGATCCACAACCATCTTACTGAGGTCTCCGTCGAGAAAGAGAGCGTTCGGACAATCCAGTTCGTCACGGAAGAGCCGCGCAAATCCGTGAAGATTGACGGTCTCCCCCGAGGCATTGATGGCGAAGACAATCGCCCCATCTCGACGGACCCCCACACCATTGCGATAGCGCTTGCTCGACGACTGTCGCCTAAAGGCAGGATGGATTTGTCGATCCTGCACTAACAAGGGACCCGATTGACAGGCAAGTCGTGGCTGGATATGATTACCCTCTATCGCTTTAGCAAACGCTTCCGTTTCAATGATGCGGGCACGATTGCGTTGATCGATCACAAAGACACCGTTGGGTTTGAGATAGAAATTGCCTTCACCACGACGGCGATTCAGCGGCGCGAGGACCTTGCCATCCTCCATGTGGAGACCTTCAGGGGCAATGCCATCTAGACGGCGCTCGTAGATGCCCGCATTGCAAAGGAAGCGAATCTCCTTTCCCTGGCGGGCGAAGGCCTCTTGGACCTTTCGCAGTTGCTGATAGGGCTTTCCTGCCGCGTCGCGCCACACGAGTTGAAGCCTTTCCTCTCGGGAATCCATGACGTAGAGGTGATAGGTTCCCCCTTCAAAGCGCACCGTCGTGGCATCACCTGCCAAGACCATCCCGCACGCGAGTAACGAAAGGACACCGGAGAGAAGGCCATTCATGAGCATCAGGATAACGGTTTCACATAGTGTATCTGGCGAGCCACTTCTTGGAATCCCATCTGGGGGTAGAATTGCTGACCCACCGGGTTCTGATCCAACGTTTCGATCTTGGCTAACTCCATGCCCGCCGCTTGGAAATAATCAAAGGCGTGTTGCATGAGTTCCTTCCCAATGCCTTGCCCTTGAGCCGAAGGGTGAACAGCGAGATTGGGAATCTGACCGATCTTACTATTAGGATCGATCCGGCAAGTGATGTAACCGATGACCTCGCCCGATTCGGCATCTTCGTAGACAAACACACCCTCATCATTCGGCGGAGCGACATCAGCATCGATGTGCCGTCCTTTCCGCCAGGCCCAATCATGGCCACCAACGTGGCCAAACTGCCTCTCAATGTTGCGGTCGATAGAGACGCCCTCGAAACAGATCGTCGTGATCTCCTTGAGGCGCGGCAAGTCTTGCGGGTGAAAGGGACGAATCATGGTGATGCAATCCACTCTACGCCCGTCACGTCTACGAAGGCGAGCCTCCATGTGCCGTCCTTGAGAAGCCACCACCGTGTTTCCGCAACCGATCACCATGCTTGCGCTCGCTCCCTCTCCTGCTATCACTTTCAAACCTTGGAATCGCCTGAAGCCTCTGCTCGGATCCTTATCGACGCCCAACTGCGGGCGGCAGGCTGGCATGTCGCCCCGCCGGGTTCCTCGGTAGGCCGTCAACCCACTGCGCTGTGTGAATCCACGGGCGACACCGGCCGAGCCGACTACGTCCTCTACCTCGACGGCAAGGCCTGCGGCATCCTCGAAGCCAAGCGCGCGGAACACTCCCTTGAAGGCGTTCAGGAACAATCCGCCACGTATACCGTCTTCCGCCGCTGGCAGGACCCCGCCACCTGCTGGCAGAACCCACTCCCATTCCGCTTCGAAGCCAACGGCCGCCAGATCCAGTTCACCGACGCCCGCGACCCCGAGCCTCGCGCCCGCCCAATCTTCCACTTCCCGAAGCCCGAGGCGCTTCGCAAGCTGATGGAGGAGGCCAAAGCTCCCGACGATACCCTCCGCCGCCGCCTCGCCGCCCTCCCCACCGCGCACCCGCTGGACGCCTCCCTGGCCGGCGCCGCCCAGCCCCTCCGCGATTGCCAGCACGAAGCCATCACCGGCCTCGAGGCCTCCCTCGCCGCCGCCCGCCCCCGCTCCCTCATCCACATGGCCACCGGTGCCGGCAAAACCTTCACCGCCGTCACCGAAGTCTACCGCCTCCTCAAGTTCGCCCGCCTCAAGCGCGTCCTCTTCCTCGTCGACCGCAACTCCCTCGGCACCCAGGCCAAGGGCGAGTTCGACACCTACGCCGCCCCCGACACCGGCAAGCTCTTCCCCGAAGTCTACAACGTCTGCCACCTCGGCGCCGCCGGCTTCGATCCCGTCAACCAGGTCGTCATCTCCACCATCCAGCGCCTCTTCGCCCAGCTCAAAGGCGACCCCGAAGCCATCGACGACGACGAAGACGAGCGCTCCTCCTTCGACAGCGACCTCGCCACCGGCGAACCCATCGAAGTCACCTACCAGCCCAACCTTCCCCCCGAGACCTTCGACCTCATCATCGTCGATGAATGCCACCGCTCCATCTACAACAAATGGAAGCAGGTCCTCGACTACTTCGACGCCTTCATCGTCGGCCTCACCGCCACCCCCTCCCTCGATACCGAAGCCTTCTTCCACCAGAACACCGTCAGCCGCTACACCTACCGGCAGTCCGTCCTCGATGAAGTCAACGTCGACTACATCGCCTACCGCATCGGCGCCGAAGGCTCCAGCCTGCCCTCCGGCTCCCAGCTTGAGCTCTTCGACAGCTACCGCAACGTCCAGGAAACCCACGCCATCGAAGACGACCTCGAATACGGCGCAGACGAACTCGGCCGCTCCGTCATCGCCGACGACCAGATAAGAACCGTCCTCGAAACCTACCGCGACCACCTCTACGACACCTTTTTCCCCGGCCGCAGTGGCCAGTGGGTGCCCAAGACCCTCATCTTCGCCAAGACCGACGCCCACGCCGACCGCGTCATCCGCATCTGCCGCGACGTCTTCGACAAAGGCGACGCCTTCTGCCGCAAGATCACCCACAAGGCCACCTCCAGCGCCGTCAAAGCCAAGGACCTCATCCAAAGCTTCCGCACCCAGGCCGAGTTCCGCATCGCCGTCATTGACTTCGTCCATGCTGCTTGCGCCTCCGGCGAAACGGAAAGCCGCGACTCGCGGCGTGGCATTGTCGACATGGTCGCCACCGGCGTCGACATCAAGCCCCTCGAAAAACGCCGAAGGCTTGTAGGCGTTTTGGACGGAGAGAGCGGAGCGAACGCAGCCCGAAGGGTGAGCAGGCGGGCGGAGCCTGCGAATCAATGCCTCATCTTCCTCCGCGACGTCCGCTCGCCCCTCCTCTACGACCAGATGAAAGGCCGCGGCTGCCGCAGCATCAAATTCTCCGACCTCGCCGCCTTACCTGCCCCGCGGGTTCGCTAATACGATTTGAGTCCACAAAGAGTCGTCAATCAGTCGCCATGAGTATGAACGAAGCAAAACAACTCAGCAACGCGTTCTCCACCGGAGGAGGAGGTTTCACATTTGAAAGCCGAGTTCAGGCAGCGTTTGTGGCTCTTATGCTCTCGAGAGGAGTATGCCCATGTGTGGCTTATCCATGGCCAATTGCGGAGGTCGCCCTCCAAGCGCGACACAGGGGTTACGAAACGGATGACGCGGCAATTGTCACCAGAAACGACAATACTGGAGAAGAGTCTAAATTGTTGCTCCAGATCAAACACTCCATTCGCTTCACCGACAAAGATCAGCAAATGCCGGATGTCATCGGGGCAGCTTGGAGGGATTTTAACAATATGACCCATTTCCACCAGAAACGGGACTCTATCGCGTTAGTAACCGGGCCAATCAGCAAAACGGACAGCGAGAATGTCTGTCGTGTCTTGGCTATTGCCAGGGGGGCAAGCGACTCTACGGATTTCTATAGCAAAATCTCGCAATCTAAGGCGGTAAGCCAAACGCAGCGAAACAAACTCAAGACCATTCAATTACATGTAGCGAACGCGAACAAGGGGGTCGCCCCTGATAACAACGAGTTCTGGAGGTTCCTGAAATGTTACCACCTGATCGGCTTCGACATGGATTTAATGACGGGGGTGACCACTTCGCTCATCCAATCGTTGATTGGGTCTCACTCCAACAACGATGTTCAGACTGTATGGAACATGATCGTCCAGGAAGTTCAGCAAAAGAGCTCCGTTTCGGGCGTCCTTACACGCGATTCCGTCTCACAGCCCATCAAGGACTGTTTCAAGCAGGATGATGTGAAGCCAGTTGTAGCTATTGCACCCAGTCCGATAAAGGAAACGATCGCATTGAATCTGATTGGCGGCTGGGACGAATCCACTGATGGAGATCGCTCGATAGTTGAGTCCTTATCTGGAATGGCATTTCAAGACTGGCAGGCCAAGATCCGCGAGATTTGGAAGGAGCAAAGCTGATGAGCATCCTCGAACAACGCAATGGCAAGTGGAGGGTCACAGAAAGGATCACTCTATGGGAATCCGAAGGCCCACTATTGAGTGATGACCTGCTCGAACAATTTGGCAAGTTGGCGGTTCAGGTCTTATTGGAATCAGATCCCGAATTGGCTCTGCCCAAGGATCAGCGTTTCGCGGCAAGCCTCTATGGCAAGCCAAGGGCGTATTCGAAGAAGATGCGGAAAGGCGTTGCCGAAACCCTCGCCCTAATGGGTGCGAGGCCAGATGCTCTGACAACATGCTCGCAGGGCAAGGCGGAAGCTGTCGCCTACCAAACCGTGAACAAGCTGCTTGAAGGTGCCGATTCAGATCAATGGGCAAGCCTTAATGATGTTTTGCCGCTACTTGCCGAAGCTTCCCCAGATGCTTTTCTAAGAGCAGTTGGAGGAGCCAGCGAGAAGAAGGACGAACCCTTTTCTGGTGTGTTTGCTCAGGAGGCCGGAGGCGTTATGGGACGGACTTATTCAAGCGGCCTATTATGGGCTCTGGAATCTTTAGCCTGGAGTCCGGATTACTTGGTTCGAGTATGCGCTATATTGGCCAATCTTTCCGCAGTAGATCCAGGAGGGACATACTCAAACCGTCCTTCAAACTCGCTTGTGACAATCCTTCTACCTTGGATTCCCCACACCTGTGCAAACACTGAAGGCCGACATAACGCTATGACGTGCATCATTCGGGAACAGCCGGAGGTCGCTTGGACGGTCTTGCTTGCGCTCTTGCCCAGGCACCACGCAACATCGTCTCCCACTCACAAACCACAGTGGCAACCTTTCATCCCCGATAACTGGAAAGAGAGGCCTTCAGTGGAGCAGCGACTTACCGATGAAGGGTTTTATGCAGATCGCGCTTTGGAACTGGCAGGAAACGATTCCGGCAAACTTGGTGAGTTGCTCCCCTTTTACTTTTACATCCATCCCCGTTTTAGCTCATTCGCCGCAGACTATCGTGCGCGACTGACTTCAGACCAGGTTCTCAGCTTGCCTGATGAGGATCGTCTCAACCTATGGATGGAGCTTACTACTAGAACCGGGAACCACCGCAAATACGCGGACAGTGAATCATGGGCCGTTCCAGAACAGAGCCTTCAAGAGCTTGAAGAGGTTGCTGATTGCCTGAAGCCTCAAGAGCCTGAGGTCAGACACCGCAGGCTGTTTTCCGGAAGAGACATGGATCTCTATGACGAAACTGGTGACTGGGACAAGCAACGCGAACGACTTCTAAAGAAGCGAATTGAGGCGCTCTTAGAAATCCAAGAAAGGGGCGGAGTGGACGCTTTGAAGGGCTTTTCCCGTTCGGTTGAATCTCCCAACGAGGTTGGCAACGCCTGCGGAGCAGATGCCAAATTGGCTCACGATGCGGAGTTTCTCCCGTCACTCTTTGACTCAGGCAATGAACTGGACCAACGGTTTGCTATCGCGTATGTATGGCGCCGATTTCGCTCCCTTGGATGGCAGTGGGTGGACGACTTGAGCCGGTCGGACTGGACAAGTGACGCGAAAGCAGAGTTCTTTGCGGTTCTCCCATCGGTCAAAGAAAGCTGGCAGCGTGCAGAGTCCGAACTTCAGGAACATTCGGAGAAATACTGGAAAAGAGTTCGGGTTCACCCTGAGCGAGATCATTTGGATAGCTTTGATCATGCGATCCGGCAGATTCTTGCGAATGATCGCCCGGACACAGCGATTCAGTGCTTTTGGCTCGGGGACATCTGGGACGGCCCTTACCCCGAGCTTGCCCTCCAAGCACTTGAGGGGTTCGATCCAGAGGAACATCGACTTGATGCCCACGCAATCCACGAAGTGTTCAATCACCTTCAGAAGGCCGATTCAATTGATGAAGAGAGGCTTGCAGCGATGGAGATAAAGTTCCTGAAACTGCTGGATCGATTTGGAGGCGCGAAACCTAAGACTTTGTATCGCCATCTAGCAGAGAGGCCAGAATTCTTCTGTGACGTGATTCGGATGATCTACAAGTCGCGCGACCAGCTGAAAGAGGATGATAACGCTGCGGAGGACGTTGATGAAGAGAGGGCAAGAATAGCAAGTAACGCTTACTCGCTCCTCAGGGATTGGGATTATCCGCCAGGCTCGCGATCTGACGGAAGTTACGACGGTGAGCAACTCAAGAAATGGATCGATTCTGTTAAGAAAAGCTGCACCGAGACAGGCCACTGGGAGGTGGCGTCTCACCAAATTGGCGAAGCCCTCTATTTCACTCCTAAGGATGAGTCGGGACTCTGGATCGATCCTGTGAGTGAACTCTTGAATTCCAAGGAGGAAGGCGAGTATCGTCGGGGGTTGAGAATTCGAATTTTCAATGAACGTGGGGTGTATTGGAGCACTGGGGGTAAGGAAGAGATCGAGTTGGCAGAGCAATGGGAAGCTGTCGCAGCCCAAGCCGAGGCAAAGGGCTTCGTCAGACTTGCGACAACCCTTCGAGAGCTTGGGCAAAGCTACCGGAATGATGCAAAGCGGACCA
This sequence comes from Verrucomicrobiia bacterium, assembly GCA_030425385.1. GTDB lineage: Bacteria > Verrucomicrobiota > Verrucomicrobiia > Verrucomicrobiales > DEV007 > JAACDM01. Next base: position 278,145 of record JAUIAH010000004.1, on the reverse strand, counting down.
TGTCCGACCACCGGCATGATTTTGACTGATGAAATGTGTCAGACTATGGCATTTCCTTTCAATCTTTCAGGTCAGCGCAGCAGTGCACTTCCAGTTGGTTTTGGTGGTTCGAGCTTTCCAGCAAGAGCGGCAACGAGCTTGAACCGAGCGGAGCGAGATCGACGATTCCGAAGGAATCGCCCGGAGGGTTGGCGCGGGGGTTCCACTACCGCCACACCCTCGAGAACCTCGGCACCGAGCCCGGCCTCGTCGGTATCATGTTGACTCCCTCTCTTCGATCAGTCGGGCTGGTGCCCGGCCTTCCAGGCCGTCTGTTTGCCTTCGGCTATCTCCGTTGCACTCCGGTTCGCTCCGCTCGGCTCAGCAAGGCCCAGAACAAAATCGCCAAACCGTAAGCCTCTCCATTGATGGACGACAATCTCACACCCTCGGTCAGAACCACCTTCAGCGAGATCGCTCAACTTATCGAGGTTCGGCGAGCCCGAGCTGTTCGTGCGGTGAATACCGAGCTGATCGACCTCTATTGGGAGATTGGCAAGATCCTCAGCCAGAAGATCGAGCAGGAACAGTGGGGCAGGAAAGTTGTCGACGAACTGGCCGCCTACCTGAAGCAGAACCACCCCTCACTGTCCGGTTTCTCGCGGGCAAACCTCATGAGGATGAGGCAGTTTCACGACACCTATCACCAGACCCCAAATCTCGCACCGTTGGTGCGACAATTGGCCTGGAGCCACAACCTCGTCATCATGGCGCAAGCCAAGCAACCGGAAGAGCGCGAGTTCTATCTGCGGACCGCTGCCGATGAAAAATGGACGAGAAGAGAACTTGAGAGACAGCTCCAAGGGGCTCTTTTCGAGCGGAAAATGGTCGAAAACCCAATTGTCTCACCAGCGGTGCGACAATTGCACCCAGCAGCGGAATCCGTCTTCAAGGACCGCTATGTAGTGGAGTTCCTCGACCTTGCCGAGTCCCACACGGAAGCCGATCTCCATCGGGGGCTCCTCAGAAATCTGCATCAGTTTCTCACGGAACTAGGTCGTGATTTCTGCTTCATCGGATCGGAACATCCGATCCAGGTCGGCAATCAGGATTTCGCGCTCGATTTGCTCTTCTTCCACCGGGAACTCAATTGCCTTGTCGCTATCGAATTGAAGGTTGGCCGCTTCGAACCCGAGCACCTGGGTAAACTGAACTTCTACCTCGAGGCGCTAGACCGCGATGTTCGCAAGGAGCACGAGAACCCGAGTATCGGGCTGCTCCTCTGTGCCTCGAAAGACAATGAGGTCGTCGAATACGCCCTCAGCCGAAGTCTTTCCCCGGCACTGGTAGCACAGTACGAAACCACCTTGCCCGACAAGAAACTCCTTCAGGAAAAGCTGCATGAGTTCCTCGAGCTCAGCCACACCACTGAAGAACACGCCCCTGAATAATGTCGAACGATTCCTCCGCCACCATCGTATCCAAAGTCTGGAACTACGCCCACGTCCTCAAAAACGCGGGGGTCGGATACGGCGACTACGTCGAGCAGATCACCTACCTGCTCTTCCTCAAGCTCGCCGACGAGATGACCGAGCTGGGCTTCGACAACCCCATCCCCGCCGAGTTCCAGTGGTCCGAGCTTTCCAGCAAGAGCGGCGACGAGCTCGAAGTCCACTACCGCCACACCCTCGAGAACCTCGGCACCGAGCCCGGCCTCGTCGGCATCATCTTCCGCAAGGCCCAGAACAAGATCTCCAACCCCTCCGACCTCCAGCGCGTCATCAAAATGATCGCCGACGAGGATTGGTCCGGCATGGACGTCGACATCAAGGGCGCCATCTACGAAGGACTCCTCGAAAAGACCGCCAGCTCCTCCGACAAAGGCGCCGGCCAATACTTCACCCCCCGCCCCCTCATCCGCGCCATCGTCGACGTCATGCAGCCCCAGCCAGGACAGGTCATCGGCGACCCCGCCTGCGGCACCGGCGGCTTCCTCCTCGCCGCCCACGACTACATCCAGGCCAACCACAAACTCGACAAGGCCGCCCGCACCCACCTCAAGACCGAAGCCCTGCGCGGCACCGACATCGTCCCCGGCGTCGTCAGCCTCTGCGCCATGAACCTCTACCTGCACGGCATTGGTTCCACCAAGGACGCCAACGACCCACCCGTCGACCGCGCCGACGCCCTCGCCCAGCCCAGCGGCCGGAAGTTCGACATGATCCTCGCCAACCCGCCCTTCGGCGAGAAAGGCGGCTACACCATCGTCGGCGAAGACGGCAAGATCAGCTCCGAGAAGCAGGAATACGAGCGCGACGAGTTCTGGGCCACCACCAGCAACAAACAGCTCAACTTCCTCCAGCACATCGTCAGCGAACTGGCGATCGGCGGCAGCGCCGCCGTCGTCCTCCCCGACAACGTCCTCTTCGAAGGCGGCGCCGGCGAAACCATCCGCCGCGAACTCCTCAAACACTGCAACGTCCACACCCTATTGCGCCTCCCCACCGGCATCTTCTACGCCCAGGGCGTCAAAGCCAACGTCCTCTTCTTCGAGCGCAAAGAAGCCAGCGAAATACCCTGGACCAAAGACCTCTGGATCTACGACCTCCGCACCAACCAACACTTCACCCTCAAAACCAATCCCCTCAAGGAAAGCGACCTTGAGGATTTCGTGAAGTGCTACAAGCCACCGACCAGAGCCCGTCGCAAAGAAACCGACCGCTTCAAGAAATTCACTTACGACGAGATCGTCGCCAGAGACAAAGCCAACCTCGACATCTTCTGGCTCAAAGACGAATCCCTCGAAGACACCGAAAACCTCCCACCTCCAGCTGAACTCGCCGCCGAGATCGTCGAGAGCTTGGAAGTCGCGCTCGAGGAGTTTCGCGGTGTGGAAGAGGCGTTGAATCCGACTGGAGGTTCATAGTCTGGCGAGATTATAAGTGGCCAAATCTTGCATTTTCTCCCACTTTTGGCCACTTATAGAGCAAATCAGACCATCAACCTGGTCGAGATCAAGTTCTCCCAGGGCCCTTTCACCATCACCAAGAAATACGCGGGAGAGTTGCGGCAGGAGCTGCAGGTGTTCCGCGAGGTCAGCGGCACGAAGAAGAACGTTTTCCTCACCTTTCTCACCACCCACGGGCTCACCCCAAACGCCTATTCCCGCGAGCTCGTTCAAGAATCGATCACCTCCGAAGCCCTTTTCCAAGAAATTCTATAAGTGGCCAAATCACCTCAGAAAACACACTTTTGGCCACATATAACCAATAACCAAAAGTTGCGCGATTGCCCTCCGTACGGACACGTTCGGAAGGCAGCGAGGCCTTCATGGCCGCGCGGGATCCTCTGCGGTGGATGAGATGCTGTAGGAGGCAAGCCCCCCGAGTCCTACGATCGCTTTACCAGAGCGGTATGGTGTTGGGGCGCGTCCATCGGATACGTGCGAGGAGGACATCGCCTCGATAGCCTTTGCGAGGAAGCCATTCGCCGACCGTGACCCAGGCCTCTTCAGGACTGGCATGCGTGATGTTAAAGTTTCCCATGAGAGCGACGTTGTCGGGATCGTCCACGCCATCGCCCACGAGTGGCAAGACCACCCGTTCGCTTGCCTTCCGCAGGCAACGCGTTTCCACATCGACCTGGGCGATCCACAAGGGTGACCGCCATCGGATCACGTTCTCGTTCGATGGGTCTTTGCGAGTGTAGACGAGAAAGAGGCCCTCCTGATGGACAAGCCAGTGCTGCTGAGTGGTAGACATGTCCACCGGGGTGCCGTCTTCCCACGACCACGGCCGCTTGGCCTCCCAACGCAAGCCGTCATCACTGACACTCACATAACCACGCCCATCCTCGGCACGCATGGTGATCCAGAAACGGCCATCGAATTGTGTGACGCTAGGCTCTAACAAGCCTCGACCGATGCGATGATGCATTTCCGGACCGACTTCTTTCACGGATAAGATCTGGCCATCGAACTGCGCACGCACTCCTGCCACCATCCGGTTGATGGGTTCTGGGCCAAAGGTGAACGCCATTTGAAGATCACCATCAGGCAAGACCACCCGTTGACCGCAGTTGTTCGAGTAGATTGAGGCGCCGCGCGGATCTTCCCATTTCAAGATGCGACGGCCAGACCAGTCTCCCGCGCGCGACCGCACAGCATACACCGGATAGCGCTGCAACTGTTCTTCACGCGCAAAGTAGGCGCCTTTGTAGAACACGACATGCCCTAACGCTAGCACGGAATCCGTGGACGGATGGTACTGCGGGGTGACGTCACAAACGGCCGCCTTAAGATCGTCCTTACCAGGCACAGGATCGCGACCGAGGGCCGCGATGGGCTCCGGCGTGCTCCACGTCTTGCCAAGATCTCGCGAGAGGGAGGCGTGCACCTGGCCAAAGTAGTCGGAGCCACCAATCTCCTGCAGGGTCATCAGGGCAACGGGCTTCCCACTACCATCGGGAAACATGCACGCCCGTGGGTGGAACCAGGTACGACTCTTTCCGTCCCGATTGCTCCAGAGGGTTTCCTTGGAGATCGAAGCGATGAGAGACTCGCTGCCCTCAGGCTCTTGTCCTAACAATAATCCACCGAAACTCGCCAGGACCAAGCACCCCGCGAGCACAGGGTTGGCCCAAAGGCTCAAGGCGCGGTGGTGGTGGACCCGCCTCCTAGCTCAGTGGCTGCGGTCTTGAGTTCATTCTCAAGACCATTGAGCCAGTTGTGGATCTCTGGGTATTCAGGATGCGCCTTGATGACCTCAAACATGAGTCCGAGGGCTTCATCGCGAAAGCCGTGTTTGACCAAATCCTCACACATATCCCATTTCATCTTAGGAAGCCTATCATTGAGGAAATCCTCGTAGGGATCGCGCTCCTCATTGGCTTCGGCGCGGAGACGAGGATCGCGGCTGTTGGCACCTCCTCCACGATTGTTTCGCCGATCTTCGCGCGCACTCTCGCGGTCCTGACGTTCTTTGCCCATCTTTCGGCTTTCCTCGAACTTCTGCACCTGACTGATCTTGGATTTCCAGGCGGTGACCAGCCGAGGATCACGATGATCGCGCATGTGTGGAAGGATGGCTTGGTCGTAGATGGATTCGATGCTGGTGGGATCCGAGGCCCAGTTCCCTGGATCGATGGAGCTATCGATTCCGTAGGCTTCGACGAAGAGACTGCCCGAGATGCTATCGATGTAGCGGTAGGCACGTCCATCCGCAGCCACCAACTGATCGGCAAAGCTGATGAGGGGAGCCATCATCTCGCGGCGGTCGGTTTCTTGGCCGGCCTTGATCGTGAGGATCAGGTAGGCGAGTTCGAGTTGCTTCGCCTGCCGGTGATAGACGCTGTTGAAGGTATCGTCCTGTGATTCACGGTAGGTGCGCCAGGCTTCGGCCTTCTTACCTTCATCTGTGAACCGGAGTTTCTTCAGGCACTCCAAATAGAACTGATTGGCGGAGACGGGCGAAGACGCATGGTTTTGATAGGCTCGAAGGGCGACACCATTCTGCTTGGAATTCCGCGAGAGCACCGCTTTGCGGATGTTCTCCAAAGAGGTCATCATCTTCTCCAGGTCTTCCTTCTTTAAAGGCTCCGCGGACGCGTGTCCGGTAAGCAACAGTCCAGTTCCGAGGGCAATCAACAAGGTTTGGTAGACGTGCATCCCCGGATCGTAGCGAGTGAACGGCGTTCAGGCAAATGTCGGTGACACCGAAGTGATTTCTACTGGCCTGGCCGGTCGTGTCCCCCTATACGTGCTGGAAAACCAGCTTTCCTGTGTCTCTATCCGATATCCGCGACAAGATCGATTCCATTGACGACCAACTGCTACGGTTGCTCAACGATCGTGCCGAACTCGTCCATGAAGTGGGCGAGATCAAGAAGAAGGACGGGCTAGAGATCTATGCCCCTGAGCGCGAGGAGAAGCTCCTTCAGGGACTGGTAGCAAAGAGCGAAGGACGCCTCCCCGAGAAATCGATCCGGGCGATCTACCGCGAAATCATGTCGGCAGCGTTGGCGCTGGAGGAAGATCTGGGGATCGCCTACCTGGGCCCTGAAGGCACGTGGACGCATCAGGCGGCCATCAGCAAGTTTGGCCACAGCGTGCGCTACGTTCCTCAGGCAAACTTCGCCGATGTCTTTGATCAAGTGGCACGACGCGTGGCCGACTATGGCGTGGTGCCCATTGAGAATTCGACGGAAGGCGCTGTGAATCACACCTTAGATCTCTTTGCCGACTCGCCCCTCAAGATTTGCGCGCAGGTGCTCTTGCGAATCGAGAACGCCCTCATGGCCAAGGGCTCGCGCGAGGAGATCACTCGGCTCTATTCTCACCCGCAAGTCTTCGGCCAATGCCGCCATTGGCTCCATCAGCACTTTCCTGATGCCGAGAAGATCGAGGTCTCGAGCACCACGCGCGCGGCACAGATCGCCGCAGAGGAGCCCGCCGCTGCGGCGCTCGGAGGGAAACTAGCGGCCGAACTTTACGGCTTGAACGTTCTCGAACCGAATATTCAGGACAGCGCGACGAACACAACGCGGTTCCTTGTGCTGGGTCTGAAGACCTGTCCTCCAACAGGTAAGGACCGCACCTCGATCATGTTCTCGGTGCGCGATCGCCCAGGGTCACTCTATCATGCCCTCACACCCTTTAACGCTTTCAATATCAATCTGTCCAAGATTGAGAGTCGGCCATCGAAACGCAAAGACTGGGAGTATTTCTTCTTTGTCGATATCAAAGGCCATTGTGAAGATGCTGAGCTGATCAAGGCATTGTCCGAACTAGAAGAGCATTGCAGCTTCATGAAGATCCTGGGGAGCTATCCAGACACCGACGCCATCACGGCGGAATAAGCGTTAGAGCTACACCCTTTCACCCTATCAAGGCAACGAGGGAGGCGGTGGCGTGCTGCCTCCAGAGGAGCCCCCGCTCACATCGGGGCGATCCTGCGGCGTTTGGCTGAAATAACCAACCACCTCAGCCGTGGCCGTCTTGCCTTCATGCACGTGGAAGGAATCAATCGCGCTGTAACCTTCCGTTCCCGAGTAGGCAAATTCGAGATTCAAATAGTAGGTTTCTCCATTAAAGAAAGTACTAAAGTCCGAGTGCAATTGGCCAAAGCGCACGTAGTCGGCTTTCTGATCTTCCGTGAGCCACGGATAGTTCTTCGTAGACTCCAATGCGAGGGCAACATTGACCGACTCCGTGGCGCTAGGCGCTGAGAAGTTCAAGTCAATCTGGAGCGTCACCTCGTAGGCACTGGTGCCAATCTCCGTTGTCGAATTGAGATACGTTAGGAGGCCAATGGAGAAGCGCTGATCGGGATTGATATCGGTAAACGCTTGGCCCGTGAAACTCAGGCGATTCTGTTCCCCACCCGTCAGGAGCGCCTTGCCATAGCTGAAGTCACTATCAGAGTCTCCAGCCGGAATGCTCGTCACCATCCCGCTGGCACCAACCGCATCTTTGAAAGCTCCATCAGCGGTGCCCGAGAGTGATGGCGTTTCCCGCTGATAGAATTCCGTGGTGGTAAAGCTGTTGAAGACACCAGGATCAGGCGTGACGGGGCGCACGAAGGCGCTCACCTGATCGTCAGGACTCACAGGAATCGGCGAGCTATACGTTTGCCAAGCTCCCCCATTAAGGGAGTAGCGGATTTCCGTCGTGGAAGAATCATTGGGATTGGTCAACTCCAACGAGCTTGGGAAATCAAAGTATTCAAAGAGCCCTCCTTCAGGCGTGAACGTTGGCGGATAGAGTTGATCCAGCTCATCGGGATTCGTAGGGGCCGCAGGTTCCCCCACCTCGGTCGTGGTCGTACTAGACCCTGCCAAAGAGGCCACCGGACCGGGCTCATCATAGTCCCAAATCCATTCGTCCTTGGTGGCCAACTGATTCACCACATTGCGCTCGTCCGTCCCGAAGTCCGTCCCAACCAAGTCTTCATTGAAGTAGAAGCGCTTCACACCGACGGCTCCGGTGTTGTCCACGATCAGACGCTTCGCGGAGTCATCCCATAGAGCTCTCCACTCTCCCCCAGCCGCTTCGGCAGTTGATTGCATTTCCGTATCCAAACGCGGATCCAGATACGAGCCGCGGTAGCCAGCGATGATCTCCTTGTTCGCGGCCGTTGATTTCAGCTTTCCAACCACCTGCGCCACCGTCGAACAGTCCGTCACATCGCCACCCTCAGCCTCGTAGGAATCGATCGCCGAGTTGATCATGGCGACGTTGTTCTCCAACTTCACCTTGCGCACATCGGCCAGCAAAGGGCTCAGCACCACGATCGAGACCGATAACAGGATCCCAATCGCTCCGACCGTCGCCAAAAGCTCCATCGAGGTCAGCCCTCGATTGGTGGCGGCTATGGTTCTTATATGAAACGGCTTCATTAGCAACAGACTCGTTCCAACAATTATCTAAATTGTGATAACCGCAAATCAATGATGCATCAATTTGCGAGAAATTATACTCAGTGCGAATAATCGCCGCAAAGAGATCGAGATCTCTAGAAACGAGGGCCCTCCAAGGGGCTCTGTCAGAGCTTAGAGTTGGCTCTCGCTCTCTTTCGATTCTTCCAAGTCTTTGATCCCCACCAACTTGGCGCGCTTTTCCCACAACCGGCGGGCGACCAGCTGCATGTCGGCATTTGTATCCGTCTCATCCACGATCTCAAAGCCGACCAAGGTCTCCACTAGATCTTCCAAGGTCACGATCCCCTGAAGACTTCCAAATTCATCCACCACGAGGGAAATATGGGCACGTTTCCCCGTCATCCGAGCCAAGAGTGCCAGAACAGTGGTGTCTGCCCGCACCGAGCGGATTGGCTGCAAGAGCTCCGCCAATTTCCGATCTTTCTCTCCTAGGGCGTGCGCGTGGAGGATCTGAATGCGGAGAGCAAATCCGAGCACATGATCTCGGTTCTCCTTATATAGTGGCACTCGAGAGAACGGCTGATCCATGTGGTTCTCCACAAACTCGCCCACCGTGCAATCATCAGGCAGCATGAAGACCACCGTCCGAGGCGTCATGATCGAGCCCACGGTCGTGTCGCGGAACAACAGCAAATTACGAAGCATGGTCGATTCCTGCTCATCCATGTGCCCCTGCTGCGAGGCAATCTCCGCCATCGCTTGCAATTCCTCTCGGCTGAATGAGGTCCCGTGCCCTCCTCCGCCGAAGCGCTTCGTGATTGCCTTCGAAAGCCAAACAAAGGGGCTCAGCAGGAAGATCAGCCAATCAATCGCCACCGCTGTCGCGGGAGCTAAGGCTTTCCAGTAAGTCGCTCCAATCGTCTTGGGAATGATCTCCGACCCGATGAGGATCAGCAGCGTGAAGACTGCTGAGAAGATGCCCATGGCGATGGCCCCCGTGATCCCTAGAGGCCCTGCGAAATCCTTGTGAAAGATCAGGCCAGCCTGGGTCCCGGCCAAGGTCGCGCCCACTGTATGGGCAATCGTATTCAGCGTCAGAATGGCCGCCAACGGCCTGTCCACATCCTTCTTCAGGCGAGACCACCGCGCTCCGGCCGAAGGCTTCGTCCGCTTGAGATTCTGCACGAAAGGCTGCGTCACCGACAGCAGCACCGCCTCCGCAATCGAGCAGAGGAACGAGAAGATGAGAGAAATAAGAACGTAGAAGACAAGGAGCCCCCACGAACCAGAACTGGAAGCTTCTTCAGCAAAGAGGAACGTCATTGACGCTCGCACCCTTTCAAATTCTCGGAGATTGGCAAACGGATAATTTCCACCAAAGCCCTATCATATACACACACGCACAATTCCCGCTTGCAATCCCGACCGGCTTGCGGCCTTCATCTTGCCTCTCCCCTCCAACCTTCACCTCTACCAATCTGTGTTCTTCAAGAAAGCTCCCTGGGAACAACTCAACGATGCCCAAGGGCAGGCGGTGCGTCAGACAGAGGGTCCCGTCCTCATCCTGGCAGGCGCAGGGACCGGCAAGACCCGCGTGATTACCACGCGGATCACTTACCTCGTCCATCAGGGAATCGATCCTTCCGCCGTCCTCGCCGTCACCTTCACCAACAAGGCCGCCAACGAGATGCGGGAGCGCGTCGGCAAGATGATCAAGAAGGACGAGGCCAAACTGCTCACCATCAGCACCTTCCACTCACTCTGTGTCCGCCTTCTCCGAAGAGACATTGAGAAGCTCGGCTACAAGAAGAATTTCACCATCTACAGCGGCTCGGATCAATCGGGACTGATTCGGCGTATCATCACCCGCTCAGCCGCCAAGGACGAGAAGCTTGAACCCGGCGCCGCCCTTTCCCTCATCAGCAAAGCCAAGAACTCAGGGGAGCCTGTCGATGAGAATCCCGAGGCGCTCATCAGCGTTGTCTTCCGCAAATATCAACGCGAACTGAAAGCCCTCAACGCCGTCGATTTCGACGATCTCCTTATCCTCGCAGTCAAATTACTGGAAGAACACCCTGACATTCGCGCCCAATGGCAGAAGCGCTACAACTACCTCATGGTGGACGAATTTCAGGACACCAACGGACTGCAAATGCGTCTTCTGCAACAATTGGCCAACGCCAATCGCAATGTCTGCGTCGTCGGTGACGACGACCAAAGCATCTACGGATGGCGCGGTGCGGAAGTGAGCAATATCCTCGACTTCGAGCGTTTCTTCCGGAATCCCGTGGTGGTTAAGTTAGAAGAGAATTACCGCAGCACGGAGCCCATTCTCGAAACCGCCAACCATCTCATCCGTCACAATCTCACCCGGCGCGAGAAACGCCTTTGGACCAGCAACAAAGGCTCCCAGCGCATTCGGCTCATGGGCGTTCCCGGGGACAAAGAAGAAGCTGAAGTCGTGGCCAACGAAATCTGGGATGCCCACATGGTGCGGCGGCTCCCCTGGGAAGACTTTGCCATTCTCTTCCGAATGAATACCCAATCCCGGGTCCTTGAGCAAACGCTCCGCGAACACAAGATTCCCTACCGCATCATTGGTGGCCAGAGCTTCTTCGATCGCCGCGAGATCAAGGATATCATGGCCTACCTCACGGTATTCATGAACCCCCACGATGACATCAGTCTCCTCCGCGTCATCAATACCCCCCCTCGCGGCATCGGCAAGACGGTCGTCGAAATGGCCCTCGAACAAAGCGTGGCCTGGGAAAAGAGCATCTACAGCACGCTGAAACAACCCGAGTTCACAGGTAAACTGGGCAATCGCGCCCGCACAGCCATCGCTCAGTTTCTGAAATTCCTCGATTACTATAGTGACGCCGTCATTTCGCGAACCGCCGATTACGCCGGACTCACCGAGCGCCTCATGGAAGATATCGAGTATCCGGAATATGTCGCCAAATCATGCCGCAAAGAAGAGGAGAAACAAGCTCGTGCCGAAGCGCTGGGCGAATTCATGTATGGCCTCCGCGAACACCAGTCGAAACATTCAGGAGGCCTCCAAGCCTACCTCGATGACGTGGCCTTGTTAGCCGATCGCAATAAAGACGACGACATCGAAGGCAAGAAAGGCGTCTGCCTCATCACGCTGCATGCCGCCAAAGGGTTAGAGTTTCCTCACGTTTACCTCATCGGCCTAGAGGAAGGCATCCTCCCTCACAAACGTTCCCTTGAGGAGAATAGTCGCGATGAAGAACGCCGGCTCCTTTATGTGGGCATCACACGCGCCATGAAGACCCTCTCATTGACCTACTGCCACACCCGTGTGCGCTACGGCGACCCCCTGCCCTGCATGCCCAGCAGCTTCATCCGCGAACTCGACCGTCAGCATCTTGACGAGGTCAATTACCAGGACTGGGTCAATACGCCCGCCACCGAGGCGCAGGCACAAGACGCCTTCGCGCGCATGCGCGAAATGATCCAAGGCATCGACGGCTTCTCTGCCGATTCGAAGGAGTAAAGCAGCAGAATGCCACCAGCACCCATGCGTCAGGACTGTAGGAACAACACGCGATCTGCCAGACCGTTCAGAGCCGTTCGCGTCTCGCCCAGCACCTCTGCTAGATCCAGATAAAGATCCGCTAGAGAAAACTCGCCGGCCAATGGATGCCTTCCCGCCTGGGTGTAGGCATCCCGCGCCACGCTCTCATAATACCGAACCCCTGGAGCCCCACGGCGATCGCGCCGTTTACGAATGAATTCGGGAAAGAGGCCTGTGAGGAAGAGAAAGCGATTCGCCGCTTGGATATGTAAGAAGAAACGATCATACGGCGTCGCTCGATCCAGGGCCTGGAGCACGTCAATGTGATAGTCCATCTCCTCGTCCACCGAACACCGCCTCGTCTCATAAGCCTGCGCTGCCAAGGTTGCCGCCACACACTCCGCCAAGCGCCGATCCTCAATGCCTGCCTCGCGAAGCGCACGCCGCACCAGGACATCAAAGTATAAGTCCGCCGAGACGCTGAGTGGAGCGGGCAACTCCAAGAGCGCACGATACACGCGCCCACTCTCTAACAGATCACTCAAGACTTCCTCATCCGTCAACAATTGACGGAAAGCGCGGTCGTCTCGCTTCCCAAGAAAGACCTCTGCAAGGAAATCGAAATCGGCGGAAGTGAAACGATCAAGACAGCGGGTAGGGGGAAGATTCACACCAGAGAATACATCATTCCTCTCACTCCTGCAACAGGCTCAAGGAGCGATGCGTCCCATGCGGATCATTTCCGCCTTGGATGGTCGTGGGCGAATACGGGCCGGCGTGGGCAGACCCGTTTGCCGATCAAACTCGTCCGCCGTCCGCCGTTCTGCGACGCGGTCTCCGGTGTCCTTTTCCCACTGGTCTAAGGCTTGCCGCAGTTCGACCAACGCGCGAGCATGGCGAGGATCATCAATGAGATTCGTTAATTCGTGAGGATCACCATCACAATGATAGAGCTCTTCACGCGGACGCGGCTGCACGAAATAGACGGACTGGGGCCCTGTCAGTTTTCCCTCTTGATGCAATCGTCTCATGGCTTGGAAGGTGGGCGAGCGCACGCCATCTGCCGAGGGCGTGAGAGGGAGATCTGGATACGCATTGCGGATGTATTTGTATGAGGCGTTGCGTACCGCGCGTGCATGCGCCTCGTAATCATGCCAGTTCTGCTCGGCAAAGATTCGTTGACGAACTTCAACCTGTGGGTTCGTCAGAATGGTGCGGAAGCTCACTCCTTGAAATGTCGGCCCCGGCTTGAGCCCCGCCAGTTCCAGGAAGGTGGGGGCGAGATCAATGGCACTCACGAGGCTCGTGGTGATCTGCCCTGGCCTCACCACCTTGGGCCAGCGGACAATGAAGGGTGTGCGAATGCCAGAGTCGTAGATGCTTGTTTTATCCCTCGGAAAGGGACGCCCGTTGTCCGAGAGGAAGACAACGATGGTTTCCTCCGCGATTCCCTGAGCGTCGAGTTCCTCCATCACTCGTCCCACATACTTATCCAATCGCCGAATCTCATCGTAATAGAGGGCATAATCACGGCGCACTTCGGGAGTGTCTAAATGATAAGGCGCCACGCGGACAGATGCTGGATCAGTTGGATTGGGTACGATATGATCATGATAGGGTCGATGAGGATCGAGGGCGGCCAACCAAAGGAAACAAGGGCGATCCTTGGGACGCTCACGCAGCAAGGGCACCCATTCTGTGCAGCCCGACTGCGCCTCACCCTCCAACGTTTCGACGAATTTCCCAGCGTTGGCGGCCTCCCCAGAGGGCAACTGGAAGCCGGAGGTATCCGTTTCACGAATGCGATCGAACCGATCCCGCACAGCATCACCCAGATGCCATTTGCCAGCAGCCGCGGTCCAATAACCTGCAGCGCGCAACTGCTCCACAAAAGTGATCTGATTCCCAGGCAACGGCCAGTGCAATTCCTCTGCATCTGTGTTATGGGGATAACGCCCGGTAATGATGGAACAACGTGAGGGAGAACAAGAGGACGCGGTCAGGAATGCCTTCTCAAAACGGATACCCTCCGCCGCGAGCCTGTCCAGGTGAGGCGTGGACACGGCTTTATTGCCAGACACCCCCGTATCGTCCCACGCGAGGTCATCCGCAATGATAAGGACAATGTGTGGCCGAGGAGCTTCTGCTCCGACTCCAAAAGTCGCCAGCAGGCAGGATAGCGCCAAGATCAGATGATGCCTCCCACTCACTGATGCAGGAAGGTTTCGTCGAGATTGAACAACACGCGCGCCAGGCTGGCCCACGCCGCCGCTGCCACCACCTCGCTCATCTCCTCTTCCTTCATCCACGCACGAGCTTGCTCTGGGCGAGCGGCAAACAGTTTCTGTTGCTTGGTGAGGAACGCCTCAAGCCAACGTTGCTCCGTGGCATCTGGGACCCGGGTAAGGATGCGACGAAACAAGTAACGCACATTCTCCGACAACGGCCCCGACCGCACGGCAAACTCACGCCCTAAGGCCTGGGCAGCCTCCATGAGCGCTTCGTCATTCAACGCGGTGAGCGCTTGCAAAGGCGTGTTCGTCACTTCACGCCGTGACAGGCAGGCCTCCCCACTACCCGCATCAAACGTGGTGAACATGGCATAAGGCGCAGTGCGCTTGGCAAAGGTGTAGAGTCCGCGCCGAAAGCGATCTTCCCCCTCACTGACTTGCCACGTGAGCCGGCCATAGGTCCCTTCCGTGGTGATGTTAGCCGGTTGCGGCGGGAAAACGCTAGGGCCGCGCTGCTTCGATGAAAGCAAGCCGGCTGCACGTAGACTGGTGTCTCGCAGGTGTTCCGCCGCGATGCGGAAACGGGCCCCACGCCCTAACAAACGATTCTCAGGATCGCGTTCCCATTGTTCTGGAGTCACTTTGGAATCTCGTTGATACGTGCCACTAGTGACCAAGAGCCGATGCAGGCGTTTACGCGACCACCCATGCGTGGCGAAATCCACGGCCAACCAGTCTAACAACTGCGGATGCGAAGGAGCCTCTCCCTGATACCCAAAGTCTTCCGTCGTGCGCACGAGCCCCTTCCCAAAGAACGCGGACCAGTCACGGTTCACCTGCACGCGAGCCGCCAAGGGATTGTCCTCACTCACGAGCCATTGCGCGAACGCGTAGCGATCTTTCGGTGATCGATCGGTATGCTTGGCAAACAACACAGGCAGGCCTGCAGGCACGGCTTCCCGCGGCTGCAGAAATTCTCCTCGATGATGGCGATAGGTCGTGCGGGGATGATTCGCAGGACGTTCCTCAAAGACCAAGGTCGTGGGCAATGCAGGCCGTTGCTCTTTCACTTTCGCAATCGCTTCGCGAGCGTCTTGCAGATGGGGCGTTTCACGAAAGAAGTGCTTTTGCAATCGGGCATGCTCTTCTCCTGACAACGATGCGAATTCCTTGAGGAAGAGCGCGTCATCACGAGCAGGATACGCGCGCGCCGTCGCCTGGGGATCCTCCGAGAGAGCTACGCGGAAACGCCCCAAAGTGGCGGGGTAATGTCGGTTGAAGATCAAGCGTAACGTCCATTTCCCGCTCCCCTTCAGCGGATCGGCAACGCGAAAGACCGCCTGATGCGCCTCGCCTTCACGACCGCTCGCCGACCACCCGGTGACTTCATTGCCATCGATCGCCTGAGCGGCCCCCGCATCTCCCCCTCCGATCCCAAGCTTCCCATAACTCTCAGTCCCCCCACCCCACGCGACGGAACTCCCATCGGGCCGCTCTAATCGGATCTCACTCAGAAAGAAATCCCCCTTGGGTCCCTCATAATAGGCACGCCCGGGGCCACCCTTGGGGAGGCTCGCATGCGGCAGAGCTTCCAACCGAAACGCTCTCACATCCTCCCAATCCCCTTCAAATGTGAGGGTGTAGACATCGCGTTTGGTCTGATCTCCGCGCGCCAAGACGGACCCATCTTCTAACACTTCTAATCGACTCAACCCCGTCTCGAGTGCCACGGGCCGTATCGTCTGCCAGTCGACGGCTCCTTCACGCCGTTCTTGAAACCACTGGCGAAAGGCGGCTTCACGGTCCACGTTCTTGGGAAAACGTGAGGGCAACGCCGCTTCCATCTCTGCCAGCTGATCTTCCCACTCGCGCACCTTCTGCACACCATTGCCTTCGGGCACGATCATCTCCGGTTCCTCCGCATTGTTGAGATAGGCCATCATCGCGTAGTAGTCACGATGATAGAGCGGATCATATTTGTGTGTGTGACACTGGGCACAAGACATGGTGAGGCCCATCCACACAGTGGCCGTCGTGCCCACGCGATCGACCAGACTATGGAAACGATATTCCTGCGGGTCGATGCCTCCTTCCTCATTCAGCATGGTATTACGATGGAAGCCCGTGGCGATCCGTTGAGCTGTGCTAGCCTGAGGACGCAGATCTCCGGCTAACTGATCGATAGAGAAATCGTCGAATGGCAAGTCCGCATTGATCGCATCGATCACCCAATCACGGTAGGGCCAGATGCTACGCGGGCGATCCTTCTCGTAGCCATTGGTGTCCGCATAGCGCGCCAGGTCGAGCCATCGCCGCGCCCATCGTTCACCATAAGCAGGCGAGGCTAGCAAACGATCGATCATCCGCTGGGTGGCACTGGGAGAGGCGTCACCTAAGAACGCATCCACCTCTTCGGGCGTGGGAGCGAAACCCAGAAGATCGAGGGACAAGCGTCGCATGAGGGTCACTCTGGAGGCTGGCGGAGCGGGCTCAAGATCTGCCTCCGCTAGCCGCGCCTCGACAAAAGCATCCACCGGCGTCATGGCGCTCCCTTCAGACATTGGGACAGGCGCAGCGACGGGCGGCTCAAAGGCCCAGTGCGGCGCGTAGTGAGCGCCGGAAGCGACCCACTCCTTGAGCACTGTCTTCTGTGCCTCTGTTAGAGGATTCTTCTTGGCAGGCGGCGGCATGAGATCTTCACCATCCTCTGTGAAGACTCTGTCTAACAAAGCACTTGCAGACGCCCTGCCGATCACTTCCAAATCACTCGCACCGGGTTCGTCCAACCGTAGATCTCCCTTGCGTTCTTCCTCGTCTGGACCGTGACATTCGAAGCAGTGTCCAGCCAAGATGGGGCGAACCTCGCGATTGAAATCGGGCGCGGCCACGGCCGAGGCAATCGCAAGAAGAAACGTTAGGCTAGAAAGGTAGCGTTTGTAGGACATAACAACTCCATTCCCCCTGGATACGGGCGAATGCGCTGGCCTCCAGGAAACATTCAACCCCAAACGAAATCAAAGTTTCATCGAATCGTTTACCATGTCATGACAAGGGAATCGCCTTGTAACGCCCCCTTCGGAAACTCGCAATTTGTCTTGCAGAGCAGGTTTAAAAACCTTAACTTTTCCCTGTCCGACTCGTTCGGACTAGGGGTTGAAGGGGCAACCACTTGGTTAAGAATGGCGAGCAATGGGGGTTACTCGCGATAGCCAAGGGGTTGCCTCGATCCTTGGAGGGCGTGATTGGCAAGAGCCCGCCCCAAACCTAACTGGAAGCTGTCGTCTTCGTAGAGGTGCTGCTCCCTCCACCAGTTGAGGATGAGGAGGAAGATTTGCTGGCGCTAGACCCACTATCGGATCCTCCTGAGCTCTTCTTCTCGGCCCCCTTGGACTTGGAAGCGTCACCCCCGCTTGAGTCACTGCTCTTGTTAGCGCTCTCGGCACCTTTCTTGTAGGAATCACTCCGGTAGTCCGTCTCGTAGAATCCGGAGCCCTTGAAGATGATCCCAGCGCCCGTTCCTAACAAACGCTTCACCTTCCCATCACAATCATCTAAGATACACGTCTCCAAACGCGGGTCATTCATCGACTGGAAGTAGTCGAACTGCCGCCCACATGCTTCACACTTGTATTCGTACGTTGGCATGGCTCTTCTTTCGAACGGTTCCCGCGTCTCGGCAAGCTCACATTCCTAGCCCAGGCATTCCTGGCATGCCCATTCCACCGGTCACTTTCTCCATCTCCTTCTGCATCATTTCCTTGGCTTTATCCTGGGCCAGCTTGACGCCACTCAGAACGAGATCTTCCAGCATCTCCACATCGTCAGCATCGACGACTGCAGGATCAATCTTGATGCTCGTGACATCGCCGCTGCCATTGGCGGTGACGGTCACCTTGCCCCCTCCCGCAGTGGCTTCGACGGACTTGGCCGCGAGGTCGGCTTGGGCAGACTGCATCTTCTGCTGCATCTGCTGGGCTTGTTTGAGCATCTTGTTGATATTCATGATAGTCTAGAAATGGGAACGGGTTAGTCCTTCTTCTCCAGCGTGCCTTCGAAGATATCAAGAGCTTTCTGAATCAACGGGTCTTCGTAGAAAGCTTTCTCATCCATGGGCTCGACCGGCGGGGCCACGGGGGCGGCAGCACTCTGATCAGGAGCCGAGTTGTTTGCCGGACCTGGAGGGTGCCCGTTGCTTGCCGACGTCACGGGCTCCACATCGTGCAAGCTAGCGGACTTAGGCGGTGCGGCCACCGGTCCCAAGGGCACGGATTCATCGATGTAGATGTCCAGGCGAAGCGACTCACCCGCAGTCGCCTGCAAGTGTTTCTCGATGTCCGTCCGCGACGCATTGGCCCGTTCCTTCCCAAAGTCCGACGGGTGAAAGCGCACCACAAAACGCCCATCCTCCACGCCGCCGAAAGCTGCCTGGGAGAAGATCATGGGG
Organism: Verrucomicrobiia bacterium; assembly: GCA_030425385.1. Lineage (GTDB taxonomy): Bacteria > Verrucomicrobiota > Verrucomicrobiia > Verrucomicrobiales > DEV007 > JAACDM01. The sequence goes on along the minus strand of JAUIAH010000004.1, from coordinate 259,574 downwards.
AATTTCAACTGCACCTGACGCCAAAGCTGATCGGCTCCACCTCCGGCTGAAGGCACAGGATCGGGAACCACAGTCAAGGAAGGCGTTCCTTGGCTCGGTGACGGCTCCGGCTCAACGGGTGCCAACTTCGTTTCTGGCTCGGGAACGTTTCGCGGCCGAGATGTGGTCGCCGCCGGAGAGGACACTGCCGCTGGTGCCGGCGGGGCGGCTGCGGTGGCTGTGGGGACCTCAGGCAGCGGCTCGCCATCGATGGCCTTGCCGAGCACGCGAATCACATCGCTCAGATTGCTTTCCTGAAGTGCCTGCACGGCTTTGATGATCCCAATCTCGAGATGCATCTTCTTGTTAGGCGCCCACTTCATGCGGGCATCCACCTGCGCAAAGTGATCGATGAGATCGAGCAGGCGATCCGTGGCGATGCATTCTCCCTGAGCCCGCAGAGTGGCGGCGACTGTCTCAGCCTGACCTTCTAGCGCATTGTCAGGATCCACCTTGTAGACGAGGAGATTGCGGAAGTAGGCAATGAGATCCGCCAGCAATTTGGTTAGGTCTTTTCCCGCTTCAGTCTGTTCATGCACCGCCTGCAAGGCATCCACGGTGCGCTTCTCAAGAATCGCCGTGGTAAGGGTCGCCACCGTTTCGTGTGAGGTGAACCCGAAGATGTCTAACACATGCTGTTCCTGGATCGCACTTCCGCAGAAGGCTACCAATTGATCGAGCATGGATTGCGCATCGCGCATGCCTCCCTCCGCACCTTTGGCAATGCAGTGGGCAGCCATTTCCTCAAGCTCCACTCCTTCCTCTCTCGCTATGTGCAAGAGGTGGTCTGCAATGATGTTGTCTGGGATAGGCCGGAGGTCAAATCGCTGACAGCGACTGAGAATGGTTGCTAGGATCTTGTTGGGCTCGGTCGTGGCGAAGATGAACTTCACATGCGGCGGGGGCTCTTCCAACGTTTTGAGAAGCGCGTTGAACGCTGCCGTCGTCAGCATATGCACCTCATCAATGTAGTAGATCTTGTAGCGTCCACGCGAGGGGGCAAACTTCGTATTCTCGCGGAGTTCGCGCACCTGCTCGACGCCATTGTTGCTCGCCCCATCAATCTCCAAGACGTCGAGACTATTGCCCTCAGCGATCTCCTGACAAATATCCTCGTCCGGATCAAACGACGCGCTGGGGCCATTGCTGCAGTTCAGCGCCTTGGCCAGAATCCGTGCCGTCGTCGTCTTGCCAGTGCCCCGCGGCCCCACAAAGAGATATGCCTGAGCAATACGATCCTGCTCAATGGCATTGCGCAGCGTCTGCACGACGTGATCTTGCCCAAGAATCTGGTCAAATGTTAGGGGGCGATATTTCCTCGCGAATACCTGGTAGGCCACAGTCGAGACTTTAGATTTGAGCGGTTGATTGGAAATCTCTTTTTAAAAGTTTTTGGGAGTGGGAGCCGACTTCGAATCAAGCTTGCCTTCTGACGAGCCCTTTTCTCGAGCAACTGGCCGCGCAGGAGGCCTAGCAACCCCACCCTTTCCAGATTTCACGCAACGAAAGCCTGTGTGATTTGTCGACGTGATCATGTCGGAGATCTGGCGAGCACTGGGCCGATAGCCTTTGCAGTAGCAATCGTTGCAGAGGTAGGAGCCGCCACGAATGACTTTGTGCGGCGTCGTCGCCAATTGTGGACGGTGATCCGAGCCACGCCGGAGACGCCTACTGGGATCCAGTACCTCTTCCAAGCTCGGCCCTGTAGGGCCAAACTCCGGGCTCCGGATGTAGTAATCGGGGTCATACCAGTCCTGCACATACTCCCAGACATTGCCCGAGATATCATAGAGCCCATAACCATTGGGTGGAAACTGCTTCACGGGGGCGGTCGTCGCATAGCCATCCTCTGCCGTGTTGTCATGGGGAAATTCTCCCTGCCAGAGATTGGCCTGAAACGCGCCATCTGGACTAAATTCTTCCCCCCACGCAAACGATGCCCGCTCCAGTCCTCCTCGAGCAGCAAATTCCCATTCCGCTTCAGTCGGCAGCCGTTTCCCCGCCCACTCCGCGTATGCATGCGCATCATCCCAAGAGATACACACCACCGGATGGTCATCCTTCCCCTCGATGCTACTGTCTGGTCCAAAGGGGTGCCGCCAATCAGCCCCGGGCACGAACTCCCACCACTGCATGTGGTAATCCAATGACACCGGCCCATCCGATTTCTTGAAGAGCAAGGACCCCGCCTTGAGGGCATCCGGAGGCGCATCAGGATACTCTTCCGCACTCATGGGCTTCTCCCCCTGAGTCACATAACCCGTGGCCTCGACGAAGGCGCGAAACTGGGCATTGGTGACCTCCGTCTCATCCATCCAGAAGCCACTCACGCGCACTGGATGCACGGGCGTCTCATTCGGCTCTCCTTCCGTTGAGCCCATGAGGAACTCGCCACCAGGAATCCACACCATTCCCTCGGGAGGCGCCTCCACGACCTCCGTCTTGGAGTCGCAGGACCACTGGAAGATGAGCATCAGGATCAGGCAAAGCCGTGGGAACTCTCTCATCCGGCCAGCTTGAGCAAGCTTTCCTCTGAGCGCAAGTCCTCCCCCAGGGAGAAGAATCGCTCACGATCCGTCCCCATGGTTGACCAGCGCACCGTTTCAGAAGAGATACGCTCCATGAGCCTCTTCCGTCCCTGCATTGATCTCCACCAAGGCCAGGTGAAACAGATCGTCGGCGGCACGCTCAAGGATGCCACCGGTGAGGCGCAGACGAATTTCGTTAGCGACCGTCCAGCCGCCTACTTCGCCAACCGGTATCGAGAGGATGGCCTCAAGGGAGGACATGTGATCAAGCTCGGTCCCGGCAACGAGACCGCCGCCCGCGATGCCCTCGCGGCCTACCCAGGAGGGCTACAGCTCGGAGGGGGCGTCGATCTCAGCAATGCGGCCGACTACCTTCAAGCGGGCGCCAGTCATGTCATCGTCACTTCCATGCTCTTTGACCAGGAAGGCCATTTCCAAGAGGCTCAACTCGCCCAACTCGTGGCCGAAGTGGGCAAAGAGCATCTCGTGCTGGATCTCAGTTGCCGACGAACAGATAGCGGCTGGCAGGTGGCCATGAATCGCTGGCAAACCCTCACCGAAATGCCAGTCGATCAATCCACGCTCCAAACGCTCGCGAGCCACGCTAGCGAATTCCTTATTCACGCCGCCGACGTCGAAGGCAAATGTCAGGGTATCGATACCGAACTCGTCCAAGCGTTAGCCGAGTGGACCACCATCCCCACTACCTACGCAGGCGGTGCCCGGTCGATGGAAGATCTGGAGACGGTTCACGCCCTCAGCCAAGGCAAGGTTGACCTCACCATCGGCAGCGCCCTTGATCTCTTCGGAGGCCAAGGTGCCCGCTACGCCGACTGCGTCGCCTGGAACCGCGCGCACACGTTGCCGCCATCCTCCTAGTGACTGGCTTCCTTATGAGTCGAGTTTCTTCGTAGCGGAAGCTCCCGGAGTGCGCATTTCTTTCTGCCAGGCCTCTGGTTTCTCGGAGAAATCACCATCGTCTTCGTAGGTCTCTTGAAGCCCTCGGAGCTGTTGCTTCAGGTCCGCGGTGAGGCGTTCGTAACCTGGGCGACCATAGATGTTCGTCAGTTCTTCCGGATCTTTCTCCAGGTCATACATTTCCCATTCGTCAAAGCGATAGAAGTGCATGAGCTTGTAGCGCGTGGTGCGGATACCGTAGTGGCGCGGCACCATGTGCACGCTGGGGTATTCGTAGTAGTGATAGTAGATGCTGGTGCGCCAGTCATCCGGAGAACGCCCTTTGAGGAGAGGCTCTAGCGATAGGCCCTGCATGTCACGCGGGATGCGTGCCCCAGCCATATCGAGGAAGGTGGGCGCGTAGTCGAGATTCTGAATCATGTGCGTGTTGCGCGAACCGGGGATGGTGACGCCTGGCCATTTGATGACGAAAGGCATCTTGAGGGATTCTTCATACATCCACCGTTTGTCGTACCAGCCGTGGTCGCCTATGTAGAATCCTTGGTCCGAGGAATAGATGACGATGGTGTCCTCACCAAGTCCCAACTCCTTCAGCGTCTCTCGCAGGCGGCCCACACTTTCATCCACGCCCTTGATGCAACGGAGGTAGTTCTTGGCGTAACGCTGGTATTTCCAACGCACGAGGTCTTTGCCCGTGAGCTTGGCACGATGAAAGGCTTCGTCCTTAGGACCATACGCGTCTCGCCAGGTCTTGAGCTGGCCAGGCGTCATGCGCTTCATATTGTTCCAGGCGGAACGATCTTGGCGCTTCTGTGAGGCCGGCTGATCAAACTCCGGCGTGAGGTCCACGAAGAGGTCGTAGTTCAGATCCATGTGACGATCAATTTCCAACTCCTGATACCGGGCGGGTGGAGCGTTGTCCTGCCAGTCATCGAACAACGTGTCCGGCTCAGGGATGGTGATGTCGTCATAGAGATGAAGGTGACGTAGGGCGGGCATCCAACAACGGTGCGGGGCCTTGTGTTGCACCATGAGAAAGAAGGGCTTCTCGGGGTCGCGATCTTGGGTGAGCCACTCCACTGCGAGATCGGTCACGATGTCCGTGCAGTAGCCTTGCACTTGCACACGTCCCTCGGGCGTGATGAGGAAGGGGTTGTAGTAGTCCCCCTGACCGGGAAGGACTTTCCAATCATCGAACCCTTGCGGGGTGCCCTTGAGATGAGATTTCCCATAGAGTGCCGTTTGGTAACCGGATTCGCGGAGGATCTTCGAAAAGGTCTGCTGCTCCCAGTCAAACGAGTTCCCATTGTTCATGAAACCGTTCTTGTGGCTGTGTTTCCCCGTCAGAATCACCGCGCGGCTGGGGCCGCAGATGGAGTTCGTGCAGAAACTCTGTTCGAAGACCATGCCTTCACTCGCCAACTGATCGATGTTGGGCGTGGGATTGACCGATTTCAGCCAACCATTGTAAGCGCCGATCGCATGCGGGGCGTGATCGTCCGTGAAGATGAAGAGAACATTGGGCGCCGCCACGAGCGGCCCCGCACTGAGCAGGAAGGAAAGGGCAAGGATGAAACGCTGCATACAGCGGTTCTAACCCCGAGACCTTGACCCTGGCAATCGTAGACTGAGAGAGTTCTGGGTGGGCGCTTCTTAAGGACTGGCAATCCGCCGCAGGTGACGCTAGGTCGCCCCATGCCCACCCCCTCCCTTGCTCCCCTCTTCTGCGTCGGCGCCAGCGGTCTGCAGCTTTCTGATGATGACAAACGCGTCCTCGGCCGCGGCGTGGGCGGGCTCGTGCTGTTCTCGCGCAATGTCGACACGCCTGATCAAGTCGCGTCTTTGATCACCGACGCGCGCGCCATCGCCGGAAGCGAGCTGCTCGTCTGCGTCGATCAAGAGGGCGGGAACACCGTGCGCTTGGAACGCGGGTTCACACGCCTCCCCTCCATGCGCGCGGTCGGACGGGCGCCGGGTGATCGGGCTGCGATCGCTCACGAAATCGGTCAATGTCTCGGACAGGAACTGCGCGAGGTTGGGTTCGACATGGACTTTGCTCCTGTCCTTGATGTCGACACGAATCCTGACAATCCGGTCATTGGTGAACGCTCTTTCAGCGCTGACCCCAACGAGGTCGCTCTGTTAGGCCAGCACTTGATCGAAGGACTTCACTCACAAGGTATCATCGCCTGTGGGAAGCACTTTCCCGGGCACGGAGACACCCATCAAGACAGCCACCACGAGCTGCCGCGTCTCCCCCACCGCATGGAGCGGATGGAAGCGGTGGAACTCCTCCCCTTTCGTCGCGTGCTCTCGGCTCTCGCCGACCTCCATCGCCAGGGCGCCCTCGCTATCATGACGGCCCATGTGATCTTCGAAGCGATCCATCCAGATCTCCCTGGCACGCTCTGCCCTGACGTACTCACCAACCTCCTGCGAGACCAACTTGGATTTCGAGGGCTCTGCATCTCGGATTGCATGGAGATGAAGGCCATCGCCGATGGGACGCGATGGGACGGCACGGTGGGAGCCGCCGTGGCAGGTCTTCAAGCGGGCATCGACATGCCTCTCATCTGTCACACGCACGCCGTCATGCTCAACGCCATCGATGCAGCCGAGCGCGCCTATCAAGAAGGCGAACTCGCCGAAGCCCGTGTGCGCGAAGCGCTCGCCCATCTCGAGAGCTGCCGCGCCTTCCGCCGCGCACAGCAGGACAAGTCCTTCCCGTGGTTTGAGCCTTCTGCCGCCTTCCAAAGCTTCCTGAGCGAAGCCGCGGACGCGGGCGAAGATCCTACCTGGGAAGGCGTGGGAGCGTAGGAAACTACTCTAACACCGTCACTCTCCACAAAGAGCCTCGACGAGATATTCCGCTGGGCGGAAATGCTCGATGAGAATCTCGCGTTGATCCCCTCGACGCATGCGCACTTGCTGGATATCGAAATTGGGCGTTTTGTGAGGCGCGAAGAGGATGTCGTCATGTGTGGAATTCTCGTGCTTCTTGAACATGTCCGGAACGATGTCCCCACCCAGATGGTCGTCGCGTCCCGTCGCTAGATGACAAGTGCCTAGCACTTTCTCATCCTGAATGTCGGAGCCAGAAACTGGCAACACCTGCGTGCCGAAGCCGAGTTCTCCCAGTGTCCCCGTCATGGGATCGTCCGCGAGTCTCGCATTGTGCGCATCAATGGTCGCTTGATCTCCCTCAATGAGCGTCGAGCGGATGATATTGCGATCCTTCACCGTGAGCACGCCTAACGTGCCGTCCGCATACTTCATGGGGAATTCACCATTGGCGTCCCTCGGGACAAAGTAGACTTCGCCAGCGGGAAGATTGGCGACATCGGGATCTGTTCCCTTACAAAGTCCGTGCGATTTCTGCGCTTCCTGGGCCTCAAGTTGGAGGCTGGCCGTGAGCACGCGCCCATCTTCGAGAGCAAAGTCAATCTCAATTTCATCCGCGCGGTTCATGGCGAGCCGGATCTTTTCCGCATCAGCACTGACATCATCATAATCAACAGCCAACCCAGAGGAAAGAATGACGTTGTTGACCCCATGCATGGTGGCGCCACGGAATCCAAATTCCTTACACTTTGCCGTCAAGGGCGCGGTGGCGCTCCAATCGCCTATACACAGAATGATGTCATAGTTAGGATAAACATCCGCGTCAAGCGAGCGTTCATTCCCCTCCACATCCCAACACTCATCACGCATATCGAGATTGGAACCATGGGTCATGTGATAGGCAAACATGTCGCCTCCCGTCATGCGCAGCTCCTCCATGACAGAGTCATGCAAAGCGCTGTAGAAATGCTGGTGTGCCCGTTGCTGGACGGCGTAGCGGGGATTCTTCAGAAATCCAAAGGCCTCCATCTCGGAGGCTGGATCTTCGAGATCGACTAGGATCGCGATCTTACACCCCTCGATAGGCTCAAAGACCGTTCGGAGGAGGCGGCTGAGGCTAAAGGGAGGGAATTCACGCTTCTTGGCGTCAGCAACGATGTCGGGGAGGTGGGCTATTTCAGACATGGTCGAACGACCCTGTACGAGTCGCCAGAGGGAATCAAGGATCTGGTTGGAAAGAAAGTTCCTCACCCCGAGAGGTCCCCTGCATTTCCCTTCCCATCAGGCCCAATTCCATCCGAAGCATCTCGGGAAGCTCTTCTGCGTTGGGCAATACGGCATGCGCCGCCTCTAGCAAGCTATCGACCGCCTCGCGTTCTCCCATCATCACATGACAGAGAGCACGCGATAGAAAGGCGGAGAAATGGGACTCATCATTACCCGCCCGACGCCCAGTGAGCAGATCCGCGAGCATGGCTTGCGCCCGCTCTGCGGCTGCCTCCGTTTGTCCTGCGTGGAGCTGCGCACGGATAATGAAATACTGACAAGAAGCGTAATCCAAATGCTGACGCCGCTCACTGTAGATCCTGTCATTCTCTCGATTGAAATCATTGATGGCACGACTGACCTCATCGGGCATGCGCTTCCCCGCGATCACCGTTTCGAATTCCCCACGCATGGTAAGATTCTTCATGTAGATTCCAAGGGCACGCAGATTGAGCGGATACTGCCCTAGCACATTCGTGACAATGCTACGCTCGTCCTGCCACACACGAGAACGCTGCCAAGTGAGCAAGGCAAATCCAAGCACGAGCATCGCAAGCACCGGGCGCGTCCAGGCAGCCAGTCGCGGAAAGCGCCAATCCGTGCATTCGCGGACCACCACCACGATGAAGAGAGCGATCCACGGCATGGCGGGATAGGTGCGATACTCTACCATGGGCTCATCCACGACATAGGCAAAGCGGATGAGCATGTGAAAGAGCCCCATGCCTAACAACGCGGCTAACCACGACCGCCGACGCCCATAGCGCTCAAGAATCCAGAAAGCAGCCACCGCCGTGACCAGGAGGCGGAACACAGCATCCGTGTCCGTCCACGATACTGTCCACGGCACATGGTGATCACTGCACAGCCCCAGGGGAACGAACATACGACTGACATACTCGCCAAGCACGCGCGCTTGGGTGAGCAGGTGTTGACCATAGAGATCGGGCGTTTGCAAGCGGGCCAGGACAAGGCCCAACCAGGTGTGCGCCACGACAGCGCCCACCACTCCAAGTCCGATCATCACTCCCAAGCGACCGCGCAACGAACGCCCCAGAGCTGGAAACGGGTGATGCCCCTGATGCCCTAGCAGAGCCATGAAGAAGATGCCGATGAGGGCATGCCAGAATCCGGCCTCCTTCGCCATTCCCGACAAAAGCACTCCTAACAAAGAAGCAGCCGCCCAGCCCAGATTCCCAGTGACTTTCCATCGCAAGAAGGCCCCTCCCGCTAGCAAGGCAAGGAAGGTTGCCAAGAGAATCGATGTTTGGGCAGCATAATGGATGGGTTCCACACAAAGGGGATGGACCGCAAAGAGGAGCGCGCCCCACAACGCCGTGGACGTCGCCTGATCAGGGAGCGGATCCGGCCCCAGGCGCAAGAAGCCGCGCATGACCCCAAACCCGGTGACAGCTACAGCCCCATGCAGGAGCCAATTCAGTCCATGAAACGCCATGGTCTCAGGCCCCCACACCGCATAGACGCCTCGCCATAGGGCAAAAGTGAGGAATCGCCCTTTCCATCCGAAATCAACCTCAGCCTCCCCACGCACGACCGGATTCATCAAGATATGATGATAATCATCCATGTAGAACGAAGCCATCCACGCACCCGCGTGCGCGATCCAGGCCACCACCAGTACGAGCCCCCAGGGGAACCACCACTGCCAAGCCCGCTGCTCGATCCTTGGATTCATCATTTCTGGTATATATAATATTTATCAAATATCAATCCAGACCTGAGACAATCTCTAGTAGCGACTCTTCTCGGACAGCGATATGGATCAGGCTCATGTCCAGCCGCAGTAGCAAACGAGGTTCTTTTAACGAGGTCCGCGATCTCGACGCCGCCAAGCAGTACGATTCCGAGCGTTTCGCGAAATCGCGTCGCATGCAGCGACTCGACGCCTGGGAACAGAATTTCGCCAATCTCGTCTTTCGCTATTACGCCCAAGGAGACCAGGGCGAGATCCTCGACATGCCCTGCGGAAACGGCCGCTTCTACCCCAACTTTCAGAAAGCCAAGCGCCTCTATCTCATCGACTACGCCCCAACGATGTTGGAGGCCCTCGTCGAGAAGTATCCCGACGCCGCCAAGTGGGAGCCTCGGCAGGGCGATATCCTGGACATCCCCCTCGAAGATGGCTGTGTCGACGTCGCCTTCTGCATGCGCCTCTTCCATCACATCTCCGAGCCGGAGAAACGGCAACGGGCTCTCTCTGAACTTGCGCGCGTGAGCCGGAAATACGTGGCCCTCAGCTTCTACAACACCGCCACTTGGCGTTACTGGCGGAAACGCCTTCGTGGCAAGACACCCTCCGGCTACGCCGTGAAATTATCGACCTTTTGTGAGGAAGCCGCCGCCGCGGGCCTCCACTTGGTCTGCAAACACCCGACCATTTCGATCGTCGAGCAACAGCGCAACCTGATCTTCGAGAAGACCAGCCCCTCATGACATCTCCCCCGCCCTCGAGGCCGCGCGGGGCCCGAGCGCTGCTCGCTATCATGGCTCGACTCGGCCTCCCCGACGCCGTCGTAGAGAAGCTCTTTCGCGCCAGCCTCCCCCGTCCTTACAAACACCTCACCCACGCCGGGCCGCGATTTCACCTCTCGGGAAACAACCCCGACCTCAATCGCTCCATCCTCTGGGACGGCAAGGTCTTGGGGCGCACGCAGTCATTGGCCGCGGTTGAAGGGAAATGTCAGGGCCAATCATGCTTCATCCTCGGCACCGGCCCATCGATCAAGGAGCTCGATCTCACCAGTCTCCGCGGCCAAGCCGTCATCGGCGTGAACGGAGCCATCCAGGTCATGCAAACGCATGGCCTCTCCCCCTCACACTACACCGTCACCGACATCGATTTCTTTCAGAATCGCTTTGAGATGATTCGAGAAGTCATCCTGAGTGGCGCGGACTGCTTCTTCTCCTTTGGCGGCTTCCGCGTCATTGCCGAGACGGACCCCAGCCTGCTCGAAAGCCCTAACCTTTATCTCAGTGAGGTCGTCAATCGTCCCTACGGTCAGCCGCGCCGTACTCAGGCAGACTTCCTCTCTTGGGCACGCAATGAGCCTAACCTCGTATTGCCCACGCCGCCGCGCGACGACGACAGCCGTGTCGGCTGGAGCCGCGACCTCCGTCTCGGCGTCTTCTGCTCTCGCACGATCCTCTACCGTGCCCTGCAAACGGCAGCCTTCCTCGGCTACAAACGCCTGTATGTGTTAGGCATGGACCTCAACTATCAAGGTCCGCAAGCCCGCGCCTACGATGAAGGCACACAGGCTCGCCCAACGAAGATCGCCCGCGACTTTGAACCTTACATTCTCCCAGCCTTCCAAGTGCTCAAGCAAGTCATGGAGACCGAAGACAAGTTCCAAGTCTACAACCTCTCTGACAAAAGCCGCATGCCGGAGGAAGTGCTCCCGCGCATACGTTTCGAAGATGCGCTTGCCTCACAGAAGCAATAACGAATATCGTGGGCGGAAAGCCCCGGCGAGCCAGAGAGGCTGCAACCACCCATAAATGAACGGACCGTGGAAGAGCCCCTGAGGAGCATCCGGCCCACAGCGCAATAAACCGGACGCAAATGAAGGCTCGACGCCAAGGGGCTAAACTAAAGAGCCGCGGCCTGAAGGATGATAACCCCTTAGTTTAGGCATAAACAACCACCCATTCTCGCGACCCTTCAGGCCGCCCATCGTGGGCACCGCCCCGCACCCAAGGCTAAAGCCTTGGGCTATGGCTCTCGCGCCCCTTCAGGCCGCCGTCCTGACCATTTAAATCAACGACCGTTGAGGCCAAACGAACGGCCAATGAACGCTCGCAGAAGCCCCCCGTGAGCCAGAGAGGGTGCAACCGCCCATAAATGAGCGAACCGTGGAAGCGTTCCTGAGGGCCATCCGGCTAGAGCAACCGGACAATTCACGCCATGGGGCTGAAGGCCCCAAAGAGCCCAGCCCAAGGCTTCAGCCTTGGGTATGCATGATCTCATTCACTGCGGCCTGAAGGGTCGCAAGAGCCTCCCATTGGAGAATGACTCCGTTGAACGCCCGTTCATCGCCACACCAGGAAAACCTTTGCGTTCCCCCCGCACCCAAGGCTAAAGCCTTGGGCTAAGCTCTGACGCCCCTTCAAACCGCTTGGCCAACTCATCAAATTGGCACGGAACAGGGGCATTCTCACGAGAGTGAATCCATCAAACCGCTGATCATCATTCCAAGGAACCAAAGTCCAATAGATGTCCAAACTGACTAGCCCATTGACGGCGATTCTCCACCTGACTCAGACCAAAGAATCTCCGTCTACCCTCCCCCTCCCAGTGAAGTCCAATCTCACCATTCGATTTCTCCACGAAAGCGATTCTAAACAGACTGGAACCTCCATGATGGGTCACTTTATGCTTAGCAAACCGTCGAAGGCTCCCCGCCCGCCAATCCCCCAACTGACCAGTCAGCGCTTGCTGGAATTGGTCTAGCAAGGCATTCAATCTTTCGGTATCCAAGCGTACCTCAAGGACCTCCGAGCCATCATCGACAGTCACCACCGTTGCTGAGTCCTTTTCTAATGCCTTCACCTCGGCCTCCAAGGCAGCCATCTGTTGGGCGTAGAGCGCTTTCTCTCCCACACTTAGGTCTAACCAATGTGGAGGAATCTCCCTGGCCTCCATCACTCTCAGGAGATAATCTTCCAGTACATCCTCAGCTATTCCCATGGCGTCAGTGATTGCGAATAGATCCACGTAGGATCCATCCCCTGGCGGCTCCGGTTGACCTCCGCGAGTCCGCTCGCCCAAGAGAGAGTCCAAGGCACGCGCTAATGGATCTTGTGAATGCACTTCCCGCTGTTGGTGCTTGCGGATCAGCCACACCGAAAGGATCGCATTGAACGCGAGACTGAGGACAAGCACCCAACTACTACTCCTTCTCATTTCAAATACAGGGCTCCATACTGTTCTTCAATTGCCAGACGCGCCAGACTCAGGTCCAACCATCCTTCCGACCTGCCTTGAGCCATGGTGAAAGCATTGGGAGAATCGATGAGAAATTCCGTTTGCAGATCAGGCTCTTCCTGTGAATCCACGGAAACCATGCTGAACTTTAGGTATCCCGATGCATCTCGCGAAAGCGCCATTCTGACTTTATCGATCTCTGAAGGAACATAACGGCTGTGAAAGTGATTCTTCATGAGCGCTTGATAGAATCGCTCGCCTCTGAGCGTTCCTAGCGTTTCGACCATCTGTCGACGCAAGGGTTCCGTGTGATTCTCAAGACAATGCCAAGGCGTATAGGTGACACTGACAACCTCATCACCCAATGGCTCAGAAGATTTCAGTGTACTTCGAACCACATCCCTTCTTTCCTCTAAATGGCGACGGATCTCTGGATAAATGACCGCGATCTCACCAGGCGTCAGCGCATATAGAGCCGCGGCGCTCTCGGTAATCTGATTCTGTCCATCCAACACCCAGCGCGTCCACGGGCGATGAAAGACCTCGGAAACCAGAGTCTCTAATCCCTCTTTGTTTCGAAACCCTAATCGCTTCGCCATCTCTGAATAGAAATCGTCCCTATCATTACTTCGATGACTACGGCGGGCAGCAATATCAATCGGCATGCCCGCCATCGTTTCCATTGGGGTGATCTTCGTCAGCGGCGCCTCTGATGATGCGTCAGGATACCACCAAAGCGCCACTCCTAAGGCGACATTCAGCACCACACTCACTCCACCCAGAGTCGTTCGCTTTGATAACGCCATCTGCAATATATACTCATCCCGCTCACGGTTGCAACCGTGAGCGAAGGGCATCGCTTTTCATGCGGGAAACCCACGCCTCCGCGGCTTCCGCATCAAGGGAACGTATCTGCGTCGCGTATGACCAAATGGCTGAATCCAACCAAGGCTCGTTCTGTTGAGTGGCCAACCAATTTCCGGCCGACTCAGGATCCCGCTGCGTCCAATTCTGGATCAAGAGACTGACTCCTTCGTAAAATCCGGAATTCGACGGCTCCTCCTGCGAAAACAATGCAATCCCGGCTTCAGGATCATTCTCGATGAAATCGAGAGCAACCCTAGCGGTCAAATCCGTCCGATAGACGTTCGCGTCCGCGCCCGCATTCCAGAGGGACTGCCGGTCCTCAGCGGTCGCTTGGTAGCGTTCCGACGAATAGATTTCTGATAGAGAGCGAAATGCATGCGCCTTCACTTCTTGGTTAGGCAATTGATTCCACCAAGCGAGCGCTTCTTGATGACCCTGAGTGGCATTGATGCCCCACGGAATGCCTCCAACGGCATTCCATAATTCGTTCCCTTCCAAGTGATCCAACGCCCAATCGGTCGCCGCTTCTGGATCGGAATGCGCCCACTTGACTGACAACCCTTCAATCGCACGATGCCGATCCGTCATTTGCGGCCTCTCCACGATAAGCGCGGCTGCCTTCTCTGGGTCAATCTCCGCAAACCCTTCAAAGATATGTTTACGCACCCGATCCCTCTCGTGATAGATCGGAATCGCATCGTCGGCTTTCGATAAAGCCCCTTCCGGGTCTAATTGTCCCCACCGTTTCCAGAAAAGGTGCCACATCTCATCGGTCGCCCGCCCAGTCTCCGAATGCCTTTCAAGAAAGGCGAAAGCATCGAGCATTTCGTCGTTGCTGAGTTGGCTCAATCGCAATTCGATCAGCGTCCTATTCAGGGGCGGCGGCTCGCGTCGCAACCTCTCCAGTTCCTGATCGAGCGATTCCCTTTCAGAGCCTCTCACGTCATCATCGGAATCTGCTAGAGCTCCATTCCTCGTACCTTCTGATTCTTCGTGGGTCCCCGACAGAATGGAATGGGGTGCCAACCGATCTTGAATGGGGCTCTCGGAAAGGAGCTTCTTGAGGGCAATCAATTCAGCACGTTGCTTCAGATGGAATCCAATGACCGTAATCAGTGCCGCGGCCAAGATCAGACACCCCCCTCGCCAGCGAGCGTTCACGAGGCTGGCGCTTCTTCCGGCGCAGCGTTCACGTTCACCGGAGTTGCCGACGACTCTATCAGATTACTTAGCAATGCTTCCATCTGCGCGTTCTTGGGGAGACCGTGCTTGAGGGCTTCGGAATAGTGTGTGTAGGCACTGCGATAGTCGGGATGAGGTTGCCAGAGGTAGGCACAGGCGAGATTGTAATGGGCGTGCGCATGACGCGGTTGCGCATCGATGGCCGATTGCAGGGCCGGAATGGCCATGGCCCAATCCTCGCGCAAGAGGTAGACCGCTCCAAGGAACGTGGCGGGCTCGGGATCCGTGGGCGCGATTTCCATGGCTTTGCGGACCGATTCGATAGCCTGCGGGACATCGTCTAAGTGATAGGCGGAGACGCCATGAAGAAGGTGTGCTCTACCACTTTGGCTATCCGAGAGAATGGCGCGCTCAAACAGTTGACACGCCTCTTCCACTTTGTTCTGACGGATCCGCGTCACGCCGAGGTTGCACAGAGTTTCGACGTGCTGAGGGGCAAATGATAGGATGTCTTCGTAGTAGGTAGCTGCACTTTCATAGCGCTCCTGCTCGAAGTTGTAGGCGGCGGCCTCTGCGAAACGGACCAGTTTCCGGTCGACACTTTCCAGGCCTACGGATGGCGCAGAAGCACTGACCTGCGCCTTGGAAGAGACGTTGCTGGCCGGGGCCTGTCCCTGGACAGCCGCTTGTTCCTCCTCTGACAGAGGCATCTCCGCGGCGAGGGCATCGATCTGAGCGACGAGATCATCCGAACCTGATTCCATGTTCTGAAGCTCTGCGATGATCAGTTCGCGCTTTTGTTGGCGAAAGGCTTGCTGTTGCAACTGGCGCTGGATGACTTCACGCAATACCTCATTCTCGCGTTGAGCCGCCGTGTTGTCGACCGCAGGAGGATTGAAGGTAAGTTCGCGTTCGGTGTCATCGAGCGATCCTTGCAACTCTAACAGTTGCTGTTTGTAAGCTTCATTCTCCTGCTTCACCTGAGCCAACTCCAACCGCAACACACTCACTTCCTCACGCAGTCTCTCGATCTCGGCTTCGTTCTCCAGTTTATCGAGCTCCAACTCATCCACACGCGCCTGGGTCGCGTTCAGCTGCTCCCGCAGCCGTGTGTTCTCCACGACCAATTCCAGGGATGATTCGCCTGTCTGCAAGCCCTTGATGAGGGCGGCCATTTCATCCCGCTGAGCAGTCAATTCGTCGATCTGTAAGCTCATTTCCTGAATCTTCAGATTGGAGGCCTCGTACTCGGCGAGAATCTTATCCGTTTGGCCATTCTGTTCCTCTAGGCTCTTCGTCGCTTGCTCCAATTGAGCCTTGAGTTCATCTACCTGATTAGTGAGCGCCTCCACGCCTTTCCCTTGCAAACGCGTCAACTCATCTTGGGCTTCTGCCAGTTTCGCTTCTAACTGATTCACCTTCTCGCGCTCTTTCCCCAAGGCGCGATTGGCTGCCGCCGTGTTGTCCACTTGATCTTGGCTCAGTCGCAATAGCCGAGCGCGATCTGCCCGCAAGCGTTCGACCTCTGTCTTTAATTGTTGGAAGCGCTGATTCACCGTTGCCTCTCGCGGCACGGAGGCGATCCCGTTGGGTCGGCTTCGAGCCGTGCTCACCTTGGGGGAACCCACATTCCGCTGCGGCAAGGTAGGATCCGCATTGGTCGCCATTTCAGGGAGGGCCATCTCTTTCGCTCGCTTGGCAAGGCGCTCATAGTCTCTCCGGACCTTCTTCCGTCGCGTGTCCACCATGTCCGTCTCCCAGGCTGGCCAACGACGCGTGATGGCGTCATACATTTCACTCGCTTCCCGGCACTTGGCCGCTGCGGCCTGAAAGTCCTGCTTGCTCTCCAGGCGCCGCACTTCACGCAAGAGCATGAACGCCTGCATGAAGACATCCGATGGCTTGAGATCGCCACTCTGAGCCTGAGCCCAGGGGGCAAGCGCTGCAAGCAGAGCGATGACAAGAAGCTGACGACAGGAGGTCCACATGCTCACGAAAGGTAAGGAAATTTAGCGTTTCCGCAAGTTTAATGGCGCTAAGCGGCGGGCCGCCATCCTCATTTCTCCAGCAAATCGCGCTCCTCCAGGACGGCGTGTCGGATCACCGTCCGCTCATCGGAAGTGAAGAGAACATGAATCTTGCCATCCTCGGTCTGGATCGCCGTTGGGTAGGCGTAGGATCCTTCACCCTCCACGAGATTGCGCTTGTGGGGGAAGGTCTTGCCACCATCGGTGGAGAGCGCGATCGTCAAGGGCGAGCGCTCATACATGTGATCGTTGTAGATCAGGATGAGATGCCCATTGGCAAGTTTCTTGAAATCCAACGCACTGTTAGGATTTGGAAAAGACGAGTCTGTGCCTTCCGACCAGGACTTGCCCCCATCATCGGAACGCGCCGTGACCGTCCAGCCATCGTCCGTGGGTTCATAGTCTCCGCAACGACGGCAGAAGGCTAACAAATGTCCTGGAGACACCTCCACGACACCCGGTTGAATGTTCCCCTTGGGAGAAACGATCTTACCCGCCTCTCGCCAGACGGTATCGCCCGGCGTGTATCTGAGAAAACGTGAAGTGGAATCCGATCCCGTGAACTCGGTATCGGCTCCCGTTTCGTGATAAATAGGCAAGAGATAGTCCCCATCACTCAAGACGATCGGCTGATTCCGCACCATGGTGCCTTCCTCCCAGGTGACAAGAAAGGAGTCTGACCACGTCTTGCCGCCATCGCGCGAGATCTTACCTTTGATCCGAGAGGTTGACCAGGTTTCGCCAAATCGCGTCACGTAGAAGAGCCACAGCACCTCATCCGGCGCCTGCCACACGACGGGATTCCCCAACGACTTGAATGGGTTGCTAGCAATGACCTCCGGCGTGGTCCATGTGTCAGAGCCCACCGCCAATCGTGCCCCATACACTTGCGTGCTATTGGCATATTCTCCCGCTCCTCCATAATAGGCCAGATAGAGATCACCATTCGCCAACTGGGTGAGGCAGGACGGATGCTTGTAATCGCCCGTCTTCACTTCCGGGCCAAAGACACGGGAAATGGTGATTTCTCCCGGAACGTTGGTCACCAGGAGGCACCAGAATAATGCAAACCAGCATGACTTCATGGAGCCATTAAAGCGGGATCGAAAGTGACGTGCAACCGCAGAAACGTGGCCTGATCCGAGGATTCCAATCGCCACTCGCTCCAATCGGCTCCCGTCTCAATACCCAATGGAGTCACACTCTCCCAATCCACCAGGTTTCCCGATCGCTGCACACCATAAGTCACGTCATCTCCTCGAACGGTAGCGTGCCGATAAATCACTTCCTGGTTCACCGAACGCACCGTTGCGAGCACAGGATCAGCTTTCAGTGGGTCTCCATGAAATGCGTATTCCACCCAATTCACTCGACCGTCGCCATCTGGATCCGCTTCCGCGGCCGCCGTGGCGTCCTGCGCGTCCTCTCCAAACGTTGCCAAACGCCATTGCGCGTACAGGGCTATACCACCACCTTCTGGCTCCGCCCCCCCTGGCGATCCATCTACCCGAGCACTAATCGTCCACAACGTGCCGTCACCGAGATCCTTATCTCCTTGCCCTAGCGGTCCCACCAATGAATACCCTGCGCCATCGGCGTCCACGGCCCAGGAGCCACCATCATCATAATCGAAATCACGAATCGCTGTCCCAGCGCCATAAGCCAATTTCAATCGCTCGCCGCCATTGCTCAATTGCCCACTATAGGCCCCCGCCACCGGCAATCCTTCGCCATAGCGATAAGTGAATGCCTCTAAATGACTGACAATAAGCACACGCGCGTCGGCATCCAATTGCTCAATCGCACTTCCCCCGAAGTCGAAATCCACGCCTTTGGTGAATCGCACCTGGGTCAAATCAAGGGCCGTGGCTCCTGAATTCCACAATTCAATGAACTCGAAATCTCCATCATCATAGCCCAACGCGCGCTCGGCAGCGGTTGCCTCACGCGGATGATACATGATCTCACTAATCTGCAATTGTTCCTCGTAGAGGGCAATGTCAGGCGCAGCAGCCACAAACTCCACGGGATCGGACCATAGACTCCAATGGCCTGCCGTATTCTTCATGCGCGCACGCACTCGGTAGTGCCTCCCGGGCCGAGAAAGGCCCGCAGGTATGATCATAGTACTTTCAAACGGCGCGATTTCATCACTTTGCCAATCGGCGTCGATCTCGTAGACGCGCGGCTCTGTCGGATCAAACTCTGGCAAGGAGGGATTCGTCGTTTCGGCCAAGCGCCATTGCACCGCGGCAAAGCTTTGCTGATTAAAGAGGCTTCCTCCTGAGAATGAACTCACTTCAAACGTGAGCGCATCCACGGCATAGCCACTGTCTCCAACATACGTGATGGTAGGCTTGTCTGGAGCATCCGCATCATCTGAATGGGAGGCGAGCAACTCATAGCCGTAACCTCCTGGAGCAATGAAGTCTTTCATCATGCGCTGATACCCCTTGAAATCCTCAGCGTCGTTCCCAGGCATGTTCGCATAATAGATGCCTTTCTTCCGCTTACGCGGATGATGATCCCACTTCGCTTGATCCATGAGCACCAGAGGCTTCGTCTCTGGCGATTTGTAGGCGACGATCTGCTCCCCGGTCGGCGTCGGCGCAAAGATGTTTGAGCGATAACTGAACTCGGTATCGGATACGACCGTGATTACGTGATCCCCATTATAGACGGCGGCATCAACGCCTTCCACACTGACGATATCGCCGGTGGCGAAGCCATGAGGCTCCGCCGTCGTGAGCACCGCATCGCTCCCGTCCTTACCAATCGACACGATCGCCAATCGATCACTCTGCGGCACATCAACCCATACCCAGCGCGCGTATTCATCCACCAACATGCTCGATTGCTGGCGATTCAAGAGTAGCGAAAGAATTTCGCGAATGCGATTCTGGTAAAGCACATCGACCTCTTCGTGATTCAGCACATGATAGAGACGCTCCCAGGCAGAGGTATCCCCCCGCCCCAAATGCGGTGCATCCTCAAAGGTCAGATCAAGGTCCCACGGAATCGGATAGCATTGCCCATCTGGATGATAATAGGACATCATATTATCGCCGGGACGCATGTCCGAGTTATTGATCATTAGGTTTCCGCAATTAAAGGCGAAATAAGCGTCGAAATTCAAATTCGCCTGCCACCATTCTAAGGAGGTGCTGGCGCGAAGTTGATTCTTAAACTCCCGTTGATCCGAACCATCCGTCACGCTATTTGCCCCCTGATTCTTATGAATGTCACCGCCCGTGTGCCAATTGTAGACATTGCCATCAGGCAATCCACGCTCGCGGATGAAGCGGCTATCAGGATCTTGGATCGCGACATAGAGCCCCCAGAGATCGCCTTCGTACTGGTTGCTGGGCGCTTCCGCCGCATCGTCGATGACGCGCATGATGAAGTAGTTCGTATTCGCCGCCAACGAGCCAATCAACTCATGCAATCGGAAGCCCACCGCCTCATTCAAGATGGTTCCATCCGTGCTCACATCGTTCCGCCACCAAGGATTGGTACCCGGCAAGACATTGATCTCCCGCCACTTCACGTCATAGGGCCGCCCATAATTGTCTCGGCCTTGAAATCGATGGCCTCGATTGAAGTTCCAGTCCCATTTCTCTTTGCCTACCTGACCACGCGAAGCCCGGCCTCGTTTTGAGAAGGTCATGTGATCATACACCGTATCGTCAACAACCAAGGTTCCATACCACTCGCGGTCGGCACCGCCCCATTGCTGCGCTTCGATATCGGCATTCGTGGCGATGAGGTGATACACCGCAATCGAATTCATGGTTTCCGCACTGAAGCTGATTGTAGGAGTTTCCCCTGGCTCAACCGCTCCTTCCCAGCCAGGCACGCCGTCGTAGACGAAATAGGCGAAGTTGGGCTGAGGATCATCGCTATAGGGCACTTGCAATGCATTTCCCAAAGTATCGCTTGCCTGGATGCGATAACGAATCAAATGCCGATGCTGGCGCAGGGCCTCAGGCATGGTGACCGAATAGATCCCATCCTCAGCCATCGCATCGGGCGCCTCACCATGATCGTGCATCTCAAGCGTCTCCCATTGAGTTTCATACTCGGCGTCCGTGACGCGAATATAGCTTCCCGGTGGCACATGTTGGTAACTCAACGACACCGACGCGACGCCATCGGGATCAGTCACTTTAACTGAAATAACCACTTCATCGGAAGATGTCGGCGCTTCGGGTTCGTGCTTCACTTGGCGAATGTGTGGGGGCACCTTTCCAAGTTCTTGATAGATAGAATTCTGCTTTCCGGGTGTAGGCACGCTGCCCGCTCGCCAACTACCCGCCAAATCATTGTCCAAAGATGGATGGATCAATTCCATGGAGACTCCATCACCATTCGCTTGGACCGATTCCCCTTGGGGCGCGATCGGCCACGGAAAGGTAGCTTGATAATTGACGGCATCGATCACCGTACCTGCCGCATCTCGCAATCGAATCCGCTCCCCTTCGTTAGAAAGAGCCCCTGATTCAAACTGTCCGAAGGCTTGTAAGCCACCGGCGAAGATCGACCCGAACTTGCGCTGATACCCGGATTCGTTTTGTGCTAGAATAAGGAATGCTCCTGGCTCAAGAGTGGCCCCCTCAGGAAACGTGTAGGTGAATCCATCCGAGAAATACCACCCCGCCAAATCAACAGCGCTCTCTCCCACATTCACCAATTCAATGAACTCTGAATGCTCCGTTTTATCTGCGGGATCGTAATGGATCTCATTGATGACGACCTGGGCCATGGTCGCCTGAGCAACGAGCAGAAGTGCGAGAAATGGTGGGCAGAGTTTCATAGGGCGTTGGAGGGGTATATTCATGAAGGTAGCGCGTTGGCGAGGCAATTCAAAGGACGCACCTTTCTCGCATAGCCGCCACGTTCGCCAGACGATCCCGGCATTGCCTTCTCAATGGCCGCCAGGCATAGTGATCGCATGCTGCGGCGCCGCCTCTGTTGCCTCCTTCCCATCCTCCTCCTGGGCGGACTCCTCGTCGTGCAATCTCCCATGGATCGACGCAGCGCCCCCCCCACGCTCGGCGAGAGTGCCTCTGTCGCCAGCACCATCCTCCCGCGGCGAGCTTCGACTGCCTCCTCGCAGGTGCAGGCGCCGATGGTCTTCGCGAATGGAGACGGGACCGAGCAGACACTCATCCTCCGCCCCACGGCGACCCTACCAGAAAGTTTCGCCATTCAGTTAGGAACGCAACGCCTTCAAGATGCCGAGATTTGCAGTGGATGGCTCTTTGAGGCCCTTTCGACCAGGACCAGTCCACGCCCGGCGCACCTCGCCCGCGTTGGCGATGCCTACACCGCTTCCTGGCCATCTCACAACGGCGGAGAGATCATGGCTCAATGGCGTCTCGGGGACGCGAAGGCGCAGTGCCTGGAGTGGAGTCGGCCAACGTTCACCAACGGCGATCTCATCAATGGGCGCTGCGAGCTCTCCGGAGCTCCTCGCGCATTGGTGAGGACGTTTTCCCTATCACTCACACAGCGAACTGCTGCTCAGGGTGGCTTGGAACCAGCGACGGGCGTGGCTTCACGCTATACAGATCCCGTCCCCTCCACCGAACGCTACGCCCTCTCATTGCGACCTTTGCATTTAATGCTAGTGCTCGACCGCACTACGACCGAAACCAATGCCCCTGAAGCCCTCCGCCTTCAAGCTTCTCAGTGGCTTGCCAGCGTCGCCAATGTCGCGAGCATCTACGAGAATCAGTTAGGCATTCAGCTCCGGTTGCAAGAACTCATCCTCATGCCAGATGATCCTGCCGTTCCCCGGATCCCGTCAGACGATGTGCTCGACAATTTCGTCGATTGGATGGCGCTGCATCGGCCTCGCAATACCTACGAATGGGATGCGGCCTTCAAGGTAGGAGAGGGCCTTCCTGCTAGTCTCCTTGGGCTCGCCTATGTGGGTGCCCTTGGCCGTTCCGATAGCGCAGGCGTCATTGCTCCTCATACCGGTTGGGCTACCTTGGCGCACGAACTCGGGCACACTCTCGGGGCTGATCATTCCCAGGGCGGCCTGATGAATGCCCAGGCCAACGGGGGCGGTGATCGCAATTTCTTCACAGAATCCCATTTCAACCGTGGCCAAACCTCCGCCCGCGAAATCTACGACCACTCAGCCTCAGTGTTAGAAGAGGAGAGTGTCTCCTGGCGTCATCCTGAAGAGATTCCCTTCGCCAAGAACGATTTCGCCGTGATCCCGGTTGGCGTTTCCACCACGATTGATGTGCTCGCCAATGATGCTCATCAGGTGCGCTTTGGGCAATGGAATGCGGCCCTCAGTATCGACGGGGTAAGCAGCGTTTGGCCACCTCAAGCGGCGCGACTCTCACATAGTGGCACCATGATCACCATCACTCCTCACACCGGTCACTCGGGGCCGTTGTGGTTCAGCTACGCCCTTCGTGGAAGTGTGGGCAACGGAGGACACGGCTGGCTTCACCAAGGATCGGTCACGGTGCAAGTCGGTGCGGAAAGCCCTTCTCAGGCTCTTTCCCTTGCACCCGGCGAAACGCGGACCCTCTTTCTGCCAGATGCAGCCGGTAAGCTCATTCCCCCTTCACAAGCAGACGCCCAATTTCTCATCGATGCGCCTGATCAACTCCTCCTCCGCGCCCGCGAGACGGCGGAGGGAACGGATTCGTTCCGAGTCGGCACGCAATTCTTTGCGATCCAGTATGAACAACGCTCTCTGGCGACGACGCCCGATCATTACTGGCATCATCACACTCTAGGCCCTCTGCGAATGTGGCCGATGACCAATGACATCCCCAGCTCGCTTGGCGGCATGCGGGGGAATCCAACGCTATCGATAGGGCCAGAAGGCGGCGCTCTTGCCCCCTTCCCTCAGGCCTTCCAACTGGTGCACGCCGAGAATTTCTCTCCTGACAAAGGCACCATGGAGATCATTGAGGGTCCTTCCGGTCCCACAGGTGAGGTCCGTTTCACCGCCAATGCGACAGCGGACGGCCAAGTGTCCCTTCGCTACACAGTCCGTGATCCCAGTGGTCAGATGGAAACGGAGCGCATCACGATCCAGTTGGCGGGCGATAGCCTCACACTCATTCCCACGGATGCGGTAGCACGCTATTTCATTCCCCGCACGACCGTCCACCAAGACAGCTGGATGCGGCGCTCCTATTCAGACCGCAGTTGGCCTCTGGGCGCTCTTCCGATCGGCTACGAAGATGGACGCGGCTACGAATCGTGGATCACGACTTCTGTCGGCACCCAGATGGTGAATGCCAGTCCCTCTCTCTACGTCCGCATCCCCTTTCAAGTCGATGACCCTAACCATTTCTCTTCCCTCCTTCTGCGCATGCGAATCGATGATGGCTTTGTGGCGTATCTGAATGGCTCCGAGGTGGCTCGAGCCAATGTTCCCGATCCCGTGTCCTGGGACACGCCTGCCCTTACCGGGCGCGAAGCGAATCTGTTCGATCTCTTTGATCTTACAGAAGCACAAGGCGTCCTGCAGGCCGGCGAGAACTTGCTTGCCATCCACGCCCTCAATGCCCAGATCGATAGCTCAGATTTCCTCGTCATGCCTGAACTCGTCGGTCTCGTCATGCCACGCCTCGCCGAGATCGCCTCCCCCTCGGCCCCGTCCGTGAGTATCCCCGTAGGAACCGGCTTACGCTTTCAAGCCACGGTCCACGAATCGCAAACGTCCACCCCTCCCGTCACCTGGCAATGGCAGCTCACCGAGAGTCCGCTAGGCTCTCAACTGACCCAGCGCGTCACGGATAGCGGAGACTTCGACGTCACGTTCGAGCTTCCCGGCACCTATCAGATTCGCCTCCTCGCCACGGACGCCGTGGGCGCGCAGACTTGGGATAGCTGCGCCGTGCATGTGGGTAGTCAGGAAGCGTACGATCTCAGGGGGCATCTGCTAGAAGCAGGCGTCGATCAAACCTTGTCGGCCTTTGAAACATCCCTGCGTGCCGATGTTGAGATCCTCAATCCTTGGGACTCACCAACTGCTTCTTGGCAACAGCTAGAAGGGCCCAGCGCCGCCACCTTTGATCCTCACGATCCTCACACAGCCATTCAATTCCCACAATCGGGACGCTACGTCATGCGCTACCTGCTAGAGGGATCGAGCCTGATTCAACACGATGACGTGATTGTCGACGTCTTCCCAAACACTCGCACTCTGATTGGTCCTGAATCCACGTCCCGCTACACGCTTCCCACTCCAGATCTCTACCATTCCTCATGGCGTCTAGCAGACTTTCAAGATGCTGATTGGCGCGTGGGAGGGCAGGGTCTTGGCTACGACCTTTCGGGGGTCTTCTCGCCTCACATTGACACCGATATTCAAACTGGCTTCCAGTTCGCACATACCAGCATCTTTGCTCGCTACCCTTTCTGGATCGAGCACCATCGCTCTATCCACGCTCTGGATCTCACCCTTCTCGCTGATGACGGCTGTGTGGTCTACCTGAATGGGCAAGAAGTTCATCGCCAACACGCCCCCCTTTACGGTCTCGGTCCCAATTCCACCGCCGTCCGGGCTGTTGACGAAAGCACGCTTGAAGCTCCAGAACCCATCTCTCTCCAAGCGTATCGAAGTCATCTCCGTCCCGGCTATAACATTCTCGCCATCCACGGATTGAATCACACCGTGACCAGTTCCGATTTCCTCATCCACCCCACCCTCGTCGCCCAAATGGGTGAACCGAACCGATTGCCCGCGACTCTCGGCGGTCAGGCATCTCCCTTGTCTGTGGTGCTCGGGAACCATCCCACCATCGACGTCACCCCGAATCCATCCTCGCAAACGGTCACCCTCGCTTTCCGGACCCTCCTTGATGTGGAATCGGTAGGAGGCAGACTCGACATCGAGGTATCCTCAGATCTCCGAACGTGGCACCGGTGGTTGCCCGAGACGACTCAGCGAGAGGTCCTCCCCGACCGCACCCTGCACCATCGGATGATCGGCCGTCACGACAGCGAGGCACTCTGGGTGCGAATACGCGTTAGCTTTTGACGGTCTGCATGGCCTCATCCCACGTTTGCCTTTGAAAGATGGTCTCTCGGCGAAACCACGTCTCTTGACGTTTGGCATAGCGGCGGGAGGCTTGTTGGATCGCCTCGATGGCTTCTTCTTGAGAAAGCTCGCCACGCAGATGGCGTTGCAGATCACTTACCCCAATCGCTTTCTGCGCCGTTGCTGAAAGATGACTCGGCAAAGCCGCAATTTCTTGCAGCGCACCATCTTCTAACATCACCTCTACCCTCGCATTGATGCGTTCATAGAGCTGAGCGCGCTCCCATTGGAGAACAATGCCTTTCACATCGGTGGGGGCCTGATCATCCCAGGCCGCTTTCCATACAGATGCCGGAATTCCTGACAGAAGAGTCATCTCCACAGCACGCTGGACGTAACGAGGATTCTGCAAATTCATGGCGGCGGCGCCACTCGGATCCAAATGCTCTAACCAACGCACCAACACATCATCATCCATGCTCTGCAAGCACTGACGCAAGGCGGGCTCCGCTGGCGGCGAATCCGACAAGCCATGGGTAAGCGCCTTCACATAGAGGCCACTACCACCTACGATCAGTGGACGGCGCCCTCGCTCCATGATCTCAGAGAGGACGCGGGTCGCATCGTCCACATAGCGAGCCACATTATACGCCTCAGACACGGACACAAACCCATACAGATGATGAGGCACGCGGACACGCTCCGCTTCTGTGGGAGCTGCCGTGATGATGGGGATCTCTTTGTACACCTGGAAGGCATCGGCATTGACGATCTCACCATTCCATCGCTCAGCGAGCGCGAGCGCGACGGCTGATTTCCCACTGCCCGTGGGGCCAACAATGTAGAAAGGCTCCTCGCTCACGACGTGGCATCCGCACTGGCAAACCAAGCTGGCACTTTGCTAGGACCGATGACGAGGGTGATCTCTCCTTTGGGAGGATGATCTTGATAGTGCTGCGCCAGAGCATCGGCACGCCCTCGGCGAAATTCCTGATGGCGCTTGGTGAGTTCCCGAGCAACACACACTAGCCTCTCGGGAGCGGCCGTGGCGAGCACGACTAGCGAACGCTGGAGACGGTGCGGTGACTCAAAGTAGACATGTGTCAGATCACGAGCAAGGGCTTCCTCCAGAATACGCTGCCGTTGCCCTGACTTGTTAGGCAGGAAACCACCGTAATAGAACGCCTCCGTGGGCAATCCCGCGCCCGCCAGAGCCGTGATGACCGCTGAGGGCCCTGGCAAGACATCAAAAACCACCCCCGATTTAAGACAACGCTGCAGAAAGCGCTGGCCCGGATCAGAGATGGTCGGGCAGCCTGCATCAGAAATGAGCGCCACATCTTTGCCTGCTTGCATCGCCGCAATGAGCTCCTCGCTCCGACGCGCCTCATTGTGTTCGTGGAGACTGATCCGCGGCGTATCGATCTGATAGTGGGCCAAGAGTTTTCCCGAATGACGCGTGTCTTCACAAGCTATCAGGTCCACACTCCGTAGCGTTTCCTCGGCCCGATGCGTCAAGTCTCCCAGATTGCCGATCGGTGTGGGAACCAAGATCAAACGACCGGACCGGGGCGCATCCATCACCACCCTTCCGCGAGTTTGCTCACGAGATTCTCTGCCAGGCGCTCGGCTGCTAGCGGAAGGGCTTGCCGCTCGGACAGTTGGAAATTGGGATCGAGGAAACGACTCGTTTCTCCCTCCACCGTGCCCTGATCCAAGACTTCGCCCGTTCGCACATCGCGAAAGCGATAGTCTACTACCAAGGTGAACTCCAACTCACTCGTTCGAAGAGTATCGAAACGAACCGAACGCGCTTGCCGACGTTCCAACCGGACAATGGTTGCTTCCAGGATGGCGTCGGATCGCTCGGCATTGCTGATCTGATAGGTTCCATCACGCTGTAATTGCTGAATGACCGCGTTTGTCACCAGAACCGCGCTCCGCGGCTCCTGGGTGTCATTGCGAAACGTGGGGATGTGGATGCGCTCCACGCGCGCAAAGCTCGCCGGCTTCACATACCCTAGCCGATACCCACACCCCACCCCAGATAGCAATAACGCTAGAGAGAGAAAGAAAGCCGAAAGAACCGTTCTACCCATGAGCGATGCTTTCCTAGAGGCCAGAGTCCGGCGTGGTTGGCGGCGGGGGCAGCAAGGACTCCAGGTCCGTATCCTCACCCACCACGGGACTGCCTCCCCCGAGGATATCATCTTCACTGACGGGGGGCGGTGCCGGCGCCAAGGGTTCGACATTCAACTCGGGTGTGCCCGGAAGATCTGGTTCGGAAACGGAGGGTGGCGGCGATGCGGGAAGACGAGGCAACTCGGAAGCCACGCGGTCTGCTTCAGTCGTGGGAGTCGAAGCCGGTTTGGAACGAGACGTCACGACATCGGGCGCGGGCGGTCCCAGATACTGGCGTTGATTCTTGAGACGATCCGCGGGGTCCACTTGAGTCGCCGATTCATCGATCTTGGCACGCTCCAAAGCCTCAGGATCCACCTTGCCCACCGCTGCAATGCCCTGCCGTGCCTCCAGTTTCAAGGCAGCATTCGACGACCGGAGGACGTCTTTGAAATAGATCGCTGCCGCCTTCATGTTTCCGCGTTTCTGATAGTATTTCGCGAGTTTCAGGCTCTTCTTGGCCTCCCTTTCGGAAATGGCATTGAGCTGCGCATAGGCATCGCCAGAATCACGATGCTGCGGATACTTGGTAATGAAATCTTCGTACGCTTCACGCGTCTCCCGCAGATTAGTAGGATTGTCAGGGCGCTTGGCAGTCTTCTCGTAGATCTCTCCGATCTTGAGCTGTGCCTGTGGTGCCTTGGGACTGCGCGGGTAATCGTCTACCACCTTTTGAAAGGCGGCAATGGCCTTGTCCCAGTGCTCGCGCCCTTCATGCGTCCGCCCAATGTAATACTGCGAGTTTGCTGCGTAGATTGAGGCAGGAGCGTTCTGGATCACGGCGGTAAACATCTCGATCACGCGATCACGCGAGGTCTTGCGCGGTACCACTCCAAACAGGTTGCTATGCTTCCCAGTCAGCGCCTTGACCGCAATGTTATACTGTTGCTCCACAGCACGCTGAAAGCGCGGACTGGAGCGGTGTTGCTGGACCAGCGCCTGATAGTGATCAAAGGCATCGAGCAGTTCGCCCTGCGCGTGCAGCAGTTCCGCCACACGAAAGGTTGCCTCTCCCGTGTAGTTCGAGAAATGCCATTTGCGAACGATGGCGGAATACGCCTTCAAGGCCTTGGCGCTCTTCCCTTCATTCTGTGCCTTCTCTCCCGTGGCGAAGAGACGTGCCGCCTCACGATCATGCCGCGCCACCTCACCCTTCGTGGGTAGGCGATCTTTATCTTTTCGGAAGATCCCGAAGATGGCCGGACTCGGCTCTATGGAAAGCAGCAGCGCGCAGAGGATCACCCACCAGGCGCTTCGAATGGTTCTTGTCATCCCCCATTCTTCAAATGCCCTTGGCCTTCGTCAAGGTGTGGATCGGCGCTCGCGGTCTCGGATTTCTCCAACCTTTATGGCAATTCAGCGCCAGCGAGTCCGTTCAGCGTCTCGATAAAGCCAGCCGGTAGCCGATTCGTCCAATCTCGGAGCCAACGGAGCGGTTTCCCTGCCGAAACCTCGGCCACCACCTCGCGCGCATTGACGGGGGCCGCCAGGATCTCAAGATCGAATCCAAAGTCCGAGCTGTCGGGCGCATTCTGATGCACTTCTACCGCGATGACATTCAATCCTGGAACCAAACGAGCGCTCTTGAATACGGAACGCCAATAGTTGCGCTCTCGTTCCTCTCCCCGGGAATTGGGCGCCAGAGTCGTGGGCGTGATGGGGACCCCCTGAGGCAGATTGTTTCGGGCTAGTTGGCGTCCGTTCAAATACACCACCATGCCATCGTCATGCCGCACACCGAGCGATAATTCATCGAAGCGCGAGGGATCCGCCACCTCGAATGTGGTCCGGAAGTAACCCGTGATCGGCTTATTGTCTGGATCCTCACCATAATACAAGGTCGTTTGCTCATCGCCTTCCGCATACCCGAGCGGAGCGGGACCTTCCTCCCATTCGTCCACATCGGCGAAATCCAGCTCTCGCCAAGCGCTGCCCTTCACGCCGCCATGTCGATAGTGATAGAGCCAACGAGATCCTTTGGCAATGAGAGGCTCCTCCTCCCCACCAAGACCGAGCGCTCTCAAGCCTTCAGCGAGTCGCCGCTTCACTTCATCATACTGATCCTTGTCAAAACGCGGATCCGCAGCGCGGATCTGATGGAGTACAAAGAAGCTCACACGGAGAAACGCTAGACCACCGAGATAGTCAGATTCACCCACGCGTTTCTGCCCTTCCGCAGCTAACAGATCTGCCAATTGTCGCCAGCGATCAAAGTCACGCTCGTCCATCGCGAGCGCAAGACGGATCTCACGCAACATTTCAGTAACTCTGGTAGGATCCGTAAGAAACTGAATGGCAATGTCACGTTCCAAGACCTCGTAGGCTTCGGCCATGCCCCCATCGATGCGCCCACGATCAAGGAAGTCCATCCACGATTGCGCGGCGTCGACACGCCCAAGACGAACGAGCAATTGCGCATTCTGATAGTGATACCGCGAATAGCTTGAAGAATCATAGCGAGGCACGTGAGCCACCGCTTGCACGTAGTTCACCACGGCCTGATCCGTCTCGCCCGCCTCCTCCTGCAGCCCCCCCAGTTCTGCAAAAGCTGCTCCATTGCGCGGATTCAGACGCGCCCAGCGCGGTCCGTGTGTCATCAGTTCCTCCTTCTTCACCAGGCTCAGATCGACCAGCCGCTCGAAGGCATTTGAATCCGTTCCCTGACGGTAGCCACTATTCTCGGGCTCCGGGATAGGGGCACTGGCCGCAAAGAGCCCATCGATCACTTCCAAGCGCCGCTGGGGCGATAGGTCATCGTTCTTTAAGCCGTCGCGGAGTGTGTAAGCGACATTATCCAGGCTCGACTCCTGGATCAGTTGTCGCCGCACATTGATTGGCAATGCTTTCATCCATTCACGGTAGCTATCGACCTCGTTTGCCAAGACATGGAGGATCAATGTGCCCCTCACACAATCATCGCGGCTACTCCAATAAAGCTCGCGCGCCATGCTACTCAGCTCGCGCAGAAGTGGCAGGTAGGGCTTGGCTTGCTCAGGAGTCAGGAGCTCATCAGTCTTGAGCAGATTGGAGGGAAACTCACGGCAGTAGGTATCCAAGAGACGCTGGGCCTCACCATTGTGCCGATTTGCGGTCGCGAGCATGCCCATCAAGAGGCGGGCGAAGGCTTCCGGAAAGTTTTCAGCCGCGTCGTTGAGATAGTGATTCAACAGACCTTGGCGAGAGCTCTTTAGGACGGGATCCTGCCAATTAGCCAAGGCTTGGAAATCGATCTGATCGCCAAAGTGAGCGACCGACGGGCGCACCTGCTCATTGATCTCTGTCAGGGCACACAACCAGCTCACCGTGTGCTCTGCGAGGAAAGCGCTGCTGAAGGCATCTCGTGTGAAGCGATCTCTGAGCGCTGCCAGGCGCTCTTCCCGCTTTGCCACGCCCCTTAGGTTGGGTCCATCCATCAACGCCAGGACAGACAGTTCCACGAAATAGCGCTGCCCGGGATCCTCGACCGTCGGCAAGAAGCGTTGCAATGCCGCATGGAGCGGCTCATCCATGGCAGCTGTCCCTAACGATGGCGCAGACACAGGCTGTCTTGTTGAGCGACTCCGACGATTGCTAGAGTCATTCACAGGAGGCATGCTCACCAAAGTCCAGGGCACCGCTGCGCGTGCTTGCTCCACGTGCCCTCCTTTCAGCAACATCACGAGGAATCCTGGTTGCCTTTGGACCGTTTGCGGCAACGCAGACACCCACGCTCCTGCATCAATCTCATAGCCTTTCCCTAACGCAAGCACCTGCTGCACCAGAGGCAGGCCAATGGGTGTCTGACCGAAATGGGGCGCCCACTTTTCTAACAGAAGGCTTGTCAATCGAACAGCCTCCTTATCGCCTTCGCCTGCCGCCAGCAGCGGCTGGAGCAGACCGCTGGGCACTTCGCCAGGAACGACGACGGGTTCCTCAGCCTTCCAAGCCCCATCCAGACAAACAATGATGGCTTCCACCACGGCCCACGCCTGCCCGCGGCTGGCCATCGGCGCCACCCGTTGCGCCGCCTGCAGTCTCTCGGGAAATGTCCTGTCGGGATCGGTGAAATACGCTTTCCACCACGCAATGGCGGTGGTCTCCCCCTGAGCCAATCCCGCAGCGTGTTGCCATGATGCTCCCAGGGCCGACCCCGAAGCCTCCTTTGCCCACGCGAACACGCGCCCTCTGACCGCAGGCGTGAGATTGGCAAAGCGTTCGGCGAAGAATGGGGTGAATGCCTCGACGGCGGCGCCCTCACTCGCGGCCAGCAATCGCTTGGCGGTCTCCGCAGGATCGCTGAATGATTCTCCATTCAATGCGTTCGTCACCCACATGGCGATCTGCGCATCCAAAGAAATCTCATGGCGATCCATCAAGGCCATCGTCGCCCCGAGCGCCTCCAAGGCACGGTGACTCGCCAGCCACTGCTGGATCAACGGTGTGGCATTGACATACGGCTGCATGCCTTGGCTCGGCATAGGTTGCTTTGCTAGTTCCACATAATGGTCTACGATCCGAACATAATCGGCATTGCTACCATCGCGTCGCATCCCTTGCAGCGCTTGCTGGGCGGCATAGTCCAGACCGTTCTGCACATCAAAAGTCGCTCGATGCGGCGTGTTGAGAAACGCTTCCAAAGTGATGCCATGGGCATTGCCTTGAAATCGGGCCCGCAGTTTCCCAGCCGCCTCTGAGTTGCGCCAGGGCGAGTACCAGGCGGCCACCTTGGGCGCCTCTCTCTCCAGAGACGATGGCAGCGTGTTGTTGCTCACTGCCTGACTATACCAATAGCGGAACTCGTCTTGCTTCGCCTCCGGCAACGCCGTGATCTTCTCCACGAACGGTTCCAGTGCTTTTGTTAGGGTGGTTCGCTGAGATGAACTGCTTGAACTCGCCTCAGCGGCAGAGAGAAGCATCGCCTTACCGAAGGTATCCTCAGGATAGGCGGCGATCACGTCCATCACGCGCTCTTTCTCGTCGCTATCCACGCGACAGAGATTGTAGTAGACGAGTCCAAAGAGAGTTCCTCTGGAAATGTTGTTCATGGGGTAGAACTCAATCGTCTCCAGATCGCCCAGCAATCCCATCTCCGTGAGAAATAGCATGAGCGCCTCCGATTCGTTCGCAAAGCGATAGTAACGCAAGCTGTTCTGCACGCGGTTGGGAAGCTGGTAGTTGGCCGGGTGCACGAGCCCCAGAGCAAACGCCTTCTTCAAAGGCGCGGCGATGGAGGCGGTGGACTGCATCATTTGCCCAAGGAAAGCGGTGAAATTAGGCACTCGATTGGCCGCTGAGGACGTGCTAGACGCGTTGGGATTCGGGTTGGCAGCCACCAACGCCGCCTGTCCCTCCTTAGGCCCTAGCATCGCCACAGCAGCGTCTTCGATAAAGGCACGAAAACGCTCTTGCCCCTCAGCTAACTGGTGATTCCCATACTCGTAGACAAAGGAAGGTGACTGATAGGGATGATCCCGGGTGGCCTCGAGATACGCAAGAATGGCTGGCCCCAAATCCACTTCCTGCTCTTCACCGCGCATGGCCAAGGCACGAACCATCAACTGCGTAGGGGTGATTCCGCCGATTCCGCGACGCATCAGCGCTGCGACCCGCGTCACAAACGCTTCACCTTCTAGCAATGACAGCGAGATGATCTCCCGAACCAAAGCCGCCGCATCCTCATTGCCAGCAGCCACCAGCGGTTTAAGCAGTTTCCCGTCGAGCGCCTCCACCTCGCCCCGCTCGATGGCGCGTTGCACAAGGAACTCCGCTGGAGAAAGAAATGGCACCCAGTCCTCACGGTAAGGCATCACAGGAGGCACCGATCCAGTTTCCGACTCAGGCCGTTTGGGTGCGGCAGGCATCTCAAGGAGGATCCGGCGCGCCTCCGATTCGAGTTCTGTCAGACCTTCCTCTCGCCTCATGGCCAATCCTGACAAGCGCCGAAAGCCTTCCTCCGCAAACTGCGGCATTCGCAAGAGCGCTCGACAGAGGTCAGCGTGAACCTTCGCCCGTCGCGCCTCCACTTCCTGGGAACGCTTCTCGATTGCCGGACTGTTGTAGCCCATTGAATAGTTTCCTGTCGTGTAGAGATCCGGAAAGCGGAGGGTCTCACTCCAGTTTGCTTGACCCAAATAGTTATCGATCAAGCTCCCCAACCAATCCGCGGCAACATAAGTGGCAGGATCAAGCCGATTGAAGTAAGCGGCGAGCACTTCGAAATAGTCCAAACGCCGCTCGTATTCTTGTTCAGGCGTCATCTGGATGCGGCTCCGCAGGGTCGCGCCCATCGGGAGCAAGGCCTTTGTCGACAAGCCATCCATCGCGGCTACCGCTGCCGGAACCCCTTCCTCCTCAATCGCCAACCAAATGAGCCGAGCACGAGCACCATCCAAAGATGGATCTGCCTCAAGCACCGCAGCGTAGCGGCTCAGAGCAATCGCACTTTCGCCTAACATATCAGCCAGAGCGGCCGCAGCAAGCCGATCTTCAGGATCCGCGGGCGCTTGAGATTGCAACCGTTGTAACAAGCGGTCCTGCAACCCATACGCCCTGACAAACTGCACGAACGATCGTTGTTGATCGAAAGCTTGCCTCTCGTCTGGAGAAATCGCCAAGAAGGCATCGATGAATCCTCGCAGATGCGCGATGGCGTGATCCAAGGCGTCGGTCTCATCTCCTTCGAAAAGCCGCCGCAGGACTTCTGCCGATGGACTTGGCGCCACCGCACCAGCAACCATGGGCGGGTGCCCCAACTGAACGAAGTTACCACCCAAACGTTGGGTAAAGAATTCCTGCGCCGGTGCGATCACCGCCACCCAACACCACGAAACCGCGGCGAACAGGTGCATGCATTTGCTAGTCTGATATCTCATGACAACGGTTCTATCTAGATTGGTGATCAACGCCCTGGAGACCCTCCGATTTCTGCACTCTCCCGCCAAGCGCCGCGAGCACCCAAGCGCGGATTCTCCACATCCGCAATTGCTAGTGAATACCCACCGCCATCAGTCTTGCGGTGCCATCCATCCGAGTACTCAAACTCCACCATCTTCTCTCCGGTAGCCGTCACCAGTTCGATCTTCTCGCCTTTGTTACTCAGTTTTCCCTCGTAGGCGCCCGCGATCGCGACGTCGCTACCGTATCGCTGTTGAAAGGCACTCCGATCACGAACAACGACCACGCGTTCTCCGCGATGCAAGGTCAAGTCGCCGAACACGAACTCGATCCCATTGGTGAATGCCACCCCTTGCAACGGTAATGAACGCGCACTCACATTCGTCAATTCAATGAACTCTTCGTCCTCATCTTCGGCAGGATGATAGTGGATCTCAGTGATCCGAATGCCCTCAAGCACGGCGAGCGCGGTATCATTCATGGATGCCGGTTCCGCTGCTCCAGGGCTCGGCCTCTCATAAGTTAGGCGGCCATCGGTGCCTCGCCTTTGTGCATAGCCCGCAGCCTGCGTCCCATAGACGGCATGATCCACCAGTCGCCCTTGGGGATCCATGAGGCCGATCACTTCGCCTTCATTTGCCTGACGGAAATCCAAATGCTTTGCCCCACGGTCGGTCTCGCCATCCGTGTAGAAGACAGTGTAGGCATCTTTCGCAAGGTAACTAAGTGGCGGCAGAGAACGCCAAACCTTTGGATTGGTGACTCGATCCGTAAGCGTGTAGCCGCCGATGTCGACGGCACCAGGTGACGCATTGTGAAGTTCGATAAACTCCTCGGCCACATGACGCCCAGGTGCTGCATACCACTCAGAGATCGAAAGCTGTGGCACTTCCGCTAGAGCTTTCATCCGATTCTCAAAGCCCGGCGTGGCCTCCGAAAGCGACCACTCTCCTTCGTCAGACTGACTGATGGAAAGATCGGGCAACTGCAGACCGAAACGCACCCTATCAATGATCTTTCCATTGGGGTCTGAGAAGATGATCTCATCACCATCCCCATTCAAAGCAAAGCCACTGGTATCCGGAGTCAACGATTGCAGAAAGTAGCTGTCCCCTCCGATGACCGCTTTCTCCGAGAACACAAAAGCACGCAAGTCCTCAGGATCATCACTCAAAGCATAGCCCGCGAGCTCCACCGCCTTTGAGCTGAAATTTCTCAGCTCCACGTAATCCCAGGCATTCCGCTTGCTTTCATAAGCCGTCCGATTGATCGCTAACACTTCACTAAGCACCACCGGAGGCAGGTCGGGAATCACCTCGAAGGGGCGAGACTGAACTGCCTCCGCGGGTTCCATCTGCCGACCGGACACGTGTTTGCCTAGCACGCTCACCGTGTGTTTGCCCGGCCCCGCCGTCACTTCGAAGGTCTCTTGGTCTTTGGAAATCGACGTCCACTCGCTCCAAGCGTGGTCGTCGAGACGATAGCGGAAACCAACCAACCCGTGCCCCGCCACGGTAAAGCGGTGCGTCGACGCTGCCGTCCGCTGTGGGGACTGCTGGACAAATCGAATATCCGCCACCGCCAAGGATCGATCCTTCATCTCACCTAACACACGTTCATTCCCTCCCCCCTGGGGATCGGGTTGCATGAAGAGTCCCGCTCCTTGGAGGCGATTCCGTGTGAGCATCACTTGCGCTCCGCTTTCCACAGCAGGTTGCGCCACCTTCCCGGTGAAACGGAAATCATTGCCGTCCACGTAACCCTTATACAAGGATAACACCGGCGCGAAGCGTTGCTCGAACACGTTACCAAAGAGGTAAGGCTCCCCCGTCGAGCGCACCGCCGCGCCCCTTCCCTCTCGATGGATGCTAGAACGCATTAATGTTAGTGCACCACCTGCTTGATCAATCACGGGTTGGTCGTCAGCTCCTCGTTGATTCAACGCAGAATCTCGCACGATCAGGTTGCCCTCTGTTAAGCGGATACCCTCCGCCTTCTGCCAATGCAAGGAGCAGCCATCGATGATCAATCGCCGTCCCGAAAAGGTGATCGGTCCTGCGAGATCAAGAAAGTCACCATGCCGCAAGAGGACCTGTCCATCGCCCTGGATCCGCAGGCCATTCCATCCCTTCACATCCTCTGCACTGGGATCCCTGGCAAAGGTCACGCGCTCGCCTTCACGCCCCTCAACACGCAAGGTCCCAGAAACTGACAACACACTATCATCTCTTCCATAAACGGTCACTCCCGGCTCTATTCTCAAGGTGCCGCCAGCGGGAATCGCCACTCCCCCCTCGATGAGATAGGGCCCTTCGTCCGCTTTCCACACCCGCTCCTCTCCCTTCGCCACGAGTTCGCCCGCGACTTTCTTCACCGCGCCATTGTCGAGCCAAACACGCATCAGCTCTTGCTGAACGACATTCCCGCGGGTGTCTCGCATGACCACCGGCAACTGATTCATGCCCGGGCGGATGACTGAGCCTAACTGATCCGACACCATGATCCACGTCCCGGTATC
This sequence comes from Verrucomicrobiia bacterium, assembly GCA_030425385.1. GTDB lineage: Bacteria > Verrucomicrobiota > Verrucomicrobiia > Verrucomicrobiales > DEV007 > JAACDM01. The sequence continues at coordinate 222,367 of JAUIAH010000004.1, read as the reverse complement.
TTGAAAGAGTTGCGGCGCCATGCCGCCAACCGTGACCTCTGCTATCGAGGACCGATCAAAGCGTCCATAGAGCGCAAAGGTGGTCGAGGAAGCGCGGTAGAATCCTTTCTCCCGATCCAAAGTCGATCCTATCATGGTGTTCCCCTTGATCTGGCTCAGAACAACTTCCCGGCGCCGCTCGAGAAAGCGTTTCACTTTCGCTTTCTCTTGCTCAGGAATCCAATCTTGCCACAGATCATCGATCACACGGTTGAGGATCTCCGGTTTGTAGACGGTATCCGTCAAGTCGACGATCTGCTCCGTGAAGAGCTGGAGAAATTGAGGATTCTGAAAGAGGGCCCGCAATCCTGCCATGTTCCCATAGTCAAAGACACTCTTCTGAATCCCCTGCTCCGCATCGCCCATGCCGAGAATGGAATCAAGGTCATAGGGGATGAGTTGAAAGCGTCCTCCCTTGGGACAGAACAGGGCGACGTCATCTCCCCTTCCCGTTGGCATCCCCCCTTCCGTATTGCAAAGCAGCGCGTCTACAGCAATGTATCGCGCCCATTGCTCGATGTCCATGATCGTATTCACCCGGTCAAAGTAGGTCTCTGCAGGCTCCGTCTCCCGAAGGGTCTCAATCAACCTAACTATATCCGAATAGTCATCTTCAGTTGCGTGATTGCGCTTGTTGTACTCAGACCGGAAGTTTGAATCTGTCTGCTGTTCGTTGAGATAGGCATTCCCCACCAAGCGATAGAGATTCCCATCCTCCTCGCCTGGGAAATGAGCGTCCACATAGTCACTATCCAGTACCTCATTGCGAACGTAGCAGCCGAATTGAGGTGCGCCTCGACGCGTCCAATCCTCACCATTCATGCGAAGATGTATCGGCGTCGAGCGTGCCGCCGAGGCCACTCCCAGGACTTGGTGCAAAGCCGCCCCGAGCGATTGCGAATGCGTGTACTGGCTATTCAGATTCAAATCGGCAATCCCGTCGAGACGATCATCACTCGGAAAGTTGATGCGCAGGCCAGGCGGAAAGGCCGAACGGCTACCATGCCCCCGAATGCGTGCGGAAACGTGCTGCTTCACCGTTTGCTCCACGCCATCCACGATGATCAGCGCCCCGTGCAGGTGATTGTTGTAGGTGGCGTTTCTTCCAGAGATCCCATTCAACTGGCGCAGCATCGCCAATTCTGCTGCCGTGCTAATAAAGCGATAGAGCGGCTTTCTCCCTGGTCCCTGCTCGACCTTTAAATCATGCGCATCATCCACTTGATAAAGGCACGTGGCCTGACGCTTTGCCCATGCGCCGCTCTGGTCGTCCCGCTGCACCAAAGGATACGTGGTTGACACGCCACGGTCATCCGTGACCTCGACCACATACTGGATGACGGTTCCGTTAGGCATCGCGGGAAGCAAGCCCTTGCCGTCGCGCATCGGAATGGCTTCGAAACGCGCACTCCCATCACGCCGATAGTGCAAACGCATGCTCACGGCGCGATCGTGCTCTACGGATGCCCTGACGGTCACTTCCTGTCTCGAAGTAGGAATGATAGGATCATGAGTCAACTCCGTCACCACGGGAGGCAGGACATCTGTCAGCGTATCATTCGGCCCTCCAGGGGTGCCACCCGATTGCTCGCTCGGTTTCCAGAATTCCCCGTGGGCATTATTTGCCGAGGGGGAAATGAGGGAGAGGGATGCGCCTTCGCCATCGTGGGGTGCTTCCCAAATCCAATCATCATAACCATTGGGCCTCACACTGACACGCCTCGCCCAGCGACCACTATCGGCATAGGTCAATTCATCAGCCGTGTCTCCATCGGCATCTTCTAGCTTGAGTCTCTCTCCCGAGTTGCTCAGACGCCCTTGGAAGGGACCGAAGACCATGGCGACCTCGGGATGCCGTTCCCGAAAGGTCTCCACATCCGCCGCCACGACAAGAAAGGATCCCGGCTCGACAGTGACACGAGGAAAGCGATACCGAATCCCGGAGGTGAAGGCCCATCCCTCTAACGAAATGGCAGCGTCTCCGGCGTGATAGAGTTCCACAAATTCGGCCGCCCGATCCTCTTTCACCTCGGACTCCCTGACGTGATAGAGAATCTCATTGATGACCAAGGGCCCCTCGGCTCGCACTGGGGTCCAAGCGATGGCCCCCAACAGAATCACGATCATATAGCAGGGCCATGGCCCGACGACTTTCAATTTCCCCAACCGCATCCGGCAAGTCTACTCATGGTGCGAGAATACGTCAACCAAGTGGCCGTCTCCTCTTTTCCCAACGACTCTTGCCCCGTTTCGCTTGACCGATTGCCAATCGCAGGGACCGTCCCGCTCTCGCGTCATGCCGGATTTGCATCTTCAGGTTTTGTCCATTGCGCAAGTGCTAGAAACGACACCCGAAGGGAGGGAACAGTGGTTGCATGAACTCCTCTTCTTTCCGGAGTTTCGGACACTGGGTCACGACCCTGACAGACTCGCGGTGCGTTCCAAGAAACTGGCGCAGGCCGTGACAAGGCTCCAATCACTGGACAAACTCGGAACCCGCCAGGCTCCAGAGAGCTACACCGTGCGCAATGTGTCGTTGGAAGTTTCCCCAGTCCGTCCGTCGCGACTGTGGGAGGAGCCGGTGACGCTGACGTTTCCGATGATTGAATGGGCGCATGGGACTGAAGCCCTGCTCGCGTATCTCCCAGCCCTGGGGATCGAAGTCTGGTGTCGCGATCATGAAGCCTTGCCGGCGGCGATTGAGGAACAAGCACTCTTTGCCATCAAACGCCGCGGGCTTGCTCGGAGTCTTCTTCGTCTCGCGCGCATCCAACGTGGCCAGGAATTGGTCGTGGAATCCCTTCCGTGGAATGCTCAGCCACTGACGACGACGGAGCGATACGAGGCCATCTACGGCGATTCCGATTCACACGAGAAGGTGTTAGAGAAGGTTGCGACCAAGCTCGCTCCTGACGCCATGCCACCCGCCTTTGAACGCGAGGAATGGGTGGATCGCCTCGCGCAGTGGTTCGCCGGTGACCAAGCCCGAAGCATTCTCCTGGTTGGGCGTCCCGGCATTGGCAAGACCGCGATTATCAAGGAGGCCATTCGCCGAGGGAAGATCAAGCGCCCCGTCTGGCACACCAGCGGCGGACGCTTGGTCGCAGGCCAAACAGGATTCGGTATGTGGCAGGAACGCTGTCAGCGCTTGATCCGAGAAGCGCAGGAGGGTGGTCTCGCTCTTTATCTCGGCAACCTCTTCGAGTTGATGCAGGTGGGGCAAAGCGTGTCCCAGTCGGAAAGCATTGCTTCCTTTCTCCGTCCAGCGATGGTGCGTGGGGACTTATTAGCCCTATCAGAATGCACCACGCAACAGTTAGGCGCGATCGAAGCGCAAGATCCCAAGATTCTGGATGCCTTTCGCGTGCTTAAGATGGAAGAACCAACGCCTGAAGCCAGTCGACGCATTCTAGATCACATCGCCTCTGGATCGTCCACGACGCCCGAAGCGCTTGCTCAACTCGACGCGCTTCATCGGCGCTATGCGACCTACTCCGCCTATCCTGGGCGTCCCGTTCGCTTTTTAAAGCGCCTCCTTGGCACTCAATCACCACCGCGCGCATGCACGGTTCCCGACGTCCTCACGGCCTTTTCTGAGGAGACGGGTTTGCCGCGATGGCTCCTGGATGAGGGCGAGCCGTTTGACGTGGCGACAGTGCGGACCTGGTTCCAAGAGCGGGTGCATGCTCAAGATCCAGCGGTCGACGCCGTCTTGCGCATGCTGGCGACAATCAAGACGCGTCTCGCCCGTCCCGGCAAACCGTTAGGTTCCTTTCTCTTTCTCGGACCGACGGGTGTCGGCAAGACAGAGCTCGCCAAGACTTTGGCTCTGTTTCTCTATCAAAGCCGCGATCGCCTGGTCCGCTTTGATATGAGTGAATATCACCGCCCGTCCACGGCGAGCCGTCTTGTCAGTGATCGCTTCTCTGGAAATGAAGGCCTTCTCACTGCCGCAGTGAGGGACCAACCGTTCTCGGTGATTCTTCTAGATGAGTTCGAGAAAGCCACTCCCAAGATCTTCGATCTCTTTCTTCAAGTGTTAGGCGAGGGCCGCCTCACTGATGGAGCCGGACGCCACGCCGACTTTACGAATGCGGTGGTCATCATGACGTCCAACCTAGGCGCTAGCACTTTCAAACGAGGCACCTTGGGGTTTCGCCATCCGTCCGACGACAACATCACGCCAGTGAAGGAGCACTTCCTTGGCGCCTTGCGCCAAGCCGTTCGCCCGGAATTCTTCAATCGCATTGACGTCCTCGTACCGTTCATGCCTCTTTCTCAAGCCTCCGTGGCCGCCATTGCCCAACGTGAACTCAAGCTCGCGACCCAGCGCGAAGGACTACGCGATCGCCATTTGCAACTGGAAGTCTCCGCACCTCTGTTAGATCAAGTGGTCGCTATAGGATATGATCCCCGCTATGGCGCTCGACCCCTCAAGCGGGCGATTGAGAGACACCTCCTCCTTCCCACGGCCGACTTTCTAAACGAGACACCAAGGGAGCGCGGGCGCTTGCTCCTCGATCTCTCACCTCGCCAAGACACCCAAGTCACCTACCTCGCCGACGGCGAATCTCTCAGCAAGTCAACGCAGGAACTTCGCCGTGCACATGAACGGCTCGAGAATGCCGCAGTCCAACGACGCTGGGCTCATCAGCTTGCGCACAGTGCGATGGTTACGGAATTGCAGAGCCAAGCGGACCGCCTCCTGAAGATCCGCGCCCAATCGATCGCCCACACGACGGGGCGCTCCCCCAAGAAACGCCGACGCACCCCGCCCTCTCTGACACCGCAACAGGAAACCTGGCTTGAAGAACTGCAGAAGGCGCTGCTTCATGTGGAGAATGCCCTATCGGAAAGCCAATCCTTTGAAGAAGCCAGCCTTCTGCAACTCTATCAGGAATCCGAAGATGGCACGAGTGCTTCCTTGCCGAAATCTCCTGTCGCGCAAGGCCAGGAACTCCTTATCGACGTGTATCGACTCTTCACCGAGCCTCCCGCCGCCATCTCCTTGATCTTGCAAGCGGATGCCCACTCATGGCTTTCGCAACTCTGCCAGGCCTATGCTGATATTGCCAGTCACTGGTCATCGGCCCCTCTCGAAGTCGCGCTCTATGCCAAGCGTCCGACCAAAGAGTTCCTGGTCCAGTCGGAGAGTGAACGTGCGGCCAAACCTGAGATCGTCTCCGGCGAGGACGCGCAGACGGCTCTTCAAGCACTCACGCATACCGAAGACCACGGCGTGGTCGGACTCCGCATCCATTCAGAGCAGGCCGTCTTGCGCTTGCGGTCTGAAGCAGGTCTCCACCTTCTTGAAGATGCGAAGGCGAACAAGCATCATGCATTCGTGCAAGTCTATAGTGATCCGTTAGAATTGCTAACGTTTTCTCTATCGGAAGTAGCTCGCGGACGCGATCTCGTCCACGAACCGTTGCGCAGGGCTTTCAGATCGGGCGATCGCCCTTCCTACCGCGATCCTGTTCTAGGCCTCACTCGCGAGCTGGGCGCCTTCGATTCCAAGCTGCTCGCGTCTTTGATCGAACGCCAACTTGTCGACGAGGCTCGTCGCGCGCTCTGACGTCATCATGGCTGTTTCTATCTCCATACCGGTCTTCGTTGAGAAGCGCACACCTGCGCACGAGCGCCCCTACTACCACGCGCAGCCCATCTTCTTCTCCGGGTACGAGGGCACGCACGAACGCGAAGACCGCGCCCTATCACAGCTCGAAGAACGCCTTCGCAAAGCCTTCAACCGTGAGGCGACCTCCGCTGACCACGACACGGTGGCGGCCTGGTCATTTCACCCTCCCATGACGCGGCATCATCTCTCCCTGACCATCCGTCTCAAGAAACAAACTTTCGAAGGGCGCTTCCTCTTCGTTGGATTCGATGCTCTCGATCAGCGGCTGATCCATTGTCCCAAAGCACACCTCACATTCACCTGGCCTGCCGGGCAACGATTGGAAGACCGAGCTGCCGAAGCGCTCGCCGAGACCTTGCGAATCCGTCAGAAAGACACTGACTTCTCCCTTTCGGATGCCACGAGCCCGGAGTCCGTTCGGCTGACCCAGATCACTCTTTCCACAAATGCTCAGCAGCGGCTCGCGGAGGATGACGACTTCCGCCCTGCCGCGCAACTCGGAGGAGGCGAAGCCATGGCTGGGGCGGAAGAACTCGCCCGCGTGGGCCGCTGTTTGGATCAGCTCTACCCTCACGGACTCACACGGGCGCTTCGGCGAGAATCCACGATCGCAGCGCTCCTAGACCGTTTTGTTCGAACCACCAAGTCAGGCGCCCCAGTGATCCTCGTCGGACCAAGCCAAGTGGGAAAGACCGCCATCATTCACGCATTTGTCCAGGCTCGGATGAAGGCTTTTGCAGCCAAGGGAACATCTTCCCAAAGGAAAGCGTGGTTGATCCATCCTCAGCGTCTCATTTCTGGGATGAGTTTTGTAGGACAATGGGAGGAACGCTTCTTCGCCATCATGCGAGAGGTTCGCGAGAAGCGGCACCTCTTGATCTTCGAAGATTTGTTAGGGCTTTTCCAGGCAGGCAAATCAGCCCAAAGTGAACTTACCGCTGGAGCCTTGCTCAAAGTCGAACTCCAAGAGCACCCCATGGATGTCCTCGCCGAAGCCACCCCGGAAGCTTGGCGTCGCCTTCGGGAATCGGATCGCGCGTTCGCGGATCTCTTTCAAGTGATTCCCATTCGGGAGCCTTCCGAAACGGAGTCCCTTCGCATCCTCATCCGCGTGATGCAAGACCTGGAATCGGAAAGCAACGTTCGCATTGCACCCGAAGTCCTGCCCTTGATCATGTCTCTACAGCGTCGCTTTGTCCGGACCCGCGCCTTTCCCGGGAAAGCGATCGACTTTCTCAAGCAACTCGGTCGCTCTCACAAAACCATCACTGTGCATGAAGTGCGCTCCCATTTCCAACAGCGGACGGGGATCAACACGCGCTTTCTCGATCCAGCTAGCCGACTCACCAAGGCAGAGTTGGAACGCTTCTTTCAGGGCAGAATCGTGGGACAAGAAGCCGCTGTGGACGCCATGATGGATGCGATCATGCTCTCCAAGGCCCGTCTCACCGATCCCGGACGGCCCCTGGCATCGCTCCTCTTTCTGGGGCCAACTGGGGTCGGCAAGACCGAGTGCGCCAAAGCGTTAGTTGAATTCGTCTTCGGATCAAGCGACCACCTCATCCGTTTCGATATGAATGAATTTGCAGGCCCTGACGCGGTTGATCGGCTCACCGGAAACGCCCTTCGGCCTCACGGACTGCTCACCGCTGCCATCCGACGACGCCCCTACGCCGTGGTGCTGCTCGATGAAATTGAGAAGGCCCATCCCGATGTCTTCGATCTGCTCCTGCAAGTGTTGGGAGATGCACGCCTCACCGACCACGGCGGACGAACGGCGGACTTTGGGAATACGTTGATAATCCTCACGTCGAACCTCGGTGCCCGGCAAAGCAAGGTGCCCATTGGTTTCGCCTCTGAGATCAATGATCGCAGCACAGTGTATGTGAAAGCAGCTGAAGCCTTCTTTCGTCCTGAGCTCTTCAACCGGATCGACCGCGTCATCGCTTTCCACGAACTGACGCGCCCTCACATTGAACGGATGGTCGGCCAATTGGCGGAGTCCGCGATGCAGCGGCACGGCATTCGCTCGCGAAAGCTCATGCTTGAGATCGATCCTACTGTCTACCCACACTTAGCTGACCGCGGGTTCGAGCCCGAGTATGGTGCCCGCGCTCTCCGACGCGCCATCGAATCAGAGCTGGTCTTGCCACTTGCACAGTCTCTCACCCAGCACCCCTACTCAGGTCTCTCCATTCTTCGATTCACGGCCTCGCAAGATCGTCTCCAACTCACGACGAAAGCCTTTCTTCCCGTTTCTCGAGAACCAAACCTGTTTCCGGAGCCGGTGAGTCTGGAGCAGGCACGCCACCTTCACGAGATCACAAATGCGTTTCTCCACGAGGCAGACGCCAAGATTGACTCCTGGATGGAGGGACTGGACGACCTCCAGTCGAAATTGCCTTTCTATGCGCTTCGAGAAGACCTGGCACACATCCGTGTCCTTCGTGATCGACTCCAACAGGAAGTCGAGTTTGAAGAAAGGCGACGCCAACAGCGCTCACTCCGGGGACGACGCCCTAGCCAGGATCTCCTCCCTCCACGGCTGCCGAAGGACGCCAACAGCGAAGACCTCCTCACACAAATCAGCAAAGCCTCGACCACGCGCCATGCGTTCTTGGCCTTTGCCCGAGAGTCAGAGACACTCGAACCTATTGACACTCTGACAGAAGCACTCATTCGCCGCGTAAGTCGCTTCGAAATCTACGGAGATGCTCGGCCATGCATCGAGCAATCATTGATCTTCTTGAGAGGAAATCACCCGATCCTGTCGGCCGAGGCGATTACCCGCGAGTTCCTTCGCGAACCCAGCACGTTCTACCTCAATGCGTTGGAATGGGTCCGGCAACTCCTGCGGCTCTTTCCAGAGGCCACGATCGCGCCTCTCGACGGTTCGTGGAAATCTCTCCACGAAGACGCATCTCGCCAAGATCCTGTGAAGAATCTTATTAAGCCGAGTCAACGCCCCCACTTGGAGGGAAAGCACCTCGTAATGCCTGGTCTGGCTTCACGTTCGTTGTTAGCCTCGGAAGAAGGTACCCACCTCTTCTACGCCGATGATGGACGCCTTTTCGCGATTACGGTGAGTCCGTGCGACCGTTCGGTTGAACAGGCTCTTCCAATCATCCGAATGCATCATGAAATGGGCTGGTCGCTAGATCTCCGCACGGGGATGGTCCTGACAAAGCCTGAGCATTCATGGTGGCCATTGCTCGACGCTTCGCTTCCCGTCTCTCGCAGATTTCAATTTCTACTCGGATAGCGCACGGACATGGCCACCACTTACCGATTCCCCGTCATCCTATGGGAAGACCACGCTGGTCTCTACACTGGACGCTTGTTAGACGAAGATCAGGACGGCGTGGCTGTGGGAGCAACCCGTTCGGATGTCCTTCGTCAATTAAGCAGCTACATTGCCCATCTTCACGAGGACGATAAACACTGGTTCTCACCTGACTTTCTCAAGCCCAAGTTACGAAAGCTCACTTTCAAGCTTTTCCCAGAGTATCAAGAGGGTGAGACCACCTACGCTAGCAAAGATGCCGTCGAGCTTCGACTCCCCTGTGTGACTGGAGAGCGGGAAAGCGGCCATTTCACGGCTCTGCTCCCCACCATCGACGTCGCTTTTGAATATCATGACCAGCGAAGTCTCACGAAGCTCGCCGCGCACTATGTGAGAGCCGGAGCCAAGGGCAAGACGCCCCAGGAATTGTCGCGCTTTCTTCCTCCTCCTGTCATCGCTCTCGACGAGATAGTGGTCAGTCTGCGAGAGGCCAAGCGAAGCTTCTTCGATGAAGCAGACATCGAAACCTTGACTAAGATTGCTGATCCTTTGGTTCAACGCGATCGCTCCCGGATCACGCGGGTTTGGGAACGTGAGGATGAGATCCGTGACTTGGCACAATGGCTCTCTCAGGATGATGGTCATCTTTGCCTGGTCGGTGAACCTGGCTGTGGGAAGACGGCCATTCTCGCAGAGGCTGCCCGTCAAGTGGAGGCCAGCCTACCTGTTCCTGGCGATTTCAAAACGGGAATGCGGCCGTCACGCTTCTGGCACTCCAATGGAGCGCGAATCATTGCAGGCATGGCTTATCTTGGCCAATGGGAGGAACGGCTAGAGGCGGCGCTCCATGAACTCGCTCAGTTGCGAGGCATTCTTTGTCTTAGCAATCTATTAGAGCTTCTGCAAGTGGGGGGATCTGGTCCAGAAGCCAGCATCGGGGCTTTTATCCTTCCATTGCTCCAGGAGGGTGGCATTCGACTAGTGGTTGAGGCCACTTCGAGTGAAATGGATGCCTGCGACCGCCTGCTGCCTGGTCTTGTTGATCTTTTCCGCGTGATCCAAGTAGAAACCCTAGATGACGACGCGGCACGACGCCTTCTTGCCAAGGGATGCGATCACCTTGCCGACCGTCATCGACTTGAATGCGACGCTGGTGTGAGCCAATCCACTCACAGCCTCTTTCGACGTTTCCAGCCGTATGCGGCCTTTCCTGGCAAAGCCCTCGACTTTCTCAATAAGGCAGCGGAGCACGCAAAGCAACAGAGGCGAAATGTGCTGGACTCCGCGTGGATCCAAGAAGAATTCGGCAGGGCAACGGGGCTTCCTACTGCATTTCTCAGCGACGCGGTCCCCTATGATGCTGACACTTATGCGGAATCGCTCTCCCGTCGCATTCTTGGCCAGCCCGAAGCTATCCGTTCCATGGTCGCCTGCCTCACCCGCTTCAAAGCAGGACTCCATGATCCTAACCGACCGTTAGGCGTCTATCTCTTTGCGGGGCCTACCGGTGTGGGTAAGACGGCTCTTGTTCGTGCCATGGGCGACCTCTTATTTGATAATCTGCCAGAGAGCGAACGGATCGTTCGGCTCGACATGAGTGAATATGCTAGCTTTGATGCCAGCGCGCGCCTCCTGGGAGATCCTTATGGTAAGCCTTCCGAACTCATTCGGCGGATGCGGGCACAACCATTCACCGTTCTTCTGTTCGATGAGATTGAGAAAGCGTCCGAGGAAGTATTTGATGTCCTACTCAACGTCTTCGAGGAAGGGCGGCTCACGGACGCCTTGGGCCGAGTGACGTCCTTTCAAAGTGCGCTCATCGTCATGACCTCCAATTTGGGAGCCGAGGGGCGTCAGACCATCCGTTTTGAAGCGGACTCCGCCGGAACCGACCGCGACGCCATCAAGCGATTCTTTCGGCCTGAATTCTTCAATCGGTTGGACGAGGTTCTCTATTTCGCGCCTCTTGAACACACGATTATCCGAGAAATCACTCGCAAAGAGATCGCTGAACTCGCCGAACGAGAAGGCCTTCATGATCGAGAGATCACCCTGCACGCTGATGAGGCCCTAATTGATGCCCTCAGCGCGGCCGGATTCGATCCCAAGCTTGGAGCTCGTCCCTTGCAGCGTACGATTGAAGAAGTGGTCACGGCAGCGCTCGCGCACTATCTCCTGGCAAACACAGGTTTGCATCAGGTCTCCCTTCGGCTCAGCTGGTCAGATGGCCACGTGCGTATCGAGCAGGACGCGGAATGGGTACCATTGGGTTAGAAAGAAAGCCTGCTGGAATCGGAAACCACTGTGTCGATACGAAAAAGGCCCGCACCCTTCCCTTTCGGAAACGGTGCGGGCATAGAAACTGGCGACGACCTACTCTCACACGACCTTTCGTCGCACTACCATCGGCGCGAGCGCGTTTCACTTCCGAGTTCGGGATGGGATCGGGTGGTACCACGCTGCTATGATCACCAGAGGGCTGACTTCACTGACAGAAATCAGAACTCTAGCGACACTTTCGGGCCACATTTCAAAGAACACTCCGTAGAGGAGAGCGATTCTCTGACAACTGCATATTTAGGATGAACAACGACTTTAAAAGCGGTCTTAGCACATGCTTTTGAACGGTTTTTCAAGCAAGTTAGAAGAAGTAAACAAGCCGAACGGACGATTAGTACTACTAAGCTGAACATGTTACCATGCTTACACCCGTAGCCTATCAACGTGGTGGTCTTCCACGGTCCTTCAGGGAAAACTTATCTTGGGAATGGCTTGACGCTTAGATGCTTTCAGCGCTTATCCAGTCCGCACTTAGCTGCCCAGCAATGCCCCTGACGGAACAACTGGAACACCAGTGGTGCGTCAAACTCGGTCCTCTCGTACTAGAGTTTGAACCCCTCAATTTTCCTACGCCCGCAGAGGATAGAGGACCGAACTGTCTCGCGACGTTCTGAACCCAGCTCGCGTGCCACTTTAATCGGCGAACAGCCGAACCCTTGGGACCTTCTCCAGCCCCAGGATGTGACGAGCCGACATCGAGGTGCCAAACCGCGCCGTCGATATGAACTCTTGGGCGCGATCAGCCTGTTATCCCTAGCGTACCTTTTATCCGTTGAGCGATAGCGATTCCACATTCAACTACCGGATCACTTAGGCCGACTTTCGTCTCTGCTCGACTTGTAGGTCTCACAGTTAGGCGGGCTTATGCCTATACACTCGTAACGCGATTGCCAACCGCGCTGAGCCCACCTTCGCGCTCCTCCGTTACTCTTTAGGAGGATACCGCCCCAGTAAAACTGACCGGCAGCCATGGTCCCGCATCCTGTTTCAAGGCCTGCGGTTAGATGTCCCAATACCAAAGGGTGGTGTCTCATTGGCGACTCCACGAACCCCTAAAGGCCCGCTTCAACGTCTCCCACTTACTCTGAGCATCAGAACCAGAACACCAGTGACTGCGTACAGTTAAGGTGCAAAGGGTCTTTCCGTCCTTCTGCGGGTAGCCGGCATCTTCACCGGCACTACAACTTCACTGAGCTCCTCGTTGAGACAGCGGCCAACTCGTTGCACGATTCGTGCAGGTCGGAACTTACCCGACAAGGAATTTCGCTACCTTAGGACCGTTATAGTTACGGCCGACATTCACCAGGACTTGGGTTCAAAGCTTCGCCCGAAGGCTAACATCTTACCTTAATCTTTTGGCATTGGTCACGTGTCACATCCTATACGTCGACTTTCGTCTTAGCAGAATGCTGTGTTTTTGCTAAACAGTCGGTTGGCCCCTTTCACTGCGCCCTGCCGAAGCAGGGACCCCTTATCCCTAAGTTACGGGGCTAGATTGCCGAGTTCCTTAACGAGGTTTCACTCTTGCGCCTTAGTATATTCTACTCACCCACCTGTGTCGGTTTGCGGTACGGGGTCCTTAGCATACGCCAGAACTTTTCTTGGCGGTTATTTCGAGAAGGTAGGTTCCACCGAAGTTTCCCCTCTGCCACTTTCAGCCGGCATTATCTCTCCACAACCGCGTCCTTCTGGTTTAAGTTTCGGACGTGCAGGAATATTAACCTGCTTTCCATCGCCTACGCCCTTCGGCCTCGGCTTAGGTCCCGACTAACCCTGGGACGATTAGCGTTGCCCAGGAAACCTTGGGTTTACGGCGGACGGGGATTTCACCCGTCTTATCGTTACTCATGTCTGCATTCTCACTTGTTAGATCTCCACGGTCAGTCGCCTTCCCGCTTCAATGTTCTAACAATGCTCCTCTACCACGCCTAGTAAACTAGACATCCAGAGCTTCGGTATACCGCTTATCGCCAATTATTTTCGGCGCAAGATCTCTCGATGAGTCAGCTATTACGCATTGTTTAAATGGTGGCTGCCTCTAAGCCAACATCCTCACTGTCTATGAAATCTCACTTCCTTTCCACTGAGCGGTATTTGGGCACCTTAGCTGCTGATCTGGGTTCTTTCCCTTTCGACTATGAAGCTTATCCCCCACAGTCTCACTGCCGTGCTCCATTGAATGGTATTCGGAGTTTGATTGAGTTTGGTAACCGGGTATGGCCCCTAGCTCAGTCAGTGCTCTACCCCCACTCATCAGCACACGACGCTGTACCTAAATACATTTCGAGGAGAACCAGCTATCACGGGGTTTGATTAGCCTTTCACTCCTACCCACAGCTCATCCGAGCCTTTTTCAACAGACACCGGTTCGGTCCTCCACGCGATTTTACTCACGCTTCAACCTGGCCATGGGTAGATCACCTCCGCTTCGGGTCTAACACCAGCGACTTAATCGCCCTATTCGGACTCGCTTTCGCTACGCCTACATCCCAGAAGGACTTAAGCTTGCCACTGATACTAACTCGCAGACTCATTAGGCAAAAGGCACGCAATCACAGGACAAGCCTGCTCTCACACCTTGTAGGCACACGGTTTCAGGATCTATTTCACTCCCCTCGCAGGGGTACTTTTCACCTTTCCTTCACAGTACTGGTTCACTATCGGTCGCCAACGAGTATTTAGCCTTACGCCGTGGTCGGCGCGGATTCATACGGCGTTTCACGTGTGCCGTATTACTCAGGGACACCCTAGGCTCTCTCGGGTTTTCGGTTACGGGTCTTTCACCCTCTGGGGAGCGCTTTTCCACACGCTTCACCTAACCGTTGAGATACCATATTGGGGCCCTACAACCCCGATAGCAAAGCTATCGGTTTGGGCTAGTCCGCTTTCGCTCGCCGCTACTTACGGAATCGATTTCTCTTTCTTTTCCTCCGCTTACTGAGATGTTTCACTTCAGCGGGTGTCGCGTTTACTTCCCTATGTGTTCAGGAAGCAACGATGCTGTATTACCAGCATCAGGTTACCCCATTCGGAAATCCCCGGGTCAAAGCGTATTTGCCGCTCTCCGAGGCTTATCGCAGCTTATCACGTCCTTCATCGCCTGTTGGCACCAAGGCATCCACTGTGTGCCCTTCATAGCTTGTTTACTTCTCCTTACTTGAAATTCGTTTGCACGATTCGGGTAAGGATTGGCTTCCAAGCTTGCTTGGTTATTTTCGCCGTTCTTTCGAACATTACTAAGACTTGATTTGCTTGCCTGACGGCAAGCAAACTCAGCTTTTGTTGTGTTGTATTTACCCTAATATGCAGTTGTCAAAGAACAGGGAACTCTGAGAGAGCGCACGATGTTTCGTGTCTGGTAGGATTAGAAATTTGTTAAGACTGCTCGTTGGTGGGTCTGACAGGGCTCGAACCTGTGACCCCCGCCTTATCAAGGCGGTGCTCTAACCAACTGAGCTACAGACCCTCAATAGTTGAGGACTAGATCCGAGTGTTCGTCATTCCAAGATGGTGGAGGTAACCGGGTTCGAACCGATGACATCCTGCTTGCAAAGCAGGCGCTCTACCAACTGAGCTATACCCCCACGAACAGATATTTGATTGAGAAGTGAAAACTAAGAGGTGCCCTGAATGAACTTCGTGAAGGCGAACTTCAACGATACAGTAAAAGGTTTGTGTCCCTCACTTCCGGTTGCCCGGTTGATCTGTGGGACCGTCCTTGGCAAGCCAAGGACGTCGACCTATCGCTATCGAGTGAGCTCGATCTATAAGCGATTACTCCATAGAAAGGAGGTGATCCAGCCGCAGGTTCCCCTACGGCTACCTTGTTACGACTTCATCCCAGTTACCAATCTCACCTTAGGGCGCTGCGTCCGAAGTTAGCTCACGCACTTCGGGTGTGATCGGCTTCCATGATGTGACGGGCGGTGTGTACAAGACCCGGGAACGTATTCACGCCGTCGTAGCTGATACGGCATTACTAGCGATTCCGACTTCATGTGGGCGAGTTGCAGCCCACAATCCGAACTGAGCCCAGTTTTGAGGATTTCCTCCACCTTACGGTATCGGTTCACATTGTACTGGGCATTGTAGTACGTGTGCAGCCCTAGGCGTAAGGGCCATACTGACTTGACGTCGTCCCCACCTTCCTCCCAGTTGATCTGGGCAGTCTGACTAGAGTTCCCGACATTACTCGCTGGTAACTAGTCACAGGGGTTGCGCTCGTTGCGGGACTTAACCCAACATCTCACGACACGAGCTGACGACAGCCATGCAGCACCTGTGCAAATTGCGGATTGCTCCGCTCCCCGGCTTTCACCGGTTTAGAGATGCATGTCAAGCCTAGGTAAGGTTCTTCGCGTTGCATCGAATTAAGCCACATACTCCACCGCTTGTGCGGGTCCCCGTCAATTTCTTTGAGTTTTAGCCTTGCGGCCGTACTCCCCAGGCGGCACGTTTAACGCGTTAACTCCGGCACGAACGGGGTCGAACCCGCTCACACCAAACGTGCACCGTTTACTGCCAGGACTACAGGGGTATCTAATCCCTTTCGCTACCCTGGCCTTCGTGCCTCAGCGTCAGTAAGTGTCCAGCGACTCGCCTTCGCCACTAGTCTTCCTCACGATATCTACGCATTTCACTGCTACACCGTGAATTCCAGTCGCCCCTCCACTACTCTAGCATGGCAGTATCGGATGCAGTTCCGAGGTTGAGCCCCGGCATTTCACATCTGACTTACCACGCCGCCTACGCACCCTTTACGCCCAGTGATTCCGAACAACGCTTGGGACCTTCGTATTACCGCGGCTGCTGGCACGAAGTTAGCCGTCCCTTCCTCTTCGAATACTATCAATCTTACATACTATTAATACATAAGCCTTACTCTTCGATGACAGGAGTTTACAATCCGAAGACCGTCATCCTCCACGCGGCGTCGCACCGTCAGGGTTTCCCCCATTGCGAATGATTCTCGACTGCTGCCACCCGTAGGTGTCTGGACCGTGTCTCAGTTCCAGTGTGACTGATCATCCTCTCAGACCAGCTACCCGTCATAGCCATGGTGAGCCGTTACCTCACCATCTAGCTGATAGGCCGCGAGCCCATCCAAAAGCGGCACCCGAAGGCACCTTTAATTTCTGTGAAATGCTTCACAGAATCACATGAGGTATTAATTCGAGTTTCCCCGAGCTATCCCTCTCTTTTGGGTAGGTTGCTCACGTGTTACTCACCCGTTCGCCACTAAACTTACAAAGCAAGCTAAGTAAGTCCCGTTCGACTTGCATGTCTTATCCACGCCGCCAGCGTTCGTTCTGAGCCAGAATCAAACTCTCCGTAAAAAATCGGTAAGTTCGATCCAAAGCTATAAGCACTTTAGGATCTCTTTTGAAATTGTTTCGGTTTCCCAAAGCTCCGATTTAAAAGCTCTGAGACGCCGCTGTATCTCCATTCACTTTCACAAGTGAGGCCCATACAGAGCACCTCTTAGCTTTCGCTTCTCGTCTTTATTTCCTAACCAGATTGCTCTCTCAAAGATCAACTCTCCTTCGTGGGTCTGGCCGTTTCACCCTTGGGTTACTCGGCCTTTCCTTTCTGGAGTCCCGTCTCGTTGGGCGGGACGGCGACAGTAGTTGGTCCGAACAAATGCGCAAGTGCTTTTTCTGTTTTTCGCATCACTTTCTTCAACAAAGCTGCGCCATTGTTTTAGCACGTTTTGCATTAGTCTTTGGGCACTGAAATTATGGTTCCTTAACGACCCATGCTTCGATTTCGGGCTCGAGATCGATGCCTTGGAGCGTTTCCCGGGCCCAATCGTGATCAGACAGTTGCCGCAGAAGGCGCACAGCGGCGACTTGCACGGCTGGTTCGGTGCTCCACACGGCAGATTCGAGGCATCGCCAGCGGGCAGGTTGACGCTTGCGTGAGTCCTCGATCTGCTCGGTGCAGGTGTCACAGAGAAGCAGAGTGGTCTCCAACGCGGGCTCTGCTGGCGCTGGAGGCACTTCGTAGGGCTGGAGAGCGACCCCGGCCGCTTCACAGAGTTCACAGCGTCGCTGAGCGCGCCGAGCGAGCGGTTTTCCTAGCAACCCAAGTTGCTGTTGGCGTTCTTGGTGTGCTTGAAATCCTTTGGCCATGAGAGCTAGAGGGCTATTGAAGAGCTTTGGTTTCTTCAGCTGTCCATTGAACCGCTTCGTAGGGGTCATCGATCGCGAGCAGTTCGCTGACGGTGACAAATTCATATCCTTCCGCGAGGAGGGCGTCGAGCGTCGACGGAATGGCGGCTACGGTGGATTTCCACAAATCGTGGGAGAGGATGATTTTTCCTGGCCCGACCTGGCTGAGGACTCGTCGACGGAAGACAGCGGTCGATGGCTTTGCTCGCCCTGGGGTGGCATCACCTGGGTTTACGCTCCAGTGCACATCGACATAGCCGAAGGCCTCATAGACCCATCGCGATTGCTCTTCAGTCAACAGGCCTCCAGGGGGGCGGATAGTTTTGGGGGCGACCCCGGTGGTTTGGAGTATGGCTTCGTGGGCGAGCCTAATTTCCTGTTCAACGACGCGGTGTGGAACCTCGTTGGGGGGATTCCGGAAGAGCCAGGCGTGCGTCATCGTGTGATTGCCAATTTCGTGGCCTTCCGCGACCATTCTTTTCAGGATCTTGGGATAGCGGAGCGCGTCTTTGCCGATGACGTAGAAAGTGCCCCTCAAATTACGCTCCTTCAGGGCGTCGAGGACCTGATTGGTCCAGGGACGAGGGCCGTCATCGAACGTGAAGGCGACTACCTTCTTCTTAGTGGGCACGCTGTAATAGCGGTGCTTGGGCGGCATCTTCCTCGGCGTTGGAAAACGCTTCAGCGTGGTCTGGCTCCAATCAGCGTGCTTCGGCCCCTCCCATGGCAGATGTTTCCCAATGGCACCCTGCCCGAATAGGTTTCCGGGCAGAAGAAGGGTGGTGGCGGCAAGAAGGACGGCAATTCTCACGGCTGGACGACTCGCGCCTTGATGACCTCAGGCGTTTGCGGCGCCCCCTGAGATTGAATTTCTACATCCTGCGCTTCTGATTTCTTCACCACACGCGCAGGGAAGACGGTGAGCTGGGCCTCGGGTCGATCGAGGGCCAAGAGTTCACTCACGCGGAGGAAATGATATCCCTCTGCCATCAGCGCATCGAGCGTCGCTGGCATGGCTTTCACGGTGGGCTGGTGGAGATCGTGGGCGAGGAGGATGGCACCGTCATGAGCCCCTTCAACCATCCGATTCTTGATGACTTCGGCCCCGGGCCGCTTCCAATCCAGGGGATCCACCGACCACATGATATTCACATAGTCCCATTCATCGTATATCCACTGGCTTTGGGAAACCGTGAAGCTACCGCCTGGGGGGCGAAAGAGCCGAGGAACTGCTCCGGTAGTTTGAACAATGATGTCGTGGCAGGCTTGCAGCTCTTTCCGCACCACTCGCTCGGGCATCCTCGCCATGTTCTTGGGATGATTCCACGTATGGTTGGCGATTTCATGTCCCTCGGCCACGATTCGTTTCGTGACTTCGGGATACGTGGCCACGGCTCGGCCAACCACGAAGAATGTGGCTTTGATATTTCGCTCCTTCAACGAGTCCAGGAGATCCATGGTCCACGGGCGGGGGCCGTCATCAAAGGTCATGGCGACGACCGGCCCGTGTCCTGGCACTTTGAAATAGCGATTCTTGGGCGGTTTCAGCGTCGGCGTCCGAAACGGGCGCAAGGTCGATTCCGCCCACTCACGGCGCTTTGCTTCGGCAGTCTCGTCCCCTGATGGCGTTTCCCAAGGCAATCGCTTTCCCATGCTGACGCAGGCGGTGAGGCAGGACGTAGCCAGGAGGCTTAGAGTGATCCCAGCGAGGAGGAAGCGGCATTTCAACATGGCTGACAGATTAGGCAATTACAGTTTTTACGGGACCCTTATAGAAAGCGGCCAAGGATGGGACGCAAGCGCTCACACGCTTCGACTGGCCAATCGTCAGGTGACGAGAACAACGCGGCATCGAGCGCGCGATGCTCAGGCTCCTCAAGGGCCTGCGGGATCTTGGGGATCACTTCACTCAGAAGGCGCTTCGCCGAGGCGGCGTTTGCCTTGAGATGCCCGGTGACCGTCTCTGCGGTGACTGGTTCATCTTCTTCCCGCCAGCAATCATAATCCGTGATGAAAGCCAGGGTGGCGAAAGCGATCTCCGCTTCGCGAGCAAGTTTGGCTTCTGGAAGATTCGTCATGCCGATGACATCGAACCCCAACTGCCGGTTGGCGTTTGACTCAGCGCGCGTGGAGAAGGCAGGACCATCCATGTTCACATAGGTCCCTCCATGATGATGGGGCACGCCAAGTTTCCGAGCGGCAGCAACGATGGCGTTGCGGAGGGTCGCGCTGGTGGGATCTGCAAAGGCGATATGGGCAACGATGCCATTGCCGAAGAAGGTGTGTTGCGCACGCTGACTGGTACGATCAACGAACTGATCTGGAATCACGAGATGCCTCGGCTCGTAGATCTCCTTCAAACTTCCAACCGCGGTGGCTGATAGGATCCAGCGCACCCCGAGGGATCGCAGGGCCCAGATATTGGCTCGGTGAGGGAGTTCGGTTGGAAGGAGACGGTGCCCTCGCCCATGTCGCGGGAGGAAATAAACGCGGCGCCCGTGAAATGAGCCTCCAATGATCGCGTCTGAAGGTGGCCCGAAGGGAGTCTCTATTTGATGCTCCTCCGATTTCTCGAATCCTTCTAGCTCATATAATCCGCTCCCACCAATGACACCGATCGCTGCGCTGGTTGACTCCATGCCGGAAGGCTTTCCCCTTCCCCGCCAAACCGCAAGATCATTCGGAAAACATACACCCGAAGGGAGTCGAACCCCTATTCCTGGCTCCGGAAACCAGTGTGTTATCCATTACACTACGGGTGCTTAGTGGGCCCATCGTAATGGGTCGCCTTCCGTTGTCAAGCAGCCCTACTCTTGCCCAGCGCGAATCCCTCCGTTACACTCTCGCTCATGAAGATTCTGCTGCATGCGCTGCTTGTATCGGTCCTGTTTGTCCGAGTAGGATGGTGTCAGGATTCTGACGTGCCGCTTCCCGTTCCCGTCTCCCCTCCTCCGCTCGACGAGATTGATCCGGTGGAAACTCAGGATGATGGGGCCGAGGTAGCTGCCGAAGAGGAGGAAGAAGGCCCTGCGCTGCCTGCTGCTTCCGGGGCGGCGGTGGCGACGGCTCCCGATCAACCTAGCGACGTCACCGCTTCTGCGACCTCTCCGACCGCGACACCGGCCACTCCCACAGATCCCTACGACCTGATGCTGAAGGACGGGACGATATTGAAGCAGTATCAGGTTCAGCAGTGGACGAAGACCCAATTGACGATCTTTCACAGCACGGGAGCGGCGAAAGTCTGGGCCCACCAGCTTCCAGAGAACTTTGTCAATGCCTACAAGATGGATCCCATCGCCTCCGCGCAGGAGGAACGTTCGCAGCGTACCGAACGAGTGGCGGTCGCGACCGCTCGACTACAGGCTCAAGATGAACGACGAGCCATGCGGAAGATGCCCGTGGTGGTGATCGAGGGCAAAGTGGAGCAAGTGGGAGATGAAGGCGTGGTGCTGCAAGTGCCAGAACCTGCTGACATCGCCAACCAAGGTTACCAGCGCATTGGCGGGATGATCTACGACAAGAAAGGGAAGCCGGTTCCCAAGTATCGCGGGCATCTATTTGGATCGGTCTGGGTGACGGGACACCCGCTCCAAGGTGTGGTGGTCGACGGCGATCAATTGCGCTTTCAAGGCAGGGTGTCGGGGCGACACCAAGTGGAGCAGAAGACTTATCCCAGCGTCCGCTTCGAGAAGGAAGCGCCGTGAGCCGGGCATATCTTATGGAAATTCTGGCAAATGGCCGTGATTGCGTCTTCGCAAACGCGTCCTAGAATGGCGTATGAAGAAGGCGTTTCTGTTGTTTGTATCCGCAGGGATCACGGTGGCCCAAGGCCCTCCGGCGATCCCGTTGGCAGAGCCAGAGCCGGGAGATCCCGCTGACCAGGTCGAGGGAGTGACCCCGGAAATAGAGCCCCTGCCGAAGCCAACGGCTGCTGCGCTGCGAGAACTGCTGAGCGGTCTCTCATCCGACAGCTTCGACATCCGCGAACGCACGCACGTGGCGCTGGAGCGCTACTCCAAGGAACATCCACAAGCTCTTCGGGAGGCGCTCGCCCTCGACTATGTGCAGGCGGTGGATCCCGAACTCAAGCATCGGTTGGGCGAGGCCATGTATGAGGCGGTGGTCGACTCGATGGACCACAGCGGCTTTCTAGGGATCATCATGCGCCAAGGATTTGTCGACGAGCCGGGCGCGGAGAGATCGCTCCCGTGCATCCTTGTTGATGATGTCTTGCCGCACTCGGCGGCCTCGCGAGCGGGGCTGCGCCCGGGCGATCACATCCTCCAGGTCGACGACTTGAAATTTGATCCCCTTCCCCTGCGCAATGGGCAGCAGGTCCGTTTGTTCGGAGCCACTACCCCGACACTCACCAAGTTCAAAGAGTATATCAGTGGCAGAAAGAGAGGCACGCCCGTGGACCTGAAAGTGCAGCGTGGGATTGCTGAAGGTGCCCGCATTCTCAACTTGAACGTGCGCTTGGGTCGACGGACACGCGACATTATGGAGCTTTCCGAGCCGATCGAATTGGAGAAACAGGAGCGCTACTTTGACCAATGGATTCGTCGCCAGGCGATGGAGGCGTCGACGACATTGCCCGAGCAAGGAGCCGCACAGCCTTAAGGCACACCTGCGTCTTTGGGCATGGCTTCATTCCAAGCCAATGCCAGCCTTCGCAACCGCGTGGCAATGTCAGGGTATTTCCCGTGAAGATTGTCACGCTCTGAGGGATCCTCTTTCAAATCATATAATTGCGGCGCGGCGCCATCAAAGTTACCCAGGCATTTCCAGCGCCCTTCTCGAATGGCAATGTCAGGATTATCCTCTTGAAAGCCATGCCCGAAACCGGGTCGGTCGGGAGGGCGACGCCAGATGATGGGAGCATGGCGACTCGCTTGGGATTGGCCTAACAACGTTGTTGCGAGATCCTCCCCATCCAGCCCGTCGGGGGCGTTCACACCACAAAGTGTATGTAGAGAACGATTCAAATCGAGCGCGCAGAGGACGGAATCTTCATTCGTCGTGCCCCACTGGCTCTTGTCGATCAGTCCGGGTCCCCACACGATCAAGGGGGATCGAATCCCGCCTTCATAGAGCCACGTCTTGGCACCCCGCAAAGGGTGGGAGCGCCCATAGCCTTCTTCGTGCCCATTGTCCGAACAAAGGATGATGAGCGTCTTCTGAGAGAGGGTCGCGTCATCACGAATCCTTGCGAAGAGAGGACCGAGTTGGCGATCCATGGATTGGAGAACTCCCGCGTAGAGGCCTCGTTTCCCGTCTTTCCACGTCGCCAACGGCGGATAAAGCGGCGTGTGCACGTCATCCGGCCACACGTTCATGTAGAATGGTTTCTCAGCGCGCTGCGCTTGATTGATGAATGCTAGAGCACTGTTGACAAACCCCTCGGTGATGTGTGACCGCTGCATCCAAATGACCGGTCCACCGAGAATCTCGGCACGTTCCCAGAGGCGACCATGGATCGGATCACCACCATTCACGTCGGGCTTCCTAGTGAGCGGCAGAAGCTTCGCCCCCATGCCTTCGAAATTGGTGAGACTCTGATCAAAGCCATACGCACTGATCGGCGGTGCCTCTGCCACATCACGCTGTCCTCCCATGTGCCATTTCCCGAAGTGACCCGTGGCGTAGCCAGCTTGCTGAAGGGCTCGAGCCAGCGTCGGCGCATTCGGATCTAACCATTGTGCCATGCCGCGTTCTCGATTATTGCGGCGATTGTTGAGAAAGGACGTGATGCGCCAGCGCTGTGGATATTGGCCCGTGGTCAAGGCCACGCGCGAGGGCGAGCAGATGGGCGCATTGACGTAGAACTGTGTGAATCGAATGCCCTCGGCAGCCAAGCGATCGATCTCCGCAGTCTTGGTCACTCCTCCGAAACACGATAAATCTGACCATCCCATGTCATCGATAAAGACGGTGATGACGTTAGGGCGAGTCCCCTGAGCATGGCCAAGAACAATCGTCAGGTCTAACAAGCAACCAAGCAGGAGAAGAACAGGTCGTTTCACGGCACCATCGTTTCAGATAGCGATCAACGGATCAAGGAAGGGAAGCGGTCCTTGATCGTGGCGAAGACTGGGCTTGGTTGGTCGTGTGTCTGTCTCTCCTTTGTGTCCTTTCCATGTCGCCGTGCCCGTGAATGATCTGGCCGCGGCCCGCGCCTTTTATGGGACGACCCTGGGCTTTCCCGAAGGACGCTCAGCCGAGCGCTGGGTGGATTTCAACGTCTACGGACACCAGTTCGTGATTCACGAGATTGAAGGCGCTGATTCAGGGGGAGCCAACCCGGTGGACGGGCACGAAGTACCGGTACCGCATTACGGGGTGGTCCTGCCGTGGGAGGCTTGGCACGCCCTGGTGGAGAAGCTCCGAAGGATCCCTTCCATTCAGTATATCATCGAACCGTACCTACGATTTGAAGGAGAGGTTGGGGAACAGGCGACGATGTTTCTGGCGGACCCGAGCGGCAACGCCCTGGAATTCAAGAGTTTCCGGGATCCAGGGCAATTGTTTGCCCATTGAATGGGGAACCCGACAAGTCTCCGACTTTTTAGTTGCAGGGAAAGGGTTTCCTCCTAGTTTCCGGTCCGCTATGGCAAGAGACGTCATCATTCTAGAGTGCACGGAAGCTCGTGCTGAGGGCAAACAGGCCTCTCAGTACGTGACGACACGTAACAAGAAGAGCCTTCGGACTCCTGGAAGACTTGAGAAGGTGAAGTTCAATCCCTTCCTCAAGCGCCGGACCCTCCACCGCGAAAAGCGCTAGCGGCAATTTTTAGACTTTATTTGTAAGGACTATGGAACCGAAGACCCGTGAACGACTCGCCAATCTCCGCCGCGCCAATCGCAAGATGCCGCGCCGCCGTCTCGACCTCCCCGTTGAGAAGGTGACCTTCAAGGACCCGGAGTTGCTTTCGAAATTCACCACGGAGACGGGGCGCATCCTGCCCCGGCGTATCACGGGAGTTTCCGCCAAGTTGCATCGCAAGATCACTCGCGAGATCAAGCGCGCACGCGCGGTCAATCTCCTCCCATAAGTCCCTTTCACTGTCGCCTCTCTATTGGCGGCAACAAGTGGAACGAAGAAGCCTGCCCCGATCGGACAGGCTTTTTTTATCGATTGATGGAAAAGCTGGAAGACACTCAGAACGAACGGGACTCGCGCGACGTGGCCATCCAACGTGTTGGCATCCGCGAACTGCGGCACCCTATCATCTTTCTCGATTGCGAGAATGACAAGCAGGCAACAGTGGCCACTGCAGCCATGGCGGTCGCCCTGTCTCCTGAACTTCGCGGGACGCACATGAGTCGTTTCGTAGCCATTCTTTCTGAGGTGGCTGAATCCGTCTCCCTGGCTCAACTGCCGGCAATCTTGGAGACCATGCTCGAGCGTTTGGAGGCCAGCGAGGCAACCTTCGAACTTCAATTCCCTTACTTTATCACCAAGGCGGCTCCGATCACGAAGAGCAGTGGCAAACTGGACTATCAGGTCACCTTGAAAGCGGAAAGGCTAGCGGAAGGTCGCGAAGCGATTGCGTTATCCGTCCGCGTCCCGGTGACCACGCTTTGCCCCTGTTCGCGCAACATCGCGGCGCGTGGAGCGCACAATCAGCGCGGAGAAGTTCTCGTCACGGTGACGGGTAAGGCGCCTGATTTGCCTAGCATTCCCACCCTGATCCGAGCGGTGGAGGCGAGTGGAAGTTCCGAACTTTATAGTGTTCTCAAGCGGCCAGATGAGAAACAGGTCACCGAGCGTGCTTACGATCATCCGGTATTCGTCGAGGATCTCGTGCGGAATGTCGCGGTGAAATTACGAGCCATGAATGGGATCGACACCTTTCGAATCGAAGGCGAGAACTTCGAGTCGATTCACAATCACAACGCCTTCGCGGTCGTGGTGGAAGGGTAAGTCATTTCCGTTTCCAAAGTCCCCACATCTTCACGAGCCATGTCTAACGCCTGTTCTAAAGAAGTAGATCAGTTCATGCAGGGACTGATCAAACGGAATCCTCACGAACCTGAATTTCACCAGGCCGTGCAGGAGGTGACTGAGAGTGTGATGTCACTCATTCTGGACAACCAGAAGTATCAAGACGCCCAGATCCTGGAACGGATGACCGAACCGGATCGGATCGTCATCTTTCGCGTGACCTGGGAAGCGGACGACGGCACCGTCCGCGCCAACCGCGCTTGGCGGGTGCAGTTCAACAACGCCATCGGTCCGTATAAGGGTGGACTGCGCTTTCATCCCTCTGTCACTCAGAGCATTCTGAAGTTTCTTGGGTTTGAGCAAGTCTTTAAGAACAGCCTCACCGGCCTCCCCATGGGGGGCGCCAAAGGTGGCGCCAACTTCAATCCTCGGGGCAAGAGCCGAAGCGAAGTGATGCGTTTCTGTCAGTCTCTGATGATTGAGTTGCATCGCCACATCGGGGAGGACACCGATGTGCCAGCGGGCGATATCGGCGTGGGCTCTCGCGAGATCAGTTTCTTGTTTGGCCAATATAAGCGTTTGGCCAATCGCTTCGTCGGCACGTTGACTGGTAAAGGGTTAGAATTTGGTGGCAGCGCGGGGCGCAAAGAGGCGACCGGCTATGGATGCGTCTACTTCTGCGAGAACATGTTCGAGCATCGGGGCGATTCGATGGTGGGGAAGACCGTTGCGGTTTCAGGCTCTGGCAATGTGGCGATCTACGCGATCGAGAAATCACTCACCATGGGGGCCAAGGTGGTGACGGCATCCGATTCCTCCGGCTTCATTCACGATCCGAATGGGATCGATCAGGAGAAGCTCGCTTATTTGAAGGACTTGAAAGAAGAACGCCGTGGGCGGATTCACGAATACGCGGAGAAGTATCCTGAGGCGACGTTCCATGCTGGAGAACGGCCTTGGAATGTTCCCGTCGACATTGCCCTACCCTGCGCCACGCAGAATGAAATTTCGGAAAAGGATGCGCACGCTTTGGTTCAGAATGGCGTCCTGGCCGTATCCGAAGGCGCCAACATGCCGTCGGTAGCAGAGGCGGTGACTATCTTCCGTGAGGCAAAGATTCTCTACGGGCCTGGCAAAGCAGCGAATGCCGGTGGCGTGGCCGTTTCAGGATTAGAACAAAGTCAGAATGCGCTGAGACTTTCTTGGAGCCGTCAAGAGGTGGATGCGCGCCTGCAAGGGATCATGCATGACATTCATCACAAATGCTTGGAGCATGGCAGCGACAATGGTTATGTGGATTATGTGAAAGGATCCAACGTCGCCGGGTTCATCAAAGTGGCAGACGCGATGCTCGCCTACGGCGTGGTCTAACAATCTTACTAAGCTAAGATCTCCTCCTGATCAGTCCCACGCAGGAAGCGTGAGATGGCCATTGGAGGCACAGATGCTGAATTTGTCAGGACTGTTGTCAAGATTGCGCGCGTCCACCACTCCACCCGCCTCCTCGATCATGAGGACTCCCGCAGCGATATCCCACAGGCTGATGAAGCCCTCGAGATAGGCATCCAGACGCCCGGTGGCGATGTAGGCAAGTCCGAGCGCGGCGCTTCCCATGATGCGGACCTTGCGGACCTGTTTGCAAAGGTCCTGAAAGCGATCCACTCCCTGCTCCATGGCGGCGGCGGTCTTAGAGAATCCCACCGTGATCACGGCTTCATTCAAGTTACCCCGATCACTCACCTGAAGGCGACGTCCATTCAAGAAGGCTCCTTTGCCACACGCGGTCGTCCACAGTTCATCCGTAGACGGATCGTAGATCACTCCGAGTTGCGTCACTCCCTCATGACGGAGAGCAATGGAAACACAATAGTGCGGGATGCCATAGAAATAGTTTACCGTCCCATCAATTGGATCCACGATCCATTGCCAGGGACTATCATGATTCCCGGCCAAGCCTTCTTCACCATACAGAGCATGATCGGGAAACTTCCCTAACAAGCACTCCGTGATCAATGTCTGACTGCGGACATCGAGCTCCAGCTTGATATCATGCTGACTCGCTTCGTTGACCACGAGGGCTTCCGTATTCTCGAAGTGCTCACGAAGAAACGCTCCGGCTTCCTTCGCGGCGTGGATGGCTATGTCTAACGGTTCACTCATGAAATTGCTTGTCAGCGACGATGATGCTTAACAACTCGTCTGCCAGGTCTTGCTTTCCCGCTTTTGGGAGCGATTGCTGCCTTCCATCTTTGAAAAGCAGACTCACTTCATTCTCCCTCTGATCAAAGCCAATATCGGCTCGACTAACATCATTGGCGATCACGAGATCGCACCCTTTGCGCTCCAATTTCCCCCGGGCATTCTCTAACAAATTCTCAGTCTCCGCGGCAAAGCCCACAAGATAGCCTCTGAATCCGAAGGGCTCTCGCATGCTCCCGAGGATATCTGCTGTCCGCTCAAGGGTGAGCGTCCACTCGGACGCCGATTTCTTGAATTTCTGAGCATGCACTTCTTTCGGTCGGTAGTCGGCCACCGCCGCACTGTGAATGGCCATCTCCAGCCCATCCACATGAGCCTCCACGGCCTCGTACATCTCCTTCGCTGACACGACTGCCTTTCTTTCCACCCCTTTGGGAACCTCCAAGGAGACTGGTCCAGACACCAAGATCACCTCATGTCCGTGAACGGCCGCTGCCCGCGCCAGGGCATATCCCATCCGTCCAGAAGAGCGGTTGCTAAGAAAGCGCACGGGATCGATCGCCTCTCTGGTGGGGCCGGCTGTGATCAAGATTCTCACAGACGTCTCTTTCCCCGATTCTCACTCAAGATGGTCTCGACCCTTGCTACAATCGCCTCCACAGGAGCCAGACGCCCCACGCCTTCATACCCACAGGCGAGCATGCCATGCGGGTCAGGTCCCTCGAAATCCACCTGCCATTCTTGCAACGTTGCCACGTTACGTTGGGTCGCCGGATGCAGCCACATGTTGCCGTTCATGGCTGGGGCGATGAGCATGGACGCGCGCGTGGCCAAGGCCACCGCGGTCAGCGTGTCTTGCGCCAAGCCCTGGGCGAGTTGTGCCAGGCAGTGGGCGGTGGCGGGCGCGATGAGCATAAGATCGGCGGCGTCAGCCAACTCGATATGGCCGGGACACCAGGCCTGTTTCTCATCGTAGAAGCCTGTCACGACGGGCTGCTTGGAAAGCGTCTGAAGCGTGAGCGGCGTGATGAACGCTTGGGCATCCGTCGTCATGACGACATTCACCTGGTGTCCAGCCTTGACCAAACGGCTCGCGATGTCCGCGGCCTTGAAGGCGGCGATGGAACCCGTCACGCCGAGAACGATGCGTTTCACGGCGCGAGTATACGGCGACTAGTCCCGGGCACAACCGGCGGTTACGCCCGTTTCAGGACGTCATCCGGCCACACGCACATCTGGGTTTCGCCAAACTCAGGGCGAAAGAGGTTCTCGGAATAATACCCGCAGAAGGCCGACAATTGGACATCGGGCTCTGCATAGAAAGCCGGTAGAATCAGCGTCTCATCTTCGCGATCCGGCCAGGGGACGTCTAGATCCACCCCCCCGATGAATCCGAGGCCATCAGACACCGTGAGGTGGGGGAGAAAGACCCGCCCATGTTGCTCAATATGAATGCTCAACCGCACATCCGTCCGCTCGCTCAAGGCCGAGTCTAATTTCCCCGCAGGCTGGCCCTTCTGCAAGGTATCCAGGACGGTGCCAGAATCTGTATCTAGTTGAACAGAAACACCTTCCAACGCATCCAGATGCCCTTCTCCAGAAGGGTCTATAAAGACACCGAGCAGCAACTGAGTGCCTTTGGGAATGAATGCGAGACGCTGATCAAAGAAGAGCACCTCCGTCTGCGGACTGGCCGTAGCCGTCTCGACTTTGCGAAGGTGAAACGATGGATGGAAGGGAGCGAATGAGGACATCTGGCGGAGGGGATTACCAATTCCTTTGGGAATTATGTGGAGAGCTGAAATCTATGCCTGAGATAGCTGGCACGAAAGATCGTGTAAACGGAAAATTAATGATTTTTAAAAATTATTGAAACATTTCAAGATTTCCTACGTTGTGCGTCGCGTCTTCGATGCCTACGCCCTCCAAAGGGCAGTCCTTTCACTCGGCGTCGCCCGTCTGCGCGTCGAACTGGGCCCGCCAATGAGCTAGCCTTTCCGCGATACGCTTCTCCATCCCATTCTGGGTGGGCTCGTAATAGGTTCGCCCTTCTGGGAGATAGGCTTGAGGCACATAGCCCCCTTCATAACGATGGGCGTAGAGATAGCCTTCTCCGTGACCCATGGCCTTCGCGCCTTGATAATGACTGTCGCGAAGGTGCTTCGGCACCGCCAAGGTCCGTCCTTCCTTCACATCTTTCATGGCCGCCGAGAGTCCGGCGAGGCTCCGATTGCTCTTGGGAGCGGTGGCGATGTAGACGGTGGCATGTGCCAGTGGGATTTGAGCCTCGGGCAAGCCGATGAATTCGACCGCTTGCTGGGCCGCCACCGCTACGCGAAGGGCATTGGAATCGGCTAGCCCGACGTCCTCACTCGCGGCGATGACGATGCGCCTGGCGATGAATCGGATGTCCTCACCTGCATAGAGCATCTTGGCTAACCAATAGAGGGCGGCGTCTGGATCAGAGCCGCGCATGCTTTTGATGAAGGCGCTGATCGTATCGTAGTGCTCATCACCGTCGCCATCGTAGACGATGGCCTTCTGTTGGATCGATTCCTCCGCGATGGCCAGGTCAATGGTGATCGCGCCGTCCTCGTCAGGCGGCGTGGTGAGAACAGCGAGCTCCAAAGCGGTGAGGCATTTACGAGCGTCACCATCAGCCACGGTAGCGAGGTGACGGGCAGCCTCTGAAGTCACGGTGAGTGCCCATTTCCCGAAGCCGCGTTCGTCATCGGCCACCGCCATGGCGATCAGGCCGACAAGGTCATCGACTTCCAAAGGCTCTAACTGAAACACCTGAGAACGCGAGACAAGGGGGCTATTGATATAGAAATAGGGATTGTGCGTGGTGGCACCGATGAAGCGGACCGTGCCATTCTCAATGTGCGGGAGGAGCACGTCCTGCTGCGCCTTGTTGAAGCGGTGAATTTCATCCACAAAGAGGATCGTCGCGCGTTTGTGGAGACGTTGATACGTGCGCGCTTCGTCCACTTTCTGCCGGATTTCCGCCACATTGCTCTCGACCCCGCTCAAGTTGATGAACCGGGCCGCGGTGTGGCCAGCCACCAGTTGAGCCAAGCTCGTCTTCCCCACGCCCGGTGGCCCATAAAAGATGATTGAGCTGAAGCGATCAGCTTCAATGGCACGCCGAAGCAATTTCCCCTCTGCAAGGATGTTGCGTTGCCCCACATAGTCCTCTAGCGAACGCGGCCGCATGCGCGCAGCCAGCGGAATGTTAGGCGCCGCAGGCGGTTCTTGGTCCTGCGAAGGATCGCCATCGCCTGAGGCGGCATCAAAGAGGGAATCCTGCATCGTCACGTTGAGAGAAAGCGGCTAGGTGGGCACCCCGTGGTTGGTGTTGGCATGGCTCGGCACCGCATGCTCCGAAGAAAGCAGATTCTTCCCCAGCTTCGACCGTCATTTCGATGAAATCGATGGCTTGGCAGCACCTCTCCTTCCCCATTATCGTGGCTCGCGATGCGTTCACCTCTCCAATTCTTCCTCCTCGGCCTGGCGCTCGCCGCTCTGAGCTCCTGCGGAAACGACGTGGATCCTGCCCCTCGAGCCGACGTCCTTCAAGCAGCTCCTGGGCCTGAGTCTCAGTCTCCCCCTCAGCCTGAGAGCCTTCTCCTTACCACGGCTCTCCCTTCGCGCACGGATGGAAATGCGTCCACACTCTTCACCAAGCTCCCCCCTGCGCAGACGGGTATCACCTTTCAGAACACCATCGATCTCTCGCACCCTCGCAAATATCTCTATCAGTCAGGCTTTGGCTGCGGGGGCGTGGCCTTGGGTGATCTCGACGGCGATGGCCTTCCTGAAATCTTCTTAGCGAGTGGCCCGGGAAAGAACCGACTCTACCGGCAACGAGCGCCCTTCCAATTTGAAGACGTGACCGCCACGGCCGGCGTGGGCGGCGGCGATGCCTGGGCCGCCGGTGCTGCCATGGTCGATATCGATGGGGATGGGGACCTCGACCTCTATGTCTGTCATTATGACAGCCCCAATGCGCTCTACCTGAACGAGTCAGCCTTCCAATTTCGCGAAGCGGCCAAAGATTACGGTCTCGACATTCAAGATGCGTCCCTCATGCCGAGCTTTTGTGATTACGATAGCGACGGCGATCTCGACTGCTTAATCCTTACCAATCGTCTCTATCGTCCAGAGGGACGCCCGGCCACGCCCCCGGTAGAGAAGGATGCCAACGGCAAGCCTCGCGTGAAGGAAGCGTTCACGAAATACTATGGGCTCGTGCAAACGGATGCGTCCCGTTTCACCATGGACGACATCGGCCGGCCTAACTACCTCCTCCGCAATGACGGCGATCGCTTCACTGACGTCTCCAGCGTGGCAGGAATAGCGGACCACGGTTTCGGCCTTTCCGCCACCTGGTGGGATTACAATGAGGACGGCCATCCTGATCTCTATGTCTGCAACGACTTCCTTGACCCCGACAAACTCTATCAGAACAACGGCGACGGCACGTTTACCAACGTGATAGAAGACACCGTGAACATCACGCCGTGGTTCTCCATGGGATCAGATGCCAACGACCTGAACAACGACGGGCGGCTAGATCTTGTCGTCTTGGACATGGCAGCGACCACGCACTACAAGGCCAAGATCGCCATGGGTGAAATGGGATCCATGCGTTGGCAGATCGAGAACATCAAGCCACGCCAACTCATGCGGAACGTCTGCTACCTGAACACGGGGACCTCACACTTTATCGAAACGGCCCCCATGGCTGGCCTCGCGAGCACTGACTGGTCCTGGGCGGCCAAGCTTGCGGATTACGATAATGACGGGCGTGTGGATCTCTTTGTCTCCAATGGCATGACGCGAAACTTCAATGACTCTGACATTGCTTTCAACGAGGCCGATCTCATTGGAAAAACCCAGTGGGATCATTTCGAGAACACGCCTCCCATGCGCGAGCAGAATCTCGCCTTTCGCAATGTCGATGGGCTCACCTTCGCAGATCACTCCGCTTCCTGGGGGCTGGATCACACAGGCATGAGCTACGGCACCGCCTATGGAGATCTGGATCGCGATGGTGACCTCGACTTGGTGGTGGTGAATTTGGAGGAGCCAGTCAGCATCTACCAGAACCACGAAACCAGCAATCAAACGGCCATTGTCGACCTCCGGGGAAAGGACCACAATCGCTTCGGCATCGGTGCCATCGTACGATTGGAAACGAAAGAAGGCACGCGTCACACGCGCCAGATGATGCCCACCACCGGATTTGCCTCTAGCAATATTCCTGAGCTTCACTTCGGCCTCGGCGACCACACTCAAATCGCGAAACTCGAAGTCATCTGGCCTTCTGGGACCGTCCAGACCTTTGCCAATCTCGCCACCAACCAACGCTTCACCATTCACGAGGCCCCTCACACAGAAGCAAAGCGTTCGAATGAATCGCTCCCGCCCCTCTATCGTCCCTCAAAGGCGCTTGCTGGTCTCGTCCATCGCGAGAAACCCTTCGAAGATTTCGATAAACAACTCCTTCTCCCTAACAAGCTTTCCCAGCTCGGTCCAGGGCTCGCCTGGGGCGACGTGGATCATGACGGCGATGATGACCTCTATGTCAGTGCCGCTCGTGGCATGGGCGGCGCCGTCCTTCTCAACGAAGGCCCAGATGCGCAAGGTGTCTGTCAATTCAGTCTCGCGCCGACCGAAGCCTTCCTCCGAGACGCCCAGCAAGAGAACATGGGCGCGCTCTTCTTTGATGCCGATAACGACGGCGATCGTGATCTCTACGTCGCCAATGGCAGTTACGAATACGATGAGAACGATCCCCTCCTCCAAGACCGCCTTTACCTCAACGATGGGAAAGGGCGATTCCAGGCCGCAGCGAACGCCCTCCCGCAGATGCACGACGCGAGCAGCACCGTCGTCGGGGCCGATTTCGATCGTGATGGAGATGTCGATCTCTTTGTCGGGGGTCGAGTCGTGCCTGGGAAGTATCCCGAGCCCGCTCGTTCCCACCTCTTGCTCAATGATAGTCAAGCAGGCCGAGCCCGTTTCACTCAAGCCCCTGAAACGCAGGCACCAGGCCTCCAGGACATCGGTCTCGTCACGGGAGCTCTCTGGTCGGATGCTGACGACGATGGTTGGCTCGACCTCTTCATCACCTGTGAATGGGGCCCCATTTCCTACTATCACAACAACCAAGGCACCCTTGAAAACCGAACGGAATCAGCAGGGCTCGCCGAAATTCTTGGTTGGTGGAATGGAATCTCCGGGGCCGATATCGATCACGACGGAGACATGGACTACGCGGTGACGAACTTTGGCCTCAATACCAAGTATCATGCCAGCACCAAGAAACCGGCCCTTCTCTACTACGGTGATCACACCGGCACGGGCAAGAAGACCCTTGTGGAAGCCAAGATCTCGTCGGATGGACTCCTACCCATACGGGGCAAGAGCTGTTCCACCCACGCCATGCCCACCTTAGGCAATCGCTTCGAGACTTTTCGCCAATTTGCCAGCGCCACCCTCACAGAAATCTATGAGCCCGCCCGGCTGGATGAAGCCTTACAAGTGCAGGCCAACACCCTCGAATCCGGATACCTTCTCAACGACGGCACAGGCCAGTTCACCTTCCTGCCATTTCCACGCCTCGCGCAGGCATCACCTAGTTTCGGATCCGCCTTTGTAGATGCGAACGCAGATGGCCATCTCGACCTCATCTTGGCTCAGAATTTCTATCAGCCGCAGTTTGAAACCGGGCCTTACGCCAGTGGATTAGGCCTTCTGTTAGTTGGCGATGGCCAGGGCGGCTTCGAGCCGTGCTTTCCTGATACTAGCGGACTTCTCATCCCTGGGGACGCCACCGCTGCGACTTACACTGATCTCAATCGTGATGGCCGGTGGGACCTCATCATCGCTCAGAATGACGGTCCGCTCCTCACCTTCGAAAACACCGCCCCTCATGGGAACCGACTCCGCATCGATCTCGACGGCCCTGAGGCAGGCGCTCGCGTGACGGTCTCGCTTGCCTCAGGAGCGCAACGCGTTCACGAGGTCCATCTCGGCAGCGGGTATCTCTCGCAATCTTCCAGCACTCCCGTTCTCAGTTTGGGTTCCGAGATCGCCCGTACGGTCACCGTCCGATGGCCCAATGGAAAGGAATCGGAACCCATCCCCGTCGCCGAGGGACAAGAAGGGGTCGCGGTCGTCTTTCGTTAGCGAAACGAAGAATGCTGTCACATTGGTAGCAGCACCGGGGATAGAAGGGAAAGCACTGTGCCATGGAACACCTTTCAGACCAGGAACTCCTCGCTCGCTACGCCAAATCCGTAGACCAAAAGGCTTTTCGCACTTTGGTTGATCGGCATCTGCAACTCATCTATCAATCTGCGTATCGGCGACTTGGTGATGTTCAACGGAGCGAAGATGTGTGTCAGCAAGCATTCTCCTTGCTGGCTCGGAAAGCCAAGACGCTGCAGTCCCATCCGGCACCGCTCGCTTGGCTTCACAAAACCACTCATTTCCTCACACGTCGGCTACAGCGGGCAGAGGGTCGCCAGGCATTGAAGGCACGTGCTTTGGCCGACGACATGAAGATTCGAGAACAATCCCCTAACGAATGGACATGCGAGAGCCGTTCCCTACTCGACGAAGCCCTCGCTACCGCCCTCAAGGCGCAGGATCGCCAAGTGCTCCTGCTCCACTTTGTCGAAGGGCGCTCATTCCGAGAGATCGCTCACCTCCTTGAGAAGTCCGAGGCCGCGTGCCGGACCCAGTCGAGTCGCGCCTTGAGCAAAGTATCACGGTGGTTTCAGAATCGCGGTTACAAAGTCAGTGCGACCGTCGTTGGCTCGGGCCTCGCTCAAGCGTGCGCTCCCGACGCCTTTGCAAGCATGGCCTCCACAATCATGGAGAGCCTCTCGGACAGAGACAGTCTTCCAATTCTTGAACGCGTCCTCGCCGAACCTGCACGCCTCGCATCCACTCTTTGTGTCACGGCCATGGGCTGCACCCTATTCGCCTTCACGGCGCAAAGCAGGCCACACGTCCATCGCGAAATGGCGGCGAGTCAAGCCGCTCCTCAGCAGTCACTCCCATTAACGCGAGCACGCCGTGACGAGTCGGACCTTCTCTCTCTGCTAGAGTGGCATCCTGACGAATGGACCGCGGATGCACTGATTCGCATTGGTCTCGAAGACATGTGGACAGGCAAAGGAGGGCGTGAATGGCTGCTGACCCTCCTATCGCAGTCAAGCCGCGATCGGCTACTAGCACTACTCGATGAAATCGATGCGTCCCCCGTTCCAATCAATCTCAAGAATGGCGCACCAGGGAGCGTAATACAGGCCCTTGCCCAACGAGATCCCGAATTCGCCTGTGACTTGGCCCTCAATCGAGGTCTGGGGTTGATCACAGCCTATCGGTCGTGGCTTAGAATGCATCCTGTCCAGGCTGCACATTGGCTAGAGGGACAGGACAAGGAAGGCACCCTTGAAACCTGGGGACGTGCTTCACCCATGAACCGGAAGTCTATCCTCATTCGAATAGCCGCCGCTGCTCTCATCCGTGTCGATCAGGAACACGCTTTCGCTCTGCTAGAGCGAGTGGAACCTCAGCGGCGGGATGCTTTCTTGGCTCATCTCGGAGTGACAATGATTCAGAATGGTGTCGACCCGACAGAAGTCTATCACTATCTTAAAGAGAAGCTCACGCATACGTCATCTCGCGAGCTTGCTACGAGACTGATCATGCACCTAGCAGATGCCTCTCTTCGCGACGCTGGCGCTACCATTATCACGTCGATCTACGGAAACGAACCTGACATCCTTACCGCGTCTATGCTAAGTCTTGTGGAAGGCGTCATCGATCGCGAGGGAAACTATGCTCAAGAAGCTCGCTGGCTACTTGAGAACCTCCCCGAATCCGCCCACCCTGGAGCTGTCCAAAGCCTTGCCAGTCGCTATGCGAGTCAGGGAAATGCATTCAACGACTGGATTGCCACATTCCCTCAGGATTCCATCCTACGTGATCACGCCTTGTTAGGAATGGTGCATCATTTCTCAAGTCGCAATCCTGCACAGGCGAAGGAGTCCCTATCGCAAATACAGGACACCGCCGTCAAGGGGCGGGCCCAGGATCACTTGGGACGCGTGTTTCCCCTCCTCAACCCAAAGCATCAGGAGTGGGATCTCTCTGAAATCAATCTCTCTATCGAACCATGATTCACTGGTGGATTGCCACAGCAGCCATCGCCGTGATCTTCGGCCTCCTGGCACATTGGCCTAACCATGGCGTCGCCACGACAACCGCATCGATAGAGAACTCCCATGAGGCGGGAAGCTCCTGGAGCACCTTCGACCTGGAAGCCTGGGAAAGCCGTTTCCGTAAAGAAGATCGCACTCCAGAAGAAAGCGCTCGTGAGACCATCGCTCTCGTCCGGGCCCTATCAATGATGCCCACTCATGCCCTTGAGCACCTTATCGACGCAACCTCACCGGAGCATGGTGAATTCAGTGGCAAGTACGCCCGCATCGCTTTCCTCATTCTCAAGGAGAAGGACCCGATGCGGGCGCTGACACATCCTCTCGCAGATCCGTTGCAGCAAGGAAGTCTGGGAAACCACTGGAGTGCTCGTCGAGAAGCCTTTAATCAGCTTGCTAGAGCCAATCGTGACGAAGCGCGGCGATGGCTTTTAAAGAATCATGCTCAAGTAGGCAACGATCTGACCGTGATGATGGCGAGCGTCACCCTTGATCTTGCACGACACGCCCCTCACGAGATGGCAGACTGGTTCACGGAAACTCAGAGCTACTCGGTCCGCACCGAATGGGAGTCGATGCTTGAAGGGCCGATGCACCTCTTGAGGGACGGCGATGCTCGATGGAGATTCTATGAGCAGCTCTGCGCCATCGGTTCTTCTGAGCTTGCCCAGCAGGCTTGCGAGGAATTGCTAACGGCCACTCTCCACATGGAAGGATTTCAGGCCGGCGCCGCCCTCGTTCAGAAACTCCCTGTCGGCACGCCAGGGAGAGAAGAAGCCATCACGGCAATGCTTGTCGAAGCGGGTCAGTCCTCTCCTGAGATGGCCTTTGAATGGTTACTCACGCAACGATCGGAACATCACATCCAAAGGATTTCGCCTGAGATCATGTTGCGATGGGCATCTCGGGGAGACCTCGATGCCGCGGAGAGACAGCTTGCGACACTTGAGGGCAGCCCTCTCTTCGATCAGGTTCTCCCCAGTTTCATTCGCGGCGCGGCTGTCCGCGATCTGGACCGAGCCCTGAAATGGACGACGCGCATCTCGGATCCCAAGACACGTGACGCGCTTGAGGCAACAGCGCGATTCAAGCGTGAGCAGGAGGGGTTCTAAGGAATCCTTGATCCCCGAGAAATTTGACGCGTTTCGGATGAAATTATCGCTTGAAATCAGTCATCCACCCGCCATTCTAGCGCCCACCGGATGGTCAAATCCTGCATAGCTCAGCGGTAGAGCGGGTGGCTGTTAACCACTAGGTCGTTGGTTCGAATCCAACTGCAGGAGCCATTCCTTTCATAAGAGGAGAGGGATGCAAGGATGCGCCAGGGACTCGCTGCTGACACCGATTCTTCAGCAACGATGCGTTTCGAGAATGAGAGCGTCTCTAATTTCTGACGTCGATGGCTTTCTAGCCGCCCACATTTCGAGCGGAACACGAGAGAAATTTGATAGTTGTATATATTTGTGATAATTATCACATACACCATACCTATCACTCTATGAAGTCGTGTCGCGTGAATATTCTTATATCTCTGGTTCTTCTCTTGAGCCTGGCACTCCCCTCGTATGCCTCTTCCAATTTGATTCAGAATGGTGGCTTCGAGTCGGGCCAACGTGATCCTTGGGACTGGGGATTTCCAACCACGGATGCGCACACTGGGAACTTCGCGATCTACGGTGACTGGACCTCGCAAACCGTGCGCGCAGTAGTTCCAGGCATGGCTTATGACCTTTCCGCAGTCGGCAAGATGGCCCCTGGAGCCTCGGCAAATGGTCGCGTGATGTTTCATTGGTATGATGCTAGTGATACCTGGCTGGCTCAGCATGAGTTTGTCCTGCCCGCGGGAACGACCACTTACACAAATTATAGTCATAACTTTACCGCACCCGCGGGAACGGCCTACGTGCACGTCTACGCCCAAGCCAGCGCAGGGGACAACTTTATAGTGGATGATATTGCGATCCATCCCAATGCCGCCCACGCTGGCAGTGCTAGTCTCAATACCCAGGTGGATACGGGTTCTGGTTATGGGCTCACGGATACCGTGGATGCGGGAGTGGCTTTCACCTATCGGCTTACCTATGGATTTCCATCGGGCCCCACGTATAGCGAAGCCACGCTCGTTTGCCCTCTTCCGCCTGAAGTGCGCTATCTTTCCAAAGGCAATTCTCCTCACATTCAGTCAAGCACGTACGACTCCGAGTCGCATTCGGTCATCTTCACCTTCAATGCGTCTCTTCCCACGACAGGATTCTTCGGCGAATGCCTGGTCGAGACGCGTTTTCCAAGCGATGCCGAAACTGGCGATTCTGCTCTTATGTGCGGGACACTCACCTATCACGAAGATGGCGTGGTGAAGTCGCGGACCAGCAGCCCTGCAACGCAAGTCACGGCCACCAACGGCGTCGCGCCAATGGTGCTGAGTAATGGCGTGTCTGTCGATCTATGGGAAGGCGAAGGATTGGTGCATATCGATGGCGGCCAATACTACGGTGTGAGCCACGGAAGCCTCGGCGGCACGCCCCTCGACTCATACGTGATCGAAGTCTCTTTCGGGAAAGAGTTTATCTTTGAATACTTCAATCATCGCGACGCATTCCCAGGAGTGGTGACGTTCACCGCCCGGTATCAAACGAATCAGAACGCGACCTGGCGCGACTGGCCTGGAGGCAGTATTGAAGTTCACGATGACACCCAACGCCATGCGTCAGAACTCTCGCTCAACACTGATGAGTATGTGACCGCGATGCAATTGGACTTTGATAGCGGTATGCCAGCTGGCGAGAACTATCATCGTGACCATGGCGCGTGGTTCTGGTTCGTCGGCGATGTCACGACTCAATACACCAAAGGCGTGGCGAATGATCGAGAAGGCACCCCGGTTAGCGCGGGACACACCTCTACCGTGATGGCCACTCTCAACGCCACCGCAGGAGCCACTCCTTACTCCGACTCCGACTTTCTCATCTCAACGATCGACGCCGCCCAGACCACCGCAGACTTCGAAATGCGCTATCAAACCCAGGGGCCCTACACCCCTGGCCAAACGGTAAGCGTTCGGATGGTCGCCCAATCACCGCCCCCGAACATCAATCCTCTGGTGAATCCCACCATGGTAACGTTGCTACCTGAGCAACTCGTGTATGCTGGAAACGTTGAGATTAGTGATAATCAAAGTGGGGCTCTCGCCCCCCCCATGCCGAATGTGACGACCACTCCCAATTGGAAAGGATCGGGGCGCACTCTATTAAAGTTCGTCTGGGATAGTTCCACACCTCTCACCATCATTCCCAACACGCAATGGGTGGAAGCGAATATCGACTTCGATTTGCAAGTGTCGAGCACCGCTAGCACGGGAACCTATCAACAGCGTGTCTTTGGCTGGCTCGAAAGCCCAACCGCCTTTGCCTGCCAATGGGACCGCGGATTAGTCGATACGTTTGATGAAGACGATGATGGCAATGTGACCGAAGAGTTGTGTGGCCACGAATTGACCTTTGAGATCTTTGCGGATGGATTGGGATCAGGAGGCGAACTCGGCGTGCTGTGTTCGGACATTGGCCCCTTGATGCGCTACAACGTCATCACCTTCGAGGATCTCCACACCAACTCGGATATCGAGGGTAAGACTTTTGTTGGCGGAAATCTCACCGGAACGGATACTTCTCTTTTCGCACTCCAAGAATCCGCTACCACTTGTGGCGAAGACACCTTGATAGTGGCGGGAGATATCATTGGTGGGGATCCCCTGAGCGTGTCATTCGGGGGGGTGCGCCTTGGAGGAACGGATAATGGTCGAGTAATCAATCTTCTGGGGGCGTGTTCACTCACCAACGATCCCTCGGTGAGTGTGGGATCCATCGAAGCCCAATTGAAGAATGCATCCTCCATGATGACTGGCATGTCGACAAACAGCGGGGCCACCATTCCCACCACTGCCGGCCCTGTCACTTTCCTTGGAGCCGCCGCCTCCGGTGAAGTGGCTGTCTTTCATGTGTCCGCAGCTGACGTCTTCTCAAACGTGAATGCCACGGCAATTGAGATGAATCTCAATGGGGCGGCCGCTGCGGTGATCAATGTTTCCGGAACGGCGATAGATTGGAATAACGGCGCCGACATGACCGCGGGATTCACGAATTTGAATGTCCGTGACCTCGTCATTTGGAATTTCTATGAAGCCACGTCGATCAATCTTCAATCAAAGAACCTACTCGGCAACGCGCTTGCCCCCTTCGCTGATATCTCAACGGGAGGACCTATCGATGGTTCCATTGCGGCGAAGAGCCTCACGACGACGGCTGACGTGCATGTGCCGACCTTGGATCTCACGTTCCCTTGCTTGGAAGGCTTGTGCACAGATACCTTCGCCTATTTGAACAATGATCTAACAGGCCCCTCGATTCCTTTGGACCTTCCGGTCGGCGCATCACTTGAATGGACAGCTGCCGCCTTCGAACCTGCGTTATCCATCACGGCCGATGTGACGTTCACTCACACCGCAGGAAGCAACACTCAACGCATCGAGAATGTTGATTTCCATCCCGGGAGTAGTTTCGCCATCGTAACCCACCCTCTCTACCTTGACCTCACGGGCATCACCTCGACGGATCCTGCAGAAACTTATCGAGTTCTAACCAATGGGGGGGTAACCACCACGGAGATCTGTTTCTCGGAACCGCTCCAAGAAGTCGAGCTTCATTTATTTGATATCGATGACAAAGGGCTGGTCGTCACAGGCGATGTGGTGACTTTTGAAGCGTTGGACGCCAACGGCAACGCCATTCCCAATGATCACTGGACGTTGGTGATGTCTGGCGATCTCTCTCCTGGGACCACGGGAGATGGCGTGACGCCAGCCTCTGATCAGAGCGCTCCTGACGTCACATTCGGCAGTGGATCATCTGTCACGTTGACCGCCACGGCGGAATCTGGGAACCGTGACTTTGTGGTCTTCCGTTATCGCGGGAATCAGAGTGTTTCTTGCATTCGCATCGTTGGCGATGGGACGGATGCCCACAGCACCTCCCATTACTACTTCAGTATACGCACCGTCGATTGCGATGCCACAGTAGGCGCTGGAGCGGGCACCTATTTCGTGCGCGAAGATGACAACACTATCTATAGTGTGGATCTTACCAATGGCGATACTGCTGCCGTCGGATCGACCACCAACACGTGGAATATGAATGCGCTTGCTCTGGATCCCAGCCATGGGGCATCGGGCACGTTATGGTACACGGATCAATCCAGCCACAACCTCTACAAATTCGATGTGGCAACGGGCACGGAATTGAATCTTATTGGCAATCTTGGGAGCGGTTGGACCCATCCCGTATCGAGTTCGGTGCTAGCAGGAGCTTGGTACGACGACGCATACTATATCGCCACCAGTTGGACAGACGATCTTTACAAAGTCACTTTCAACGCAACGAAGAATGCCATCGCCGATGTGGTGAAAGTCGCTGACATGCAAGGAAACACTGCTTTGCACAGTTGGGGAGATTTCACCATCACCACCAATGGGATTCTTTATGGAGTACAAGCTGAAACAGTCTTTAGCTACGATCTCCACACCAATGGCCCAA
Source organism: Verrucomicrobiia bacterium (assembly GCA_030425385.1). Lineage (GTDB taxonomy): Bacteria > Verrucomicrobiota > Verrucomicrobiia > Verrucomicrobiales > DEV007 > JAACDM01. The sequence continues at coordinate 179,926 of JAUIAH010000004.1, read as the reverse complement.
TAGCACCCATCGCGTCAGCCACCGGCCTCACTGCGCTGACCTTTGATGCCGCTGGCAATCTCTTGGGCATCGACGAAACGACGACAACCATCCCATTGTTCACTATCAATGCCACCACAGGCGATGTCTCTCCGTGGACGAATACAACTCTCGGGGCAAGCCCGGGAGATTTGGCTGGAATGCCCGCCACTCACGTAGACAATAATGCTCAAAACGCAACAATCTACATTCGAGAGAATGGCAGTGATGTGGTGGTGAGTGGCGTCGGGATGATCGAAACGGCGCACTATGCTCCTGGTTCGCCGTTGCACGTCAAACCTGATGGGACATGGCTTGAGCCGAATGTTCCACAGCTTGCGGACTTAGTGTCGGGGAATTATCTCGGTTTTCAGGTGACCGATCCTGGCCCTTGGGGAAGCGGGGGCCTTTCACCAGGCCCAAGTAGTGCAACCCAAAGTGGGTTCCAAGTTCATCAGGGGGAATTCTATCTATTGGATGGGACTCCAAGTATTGATCTCTCGACGATCAGCCAAACCTACAGCGGGCAAACGCTGAATTCGCTGGGGCTTAACGAGGGCGTCTACACATATCAATCGACGACCACGACGGAGTCCTTCGATGTGGTCGTGGAACTCTCTCCATCGACGATGACCCTCGGCAACCTCGTCTTCATGGATACCAATGCAAACGGTCTCTATGATTCAGGTGATAGCGGAATCAATGGAGTTGCGGTAGAGCTATGGAGCGCTGGAGACGATCCCAATGGTGGCGGCAGTCCCGTAGCGACCGTGATCACTTCAGGCGGCGGGTTTTATACATTTACCGGCCTCTCTGCGGGAGACTATTTCGTCCACATCCCCGCGGAGGAATTTCAAAGTGGCGGAAATCTATTGGGGCATGTCTCAACGCCTGGAGCGGGAGGCAATCAAGGCGCTCCCGACTGGAATATTGCCGATGATTTAGACGACGATACCAACGAGAATGGGATTGATTCCCATCACCCAGCCACCACTGGAATAAGTTCCGCCTCCATTCGCTTAGCCGTGGGTGATGAGCCCTCCAATAGTGGGAGTGAGACAGGCCAAGGCACGCTCTCTGATGACGCTATTGATGCCAACGGAAACTTGACGGTGGACTTTGGATTCACGCTCCCTTCACCGGCGACATTATGCGGCGATCTTCTCTATCTCTGCGGCTCAGCCAAGGGTTCCAATGCGGATGCGTATGATCACGGCGTGATCGGCTATTTGGTATGGAAAGGGTATACCATCACGCCAGCCATCATCACGGGGACAGGATTGCAAGATCCTATGACGGGGGCTGCCATCACCAAGCCATTGGAGGCTTTTCAGGGCATCATCGCTTCGGGCACTGCACATGGCGAGTTGCCGGGTGACCTCGGTGGGGTGACCACCGCATTGAAGGCAACGACTACTCCTATCTTATACATGGAAGGTCTCTCCGTGGAGGAAATGGGCATTGCTAGCGGACACGTCGTGAACTTTAGCGACAATACGGTCTGGATTGAGGACAACACTTCCCCTCTCCTCCCCACCGGACTGGCGAACGGATCCGTCACCCTGATGAATCCGCCGGTTGCAGGCGCTGGCCCCACTGGAGCCTCCAAAGTATTCGTCTTTGCCAATGGCGCTGGCAGTGGAGGCGAGGTCGAAATCTACGATGTCGATCAACCTGGAGCGAACGCCTACTTCCTCTATGGGATCTATGAAGCGGGCGACACCTTGGCCGATAGCTCCGTTGCCGCAGGCCGGCGGGTCTATTACGGCATCACAGAGAACGGCGCAGGCTACTATCTGCCGCAAATCAATCTCAATGACCCAACAAACTTTCTGACAGCGGAGGGAAAGGCCCTCTTCGACCAAGCTTTGGAAGCTAGTTTCCTAGATGGATGCACATCCGATCCGGGAACCGCCTACTTCATCCATCAACACACCAATACCCTCTACACCATCAACCTCGACACCGGCGATCCCACCGTCCTTGCCAATACAACGGCGACAGGACGCATGAACGGATTGGCGTTTGACGAAGCGAACGACCATCTCTGGTATATTGATGATGTTAGCTACGAGCTCTATCAATTTGATCTCTCCACCAATACCGAGATCGGCGTCATCGGTGATCTATCCGACAGTGGTTGGACCTCTCCGATCACGGCTGGACTAGCGGATGCTGCTGCCTGGTATGACGGCGCCATGTATGTGGGCACCGATTCTACCGATGATCTCTATCGTGTGACTTTTAATGTCGATTTCACTGCCGTCACTGATGTTATCAAAGTCGCGGATATCAACGGAGATGCCTCTCCTGTGGCCTGGGGCGACTTTGGAATCAGCACCAATGGCATTCTCTATGGAGCTGATGCGATCAGTGGCACCGTCTTCCGTTATGATATTCTGGGAGGCGGACCTCGCCAGAATATCACCAGTGGTGCACCAGTGAACGGAGTGCAGATTGGTGGTGATGGTCGTTTATATGGCATTCAATCCGTCGTGGCGGATTCGCCGCTATACACGGTGGATCTCACTACGAGTGCCGTTTCCTCCCATGTGAACACTGGGCTTCCAACCTCCCCTGGAGACCTTGCGGGCCCAGTCTTTCCCGAACCTTTCGGTGTTCCAGTCACGGTCTCCGTCCAGGAACATGCAGCGGGTGAACTCGATGGTTTCGCCAATGTCACTGTTTCCCTTTCAGCATTCAGTTCAGCGCCCGTGAGCGTAGACTATGCGACCTTCAATGACAGTGCCCTAGCAGGATCCGACTATACCCACACCGCAGGAACCGTCACCATTCCTGCAGGGAGCACCTCGGCGACGATTGCCATTCCCATTCTGAGTGATTCCATCATCGAACCACTTGAATTCTTTCAAGTTCAGGTAAGCAATCCTATTGGCGCCACCATCGCCACCGCACAGGCAAACATCTCTATTTCTGATTGCGCTGCCGATATCATCTTTCTGCTCGATCAAAGCGGCTCCATCAGTGGCACAGAATGGTCCAATATGGTGACGAGTATCCACGGCATCATTGATCGCGTCAAAGCAGAGAGCCCCGCAAGCCGTATCGCCATTACCGAGTATGCAGGAACATCAAACTTTCCTCCCATTCCCCAAGTCTGGATCGAGGGAGACTTTACTGAGGACAGGGACGTCGCGAAGGCATCGATCACCTGGAGACGCGGATCCACGTCGGTCCCCAACACACTCCATACAGGAGATGACGCCCACGGAGCGGTGGGTCTCATTGGCAAAGCTCTCGACGGCCTATCAGACTCGCAAATCCTTAGTCCGGAAAAGACCTTAACCCGTCAATCGGGTCGCCCGCTGATCCTCTTTCTCTTCACCGATGCGACTCGAGGACACAATTCAAGTTGGCTCGTCAATTCAGCCTCGCCTGGAGTCGGCACTGCGGGAGCCTTTGCGAACTACACCGACTTCAAGAACAACCGGGGCGCGAAATTTGTCAGTGTGATCGTTCCCACCAATCCAGCAGGTCCCCCCGTCGCCGCCGCGATTGCTTCAGCTGGCGGAACTTACGTGGGCGCCGTGGAACCCAATCCTGCAGATCCTGACGGAAGTGCGAGCACGCCCCGCTTCATGACCACTAGCCCGGTCTTTGATCTCACCGTTGCGCAACTCGATGAGATTGCTCAGAACATTTGTTTGGCGGGAGGCCCTCAACTACTCCCCGTGGCCGACTACGGCGACTATAGCGCTCTCCCTTCAGCTTCCAGTAATGTGACAAGCAACCTCCGTATTGGGGCGCAGATCGACGCCGAACTGGGAGCCACACCTGATGGCGCCGCCATCGGCGATGATCTGAGGGGCACTGACGATGAAGATGGCATCACCTTCAGCGACTTCACTCCTGGACAGAGTGCATCCGCGACGGCGATGGTGACCAATGATACGGGTGCCACCGTCTATCTGAATGCGTGGGCTGATTGGAACGAAGATGGCGATCTCAACGATAGCAATGAGCATCTCACCGCAACGGAAATCTCAGTCTCTTCGTCCGCAGTTCAGAATCGACCCTTCACCTTCCCTTTCACCGTACCGGCGACGGCAAAAGGAACCATCCCAATCCGCGTCCGTTTGACATCGACTTCGTCTCCAGGTCCCGATGGTGCCGATGGCTCTGGGGAAGTCGAAGACTATCTTGTCACGATCACCACGACGTGTTCCTCCCAGCTTTCGATCTATAACGCCATCATATCCAATGATCTGTCTACTCCATCCGATATACGAGGACGCTCTGTCGTCCACAATATCATCGGTTCGGATTCCTTCTCGACAGGACATGCCGTAACTGGTGCTGGCACGATTACAATGGCTGTTGAGAATGGAGTCGAAGCAGGAGGAGGTTCCATCAATGTTGTGAATGGCAGCCTTTGGGCACCAAGTTCCGGAGCCTTGAATGGCCGAACCGTCAACTTCTCTGGAGGGGGCGCGCTCGTAACGTCACCAGCCTTTGACTTCTCATCCGTCTTTGACGGCATTCTAAACGAATCGGCAATATATGCCTCGATGCCAGCCAACTCAACGGTCACTATCCCAACATCACCTGCCGTCACCTATCTTACTGTTGGCAGCGGCGTTGCGGATGGCGCACCAGCAGTCTTCCAATTGGACGGCAATAGCCTATTACACAATGGAAACGTTCAGACGATTGACCTTGACCTCAATGGAACGAATCCCTCCGCAATCATCATCAATCTTTCTGGATCGGCTATCAACTACGATTGGTCAGGCGAGAATATCAATTTGTTGCGTGATGTTGGATTGCGCCCAAAGATTCTCTGGCACTTTCCAGAAGCTACTTCAGTGAATCTTCATCGTCCCCTCTACGGGAGTATCCTGGCCCCGCATGCGACTTTCCAGGCACACGGGGGAGCCAACGAGGGTTCCATCATGGTGAAGGACTACATCGGCAATATCGCCGTGAAATTGCCTCTATGGGAGGGCGGAAGCACGTTATGCACCGATGCTTCAGATTATGGAGATTCCCAACTCTTTCCCGATGCCTCATCCTCGGTGTCTGGCAACCTTCATCTGGGCTCCGCCATTGGCGATATCGATTCTTCTCCCGTGGTCAATGCCAGCGCGACAGGGGATGATCTATCAGGAACCGATGACGAGGATGGCCTCATCAGTGCTAGCCTCACCGAAGGAAGCAGCGGATCCATCGTGATCAATCGAGTCAATTCCTCTGGAGCCCCAGCCTATCTCAATGCTTGGATTGACTGGGACGGTGATGGGATTCTGGGCGAAACCAATGGAGGCGTTTCAGACCATGTGATCGCCAACGTGATGATTGCCGATGGTGTCGGAGGGAATGCCTCTTATCCCGTCAATGTGCCTACCATAGCCGCGGCAGGATCCGTTCATATGCGTATCCGCCTCACCTCGACAAACAATCCAGGACCAACAAACTACTCTGGGTATGGCGAAGTCGAGGACCATGCTGTGACCATCAATGCCTCCATTAAGACGCTGGCAGTCTCCGATCAAAGCGTTAGTGAAAGCGCGCCTCACGCGACGATCGCGGTGAATCTTTCTGCTGCGAGCACCTCCCCGGTATCCGTCGACTACACCACTTCCAATGGCACGGCCCTTGCAGGTTCCGACTACACGTTGACCAACGGGACCCTCACCATTCCATCGGGGGCCACCACAGGGACGATCACGGTGCCGTTGCTAGAAGATAATCTTTCGGAAGGCCCCGAAAGCTTCACGATCGTTCTCAATAATCCAACCGGGGCGACCATCTCTGATGGCAACGCGACAATCACTATATCTGATAACGACAATGCCTTGCTCGCAATCGCTGATTCTTCAGCGAATGAGGGAGCAGGCAGTGTGGATGTAATGGTCAATCTCAGCAATCCGGCAGCAAGCGACGTACATGTTGATTTCACCACAAATGATGGCACCGCCATGGCCGGGTCCGACTATACCGCTCTCTCAGGAACGGTGACATTCCCAGCGGGCTCCACCTCAGAATCTGTCACGATCAGTTTGCTCGACGACGCGTTGTTAGAGGGCGACGAAGTCTTCTCGGTCAACTTGAGCAATCCCACGAATGCAAGCCTGGGCACGGCAAGCGCTGACGTGACCATCACGGAGAATGACACCTTGGAACTCAGCGTGGCTGATTTGGCGGCAAATGAGGGATCCGGAACCGCCGACGTTGTTCTTCTCTTATCGAATGCGAGCGCCTCCGACATCACCGTGGACTATGCCACAAGCGATGGGACCGCCGTGGCGTCTCAAGATTACACAAGCGCTACTGGCACGCTCACCATCCCGGCAGGCGACACCTCGCTCACCATCCCTATCACTATATTGGATGACGGCAATTTCGAGCGAAACGAGGATTTCGTCGTCGACTTCTCCAATTCAAGCCAAGGCAGCTTTACCAAGGCCCAAGCAATCGTGACCATTCTCGACAATGAATGCGATGAAACGCCCTATTTGATTCAGAATGCATCCGCAGATCTTTATGGAGTGGATTTCGAGAATGCGAACACCAACTTGCTCCAGGCCAATATCGCTGCTTATAGAATCAATGGCATTGGATACAATCGCGCGGATCACTACTTATGGGGATTCAAGCAGGTCTCCCCTTGGAACACCGTCGTGCGAATCAACCCTGACTATTCTGTGGATGAATTTGTCATCCCAGGTCTCAATGCCGATGGCTATCATATAGGCGATGTGGATGCTAATGGGGTGCTCCACCTGGGCAAAGCATTCGACACCCAGGTGATCCGTGTGGATTTGAATCCACGATCACCCAATTACCTCGCCGTCTTGCCCGATCTCACTCTATCAGACAGTGATTCGTGGGGTGACTGGGCCTTTCATGCCATCGACGGAAAACTCTATACCATTGATCGCACCGAAGAACTTTTCCGAATTGATCCGTCCACGGGTCTGGTCACGAAACTAGCGAAACTCAAAGGCATCCGGGGTTCTGGCTACTTCGGGGCGAGCTATTGCGATGGTCTAGGCTCATTCTATGCATTGCGAGAGGAGAATGGAATCATCTATCGCATTGCCAATGTCCACCTATTGACAGGGGCCACTGAGCCCGATGTGGAATTCTTTTCCAAAGCGCCTTCTGGTTGGACAAGCGACGGGGCTCGCTGCGCCTTGGCAGCTCCCCCCACGGGGCCGTTGCGAGTGAATGTGGCGGATGCTATTGTCTCCGAGGGAGACAGCACAGCAATCGTAGACATCAGTCTCACAACCACCCATGCCACTCCCGTGAGTGTAGACTATGAAGCCTTCAATAATACGGCTCAGGACGGCTTCGACTATGTCGCCACCTCAGGCACGGTGACGATTCCGGCAGGCTCTACATCGGTCAGTGTGAGTATTTCGCTGATTGAAGATGATCTCCCAGAAGGTCAGGAAAGTTTCTTTGTGGTCGCGAGCAATCCGACAGGAGGAGCCATTCTCGCCGATGATGCGGGGATCGTCTCGATCACCGACGACGACGCGAAAGACACGGACCGCGATGGTGCCCCTGATATTGACGACATTGACGATGACGACGATGGCATCCTTGATGTGGACGAAGCTTTCGCCACGGGCAGTTGTGGAGCCGATGTCGAAGTTATTCTCTTATTGGACAATTCAGGAAGCATCAGCGCCTCCGAATGGGACAGTTTCTCAGCCTTCACCCGCGATGTCATTGATGAACTCGGATCATTCGGCTCCGTCAAGATGGCCGTGGCCCACTATTGGTCGGACTGGGACGCGACCAATGCCTACCTCTATCTTGAGAGTGATTTCACGACGGATCCGATTGCGGCCAAGACTTTTGAAAGGCGTGGCATTGGTCAAGATGAGCTTCACCGCACGGCTCAGTTGCTACGTAATGCTCTCAGTGGAAGCGGCACGGGTGTGAGCGGGGCGACCTCGACGCTTTCGCATACCCCGGGCGCAGAAACCCACCTCCTCTTTATGACCGATGCCGCCAAGGCGCTCTTTGGAGATAGCAATCTCGTTGATCCGAACACACCGGGCGATCCGTTCAAATTTATGAACGATCTGAAGAAAGACTTCAATATGACCGTCACCTCTGTTCGCTTCAATACAGGATGGGCGCCCAGCGATGCAGAGGCCAATGCCGCCGCCGCCGCCCTTGCCTCTACGGGTGGAATCTACACCGGCGCCATTGATGAGAACCTAACTGATCCTGAGGGATCTCAGACGATTCCTCGCCGTTTCTACAATGTTGCCAACTTTGGGGGCATTCCCTCCACGCTGGCCGCCGAAATCACCCATCTCACCTGCGAGGTGACCGCCGACTTTGACGGCGATGGCTATCCGGATCATTTGGATATTGATTCCGATAACGATGGGATTCCTGACAATGTGGAGGCTCAATCCACTGCAGCCTACGTGGAGCCAAACGGCGATGCTGGCCCGGTGAACAATGGGCTCGACTCTGCTTACCTGGGCGGACTCAACCCGGTGGACAGCGATCAAGATGGCCAAACGGACGTTTATGATGCCGATTCAGACAACGATGGGGATCCAGATATCAACGAGAATGGGTGGAATGTGCATACCATCTCGATGATTGATGATGACGGCGATGGTCTTGATGACGAGTTCGATACCGAATTGATCCTTTGGGATGTGAATGACCGGATCTTTGATCCCAATCCCGCAACCCTGGGCGATCTAGATGGAGACCTCCTCCCGAATGGCGACAATGCGACGCCGATGCTGCGCGATGTCGATTTCCGTGATCCCGGCAAGCAGGATGGCTACGGGATTTGGAAGAATCTCTACACTTTGTCCCTTGGTAGCGAATCCGATCCCAAGGACAATCCTGACAACGATCTTTATGATAATTTGCTTGAGTATGCCCTCTGTCTCCACCCTGGCACGGGACTCCCTGGACCTGGTGGATTCTTCGTCGAGACCGATGGCACTCAGATTACGGCGAAGTTTTATCGACCGAAAGGAGGCCTCGGAGACGTCACTTACATCGTGGATGCCCGGGCTGATCTTCCAATCTTGGATTCCGACACCTGGTCGTCCATCCTCACCATCCCAGGAGATGGATCGGGATCGGGCGTCACCGTCACTGATTTGGGCAATGCAATCGAAGAAGTGCGTGTCACCAATCTAGAGAACTTTGCTCCCCTCTCCCTTTCGTCCGGTTTCATCCGTCTTTCCGTTCAACTCAATAGTCAAACCAGCTACACGCCCGTGTGGGGCTGGACAGAAACGGAGATTGAATTGGGCCATACGGAGTCTTATGCCAACCCATTCAACAAGCCAGAGGTCCTCTCGGGAACGATTGATGCTGTGGTAGGAACGCATCAGCTCAACGTCCTCACGGCTACCGGCGGGGTGCCCTTGGAAGCGGAACTCTCCACCCTATTGAGATCTTACTATATCGAGATCATTGACGGAGATCTTGCTGGGCACCGGTTCGACATCGCAGCGGTCAAGGATCATTTGATCACGATCGCCACTGACACCGACCTGTATTCAGGCCCTCCCTACAACACGCGGATCACCGCATCCGAAGTCCCTTCCACGCTCGCTGGAGCCCCCTTTGTGCTTCGGGAGCATCAGACGTTAGACGACCTCTTTCCGCCCATGTCGGGCGCCTTCACACCGCAAGCCCACACCTTTGTCGTGGGGCACCCCGCAGACCGCATTCATGTATACGCAGCGGATTGGGACAGCTATTGGTTGTATGACAACAATGCAGGAAACCATAACGCATACTGGGCTCTTGACGGCGATTCCACGATCTCCAATCGCGGAAAGACCGTCATTCCGCCCGATCAAGGACTCTTCGTCGCTCCTCAGGAAACGACAGTGACGTTCTTGGCTCTCGGTATCGTCCGAAAGAATGCTTTCGCCATGCCGTTGCGTCACGGGTGGTCCCTGCAGGCCAGTCCATTCCCGATCTCTCAAGGACCTGCCGAGCGGAATATGAATCACACCACTTTCTATGGGAGCGACGACCCGGCGACTTCCGATACCGTCTGCTTCTGGCTGGGTGATAGTGACACGGCAGCCTATCAAGCTTCTTTCCGCTGTGCTTTCCTCTTTGTGCCGCAGGATCTCAAAACCCCTCGATGGCTCTATGCTGATGATGAATTTCTCGCGCCTCGGGACTTTGAAACGACGATTTTTCCGAAGGATCGTAGTAGCTTCTACTATCGCCACCTCAATCCGAAGCCAGATTACATCGTTCCACTCCCTTGGTGCATCAATCTCATCGGCGAATAGCGCCTCAACTCTTGAGGCAATTTCTTGCCTCTACCCACGCATTCACGGCTAGGCTGGTTCTGAATGGAAAGCATTGGCCCTTACGAATTGATCCGACCGCTCGGCGAGGGCGGGATGGGAATCGTCTATGAAGCTCGGCAAGAGAATCCCGTAAAGCGGACCGTCGCCTTGAAAGTCATCAAGGCAGGGATGGACACCAAGCAGGTGGTGGCACGGTTTGAGGCCGAACGCCAGGCCCTTGCTCTCATGGATCATCCCGGCATCGCCAAGGTGTTAGACGGCGGAGAGACGGCGGAGGGACGCCCCTACTTCGTCATGGAGTGCGTGGAAGGGGAAGCTTTGGATACCTTTCTCCGAGAGCACGCCCTCGATCTCGATCAGAAGCTTCACCTCTTCACCGCGATTGGACGAGCCATGGAACACGCCCATCAGAAAGGCGTCATTCACCGTGATCTCAAGCCTTCCAACATCCTGATCGTGGACACGGACGGCGCGCCTCAGCCTCGCATCATCGACTTCGGCATCGCCAAGGCCGTGAGTGGCGATGGCCAACTGACGGAGAAGACCCTCCTCACGAGCTACGCTCAAGTGTTAGGAACACCCGCCTACATGAGCCCGGAGCAGCTCGATGTGAGCGGCAGCGATCTCGACACGCGCACGGACATCTATGGGCTGGGCGTCATTCTCTACGAGATGCTCACCGGCAAGCTCCCTTTTGACAAGGAGCGGCTCTCCAAAGCGAGCTTATCCGAGCTGGAAGCCATCCTTTGTGAGGAGGATCCACCGCGCCCTAGCAAACGAACAGGAAGCGCCTCTCTCAAAGGAGATCTGGACTGGATCGTGATGAAAGCGCTAGAGAAGGATCCCACCAAGCGCTATGATAGCGCCGGAGCCTTCGTCGCTGACATCGAGCGCTTTCTTCGCGACGAACCTGTGACCGCCGCCGCACCGACCACGCGTTATCTGGTCGGCAAATTCGCCCGGCGCCATCGGGGAGCGCTCGCCTTCGCGACAAGTATCGTTCTTCTGCTCGCTGCGGGGACGGTGATTAGCAGCGTCCTGGCCCTCCGCGCTCAGCGCCAGGCGGCGCGAGCAGAGGCTACCCTATCATTTCTTCAAGAAGACGTCTTGCGTGTTGGCGATCCTTTCTTCGACGGACACAATTTGGACACGAAGCTTGGAGAGGTGATGGAGCGGGCACAGACCAAACTAGAAGGCCGTTTCGAGGACGAACCCGAGATCAAGCTTGAACTGCTCCTCACGATCCTCCGCGTCTATTCCACCACGGGACAATTTCCCCAGGTCCTCTCCGTCTGTGACTTGGGAAAACCTCTCATCGAGACGTTAGGGCTGCAGCACAAAGAGGAGGGTTACTACTTCGAGTATCAACGCGGCTACGCGTATTTCAAACTACGGGACTATCAGAAAGCGCTTGCGGTGTTCGAGACTTTGGTTCCCAGCGTGCAGCGCGACTTAGGCTTGGAAGCCAATACGTCCCATCTCGCCACGATCTTCCTCGCCCGCACCCTCACATTTCTCAGACGCTACGACGAAGCCGAGAAGATCAACCGTGATTACCTCGCCTACCTCGAAGGTGTGGGCAAAGGAGATCAGCGGCAGGCGATCCTCACGCACGACGGCATTGCCAGCAATTACATGAACTCAGGACGTCCTGCGAAGGCGCTGCCTCATTATCTGCGTTGTGAGGCATTGATCATTGCGTTAGGCCGAACGAGCACTCCCTACTACGCGACCGTGCAACACAACATCGGGGCTTGCTACGCCAATCAAGGGCTATTTGAGAAGGCCTTTCCCATCCTCGTCGCTTCCATGGAAAAGCATGAGCAACTCATGGGGCGCGACAGCTATGATACCATGAACAAGCGCCATGATCTTGCGGGTGCCTATTGGGAAATCGGCAACCAAACGAAAGCCATTGCCACGGCCAAAGAAGCTTGGGATGATCGGGCACGCGTCTTGGGACCGCATGCACGCGAGACCCTTGAGAGCTGGCATCGCTATGCCGAGATGTTAGTCAACGATGGGCAAGTCGAAGCAGGCACTGCCGAGGCTCCCAAACTCCTTCCCCTCGCCCACCAGGTTTTCGGGGACAGTCATGCCATCACGAACTGGTGCCTGGAGAATGCTCCCAGTCGCGAAGCCGCCATGGAGATGGTGCGTCAGCTGCAAGGGCTACACCCATGGCCACGCGAAGCCACCGTTACCCTGCTCCCTCGCGGGTCGCAATGGCACTATCATAGTGACGGCACGGCGCCTCCCAGCGACTGGCAGGACGACACCTTCGAGCCCACAACCTGGCAACAGGGCAAGGCTCCTTTGGGTTATGGTGAAAGTGATATTGCGGAGACCATCTCCTTTGGTGAGGACGCCGACGCCAAACACGCTGCCGCCTATTTCCACACACGGTTCACCTATGATGGTGAGGCGCTCTCCACCGCGCGCCTTCGCGTCCGGCGCGATGATGGTCTCGTGATCTCTCTAAATGGCCAGGAAATCGCGCGACACCATCTCCCGGCAGCTCACGAAACGGACGCCACCACGTTCGCTGTGCGCGAAGTGGGTGGGATAGAGGAACGGCTCTATTACTGTCTGGAGATCGATCCCTCCCTGTTGAAGCCCACGAATGTCCTGACGGCTCAAGTGCACCAATGCAATGGGAAGAGTTCCGATCTCGTCTTCGATCTCTCGGTGGAAGGCTTGTTAGCGTCGAACGATGCGAAATAGATAGTCCATCTCACTCACCAACTCTTCTTCCGACGCGACGGTGTCGGCGATGCACTCTCGCAGCAGTTCGCCATAGCGCCGTCGCAGGCGCATGACTCTCAAACGAGCGGCATTCTCACTAATGGCCAACTGCGCCGCCGCCTCCGCATAGCTTGATTCACTCGCATTCCACCCCAGGTAGGGCTGCAGAATCTCAAATAGCCGTGCGTTCCCCGCGGCTTCTTGTTCCATTCGCAGGCGCTCCAGAATGGACTCCAGGACCGTCGATGCCCACTGCTTCTCATAGAGCACATCTGGCGACAAGTCGTCCGCCGGCTCCGTCCCATAACGTCTCTCGGCCGCCTCGTGATCGAGTGACAAGGTCGGCACGCCGCCGCCACGCTTCAAGGCCCGGCGTTTATCCCACTGATCGGCAAGAAAGTGCTTCAACCCCACCAGAAGAAAGGACCGCAAACGCCCTCGTGACCCATCGGGCTCCGACAAATTCCCTTTCTCTAGCAAATGACGAAAGTAATCCTGCGTGAGATCCTCCGCCTCCTCCGGCCCATACCCCCGCCGCCTCACAAAGAAGTAGAGTGGCTGCCAGTAAAGCTCACACAGTTCGGCCAACGCCGCTTGCCCTGCCCGGCTAGACTCATCCCGCGCGGAGAGAACGAGCGTCCAACGCGTCTCTGGGAAACGGCCTTGGGAGGGGAAAGGAGTCATGGATAGGGAAGGGATCTAGCAGAGCTTAACTTGAGAGTCTCTTCCGACAACCCAAGACAGCTTCGCCAGAGGCGTGAGGCGCCGTTTCGGAAAGGAAAGGATTGCGTCGTCTACCTGTCGGCCATGATGATGCGCGTCTGTGATCTGGCTCCCTCCGATTCTCGCTACCTGGCTCTTTGCGACATCGGCTCTGTGTGGGCAACGCACAACCACGATGATGGACCCCATGTGGGCGAATCTCTGGCGGCTTTCGCTAGCGACCAGTTTGCTAGGAATCCTGGCCTGGGGCGTGGCGGGAGGTTTGCAGATTCACAATGCCGCCCTGCCCTGGTTCCTCCTGAGCGGGGCTGTGGGCTTTGGCGTGGGAGACATCGGCCTCTTTCTTGCCTTTGCTCGCTTGGGTGCCCGCTTGACCTTGTTGATCGCCCTCTGCCTCGCCCCCTTATTTGCGGCGAGTGGGGAATGGCTGATTCTCAAGACGACGATCAGTGTCGCCGAGTTTGGCGCCATGCTGGTGGTCTTGTTAGGGGTAAGCTTAGCCATCACGGGCCAAGAGCCGTCCCAACGCAGGCTGCCCCGCAGTTATCCGACAGGCGTCTGCCTCGCCGTCCTCGCTGGCCTCGGTCAGGGCGTCGGTGCGGTCCTTTCCCGCTTGGCGGAAAGTCATGCGGCGCCGGAGGCGGTGACGCCTTTCGCTCAGGCCTTTCAGCGATGTGCGGCGGGCTGGTTCGTCTTGCTGATCGCGACCCTTTTGTGGTGGCAGCGCTGGCGCGGACAGCGGCCAGTCCTTCGCGTTTCCGTGAGGACATTCCTTCCCTGGCTGCTCGGAGCGGCCACATTCGGTCCGGTCTTTGGCGTGAGCTGTTTCCAGTGGGGATTGGTGCTGGTGCAGAATAGCGCCTTCGTCCAAGCCACGGTCTCCACGTCGCCGATCGCCCTCATGGTGCTGACATTCGTCATCGATCGCGAAGTGCCGTCGGCTCGTTCACTCATCGGAGCCCTGCTGGGAATCGCTGGCGTGGTGCTGCTCTGTCTGATTCGCCAGGCGTGAGGTTGGAAACAAGCTTGTCACGCGAATCCGCGATTTATCATTGTCATTTGCGCAATTATTGGTGAAATACGATAAACCACGCAACTTTTCTACGTAGGTGCAGTTGTACCTTTCGACGGATGAATACGGACCTTACTACTCAACAAGAAGCTCGCATCGATGCCCTCCTAGATGGATGGCGGAACCCGCAACTGCGTGAGGATTTCACGCAGACGCTGATCCGTCACCTGCCAGAGCAGGAGCATGATGAGACGTCGTCTAAGGTCGTCCCATTCGCTGCCTTTGGACCAGGTGCTATCATGGGAGCGGCGGCGGCCTTGCTCCTCCTCCTCGTGGTCGCCCTGAACTTCTCGTCTCGCGAGGCTTTGAAGAGTGATCTTGTGGAATTGGACAGCTATTCCGACGAGGCTGTTTCTGAGCTCTACGAACTGATCCATCTTGAAGGGTTGCTTGGAGCGGAAGACCTCTCTCCTGAAGAGACCGACGCCGCGCTCCTCCTCTTCGCGACGCAGCGTTAGAGCCTGCCGCCGTGGATGCGGCATTCTTCCAGCAGGATCCCATCACCTGCGCACGGGAACTCATTGGATCGACCTTCCACCACGAGGGTGTCGGAGGGGTCATCGTTGAGACGGAAGCCTACCTTGAGCATGGGGACGACGCTTGCCACACGTCCTTCCGTCCTAGCACGCGTGCGTTTGTCAGGGAACATGCCGCGGGTACGGCTTACATCTATCTCAATTACGGCGTCCATTGGCTCGTCAACGCCCTGGTGAAAGGGCCAGATGGCAATGGCTTCGTCCTGCTCCGAGCACTCGAACCGGTCGACGGGATTGCCAAGATGCGTGAACGGCGCGGTCGCGATCGTCTGACGGACCTGTGCTCCGGACCGGGGAAACTCAGCATGGCATTAGCCATGGATGCAACGCAGCATGGCTCCTCCCTCCATGCCCATTTCCGCCTGGCGAAGCAACCGTCTACGGGCACCCTGACGGCCGGGCCCCGAATCGGGATCTCTCGGGCGACCGCGCGCCCGTGGCGATTCTATCTCCGTGGCAATGGCAATGTTAGCAAACCCGCGCCTTGAGCGGCACCCGTGCCCGCGCCGTCTGGGCATAAGAAAAGGCGAGGCCTCTCGGCCATCGCCTTTGCATTGCTACTACGTAGCGGTCTCGCCTTACTTGGAAGGCACGTAGACACCACCACCGATCGGTGCCGGAGCAGGAACGGGAATGGGATCTGGAGCCGAGCTGCAAGCAGCCAGGGAGAGAAGACCAATAGCGGTAGCTGCAAGAGCGATTGCTTTAAGCGCTTTCATGTGATTCGGGTAACGTTTAGTGTTTGTTTCGAAGGAGCCGCCGTTTCGACGGCTCAGCGGCAACCTATGGCGATCAACAGAATTGCAATCAATATTTATGCGGTCGCCAAGAGTGCCGGACCCCTCTTAGAAACAGGACAAATCTGCTTTCATTTGTGCCGATGCCCGTGAAGGTCAGCGACATCTCCTGTCAGATCGCTCAGAGATTATGAAGAAACCAGTGATTGCAGTTGTTGGCGCGACCGGCGCCGTAGGCGAAGAAATTCTCCTCTGTTTGGATCAACGCAAGGTCCCCTTTTCCGAGGTTAGGGCCCTGGCGTCTGCCCGGTCCGCGGGGCGAACGCTCCCCTTTCAGGGAGGCACCCTAACAGTGGAAGAGATGCGTGGAGACGCATTCGCAGGCGTCGATATCGCGCTCTTCAGCGTGGGCTCTGACATTGTCAACGAAATGGCTCCCAAGGCTGCTGCCGCCGGGGCGGTGGTGATCGACAACTCCTCCGCCTTCCGTATGAATGCGGACGTCCCCTTGGTGGTCCCGGAGATCAATCCAGAAGCGGCCCACCAAACGCCACGCGGCATCATTGCCAATCCTAACTGCACCACCATTGTGACCCTCATGGCGCTTCACCCTCTGCATCTGGCGTTCGGGGGAACGGTTCGTCTCATCGCGTCTAGCTACCAAGCGGTGTCCGGCAGCGGCGCACCGGGCATTGCCGAACTCGAACAACAGATCAAGGCGTATGCGAATGGTGATCCGTTAGAGGTGAGCGTCTACCCTCGCCAGATTGCCTTCAATGTGATTCCTCAAGTGGAGCAGATCCTGGAGAATGGCTACACGAAGGAGGAGATGAAGATGCAGAATGAAAGCCGGAAGATTCTAGAAGCGCCTAACATTCTTGCCTCAGCAACCTGTGTGCGCGTACCCGTCATGCGCTCCCACGCCATTTCCGTCACCGCCCAGTTCACGGAGAAGCCTGATGTCGACGCCGCTCGCGCAGCGATCGATGCCGCCCCTGGCATCCAGCTGATGGATGACCGGGAAGCGCCTGCTTACCCGACGCCGCTCGATGTTGCCCACGGCGATGACTGCATGGTCGGTCGGATCCGCGAGGATCTCGCCTTGGAGAACGCGCTCTCTTTCTGGGTAGTCGGTGATCAAGTTCGCAAAGGTGCCGCCCTCAATGCGGTGCAGATTGCGGAATTGCTGATTGATGGTTAGGCTGAGTTCTCCCCGCTCATGAGTGCTCTCAAGCCCTATCTCAAACGGCAGGCCAAACGGGTAGACGCTGCCTTGCGGGCCGCTCTTCCCACGGGTGCCACGCGCCCCACGACGTTGCACCGCGCCATGCGCTACAGCGTCTTTGCTGGGGGCAAACGGCTCCGACCGATCTTGACTCTCGCCGCCTGTGAAGCGCTCGGCGGGGACGAGGAGCAAGCGTTGTCTCTCGGATGTGCGGTAGAATGTCTCCATACCTATTCCCTCATTCACGATGACCTACCAAGCATGGATGACGACGACATGCGACGCGGTCAGCCGACCTGCCACAAAGTTTACGGAGAAGCCGTGGCCGTCTTGGCGGGCGATGCCCTTCAGGCATTCAGTTTTGAAATGGTCGCTCGCAGCAAAGGCACGGCCCGCTATGACACGCGTGCTCTGCTAGAGGAACTGGCCCAGACCGCCGGAAGCCACGCGCTCATTGCTGGTCAAGTCATGGACATGGAAGGAGAAGGCAAACCGCTCACGAAGCGCCAAGTCGTGCAGATCCACGAACGCAAGACGGCGGCCCTCCTGACGACCTCACTGCGCTTCGGCGCCATGGCGGCCAATGCCACGCCCAAGCAGCTGGACGCCATCAGCCGCTTTGGTCATGCGTTAGGGCTCGCGTTCCAGGTCATTGATGACATCCTCGACGTCACTCAGACCACAGAGAAGCTCGGGAAAAGCGCTGGGAAAGATGAAGCCGTAGACAAATCAACCTTCCCTGCCCTGCTGGGTTTGGAGGGATCCCGAAAGGAAGCCGCCAAGCTGACCTCTCAGGCACTCCAAGCCTTGAAAGACATTCAACTCGGCAAATCACGCCTCGCGGAAATTGCCGACCACATGCTCAACCGCGACTTCTAACTTTGCCCCATCCTAGCATCATGCCCATGGACCTGAAACTCAATCCCTCGCCAGGGCGCTCTCTCAAATCCGGGCTCACCCATATCTCTGAAGACGCGCGATTGATCTTCAAAACAGTTTGGGAGGATCTGGAGAATGATCTTGGCCACGAGTATTTGCGCTTTGCGAGAGAGATCATTCTCCTGGGCGGTGCTCCTGGCTCGGGCAAAGGCACGCATACCCAGTTCATCTTAAAGTCGCGTGGCCTCACCTGCCCGTCCATTGTCGTCAGCGATCTGCTCAACACTCCGGAAGCGAAGGCCGTGAAGGAGTCTGGTGGCTTGGTGGGTGATCGTGAAGTGGTGCATCTCGTCTTTCGGAAGTTGTTAGAAGAAGAGTATCGCGACGGAGCCGTTCTCGATGGATTCCCCCGGACCAAAGTCCAAGTCGATTGCCTCAAGCTCCTCGTGGAGAAGATGCAGGAGCTTCGCAGAGAGTTCTACGACACGCCGCTCCATGGCTATTTCCGTTACCCTGTCATTCATATCATGGTGCTCTTCGTGGATGAGAAGATCAGCATCGAACGCCAGCTAAAGCGGGGGCGCGAGATTCAAGCTCACAATGAGGAAGTGGAGACGACTGGTGTGGGCGAGAAGCTTGAACTCAGGGCTACCGACCTCGATCTCAGTGCTGCCCAGCGGCGTTACAAGGTCTTCAAAGAACAGACGTGGGAAGCTTTGAAGTCTCTCAAGGAGATCTTCTTCTATCACTTTATCAATGCCAATGGCTCGGTCGAGGAGGTCGAACAGAACATTCAAGCAGAACTGGACTATCAGAGTTCTCTAGAGCTCGATCCGAGAACCTACGACCGCCTCCGCCATCTGCCCTTGGCCCGGGAAATCATCGTGCACGCCCGCCAAGACCTCGTCCGGCGTCTTGATGACTATGAATTTGATCATTCGGCCCTCTTCCAAGACGTCGTCGAATTCATCGACCGCAAGATCATGCCTATCGTCGTGCGGCACGCCATTTCTGGGGTAGCGATGGTGAACCGAGAAGACACTTTGTTAGACGATCCTCTCGCCCTGGCCATGTTGATCGATATCTTCTCGGATCGCGGCTACCACGCTGTGGTGGACCTGCATCGGATCGAGGTGCCTAAGAAGGTCAACCTAACAACTGGTGCCATTGAGTGCCGCGAGAAGAAAGTCTATCGCATCACGATCCGGTTTCGCGGGTCAGAGATCCGCCGCGGCGGCTGATCCGAGACGCCATAAAGAAGCCCCTCCCCGAGGATCGGAGAGAGGCTTGATATGGTTTCGTTGGATAATGATGCGCAGCGCAGCCCTTAGGACTCGGCATCTTCCTTGGCGGAATCAGGACGGCGAGGACGTTCGCCATCTCCACCACCACGCTGACGACCAGCGCCACCGACACCTGGACGATCACCGCCACGGCGACCTCCGAAGGCGGGCATCATCTCTTCGGAAGAGAGCTTGCCGTCACCATCTTTGTCCAATGTGAGGAGCGCGGCGGAGGCATTCTTGATTTCCTCCTCGCTGAGAGTGCCATCCTCGTCCTTGTCCAGGGCCTTGTAGAGAGGCAACCGTGCCATGAAATTGCCACGGCCACCACGATCACGGCCTCCGCGCTGGCGTTCGCCACCTTCTTGAGCATAAGCAAACCAGGCAGAAGTTGCCATGGCTGCGGCCACGAGTGTGCATACTGTACGTTTCATTTGAGTCTTTGTTGGTTGGTTCGTTTTGAAGTCGGTGGGTGAACGAGTATCACGCTAGAGCGGACAAATGACAAGAACATGACGCCAAGATGACAATCACGTTTCCTTGGCCTTTCCCCCCCCCCACCTCACGCCCGGCGCAGATGCAGCTCTTGCTGCGGGAACGGAATGCTGATTCCTGCTTTCTCGAACTCCGCCTTCACCCGCCCGGTGGTGTCCCAATAGACTCCCCAATAATCCGCAGTCTTGGTCCACGGTCGGCAGATGAAATTGACACTGGAATCCGCCAATTCGTGGAGTCTCACGGTGGGCGCCGGGCTCTTCAGCACGCGCTCATCTTCATCCACAATCTTCTCGAGGATGGCCTGTGCCTTCTCCACGTCATCTTCATAGCTGATGCCGAAGACCAGATCCACCCGGCGCGTGGCACTGGCTGATGCATTGGTGATGACCTCTCCCCACACCGTCTTGTTAGGCACGAGAACGATCTTGTTGTCGAAGGTGCGGATGGTCGTACTGACGAGACTCACATTATCGATCTTGCCACTCACACCTCCTACTTCCACCGAGTCGCCCACATCAAAGGGGCGATAGATCAACAGCATGACTCCGGCCGCGAAATTGCCCAGCGTGTCCTGCAAGGCAAAGCCCACGATGAACGAAGCCCCACCGATCAATGCTAACAAACCACCCACATTCACGTCCAAGGTCCCCAAGGCCACGATTAATCCCAGCAGCATGACCGCCCGAAACGACATCTTGATGAGAAATTGTTCGAACAGTTCAGAAAACGTATCGTTGGCTGCCGCCGCTCGCCGAACCGCCCCCCTAACAAACCTCGCAATTCCCCAGAAGACGGCGAGAATCACAAGAAACTGGAGCAAACGCAGCCCCCATTTGATTCCACCCTCCTTAGAGCGCAGCCACCCGGAAAAGGCTGACCACGTTGCCCCCGCATCGGTGACGTCCACTTGCACTCCAGATACCGCTTTGGCGTACGTTCGGTAAGAATCAGCATCACCGCCTTTCCGTTCCCACTCATCGAGTACTTCCCGAAACCGTTCCAAGACCGCTGTCTTCGAATCTTGCAAAGCCACCATCTCAGCACTCCCACTGGAGCCGCCTTGCAAGGCCAGCTCGGAGACAGCTTGCACCCGCTCTTTCGCCAACGTCATCCACCCTTCGGCTTCCACCGCCAATTCTTCCGCCGTCAATGGCATCAGCGTTAGACTCAGCTTCTTGATCTCAATCCCCGGATCGCTTGTGGTACGCGCCTCCGCGGATTCCGGTGGCGTCTCTTGAGCGGAGAGCGGCCCCCCACCCACAATGAACGCGACGATGAGAAGCCAGAGTACGACGATAAGGCGAATCATCCCGCACTCTCAGCGGACCTCCAAGAGGCGCAACAAGAAACCCCGGAGCCTCAGGGCATCAGGCCAATTCAACCTGCGCCTTACGCGCCACGCCGAATGCCGCAGCAGCATCCCCGCCGATGGCCCATTCGAACCGCGTGGTGGTTTCGTGAGGAGGAATGGGGCTCTGTTGATAGAATGGCGAAGCCCGGCGCTGGAATCCCCGGCGCACTTCCTGCAAATACCAGTCACGGAACTTTGTTTCTGCCAGGCCACCGCCCAGGACAATGAGCCCTGGATCCAACTCACTGCATTGGTCCCCGAGAGCAAACCCTAACACCTGCGCCTGTTTGCGAAAGATCTCGAGAGCCAAGCCATCGCCATCCTCCGCATAATCACGCAATTTAAATGCCTTCTCCTTAATCGTCAGGTCCTGCTGATTCAGCGGATGCGATGCGTGACGCTTGGACTGCAGTTTCGCCTCCAATT
Organism: Verrucomicrobiia bacterium; assembly: GCA_030425385.1. Taxonomy (GTDB): domain Bacteria; phylum Verrucomicrobiota; class Verrucomicrobiia; order Verrucomicrobiales; family DEV007; genus JAACDM01. The sequence continues at coordinate 158,141 of JAUIAH010000004.1, read as the reverse complement.
GTCGCCGAATGGCAACCAGGGATACCCAGGCTTCCAAAGACCCTTCCCGCCCATTGGCATCTTGCGGCAAGCTACTCCCTTCCCGAAACGGCACCGAGATCGCGCCGATCTCCATGGCAAGGCCATTGGCCCCCTCATAAAGATAACCGCCAGGAAGCACGAGACCACCCGCAAGGCCGGTTCCCGGGGCCACGAAGAGAAGCCCCGAGGTCAGCTGGGGTCGCATGAGAAATTCGCCATAGGCAGCCGCATTGCCATCATTGGTCATGAAGATGGGGCGCTCGATCTCTTGGGAAAACGCCTCGCGAATATCCGTCCCGACCCAGTCGGGCGAGAGATTGGCTTTCCCCCAAATGACCCCATTGGAACAAGGTGCCGGGACATCCAGCCCGATCGCCGTGATCGCCTCCATGGTGAGCGAGGCATTGCTGAGCAGCGTGTCCAGCGCCAGGCGGAGCTGGCCAAAGGTCTTGGGATAGCCCTCATCGACATGGCTCTTCACCTCGACAAGATCGCCCACCTGCTCGCCGTGCGTGTCGACGAGCATGGCTTTGACGGTGGATCCCCCGATGTCGAGTCCGGCACAATGGCCCTGAAAGGTTGGCTTGTCGTTGCTCATGAAGAGCGGGAACGTGGGGAACCCGCTGGGCAATTCAAGTCATTTCCACTCGTCCAGGAGTTGGGGCGCCATTCGCCCCAACTCCGAAAGACTCATGAGCGCCTCTACCGCACGACGATTCGGTAGTAGGCCCCTTCCATCGAGGTGCGATCCACGTCGGGATCGCTGTAGCTCCCAAGGCCGTCCGTCGCTTGGAGGCCAGAGCCGATGACCTCCCAATTCTCCAAATCGACGGAGTATTCCACATCATAGCTCTTGCCATCAATGGCTGGCCACACGAGTTCGACGCCATTGACGTCGTTCGCCAGTTCCGTCACCCGTAGGTAGTCTTGCGCATCGTTAGGATTCGTTCCCGCGATGGCTTCATCGCTATCAGAAACACCGTCGTTGTCGGCATCGCCTTCTCCGCCACCGCCAGGCATGCCCTCCCCGAGGCTCTCCAAGGTGAGTCCGTTGAGGATAGGACTGTTGTCAGGAAAGGCAGGGGCATCATCGAGGAACTGGATGGCCAGAGTATCCGAAGAGGCCGTGAAGACCACGGTGACCACAGCTCCCATGGCCGTGTTGTTGATGCCCCCTTGAGTCACGGAAGCATTGAAGTCGTCGACGACCTTGAAGCCATCTAAAAGAATGTCCCACCCGCGGTCGCAACAGCTTTCCGCCGCCAACAGTTGCAAGCGATAGGCGTGCCCTGGCGTGAGTCCAGCGAAGGCCATGTTTACAGGTCCCGCATTCCAACGGATGGACTGCATGACCATTTCCAGAGCATTATCACTGTCACTATCGCCATACTCTGGGGCATGCCAATCAATGATTTCGTTAGGCTGATCGAAGGTGAATCCATCAATGAGATCGTCCGTGAACGGCGCATCCCCGATCTGCATGCCGCCTGCACCTAGCAGATTGATCGCGTAGAGAAACTCACCTTCCAGATCGAGCCCTTCTCCTGGATCGCCACCGGAGAAAGCGGTGGCTGTAGGCAACGCACTGGGCAGACTGCCAGACTGTGAAGGATCTGATCCGAGAAAGATCTCGACGCTATCATTCACATTGTCGCCATCAGTATCGACCAAGATGGGACTGGTGAGGTAGGTGCTCACTTCGTCCCCATCACGGAGACCATCGCCATCGGAATCGGCATTGCCAGGATCGGATCCAGCGGCCACTTCGTCACCGTCATTGAGACCGTCACCATCAACATCAGCATTGGTAGGATCGGTGTTTCGGTCAAATTCCTCCGCATTGGTCAGGCCATCGTCATCGGGGTCATCCTCTGCACCTGAGTCCGTGTTGCCGAAATACGTTTCTTCCCAGTCATCACGGAGCCCGTCGCCATCGCCATCCAGCGAGGCGACTTCCTCGAGCGTCAAGCCGTTGAGAATGGGATTGTTGTCAGGAAACGCGGGGGCATCATTGATGAATTGGATTTGCAGCGACGTGCCCGGGGAAACCACGGAGACCGTCACGACGGCTCCCATGGAGGTCTCGGCGATACCGCCCTGAGTCTGCTGAGCGTTGAAGTCGTCGAGAAGCTTGCCGCCCTGAACGTGAATATCCCAGCCACGATCGCAGCAATTCTCAGCAAAGAGCAATTGCAGCTTGTAGATGCCTCCGGCCGTCAGGCCGTCGAACGTCATGTTGACCGGGCCGGCATTCCAACGAATCGACTGCATCACGATCTCCAGGTTGTCGTCGTTCTGGCTATCACCGTATTCAGGAAAGTGCCAGTCAATGATCGCGTTTGGTTGATCATAGCTGAATCCCTCGACGGCATCATCCGTGAATAAGGCGTCGCGAATCTGAAGGTCACCCTCACCAAACATGTTGATGGCGTAGACAAACTGGCCGTCCAAATCGAGCCCTTCACCAGAGTCTCCTCCGCTGAACGCCGTGGCCGTCACCGCAGGTGTTGGCAGGACTGCTCCATTGTTAGGATCACCCCCGAAAGAGGCTTCGAAGCCATCTGGAGAGCCATCTCCATCACTATCAGGATTGTTAGGATCAGACGCCAAGGTCACGACTTCCGTGCCATCACTCGCCCCGTCATCATCACTGTCGGCCAGATTGGGATTGGTGTTGGTCTCATTCACCTCACGTGCATCAGTCAGCCCATCGCCATCGGAATCGGGGTTGGTCGGATCCGTGCCCGCATCCAATTCTTGCACATTGGTGAGGGTATCTCCGTCAGGATCGCCATCGTCCGCCTGACTAAGATCACCGAAGTAGAGCTGCTCCCAAGGGTCCGGCAAGGTATCATTGTCCCCAAGGCCATCCGAAACAATCTCCAAGGTAAGCCCATTGATGATGGGGTTCGTATCTGGGAAATTGGCATCGTCATTGGCCAAGGTGACGTTGAGGGTCTCGGATTCCGCCGTGAAGGTGTACTTGGCCACCACGCCCATGGTCGGCGAGGACCCATGGAGGGCTTGCGGGCTAAACTCATCGGCTTCGAGTTCTCCATTGATGACAATGTCATAGCCGCGGTCGCAACAGTTCTCAGCAAAGAGCAGTTGGAGAATGTATTTCTGCCCCACGGTCAGATTCTCTAATTCCATGATCACGGGTGCCGTGTCCCAACGGATGGATTGCAGCACGAGCTCAAGCGCATTGTCATTCTCAGAATCACCGTAGTTAGGCGCGTGCCAATCGATGATGCTGTTGACGGCTTCTACCGAGAAACCAGCCACCGTGTCGTCACTGAAGGTCGCATCCCCTACGCGGGAGCCTCCTGGACCGAAGATGTTGATGGCATACTGAAATACCCCTTCCATGTCGAGCCCTTCCCCTGGATCACCGCCCGTGAAGGTGCTCACTTCGAGCGCTTTGTCAGGCACACTACTAGCCACCATCGGATCACTACCCGTGCGCAATTCCGTGCCGTCTCCAAAGCCGTCCATGTCGGTGTCCGCAAGAAGGGGATTCGTTCCATGCGTGTTCACTTCCGCTCCATCTTCCAGGCCATCGCCATCGGTGTCGGCCACGAGAGGATCTGTCCCCGCTTCTACTTCCGCTGCGTCTAACAGGCCATCACCGTCACTATCAACAGCACCACCGCTGCCCAGGGCCACGCCAGGATTATCTTTGAGAAAGACCACGTCTTCTGCAGTGATCAAGCGATCATAGATCTGCACATCATCGATCACGCCATGGAAGGGAAGCGCGCCATTGTAGGCTCCCAACACGACATTGAAATCGAGACTATCAATGATCTCAATAGGATCGGTCTCTTCGATGACGGCCACCCCGTTGAGAAACACTGTGAGTGTGCGTGCCCCGACGGTGTTGTCGTAGATCACGGCCACATGCTGCTTCTCTTCCGTGGTGAGCAAGGGCTCACTAACAAATTCTGGTGCTTCGCCACCGGTAAACCACGAAAGAGACGATCCAAAGGTCAACAACGCAAAGGTAGGCGTCTCCGAGTCCCCTTTTCCAAACACCGTCTGCAGGCCTTCCGGCAAGGCCTCCGGCTGCATCCAGAGGGACACGCCAAAGCTATCAAAAGGTTCTCCAAATTGATTCCCAGCGACCCTGACATGCCCACCATCCGCGAAGCGAACAGCAGTACCCGTCGCCAAAGATGCCACCCCGGGAGTCACACTCCCTGCTCCTGGGACGATCACCCCGTGACGGTCATTGCCAGACACATCGCGGACCTCCTCGGCATCGGCGGCTTCATCCAAGGTGAAGTTCGCCGCCGGTCCGTTGCGATTGATGACACTCGCGGTGACATCAATCCCAAGAACAGGCTGACTCTGATCATCGGACACCACTTCCAGCGTCCCTTGAAAGAGGCCACTCGCATTCATCGCATCGAAGGTGACGGTCAACTCGGCTGTCTCTCCCACAGGAATCGTCGCAGGAGGTGCCGACGCCGTGAAGTGCTCTGCATCGGGTCCTGACCAGCGCACCTCACTGATCGTGACGGGCTGGGATGCTCCGAGACTCCGCAAGGTAAGCGTCCGCGAAGAGGCAGGCGTTGAGGCGACTTGACCAAAGCGCAGTTGGGAAGAGGTCACCAGGTTAGGATCATCGACCACGCCTCCCAATTTCTCTAACGTGACCCCACTCAGAATAGGATTGCGATCCGGGAAGTCCGTCGCCTCCCCGTTGAGATCAATGAAGACTTCATCGGACAAAGGGACGAAGTCATAGGTCAAGATGGCGCCTTTGGTGAGGTCCGCGTCATCTGTGAGAGCCCGAGCGCTGAAGTCTTCGGCAATCAGTTCCTCATCGACCATGACGTTCCATCCCCGATCGCAGCACTTTTCCGCCGTGATGAGTTGCAACCGATGCGGTACGCCTGCTTCCACATTCTCCAAGCGCACGGTGACACTACCCGGGACATTGGTCCACCGGATGGAATGGAGCACGGTCGCCAAGGCCATGTCATCGGGATCCGTACCAAAGTCATTCACCCCTTCCCACTCCAGAATTTGGTTCTCTGCATCAACCGTTGCGCCTGGGGTCGATTCACCACTAGTGAAGAGGAGATCACCCACCTGGATCTCACCGCCTCCGATGTTGATGGCGTAGACGAACTCGCCACCATCATCGGTGGTCAGATCAATCCCATCATCGATTCCAGCTCCTGTGAAGGCACCCACGGTGACTTCTTGAGCCATGCTCACGTTAGGAATGACCATTCCCAACGACCAGATAAAAGCGCAAAGTCCCAATCGCATAGGATTGGGACTTTACGAAAAGCCAGCGATCTCGTGCAAGCCCATTAAAAGAAGAAGGCCACACGCGGAGCAGATGTGGTAAGAAACCCTTCTTGTTAGCCCTTCGCGGCCTCCAACTCTGCGGCGTAAAGCTCTCCCGCTTTCGAACGCAAGTCCTCCAAGGAGATCTCGCCCTTGTCGACCTTGGCGAGGAGCGACTTCTGAGCCTTGTAATCGAGGTTCTCCTGACCCGCCTTGCTCTGCAACATGCGCCAAGACTTGCGACGCTCGACGCAGAACAACACTGTCTGGCGTGAGACTAACAAGTAGCGCATCTTGCCACCCACTTCAGCCTTGATGTAGACACCGAAGTCGGGCACGAAAGCACGGTGCTCGGGATCGAGCACGCGCCGCTTGACCACATCGTCCTGGGTGATGAGTGGGAGGATGTCATCGAGATGAATGAACTCGGCGGCTTCCTCTTCCTTGATCGCCTTGAGGTGCTTACGAAAACGCGCTTCCGTCGTCGCCCAGTGCGCCACTGTGTAGTTGTATTTGCTCTTGTCAGAGTAAGTGCCCTGATACCAGTCCCGATTGAGATTGGGATTCCCTTTGAGAGAGAAGCACTCATCGGAGAACTCACCGCCTTGCGGGTTGAAGACAAACTCGGGCATCCCGCGTGAGTCACGCGCGAGTTTGGCCTGGTGGGCTGATTGGTCATCAGCCACGCCATGTTCTGGCTGACAAGTGGTGTATGATTGGAAGAAGGCCGTGCCGCGGTATTCCAAGCCCTCAAGGAGACTTTGATAGAGCTTGCCGGAGTTCGCCATGGACACCTGCGCCACATAGGGGCTGCCGTGACCACTGGTGAGAATTTCTGCCACGTTCTTCTTCTCATTCATCTTGCCCTGCGACGCCTTGCCAAATTGGTTCATGTCATAGCCACCCATCATGTTCGAGCTATCTGAGTTCTGCCCGCCCGTATTCGAATAGACTTGGGTGTCTAACATGATTCCTTTCACATTTGGGCGATTCTGCAGCATCACCTTGGAGAGATTCTGAAAACCAATGTCCCCAAGAGCGCCATCACCCCCCACAATCCAGACCTTGGGCAACTCACGGATCTCCTGGTCCGTCATCTCGACCTCTGTTAGATGAGTGAGATCCCAATAGCCCCCCTCGTCAATGACCCCCGAGCCGGAGTCCGCTGCGCTCTCGTCGCCTAACAGAGCCTTAGCCAAACGCTCGGGCGCGACCGAGCGGCGAGCGTGCTGCAGCATGTGACTCTCACCGAGCAACCACGAGATGGTGGGTCCATCCTGGAAGAGCGAATTCATCCAGGGATACGGATGCGGATTGGACGGCGGGGTCGAGCCGTAGACCGTATTGCAGCCCGTCGACGCGCCCATGAACATGGTGCTCATACCATTGGCCAGACGGCCATCAGTCGCCTGCAGATGCTTGTGATTAAACGCATCCACTCGCATGACGCTGGTGATGGCTGAGAGGATGTCTTCGTCAGAAATCTCGCCATTCGCTGCCATGCGCGCTTTGGTGTCTTCGTCAGTCTCTCCGCCGAGCCCCATGAGAATGTGCGCCACGGCCTGCTTGAAGAGTGCATACTCCTCTTCGTCCCGCGCCTTGAGGTCGGCAAGCTTCGCGGCACCTTCCTCTTCGATCCGATTGGCAAGCGCCATGAGCCGATCCGCTTTCTTGTGATACATGGGGCGCATGTAGGCCTCCGTCACCGAGGCAATGGCGCGAAGAATAGACTTCTCGCCACAGCCGGCACAGGCCCCATCACCGGAAACGAGCGCTTCATAATTGCGCCGCACCATGAGGTGATTCCGCAACGCTGCGGGACGCGAATCTTCCGGGGCGTCATCTTGATAGAGTCCGAGATATTTCTGAGGCGTATCGGGCAGGAGACGCGAGAAGATTTGCGCACTGGTGAGGGTCTGGTTGAGCTCTTCCGTATCGGGCACCATGACAAGCGCCCCGTGATCCCCACATTGTTCCACACATTCCCCACAACCTTTGCACAGATCACTGACAAAGATCGAGAAGACACCCCCGTGACCAGGCTTCTTCTTCTCCACAGATTTGAAGATTGCCGGGACCTTGTTGTAGGCAATGGGCACGTGCTCAAGAATGGCAAAGAGCTCGTCCTTCGCCTCCTGCGCAATGCCGCCATTCAGTCCCGTAACCTCTTCGCGAATGATCTCTTGAAATGTCGTCTTCTCCTTGGCTTCGATCGCCGCGTTCATCTTCCCCCGCGCGCGTTCTTCGACGCCGGGCAAGGCCTTGATCATGAGCTTCCGTTGGTCCGCATCCTTCACATAGTTGCGAACCATGGTCGTGAGAATGGTCGATACCTCCTGCGCTGTATTCGGCAGTGCGGTGTCCGGACAAGCTGTGATGCACTCCATGCATTGCGTGCAATTCTCCGGGATGTAGAGAGGCGTTTCGCGACGAGCGACGTACTTGGAAGCGGTGGCTCCCGTGCCCGCAGCCATCACTCCGACCGAAGCCAACGCACCAGCGGGCTGATGATAACCCAAGCCATTGCGATACTCCCCATCAAACTTCGCTAACGTTTGCACCGGGTGCTTGGGAATCTGATCACCAGGAGCCTTGAGCTGGCTCAACCCCGGGAGGCCACAACCTGCCGTTGGCAAGATCTCATGAGAACCATCTGGCATGAGCGGATCCAATCGCATGCTCGAACGATCCTCATCGTCAATCTCACCATACGCGATCTCTTGCACACGGCTGAATCCCTCGTGCATGACTTTCATGTTCGACTCAACCACGGCGTCACCAAATCGACCAAATTTCCTCACATATTGCGCTCTAACAACTTCGTCATACTTAGATTCATCAATGCCGAAGACCTTGAAGAAAGGTGACACCTTGAAGAAGGCTCCAAGAAAGGAATTTCCCTGCATCCGCAATTGGAGGTCGGGCCGTTCCGTCGCCGCTTTGGCGATTGCAAAGCCAGGAAGGATGAAGACCCGAATCTTGTTCTCCTTCACGAAATCACGGTATTTCTTGGGAATCCGTTTCCACGCCATTTCAGGGTCTTCGCTTGACTCCCATACGAGCGCCCCACCCGGCTTCAAACCCGCGAGAGGGTTGGTGTGCGTGAAAGCCTTCGGATCACAGCAGAGGACGATGTCCACGTGGTTCAGCTCGCAATTCACGCGAACGGGCCTTGGAGCTGCCACCAAGTAATAGTTCGTTGGCGCTCCTTTCTTCTCTGATCCGTACTTCGGATTCGCATTGACGAAGAGACTCTCTTGACCGCTCTCCTCCTTGAGCATCTGCCCAAATTCCCCCACAATTTCACCAAGGTTCTTTCCAGTGGTGATCATCCCCCACCCACCGATGGAATGGAAACGCGCTGCGATGGCTCCTTCAGGCAGGAGTGAAGGCGTGTCTTTGGAAATGACAGCATAAGGATGATCCACCCCTAACACAAAGTAATTCACACCATCCGAAGCTTTCTTTCCATCCGTGCGCGCCGTGGCGCCCGTGGCAAATTCATACGCACCCAAAGTATGCTCAGGACGGAAATCGCGAGACCCAATCCCGTAGGAACCCCCAAAGAGACGCGGCATGTCCTCGGGAGCGATCGCCCCCACCGTGTTGTTGACACCCTTGTGTGCTTCCGCCGCTTTCGTCAAGGCGACGCGGATATCACGCCCTAACGGATTATCCCCTGCCATGCCCTCATCCGTCCGCTCAATGATGATGACCTGCTTCTTCCCGCGCAGCGCCTCGACAAGGGCTGCCTCGGGGAACGGCCGGATCACATTGACATGAATGGAGCCCACCTTCGCATTGCGTTGGTCACGCAGGTAGTCACAGGCCTCCTCAATGTTCTCCGCTGCACAGCCGAGACTGACAAAGACCGTATCCGCATCCTCACACTTATACTGATCAATGAACCCATAGCGACGTCCTGTCAGTTCAGCGAATTTATCATAAGCCTCTTGCAGGAAATCCAGGATGGGCTCATTCCAATTGTTCCGCCGCGCCACCACGCCATTCATGTGATGCTCTTGGTTCTGCACTGGGCCTAACAAGAGCGGGTTCTTCAGATCCATCATCGCAGGCACGCGTCGCCTGCGGGGTCCGAAGAGTTCTTTCTGCGTCTCCGTCGGGCAATCGATCTCATCGCGCGCGTCGCCAAGAAACTCGCGTAGGAAGTCCGCCTCCGGCATGAGCCAGGCGCGCTCCGAGTGCGTCGTCAACATGCCATCCTGGACATTCATGCCAGGATTCAACGCCAACTCATTCACACGGCGCAGGATGACCGCCTGGTCCGCTGCCTGCTGCGCATCCTTGGCAAAGAGAATCGTCCATCCAGTATCGAGCGCTGCATAGATGTCATCGTGCCCACAGTGCACATTCAAGGCATGTTTGGTGAGGGCACGTGCGCCCACTTCTAACACCATGGTCGAACTCTTCCCCGGGGCGTGATAGTACTGCTCCATGGCGTAGGCCAACCCCTGCCCCGACGTGAAATTCACCACGCGACGCCCCGTGACCGCCAACGCCGTCGCTCCGCCCTGGGCCGCGTGCTCACCCTCCGTCTCGATCGCCACTTTCTGATTGCCCCAAACATCCAGTTCCCCCTGGGCAAACGATTGTTGGTAAAGCTCGCCCCCTTCCGTCGATGGCGTGATCGGATAGAAGACCCCCCCTTCTGTGATACGGGTCTCCACATACTTGGCCACGAGCGTGTTTCCGTTGCAGGTGATGCGGATGCCAGGATACTTAGGCTGTTGGGTGTCAGCACCTTGGGAATTGGGAGGATCAATAGTTTCCTGAGACATAGTAGCGGGTGGGCTAGGATTAGATTTGAATTCGATTGCCTCCAGACTTCGGAAAGACAGCTCGGAACTCAAGTGGAATCGCTTCCCGCGAAGGGATAAGCTTTCAGGCGACTACAATTTCCGCAGCAACCAGAACATCTCCCTGGTTGAGACCCGCACACTCCAATGCCAGTGGTCGTCATGTCCGACGCTTCAGGATCTGAAAAGTCTCTCCTCTCGTGGTTGCCGTCGCTCGGTCTCGCCGAAGGCACCTCAACCTTGCTTCTCTTCGGTGCGGCCATGCCCGCGAAATACTTCGCTGGGCTTCCCATGGCCGTGTCCATCGTTGGCATGCTGCACGGACTCCTCTTCATGGTGCTGCTCTTCCTGCTTGCCCAAGCGATCCGTGCAAAGCATCTGAGCGCCGGGACCGGCATTCTTGGCATGCTCTCTGCCGTGCTTCCCTTCGGTCCCTTCCTCTTTCATCACCGTCTCCCCCATAGCCGGAAATCGCTCCCTCAAGCTCTCGTGTCCATCCTCGTTGCCGTCGCTCTTCTTCTCGTAGGCCTGACGGTCTTCTTGGCTCGCCAGTCTCCACCAGCCATGGACCCGCACTTCCTCCAGTCCTCACTCTGCTGGACAACGGGTGCCGTGGCGTGCGGCTTTGCGCTCGCCTTCGCCGCGATGCCCCTCCGCCTCTTTGTGGGCCTAAGCGTTGCACTCCTTTCGATCCCCTACTTCGGGATGGTCTGGGAGATGATCTCCTCTAAGTAGGTAGAGTTGGGATGACAGGCACCTCGCCTTCAGGGTAAACCGTTACGCATGATTCGATCACTTATTCTCTGGCTGCTCGCAGCGCTCATCGGCTCCGCCTGCGCTGAGAAACCGAATATCCTCTTCATCTACTTGGATGACTTGGGATGGAAGGACACGGGCTTCATGGGATCAGATTTCTATGAGACTCCACACCTCGACCGCCTGGCAGCGGAGAGCTTGATCTTCACCGATGCCTACGCCGCCGCAGCCAATTGCGCCCCATCGCGTGCCTGCCTTCTTTCAGGGCAATACACGCCCCGGCACGAGGTCTACAACGTGGGCACCACCCCACGCGGCAAAGCCAAAGACCGCCTTCTTGAACACATCCCCGGGGTGGACGTGCTTGACCCTAACATCCGTACCTGGGCTCAGCAAATCCAGGAAACCGGGTATCGCACAGGCATCTTCGGGAAATGGCATCTCAGTGAGGATCCCAAATCCTACGGTTTCGATGTCAATGTGGGGGGAGACAAACGGGGAAGCCCACCCCGCGGCTACTACCCTCCCCATCCCAAGGCTCCCGGTTTGGAGGAAGCCAACCCTGACGAATACCTCACTGACCGACTCACCGACGAGGTGATCGCCTTCATCGAATCCAGCGGCAAGCGTCCCTGGCTGGCTTACCTCTCCCACTTTGCCGTCCACACACCATTGCACGCAAAGAAAGAACTCCTCGCGAAGTATGAGGCCAAAGCGAAAGGCTCCCTGCACCAGCACGCAGCCATGGCCACCATGATCCAGGCCGTCGATGACGGCGTCGGCAAACTGCTAGCCACCTTACAGAAGCTTCAACTCCGTGAGAAAACTCTGATTCTCTTCTATTCAGACAACGGCGGCTACGGCCCCGCCACCGACATGGCTCCCTTGAAGGGCTACAAGGGGACCTACTACGAAGGCGGCATCCGCGTCCCCTTCTTCGCGCATTGGCCTGGCGTGATCGCCCCTGGAAAGACCGCCGAACCGATCACCGGCGTCGATCTCTTCCCCACGCTGTGCGCATTCGCCGAGGCAGCACTGCCCGACCAAACCGTGGATGGGATCAGTCTCGTCCCGCTTCTCAAAGGCGAAATCGAGACCTTGGGGGAACGCCCCCTGTTCTGGCACTTTCCCGCCTACCTACAATCGTACCGTGGCGTGCACGATGAGCAACGCGATCCCCTGTTCCGCTCCCGCCCCGTCGGGGTGATCCGCGTGGGCGATTGGAAATTGCATGAGTATTTCGAGGACAACGCTCTCGAACTCTATCATTTGCGTGAGGACATCGGTGAATCGACGAATCTCGCCAAGGCTCATCCCGAGAAGGCGCAGGCCCTTCACACCCAACTCAAGGCCTGGCGAGGAGCGGTTCAGGCTCCCGTGCCGAAACCTCGCTTCGCAAAGCGTTAGGATCCATGACGGACCCAGCGGAGCAGGCCCGTGAGCGCACTTGGGCAGAGATTGACCTGGGTGCCCTCGACCATAATTTGAACGTCGTACGGGCACGCCAACCCCACGCTGGCATCATGGCCGTGGTCAAGGCGGACGCCTATGGCCACGGTTTGGAGACGATCGCCTCCGCCCTGACAGCAGAAGTCGATGCCTTGGGCGTCGCCACCCTATCAGAAGCACGCACCTTACACCGAACGCTCGGAACGGCCTGTCCCCCCATTCTTCTCATGGGCGCCGCCTTGCCCCATGATCTTCCAGAGATCCTCCAGCAAGGCTGGCACCTATCCATTTCCACCCTCTCAGAGCTCGAAACCGCTTCACAGGTCGCCGCTGCACAACAATGCCAGGCCCAAGTCCACCTCATGGTGGATACGGGCATGGGACGCCTGGGTTGCTTGGAAACGGCCTTCCCCAATCTCTGCCGAGCCGCGCAGGCCATGGCTCACCTGCGCGTTCGCGGTTTGGCGAGTCATTTGCCATCGGCTGACGAAGACACGGATTTCACCCTTGAACAACTCACCTCCTTTGAGCATTTGATAGAAGAGGCCCTGACATGTTGGCCAGAGCACGAGCGCCCAATCGTACATATTCGCAATAGCGCTGGCGTGATGGGGTATCCTCAAACGCCGTCTTACAAGACACTCCTCCGCCCCGGACTGATGCTCTACGGCATCGCTCCCGTAGCGGCGGATCAGCCAGCTCTCAAACCCGTCCTGACGCTCAAGACGCGCGTCCGACTCGTTCGCACCCTTCCACCCGGGCGCGGGATCAGTTACGGGCGCACGTTCATCACGCCCACTGTGACGACGGTCGCGACGTTGGGAATCGGTTATGGAGACGGCTACCCGCGAGCGCTGAGCGGACGAGAGACCAGCGTCCTCATTCATGGTCATCGCTGTCCGTTGTTAGGCCGAGTGACCATGGATCAGATCATGGTCGATGTCAGCCAGGTCAATCCAGACGTTTCCCCTGGCACCGAAGTGGTCGTCTACGGGCAACAGCACTCAGCGACCATCAGCGTCGCCGAGATCGCCTCGAAATCAGGCACCATCCCGTGGGAAATCCTCACAAGCATCACCAAACGCGTGCCACGCGTCGTCTTCACGAACGCCTAACGCCCATCAAATCAACGCTTCTCGCAAATAGGGCACGAAGTGAGCGAGCGCAGGTGGCTCACCATTGGGATCTTTGGCTTGGTCGTCCCAGCGCCGCAGCGTAAGGGCATCCTCATAGGCAGGCTCCGCCTCAAATGCCTCACGCTCCTCCGCATTCATAGGCCCACCCTGATCGAGGAAACTCTGATGCGACGTGGGCGACAATTTCCTCACATAACCCTCATCGACCGAACAGAGGTAGCGCTTGGCGAGCACATGCAAACGAACAGGCTCCGCCACCCGCTGACCAAAGTGCTCTCTCAGCCAACCATGGGCACGATACTCGTGGGCATCATCAAGACTGTCTCCGCGGCTTGGAGTATCTGCTTCCTCCATGATGTGGCCAATGTCATGCAAGAGCGCCGCGGCGATCAACGAGGCCCCCGCCTGCGCCTCTTCCGCCAGTGCCGCACTCTGCAGGGCATGCTGCAACTGAGTGACGACTTCTTCTCCGTACGGACCCGCGCCCCGCTCCTCAAAGAGCCGCACTATGGTATCGACGACATCAGACATGCCTGAAACGATAGCCGCTCATCGCCGCATGCAAAGTGACAACCTAGGCAAGACAATCCTGCCCATCTCTCGGATGGTGTTCGAAGGCGCCGGACGCCCCTTCCGACTAGACACTCGATCCGTTGAGATGGCCCTGGGACCGAGAGACGCGCTCGTCGCCGTGACTCTCGCCACCATTTGCGGATCGGATCTGCACACCTACTGCGGACGTCGCTCGACCCCTTCTCCTGCCGTGCTGGGACATGAAGGCGTGGGGCATGTCGTTCAGTTAGGCGCTGAGCGAGATCCGGCGTTGTTAGGAAAACGAGTCACCTGGACACTGGCCGATTCCTGCGGCCACTGCGCCGCTTGTAACGAGTGGACCCTCCCGCAGAAATGCGAGAGGCTCTTCAAATATGGCCACGCGGCAGCCGATGAAAGGTTAGGCCTGAATGGGTGCTTTGCTAGTCATCTTCATCTTCAGGACGGCACGAAGATCATACCGCTCCCCGACGTGGTGACTGATGCGATGGCCGCTCCGGCCAATTGCGCCCTGGCAACGATGGTGAATGTGCTGGATGTCCTCACTGATACCCATGAGGAGATTCTCATCCAAGGTGCTGGTTTGTTAGGCATCTATGGAGCCTGCCTTCTACAGGCTTCGGGGCGCCGGGCTCACGTCGTCGACCCCGAACCCTCCCGACGCGAGCTCGCCAGCATCTTTGGGGCAACGGCCACCTATGCGACTAGTGCTAGCATACCTTCTCAGTCGATCGATGCCGTGATTGAAGTGGCCGGCACGCCCGCAGTGATCGCCGAAGGTGTCCGCGTTCTGCGCCCAGGTGGGCTCTACTCCCTCGCAGGTCTCGTGCACCCCGAGAGCTCTCTGGAACTCACTGGCGAGACGTTCATCCGCAAGTGCCTCACCATGATTGGCCTCCATAACTACGCGCCAGCCCATTTGCAGCGTGGCATCGCCTTCCTTGAGCAGCACGCCGCCAAATACCCGTGGGACCGGCTGGTGTCCTCACCTCATCCGCTGACGGCCCTGGACGCCGCCTTTGCCTGCGCCCAAGATCGCCGTTGGGCGCGAGTCGCCATCGCCCCTGGCATGACAAACGCTTCAAAGTTGTCACCATGAAATCAAGCCAAGCCGTCACCCCCTCTTCCATTCTCTTCCCATGACTCTCAAACGTTGGCTCACCAATCCACTCTTTCTCACCATCTGGTGCATGGCTGCCTCCTTCGGGACCTATGCCTGCATGTACGGGTTTCGGAAACCCTTCACCGCGGCCACCTACGACACGGATCCCTTTGAACCTGGAGTCAAGGCGAGCCTCGTCGCCGCCCAGGTCTTCGGCTACATGCTCTCGAAGTTCATCGGCATCAAGGTCATTTCCGAGATGACCGCCGAACGTCGTGCAGTGGTCTTGTTAGGATTGATCGGCTTAGCAGAACTGGCCCTGGTCGCCTTCGGCCTCGTCCCGCAGCCCTTTAAGATCGTCTGCCTCTTTCTCAATGGGCTTCCGTTAGGGATGGTTTACGGACTCGTCGCGGGTTTCCTTGAAGGACGCCGCCTGACCGAAGCCTTCGTCGCAGGCTTATGCGCCAGTTTCATCTTTGCCTCGGGCTTTGTGAAATCGGTCGGCGCCTGGCTTCTCCAATCCGGCATCTCCGAGACCTGGATGCCCGCCATTGCTGGCCTCATCTTTCTCCTTCCCCTCCTCCTCTTTGTAGGCATGTTAGCCCAGATCCCGCATCCTACCGAAGCGGATGTCATTCATCGGGCCCCACGAGAACCCATGACGCGCTCTGATCGGCTCGCCTGGATCCAACGGCACGGTCTCGGCTTGGGATGCATCATCGTCGGTTTCCTCCTCATCACCATCCTGAGAACCCTGCGAGACGATTTCGCTGTCGAATTGTGGACAGCGTTAGGCACCGAGGGCGAGCCAGATATCTTTGCGAAATCAGAAACCATCGTCGCCGTCGCCGTGACGCTCTTAAGCGGACTCGTAGTCATCATTCAGAACAATCACCGCGCCCTCCTCACCTCGCTAGCCATGGGCATCGTGGGTTTCGGGATCGTCGCCTTCGCCCTGATCGGTCTGCAGAATGGGACCTTATCAGGCTTTCTCTTCATGGTTCTGACAGGGCTCGGATTATATCTGCCCTACGTGGTCGTCCACACGACGGTCTTCGAGCGCCTTGTCGCTCTCACGCGCGACAAAGGGAACATGGCGTTCCTCATGTACCTGGCCGATACCGTGGGCTATCTCGGTTATGTGATTCTGATGTACGCGGGAGGCCTCTTCAAATCCGAGACCGCACTCTTACAACGTTACCAAACCATATGCTGGACGGTGGCCACGTTTGGCATCCTGTCATTCCTTTGTGCCATGATCGTCTATCGACGCCCGCCGAAGTCCGCAAACAAGCATCCCGAACAGAAAGTGGTTTAAATCGCTCCCAAACGCTTCAAATTGTTCCCATGACTGCAGACGCCTCACCCTCACAACTCGACCAATTGAAGGCCCTCACCACCGTCGTGGCGGACACAGGCGACTTCCAATCGATCGTAGAATACGCGCCGCGTGACGCCACTACCAATCCAACACTGATTCTGAAAGCCGCCTCCAAGGAGGACTACGCAGGGCTCGTGGACGACGCGATCAAAGAGGCGGACGATTCCAGTCTGCCCGAAACGAAACGAGTTGAAGCCATCATCGACGCCCTTCTCGTGCGCTTTGGAACCAAGATTCTTGAGATTGTGCCAGGGCGGGTATCGACCGAGGTGGACGCCCGCCTTTCGTTCGATACCGAGGGCACTATGAGGAAAGCGCGAGACATCATCGCGCTCTACGAACGCAATGGCATCAGTCGAGATCGGATCCTCATCAAGATCGCCTCCACCTGGGAAGGCATCAACGCCGCTGCCGAGCTTGAGAAGGAAGGCATTCATTGCAATCTGACCCTGCTCTTCTCCATGGCCCAAGCAGTGCATTGCGCCGAAGCCGGGGTCACCTTGATCTCACCCTTTGTCGGGCGCATCATGGATTGGTACAAGGCGGAAACCGGGAAGACATATGAACCCGCCGAGGACCCAGGTGTCCTCTCGGTCCGATCGATCTACGACTACTACAAAAAGTTCGGCTACAAGACTGAAGTGATGGGCGCCAGCTTCCGCAACATCGGCGAAATTCTCGAACTCGCAGGATGCGATCTCCTAACCATTTCGCCAAATTTGTTAGAAGAACTCCAGAATGCCTATGAGCCCATCGAACAAAGGCTCAGCGCGGCCGCGTCCCAAGCCAAAGATCTCGACAAGATCGCCATGGACGAATCCACCTTTCGCTGGATGCTCAACGAAGATGCCATGGCGACTGAGAAGACAGCCGAAGGCATTCGCAACTTTGCCAAGGACATCGTGAAGCTAGAAACGATGATCCAAGCTCGTCTCTAACCTAACAGAACACGTTACTAGCGTAGCGCCGTCGAACCAGCGGTTGCCGCAGGACGCATGCGCAGATAATTGTCGATGGGCAGTCCGCCAGCCGTCAATGCGTCGAAGCGTTGGAATTCGCGTTCCAATGTCACTTTGATCAGGTGATTCACTTTCTCGCCGCGAACCACATAGCCCAATCGCCGCGCCCGTTCCCAAGGAATCTCACGCGTTTCCACTCCCCAAGCACCATCGCCCAGATAAGCCACGCCCTCAGGGTCCAACTTGCCCGCCTTGAGAGGCAAGGTTCGCTTGTAAACGTGATGATCGTTCTCAAACACGGCGTCCACCCCATATTTCTCGATGATCGGCGTCCAATGCTGGCGGATCTCCTCCATGTCATTCTTCACCAAAGTGCCATAGGCTGGCCGATGATAGCACACGAATAAATTGGGCAGATGAGTGCGCCCACGAAGCGTTTCCTCTAACCACACTGCCTGGCTTTTCGGGGTTTGTGTATGATAGGAATCCAGGCAAACCACACTCATGTAGTCGCCGAAGTCGACCGCAAAGTTTGATTTCCCCTCCGGCATCGGGAAGAGGCTATAGTAGAACTTCGCCGATTGGAGAGGATCGAAACTAGCGCGATCCCGCTCGGCCACTTCATTGAGATTCTGGCTGCATTCGTGGTTTCCAATGACCGCGATCATAGGCAAGCAATTGTCCTCGGGAGTGATCGCAAAGCGCGCCCAGGAATCGACCCAGTCATACCAGCGATTGGCGTCGCGCCCATTGGCGTAGGCCAGGTCTCCGCCTAACAAGGCAAACGCCGCTTCATGGCGCCCCGCCTCAGCATTCATGGCATCCAATTTCTCTCGAGTTCCATACATGTCGCCGCCAGTCACAAAGGCCAATGGCTCCGCAGCCGTTTCCGGAGCCGTACGGAAGAAGTAACGCCGCAAACGCTCCGTTGTTCCCACACGTTCCAACTCGAAAGCATAATTCGTCCCAGGCTTCAAATCCTTCAAAAGCACCGAATGGATGACATTCCCCGTATCCGCAAATAAACGACGCTCGGCCATCACCACTTGGTCCAGCTCACCACCACGCTTGGCGTAACGAAGACGGAACGTCGAAGCATTCTTCGGAATGGTTTCTGGTTGAACGGCCTCTATCCTAGCAGTCTTCCAGTCCGATTGCGGACTGCCTAACCAATACTGCCACTCATCGCCATCCTTTACCAAATCCTGATAGCGCCCGAAGGCCTCATATCCAAACGTTGGATCCAACGTGAAATCACTGCTATCGAGCGCGTTGTTGTGCCCCTCAATCGCGATCACGTTGCGACCTCTTCCCAACAATTTCACCAATTCTTCCTCATCGATCACAAATTCCTCTACCTCATTGGCGTCGTGTCCAGCGATGTCTTTCGCCCCCTCACCAGATCCAGTTCCCACGTTTGCCCGCACAATCTCTTCGCCATTGAGATACGCAATGAACCCATCGTCATAGCGTGCACGCAAGACAAGCTTGAGATTGGCATCACCAGCGCCAGTGCCTCCTCCTCCCTGACCGCGCCCTCGTCCCCCTCTTCCGCCACGCCCGCGCCTCCCAAACGCAGGCGGCTCCGTAAGCTTCGCCGTCCATTCACCGCTCTCTCCCGGAGTGCCGTGATCGTCCATTGCCTGCCAGGTGCCTAACAATTGATCGTCATCACCTCCGGGCGCCTCAGCTTTCACACGCACGGTCGTCTTCTCTTCCCCTAGCATCAGCTCATACTCAAACTCAACGGATCGGCCCGCTAACTCAAGCTTGGAAAAGGCCGAGCCCTCATTGCCTTCCCCTGACAACGTCGCCGTCGACTTTCGCTCACGAAAATCGTAGGCCACGGTAAATTGATGCTCGATGGGATTCCCTTCATCGGCTCGTTTGGCCGTCGCGGTCCACCCGCCAAAGACCGTGATGGGACGCTCGGTGGGCACTGCCCTCAGATCAAATTCCTTACGAATATAGAGCACGCGGTGCTTCTGCTCCATCTCAAGGCGCGTGGTATCATCGTCGTCGCCGTAACCAAAGCCGGCCTCTCCTAAATACCACTGGCCTGCATCGACCGCCGCATCCACACCTTCGATCCACTGGATGTTCATAGTCGTGAGCGGATCCAGATGCCAAGAACAAATCGGCCCGTGAATTTCGTTAGTCCCAGCGAAAGAGGAAAGTCCCATCAGGGGTATCAGCGGAAGAAGAGCAGCACGTTTCATCAGCTAAGGATGACCAAATCCCACCTCAGAGCTCCCGCCTCATGAGGTGACGGTTTCGTCGCTCGCCCATGAACGTCCATCCCTCGCATTCCGGCTAGTGATCTATCTGCCAGGACAACTCACCTGACACCCTGCCTCCAAGTCTAGCCCTAACCAAATCGAATCCTCGTAATCGCACCATCACGAGACGAGGATTTCAACGGCCACTATGGCTCCATTCCATTCTATTCTACCAAAGCGCCATACAAATAGAGATCCCTCACATGCGGAGGCCCTTCGAATCCCCGTCTGACCACTGACACCACCACCACCATCCCGTTCCCCTTCGGATTCGGAATCGCTCCCACGATACCCGCAGCCATCGGAATCCATGAATCCCACGCCTCTGTGCCAACGACCTGATCGCGATCGTCGCCAACAGAAACCACGGCCTCCATCTTGCGGATGCCCAGAGAGCCGAGATCGGCGTCCTTGCCGCGCTCGATCGACAAATGAGCCTCGACGGCTTGATAGCGGCCTGGCCCTTGGCCCGGAGGATGGGAGCCCGTGAACATTGGAAAGGGCCGAAGCACTGCCTCTCCCCTCACCATCCCATAAGTCTTGCAAACCGCATCGATCTTGTCACCGATCCTCTCCCACGCGCCCGCGATTTCCAAAGGCGCGTCCACACGATAGAACTCCGAGAAAACCGCTTTACGAGCCTTCAAATCCAGGACTCGCACCTCCCATCGTCGTTCGTCCGCGGCTTGCTCTGAGTAGGCGATCAGCATCGCCACCTTGTCGCCGTCCGCTGACCAGCCCAATGGAAAGAGCCTCGCATCATCCTCAGGAGAAACATCAGCAAACAACCTCAGCTCCTTCGGAACCGGCGACGTGAATCCCTGTAACACTGTCAGGGAAAAGAATACAACAAACACAGCAATGGGCGACATCATGGATCAGAACCCTACAGGGTACAACGCAGCGTCGTCCAGCGCCAACCCCCATCATGGCACCCTCATCGCGTGTGCCTCGGCATGATATGACATGCCCTCGCGGAGAAGAAACCTCTGGCTCCATCGCCAAAGAGCTGATTGAACTTCTCATGGTTCCCCCTTACTGGAAAAACCAAGGTTGTCACCGATGCTAGGATTGCGAAAACATTACACCGCCGCTCGTCACGATTCACAAGCCCGCAGGAAATGGGGTTGTCATCAGAACGGAATGCCCTTCGTCCAGCCCGGACCCATCGACCCGCTCCGCCACGAGCGCCGCTCACCACCACAATCGCCTCAGAGCTTGATTGGTTGACTCACTCCTATGTCCACAACGAAACCCGCCGCCAAAAAGCCCACCAAATCCTTCGAGGAAACCCTCTGGGACACCGCCAACAAGCTCCGCGGCTCCGTCGAGTCCTCGGAATACAAGCACGTCGTCCTCTCGCTGATCTTCCTCAAGTTTGTCTCCGACAAATTCGAGGAGCGCCGGGCCGAGCTCGTGGCCGAGGGCAAGGAGGACTACCTCGACATGGTCGAGTTCTACACCATGCAGAATGTCTTCTACCTGCCGGAGACCTCCCGCTGGTCCTACATTCAGCAGCAGGCCAAGCAGGGCGACATCGCCCTCAAGATCGACTCCGCCCTCACCGCCGTCGAGAAGAGCAATGCCTCGCTCAAGGGCGCCTTGCCCGACAACTACTTCTCCCGCCTCGGGCTCGATGTCAGCAAGCTCTCCGCCCTCATCGATGCCATCAACAACATCGACACTGTCGAGGACAAGGAGGAGGACACCGTCGGCCGGGTCTATGAATACTTCCTCGGCAAATTCGCCGCTTCGGAAGGCAAGCTCGGGGGCGAGTTCTACACCCCCAAGTGCGTCGTCAATCTCATCGCCGAAATGATCGAGCCCTACAAAGGCAAGATCTACGACCCCTGCTGCGGCTCCGGCGGCATGTTCGTCCAGTCCATCAAGTTTGTCGAAAGCCACCACGGCAGCAAGAAAGACATCTCCGTCTACGGGCAGGAGTTCACCGCCACCACCTACAAGCTGGCCAAGATGAACCTCGCCGTGCGCGGGCTCTCCGCCAACCTCGGCGAAGTCCCCGCCGACACCTTCTTCAAGGATCAACACCCCGACCTCAAGGCCGACTACATCATGGCCAATCCCCCCTTCAACCTGAAGGACTGGCGCGGCCCCGACGAACTCGTCCACGACGGACGCTGGAACGGCTACGACACCCCGCCCACCGGCAATGCCAACTACGCCTGGATTCTCCACATGGTGAGCAAACTCTCCGAAAACGGCGTCGCCGGCTTCGTCCTCGCCAACGGCTCCATGTCCACCAACACCAAGGGCGAAGGCGAGATCCGCCAAAAGCTCGTCGAGAACGACCTCGTCGACTGCATGATCGCCCTGCCCGGCCAACTCTTCTACACCACCCAGATCCCGGTCTGCCTCTGGTTTCTGACCAAAAACAAGAAGGCCGACAGCGAACGCGACTATCGAAACCGCGAAGGCGAAACCCTCTTCATCGATGCCCGCAAGCTGGGCTCCATGATCAGCCGGACGCAGAAGGAACTCGACGAAGACGACATCGCCGCCATCGCTTGCACCTACCACGCCTGGCGGGGCG
Organism: Verrucomicrobiia bacterium; assembly: GCA_030425385.1. Lineage (GTDB taxonomy): Bacteria > Verrucomicrobiota > Verrucomicrobiia > Verrucomicrobiales > DEV007 > JAACDM01. Next base: position 135,837 of record JAUIAH010000004.1, on the reverse strand, counting down.
AAAAGAAAGACGGCGACTACCAAGACGAGGCCGGCTACTGCAAATCCGCCACCCTCGAAGACATCCGCAAGCACGACTTCGTGCTCACCCCCGGGCGTTACGTGGGCGCCGCGGCCTTGGAGGATGATGGCATTCCCTTTGAATCCAAGATGACCGAGCTGAGCCAGACGCTCTACGCGCAGATGGAGGAGTCGGCGAATCTGGATGCGGTGATTCGGAAAAACTTGGAGGGCTTAGGGTATGGTCGCTGAGCAAGAGTATGTTGGGCCGCCGCTGGTCGGTGTTGATAGCTCTTGGAAGATTCACTCCCTCGAATCGATCTGCGATGGAGTTTTCGATTGTCCGCACTCCACACCCAAGCTCGTGGACGAGGGAATCTTCATGGTTAGGACTCAAGATATCCGGAAAGGGTATTTTGATACTTCGAATGCTGTGTTCGTCTCACAGGAAACCTACGAGGAGAGAATCAAGCGCGCCGAACCGTCACCCGGAGACATCTTGTTTAGTCGTGAGGGCACCTACTTCGGTGATGCCGCAGAAATTCCTCCAGGAACCAAAGTGTGCCTCGGTCAACGAATGGTTCTAATCAGGCCCAAATCCAAGATCATCGACCCGAGCTTCCTACGTATTTGGATTAACTCTGCCACGTTCCAGAACTACCTACTCGCGTTTCGTGATGGCACAGTCGCCGAGCGGCTGAACATGTCCACTGTTCGGACTCTCCCGATCCCAATCCCACCCCTCCCCGAGCAAAAAGCGATCGCGCACATCTTGGGCACCTTGGATGACAAGATTGAGTTGAATCGGCGGATGAATGCGACGCTGGAAGGGATGGCGCAGGCGCTCTTCAAAAGCTGGTTTGTGGACTTTGACCCGGTGATCGACAATGCCCTCGCCGCCGGCAATCCCGTCCCCGACGAACTCGCCCTCCGCGCCGAAGTCCGCAAGAACGCCCTGGGAGAACGTAGCTCCAGCTGCGTTAAATCGCAAAAGGACGGAGCAGGAGCTCCATCCCTCCCAGAATTCCCCGCCGCCTTCCAATACACCGAAGAGATCGGCTGGATTCCGAAGGGCTGGGAAGTAAAGGGCTTCGGCGATCTAGCGCAGAACGTTCGCGAGGGTGTTGATCCTACGACTCTGCCAGCGGAAACCCCTTACGTCGGTCTTGAGCATATTGATAAACAAAGCCTTTCTCTCTCACGTTGGGGCACCGCAGCTGAAGTCGATAGCCAAAAGTCACACTTCAAACCTGATGATTTCCTCTTTGGAAAGCTCCGACCCTACTTCCACAAAGTTTGCCAGGTCATCTCCGAAGGAATCTGCTCGACTGATATTCTGGTGATACGGCCACACCAAGAGGACGATGCCGGATATGTCGGCTGCCAAATCTTCGAGCCGGAGTTCGTTGAATACGCAAACCTTCGCAGCACTGGCACAAGAATGCCCCGGGCAAGCTGGAAAGATATGGCCCAGTATGAAGTGGCTTGTCCACCCGACAACCTTCGCAAGGCATTCGACGCACTCATAAAACCGACTCGCGAAAAGTGTTCAGGAGCCGTGATAGCCAATCAGAACCTCAGCAAACTCCGCGACACCCTACTTCCCAAACTCATCTCTGGAGAGCTAGAGACAATTTAGATCGATATCGCCATGGCCAATACCGAATACAGTCTCTTCAGAATAAAGTTCATCAAACCTGAACAAACTGACTTCACGCACCAAGAAAAGACACCATCGGAGTTCTTTCTAGAAGCACTGGAAGAGCGGCCATCTTACACCCACCGGGAGCAGTTCACCTGGCACCTTGGCAACGTCAGCAAATTCTCACGTCTCACAGGATCGTTCGCCATTGGTAGAACTTCCAAGGCAACCGTTGAGCTATTCGACAAAGAGACCAAGAACTTCCAAGAGGCTGAACTTGAAGAGAGCCCCAATACGACTTGCCTCTATGACGCCGAACTTGGTCTCCTCGTGATCGCCAAGAAATCGATCCTCAATCAGGACACTGTCAAGCTAGCGGAGAAGGTTGAGCAGCTACTATCAAACTCGGAGGTAATCCTGATGAATGAGATTCGCGTCGATGTTGCACCAATTCCTGATCCTGACGGCTTCATCAAGCGAATCTCAAGCGCACATAGGATCTACAGGTTCACCGCTACATTTGGAGGTCCAAATCCATTTGATGCAGACGAGCACTTCCAAAAGCCGATGTCAGTCTACCTATCAAAGGCGAACGGCACTGAAGGCAAAACCACCGTCAAAGGAGAAAGCCTTAGTTCTGAAACTATTACCGAGGTATCTAAAAGCACAGCGGCTACAGGCAACCAGGCTTCAGCACGAATAAAGCGTTCTAGATCGAGCAAGCCTGAAACAGTTCATTTGAAGGGCGATCCAGTCAAACGGCGACTCGATGACACTCAGTTAGAATCGAAAAAGATATTGGAGCTTTTCATCGAGCTTTACCACAACATTAGAAGCTAGGGAAATGAACAAAGTAAAACTCTCCACCCCTGAGGAGCTTGTCGAGGCACTCAATAAATATCCAAACCACTTCATTTTCCGAGGTCAGGCTGACGCTGCTTGGGGCCTTACGTCTTCGCTTGAGCGACTACTCGAAGGGAGATGGAGTGAAGACACATTTGATATCAAAAAGTTCGAAGATTTCTCACTAAAACGATTCTTCAGCAAGTCTCACCTTTATGCCGATCACGCTTCAGCCCCGGAATCAAAGTTTGAGCGGTTATCGCTGATGCAACATTTTGGCACTCCGACCCGGTTGATTGACTTCACAGAAAGCCCATACTTCGCACTCTATTTCGCTTTAGAAAATTATTCACCATCCGCTGGAAGGGACTTTGCTCTCTACGCCCTCGATTACAGTGCGATCATGGAGCGTTCGATTGAGAAAATCCGTGAGTTGGACAACCAGTTTAAGGAGGACAGGATTTCGTTGGACGATAAGAAGGATGAGGTTTTTGATGAGATTGTAGACCGTTTCTCGTTCGACTTAATCTGGATTTCCGAACCGAGAAGAATGAATAAGCGCCTCGATCTTCAGGCGGGGACATTTCTCACCTCGATCAATCGCAAGGCCACTATCGAGCAAGCGATAGCAAATCCGATTTATGGTGATGCAAAGGTCACTAAATACATAATCGACAGCAGCCTCTACGCGACGGCCTACGCTCTATTGCGGAATGCTAACATTACCAGCAAAAGCGTTTACGGTGACCTCGCAGGCTTAGGCCACGCGGTAAAGATGGAGCTTCAGGCATACGCCCAATAGATGAAATTCACCGAAGCCCAACCCGAATCTGCCATCATCGAGCTTCTCGAAGCCGAGGGTTACCCGCACGTGTTGGGCGAGGCGATTGAGCGCCAACCGCAGGAAGTCCTCATCAAAGCCGACCTCCGCGCCTTCCTCGCCAAGCAATACGCCGCCGACGACATCACGCCGCAGGAAATCGAGGCGGTCATCAAGCAGCTCGAAGCCTACTCCGCCGCCGATCTCTACGAGAGCAACAAGGCGATCATGAATCTGGTCTGCGACGGCTTCCTCCTGAAGCGCGAAGACCACACCCAGAAAGATCTCTACATCCAGCTGATCGACTACTCCGAACTGATCGCCTTTCGCGAACCGACTCCCGACCAGGTGCCCTCCATCGTCGCGGAGGACGAAGCGACCTACGGCTCCAGCAACAACCTCTTCAAGATCGTCAACCAGTTGGAGATCACCGGCTACGAGAAGCGCATCCCCGACGGCATCCTCTACATCAACGGCCTGCCACTGGTTGTCTCTGAATTCAAGAGCGCGATCCGCGAGGAGACGACGATTCACGACGCCTACGTGCAGCTGACCATCCGCTACCAGCGCGACACCTACTCCTCAACACTTATCTCTGGCGAACTCCGCCTTCCCGAAGCCAATCAACACACCGAGGAGGCTGGCGTATCATGATTCTAGCACTCCCATTCTTTGCGGCTCCGCGGCTCTGCGCGAGATTCTTACACCACTCTCACTCTGTCACCTTTCCCAACTCTATCCTCGCGCAGAGACGCAAAGACGCAGAGGAGGTATTGAGGCTAATTTCTAACGGCATGGAAGCCGACATGGAGGTGGCTGGCGCCTCATGAATACGGACGAGCCTATTGGAGAATTCCTCCTCTACACCACCGAGGACGGGAAAACTCGCGTTGAGTGCCGGTTTGAAAACGAGACTCTCTGGCTCTCGCAAGCCCTGATGGGCGAGCTTTTCGACCGAGATGTCCGAACCATCAACGAGCACCTCAAGAACCTCTATGAGGAGGAAGAACTCAGCGCTTCGGCAACTATCCGGAAATTCCGGATAGTTCGAATGGAGGGCACCAGAGAGGTGAAACGAGAGATTGAGCACTACAACCTGGAAGCGATCCTCGCCGTTGGTTTCCGGGTGAAATCCCCACGAGGCACGCAGTTCCGCCGCTGGGCGAACACCCGCCTGCAGGAATACCTCGTCAAGGGCTTCACCATGGACGACGAGCGGCTCAAGAACCCTGACATTTCAGGCACCTCAGCCGTTCCGGACTACTTCGACGAGATGCTGGCCCGCATCCGGGACATCCGGGCCAGTGAGCGGCGGGTGTATCTGCGTGTGCGTGAAATCTTTGCCTTGGCTGCCGATTACGAACCCACTCGCAAAGACACCACGCAGTTCTTCCGCATCATTCAGAACAAGCTGCACTTTGCCGCCACCGGCAAGACCGCGGCGGAGTTGATCGCCGAACGGGCTGATGCCTCACAGCCTAACATGGGCCTTACGGTGTGGAAGGGTGAGGTGGTGCGTAAAAGCGATGTCACGGTGGCCAAGAACTATCTTCAGCAGGAGGAGATCGACGAACTGAATCGCATCGTGGTGATGTGGCTCGACTTTGCCGAAGACCAGGCCAAGCGCCGGAAGCAGGTTTTTCTGAAACAATGGCAGGAGAAGCTTAACGACTTCCTGCGTTTCAATGATCGGGAGGTGCTGCCCGATGCGGGTTCTGTCAGCAAATCGGAAGCTGATGAGAAGGCAGCGGAGGAATACGCGTTGTTTGAAGAACGGCGAAGGAAAGCGCTAGAGGAGAAAGGCGCCGCCGAATCGATCGAGCATTTGGAGGCCATCGCTGGGAGCGCCGACGTCCCCGTCGGCTTGGATGGGGAGCATGATGCCGACGAGGACGTCGGCGTTCCCAGCATCGAGGATGATGCCGACGAGGACGTCGGCGTTCCCAGCATCGAGGATGATGCCGACGAGGACGTCGGCGTTCCCAGGGGATGGTATTCGCGCGGTTACTTGCCTCATCTGGATGCGGCAGGCTTGTTGCAGTCGATTACGTTTCGGCTCGCCGATAGCCTGCCACAAGAGAAACTGAAGCAGCTAGAGGAAGAGCTTGCTGCAAAGCCTAAAGAAGTGCGAAGCGTACAACACCGGAAGAGGATCGAGGAGTGGCTGGATGCCGGCATGGGGTGTTGCGCATTGGGCCATCCAGAGGTGGCAGCCTATGTGGAGAATGCGCTCCTCCATTTCGATGGCGAACGTTATGCGCTGCTGGCTTGGTGCATCATGCCTAACCATGTGCACGTGTTGATTGAACCCTTGGCTTCCACTCCGTTGGCTTCGATCGTTCAAGGGTGGAAGGCATACACGGGGCGATGGGCGCTGGATCAGAACGAATTCCTGGACTTGAGAATCCCAAGCATGAAGCATTTCTGGATGCGAGATTATTGGGATCGTTATGTGCGCGATGACGCCCACCGTGGTGAGGTGATCCGGTACATTCATGAGAATCCTGTGAAAGCGAAGTTGTGCGCGCGGGCAGAGGATTGGCGGTGGTCGAGTGCGAGGCGAGTGGCTGGCAGGGAAGGTGGTGCCGACGGGGACGTCGGTGCACCCGGGAATGGACACAATGATGCCGACGGGGACGTCGGCGTTCCCGGGAAGTCATGAAATTCACCGAAGCCAAACTCGAAGCCGCCATCATTTCCCACCTGGGCGATGAAGGCTACCCGCACGTGGCTGGGGCGCAGATCGATCGCGAGCCTCACGAGGTCTTGATCAAGGACGATCTACGCGCCTTTCTCGCAAAGCATTATCGATCTGAGGGAATCACGGAGAGCGAGATCGACTCGGTCATTCGCAAACTGGAGTCTTACGCTTCGGCGGATCTCTATCAGAGCAACAAGGACATCATGAAACTCGTTTCGGATGGCTTCCTGCTCAAGCGCGAGGATCGTGATCTGAAAGATCTCTACATTCAATTGATCGATTATGCGGCATTGGACGCGATACGCGTAGTGATCCCGGCGGCCAGTAAGGTCGTGGCGGAATCACCGTCGCCCTACAAGACGCGCCACAATATCTTTAAGCTCGTCAGTCAACTGACGGTGGTGGGGTATGAAGAGAGCCGCCCGGATGTGGTGCTCTATGTCAATGGGATCCCGTTGGTGGTCTTCGAGTTCAAGAGCGCGATCCGGGAGGAAGCGACGATTCACGATGCTTACACGCAGATCACCACGCGCTATCGGCGAACGATCCCGGAGTTGCTCAAGTACAATGCCTTCTGTGTGATCAGTGACGGCGTGAACAACAAGGTGGGTTCGTTCTTTGCGCCCTACGAGTTCTATTACGCTTGGCGCAAGATCGATGGCACTGAGCAGGTGGCTAAGGAGGGCATCGATTCTCTCCACACGATGATTCAGGGACTCTTCCAAGAAGAACGCCTGATCGATGTGATCCGGAACTTTGTGCATGTGCCAGACGTTTCACGCAAGGAAGACAAGATCCTCTGTCGCTACCCGCAATACTATGCGGCGACGAAGCTCTATCAGAACATCCTTGAGCACCGGAAGCCGGAAGGCGACGGCAAGGGCGGCACCTACTTTGGCGCGACCGGCTGCGGAAAGAGCTTCACCATGCTCTTCCTCACGCGTCTTCTGATGAAGAGTGTGAGTCTAGCAAGCCCCACTATTGTTCTTATTACTGACCGCACGGATCTGGATGATCAGCTATCGGGCACTTTCACCAATGCCAAGGGCTACATCGGCGACGAGTCCATCATCAGCGTGGAGAGCCGCGAACACCTGCGCGAACTGCTGAAGGGCCGCAACAGCGGCGGGGTCTTTCTCACCACCATTCACAAGTTCACCGAAGACACCGAGCTGCTGACCGATCGCAGCAATGTGATCTGCATTTCCGACGAGGCGCACCGCAGCCAGGTGAATCTGGACCAGAAACTTCGCGTGACGGAAGATGGCGTGAAGAAGACTTACGGTTTCGCCAAGTATCTGCACGACTCCCTGCCCAACGCGACCTACGTCGGCTTCACCGGCACGCCCATCGATGCCACCCTCGATGTCTTTGGCGAGGTGGTGGACAGCTACACCATGACCGAGTCGGTCGCCGACGAGATCACCGTGCCCATCGTTTACGAAGGCCGCGCCGCCAAGGTGATCCTCGACAACAGCAAGCTGGAGGAGATCGAGAAATACTACGACGAATGCGCCGAGGCCGGGGCGAGCGACTACGCGATCGAAGACAGCAAGAAGACGATGGCCAACATGGGCGCGATCCTCGGCGATCCGCAACGCATCGAGGCGCTGGCCGCGGATTTCGTGGGTCACTACGAGAAACGCATCACCGAAGGCTCCACCGTGGCGGGCAAGGCCATCTTCGTCAGCAGCAGCCGCCAGATCGCCTACGATTTCTACAAGCAGGTCATCGCCCTGCGCCCCGAGTGGGCCGAGGTGCGCGTCGCTGCCGAGGGCGTGGAGCTGACCGAGAAGCAGAAGAAGGAGATCCTCCCCATGGAGCGCCTCAAGATGGTGATGACGCGGGGCAAGGACGACGAGAAGGCGCTCTACGACCTGCTCGGCAACAAGGACGAGCGCAAGAAGTTCGACACCCAGTTCAAGAAGGCCGAATCCAACTTCAAGATCGCCATCGTGGTGGACATGTGGCTGACGGGCTTTGACGTGCCCTTCCTCGACACCATCTACATCGACAAGCCGGTCCAGCGTCACAACCTGATCCAGACCATCTCCCGGGTGAACCGAAAGTTTGAGAACAAGAAGAAGGGCCTCGTCGTCGACTACATCGGCATCAAGAAGCAGATGAACCTCGCGCTGGCGCATTACTCCAAGGCGGACAGCAGCAACATCGAAGAGATCGAGGCCTCCATCGTCGTGGTGCGCGATCACCTCGATCTGCTCGGGCGGGTTTTCCACCAGTTCGACACCACGCCCTACTTCAGCGGCTCCCCCGTCGAGCAACTGGAGTGCCTGAACAAAGCCGCCGAGTTCGTCCAGCTCACCGACAAGATCGAGAAGCGAGTCATGTTCCTCGTGAAGCGCCTCAAAGCCGCCTACGACATCTGCAGCGGGAGCGACGTCTTCACCGAGAGCGAACGCGACCACATCCACTTCTACCTCGCCGTCCGCTCCATCATCGCCAAGCTGACCAAAGGCGAAGCCCCCGACAGCACCCAAATGAATGCCAAGGTCCGCGAGATGATCGCCGACGCCCTCGCCAGCGACGGGATCGAAGAGATCTTCCAGCTCGGCGAAGACGGCGCCTCCGAGATCGACATCTTCGGCGACGACTACCTCGCCAAATTGGAGAAGATCAAACTCCCTAACACCAAGATCAAACTGCTCCAGCAGTTGCTCAAACGGGCGATCGAGGATTTCCAGAAGGTCAACAAAGTCAAAGGCGTTGACTTCACCAAGCAGTTCCAGGCACTGGTGAACAAATACAACGAACGCGACGAGCAAGACGTGCTCGACAGTTCGTTCCTCGAAACCATTCCAGAGGAGATGATCGAACTCATTCACGCACTCCAGAAGGAGCGAGAATCCTTCGGCGAATTGGGCATCAATCTGGAAGAGAAATCCTTCTACGACATTCTCAAAACCCTCGCCCACAAATACGATTTCGATTACCCAGAGGACAAACTCATCCACCTTGCCAAAGAAGTGAAAGCGGTGGTCGACGACAAAGCCAAGTACACAGACTGGAACCAACGCGAGGACATCAAGGCTGAGTTGAAAGTGGACCTCATCATTCTACTCGCCAAGAACGACTACCCGCCTGTCGACCGAGATGAGGTCTACAAGGAAATCTTTGAGCAAGCAGAGAACTTCAAGAAATACAAGGGTAAGTAGGGGGCCCCTCTGATCAGCCATTCCGCATCATCTCAATAGATAGCGTGGCACCCTCCTCCTTCAAGCACGCCCGAGAGGATTCGAACCCCTAACCTTCTGATCCGTAGTCATTAAAACGCAGTTTTGCGCACTTGAGAAAGGCTAGGAACAGTTTGTTCATAAATCTTTCTAAATCAATGCTTTACGCTTGCAAAGATTCTCTACATGGCCAACCTTGAGGTCACGATGGAACCGAAAAAACGCATAAAAAATGCATAAAGTCGCGAACCAAAGATTCGGAAAAACGGACGTCCGTTACTGGGAAAAGCGGATCTACCTACCCCGGACTCAGGTTTCCGAAGCCACTTACCTAACAAAGAACTATGCCGTTCAGATTCAATTCAAGAAGCGGCGGCGCACGTTCACTCTCGGAACTGCCAACAAGGCTGTGGCAGCAGCGCGAGCCAAGGATATATTCCTAACACTGAGAGCTCAGGGCTGGGAAGCATTCGACGAGGCAGAACTTGAGAGCCACCCTCCCGTAGAAGAATCACCTGACGGCAACTTTTCAAGCCTAACGCTTGGAGAGTACATTCAAGAAGCATCGGCGTTGGCTGATGTGAGTTCACGCACGCTTGAGGATTATGCCCGCGCGTTAAGGAGGATTGTGGGGGACATTGCCAAGATCTCGAAAAGCTCGAAACGCTTCGACTACCGCAGAGGGGGAAGAGATGCCTGGTTGAAAAAGGTCGATGCCATCGAGTTGAGTTCACTCACATCGGCAGCCATTCAAAAATGGAAACTCCAATATGCAAAAACCAACGGTGGAGATCCTGAGCGCGACAAAGCAGCCCGGAACAGCGCGAATGCATACCTTCGCCTTGCGAGATCGCTCTTCTCAGAAAAGAAAGTGCTTCGGCATCTTAACCCGGACGTGAAGAACAGAATGCCCTCTCCCCTACCATTTCAAGGCGTTGAGTTCTTTCCACGCTCAAGCACCAGATATGTCTCGCGAATAGACGCTGAGGAAATCATAGTTGCAGCTAGAGACGAACTAGGGGCAACGCTATTGGAGAAACGCGGATCTGAGGGTGAGCTGGGAACGACCTCAGAGGAGCGACAGTTCTTGATCCTCGTTCTAGCACTCTGCGCTGGATTAAGAAGGAATGAGATCGACAAGCTACTGTGGAGCCAAGTTGATCTAGCGCGAGGACAGGTAGGAATCTATCCTACCAAATACCTCAAACCTAAAAGTGAGGACAGTACTGGAGTGGTCGATCTTGATCCTGAAGTGATCGTTTATTTGGAGGCGGCTCAGAATCGTTCTGATAGTCCTTTCGTCATCGAAAGCCTACGCGAACCAGTCGTGAATGCGTCCTATTCCTGCTGCCGGGCAGCAGACGACTTCGTGAGCCTTTACCGCTGGCTGAGGGCCAAAGGGGTTGACGACAGGAAGCCCCTGCATGCGCTTCGGAAAGAGTTCGGCTCCGTTATTTGTCAGAAGCATGGTCTTTACATTGCCTCCAGAGCACTCCGCCATGCTGACCTCGGTGTGACCGCTTCATTCTACATCGACAAAAAGGTTCCGGTCTGCTCAGGGATCGGTAGTGCCCTCAAGTCGAACGAATGAGCACAATCGACTGGCGGATCTGGCGGCTAGATGAGGAATCACTACCGCTCGCTCTCATTGCAGAGTCATCGCTTGCCAGCTAACACAAAAGCGATCGCTCAATCTCGACAATATCTTCCATGCGGTACCGAAGGAGCCGCTGATTAAAACGTAGGGGTGTTAGAAGCCCTTCCCTTTCGCGTCGCTTGATCGTCTCCTTGGAAACACCCCAGCGCTTGGCCAGTTGGTCGCGGCTGATGAGCTCCGCCCCAGCGCTCTTGCTGGAGGCTTCGTCTGTTTGAGATTTCATTGAGCCACCTCCGGGTTGGGAAGCTCGATCACGATGAACGCATTCTTTCCATCAAGCCGGGCATTGACGACGTCCTCGATGATGAGCGCTCGGCCACGTATCCCGTCTACCTCGGTGTCGAGATGCCTCAGCCGCGCTTGCCGCTCCAATTCCACGTAAGGCCACAGCGTCTCCGGCACGGAAACACGTTGGATGCGAAACAGATAAGGCACGAGGAACCACGCGATGATCGATCCAATGACGAGCACGATCACGCTGGAGAGCACGGACGAACTCAGCACTGGCAACACACGAGCGTATTTGCCGATGGCAACTCGGGCTGATCGCATTTCCTCTCGGAGCTTGCTCGTTTCCCGCTTCTGGGTTTCGGAGGCATCGCGCATGGTGCGATGAAACCGCTCCATGTCTTGGTAAGCCGGAAGTTCCAGCGAGCCTTTCAGGATCTCCGAGAACTGGTTCCCAAGACGCGTCGCTTGGTCTTCGGTGAGCCCCCGCTTGGTTTCGTCTAGCATCGTTGCGAGGGCCTCGGGCACCTCTCGCATCTCAGACATGAGCAACCCCATCCCTTGCAAGAGCAGAAACTCTTCGTCGTCTTCCGCGGTGTGGAGGTGATCGCAGATGGCAAGGAACCGCTCTCGCGTCTCATCCGGCAGACTTTCGGTAATGCGCTTGATAGTCGTTGCGTTATTCATGGGTGTCTTCGCTAGGGTTTGGAAGGAGGATGGAGGAAGCGGCATCGAAGCCCGCGTAGAGATTTCGCTGGTAGCGGCGGGCGCGGACGATCTGCATCGTCTTGCAGAAGAACGGGGCCTTGGCGTTGCGACTGACCACGTCTTCCAGCGACAGCTCCTGATTGCGGAGTTCGGTCTGGAACTCGGCCACGCGAACGTCCGCCTGCATGACGCATGGTTGAAAGGTGTCGGTGAACTTCTTCACCAACGGGTTGTCGTGCCAGTATTCAAAGGCCCGGTCGGACTCTAGCATTTCGTTGAGAACGACGAGGTAGTCGACGCGATGCTGCAGATGCTTGGCCCACTTGAGAATGGATAGAACGGCCCCCGGATCATTCGTAGTGACGCCAATCGCCGTGAAGCGAATGTTCTCTTCGCGCGAATCCTCGAACATCTTGGCGAACCAATCGTAGGTGGCGGTTCCAGCACCCGCCCCCATGTCTGCAAGCACGACGCGATCATCAGTATCGCAAACCTCAAAGAAATGATCGAGCGCCCCGGGAACGTGAAGATCGAGCTTCACCGTATCCGGAATGAAATTCTTCAGACCGCTCTTGTCCGTGTTCTCGATGTCAAAGTCGATGAATCGGGGAGCGATGCCCTGACGTTGATACCAAGTGGCGAGGTTGATGGCGATCTCGGTCTTGCCGACACCGCCTTTGCCGCCTTCGGTGAAGACGACTCGGATGGGAGGAGTGGGTTCGTTAGAGGACATGGGAATGCATGTGGTTTGGATTGCAGGTTTGGTTAGATGAAAGGGGCTTGTTGAACGGCGGCGTTAGGGATCCCTTCGGGAAGGAGGAGGTGCGAGACGCGGTCGAACTCGCCGTAGATCTGACGGAGCAGGCGCCTCGCGTAGGCGATGCGGCGGGAGTAGCAGAAATAGGGCACGTCCACTTGCCGACCGATGATCTTCTCCAAGGTCAGCGCGTGGTTGCGGACTTCGCCTTGGTAACGCGGGCGCCGAGCGCGCATCTCGATGACACTTGGCTTGAGCAAACGCTCGAACTCGACCACACCGGGATGCTGGTGCCAGAAGTGGAACTCACCTTGCGTCTCCGAAAGGCGATTCAAGACCACGAGATAATCGACGCGGGACTGCCAGCGTTTGGCCGATTGCAGGATCGCGTTGACGGCACCTGGATCATTGGTCGTCACCCCAATAGCCGTGAACCGAAAGTGATACGCATCGGTGTCCGTGCGCGTCCGATCAAACCAATCCACCAGCGCCGGGCCGGAGCCGGCGCTCATGTCAGCCAGCACCACGCGATCCTTGCCATCCAAGCCTTCGAAGAAATGGTCGAGCGCCCCGGGCTTCGATGACTCTAGCTTCAACGCATTTGGAATGAAGCTACGAAAGGAACCCTTGGCGTTGCTTTCCGCACCGAAGTCGATGCATGTCGGCTGAATGCCCTGCCGTTGGTACCAAGTCGCAAGACACACCGCCACCTCCGTCTTGCCAACGCCGCCCTTTCCACCATCGGTGAAGACGACGCGAATGGACGATGCTCCAGATGTTCGTCTCGAACTCATTCGGGCCGCGATCCAGTTCGGGTTTTCCAAGTCTCCATCGGCAGCGACTCATCGAAATCAAAGGCCGACTTCTCCGCGGGCGTTGGCTGCTTTGGAGAGTGAGAGGATCTCCGTGTTCGGATCGCAGGTTGATCAACCTGCGTTTCGCCCTTGCCTTTCACGATGCGACGGCGGTCACAGAATTTCCCAATGGTGCGCGGATGGATCGTGAGACCATGCCGCTCTAACAAAAGAGTCGCGATGGCGTGGTAAGGCCACTTCTTCTTCCGTGCGAGAGCGATCTCCAGCCGATATGATTCGAGGCAGCTTTGGTTCGGCCGGACATGTTCAGGGAAGTCGTCGCAATTCATGATCGTCAGCGGTCACGAGGTAATTCGTCATCCGCCGCCGAACATCACAGACAGATGCCCGAAATCGGCCTGCAACTGGCCCGCGCAAGCGCCCTGAACAGGGCTGTCCACGGGCGGCAACCGGGCCATTCGCTCGAGATCGGGCAAGTTCGAGCCCGGTATCGGCCCTGTTGTGGGCTTGCCGTCTCGCAGAGACACAATCCACGCGCATCTGCGTGTGGGTCTTGTGTATCCTCACCAAACCAATCTTCCTAAATTGCCAGAAGGTAGCACTGTTAGTCAGCGCAAAGTAGCTTCTTTGTGATCTTGCAGCGGAAAGAACGAATTACCACGCGTGATTACCGCGTGTTCCATCTCGGGAGGTGACTCCTACCTATCAAAGCACCTGCGTGCGAACGACTACTATGAGGAAGGCAAAGAAGTGCCTGGCGAGTGGATTGGCAAAGGCGCTCATGAACTTGGTTTAGAAGGCCCCGTCGAAGCGGAGCACTTCGACCGGCTGCGCAACAATCAGCATCCTGTCACCGGCGAGCAACTCACCGCGCGCAAACTCGAAGCGACCCGCGTCGTTCACCCCAAGACCGGTCGCCACGAAGAACGCAAACCGATCGCCCTGCACGACATCACCATCGGCGCACCCAAGGCCGCAAGTATTGCGGCGCTGGTGGGAGGCGACGACCGCATCGTCGATGCCTGGAAGCAATCGGTGAGACTCGCCGTTCAGGAGATGGAGCGCTTCGCTGCTGTGCGTTTGCGCACTGGCCAGTACCGCGACTCCGAGAAGCTCCGTGTCACTGGCAATGTCATTGGCGCCCTCTTCTTCCACGACAGCAGCCGCGAACTCGACCCGCAATTGCATGCTCATGCCGTCATGGCCAACGCCAGCTACGACACCGAGCGCGGTCAATGGATGGCTCTCCAACGTCGCGCCATGATGGAGGCCAGCGTCTACGTGCGCGAGTTCCTCTATCAAGATTTCGCCCGCCGATTGGGGCAGCTCGGCTACCAAGTGATTCGATCGAACAGTGGGCCCGGTTTCGACATCACCGGAATCAGCGAACACGCCAAGCAACTCTTCAGCGCTCGTGCCAGCCAGCGCCTCGCGTTTGAACAGCGGTACCAGCGAGTCTTCGGTCACGCGCCAAGTAAACGGCGCACGGGTCAGTTTATTGCCGATCTCCAAGGCGTTGCCGCCTTGCGCTTTGCCACTGAATACAAGAAAGCGTTTGGCAAGGAACCGGATGCACAGCTTGTCGCCGAGTTTTCCCAGGACGCCCGCAATCCCAAACTCACCGAGATCTCGACAGCGGAAGTCCGGCAGCAGCAACGTCAGCGACTCGATCCTAACGATCTCGCCGAAATCGAACGCACCGTGCACGAAGCCCGGCAACGCGCAGCTCGCGACATTACCCCTGCACCGAAGGGCGATCTCAAACAAGCCGCCCAAAGCGGTCTCGACCACTGCCTCGAACGCACCAGCGTGCCGCGCTTAGGCGATGCGTTAGCCTCCGCCATCCGTTTCGGATCGAAACAACCAGGCGACCTCGATCCCCGCGGGCTCTATGGCGAAATGCAATCGATCTCCGGTGCAATCAGCGATGGCTACCGCATCTCGACCGAAGACGTGTATCGCGAAGAACAAAGCATCATCGACTTCGCCCAAACCAAGCGTGGCCAATACCATCCGCTTGGCGACACCGAAGGCGCGCAGATGGAGCTGCTCGATGCAGGCCAACAAGCCGCCCTCACGGGACTGACCAACAGTCGAAACGGCATCGCCATTCTGATAGGCGACGCTGGCACGGGCAAGACCCACACCTTGAAGCGCTTCGACGAAGCCTACCGTCATCGCCACAAACGCGGCGTGATCGCCCTCGCCACCAATACCCAAGGAGCCACCGAACTCTCCGAAATCGGCTACAACGATGCCAAGACCGTCGCGGCGATCCTTTGCAGCGATCACCTGCAAAGGGACGCCGCCGGGCAAGCCATCCTCATTGACGAAGCCGGGGCACTTTCGACCAAGCAAATGGCGCAACTCGTGGACATCGCTCGCGCGCAAAGCGCGAGACTCGTCCTCGTCGGCGACATCAAGCAGCACGAATCGGTCGAGCGCGGCAACGCCTTGCGCAGCATCATCGATTCCAAGCTCATCCCAGCCCAACGCCTCACCAATGTGCGTCGCCAGCAACGCGCCGAGCATCGTAAGATCGCCAAACTGCTCGCCGATGGTCAACCATTGAAAGCGTTGGAGCACGCCGAATCCCTCGGCATGGTGCACGAGATCCCCGAAGCACGCGCGCTCTTTGAGAAAGCCGTCACCCACTACGCTGACCAACTAGCGCAGGGCAACGAAACCCTCATCGTCATCCCCACATGGGAAGACATCGACCGTTTCAACGAAGAAGCCCGCCGCGAACTCAAAGCGCGCGGGCTCATCCGCGGTGAGGAAATCGAGATCCGCGGATCCGCTTCGCTGAGCTGGACGGAAGTCGAACGCTGTCACTGGCAAGATTACCAACCTGGCCACGTGCTCAACTTCCATCGCGCTGTTTCCGGGATGAAGGCAGGCGAGGCTGCCACGGTCAAAGCCGTAAAGGACAACGGTGTCGTCGTCGAACGTCCTGACGGCAGCGAAGTCCTCATCGGTAGACGACAACGCAAAGCCTTTGATGTCGCGGAATCACGACCCCTCAAACTCGCTGCCGGAGACGAACTCCTCTTCCGTGCCAACTGCAAAGACATCAAGGTCAGCAATGGCGACCGACTCAAAGTCGAGGCGGTCGATCCCACCACCGGCAAGGTGTCACTCGCGGGAGGTAAAGTGCTGCCCACACACTTCACGCAAGTGAGCCACGGTCACGCCGTCACCTCACACAAATCTCAAGGGGCCAGCGTCCAAGCCTCGCTTCTGGTCGTCGGCCCGCATTCCCTCGGGGCGGCAAACCTGCGCCAGTTCTATGTCAGCAATACCCGCTTCAAACAAGATCACCGGCTCTTCGCACACGATCTCGACGCCTTGAAGAAGGCCGTCGCCAACCGCAGCGAACGGATGCTCGCTCGCGAATTCGTGGCCGACCTCGGCAAAGAGTTAGCGGCCCTGCTCAACGAGCGCCATGCCGCCAAGGAAATCCAGGCACCCAACGGAGCCCAGATCGTCGAAGGCAAACAGCGTGAACACCGCCTCCGTGAGTTGCGCAAAGACCTCGCCGCCTGCGAACGCCGAGCCGCGCAAACAGCCGGCCTACGTAAGCTTTGGCAAAAGCTCGGAGTCGCCCGTATGCCCCAGGCCGTCCGGCGCTGGTTCGGCAAGCGCCACCGATCCGCTCAGCATTCCGAACAACATCAACGCCAGCGCAAAGCCTACCACGTCTGGCAGGCCATCAACCGAGCCCGACGCGCACACCGCAGCACCGGTCACAAACGCTAACAATCACCCCATCAACCGACCATGCATCCCAAACCCACCTTCGAAACCCACGCCACCGCCGATCATCCCTGGACACTCACCTTTCGGTCAAACGACCGCACCCTCTGCAAACCTTACAGCCACCTTCGCTACGCAGAGCTGATCGAAGGCGCGTCCAACGGCATACAGATCAAGATCACCTTCGACGATTGGATCGTAACGCTCAAGGGCACCGGCTTCGGCAAACTCTGGGATGAGCTGCGCGCCTTTCGTCTCAAGGAAGTGGCCGTCACGTCGCTAAGCGTCATCGATCAAGAACTCACCGGGAAACCGGCGCGATGCCACATCGAAGCCATCGACATCCGCTCGCGAGATGACGATGACTAACAGAGACACCTCCTTGCAATCCTGCAATCCATCAGGAGAGTGCGCTGCAACATGCGCCTGGACAACACGACCGGCAATCAGTAGGCAGCAAATGATTTGAATGCGAATCATTGGTGTGATACGAAGGTCTCAGAACTCGAACCACCCCACTGAAGGCCACTGCGATGCGGTGCCTCTTGAACACTAGTTTTGCCTTCCGACGCCACCTCATCCACTCACTCATGCGGCCCTGAATCGACAATGATTGATGACATCCCGCAGAGATGTCAGCCGTTGGTGCGTGGATTTGATGAGATGGCTCCCACCTCATTGCCAGAAGCGCCGCGACGGCGATCGTTGGCATGGAACGGGGAACGATTATTTCTTCACTACGATTGGGTTTCGCAGTCAGTGGGAGCATTGGCATTCGTTCGATTTCAATATCTTCCTCGGGAACGCCTGATCTGGATCGGCTCAGTGGAAGTTCACCCTAACATTCGCACGCGGAAGACTGGAACGCGAATCATTCGAGCGATCGAAGCTTCTGCATGGCGGCATGGAGTGACCGTCATCCGATTATTTTCCAGGCGAACCGCTTCCGGCTTTTGGCGAAGACTTGGATTTCTTTCGGAAGAGGATCCACGTTATTTTCGAAAGGCCAAGCCACAGGAGAGCTCCTTTTGATCGAGTTAGAGGACGTTACGAAGTCTTTTCCCGGCATGGAGAAGCCCGCGGTGGATGGCGTGACGCTCTCCATTGCCAAGGGGGAAACATTGGTGCTTCTTGGATCATCTGGTTGTGGAAAGTCGACGACTCTGAAACTCATCAACCGCCTGGTGGAACCCGATGGCGGCATGATTCGAATTGACGGCGTCTCCGTACAGGAACGACCGATTCTCGATCTTCGTCGCTCGATGGGATATGTCATCCAAGACACTGGACTCTTTCCGCACTGGACGGTAGCAGAGAACGTCGGTTGTCCCCTGCGCATTCGAGGAATACCCCAGAGCGAACGACGTAAGAAGAGCTTCGAAATGCTCGACCGCGTGGGGTTGCCACCCGAGACCTTTGGGAAACGCTATCCTCATGAGCTCTCAGGTGGACAGCAGCAACGCGTGGGGGTCGCTCGTGCGCTCTCAGGAGATCCAGACATCCTGCTCATGGATGAGCCCTTTGGTGCGCTGGATGGTGTCACCCGCGAAGCTTTGCAACAGGAGATGGAGCGGTTGAGACAAGAGCTGTCCATCACCATCCTTTTCGTGACTCACGATCTCTTTGAGGCCCTCTCGCTCGGTGATCGGGTCGGGGTGATGCACGAAGGAACACTTCAGCAAGTGGGCACCAAAGCCGAGGTGTTGAACCGCCCGGCGACCGCGTTCGTGAAGACACTCTTCGAAAAGCCCGCGAAGCAACTCCGTGTTTTTCAGGAGAGCAAAGAAGGGAGCCCAGCCGTTTGACTGGACTCCTTGCAGTACTTCGGAATCGATTGCCCGAATTTCAATCGACGCTGGCAGAGCACTTCGTCGTTCTCACATTGATTCCGGTGAGTGCCGCGATCTTGATTGCTCTCCCTCTCGCCTTTGTCGTTTACAATCGACCGGTTCTTCGATCCATCGCCCTTGGACTGAGCAACATCGTGCAGACGATTCCAAGCCTCGCAATGCTCGCGTTCCTGTTACCACTAGCAGGCATTGGCAAGTTGCCCGCGATCATTGCTCTCACGCTCTACGCCATTCTTCCCATCCTGCAAAACGCGATCACGGCGCTGCGGGAACTTCCCGAGAGTGTGTTGGAATCAGCAGACGGGATCGGGTTTTCACGACTGCAGCGCCTGCAGATGGTTGAGCTGCCTCTATCGCTCCCACTGATCGTCGGCGGCATTCGAACGGCGACAACCATCTGCGTCGGCGTGGCAACCCTGTCTACGTTTATCGGTGCTGGCGGGCTTGGAGACTTTATCAACCGTGGCCTATCACTGAACCGAATGTCACTGCTCCTTCTTGGTGCAAGCGCAGCCGCGCTCTTGGCGCTGTGCCTCGACTTCCTCCTGGCCACGATCGGAGCTGCACTTGCGCCGGGAACTAGGCCCGCCCGAATGAGCTGGCGCTTTGGGTTTTGTGGCTTCTTGCTAGCCTTGTTGCTAGGATTTACCCTGTGGCCGGTCGCGGGTTCGTCGTCGCAAGGTGATGATGACGCGAGTGGCCTGGTTCGGATTGGTTCCAAGAACTTCACTGAGCAAATTGTCCTTGGCGAGCTGCTAGCGTTGTGGATCGAACAGAACACCAACCTGCATGTCGAGCGTTACTTGAACCTCGGCGGCACCGTCATCTGTCACCAAGCGCTGACCAGCGGTGAAATCGATCTTTACATCGAATACACCGGAACAGCTCTTCTAACTTTGTTAGATCGCCCACGCCACCCTTCCGCCAGCCCGGAAGACGTGGTGGAACAACTCAACTCTGCCTACGGTGAACAGTACGATTGCGCCGTGCTGCCCCCGCTTGGATTCGAGAACACTTATGCTCTTTCTCTACGTCGGGAGATGGCTGAGAAAAACGGTTGGAAGACCATTTCTGACCTGACCCGCTCAGCACCTCAGTTGCGGGCCGGATTCACAGCGGAATTCATGGAGCGGCAGGATGGCCTGCCCGGCTTGAGCGAGGCCTATGAACTTTCCTTTCAGAGCCTTCACGATCTCGGCCCCGAACTCATGTATGCGGCTGTGGATAGCGACGAAGTCGATGTCATCGGGGCTTTCTCGACTGATGGACGACTGATTGAGTTTGACCTCGCAGTCTTGGAAGATGACCGGCGGTTCTTCCCACCCTACCAAGCCGTACCTGTCGTCAGACAGGAATCCTTGAGGCAATTTCCTTCATTGGAATCGGCGCTCCGCGAGCTGGCCGACAAGATCGATCACCAAGCAATCACGCGCCTCAACCATGCAGTGGATGTGGAAAAACAAGATCCCAGGCAAGCCGCCCGAGCTTTTCTCACTTCCGAACTTTTCGACAAACCATCTCAATCAACAACCACACCAAACAAGTGAATCCACCGACACGAACACGCTACCGAGTTCAATTTCCTCCCTCTGACGCGCATGAATTGAATCAAGATGAGGTCGCCTTCCACATCATTGAGCAGGGCGGTCAAAAAGTGACCCTCCGCTTTCACGACTACAACCAAATCTATCTGCGGCCAGGGCTCTATGAGCAACTCTTTTACGACCGGCTCAAATGCACATCGCCCACCAAGGTCGGGGAATTGTTAGAACGAGCGCTCTCAACTGTGCGCGAACCCGTCACCGAACTTCGAGTGCTCGACCTCGGTGCAGGCAACGGGATGATGGGTGAAGTCCTTAAGAAACGTCACGGCGTGGCGCGATTGGTAGGTGCTGACATTATCCCTGAGGCACGTGATGCGGCTTATCGGGATCGACCCGATGTGTATGACGAGTATTATGTCGCCGACTTTACTGATCTTCAGGCGGGAGATCGGGAACAACTCGACGATTGGTCATTCGACTGCCTGACCTCCGTCGCGGCACTGGGATTCGGCGACATCCCGCCTCAAGCCTTCTTCAACGCCCTCCAAATGGTCAAAACAGGGGGATGGGTTGCCTTCAACATCAAGGAAACCTTCCTTGACCATTCGGATCAGACAGGATTCTCGAAGTTCATTCGCGAACTGATCTTCTCCGAATACTTGGATGTCTTTCACTTGGAGCGGTATCGACACCGGCTTTCCATGGAAGGCACTCCACTTTTCTACTTTGCGCTTGTTGGACAAAAAACCGCAGAGATTCCGGCGGACTTCCTACAATCAATCAAGGTCACCTGACTCGATCCGCTGCTCTATCCACGCGGCCATGCGCACTCCACCCAGCATGGCCGCCCAAACTCGATCGTGTAAAGCTTGGCTGGCTCTTGAAAGGAGCTAGTCTCGCCGAAACATCTTCATCTGCCCTATGACCCAGCACAGAGACATCCGTATGCATAGATGGCGATTCAAACTGAGCATACCAATGATGGCTTTGTGTATTTTGGCAGCCTCGGTTCGGGCGGAATTGCCAGTAATCGCGACCATGAAGAGGGCCGCCTTATTCTATCGCGACAACGTTTCCGTGCATGGTGGCTATGTATACCACTACTCACTCGACCTCCAGCAACGTTGGGGCGAGGGAAGGGCCACAGAAAGCCAGATCTGGGTGCAGCCCCCTGGCACACCTACGGTCGGTCTCGCTTTTCTTGCTGCTTTTGAAGCAAGTAATGATCGATTTTATCTTGATGCTGCGAAAGATGCGACCAACGCGTTGATCTATGGTCAGCTAGAGTCCGGCGGCTGGACGAATTCCATCGATTTCTTGCCTAACAGTCCTCGAACGGCAGCCTATCGAAATGGTAATGGACGAGGAAGGAACCACTCTTCGCTTGATGATGGCCAAACACAGTCGGCACTTCGCCTCATCATGAACGTCGATCAAGCGTTGCAGTTTGAAGACGCCCGAATTCATGAAAGTGCGGAAGTCGCACTTGATGCCTTACTAAACGCTCAGTTTCCTAACGGAGCGTTCCCTCAAGTCTGGACAGGCCCTGTAGCCGCCAAGCCGATCACTCCCGCGAGATACCCACAACACGACTGGCGAACCGAGGGCCGCATCAAAAACTACTGGGACATGTATACTCTAAACGACAATGTCTGTGGAGAGGTCGCACAAGCATTGATCGATGCATATCACATCTACAAAGAGGAGCGGTATTTCGTGGCCCTTAAAAAGCTTGGAGAATTCCTAATCTTAGCACATATGCCAGATCCACAGCCCGCCTGGGCTCAGCAATACAACTATAAGATGGAACCGATTTGGGCCCGAAAGTTTGAGCCGCCCGCTATTGCCGGTGATGAATCTCAGGAGGCCATCGAAACCCTAATCGCGATTGCAGCAGTGACAGGTGACCACAAATACCTCGAGCCAATACCCAAAGCACTATCATATCTTGAAAGCTCACTGCTTCCGGACGGATACCTGGCTCGATACTATGAGCTTGAGACGAACAAACCACTCTTCATGACGCGTAAGGGCAACAGTTATGAGCTTACCTACAGCGACCAGAAACTCGCGTCACACTATAGTTGGAAATCGAAGTCTCGTCTGACCGACTTGAAGAAGGACTACGACGCAGTAAAAAGCGGACGCTCCCCATCACGAACAATCGTCCCAATCGAGATGGCCAGAAAAACAGTGGAGGCGCTCGATCACCAAGGGAGATGGGTCAGCAGCTACAGCGGAAAGCGGCTGGTGGGGCAGGCAAAGTTTAGGCAGGGAGAGAACTACCTTTCGTCCGAAGTATTCAGCAAGAACCTCACCTTGTTAAGCAGGTTCGCGCTCGATGAATGATCTGGGGGAGCAGCCGTCACATCGCCCTATCATTCAATCAAGAACTCATCGATAAACGTCCGCGCTCTCGCGCTCTCACAACGAAGCCACCGACATCCGCTCGTGGGATGTCGTAGACTGGGCTTCACACTTGGGCCTATATCAGTTCGTCAGGCATCTTAAGAATTCTAGACTAGAGGGACAGCTGGTCGAGGCAGCGCTTGACTCGGAGCTTGTGAAACGGGTACATTCATGGTGCAGCTGGCTTATTAGCCCAACTGGTTAGGCTCCAACATCCAACAACTTTCCCGGCAAATCTTCTGATCTACTCACGCAACCCTAGGCTTATTCATCTTCGACCTAACATCTGCTGCATGCACTCTCGCGGAATCACTGTTGGAGTGGTCGGCCTCTTCTGCCTGCTGTTAAGTGAACTGATCGCAGAAGACCGGTTCGACAATCACCGTGATTGGGCGATTTATCGGGGCGACAAGAAAGCCCATCAGTATTCGGAGCTGGATCAAATCCATGCGGGAAATGTCGACCAACTCCAAATCGCATGGGAGTACCGACACGGTATTCCGGAAGCGCCATCCATGTATAGCAATCCGATCGTGGTCGATGGGTTGCTCTACTTCACGACACCGAAAGTGAATACGGTGGCCCTTGATGCGGCGACGGGTGAGGAAGTCTGGGTGTTTGAAGCCGCGAAGCATCGGCGTGATGGACG
Organism: Verrucomicrobiia bacterium; assembly: GCA_030425385.1. Classification (GTDB taxonomy): domain Bacteria; phylum Verrucomicrobiota; class Verrucomicrobiia; order Verrucomicrobiales; family DEV007; genus JAACDM01. The sequence continues at coordinate 112,268 of JAUIAH010000004.1, read as the reverse complement.
CGAGTTTCGTGGACGCAGTCGCGGGGTTGTCTATTGGGAAGACGGTACTGGGGAGAATGCGCGGATTTTTAGTTTTGTGAAAGACCAGGTTTTTGCGATCGATCCCAAGTCAGGGGATCTGATTGAAGCCTTTGGGGAAGATGGGCACATCGATCTCCGCAAGAATCTTCCCGTGGATCCCGAGCACGCTTCGATCGAAGTGACAACCCCGGGGATCGTCTATCAGAACATTCTCATCATCGGATCACGCGTGCCGGAAGGCAATCAATCCACCCCTGGAGACATTCGTGGGTACAATGCACTCACGGGCGCGTTCGAATGGATCTTTCACACGGTGCCTCAGCCTGGCGAGTTCGGCCATGACACGTGGCAATGGGAAGCGGGCACGACCTATGGTGGGGCCAACCCATGGGGTGGTTTCTCGCTCGATGAAGAACGCGGATGGGTCTTCGCCGCCACGGGATGCGCAGCGGGCGATTTCATCTACGGAGGTTCGCGCAAGGGCCAGAATCTCTTTGCCAATGCGGTCATCGCCCTTGATGCACTGACTGGAGAGCGCAAGTGGCACTACCAAACGATTCATCACGACATCTGGGACTACGACAATCCACCTGCGCCCGTGTTAGCCACCATCACGCAGCAGGGCGTCGAGAGAGACGTCGCCGTCCAGTTTACGAAGATGGGATTCACCTTTGTGCTCGATCGTGAGACTGGCACTCCTGTTTTCCCAGTGGAGGAACGGCCGGTTCCTCCTTCGGATGTCCCTGGAGAAGAGGCATGGCCGACTCAACCGTTCCCGACGAAGCCGCCCCCGTTGAATCGCCTCGCCATGCATGAGGCCGATCTCACCAATATCTCGCCTGAGGCACGCGCTTATGCACTGGCCACGTTTCGCCAGCACAAGACCGGATCTCTCTACACGCCTCCGAGCCTACAGGGGACAATTACCACTCCCGGACATCAGGGTGGAGCCGAGTGGGGCGGCGCTGCTTTTGATCCTCAGACCGGCGTGATCTATGTGAACATCAATGAGATCTCAACGATCAACCGCCTGGAGCCACTGAGGCAATTTGATCCAAAGACCGCGACACCTGCCCAAAGGGGAGAAATGCTCTATGGCACAAATTGTATTTTCTGCCATGGCCCCGGCAAGCGTGGGAATCCCCCGCTCTATCCACCCCTAGACAGTTTAAGCACATCGGATCGTGAGATAGCCGATCAGATTCGCAATGGCAAAGGCATCATGCCTGCGTTCAAACAGTTCTCTGACGAACAGGTCAATGACCTCATCGCCCATCTAAGAAGTGCAACCGAATCATCTCTCTCCTCTAAGGAGGATTCTGGCGCGACCACTCCCGAGCGAGCCCCACAATACGCTCAGATTTCGCCGTTCTTCACCGATCACGAAGGCTACCCTGCCATTGCTCCGCCCTGGGGCACACTCAATGCGATCGATCTCAACAAAGGCGAGATATTGTGGAAGGTGCCATTGGGCGAGTACCCTGAACTCGTCAAGCGAGGCATCCGCCACACCGGAACTCGGAACTTCGGAGGCCCGGTTCTCACAGCTGGAAATGTCCTCTTTATTGGTGCTACTGCGGATGAGAAGATTCGTGCCTTTGACAAATTCACCGGCCAAATACTTTGGGAATTCCAACTCCCCGCCGGAGCCTATGCGACGCCAAGCACGTATGCTATCAACGGCAAACAATACGTGGTCATCGCGGCGGGGGGCGGAGGGAAGAACGCTACGAAATACGGTGATTCCGTGATCGCGTTTGCACTTCCGTAATCACCTCTGCCTGCCAAACTCGCAAAGCACAGGGCGAATCAGACGAGTGACCGAACCTCTTTTGGCGAAGCCACAAACTCACGGGCGATGAAGCCCGACCTCCGGCGCGGCCATGCAAGTACTACGCAGCGTGGCCGCGCCGGAAATTTTCCAATTCTGGAAATTATAATTGAATGTTAGGCCCGTCGATGATGTCGACTGCTCCCGTCAAAAAGCAGAGCAGTCCCATGAAGATCGCCCCGACAAAGCAAAGCACCAACAAGCTCTCACTGCGTGTCACCAGCCAGTAACGCGTGTAACTCGGGAAGGGATCGGCAAGCTTGCGTCGGTAGAAGCGTCGCCGCTGGATCCAGTGATAGCCAAACCAACCGACGACAAAGAGAACGCCACCCACAGCCCAAACGATAGCAGCGCGTTGATACGTGGTGAAGAGGGCGTCCATGGCGGTTGAATGATCGGGTGAAACGACCATTCAACCACCTTGGACAGCCCGATGCAAATGATCACTAATTACAATGAAAGAGCATTGCAGTTAGAGCGTTAGATCAACCCTAGCAGGCTCAGCCAACTATCGGAATGATCCGGTTCGACAATATCGCCATCCGGCGTTTCGCAAACGCTATCGAGACTCCAGAACTCAAGCGATTCGTCCGAAGGTCGCGGGTAGACTTCTCCGCGCCAAGTAATCGTCGCTGTCTCCTGAGGTTGTGAAACCGTCATGGTCTGATCCTTTCTTGTGTAGACGTTAGGCGGGCAACGCCAGCGACGAGTCCGCACCTGCCGCTTGTGCCGCGCCATCCAACACGCCATGCAAGGCCTCGCTGCGTCGAGGCAACTGCATCAAGCCACCCTTCAACGTCTCGGTGAAGGCGTTGTAAAGCGACCACAAATTGCGGTCATTGAACTCCGGATGCTTCGGCACCCGCCATTGCTCCAGCACCTTCGGCACCATCGTGGTCGTGATCGCCCGCGCATCCAGTGCCCTCACGATGAGGTCATGCGCTTCCGCATTGCCCATTTCCCGTTCCTGGTAGAGACTCGCTCGACGTTCAGTCATGCCAACAAAGTCTGACAACTTACCAATGGCTCGCGTGGTCACCTCCGGAAGGTCGCGCAAGATATTCGTCGTGTGGCGTCGCGCCAACACCACCTCTCCGGAAAAAGACGTGTTGTCGCAAACGAACACGCTGGAACCCATGGCCAACGCTGCGGGAAAGCGCTTGTCGTGCGAATTGCGCAAGCCAACGATCGTTCCCCATTGGTCACCTTCTTGACCATCCACGGCCACTTGCATCAATCCAAAGTACTGGGCCCCGGCACGGTTCAAGGCATGGGCTTCGTTCAGGATCTCCATGCCGGCGTCTTGCAATCCCCGGCGCACCTGCGCGGCCAAGGAGGCATGGCCTACCGGCTGCCAACGTCCCACCGCTTCCGGCGTCTTCACGCGTTCCAGTTCCTCGGGCTCGACAAGCGACCCGCCACAGTGTAAGTAAAGATTATTGAGTTTCATTATCGCTTCCGTTTTCTGACGTAGTTAGGTTTTGAGGCTCTGGCGGGAAGGGGTTGCAGCCCCTCCCCGCGCTTGCCATGTGGTTTGTAATTAGCGGTCGTTCGTTAGGCCGCTTTCTCCTCCTTCTCGCTAGGCTTCGCGGCAAGGAACTGCCAGTCATCCACCCGCACCAGCAGGCGCGAATGCTTCTGGCCTTCGTGTTCCCACTGGTCGAGCTGCAAGCGTCCTTCGATGCAAACAGGCACCTTGGTCGTGACGTGCTTGGCGAACGCCTCGCCCCGTGCTCCCCAGATATCGAGGTCAACGGCCACCAGCCGTTCCGTCGTGTCGCCATCGGCATTGCGCACCGTCTCATTGTGGATCAAGCGAGCGCGCGTCACCGTGGTTTCACCAGCTTGGCGAGTCACTGCAGCTTTCGCGATATTACCGGTCAATTGGATGTGGTTCTTCGTGAACATGGGTAGGTTCCTTTCAGGTAGGTATGTGGTTTTTTGTGTTTGTAAGTGAGAGCACCTCATGCGCTCTCAAAGTGGTAAGAATAGTATAGTGTTCTAATGAACATTTTCAATGAAAATCGAGTGATACATTGAAGAAAAATACATCTATAAAGCATTGATAAACAATGCATTACGCGCACGCATTCCAGAACCTAACAAGCATCCCGAGAGCCGTTTGTTTCGCCAAAACAAGCCACCTGATCCGAACCACCCTCGGCCAACGAGCCGAGAGATGCGGTTGCGACTAACAAGCAACTAAGAAGGATAAAGGAAGCGGCGTCAGCCATGAGGAAAGAAAGAAGGGCGGATAGAAAAAACATTTTTTCGAGAGAAAAAGGACGCGAAGCGAGAGGCGCGGATCGGTGCAGGCGTCCTAAGGGAAAATGCCGTAGGGAAGGAGGGCTCCCTCTGGGATACCCATTTTCCCGTGGACGCCCAACCGTCCGTGCGGGGTGCGGAGCTTCTCCAAAATCACCTACCGACCAACGGGAGGCTGACTTCAGAAAGCGCACGGTGTGGAACCAGCCGGGAGACGAGGGGTGGGAACGCGGTGGTCGTCTCCCGGCTGGTTGCATCACGGTGCAAGACCCCTCACTCCAAAGGCGAAGCCCAAACCATGGCACGCGGGACGCGAGGGCTGGGTCTGGATCGTGGTGGGCCCTGGCGTCCCGTGCGGCGCGGAGCTTCCAAATCTCCGGCACCGGGTGAAACCGGGTGCTGCCGATCAACGGCGGGTGGCGTGTCGCGGAGGAAGAACGGTCGTGGATGCGAGAGAAGCGAAGCTGGAAGCGGAAACCCAGCCCCCGCGCCGCTGGAACGAAGCAGCGCACGCATCCACGACGGTTCTGCGGTGGGGGCGGAGTGGAAAGTCATCCATGCATCCAAACAAAACGCGTCAGCGCATAAAGAATTGCCGCGAAGCGGATCGGGCGTTGCGGGTGTCCCGCAGAGAGGGTCGCGCCGCACGCAGTAGGCGCGAAGGGAGAGACCTCTCCCTCCAAACCGCTTCACCTCCACTCATCGCAAAAGAGTGAACTACTGACCATGGAAAGCCAAGTCCGGAAAGGTCGGAGAAACAATGTGTGGTGCATCTCCCCTCGTAGCCCAATCCGAATGCCTCTGTCAGCTCTGCCTCATCTCGGCTCATCCCTCCAACAGAAGGCACGAAGATAGGAGCATTACCAGCACCCTTGATTGAGAATCGCTACACGATCGGGCGTTCTAAGAAGTAATCGCTAATGATCGTGAGGCTGCGCGAGATACTCTAGCAGACCCTTAAGATCATCTTCTGGAAGGGCCTCGAATCCGATTGGCATGATCGACTGCGGAAGAACGTTGATCGTTTCGATATCCTTGCGTTGGATGACATGTTTCTGGGCAGCGACGTCAAGCAACTCGATGGTCGTTTGCGTTTCCGCTTCAAGTCGACCCGCATAGGAGTTGCCATCTTTCAGCGTGACCGTCCAAAGTCGATAGTTGGCTTCCACTGACCGATTTGGATCGAGAATTTCTAACAGGATGTCGGCGCGATCCCTAGCGTGAATGCCAGTCAAATCCGGCCCTACCTTGCCGCCCTCCTTGCCAATCATATGACAGACAGCGCAGCTAGTCGCATAGACTTCCTTCCCTCGTGTGGCATCTCCCTTCGCTTTGGCCAAAGGCATGAGACGCTCGACGACCGCCGCCCGATCCGCAGACACGGAAAGTACGGCATCGGCGAGCCGGTTTGCGCGACCCGCGACCCGGCGATTCCGGTTGCGCCGCAGTTGAGCCCAGTATTCGGGCGCGACATCCGCGCGATCGATGCTCTCATCTTGAATAGCATCCAACAACGCCAACGCCCACTCCGGGCGCCTGACTAACACACCGGTCGCAACGCGGCGCACAGCAGGCGTGAGACTCTGCCAGTGTCCGATGATGGCAGCGCCCATCGAATCACTTCGGCTATCGGACAAGGCGTTGATCAAAGCGGTCGATAATGATGGCTCAGTCAGAAGCGAGATCTGACCGAGGATTTCTTTCGCGACTTCCGTGCGGTCATCGAGACCTATCCAACGGCTGGCAGCCGCGGCCCTAACAACCTCCTCAGCTGAGGTGTCCTCAACCTGTTCTCTTAGCGAACTCAGAACGGACTCCAGCCGACCAGGAAACAAATCTGGCACATTCCAACGCGATGCTAAACTCAACAGGCGATCGCGCATGCTTTCCGGGAGAGATTCCATGACCGTCTCCAGTTGTGCTTTGTCTTCGCTTGAAAGCTCGGGAACTGCGTCTTCGGGCCAGCCATCAGAAAGTCCATCCAACACGATCGTCGCGGCTTCGGGAGCCGCCCCCTTGAGACTGGAAAGTGTGGCGACAATGTTTCCCTCACTCCCACGTTCGGCGTGATGTCGTGTCACCACCTTCACCAGAGCGCTCAAGCGATCATTCGTCTTTGAAACGTCCGACTCGGCACTGGAAAGGAAGGCCTTGATAAAAGCGCTATCGTTCTTTGCTGCTGCAGCCGTGGCCGCATCCGCAATCCAACGGTCGTCTGCATTCTTCGGATCTTTGACGGCATCCCAGACCGCTTTCGCGGCGGACTCACTGGCTGGGAGTTCTGAAAGGGCGAGGAACGCCGCCATCCGCACTTGGGCGTCTTCATCATCGAGAAGATTTCCTTCTAACATTGCGTTGAGCGTGGCTTCGCTTCTTGGCAACACCATCAATGCCGCACGGCGCACACTCGCCGACGGATGCTTCAAGGCCGCCACACCGGCTTCGTTCGCACTCTGGTGAGATCCACCAAGAGCATCTAATCCATGCATGACCCACAGGGCGTGAATCGCCGCAGGGTTCAAGCCGAGTTCATCGGTGGCCTGATCTTCAATGAGGGATACTAACTGAGGAACAACATCCAATTGACAGCGCTCCACGAGCAATCGCTGAGCGTGCATGCGCCAGAGCATGTTGTCATTGCGTAAGGCTGCGAGCAGCGTTTCCGGATTCGTTGGATCGAGCGTCTCTCCGGTCGAAGGCTTGCCATCTTTGTAGCTCACTCGATAGAGGCGACCGTGGGTCTTGTCGCGGAGGGGCGTTTCATAGGCAGCTCCCTTGCCTGTCTCGAATCCTCGTGGAGTCGGGTTATGCTGAATAATGTAGTTGTACCAATCCGCCACCCACAATGCTCCGTCAGGGCCCAATTCCGCGTAGATTGGCGATGTCCACTCATCATCACTCGCAAGCAGGTTTCGCGAGTTTTGTGCCGTGAAGTCGGCACCCTCGCGCTCCAGGAAGAACAAGCCTAACAAATGCCCTGTTGGCTCGGCCACGAACTGAGCGCGGTTCCAAAAGGCTTTTGGAAAACTGCGAGCGGTGTAGATCGAACTTCCACTTCCCGCCGTGTAGCGACCGTGATAGTCGACCTGCCGTACTTTCTTCGTGATGGGATAGATGTTCTGGCTACTGGCGATGAACTCCAAACGCGCCGCCGACCAACCACTGACCGCCTCATAGTAGCGGTTCGGGATCGGCATATACATGCTCGCATTGCCGTTTGCCGTCGACCCAATGACGATGTTGTCCTCTGTTAGGCTGAGTCCCCAAGTGTTGTTGTTGCTGGAACGAATAAACTCAAGTGCCGACCCGTCAGGTCTGAAGCGGAAGATACCCTGCCCGAAACGCACGCGTTGGCCACCAACCTCACCTTCGAACCCGGAGTAGCCCACCGTTCCCCAAATCCAATTGTCGAAGCCGTAGCGCAAGTGACTCACGGTAGCATGCGTGTCCCGCATGCTCCATCCTTCAAAGAGAACCTTGCGTTCGTCCGCACGATCATCGCCATCGGTGTCCTTAAAGAACTCCGTCCGTCCTGAATGCACCACAATGACGCCGCCATTTGAGAACACAAAACTGGTGGGAATGCTAAGGTTGTCCGCAAAGACGGTGAACTTATCCGCCTTACCGTCCCCATCCGTATCTTCCACAATCTTCAATCGATCGCGTCCCTCACCAAGTGATTGCAGCTCATTCGGGTAGTCGATCGTTTCCGAAATCCATGCGCGCCCCTTGTGATCAAACGCCAGCCAAAGCGGCTTGTAGATGTCAGGCTCGGAAGCAAACATCGAAATCTCAAACTCAGGGAACGTCACCAGATGCTTCATCGATTCCTCTGGGGACAGAGGTTTCTGCATGGTCGTGATCGGATCTCCCAATGTTCCCCAGCGTGCGTCCGGGACGTAGTTGGGAAGTGGTGCCGGAGCTTCCATATACTCGAATGGCGGCAGGCCCTCCTTGGGCTCGAACTGAGTATCCTCAAAGTCGGAGCCCTGCCCGAAGGCGGCCGTTGTAGCAACGAGCGAACCCATGAATAAACGGCGAACCCCGAAGCGGGTGTTTGGGAAGATCATATCTTGTTAGAAAGGAAAGGTTTTGAGATCTGGAATTATCCCTCTGAGGAAAGCGTCTTCACGACAGCGTCGAAGGCGAGTTTCGGCTTGTTATTGCCGTCAAACAGGAGCGGAGAACCGCGCCGACGCCACGACACTGCGTCGTTCACACCCCAGAAGGTGACCATTTCCACGACATCGGCATGCTTGAGGAAGGCACGAAAGATTCCGGCATACGCTTCAGCAAGTTTCTTCTCCGCTTCCTCAACTTGCCCGCCGCCGGTCGTGCCCGCACTTGCCGCGATGTCAGCGCCAAAGCTTCTCTGGCCCCGCACGGCTGTGTTGACGTCGAGTTCAGTGACGTGAATGGGCAGTCCGAGCGATCGCATCTCGGTGAGTGCCTGATCCATGGTATCAAAGGTGGTGGCCACGTTGACATGGGCCTGGGTGCCAATGGCATGAACGGGAACGTTCTGCTCTTGAAGTGATTTGATCAATTTGATCAACCGCTGCCGCTTCTCCGGATTCTCCAGGCCATAGTCATTGTAGCGCAAGATGGCATCGGGATCAGCTTCATGGGCATACTCGAAGGCTTTGGCAACAAAGTCAGGGCCGATGATGACCGACCAGGGAGACTTTCTGAGGACATCATCGCCATTGTCCGCGAGGGCTTCGTTCACGACATCCCACACTTTCACTTTCCCTTTGTAACGCTGCATGACGGTAAAGATATGATCCCGCATGCGCTCTAAAAGCTCTTCACGCGATGCGCGAGGGCCATCCAAATTAAACCTTTGAAAGCGCCTGCCAAAGCGTCGACGAGGTTGCTCGGCCTCTTCCTCGGGAGCGGGCTTCACTTCGACTCCCGGGGGCAAGTGTGTGCCTTCGAAAACCCAATTGGGTGTTTGACTGTGCCACACGAGGGTGTGGCCGGCGACCTCCATCCCATGTTTCTCACCAAAGGCAACAAGGGCATCAGCCGCACTGAAATCGTAGCCGTCGCTCCCTGGACGAGGATGCAGCATTTGCCACTTCATGTCGTTCTCGGCCACGATCTGATTGAACTGCTCCTTCACCAGAGCGACATCGCTAGCAACACTTTCGGCATCGCGGCGAAAGCCCGCCTGACCCGTGACTTGGGAACGATTCAATGCCACCCCAATAAGGAAGTGCTTCTTAAAAACATCGCGAAGTGAGACCGATTTCTCGCCTTTCTCTTCCTCAGGTTTCTTGAAAAGCTTCTGCGCAAAGTGATAGAGGTTGTTTCTCCAGTGAGTGGCGTCATGACCATAGTTATCGACATTCCACTCATGCGGGACATCGTGCTCTTTCAGGTAACGCTGCATCCGCTGGCTGATGCGAATCAGGCCGTCTTTATTACCGCACGACAAATACAGCAAGCGCAGTTGCTTGGCGGCCTTTTCGGGTTCGGGCAGCAATTCTTCTGGTGCTTCGGTGTTCGGTGCCGATGAGAAACCGCCAATCCAGGCAAACTTCTCAAGGTTCCCGAGTCCGAAGTTCAACGATTGCCCACCGCCCATGGAAAGCCCGGCAAGGGCGCGCTGTTCGCGGTTGGGATCGACGCCGTAGCGCTTTTCGATGGCGGGAATCACATCATTGAGGAGATCCTTTTCGAATACGGCAAAGGCGGGGGCGGCTGCCATCACGTTTCCTTCCGCACGGTCGTTCTTCTGAGCCCGGCCGTTCGGCATGACGATGATCATTGGCTCGGCTTTGCCGTCGGCGATGAGGTTGTCGAGAAGATGGTTAGGCTGTGCGAAGCGTTGCCACTCCGTTTCGTCCCCACCGATACCATGGAGAAGATAGAGCACGGGATACTTCTTGTCCTCGCTGTAGCCAGGAGGCGTGTAGACATTCATCTTGCGCGTTGTCCCCACGGTCGTGGATTCGTATTCGATCATCTCAAGCTTGCCGTGAGGGATGCCCTCACGCTTGTCTGCGATGCCTTCCGGCGGATCGGGATAGGTCTGCTTGTCGTCGGGGCCCAGTTCAATGGGGCCTCCGAATCCACCACCGCGCCGACCGCCGCGGCGGCGTTCCGCTCGCTCCTCACGGGGCTCACTGTCTTCTTCCTGTTCCGCTTCTTCTTCAGCGCCAGGCGCGGTATCCGTTGTCTGTGTTGCCCCCGATCGACTGACCACGAATTGTTCGGTCGCAATGTCACCCACTTTGCGCTCAAACGAGATCGCATCCCCTTTCAGTTCGCCCGTGTATTCAATCCGAATGCGGTTCTCACCAAATTCGAAGACTTCGACGAATGACACCTTGTTGCCGTCTATTTTGCCCTCAGTCAGTTCACGCTCCCAACTCCGTTCGCCCGCTTCCGCCTGGGCCGTTCCCGTGATCGTCTCGCCGTCCTGTTTCAGTGTGAAAGTGTATTTCTGTAAGCCGATACGCGTGTCGACCTCGCCCTTCCACGTGCCGGAAACCGTTGGCTTGTTCGGTTGAAACAGCATTGGGGCAAACTCACGCAAGCTGCGACGCCAGGTCTGCCACTCGTGTGCGGTCTCGGGTGAAACATAGAAATGCGCATTGATGCCGGCCTCTTTCACAGCCTCGGTCGTCGCCTTGGGATCACCTCCGCGTCGACGTCCATTGCCGAGTTCCTTGCTGCCATAACTGACAAATAACAGATTCACCTTGTCCCGGAATCCAGGCGTGTTCTCGACATCCTCTGTTGAAATGGTCGCACCGCTGAACAGACCAATGTGCGAAAACTTGTCGAGGTTGTTGAGCGTGATCCGCTTCGTTTCCATGCTCCCCATCGACAATCCAGCCATGGCGCGATTCGGTTGATCCGTCAACGTCCGGAAATGGGTGTCAATATAAGGAATCAATTCATCGACGAGCACGGTCTGGAACGGTTCAATTTTGAATTCCCGCAGGCCTCCAAAGCGAATCTCGTTGGTCATGCCATAGGTCATCACGATGATAAATGGCTTCGTTTTTCCCTCGGCAATGAGGTTGTCCATGATCAAATTGGCGTGCCCCTGAACGGCCCACCCGTATTCATTCTCACCCCAACCATGTTGCAGGTAGAGGACAGGGTAGCGAGTCTCCGGATCCTGATCGTAACCCGGAGGCGTGTAGACGAAAGCACGACGCGTGGTGTCAGTGCTTTTTGAAAAGAAGAGTAATTCCCGGAGTTGCCCGTGCGGGACGTCATTTTTAACCGCATAAAAATCGCGGTCGCTTGCTGGAACTTCGACCCCGCTTCCCCAGCGGTTGGCTCCGAAGAAATATTTGCTATTCGGATCAGGCACTTCCGCCCCATTGATCTTCAGCATGTAATAGTGAAAGCCTTCATCCAACGGGCGCGTGTACCCATACCAGGCACCGTCTTCGCCCTTGGTGAATTCGCTGCTGTCGCGAAAGGTGCAGCCGACATCGGTCGCCCCAGGCGCGACGATCCGGAACTTCACCCGCCCTTCGGAGTTCACCTGGGGATATTCCTTTCCAGGCTGATTGGTTGAGGCAGGCTGCCAATCGTCTTTCGGCGTTGATTGGGCATATGACAGGGTCGAAGCAATCGCAAAGAAGCAGGCGATCACCACATTAGCGGGGATTCGTTTCATGGGTTTATGAGTCAGGATTATCGTTCTAGATCGGTGGCGTTTATTCAATTAGCGAAGGCTTGGCAGTTTCTCGAAATTTTTGGTATCGACCGTCCACTCGGGGTCGCGCTTCAACTGGCTGTCATCGCCTAGGAACATCCCCGAGGCTTCATTCTTACCCTTTAGCTGCCAATCAAGCCAAGCAAGGGCGACAGGGCTATACTCACCGCCATGGGGACGGGCGTATGTGCCGCCGTGGCCAACGTCGAGATTCGTCATCACGATGGGAACATGGTCTACGCGGGAGAAGTCATCCATGGCGTTCTTGTAGGCGATATCTGAGGGGCCACCCATGAGGTAGAGAACCGGGCCGTGGAACTCCTTTAGGGCGTCCTTGGAAAGGGGGGGCATGCCGGGTAGTGGTGAGGGTTCGGGAAGCACGCCGCTGTTGCATACCACGGTGGTGGTGATGCGAGGATCTGCGGCAACGTGGATGGCCTGGAGGCCGCCACAGGACATGCCCATCGAGGCGATCTTTGTGGCATCGACCTTGCCGAAGTAGATGCTCTCGGTCGATTGATTCTCGGCGAGTATCCAGTCGAGCCCGGTGAGAAGCTGGCTTGGCTCCGTCTTCTGGCGGGAGGCTTCACCGCGCTCCTCGATCTGATCGAGCAAGCCGATGGCCACGATGACGTAGCCGTGCGAGGCGAGCTCACTGAGGAAGTTCTTGTGTTCCTGCGTCGTGTTGGCACAGGCACCATTGCCCCACAACAAGATCGGCAGCGGCTCGCTTCGCCCGAAGGGCGTAAGATCGCGGGGACGGAAGATCGTCATTCCGGGAAGCGTCCAGGCTTCGGTGGCAACCGCCGGATAAGGGCCAGTGCCTCCGTCCTCGATCACAACGAGGGGTGACTTTTCTTGAATGTCTTGCCCGAAGGACGTCGGCTTCGTCTGCGGTGACTCCGAGGGACTAGCCAAGCGCACCGATTCGGCGTCAGGTGCCGATAGCCGAGACACCACCTTACCGTCCTCACGTACTTCAGGTGAGACAACCTGCGGATCGCGCTGCCGTCCCTCTTGGCCGTACGCCGTCGAGATAATCCCCACCACTGCAAGCAGCCTCGCAGTCATGTTTCTCGCTTTCGTTCTAAGTTTCATGCTTCTCGGTTTTGTTGATTCGTGACTTGGCGCTGACTGATTCGTTTCATGGACTCGTTGGTTCGTCAGGGTTCCGCCCTTGATCGGTGGGGAAAGTGCTACGGAGGTGCTGAGGGCTTCCCTCTTCATAAAGCATACTGATCTCCACATCATTCAAGGCCCGGCTAAAGAGAAAGAACTCATCCATCGCTCCGCTGAAATTTCGAATCAGTGCCGGATTCTCGCTCGGGCTTCCGAAACCATCAGCATTCCAATTGCCCAATTCGGCTGAGCCGATGCGATACGGCGGAGGAATGTCTAGCGGATTCTCATGGACACGTTTGCCATTGATATAATGCCGAACGTGTCCGCCCTCGCCATCGAGCACCACCGCGAGATGAAGCCACCGCCCGAAATGCTCAAGCGTGATCTCGGGTGGGGTGGCCAGGATTTGGTAACTTCCTGGCCGACGCCCGATTACCGTGAGCCCCAGGACGCCATCCTCCCGGATGAGCCAGTGTGTGGTTCCCGCTGCGAAGCCATCACTCATGAATAGCGAATTGATCTTTCGATCGAGCCCTCGAATGCAAACCCACGCAGCAAGCGTCAATTCCTCGTAGCTCCCGGGAATGCGGAAGCGCAAGCGGTCGTTCACGCTTTGAAACTCCAAAGCGCCCTTACCGGGCCAGCGACCGGCAGAGCTCTCGCATCCCACGATCGTCGCATGTGTCACTCCACGAACAGGAGGATTGCCTTTATTGCGAAGCTGCCACGGATCACTTTCGCCCTGCGATTCAAAGTCAAAGTACACCAAGAGGGACGGATCTTCTTGCTTAAGATCACTAGCAGCGCGCCACTCTTCCATCCGATGCGAGGCCACATCGGCTGACTTCGATTCGAGATCAAAGTGAGATTGGAATCGAGCCCGATCAAACGGGTGATCGGCCATTTGCCCCGTAGCGTCGACGATTGCGGCCGCACCAGTTTGGAACAATCGCTGCCGACTCTCATCAGCAGTCGTCACCGCAACACTCCCTTCTAGCACATGGAGAGCGGTCTCGTCTTCTCCAACGACCACTCCGAACTCGGTGCCTAGATCCTCGATTGCGGCATGAGGCGTGTGCAGCACCAGGCCTTTGGCTTGCGGTGGCACTTGGGCCGTCAATTCACCATAGGTGCAGCTTAGTTCCGATTGAGACGTGATATGGATCTGCGCGGGGCCTTTGACGACGATTCGGGCGCCACTGTAGAGAACGATTCGAACAAACCCCTCTCTAATTTCTAAAGGCCCGGGATCCAAGGGCTCACCCATTGCATAGTCACGCGCCGCCCATTCCACATCCACGGCCAAATCCAGCATGGCCACTGACGTGTTCTCAGCACCACCGACCACCCCTGCCGCAAGCGGTTCCTCCGTCCGCGGCCACCAGATCACTAACGCTAGTGCGGTGATCAGGGCAACTGCTGCCACTCCCCATGCGAAGGCAAGCGGCCAGCGCCGAGGCGGCACCACATCGGGCAAAGTCTTATTCGCAGCTGGGAAGAGGTCGGGATCTGATGCCAGTCGTGCGTGCAACTCCAAGCGTAGAAGATACTCATCTCGCGCTTCATGATCTCGAAGCAGCAACGCGTTCAGCATCCGCGCCTCTTCCTCGGTGACCGTGCCGTGACAAACCGCGGCGACCACGTCGTCGAATTGATCCGATGGGAACGCGAGCGCCATGATTCGCTTTAGACGGTCTCCTCTCTGGCGGTTGCGGCATCGACACAGGCCTGAAGGCTCATGCGAATCCGCTGCAGCGTCTTGTACGCAGCGGCGACGGACTGGCGACCATTCTTGGCCAACGTCTCGATATCTTCCCGGCGGAAGTAGAATCCCTCGACGAGCGACCGCTGGCGATCAGGCAACTCGCCAAGACAACGGTCGAGGTGGGAGAGTTTGGCTTCCCACTCGGGCTGCAATTCGGATCTTCGAATCGCCAATTCCTCCGCCAAACCATTCTCAAGCAATGTCTTCCATCGTTGCCGACGATCGATCCACTGTCGCGCTTTGTTCAAGGCGAATCGACACGCCCACGGCGTGAATGGCCTCGATGCATCGTATTCGTGATGCTTCTCCCAGAGCGCCACGGCAGTCTGCTGCACGATGTCATCCGCATCCGAGGGATTCGGCACGAGCGCGGCAACGTAGCGGTAGATCTCGCGCTCACTCTTGAGAAAAAGCGAAAGAAACTGCTCACGCGACGCTTGAGGCGAAGCTGGGAGACGCTGTGAATCAGGCTGCATCGATAGGGGTTCACTATTACTTCTACTGGCACCCAGATTTTGGACATCATAAGTGAAAAAAACTCATCAGATTGATGTCAGACGGAGATCGTGTGGGCCTCCCCCCCGGCCCACTTCCGCGGAATACGCTGCTCAGCCGAGGATCCATTTGTCTCGAACTCAATCACTCTCAAATTCTGGAAAACTTCCAAGAATCGTCCAATCCGATGTGATGTTGCAGACGAAATGGCGAACTACTGACCATGGAAAGCCAGTCGGGAACGGTCGGAGAAATCTCCTGTATCGCTTGTGGCACTCTCGTCTCCAATCCCAATGCCTCCGGTCTCTGTCAGCGTTGCCTGCTCGCTCCTCCCTCTGTCAATCAGTGGACACCCGCCGAACCACCCTCCCTGGATGAAGTCGCCCAGGCTCTTCCCCGATTTCATGTCACCAAGGTGATCGGGCGGGGCGCCACCGGAGCCGTCTTCGAAGCCCGTGACCGCGAGCTTTCGCGAACCGTGGCGATCAAGGCCATGCGCGCACAAACGGACAACCCGGAATTCGCCGCCCGGTTTGCCCGTGAAGCTTCCGCCCTGGCCCGACTCAATCATCCCCATGTCGTCACCGTCTACGACGTGGGCGTGGTCGATGACTTGCACTACCTCGTCATGGAGCGGATGCAGCAAACGCTTGAAGACGAACTCACGGCAGGCTCCCTCACAAAAACACGTATCCTGCAGATCCTCTCCGACATCTGTAAAGGGGTGACCTGTGCCCATCTTGCGGGCGTCATTCACCGTGACCTCAAACCTTCTAACATTCTCCTTGATAGCTCAGGACGAGCGAAGGTCAGCGACTTCGGCCTGGTCAAAGGAATCGCCGATCACGAGCTGGCCGGTGCCACCGTCACCAAATCAGGCATGGCCGTCGGCTCCCCGTTCTACATGGCTCCTGAGCAAATCGAAAACCCAGCGCTGATCGACGCTCGTGCCGACATCTACGGGCTCGGCGCCATCCTTCACAAGATGCTCACAGGCGAACCACCCAAGCCTGCGCAAGACGCCGACCGCAACTTCCGTCGCGTTCCGCGAAAGCTCACGCCCGTCGTCCAGCGCGCCTTGCACCCGCAAGCAGACCAGCGCTACGGCTCCGCAAATGAGTTGTTCCAGGCCGCCAAGGCTCAACTCGATCCCAGTCGAGTCGTGAAACAGCGCACGCAGCTCGTCGCCCTGACTGCGGTCATCGGACTCACCACCGGAGCTTACTTCCTCGGCAGCCGTGAACGAATCCCCTATCACCAGCATCTCTCACAAGAAGACATCGCTGGACTTCCCCTGAAGAGCTTCGAGTCCGAAATCGATCTCACCGAATGGTTGCTGATCGCCGACTTCCCCTTCGAGGGCACGAGAGATGGCGACGCCGCACACAAGCAAACGGCGATACGCATGCTCGACGGCGCGGCGATTCACGATGGTAAACTCCTGTTCACTGATCCCGAGCAGTCGGCCGAACTCGACCTTCGGCCCGCCGGGGACGATCCTATCAAAGGCCTCGCGCTCCACTTCCGTTTCAAAGCCAACGCCTACCCAGCTGTGAGTGAGCGTGAGATCGGCCTTGTTCACCTGGAACTCCGTCAGGACATCGGCTACTGGCTCGTCGCCGGGCGTTGGGAACACCCCAACCCGACCATCCGCGTTGGCAGATTCGAGCGCCTCGCTCCACACGGCGTGATCGAACCTCATCTCGCCCCCGGTGAATGGCACGACGTCTGGCTCGTCATTCACAACGGCATACGGCTATGGATCGATGACCGCCCCGTGTATCGCTCCAACCTCGACGGCGAGCTGACCCAGTGGCGGCATTGGGCCAACGATAACCCGGCCCGGCTGAGCATTCGCGGCTTCCGTGGAGCCGTCGACCGCATCCGGCTCTACACGCTGTGAGGCTCACCAGAGCGCGTCGATAGTCGCTTGCCGCTCTCACATATTCGCTTTTCGCAGAACAATCGCAGAAAAAGTGTGATGTAGCCGCCGAAAAAACGAATTACCCCGCGAATCCTAACCAACAACTGATTCGCGAATGAATACACTATTCCAAAACTCCGTCACTCTTCTCGCTGCGGCGGGCGGACTCACCCAAAACCTCGGTCAGGTCGCCGGGGTGCTCAATGCCATCGGCATCCTCCTCTTCTTCGGAGGCCTGCTCATGGCCGCCATCATGTTCATGATCGGGCGCACTGAATACCTCAAATACGGACTCGTCGGCTCTGGGGTCGGCGGGCTCGCGTGAGTCATCGTCAACACCTTCTTCCAGGCAGGCAACGGCGTCGATCCCGGCATCCAGTTGCAGAACTTCTAGGGCACCCGTCGGCCAAACCGCTCTCACACTTCGCGCATGAATCGCACCGGCGACGGCCGACGTTACCACGAAGCGAACGCGGGGAGGGATTCCAAGCCTGTCATCTTCATCTTCGAAGGGAACAACGTTCTCTGGATGGTGTTAGGGTGCGGGCTGGCCCTCCTCGTGTTCCGCGTCACTCATGGGCGCTTCGCCTGGAGCCTCGGCGAATCCCTCGCAGCCAGTCTCGTTCCGCTCACCGTCTTCACCCTCTACGTCGTCCTGCTCAAGTCCGGCAAGCCCAAGAGCTTCGACCGCGAGTTCGGCGAATGGGGCATCGTCCGCCTGCGCCAAGCCCTCGATGACCTCGGCTGGCTCCGCAACCGCCCCTACTTCGCCCCACCCAAGTCAACCGCAGCACGTCCTCGCCAATCTCAGTCTAACAAACCATTATGAGCAAACCCATCGACGGCTATCTCGTCGACGATCTCGTCGTCTACCGCGGCCTGCAGAAAGGCGGCTACGTCGGGCGCGGCTTCCGCATCCATCCACCGGATGTCGAGAACGCCGACATCGGCTGGCTCAACCACCTGGAAGACGAACTCCGCGTCCTCCTCGCCTCGCTCAAGGACACCTCGCGCATGCAGTTCCACTGGTCGGTCGATTCCGATTACCAACGCGAACTCCTCGCCTACTACGCCAAGACCAAAGAACTGGCCACCAACGAATGGAGCCAACGCCAGCGCAACGAACGCTTCACCCGTTACTGGAAGCAAATGGAGAACCGCCAACTGCGCCGCGAACGCCTCCATCTCTACGTCACCAGCAAGATCGACGCCGGCGCCCTCCCGCGCGAAGGCGGCAAGCGCCAGATCTATGACCACGTTCTCGCCACCAACGGACGCGAACTCGACCAGTATGGCGAACTGTTCGCCCAGATCTTCCAAAGCCTTGGCGGCTCCGCACAAGCGTTAGGCGAGCAGGAACACTTCGAAGAATTCTATCGCTACTTCAACACCTCCGCGCCCGACTGCGCCGACATCGATTATCAGGCCCTCTACGATCCTGACAGAAGCCTGCTCGAAAACTGTTTCAATGGGGAAGCCGCTCCCTTGTCCAAACCCGATCAGGGCTTCTACCTCGACGGCTACTACCACGGCATCCTCGTCCTCAAGACCCTGCCCAAGACCACCTTCTCTGGCATGATCACCCAACTGACGGGTCTCGACATGTTAGACTACGCCATCACCGTGAACATCCGGGCGCTCGATGTCATGAAAGAGATCGAGAAAGAAGAAGGCGCCTACGAGAAACTCCAACACACCATCCAGCACTCGCCCAAGCTGCGCATGCTCGCGGCCATGCAGAAAAAGGGACAAAAGATTTCCCGACTCATGTCGAACGAAGTCCTGCCCTATCAAGCGCAACTGATCGTGCGTTGCTGGGACACCGACAAAGCCGGACTCCGCGCCAAACTCGCTGCCTTGCGCAGCGCCATCTCCAAACTCAGTGGTGCCAAATACTACGACCCCGCGCTCCCCACCAGCAATCGCAACTACTTCTACGCCGCCATCCCCGGCTGGTGCTGGGACAAGTATGACGACTTCTCGCACTACATCGAGGACATGAACCTCGCCAACCTGCTGCCGGTTTCCGCCACCCCGACGGGCGACCTCGCCGATGCCGAAGCCCTCTACGATGGGGCCAATCGCAACCTCGTCGGGGTCAAAACCTTTGCCGGTCGTCCCGGTGCGGAAGCCCCACAACACGGAGTCATGTTCGGCATGAGCGGCGCGGGCAAATCGGTCAACATGATCGATCTCCTCACCCAAACCGAACCCTACTACGACTACACCGTCATCGTCGAAGAAGGCCTCTCCTATGGGCTTTACTCCCAAACCGTCGACGACGAGACCAAGCCCATCATCATCCAGCCTAACGGCACCCTCACCTTCAACTACCTCGACACTGGTGGACTCCCGCTCAGTCCCTTGCAGATCTCCAACGCCACGGCGCTCTGCCAACTCATGGCAGGCGTTTGTCAGGACGAAGACCGCAACCGACTCCGCGCCGCGCAATTGTCAGGAGCCATTCGCCAACTCTACCGCGATGCCTACGACGACTGGAAGCGCCGCCACCCCGATCAGCACCGGACGCTCGTGCATGAAGTCGTCGCCACCAAGCAATGGCTCGACCAACGCCTCCCGCCTGGAGCCACCCTCTTCGATGCTCACATTGATCTCCGCGACACCGATCCGGAAACGCGTGCTGAATTGCTCGCTAACATCGATGCCCAACACATCGACCAGGCCGAGCGCGACCAGACCCTCGCCGAAGACCTCTTCCGCTTCGCCTTCGCCAAACTGTCAGCCGAGCAAATGCCCACGCACCGGCAACTGCAGGAACACCTCAGCCTCGGCACACACGGAGCCCACGCCGAAGAAATGCGCCAACTCGCGCAGTTGCTGGAACCCTGGTGCGCCTATGGCAACTACGGTGCCCTTCTCGACGGCACGAACACCGTGAGTCTGCGCGGCAAGATAGCTCATTTCGAACTCGGATACATCCCCGAGTCGGCGCAAGACCTCCGTGCGGTCGCCGCCTTCCTCATCACCAACCACGTGCGCAACGAAGTCATGACGCGTCGCCGCGATGTCCGCAAGCGCGTCATCCTCGAAGAACTCAGCGCCTTCCTCACCATCCCCGATGGCGACCGCATCACCCGCGAGTTCTACGAACGCATGCGCAAATACAACTGTTGGGTCTTCTCCGTCATCCAGCAATTCAGCCGCTTCTATGATAGTCCCGTGCGCGCCAGCGTCATGGGCAACTCCCGGCTGCTCATGCTCCTCAAACAACGCGACCGACTCGATCTCGACCGCATCTCCGAGGCCTTCCCCTTGCCGGACGTCACCCAACACGCCATCGCCAACTTCCCCGAACCCAAGCACTTCTCCAGCTTCGCCTACTACCGCGAAGCCGATGGCAAACCCGTCATCGCGAACGGCCGCAACGCCGCATCACAAGAGATGCTCTACGCCACCGCCAGCGACGGAGCCACCTTCGAACGCCGGGCCAAAGAAATGCAATCCGGCCCTGTTGACCAATCTCTCACTCAACGCATTGCCGAAGCCGCCGCTTCGCAAGCTTGAACCCCATCATCCATCCTGACAAACTAGCCATGCCCAGCTCCACTATGAAATCCTTCGATCACGCCGCGCTCTTTCCCACCACGCACTGGAGCACTGTCCGACGCGCCCAAGACAACGGAGGCGACGAAACGCCTAACAAAGCCATTGACACTCTCTGCGCGACTTACTGGAGGCCCATCTGCCGCTACATCGTCTACCTCGGCATCCCCGAACACGACGCCCGCGATCTCACCCAGGAATTCTTTCACCGGCTCGTCGTCGGCAAGAATCTGTTTCTGCAAGTGCGAAAAGAAAGTGGCAAGCTTCGCACGTTTGTCTGCGTCGCCGTTCGACGCCTCGTCACCGACGAGATCCGCAGACGCAACCGCCAGAAACGCGGCGGCGGCATCGAAGACACCTCGCTCGATGAACTTGACGCTCATCGCCAACCCACCGATTCCAACGCACCCGACCGCCAGTTCGACCTGCAATGGGCCCGCGCCCTCATCGAGCGCGCCCTCACCGAACTCGAAGCCGACTACCGCGCCCGCGGCAAACACGCCCTCTTCCTCGCCCTCCGCCCCTTCCTCAGCGGCGACAGCGAAACCGAAACTCACCAAGCCATCGCCGACGAACTCCAAATCAGCGTCAGCAACGTCAGCACCCAACTCCAACGCCTCCGCCAACGCTACGGCACCACCTTCCGTCAAAAAGTCGCCGAAACCGTTCCAGGCGGTGTCTCCGCCGAGGTCGATGCGGAGATCGTGTATTTGATGGGGCTGATGTGATCCTTCAGACCTTCGCGCTCAGATCGCACAACTATTCATCATTCGACGCAACTTGGTTGATTTCGACCCTATCGGAGGCAAGGCGCAACTCAAACGTGTAGCCATAGTCCACTACCTCGCCTTCACGTTTCGCATCGCCGGTGACGGCAGTCCCCTGCAACGTGATCACACATGTGTCGGCAGATGTCCATTGAATGAACTTTGGGTAAACGCGGGTGATCTCATGTGACGGCAGTTTCGGATCGACGAGTTGTTTCCAAGCGACTGCTGGGAATTCGTATAGTCGACCTTCCTGGACTCCGATGAAATGCACCGAACCGCCGATTCGTCCGACGAATTCAACCGCCATAGCGGTTTCACTTTCGTTCCAAACAATTCGCTCTTTGCCAGTGTCGCCGAACGCATCCGAGACGACCCCCTTTCCCGTTGGCACTCCGGACTGATCCAGAAGCATTGCCCTCTTTCCGATGATGACAGCCGGAGCTTCACCGACTTGCCGAAAGATCGACCGCGTCCCTAGCTGGAGTCCAGACTTAGGAGCCTTGGAGCCCGGAACAGGAACGACAGTGTCTTGGCCATAACAATAGGCACAAAACGTGTAGATGAACAGCAGCAGCAACGAGTGTGGCTTCGACTTTGAGAGAATCATGATGGTTTGAATTTAGATGCCAAGGGAGTATACTTGAAATCGACACCGGAGTTCAAGGTCAGCGCTTTCGCCAACAAGCCGCGCGGTCTACGGTGCTGGCGATGAATGCGTCTATCGGCAGCAGTATAACATTAGCGTCAGGAGCCCTCCAGCGCATTGATCCGGCGCTCAAGATCCCGAAGCACTTCGAGCACCTCGTCCAGCGCTGGGGGTTCTGTGAAGAACATCTCCTTCATTGCCTCATGGTCACGCTTTAGTTCCGCCTGTCGATTATCGTCTGGCACGAGTCGAAAGGTGCCAGGATGGGCCAATTCGTAACGTGCCCATCCTGATCGGAAATAGATCGTCTTGTGGGTGACCACGCGCTTACGCAGATCCGTATCTGCCAAAGCGCTTTCAACGACCGGTGCCACAGCCATTCGAGCGAGATCATGGTAGTGGCGAGCGTAACGGGTTGGCATCGAACTTTCCGGATCTCGGTGACACTCCGCATGCAGCAGCGTCGCTTTCTCCCAGAAAGTTCGCTCTGCCGCCAGCGCCTGAACCACGGCCACGCCGATCGACTGATCGAGTTCATCGCCGATATAGGATCGGATTTCGTGCTGTTCTTTCGGCCAATGATCCGACCGGGCACCCATCTCGATCCTAACCATAGGGCGAATGTAATCCGGCCTCGCGGTTCCGGCTTGAGGATAGTGAAAGAGAAGGGTTTGGGAATCGGCAGAATCAATTTCCAATGACCATCGGTCGGAGTCCCCCAAGTCTTCCCCGAACCGTGTTTGGAGTTTGGGCAGCAGTCCCTCACGAATTCGTTCAGCGCAGGCCACCTGAAGCGCCTCCAGGCGTCGGCGTTGATCCTTGTTCGATTTGGCTGACTCTGGATCGCGCTCTTCGTCCTCGAATCCGAGGAACGCGCGGTGAAACGAAACGTCGATATCTTCCGAGAATCGATCAATCAACCCGTAGACCTTGGACAGTGATGTGCCGCCTTTGAACACCAGGTGCGCCCCGAGTTCCTGAAGCTCGAACAAGGCATCGAGCGTCCGGCACACCCAATAGTCTTTCTCCAGAATCGCTGGCGCCATGCCGCAGCGACGGGATACTTCGTCCAGCAGTTCCAACTGCTGTTTCGCGCTGAGTGTTTGATACGTGTCTCTTGGCATAAAATCAGGTTGGAACGACAGGGGCAGCGATCTCTTTGAAATGCGGGCGCATCCAGGCGGGGACACGATCAATGTCCTTGAGCAATTGCCTCTTCTGCGTATCCGAAAGCCGGTCGCGAAGTCGGGAGAGATGCGTCTCGGTGACGCCGTCCTTACCGAACTCCCGCAAAGCCTGCGCTACCAAACCGCTGGGCCGCCCCGCCAGCCCTAGCATTCGTCCCGTATTGCGGCGAAAGACAATCTGGAGTTTGCCAAGATGAATTTCACTCGGTGCTCCGTCAGTATGATATACCAGCTTTGCAGGCACCTGAGTTGTCAGTCCTAGCTGGTTCGCCGCCACGGCGCTGGAGGGAAGCACGCGGAGGCTCTTCTTGCGAGCGATGGCATCCACGATGGCGTCGGTTCCGGCTCCAACTTGGCCGAGAACGGGGTGGGCATGCGGCTTGTCGTAGAGGCCCCTGCCGATACGGCGGATTTTTCCGTCGCGAACCAGACGGGTAAGGGCCATTCCGATCGAGCGAGGGTCGCCGAAGTCCGCAAAATCGTGTGGTGTGAAGGCCCAATCCGGGCCCTTAGACGCGATCCTCTTGAGGATCTTCGTCATCTGAGAAGGATTGGAACGGGCTACACTCACGTTGAAAATATTGTATTGTTTTTTCAACAAATCAAGTGCGAAAACCCAAGCAAAATCGTCCTCTGCATGACTCTCACGACGAGCTGACAGTGCTAAACGCACGCCAGAAAAACTGTGATGTTGGCGACAAAATGACGAATTACCCTGGCGATGAAAGCATTCGCCGGGAAAGCCGTCGGGGTGCCCGTGTTGATTGCGGCAACGTGCCTTGCCTCTACAAGCTGTAGTAGCGTCCCGCGTGCGGCGACCAATGCGCTCACTGCCAGCACGGGAGCGTTGATTGGTCATGAGTTCACCGATGGTGAACCGGAAGGGGCTCTCCTCGGTGCGGCAGCGGGTGTGGTCACGGGGGGCAGTGCTGGATCACGTCCAGCAGACGAAGGAAGCCAAAGTCTACACGACCGGCTACCACAAGGGTCGGCGCGATGAAGTGAAGCGGCTCTACTGGGTATTGAAGAATCTGCGGGACGGTAACCGCGATGGGGACTTCTACCGGCGTACTACGAAGCGCCGGAGAACGTGCGTTCGGACGGCACGATTATCGAGCCTCATACAAAGTCATCGATTTCCGATGCGGGGTCGCCACTGGAAGGGCCATTCCATTTTCTCTGCTGCTCGCGGAGTGGCTATTCTCCTACGTCACAAGAGAGAACGCGTATCAGCTAAGAGGGCGACGGATGTGTAATCGAGCGCAAATCCTTCACCAGGTCTTTGGAGGCAAGTGGCAGAGGCTTGGTGGCAGGTGCTTCTGGTACCAGCCGAGCCCGGATCACCAATGTTCGTTCGTCGCCCCCGTCAGACGAGAACGTGAGCGGTGAGAAGATCGGATCAAATGATTGGTCGAGTGTCAGATCACTGCGCATCGAAAGCTGGTGAGCAACACCGTCTGGCCGAACGATCTGGTTCTTGATGCGGAATCGGCAGTCGTGAAATGATAGGCGAGCGTTAGGCTCACTATGCTGATCCTTCCGGCTCTTAAATAACTGCACATCGCGCCATTCCAATTCAAAAACCACGCTATCCGTGTTGCAAACGATTCGGGCAGGCCCTCCGGTGGAACCTATCGGAATCACACTTGAGGAAACCACAGAGAAGTCGCCTTCATCGATTCGATCACCAGGCCGATAAGGTTCTGAGCGCACTGCGATCTCAACCTCCATTGCCACATCAATATTTCCAGTTTGCTCAACCCAAACGTCATTCCGACTAGAACAACTTGCCGTAGCAAGGAGTGCGCACATGAAGAGCAGGAATCGAGCGTTGGCGTTCATGAACAAGGCTTATCGATGTTGTTGCTGTGATAGCGTCATCACCGATGACGTATGTGGTGAGTGTACGAGGTGTCGGTCTGAGATCAAGCCGGTTCCGTCACATGGTCACATGCTGATGCGGAGCAGATTCACACTGCCTCTAATCGACGAACCGCTCCGACAAATGCCGACAGCCTCTCTTGATCGAACGCTCCACCAGAACGGACGCCTGAGTACAAATCCACGCCGGAGGGTCGGACTCGTCCGATTGTTTCCCACATTCTCACGAGTCAGTCCTCTTGCGAGAAATACAGGAGCGGACGCTTCGCCCTACGAACTCCGCTCTCGTTGCGATGAGTTCTCGGATCAGCATGGAAATCCAGGGATTTGGAGGGCGAGCCACCGGCTCGGAGATTGCAGTTCAGCACTCCTTACCGCATGGTGACTGGTGTGACTCTCGCCATTGAAATTGATTTTCCTGAAGATGTTGCCGGGCTGACGCTCCCCGAGGGGGTGAGCCACCGGCTCCAGCACCTGCTCGACAAGCAAGACGAGGGTGTTCCGCTCACGGAGGAGGAGCGATCGGAGGCTGAGGGGCTGGTCACACTGGCGGATATGCTTTCACTCATGCGCCAGCGAGCCAAACGGATCGGGAAGAAGGCCTGATGGCCATCCCTTCCGAAATGCGCCGTGCGGTGACCCACCGCGCGGAAGACGCTTGTGAATACTGTGGCCTCTCGCAGGCCTGACAAGAGGCGGCCTTCCACGTCGACCACATCATACCTGTTGCTTCTGGCGGGGCGACTACGCTCGAGAATCTCGCCCTCGCTTGCGTCTCCTGTTCGTTGCGTAAAGGGGCGCGGGAATTCGTCACTGACCCGCAGACCGGAAAGACCTGTCGGGTGTTTCATCCCCGGATCGACGTCTGGAGTGATCATTTTGAGTGGCGAGGAACCAGCGTGAATGGGCGCACGGCGACCGGACGCGCCACCGTGGCGGCGCTCAAGCTAAACCGTCCCCTGGTCTTGGTCATCCGGGAAGAGGAAGCCCACTGGGGACGGCACCCGCCAAAGGGGTTCTGACAGACGATGTTTCATCCCATGCGGATCGCTTCCACGTCCTCATCACTGAGGCGGAGAGCGTGGCGTTCGGTTTCGTAGAATGGTTGGTAGATGGAAATAGACTGATTTTCGAAACCGCATTTTCCTCGGCGACCGCGCTCCGCAGGGTCTCCTCAAAAGGCGATCACAGGCCGGAAATTATGTGATGTCTGCAACGAAATGACGAATTACCCTGGCGATGAAAGCATTTGCCAGGAAAGCCGTCGGGTTGCCCGTGTTGATCGCGGCAACGAGCCTTGCCTCCACAAGCTGTAGTAGCGTCCCCCGTGCGGCGACCAACGCGCTCACTGCCAGCACTGGAGCCCTCATTGGCCATGAGTTCACGGATGGTGAACCGGAAGGGGCCCTTCTCGGTGCGGCGGCGGGCGTGGTCACGGGGGAAGTGCTGCATCACGTCCAGCAGAGCAAGGAAGCGAAGGCCTATTCGACAGGCTACAACAAGGGGCGGAGCGATGAAGTGAAGCGGCTCTACTGGGTGCAGAAGAATCTGCATCGTGGGGACGGTTACAGCGATGGAGCCGACCTCTTTCCGGCTTACTACGAAGTGCCGGTGCCCGAGCACGTGAGTTCGGATGGCACGATCATCGAGCCTCACACAGAAGTCATTGAAGTCTTGGAGCCATGAGAGCGCGCTTCACCCACGAAGGTGCGCTGGATCACCATGCGCACAACGAACACGAACTCTTTCGCCGTGCTGAGGAGGCACTCGAACGGCAACGGCGGTTGGATCACTCAGCGATGACAAACCAAGCGCCTGCACCGTTCGCCACACCACAAGCGCCACCTGCATTGGCAACAAGATCAACTGCGATGAGCCCTGCCGCTCCAACCGCACCGTCAGGTACGACGTTTCCCGGCATGCAAACGATGCCGCACGAGCAAATAGCCCTCACCCATCCACACGTGACCCCGCTATCTGCTCCCCTTCCGTGGCCATCACGTAAATCGGAAACCACTGCACCTAGCATCGGCATCATTTCAAGGAGGAAGCGTTAGAGTCATGAACGCCATCAGACGCATCGACACACCCGAGGCTGCCTATCAATTGCGCCGAGCCCTGGCAGAACACACAGGCGGCAATGTCACCGCCGTCACCATGAAGCCGGTGCAAATGGTGGAAGACGGCATCATGAAACGGCATCTCGCCGCCACGGTTGATGGGGAACGCAAGCGCTTCGTGGCGGTCGCCGCGAACGGCAAGGTCGGCATCTATGACGCCCGTTTCGATCTGCATCCCAAACAGATTCACCAACTGCTCGCCAAGGTCGAACAACTTCAGCTCAGAACTCCCACGAAAGCCAACGGCTGGCCCGTTCGCCCGCCCTCCCCTTCCGCATCCCTTTCCAACGCCCACATCAGAAGGCGCTGAAACACTCGAACCTAACCAACCACGAAACCGAACCATGAAAACCACCCTATTCACGATCCTCATGGCCACATGCTCCCTCGCGTGCTTGCCAACAAAGAGTCACGCCACAGGCATCCCTGTGGTCGATGCTTCCCACATCGCCGCGAACCGACTCTCACATGCCATCGATTACGTTCAGCAGGTGCTGCACGAGGCGAATCAGCAAACGCAGATCGCCAAACAGGTCGAGCAAATCACCCAACTCTACGAACAGATCGAGCAGCTCTACACCCAGATCGAGCAGATGGACAATTACCTCGAGCGCTTCGGCGATCCCAAAGAGATCCTCGATCTTGCGGGATTCGATGGGCTCATCAACGATCTCGGCCAAGCCACCAGCGGGCTCGACATCGAAGCCATCCTACCTGATCTCACTGGCGAGGAACTCTTCGAATTCGACGGCAACGGGCTCTTTCAACCCATCCAGCCTGACATTGTCGTTGGCGACGATGAAGTGGAGCGCGATGCCGAACGCTACAAGCCGGAGGACGCGACTCGCGAAACCATTGCCCAATATCGCGAGAAGAAAGCCGAAGTCATCGAACGACGCGATGCTCTTCGAGACAACATCTCGCAAACGGTCAACGCCATCCAATCCGCCGAGACTGACAGTGAAGTCAAGAAGTTGACTGGTGTTTTGATAGGGCAACAAACCGAGCTGCAAGCCATCGATCAGGAACTGGAGATTGCCAAAGGCGACGCCGAAGCCCGGGCCATCGAGAACGAGAACCAGCGGATCGCGGAAGCGAAAGCCCGTGCAGAAGAGACCGTCCGCCGCTTCGTAGCCGCCAACCGCGCCGACGTGCAAACGTACCGGCTCGATCAATCGCCCTATGGCTGGTGATCGTTTCACACACTCATTGACCCTAACAAGCCACCTGAAACTATGTTCCAACGCAATCGCATCGAACTCACCGGCAACATCACCAAGCCACCCAAGACGGCCACCGCTGGCGACACCAGCGTCACGCGGGCTCGGCTGATTCACAACGAAACCGTGCAGCGGTCCAACGGCGAAACCTTCGAACGGCTCACAGCCGTCGAGATCCAGATCTGGGGCAAATCAGGCGAAGCCTTCGCCGAACACGTCACCAGCAAGAAACCTGTCTACATCGAAGGTTCGTTGCAACTCGCGGAGTGGGAAAAGGACGGCGAGCGCCTCTTTCACCACTACATCCGCGTCAATCACTGGCAATTCCTCCTCCCCAAAGCACACACGGAAGCGGCTGACCAAGCTGCCTAACCAAACGGCGACCGCCCCATGGACGATTTCGACATCCTCTTCCCCACGTTCAAAGCAAACGTGGCCGAACTGCACGAAGGCCTTCTCGTCTTCGCCTACATCACCTTGGTGATCGGGCTGCTGCTCGCCGCCTACCGGGGAATGTTCGGCAGTTTCAGCGAAATCGTCAGAGCTTTGGTGGCGGTCGCCGTCATCAGCATCACCCTCGGTTACATCGACGACTGGGTCTTCGATGCGGGCAACCTCGTGACCGAGTTCGTCCTCGAAGGCCTCGACACCGATCCGCGCGAAACGCACACGCGCTTCGGCGAGCTGCTCACCAACCCGGTCGATGAAGGCGATGACCAATCGTGGCTCGACCGGATCTTCGATGCCCAAACCGCCATCGCCGAACTGTTCGCCAAAGGCCTCATCCTCATCGCGGCCAAGATCGCCTGGGTGATCGTTTGGCTGGCCTATTTCATTCACAAAGCCCTCGTCTACTTCGGCGTCGCCCTCGCGCCTATCTTCCTCCCCATGCTCATGCTCAACGCCACGCGTGGCATTGCCGTGCGTTACGTCATGGGCCTCTTCTCGCTCATCATGTGGCCACTCGGCTGGGCCGTGGCCAACCTCATGACCCAATCCCTCATGGACAACGCCGCCGATCGAACTCTGTATGAATTCGGCGGTGTGTTAGGCCAGGCCTCCTATGCCCCTCAGATGCTCATCTTCATGCTCATCGCCTCGATCTGGCTCGTTGCCAGCACCATCGGCGCGCCCATCATCATGAGCCGCATCCTCACCAGCGGCGCCCAGATCGGCAGCGCCCTGTTAGGCGGCTTCGCCGGAAGCGCCGTCGGAGCCGGAAGCGGCGCGGTCGGAGGAGCCATGCTCGGCGGCAGCGTTGGCGGCCCGGCTGGAGCCGTTGCCGGAGCGGCCGTGGGCGGAGCCGGAGGCTTCACCAGCGGAGCCATCGGTGGCCCCAGTTCCGGCATGGCGACCGGTGCGGGCATGGGGGCATTCTCGATGGTCACTGGCGGTGGCGGCGTGAGTGCAGATGAGGGGGCAACAAGCGGAGGAGGAGCAGGTAGTAGTGGGAGTTCGGCGGGAGGGAAGAGTTCGGCGGGAGGGAAGAGTTCGGCATCCAAGGCTCCGCAGAATTACAGCGCTGAAGCTGCTGCGATTACAGCCAAAGATTGATCGAAACGTTATGTTACTTTTTTCCAGAACTCCACCGGGATCAGGCTCGATCGAGCGACGAGTGTGCCGGTGGGTTAGAACATACCTGTTGGGCCTGCGGTGCCCATCTCTCGCCGAACTGTCAATCGCCTGCATCATTTCATTTTTTCCACACATAGTGCAGCTCAACCACTTACTGAGTTCCTCTGCGCGTTGTGAGACCACACATCGAATGTTATGCAGCTACCGAAATCGATGCGGGACTCGGTAGAAAGTGTCATGCACGTCAGAATTCAGCACGTAGAATGGCCATTAGAGATATGCCAAGCATTACTGCAGATCCCGACAACTGCTCGAGCAGGCGAGCGGGCGATCAAGCTTGAGGAGAACCCATTACAGATGGTAGTGTCTTCTCGCCTCAGGTTGGTAATCGACCTTGGCGATTTGAAATCTCCGCGTTCCTGAGGGCACTTTCCATTCGATCTCGGCACCGATCCCGTAGCCCAGCATGGCTGCGCCGACTGGGGCGAGGACTGAGATCTTGTTCGCAGAAGTATCCGCATCTTCCGGGTAAACCAGCGTATATCTGAACCTCTCTGAGGTCTCCATGTCGATGACCGAGAAGCGCGAGTTCATTGTCACCACATTGCGCGGCATATTGCGCTGCTCGACCACAGTCGCACGTTCGATCTCAGCCACCAGAGAAGACAAGTCATCATGCCGTCCCTTTTCACTTTTGACCTTGCGAATCGTCTCGTGGAGACGCTCTTTGTCCCGATCGGTGATGTATATTTCAGTAGCCTGTAGTGTTGCCATCTTGTTTCCTTTCTCTCGTTATTCGTTAGATTATGCCTTCAAAGTATCGAGCAGGTATTCATCGTCTAAGACTAATAAACGAATAGACACATAGATTTTTACTAACTATACTTTGAGTTGTAAGTCTTCACCGATGCCAGTGTTTTATGAGGATCCATGGGATTAATCATGATCGATCAGCTTGGCAGCAGTGATCAACCGAACGCTTGCACCATGTTGTCATGGAGTCCTTAAACTATCATCACTTGCGCTACTTCTGGACAGTTGCTCACAAGGGAAGCGTGCGCTTCGCGGCTGAGGAATTGGGCGTTTCCCAACCATCCGTTAGCGCTCAGATACGCCTGCTGGAAGACGCGCTTGGCGAGGAACTCTTTCACCGCACTGGCAGAAACTTAGTCCTAACAGAAGCTGGTCACCTCGCCTTGACGTATGCGGATGAGATCTTCTCCGCCGGACGTGAGCTTGTGAATGCCATAGGCCAAGAAGCTTCTGGTGGTAGGGCATTGCGTTTGAATGTGGGCATGACCGACTCCCTCTCGAAATTGATCGCCTTCGAATTACTCAAACCGGCGTTCAACTTCACCCGTCCCACCCATGTGATTGCCCGCCAAGGGGAACTCGCAGTCCTAGTCAATCAACTACAAGCGCTACGGCTGGATCTTATTTTAGCGGACGAACCTGCCACCAGCAGCGTCAAGGCCAAGACCTTCAATCATCGCCTTGGTCGTTCCGGGATCACTTTCTGCGCGGTACCGAAGCTTGCCACCAAGCTGCGTCGGAATTTCCCGCAGTCTCTCCATGGTGCCCCGGCAGTGCTCCCAAGTGAGAATATGGGAATGCGCTGGGCCCTTGAAGCCTGGTTCGACAAGCAGGGTGTGCGGCCGGAATTGGTAGGTGAATTCGAAGATGCGACATTGATGGAAGTTGCAGCATCGGAGGCTCTTGGCTTCACCACGGTGCACACAGTTGTTGATCAGGCAGCCCTTAAACACTACCGGCTCAAAGTCATCGCTGTCGTCGAAGAATGCGGTAGCGACTTCTACGCGATCACTGGCGAGCGGCGAGTGAAACATCCGGTTGCCGCAGAGATCACAGAACATGCGTTCTCTCAGCTACTCGCCGATATTCCCTAGCAAAGACTCGAGTTTTAGTAAGGCACGCCACCGCAGTCTAGCCAGACCGCTCTATGATTCGGACAGTTGCTTCAAACGTGCCCCTCACGTCCGGCGAACCATCCTACCAAAGCAACGATTCCCGCAGGAAGGACGAGCGAACCGAAAGCGATGGTCCAACTTCCTGTCGCAGCACTCAGCCATCCGATAAACCACGGAAACGGAGCCGCAGCCAGATACCCAAACGTTTGTGCCATCGAAGAAAGGTTGCCGACTGTAGGCGCATCCTTGCTTCTCATCGCAATCAAAAGCAGCGAGAGACTAAATCCAACATTGAGCCCAACTCCGAGACCTAACGTCGCGAAGCCAGCCCATGCTTGAGGCAACCAGAGGATCCCCAGGATACTAAGGCCGTTCGTCAATCCACATGCGACGACCCAACCACTTTGATGACGAGCACGGCCTGCGAAAGTGGGCACGACCAGGCTCGCAACACATCCACAGAGCTGCATGGCCGTCGGCCACGCAGCAGCATCAGTCTCCGTTAAGCCACGCATTTGGAGGATGGTTGGTAGCCAACCAACGCAGGAATAGAACAACAACGACTGAAGGCTCATGAGCACTGTTACTTGCCACGCTCGAGCGCTTCCGATGAGAGTCACGATGCTTACAAAGGAGTTGCCCGCAGTCCGGGCAATCGGTTTCCGGCAAATCTGAGGAATCCAGATCACGAGGGGAACAACGGCAGCGTAGCCCCAACTGCTCATCGATGCTTGCCAGCCGCCCGAAAGCCCGTTGGCCAGGGGCACCCCCATGGCGAGGCCGAGGCTGCCACCCAAGTTCATCGCTGTCGAGTAGATGCTAGTCATTGAGCCTACATGGTTCGGAAAGCGACTCTTGACGATTCCGGGTAATAGCACATTTCCCGTGGCTATCCCTGCTCCAATCAAGATAGATCCAACGATACTCGCCACACTGGGGCCATTATCAAGCTGCCAAGACCGTAGGAAACACCCACCGGCCAGCAAGACCAGTCCGAAACCAATGGTGCGAGCAAACCCTATCCGGTTCCCAATCACACCCACCACCGTACTTGCGAGACCAAACACGATGAGCGGCAGCGTAGTCAGCATTCCGATGGCCTGCCGACTCATCCCAGACGCATACATCCGCTCCGCCAACGGTGCCAAACCCGTGATAGACGGGCGCAAGTTGACTGCGATCAACAACAGACCGGAAATCAGGAGTGCGGTCTGCCGTACGTTACGGCGAGAATTGGGAATCATCGAATCATTCAACGAGTAGTGAGAGAAAGACGGTCTGATGCCAGAATGTCCGACAAGGAAGTGCCCTTGTGGCATGGCACAGACGCCAGACCGCTACGCTAGAATACGCGGGATGAAAAGCCGCCCTGCCGCCGCCAGCTCTTTTCTTATAGGGAAAACCAGTACATGACTCTTTCGCAAATGGAAGGCTTGCTTGGCTCTCAATTCGAAGTATGCAAACAAGAATCCGCTTTGCATGTTTTATACGTTCAGCTCTGATGAGTTTTCCAAAGTGACAATCTGGCCCAATATTCGAGCCCCCTCCTGAATCAGGGCCCACCCCACACCATGAATTTAAGCCGATTTAGTGACTATTCCCTTCGAGTTCTCATGTATGCAGCACTCAAAGGGGACGAGTCTTTCATGATTGATGAAGTCACCGACGCCTACGGCATTTCGCGTCATCATGTAGCCAAAGTGATTCACAATCTCGCGAAACTCTGCTACCTAGAAACCCGCCAAGGACGAGGGGGAGGCATTCGATTGGCATGCCCTGCGAATGAAATTCGACTTGGCAAGCTCATTCGGGAAACCGAGAATCAGCCGGTCATTGTGGAATGCTTCAGTGTCGAAACCAACTCGTGCCCTATCAGTGGCCATTGTCGGCTAAAAGGCCTATTGGCTGAAGCCATGGAAGCATTTTACGAAAGCCTCAACCGCCACACGCTCAATGACTTAGTTGAGGGGCCACTGAGGAAGCGTCTCAGTCGCACTCTTCTTCACTAGAGCGGGGTGCACGCGGCATCGCTACTCCAGTTCCGCATCAATTCTTAAACATGTATTTGCAATACCTGTTCTGTGACGTATATCGCGTATCACGCGATGCTTCATATCGTTCGTGTTGTTTCTCCGCTCGAACTCAATCAATGATCTCGATCCACCGAATTCCTATGCACAAAGCCATTCTAGTTCTTCTGAGCCCAATCATTTTGACCACTTTGCCGATCACCGGGCTGGCAGACGACAAACCTACTTCGAAAGACAAGCTTAACGAGAAGTGTCCGATTGAGGGCAACATCGTCGCCCCAGATCATGTCTATCAATACGAAGGAGCGAAATATGCCTTCTGTAGCGAGGAGTGCCTCCAGGAGTTTGCCAAAGCACGAACTAGCAGTCTTTACCACAAGATTGGAGGCAAAACTGCCATCAATGCGGCTGTCGATCTCTTCTACAAGAAGGTGATGGATGACGACCGCGTGAACCACTTCTTTGAGGACGTCAACATGAGACGTCAACACAACAAACAAAAGGAGTTCATCGGCGCCGCTCTCGGCGGACCAACACCTTGGACAGGGAAGGATATGAGGAAGATTCATTCCAGCCTCGACCTCACGGAGAGCGATTTTGGTGTCATCGCCGGACATCTGCAGAGCACTCTCGAAGAACTGAAAGTCGATCCCGAACTGATCAAGCAGGTCATGACTGTGATTGGCAGCACAAAGGATGACGTGCTGAACCGCCGCTCGACATCAGAGTAGCGGTTGCGAAGATTGCCAGGCTTCTACATGCACCCGAAGTATATCGACAGGCATTGCTTCACCTGACCGTCCATCATGTCTGTGAGCTTTTATCAATTTTTGATGAGTGCGCTGGCCGTCTACGGTCTCGCAAGTCACGGCCAACTCTATGCTGGCTCAGGAGTTTTCTATGAAGAAGCGCCCATTCACTACTCCGATACTGATCCTCAGGATCCGCTAGCCAAGCTGATTGAGAGGATCGAGGCAGGGGAAGTTCGACTCAACCAGTGGAGTGAGAAAGGCTTTCTCAAAAGTCTATTGAGGGAATTGGACGTTCCAGTGGAATCACAAGTGCTTGTTTTCTCGAAAACCAGTCTTCAGAACCACCGAATCCTACCATCACGGCCACGAGCCCTCTATTTCTCTGATGACTATTACGTCGGATGGGTTCAGGGAGGTGATATTGAGGTCATCTCAATTGATCCTCAACTTGGGCCTGTTTTCTACCTACTGAAGGTTCCCAGGAGACCGAACGAGAACCCGATGCTAATCCGGTCTGCCGAATGTATGAACTGCCATGGCGGAACACGCACTGGCGGTGTTCCCGGAATGCTTATCCGGTCGGTGCGACCAGATACGGGTGGTTTTCCCATCCTTAGCGCTGGAACGCATTCGACCGATCATACTAGCCCGTTGCGCGAGCGATGGGGTGGTTGGTATGTGACTGGCGAGAATGGAGGCGAGCGGCACATGGGAAATCTGCTATACAAGGAGGGTGACCGAGGATCCGCCACCATGATTCGTGACCATGGAACGGTGGAGGATCTCGATCAGGTCTTCCATACCGGCCCGTATCTCACCAACAAGAGTGATATTGTAGCCTTAATGGTCATGGAGCATCAAATTACTGTGCACAACGCCCTCACAAAGGCACGCTTCAACACCCTTCGCTGGCTACACTATGATACAGCTCTCTCAGATCACCTTGATTCAACAAAAGGAGAACTGAGGAAGCGAACCTTAAAATACATCCAAAAGGAAGCTGCGACACTGTTAGCGGTCATGCTCTTCAAAGACGAGTTTCAACTTGAATCCTGGGGGATAGAGGGAAGCGAAGCGTTTCAGAATGCGTTCCTGGCCAAGGCACCGCGATCAGAGGATGAGCGTTCGCTCAAAGATTTTGAACTGCTGTCGCGTCTCTTTCGGCACCGATTCAGTTATATGATCTACTCCCGCTCATTCGACTACCTTCCAAAACTTTTCAAAGTGGTCTTTTACTCGAAGCTGTCAGAGGTGCTCGCCGGAAAGAATCCGGAATTCGACTACCTCGGAGCCAAAGAACGTCAACGCATTCTCACCATCTTACTAGAAACAAAGCCAGAGTTCGCCCAGCACTTCGACAAGCACCGCAATTCATGAGTTCTTCAACTGTCTCGTCAGATGCGCCTCCAGACCTCATTGATCGTGAGGGCATCATCTTATTGGTTGATCGCTTCTACGAGCGTATCCGCGAAGACGATCTACTTGGACCCATCTTCTCGGAGATAGCGCAGGTAGACTGGGAAACGCATCTACCCAAAATGTATGATTTTTGGGACACCGTGCTCTTTCGCTCTGGAACCTTTCGTGGCAATCCCCTCGACGCTCACGCGAAACTCGTCGCAAAGACTGAAATGAGCCGAGTCAAATTCGATCATTGGTTGGAAATATTTCGACAGACGGTGGCGGAACTCTTCGAAGGCGAGAATGCTGAGCACATCGTGCGTTGTGCTGAGGACATGGCCAACGTTATCTACAGCAAAATCAACAACGTGCCTGACCCTCGTTTTGATCCTGCCAATCTTTCGGATGAACAGCGTGAACGGTATTCAGCCTATAAGGAGAAGTCTTCCGAAACGTAATTGGGCACTCTTCCCCTGTCTATCCCTACGCACCAGCCCGGAGTCAGCCGTCTCGATCGGCGATCGCAACAAAGCGCAGCGCGGCTGCCGACCATATCACTGTAGCGATCACCCAACTCAGCGCGGCATAGACGTGGTGGGAAACTCGGATAGCGGGAATCAGATCAGCGACAACCCGAGTGGCCATGGCCAGCAGAACAATGCCAACAATGAACCTGAGAGAGCGGCGAGTTCCCTCTGCCAAATGAATATTCCCGCTGTGCCCCCAAGCCACACGGCTCGCAACTGCCAAAATGAGCAATCCGTACCCGCCAATGAAGAGAATGTGCTTTAGAGCAACACTGTAGATAACTGAAAGCCCCGATAGAAGCAGTCCTAACACGAGACACCCGATCGCTATCTTAAGCATCGTCGACAGAGTTCCTTGAGAGGTTCGGAATCGGAGTGGCACGCCATGCCAGATCAGGTAGACAGCGATGATGGCTGCCCTCGCCGCGGGAGCACTTCTAGCCCAACCGGATGCCTGAGCGATGATTGTACCTATAATCGCTGCACCAACAGCGAGCGCCAAGAACGCTTCTCTGTTCCAGTTTGGTTCCGGCACCGATGTCGATGTTACCGTAAAGAATCTTGAGAATAGGAATCCACCGATCCCGGCAATTGGACAGAGGATGAACGCCTCATAGAGAAGGAGTTGAGCCAGGCTGCGTTCGAACGTGCTTGGAAGGTTGATACGTTGTATCAATAGCATCACGGCTCCGGTCACCCCGGCAAAAAGGCCGATTCCTGCGAGCACAAAGCCAGGTGGCGGCAAGTCTTGACCCAGGAATGCGAGGCGCACTGACAGGAATCCCAAGAGCGAGACCCACGTGAGGACAAAAAGGCCATCACCGGCCGTGACGTGTCCGAGGGCAATCGCGATCATGCCACCGAGGTTGCCAGACAGCAGCACTGCCAGTTCTGGCCAGGTCAGCGATGGACTCTCGATCATCTTGGGAAACGCGGTTCCTAAGAACCCAAGAGCAAAGGCCCCCACAAACCCCTGAACCATCAGGCGGGCATGCGCCTCACCAGGATAGAAATCCAGCCAGCCCGCATAGAGCAATGGCCACAGTGCAACACCCACGATACTAGCCAGAATGCCTGCGGGGAAGAAGAGACGAAAAGGCTCTTTCTGCAGCGAAATCCCAGCATCTCGCTTGGTGGCAAATCGGCATCGAGGCATACACGGTCACTTGGTCACGCTGGCGGCCTTGCGAATCGCTGCGAGGGTTCTTGATAGATCGGCGCCAATCTCAGCGGTTTGGTGGACAATGCGCCCATCGGGCGCGAGAACGGTGATGATATTGGAATGAGCGAAATCGAGTGCCGTGGTCTGCCTGTACTTCATTCCCAGAGCTACTGCGAGTTCCAGAACTCCATCTTCGTCACCCGTTAAGAGCAGCCAGCGCTTTGGATCGAACTTGTAGTCCTTCTCTAGTTTCTTCATCCGGGCAGGAGTGTCCGTTTCGGGATCGATGGAAATGAATGAGAGACTCACCCGGTCAGTGCCCAGGGTCTCGTCCTTCAACTCCCTTTCAATCCGTTGTAGATCGGCGATAATTCGCGGACAAGCGTATTTGCAGGAAGTATACCCCATCGCCACTATTCTCACTTTCCCCTGGAGATCCTTTAGTGCCAATTCCTCGCCCTCTTGAGTCTTCCATCTCGAATCCAGATCATAAACGGAACCTTCCGCAGGATCTGCAGGCGACAACGTGAGCTTTTGGGCAGCGTCCTCCTCTTGAGCATCAGCGGCACTGATCAGAGATACTCCAACGATTGTTAGAATAAGTAATCGTTTCATGGTGATTCTTTATGGGGTGGAAGACTGCGTGCGCCACGAAAGCCAAGATTCGCCACCGCATAGTTCCCTTTTAAACTAGAACGAAACGCGTAACGCATAAAAGCAGCGTAATTGTGAGGATCGGCAGTGCCGAGCGCCCCTCCCGCACAGTAGAGTCCTCGTTCCACACCCGAGTCTGCTCGCGATTCCCCCGTAACCATGGCGTTGTTGAAATCGCGCACCCATTCCCAGGTGTACCCGTGGAGTGCACAGACGCCGTAAACATTTGGAGTTGCATCCTCTACGGAGGGCAGCAGACGAGAGTTGGGTTTGCTATACCATTCTAGCAGACGCTTAGTGAAGGCAGGGTCTTCGGTCGCATCAGGACGGATCTCATCAGCACATGCCACGTACTCCCACTCGTCCTCAGTGGGCAAACGCTTGCCTTTCGATTTGAGGTAGGCTCTGGCAGCAAACCACGAGACGTTCGTCACAGGACTATCCGCAATTCTGTCCGCATCCGGGCCAAGATCAAGATCAGCGCCCCAGTGCTTCAGATAAGCGCCGTCTGCGAACAGACGCTTCACTTGAGATCGGCGCCACTTAGGATTCTCCCGGACGAATAATAGGAACTCCGAGTTGGTCACCGGTCTTATATCGATGAGAAACGCCGCTACAGAGCGCTTTGAGGCATCCTCAACGTAGAGTGGAGTATAGCTTCCAGAAGGGATCTTTGCCATTCCTGATGGCACCTCCCCACCGAGGACGATTTGAAGGCATCCTACACAGGATAAAATCAATCTAAGCACGGACACAACGTCTGAAAAATCGGTCACAAAACTGGCGGTGAGGGCACGTAGACATCAATCACCTTATTGGCATCGCGAATGCTGTCGACACCCTCATTACGATCATATTCGCATGGGTGCCCCGTGACTTTAGTGTACGATGAGAGGACTTGCTGGTGCACCTGCCTCCCGCACTGCGGCGACCATCTCCGGCGTCACTTCAGTCCCATTGTTTCCCCATTTGTTGTAAACATAGGTGAGCACGTTCGCGATCGATTCATCATCCAACCCGAGCTGCGGCATAATGCTTTCGTAAACTTCACCATTCACGGTTACTTTGCCAGCCAGGCCGTGCATCACCGCACTTATCGAGCGGTCAACATCGGCGTTCAGGTAGTCCGATTGCGCCAGAGGCGGAAATGCTTTCGGGATCCCTTGGCCCTGAGCCTGGTGGCAAGCGGTGCATACTTGAGCATAGACAATCTGACCGTGCTCTATGCGTTCTTGTTTATTCTGCGCCAGTGGCTGCGGCTTGGCTTCTTGGGGGATCGTTTGGATTGCACCACCTTCAGGTTGATAGATACGGTCATCAGTTTTCCCTGAGTAGACTAGTTGGGCCTCGTCTCCCTCTGCCTTAATCATGGCAATGGCACCTTTGTTGAATGCACGGAAGATCGAGTGATCCACGAGAATGTATGTGCCTGGAGCATCCAATTTAAATTCCACGATGGCAGATCCACCCGCAGGAACCATTGTGGATTGAACGTTTTCGTTCACGTAAGATCCACCTTCGACATACACCTTGTCGAATATTTCACCGATGACGTGAAACGATGAAACCAAGTTGGGGCCCCCATTGCCGATGAATAGCCGGACGGTTTCGCCAACTCTTGCAGTCGGGGCATTGTCGCCGGCCATGGCACCCACCGATCCGTTAAAGACGACGTAGTCCGCATCTTCCCGCAGCGCTTTTTCCATGTCGAACGGCTGCAAACCGCCCTCCCCGTAGGCTCCTTTGGTGTAGAACTCGCTCTGCATCACATAGTATTCCCGATCAACGGGAGGCAACCCTTCTTTGGGCTCGACCAAGATGAGACCATACATCCCATTGGCGATATGCATGCCCACAGGAGCCGTCGCACAGTGATAGACATAGAGACCGGGATTGAGTGCGGTAAATGAGAATACTGATTCATGTCCAGGTGTGGTGAACGATGCG
The DNA here is from genome assembly GCA_030425385.1 of Verrucomicrobiia bacterium. GTDB lineage: Bacteria > Verrucomicrobiota > Verrucomicrobiia > Verrucomicrobiales > DEV007 > JAACDM01. The sequence continues at coordinate 71,797 of JAUIAH010000004.1, read as the reverse complement.
GCGGCACCACCTCCGGGGCCCGTGACCGCATGCAAATCTATATTATGCGGCATTTTGCTATCCGGATGGTTGGCGAGGTGGAACTCGACATAGTCGCCCTCTCGAATGCGCATGAACTTACCCGGCACACTGCCCCCAAATGTCCAGAACGTGTAGTCCACTCCGTCAGAGAGTCGCTTAACCACTTCGGTAACTTCCAAATGGATAGTCACCTTTGTTGGATGCTTCCGGGTTATCGGGGGCGGCACGTGTGGAGCATCAGTAAGCACGGCCATCTCTTCACCCTGCATGACTTCAGGTTCTCCAGGCGTATCCGAAGGGTTTTGCGCTGCGGTAGTATCAGCAGCGACATCTGTTTCCATCGCGGCGGCCTGTCTAATCGTCTCGATTTCTTTTCGCAGGGCCTCCTGTGCTTTGAGTTCGTTAGGGCCGAGTTTGCGGTTCTCACCGCATCCAGAGAGCAACAGGAATCCCATCGAAGCCAATGTAATGCTTGCTATCTTCGTGATCATTGAAGTGTTGGGTTGGTAGAAGATGTGGGGAGACTTCGATGGCTCGACTTGGTTTTCCATCCGTGAGGTGCGGGGTCGACTGCACGAAGCGCCCCCTTCTCCATTCCACGTCTGGGGAGAACCAACATTCCAGGCATCAAGCGAAAGAGTGAATTCATAGACCTAAGGACAACATGATCATTCCGACCCCCTATTCAAGAATTAAAGTTCTTTAATTCCATTTATTTGCAACCTGGTTGAGAAAATGGTTGGCGTCGATAGAGTTTCTCGAAGAATCCGGCATCAAGAGTCCGGGGATCGGAGATCAAGTCCCTTCAGATGAGTACTTTCGGCTACAGCAAAATGGCCCAGAACGCGATTGCCGCCGTGAGTTTCCTCGCGGCCAAGTACGATGATCCGCTCTGCCGCTGCAGTTCCGCTCAGATCGCGGAAGCGCGAGATCTTCCGCAAGCGCTTGTGGCCAAAGTGCTCACCCGACTCTCACAGGCCAACTTTGTGACAGGATCTCCGGGCCCCAACGGAGGATACCGACTTGTCCGCGCCCCTCAGGAGATCACTTTTTACGATATCGTGAGCCACTTTGATCCGGTGAACGACACCTTCCCATGTCCATTTGGAGTGGACTATTGCCCTAACAAAAACCCATGCCCACTACACGACGAGTTAGTCGCAATGCGAGAATCGGTCGACCGGTTCCTCAAAAGTGCGCATTTTGCGGGTTTTGCAAATACCGAAGACGGCTACAGCTCCTCATAGACTGGCGCAGCCCCTAGCACCCGCTGGAGGATTGACTTTTCACCGTCGATTGAACGGGGGTGGGGTCGCACCTGCATCCGGTTCGATGTATGCCCAAATTCAGCTTTGATTACTTATTTTGTGATGTTGGCGGGCAAATGACGAATTACCCGGTGACCGCGCGGTTTGCGGCGGTCAGCACCGAGTTCTTCGTCCTTTATGAAACGCTCCCAAGCCATCGATCTCTTCATTCACAAAGACAAAGTCGCGCTGTTCTGGTTCGCCGTCGCGCTGCTGGTGTCAGTCGGGTTCTGGTTGGAACGGCAGCGGCTGGTGAAGCAACTGATGGCGAAGCCGCAGTTCTTCGTGATGGATGCCAATCACACCTACTACTTGCCGTCGGCGATGGACTTCGTGAGTGCGAAAGAGGTGCACGCGGCGCAGACGCGCTTGGCGATGGAGGCCCTGTTCAATCGCGATCCGAGTGGGCCGGATAGTCCCGAGCGGTTGAAGCGGATTCTGGGGCGCGACGCCTATCGGAAGGCGCAGGAAGCCATTGCCAACGAAGCCGATGAGTTCGCCGACAAACAGATTCACCAGAAGGTCGAGCTGGGCCCGATCCAAGTCTTGCAAGTACGCGATGACTCCGTGCTGACCGGGGTCGAAGGCCAGCTGATCCGCAATGGCGTCTTTCGCGGGAAGGCGTTCACCGAGGTCTTAACCGTGAAGGCGCAATTCAAGTTCATCCTCAACCCTGACATGACGGCGAATGGTCGCTTTCCCACCGTAGCCATCGCCTTCGATTTCACCATGGAACCAACCACATGAAACCATCCTCACTCAAACACCAACTTCTCACTCTCGCAGTTGCCGTGCCGCTCGGCCACGCCCTCGCCACCGATCCGGTGGAGCAGCAAGCGCTCAAGACCGATGGCCCATTGACGATTAGCGTCGGCAGCAAAGCCGTCACGACCTTGCAGTTTCCCAGAGCCGTGAATGGCATCTTCGGCTATGGACTCACGACGGGAGCGGAGCCGGGAACCTATCATTACGCGCATCCCGAAGGCTCGCGCGTCCTGGCTTTGCGCAACCTTCTGCCTGGCAAAGAGACATTCCTGACGGTCTTGCTCGGACGCGAAGATCTCTACGTGCTCCACCTCAAGCCGTCAGCGGATCCACCGGTGCTCGTGCGTTTGAGCGAACCATCCTCACATCACGCGCAAGCCCGTCCCATCGATCCCGAAACGGTCGAGGAGCGCAAGCTGGATCACGACACGGCTCGGCTGTTCAACCTCCTCAAGCTGGGCAAGAACGAGCGCACGTTTCGGATCGCCGTGCCGCACCTCTATCAAGACGTCGAATCGAGGGACGTCGAGCATCGTTGGGACGATGACAAGGTTGCGACGGTGATCACGCGGGTGCATCGCTTTCCGCAAGAAGATGCCATCTTCCTCAACGCACGGATCGAGAACCAGACGGCCAAGCCGCTTTACTTTGATCCCGGCTCGCTGCAAGTGAAGGTGGGCTCGCGCACCTACCCAACTGCACTTGTGGATGCTTCCTCCGAGATTCCGGCAAAGGGAAACGTCAACGTGCACGCCATCATACGTGGTGGGATCGAAGGCGAACGCGCGCATCTCAGCATCAAGAACGAGTTCCAACTCGTCATGGCCGAGTACACCGATTCGCCGGACACCTTGGCCTTGCGAGAGGCGCTCGGCACGATCTTGGAACCGCTCCCGGAAGGGCCCGATGCCTCGCTCTTTCGTGATCCGATTCCTGTGAAGAAAGGAGGCTCGAAATGATGGGCCGCATCATTGGCTTCTTCAAATCGCCTGCCGGAGCGGGCGTGCTGTTTCTGATAGGGATGTTCGTGTTCTTCTACTTCGTCCGCCAGCATCGCGAACGGAAGGCGGCCGAAGTCGCCTCAAACGAACGCGTCAATGTGCTCGGTCAGATGTCCCCTGAGGACGCACCACATGATCCATCCCAGCCGCTCACATCGGAATGGGTCAATCACGGCAAACTGGAGCGACTCGATGTGCCACCCGAGCAAGCCGATCCCCAAGCGCCCGCTCCGACACCGCCCGCCCAGCCGAACCAACGTCCGGCCTTGCCCCCTCTGGTGCATGTGTTCCGCGAAGCCCCAGAAGAACCTAACGCAACCACCGAATTCGCTGCGCCGCGTGTCTTCGCCCCGACCGGGATGCTCATTCCCTGCCAACTGGTCATCACCGTCGACTCCAGTGCGCTCGAAACGCCAGTCGTGGGCATCGTCACCGATGACGTTTGGCATAACCAGAATCTCATCGTCCCAGCAGGCACGGAAGTGCATGGCTTCGCCAAACGCGGGCGCGTGCGTGATCGCATCGCCGTGACCGGCACCTGGACGTTTGTTTGGCAAGACGGCAAGGAAGGTCGCATCAACGGCATCGCGCTGGATCGCGACTACGATCCTGACAACGACAGTTTCACCATCACCGATGGCTCGGCAGGCATTCGCGGCACGGTTGAGAAGACCGATCAATACCTGGAGTTCAAGATGTTCGCTGCCACCGCTCTGGCTGGCATGACTCAGAATGCCAAGAAGACAACCAAGACGGTCTTCGGTGAATACGAGAACAACGGCATCCACAACGCCGTGCTCAATGGTGGTGAAGAGGTCGCTGAGCGCTATGCCCGCCTCATGCTCGATCAGATCGAGGGCGATGGCCTCTTTGTCAGAGTGCCCGCCGGAACCGAATTCTACATCTACACCTTGCAGGTGTTCGAACCGCGCCTCGCCAGTGTGGCTGGCCTGCGCCAAGGCCAACGCCCAATCAATTCCTGGCAGACGAACCAAACGGAATCGCCCACCACAGAATCGACACCCTCACCAAGCCGCCAACGCGTCATGCGCGAAGCGCTCGAGGAGCGCGCCGAAATGGAGCGGTTGCTCAACGAATCCTAACATGAATGCCTTGCTTCCATTCCTCCTTGCTACCCTGGCGTTGTCAGCCTGCACGACCGCGCCGAAACCCACCACCGCGCCTCCCCTGCCGACAAAGCGGTCTGCCCAAGTCCGGCAAACTACTCTCCAGCCAAGCGACATCCGTCGTGTCCGCACGGGCGAGTTCGTGAAGACCTACCACGTCGGACGTTCGGTCAAAGGTCGCCAGGGGCGCACGATGCATGAGGCGCACCGCGTCTACCGGCTGGAGAAACCGAGCCGCTGGAATTTGCTGCGCCATCAACCGCCATTGGCCAGCACTGGCCCAGTCAATCAAGTCGTCGATTCTGCCTTCAAACCAGCTCCCGAGTCCTCCGAGATTCGCGCCGAACACAACCGGCAACGAGCTATCAGCGAAGAGTTCGAACAAGCTCGCGAGCGTTTGTCCGCGGCAGCGACACGGGCAGAAGCGCAACTGATGGATCGACAGAGTAGCGGGCGGGAAATCGCCGGGCTTCGCCAAGAAGTCGCCGCCTTGAAAGAGCAGAACGCAGCCTTGAAAGCACAAGTGCCCTCAGAATCTAACGAAAAGACGAACCAGCCCTCGCCTGCTGAGTCCTTGCGTCAGTGGGAAGCCAAGTTGGAGGACGATGACAGCAGACGTTGAACTCCTTCAGGCTTTGCGCGGCGTGTTAGAGCAGCAGATCCTTGGGCAACGGGAAGTGATTCCGTCCGTGGTCGATGCCTTGCTCGACGGCGAACTGGGGCTCACGGGCGCGGGTCGTCCCAAGGGGAGCTTCCTCTTTCTCGGGCCCACTGGTGTCGGCAAGACGGAGCTGACCGCGGCGTTCACACGCCATCTCTTCGGCGACGAGCACCTCGTGCGCTTTGACATGAGCGAGTATCAGAACCAGGAGAGCGTCGGCATTCTGCTAGGACGCTCGGAGCATGAGACCGGACTCGTGGCTCGTCGCCTGCGCGAAGTCGGAGGCAAGGGCACGGTGCTGCTCGACGAGATCGAGAAAGCCCATCCACGGGTTCTGGATTTGCTTCTGCAAATGCTCGACGCCGCGCGACTCACGATGGCCAATGGCGAGACGGTAGATTTCAGTGAGTGCTACCTCGTGTGCACGTCCAACATCGCTGGGGCCGCCATCCTCGATGTCAGGCACAGTGTCAGGGCTACGTTAGTGCGCTTTGTCGAAGCCCAGGCGCAAGCAGCGCTGCGGCCCGAGATCTTCGCACGCTTTCAAGTGGTATCGGTCTTTGATCGGCTCGGCTATGACGATCAACTAGCCATTGCTAAGCACCTGTTAGAGCGCGAAATCCGCGAGCAAGCGGAGCGGACAGGAATTGAAATCGACTACGATGCCGGGCTGATCGCGCATCTCACCGGCGAAGGTTATCACCCGCGACTGGGCGCTCGCCCCATGCGGCGATGCATCGAACGCTTTGTCCGGCAGGCGCTCCGCGAGCGCTTGCTCAAGGGGCGAACCGAGGACATTTGCCTGCAACCTCCATCACTGACAACAGCGGCATGAGCACTCCCGATCCTCTCTTTCCCGATACCCGTTGGAGTCTCGTCTCGCGCTGGCAACACCAGCCCGAGGTGGCTTCGCGAGCCCTCGAAGACCTCTGCCGGGTCTACTGGTATCCCGTCTACGCCTACATCCGCAACCTGGGACGGGAACACCATGAAGCGGAAGACCTCACCCAAGCCTACTTCGCGTCGCTGATCGAACGCGGTGGATTGATGCAGGCCAGCCCGGATCGGGGCAAACTGCGCACCTTCTTCTGCATGACGGCCAAGCGATTCGTCGTCGATCACCATCGCAGGGAGCAACGACAACGACGCGGCGGCGAAGCGACTTTCATTCCGCTGGACGCTGAAGATGCCGACCAGCGCTACCGCTCGGAACCGGCCACGACTGACACACCGGAAACGCTCTTCGAAAAGCAGTGGGCCAACACGGTCATTGATCAAGCGTTAGGGAACCTGACGAAGTACTACGAGCGGCGCGGCAAGCGCGAATTGCTCACGGCCATGCTGCCCTACCTCAGTCGTCACAATCGCGACGGCACCCAGGAGGATGTCGCCGCCAGCTTTGGAATCCAGGTGAATGCCTTCCGCATGCACATCACCCGGATGCGGCAACGCTATCAGGAACGACTCCGGGCCGTGGTCGCTGACACGCTGACCGATCTTGATGAACTGGAGGAGGAACTCGATCACCTCATGCGGATCTTCGAGCGATGAGAGATCATCGCTTAGCCTGGCTGGATCAGGCGCGCTGGGTGGCCATCGTACTGATGGTCATCGATCACTCCCTCGTGTTTCTCGCTCCCGAGAGCCAAACCGCGACGCTCGTGCGAACCACCGTCACCCGCTGTGCGGAACCACTGTTTGTCTTCGTCATGGCCTGGCTCGTCTTCGAACGCCGCCAAGGCGTGAGGTGGAAACGCTGGCTGCAGATCGTGGCTTTGTCAGGGATCACTTCAGCTCTCCTGTCAATGAAGCTCGGCTATGCCATGGCCGACGTGCTGGTCAGCATCGCCATCGTCAGTCCGTGCTTGCCCTGGTGGAGCCGTATGTCTCACAGAGTTACACTGACGCTCACCTATTTGTCCGCAGCCTTGGCTGTGATTCCACTGGAGTTCGGCGTCGTTGTCTTCGATTACTCACCGTTCCTTGTGCTCTACCAAGTCGGCGTGGCGAGCTGGCTGCGAAGCCAACAGTTCGCGTCTATCGTTGCGTCTACAGTCGTGGTCATGATCGCTGCCTCCTGCGGTTCTGCGCTCGGCTGGGCAACCTTGCCCACTTTGTTGATTGTGCTCCTTGGTCAACCGGTCGCCATTGCGGTGCTCTTGCTCGGAAGGAAACGCCGCTGGGAGATTCCACCCATTGCCCTGACACTCGCACGCTGGCCCCTCACCACCTACGCGGGACACCTCTTCATCCTGACACTCCTTCCATAATGCCGCTGCTCAAACTTCTCGCGGGTCTGCTTCTCGGCGGTGCCGCTGTCGTTGTCTGGTTCACCCTTTCGGCGCCGACACAGCAACCAGTGAGCCTTGGCCTCGGCGTGGTCGGCTTCCTGTTGGTCATCTGGCCGACGCGAAAGGCGGTGTTGCAGCTGGGCGCGCTGCACTGGACGGCGGAAGAACTCTGTCGACACATCCTGATTACCGGCGACACGGGTTGTGGCAAGACCTCGTCCGGCTTTCATGCCGTGCTCGTGCGGCTGACTCAACGCATTCCCAATTGGGGCGGGCTCGTGGTTGGCGTCAAAGGCGACGAAACCGAGTTCCTTCAGGAATTGCTCAAAGCCCATGGACGACAAGAGCACTTGGTGCATCTGCAAGTGCGGCCCGTCGATGCCGACACTCACTGGAAGCCACCGCACCGCTACAACTTGCTCAGCGATTGCTCGCTGCCATGGACGGCTCACGCCAAGGCCATCGTCGACACGGCAGCCAGTCTCACCGCAGGAAGACAGGATGCCTTCTTCAAGCCCATGGCGCAGATGGCGTTGGCGAACGCGTTGACCCTACTTCAGAGTCTTGGCCATCCCGTCACCCTGGTGCGGGCCTATCATTTGCTCACTTCAGACCGCATACTCAAAGCAGCCCTGGAAGAACTCGAACAACAGCAACCAACCGAAGATCTCATTCGTTTGTCAGACTTCTTTCACTCGACGTTCGTCGATGCCAAGGCGCACGAACAACGGGAGGGCATCGAAGGCACGATCAAGACCTACCTCGGCTTCTTCCTCGATCCCGCGTTGGTGGAAGTGTTCTCCAGTGACGAGCCGAACACCTTCGAGATCTCGGAGGTCGATGCTGGTGCGGTCATCGCCACGTCGATGCCACAGCGCTTTGTCAGTGAACGGCGCTACATCAACACCTACTTGAAGATGCTCTTCTTCTACCACGCGCTTCGACGCTACGAGTTACCCAAGGCTGAGCAGCGCAAACGCAACCAACTGATCCTCGTCGCCGACGAATACCAAGACGTGGTCACCGCCAGCGAGGATGGCGTCAGTGACCACACCATCGTCGATCGCATCCGTGGGGCGAAGTGCGCCATCATCGCCGGAATGCAGAGCGAGGTTTCCGCCGATCCAGCCATCGGCCGAGACAAACGCAAAGTGTTAGCCTTGAATTTCCGCACCCGGCTCATCTTCCGCGCGGCCGATATGGAAGGAGCCACGGCCAGCGCCGATTTCATCGGCAAGAAGAAGGTATGGAAGAAGTCGACCTCCTCGAAACCCTGGGGCAGCGGTGGCACCACCCACAGCCGCCGTGAGGACGAAGACTACAAAGTGAAACCTTCCGTGCTCATGAACCTGCGCGATCATACCGCCGTCATCGTGCACCCCTCGAAGCGCTTCATCCGCAAGCTCGTCACTCCAGTTGATGGCACTGGCAGAGTCGCGAAGTGGTTCCGGAGGTGGCGTGCGTTAGGATGACTTCAGCAGCAGAGCCATCGCCCGTTTGACCTCAGTGTTGTCCTGTCCTGAAACGTAGAGATCATCGTCGACGATCAAGGCCGCGAGCACTTCAAGGCGCGAGCGCGTGGTCGCATTCGCTATCTTCACAGCGCCGAGCCCGTTGAAGAACGGATGTCGATTCATGTCAGGGTGTCGCAGCGCTTCGTAGATCGCGACGCGACGCAAGGCAGCCTGTTCGTCCAAGTCGGCAATCGACAAGGCAGGAACGCCTAGTTTCACGCAGAATTGAGGGAAATCAGCGACTTTGGCAGGATCGAGTTGGAGGTGCTCGGGATCACGGACGAAGAGACCTTTGGTTTCGATGAGTGAGAGGATCTTGCAGGCGGCGCCGAACTCTGGGGAAACATTAGCGAACGCAATTGGCTGATCAGGAACATCAGGCAGTACGATCGCCAACGACTGCTGGGTCAGTTTGGCGATCAGTGCAACCGGAACGCCGCGCCGTCGCAGGGCTACCTGAGTGGAGGCCTCGATGGGGACTTGATAGAGCGTCGGCACATCAATGGCTTCGACCTCCAACGGCTCAGGGGGCGTGATCGAGAAACGAACGAGTCGGTCATTGATCGGCAGCTCAACCTCATGCTTTCCGGATTCGGGAAGCGCCCGACGTGCCTCATCGATTGCCGCCCAGGCATTCTCTGCTCGCGATCGCAAGACCATGAATCCACTCACACTCGCTACGACGAACCCTCCCGAGCCTAACCATAGCACTTTGCGTCGTGACAACTTCTTGGTCGATTCGAGCAACGCCTCACGAAATGCCAATGCCGTGGGATAGCGCTGCGCCGGATCGCTTGCCAGCGCTTTGGCGACGACGTGATCGTAGGCCTTCAACTCGGGGCGTGTCGTGCTGAGCAATGGCACCGTTCCACCAGGCCATGTGCCGATCAGCAAGTAATAGAGAACGGCACCGAGACTGAAGATGTCAGCACGGGCATCCACCTTCTTGGAGGAGATCAGTTGCTCAGGAGCCATGAAGCCGTAGGTGCCAATCCTATCATTGCTGCTCGTCAGCGAGGTGGAGATGCGTTGCGCTCCCAACACTTTGGCCAACCCGAAGTCGCAAAGCTTTGGCACACCGTCATTCGTGAGCAGAATGTTCCCCGGCTTGATGTCACGATGAACAATCCCATTCTCATGCAGCGCCTGCAGCCCGAGACAGACATCAGCAATCATGCGCAGGGCTTGTTTCGGTTCGAACCGGGCACCTTCAGCGATCTGGTCGGCAATCGATCCTCCCGCTACGTGCTCCATCACCATGAATGGGAAGTCCTCTGGCGTTTTCCCGAAATCAAGAAAGCTGACGATGTGAGGGTTTACCGAACTCGCGATGGTGCGGGATTCGCGAAAGAACCGCTTTTGTAGCTCCGGCGATTCCTTCAGCCAGTGCGGCAAGAGCTTCACCACGACTCGTTGGCCGTCGTCGTTGCGTGCGAGATACACCCGCACTCCGGTTTCGGAATGGGAAGTGATCAGCCGATCCAGTTGATACCTGCCCATCGTACCAGCGATCCGCACATCACCTTCTTCCAGAGCGGACTCGCCCGCGCTCCGGAGAAGATCACGAAAGTTGGCCATGGCATCGTCATTCTCCATCGAGCGGAATCCCAAATCGCCACAATGATAGACTTCGCACCGCAATCATGCAATGGTGTTTGCCCTTCTACGACAACGAGATGCGTCATCCCAACATCCTTGCATTCGCATGCTGGCTAGGCTCGATCGCCGTTGCCCAGGCACAGACGCCATGGATCCATTGGGAAGCTGGGTTCTACAACGACACCGGGAAGGCGGTTGTTTCCGTGCAAGCCGATTGGGCCGCGGACGGCATCCCTCAAAGCTATCACTACTGGAAAGAGAACCTCGAAGCGATCGTCACTTGGCGAGCGGGAGATGTCCTGACGACGGAAAACAATGCACTGGTCTACGAGACAGCGTCCGTTTCAAACGAGCCGATTCAGATTGAACTGCGGCTCAGCCATCGCCTTGGCGGTGGCCCAATCCAATGGGTTGAATCGCAAGGGCCCACCATTGATGGACGCATCTCGACAAGTGCGTTGGACGGTGCTGTCTGCGAACTAGAAGTATTCCTGAACGAAACAAAACTAACGGATCAAGAACAGAGACACCTCACAAATGGCGAGCCTGGTAGTGGCGAATGGGATCGCGTGCGACTGACAGTGAAACCCGTCGGCGTAACGTTGAAGAAGGGCACCCGAGTCGAACTCCAAATCGCTGGCGCACCGATCGCACGATCAACGCATGAGATTCCTTGTAACTCAAACCCATTGCCTTCCATCGTCGTGTTGGACGGCATACGACAGTTCAGCTTCTGGACAACGGATACCCGGTTCGACCAGTGCCAGGTGCAGTCGGATGGCTCCAATCCTCTCGTGTCGTCCGAGCATCACGTCCTGAGGCAAGACAACCACGCACGGGTTGATCTCTTCCTCGGCCAAAACGCAACGGTTCCGTCATTCGAGTTCGTCAATCTGCTGATGGAAGCTGACGGATTCACCAATCTGCAACCAACCGTTGTGCTCAACTTCCAGCAGTTCGAGGTGCAGCCCATGAAGCACCTCCTTGCAGGCAGCTGGAACCGGCTTCCATCTCATCCGGCAGGGACACGACCCGCAAGTCGCCCGCTTTGGGAATCCTCATTGGCCTTCGCGGACAAGTCAGACATTCATGACTTGGGCCCCATCCTCGACCTGGAGAAGGGGATCTTCGTTGCCAAGCACATGAACGAACGTCGGATCCTCAGCGGCGCTGTTCGGCAGGAGACAGCCTCCCATCCAGCGATCTGGAAACAGCGTGAAGCCCAACCGATCCGTCTTTCGCACCTTGAAGGAGAAGCGCTTGGCTCAGACAACCGATTCGACATAGACGTTGTCGGCTACGAAGTAGTCGATGGCATCGAGCTCCCCACACTCTGGCAATCGAAGGAAACCGGATGGAAGCCAACTTACCTCCCCACGAAACGACTCGCGGTAGGTGGACGAGCTTTCGACATCAACAACGCTGGTCTCATCTGCGGCTACACGGAGATTCTGCATGGAGGCGTTCCGAACCAGGTCCCTTGCCTCTGGAAACGCGATGCTGGTAGCACCTATCGATGCCAGATGCTGCCCCTCCCGGGGACAGTTATTCACGCCGTGGCCGTCGCTATCAACCGTCGGGGAGTCATCGTGGGTTGGTTCACCGATGAAGACAGCATCGGTCGAGCATGCTATTGGGAACCGGGAGTAGATGGTGGGCCCTATCAATTCGTCGATCTCGAAATGCTTGGCATCGCCCGAGGCATCAACGACCTAGATCAAATCGTCGGCGGCACCGACATCGACGCCTACCTTTGGCAAAGCGGCAACCGCATCGACCTCTCCCAGATTCCAGGAGCCCCACTGAAGAGCCGCGCGCTCAGCATCAGTCACCTCGGGGAAGTCATGGTGCTGACCGACAAAGGCACTCGCCAAATGCTCGTCCCGAAAACAACATTCACGCTCACCAGATGATCGGAACTAGGAAATCCGTTAGGCCGCCGAGTCCGAATCTCTTCTCCCACACGGATAGAATTCGACCGGAAACCGGAAACCCCGCTCGACAGCTCTCGCGCCTTCCAAGCACTTGGGCGCTTGCTGCAGTCGACTGCAAAAGCGCTCCTCTCTGAGTTCGCGCAACCGTCGCTGGCGAAATGCCTCCTGTTTCTCACGAAGCAATCGCTCGTCCTGCGCGACCTTCTCCTCCCAAGCTTGCCGTGCCCAAGCAAATGCCACGGCTTGAGAAATCTCTCGGTGCTCCGCACGAATCGCGCGCGCCGCCCTAGCAAGCTCCTTGAACGCTACCATTTCACGGAGGCTAGACCGAGGCAACTCATTGTCAAATGATCGCAGTTTCAGGCGTGCTACTTGCGATGAACTTCTCTGGCAACAATGTGCTCTCTCCGTCCCATCGGTAGGCGACCAAAGGCCCATCGAGCCCCGCACTGTAGTCGAGGCAGGCGACGCTCGGAGCCATTGGAGTTCTCGGTGTTGTTGGCGGTAGCCAGTAGTGACCCACAAATACTGGCGAGGTTGCGGGATCATTGGGGAGTCCGGCCAACTGATCGCTGGGAACTTCAGCGTCACATGCAATCTGCCCCGGCGGCATTGCCAAATCGGCATACGTTAGAGCCTCTACTCCTTCATCGATACCCCACCACCGGCTCCTTATTCGGTGACGTTCGACCCCTTGCTTGTCCCAGTAAGCAATGCCTGGCGGTAGTGCTAGTTCCGGCCCTTTCAGAACGACTTCAAGCGCTTCAAACTCAGGAGTTCCTTCAGTGGCACAAACTTCCAAGAAGCAAGGATCGGACAGCTCGCCCGCAGCAAGAACTTCGATACTCTTTGCGTCCCAGCAGGCATGGATTGCCCTCGCACCGCCGAAGTCTAGCCACATTGGTAGCTCTCGAAACCAGGTCAGCCAATCTTGCCGCTCGTCGTCGAAATGCTGAAACTGCGCTAGAGTCGCCTCGTGCTGGTGGCGGTTCTTCTCGGAATGCTCACGAAGGTAGCCACCGACTGATCGTTCCGTGGCATAAGCGATCGCGTTGAACTCGTGGTTGCCCATGACTGCAAAGGCCGCACCAGCTTCTGTCATCGAACGCACTGTTTTAAGGGTGTCACGAATCCTGGGCCCTCGGTCGATGTAATCCCCAAGGAAAACGGCACGCCGCCCTTCGGGATGCCTGAAAGTTCCAGCATTCTGCGCATAGCCAAGCGCAGACAGCAACCGTTCCAGCTTATCGCACTGACCATGGATGTCCCCAATGAAGTCGAGGCCGAATCGGCTAGCATTAGGATGTGCGTGCGGCAGAGGATTCATGACGAAGCAATCTTTCATCACGTTCAAATTCTATCCTTCTCTGAATCTACAAGTGACATTACTGTTCAGTCATGTTCGATGCCCTCTTCTCCAAATCCGGGATCTCTCTGGAACGGTTACGCTCGCTCTGTCTCGTGGAAAAGGCTGGAGGAATCACCAAGGCTGCGGGCGGAAGCACCGCCAAACAGAGTCAGTTCAGTCGGCAGATTAAAGAGCTAGAGCAGTTCTTCGGTGTTGAGTTGCTTGATCGGGACGTGCAGCCACATCGCTTAACAGCTGAAGGCAGGGCACTGACAGATATCGCACGGGAACTTCTTGGAAAGCTCGACGACTACACACTTCAATGCAGCGATATGCCCGTTAGGCTCACCATCGGCGCGGGGGAGAGCCTCATTCAGTGGCTACTGATGCCTCTTCTGGAGGACTACCGGAAACTGCAGCCGACCACTTCTGTCAGTTTCCTCAACCGCACCACGAATGACGTGGTGGAAGGGCTGCTCAACGGTGAGATCGATCTCGGCGTGATCCGCGAATCGGCCATCACGAAGCAACTGAACGGGTTGCCGCTGGGAGCCTACGAATTCCGCGTGTTCGTTCCAAAACGATTGCGCACCAAGTTCGGCCCTGTTGTCGATATTCGGGATCTTGCTAGAGTGCGCCTCGCCCTACTTGAAGGCGGAGGTGAATTCCGAACTGCCGTCGATCAGTTGGCCTCAAACGCGGGTGTCCATCTCAATGTGGAACTGGAGTGCAGTTCGTCCACCCAGGTAGCCTACGCAGTGAGTTCCTTGGGATATGCTGGCATTCTCCCCGACTTCGCCGCGAAGGTCGTTGGGAAAGAAAAAGTGACCGTTCACAAGGTCAAAGGATTCGACGTACAACGGAAACTGGCCGTGGCATGGAATCCGCGGCGTGCTGATTCCCGGCCTGTGATTGGCCAGGCGGCTAAAGCGCTAAAGAAATTGCTCACCGCCAGATAAATCACATCCTTCTTGGAAGGACTCAACTATATAGTAATATTATATTACTTATCACATGCCTATTTAATCATGTCTAGCAGGCTAGGCTGTTGGCATGAAGAAATCGCCCAGTGGCTCCATCGTCTATTCTCCGTCCGACATCATCCGTTTCCTTGAGTCGCCATTTGCTTCGTGGATGGAGCGTCTACATCTCGAGTTTCCAGATCGCGTCTTGCCTGACGAGGATTCAGAGGAACTCAAGATCATTGCGGCTGAAGGAAATCGGCATGAAGAGCGCTTCCTCGATCAACTTCGTGAGGAAGGTCGAGCCGTCACTGTGATCGACCGAGGACATGGGAGCATCGGCCTCACCCAGGAAGCCTTGGAGCGCGCGGACGAAGTGATCTTCCAGGCACACTTGGCTGACGCCTCCTTCGCGGGCTACGCTGATTTCGTAGTTAGCGGTTCGGACGGTGTGTTTGAAATCTGGGACACCAAGCTCGCCCGCTCTCCCAAGCCCTACTACCTCGTTCAACTCTGCTGCTATGCCGAACTGCTAGAGTCGATGGGCTTCCGCCGCCCTCACACCCTCCGCATCGTCCTGGGCAACGGCGAGATTCAGGCGTTTCGCACGGCGGACTACTACTACGCCTACCAGGAGGCCAAGCGTGCGTTTGTCGAACAGATGGCCGTATTCGATCCTGCGCAGCCACCCGTGCCAGATCCCGGAGCCGATCACGGACACTGGGCATCCCACGCCGAACGTGAACTCATCACACGCGACCACCTTGTTCAGGTCGCGGGGATCAGCAGTGGGCAAATCGCCAAGCTTGAGGAGGCTGGCATTACCACCATGGCAGCCCTATCAGAAACACCTTCCGGGCATGTCAGCGGAATCACGGACAAAGTCTTCCGAAAGCTTGTGCATCAGGCGCGCTTGCAAGTCAAAACCCGCTCCCAACGAATCACAGACGGGGAAGCGGCCCGCCCCGCCTTCGAAGTCTTGCCTCACGCTCCGTCCGATGTCCCTCAAGGACTTGAGCTTCTTCCACCAGCGTCGCCGAACGACATCTTCTTCGATCTGGAAGGGTACCCACTGGCGGAAGGTGGCACGGGGCTGGAATACTTGTTCGGCGCTTCTTACTTGGATCCTGAGGGCGAACGCCAGTTCATCGACTGGTGGGCGCATTCTCCAGCGGAAGAGAAGCGAGCCTTCGAAGCCTTCATCGATTGGGCCCACGCGCGGTGGATTGCCGATCCCAGCCTGCACATCTATCACTATGCCGCCTACGAGATCACCGCGCTCACGCGCTTGATGGGTGCATACGGGACACGCGAAAGCGAAGTTGATGACCTGCTCCGCAACGGAGTCTTCGTCGATCTCTACAAGGTTGTGCGCCAAGGCTTGCGGCTTGGTGAGGACAGCTACTCGCTCAAGAAAGTCGAGCGTCTCTACATGGATGCCAGGGATGGCGATGTTCAGACGGCAGCGGCGTCCATTGTCTTCTATGCCCGGTGGCTGGAGTCCGAGGAGTCCGGCGATTGGCGCGAGTCAGCCATCCTGCGCGAGATCCGCGACTACAATCGCGAAGACTGCGATTCCACGCTCGATCTCACCAACTGGTTGCGCGCCCAGCAGCATACGCATGGCATTGCTTTCCGCCCTACCATTGATCGGGAAACAATCGCTCCGACCATCCTGCCCGACGCCGTGCGTCAGCGCCAGGTGCTTGCGGCGACGCTCCTTGAAGAAGCAGATGGCTCCGAGGGCGCCGAAGCTGAGACGTTCTGGCTCTTGGCCCATCTGCTAGACTACCACCGCCGCGAGGACAAGCCGGTCTGGTGGGCGTTGTTCGCACGCTGTGCCATGACGCATGAGGAACTGTTAGAAGATGGCGATTGCCTCGGCGCTCTCACTCGTCTCGACTTGCCCGCAGTTCCGATCAAGCGCTCGACGGGGTTCTGGTTCGCTTTCGATGCCGGTCAGGATTCGAAACTTGGTGAGGGCGATACGGCCATCCTCTCGGCCGATCGGTCGATCAAAGTCGAGATCACCGAGATTGATCGAGAAGCGGGTCGAGTGCTGCTGAAGTTCGGCCCATCGGCCATGGATAAACTCGACGAAGTCATTCCGCCCGTGCTCTCCCTCGTGCCTGACGAATTTGTTAAGCCAGATCCCATGCCTGCCGCCATTGAGCAGATCGCCATGCACTGGCAGCAATCCCGGCAGCTTCCTTCGTGCCTTCGCAAGTTCCTGCGTCGTGAAGGCCCTCTCGGTAGCGAGCATCGCCCCTTAATGGCACCGGAAGCCGACGCCACGAAAGGCGCCGTTCGGGTTGCCCAGTCCATGCAGGGAGCAGCTCTCTGCATCCAAGGCCCTCCCGGAACAGGCAAAACCTACACCGGCGCTCAAGTCATCGCCGCACTGCTAGCGGATGGAAAACGCATCGGCGTTGTCTCGAATAGCCACAAGGCCATCCTCAATCTCCTCGCTACCTGCCATGAACAGATCGGTGACAGCTTCACCGGTATCAAATGCGGTGGGAGCGCCCGTGACGCGTTCTTCAAGCAATGTCCCGGCGTCCGGCACATCGCCGGTTCCACCAAAGCGGTTGAAGCCTACGGCGGCGGTTTGATTGCAGGCACCGCCTGGCTCTTCGCTCGCCCCGACATGCGTCGCCAACTCGACTATCTCATCATCGACGAGGCCGGGCAGGTCTCTCTCGCCAATCTCGTCGCCATGTCTGGCTCCACTGAGAACCTCATCATGCTCGGCGATCAAATGCAGCTTGCCCAGCCGGTGAAGGGTTCACACCCCGGCGAAAGTGGTCAATCCGCGCTCAGCTATTATCTGAACGGGCACGCCACCATTCCCGCTCACCTCGGGATCTTCCTGCCGGAAACGCGACGGATGCGCCCAGAGATCTGCGCCTTCATCTCTGACGCCGTCTACGACGAGCGTTTGCAGGCTCACCCAGACACCCAGCGCTTCCACATCGATGGCGTAACACCCGGCATCCAGTTCGAGCCCGTCGAGCACGAGGGCAACTGCCAGGAAAGCAACGAGGAATCCACACGCGTCGCGACGCTCATCCATGATCTCCTTGGCAAGCCCTACCATGATGGCACCCGCACCTGCCCTCTGGCCCTCAGCGATATCCTCGTGGTCACTCCTTACAACCGCCAAGTGCGCAATCTCCAGCGCCACCTCCCTAATGGGGCCCGCGTCGGCACCGTCGACAAGTTCCAAGGCCAGGAGGCTGCCGTGGTCATCTTCTCGATGGGATCAAGTGCGGGCGAGACGGGCAGCCGAGGCCTTGCCTTTCTCTTGGATAAAAACCGCCTCAACGTCGCCCTCTCACGTGCCCGCTGTCTGGCCATCGTGGTTGCCGACCCGAGGCACGCGCAGGCTGGCTACTCATCCGTGGCCGACATGGCGCGGTTGAACCTGTTCTGCCGGTTCCATGCGGGTAGCCACCTGCCAATTCACCAATCCATTTCCGAGACTACGCCGAGTGTTCCTCTTGCTTAATTAAATACTTACAATTGCTAGAAAAACACACTATCCCAGCTACCTAGAAGAATCGAGGATGTTATCCGGATCACCATCTCCAGAACCGTACGGCTTCGGCTTTACTGCCGCAGGTCTGGAGGTGAGCACCTGCCAGAAGCTCGCCCGGATATATGATGAGTGTCGAGACTGGAAGACGGTTCGTCAGATAGTGTTGGAAACCAACGCTTTGCAGCAGGAGCGAGCGACCTCGCTGAAGCGAGCCGAGTCAGAATACCGCAAGCGCCTGGAGTTGCTCACCGACGCGCAGATCCAGCTTCTCGCCGAAACACCAGACGAGCTGACTGCGCGCCTGCTTTCGCTACTTGCCGTGTTCAAGCGCTACACCCTCATCTTCGACTTCTGCGTGCTCACGTTGCGGCCTAAACTTCTCGTCTTCGACACGGAGATTCGTCCGTCCGACTTCGAGAACTTTGTCGAGGCCGTGGAACCCTACCGTCCTGAGATCGCCACGGTGACGGACAAGACGCGGGAACGCCTGCGCCAGCGGCTTCTTCAGATCCTCACTCAGGGCTCGCTTATCTCTGCGGGGAAAGTTCCCACCATCACGCCTCCTATAGTTCCCGACGAAGTCGCAAACGCCATCGTCGAAGAACGCCCCTTCATCCTTCAAGGCTTCCTCGTATCTGAATCTGAAATCGCTGTCCTCGCCAACGCATGAGCGCCACCACTTCCAGCGCCGTTCAGGCCGACTTCTCCCGCTTGTTCGACATCCTTGTGTCGGAACGCTTCCTGAAGATGGAAGGCACGGGTAATGAGGTGCCCATGTTCTTGAAGCCCTACCGGATCGAGACAGAGACCCAGGTTCAGTCAGAGATTCGTGCGTTGGTGAGCCGTCTGCGGAATCGCGGGCTCAATGTCCTCGACATCAACCTGCTCGACTTCGTTGCCGAATTGCTCACACCGCGAGACCGCCTCAAGCGACTGCTCGAACAAGAGCCCACCTACACAAAGGTCAAGCTACTCGATTTCATGCGGCGCAATACCGACCCGAAGTCCAAGCTGGTTCCTGCGATCGCCGAGCGATTCGCAGAGTCCGACCATGACATTACCGTGATTCATGGCGTCGGTGCGGTATTCCCGTTTCTGCGCACACACTCAATGCTGGAGAATCTCCAGCCCGCCATGGTGCAGCATCCAGTCGTCATGTTCTTTCCCGGCGAATACCATCATCGCGATGGTGCCGGCTCGTCCTTGCATCTCTTTGGCCGCCTCGAGCACCGAGGTTACTACCGCGCCTTCAATCTCGATCACTACCACCTCTAGCATTTGCATGTCTACCATTCGCCAACTCTTCGCGAACTCCATTGACCGCACGATTGATGGCGTCATCAAAGCCGATGACATCCGCCATCTGGAACGCGAGGTCGAGGAATACGTCATCACGCAGGAAGTCGCTCCACGAATCAACAGTCTGTTAGAGGCTTATGTCGAGAGCGATGCCACCAACGGCGTTTGGATCTCCGGCTTCTTTGGTTCTGGTAAATCTCACCTCTTAAAAATGCTATCGCTCCTGCTGGAGGATCGCGAATTGGGAGGCAAAGGGGTTTCGGAAGTCTTCAAAAAGAAAACAGACGACGAGTTCCTTGCGGGAAACATGGAACGTGCGGTGCGCATCCCATCGAAGAGCGTTCTGTTCAATGTCGACCAAAAGGCTGACGCCATTGGCGGCAACCCAGACGCTGCTCTGCTCGGAGTCTTTGTGAAAGTCCTCAATGAGATTCAAGGCTACTACGCCAAGCAGGATTACGTTGCTCAGTTCGAATGCGACCTCGATACCAAGGGCAAACTGGCTGCGTTCAAAGAAACGTATCGCAACGTGTCCGGCCGTGATTGGGAGGAAGATCTCGACGATATCGATACGCTGGAGAATGACACGTTCGCCAAAGCTTATGCAGAGTTCTTCGGCAAATCTGAGGATGAGGGCTTGCAGTACTTCGACCGCGCACGTGATAGGCACAAGCTATCCGTCGAGGACTTTGCCAAGCGCGTGAAGACCTACCTCGACAAGCAGGAGCCAGGTTTCCGTCTAAATTTCTTCGTCGATGAGGTTGGACAGTTCATCGGCCGGAATTCCCGTCTCATGCTTAACCTGCAGACCATTGCAGAGACTCTTTCAACCGTCTGCGAAGGGCGGGCCTGGATCTTCGTCACTTCGCAAGGTGACTTGAAGACGGTGTTAGGCGATCTTGAGGATACCGCTAGCGCTGACTTCTCGAAGATCGAAGGTCGCTTCGCCATGCGTGTCACGCTGAGCAGCGCCAACGTCGCGGAAGTGATCCAGCGTCGCTTGCTTGCCAAGGAGCCCGCGCTTCCTCCTGAGTTGGTGACGCTCTACCAAGAGGAGAGCCCGAACTTGAAGACACTCACAGCATTCGGTGACGGCTCGCGCACCTACAAGTTCTACTCGGACACGGAACACTTCTGCGAGTTCTACCCGTTCCTGCCCTATCAGTTCGAACTCTGTCAGACTGCGATCGAACGCCTATCGCAACACGATGCTTTCACGGGCAAGCACGCTTCCGTAGGCGAGCGCTCCATGCTGGCCATCTTCCACGAAGTCGTGAAAAAGATCGCCGATTTCGAGCCTGGCAGATTTGCCACCTTCGATCTCATGTTCGAAGGCCTGAAGTCCGTCCTCCGGGGAGATTTCCAGCGTTCCGTATTGTCGGCGGAATCAGGCCTGTCTGATGAGCATCCGCTGGCGGTGCGCATTTTGAAGTGCCTGTTCTTGCTCAAGTGGGTCACCGAGTTCAAACCCTCCGCGCGTAACGTGGCAATCCTGCTTATCGATCATGCGGACATCGATATCGCTGCGCATGAGAAGGCGGTTAAGGAATCTCTCAACTACCTCGAATCCCAATCCTTTCTCCAGCGCAACGGCGATTTCTATGAGTTCCTCACAGATGAGGAAAAGGATGTTGAGGTCGAGATCAAGAATGCCGACTACGATGAGTCCAAGATTCCAGGGACTCTGGCGGACATGTTGTTTAAGAACACGCTGGGCGATCAGAAAGTCCGCTACGATGACAACAAGCACGACTACAGCTATGGGCGTAAGCTCGATGACGGTCTGATCGGGCGCGAGCACGATCTCAGTGTCCACATCATCACCCCTTCCCATCCCAATGCGGGGGAGACGGCTACCCTCGCGGCGCAGAGCACCGGGCGGCGGGAAGAACTCTTTGTCCTACTCCCCACCGACAGTCGTCTGTTGGTGGAAGTGGTGACGCTTCTCCAGACAGAGAAGTACATCGCACAGACCCAGTCGCCCGATCTCAGTCCCAACCGCCGGTCGATTCTCCGTGATCGGGGCGAGCAAAACCGCATTCGACGCCGTGAACTGCAAACCAGGTGTAAGGATTTGCTGGCAGAGGCCACCTTCGTGCTCAATGGCTCCGTTCTGGAGGTCAGTGGCAACGATCCGAAAATCCGCCTGCACAACGCCTTCCAAGAACTGGTCAGGGTAGCCTACCCGAATCTCCGCATGCTGCGCGCCCAATACACGGAACCGCAGATCACGGAAATCCTGAGTGAGGACGATGATCTTATCGCTGCGGGTGAAGCCACCAGCGAAGCCGAACAAGAGATCATGACAAAGCTTCAGCGGGCCAAGCTCGCGTCTGAGCGCCAACACATCGCCGATCTCCTCGGGCACTTTCAGGCGCATCCCTATGGTTGGTACCCGGCGGCCACCCTCTGCCTCCTGGCCCGGCTCTTCCGGCGTCACAAAGTCGAATTCCGTGAGGGTGCAGACATCCTCAACAACGAGGAAGTCCTCAACGCCCTCACCAATTCGCGCGTTCAGGGCAGCACCTCGGTGCAAATGCAGGAAGAGTTCACCGCGCAGACTATTGCGTCGCTCAAGCGTTTCCATCACGACTTCTTTCATCAATCGAATCCTGGCAATGATGCCAAAGACGTGGCGAATGGAGTGAAAGACGGCTTCCGACGTGTGGTCGGAGAACTGGAAACCCTCCTGGCTCAGGAATCGAGATTTCCCTTCGTGGAACAACTGAAGCCGCTTCACGAGAAGCTGACCAAGCTCGCTGAGAAAGACTACGCCTACATTCTGCGAAGCTTGGGTGAGTTCGAAGATGACCTGCTCGATGCCCGGGAAGACCTGCTCGATCCCGTCACTGCCTTTATGAATGGGGCACAAGGGCAAACCTTCGTCGCCGTCTCTGAATTCCTGCGTGACCAAAGCGGCAATCTTCCTTCCGCTGGAGACGACCGGGTTGCCACCTTGCGTGAACTCATCTCCAGCAGTTCTCCCTTCCGAGGTGATCTCGTGCGACGCGCCACTTCCGCCTTCACGGAAATCCAACGCGAAGTCAGTGACCGTCTCGAAGCCGAGCGCGCGGCCGCCCTGGCAGAAATCGAAACCCGCGAGCAGAGCGTCACCAGTGATCCACGTTTCTCCACACTTTCCGATGACCAAGCCGAGGCAGCCCTTGCCCCCAGCCGTGCCGCCAAGGCAGCGGTTACAGACGCCAAGCTCATTCCCGTCATCCGCGATTCGGTTAGGGGCTACACGGAACGTGAGTTCCCCAGCCAACTCTCCTCACTGGCGGCATCACCCCCGAGTGCCGGAGAACCTTCCACGCCATCGCCCACCTTTAAGTCCCTATCAGAAGTCTTAGCCGAAACAGCCACCGGCACGGCCTCCCTCCAAACTCAGGAAGACGTGGAAGCGTTTGTCCGAGACCTTGAAGCCAAGCTTCGCGCCATTGTTAGCGAAGGGAAAGGAGTGACGTTGTAGAGGCTTCGCCTGAGCGGGAAGTGAAGCGTGTGAAGTGAAAAGAAAAGCAGCCCGCGCCCAAACCCAATCTTCCCACTCCTCACTTTCCACCTCCCACTCACAAACTCCACGCCTATGAAACCTCAGAACTTCAAAGACCTCATTGCCTGGCAGAAGTCCATGGACATGGCGGAGGCTGTCTATGCGGCGACCCGAGGCTTTCCCAAGGAGGAGCTTTACGGCCTCACAAGTCAGGTGCGACGAGCCGCCGTTTCCGTACCCTCGAACATTGCAGAAGGTCAGGCCCGTTTCTCGACGGCAGAGTTCCAGAAGTTCTTGTCCATCTCGCAAGGCTCCCGTGCCGAAGTCGAAACCCAAATGCTCCTCGCCCAACGACTCGGCTACATCACTGACGAACCGATGAAGCCGATCCTAGCACTCCTCCTCGAAGTAAAACGCCTCCTCCACGGCCTCCAAAACAGCCTCAAGAACTAACAACGGCCCACTCCCCACCTCTCACTCTCCACTGTTCGGAACGAACCCCATGGATACTAGCAGACTTAAGAAATTTGCCCCAGCGGCGCGCAAGAAACTGATCGAGGCGATTGGTGTGAAACTCGACTACGTGCTTACCGCTCGGACAGCTGATTTGGTGGCGGCGGAAAAGCTGGTTGAGAAGCTGCGCAAGCGTGTGGAGAGCAAGGGACGGGACTTTGTCGTGGAGGAAGTGGCCTACACGTGGTTCAACCGGCTCGCTGCCCTGCGTTACTTGGATGCACGAGGGTGGCATCCCTTTCGCTTGCGCGTGCTCACGCCTGCCAACGAAGAGGACACGCAGCCGGAGCTGTTGCAACAGGTGCGCCAAGGGGTGATTCCCGAAGATCTGAACACGGAAGAGCTCGTTTCGGCGCAGCGGGTCAACGATCTGCTTGACGGTCGCATTCCCAGTGACAGCCCACAGGCCGAAGTGCAGCGCCTGCTGGTTCTGGGTGTGTGCCGATACTACAATCGTGTCCTTCCTCAAGTGTTTGAGAATGTCGACGATGAGACGGAGTTGCTATTGCCGGATGACCTCCTGACAGAACACTCGATTGCTCATGGGTTTAGGGCAGAAATCTCCAACGAGGACTGCGAAGAAGTAGAGGTGTTAGGCTGGCTCTATCAGTTCTACATTGCTGACAAGAAGGATGCGGTGATGGCGCGTAAAAAGGCCGTTCCCACCGAGGACATCCCAGCCGTCACCCAGCTCTTCACCCCGCACTGGATCGTCCGCTACCTCGTCGAGAACTCCCTTGGCCGCCTCTGGCTGCGCTCCCGGCCGAACTCCCGGCTCAAGAAGCACATGCCCTACTACATCGAGGATCCCGAGGGGCAGGCCCCGGCCGACAGCCTCACCGTCGCTACCCCCGAGGAAATCAAGCTCCTCGACCCCGCGTGCGGCTCCGGCCACATGCTCACCTACGCCTTTGACCTGCTGGTGAAGATCTACGAGGAGGAAGGACACGTCCCCAGCGAGATCCCGGAAAAAATCCTCACCCACAACCTCTTCGGCCTCGAAATCTGCCCCCGCGCCGCCCAGCTCGCCAGCTTCGCTCTCGTCTGCAAGGCCCGCGAGCAATCCCGCCGCGCCTTCCGGAGCCCCGTCCAACCGCAGGTCATGTGCCTGCGCGATGTCGTCCTCACCCCGGACGAGGTGAAGGGCTTCAGCGACGCCACGGACATCACGTTCAGCCAGGACGAACTCGCCCAGATCCACCAGTTCCGGGAACACACCGAGACCTTCGGAGCCCTCATCCAGCCCATACTCAATGGGGAAAAACTCGCCGCACTCGTTGCCAAGATCGGCGAACACGCCGCCGGTGACCTCCTCGTACAGAACACCCACCGCAAGCTCCGGCTCGTCCTCGATCAGGCCGAGATGCTCAGCCAGCGGTATCAGGTCGTCGTCGCGAATCCGCCATATATGGGCACGAAGTTTTTCAATGAGGCGCTCAAGCAGCTAATTATAGAGAGCCTCGCACCCGGGAAAGCGGATGCTTACGGAGCCTTCATGGTGCGAAACCTCAGCTTGGTAAAGAACCAGGGATTTGTGGCGATGATTACCATCCCGAATTGGATGTTTCTAAGCTCATTCGAGAAGCTCCGAGAATTTCTCTTCCAGAATGCGGGGATTTCGAGCCTCATCCATAACGGCCGTGGGGTATGGGGATCGGACTTCGGCAGCTGTTCCTTTGTGATCAGAAAAGGAATGGCAAAGGAGGAGCTGGGTTCTTACAAACGCCTTTTCTCACGCCAGGGCGATGTCGCCTCAAATCAGGAGCTGTCACAACGCTTCCGCTCTTCCGATTGCGCGACTTTCAATGCTCCCGTCGCAGACTTTCAGAGAGTCCCTGGATGCCCAATCGCTTACTGGCTCCGAGTTTCAAGTTTTGAAGCGTTTGAGAACCTAGATTCTGTTGGCTCAATAGCAAAGCCGAGGCAAGGCATGTCCACCAATGACAACACGCGCTTTGTGAGAAGGTGGTTTGAGGTGCCAACCTCTGCGATCGGATTTCACTGCAAAAGCCTGCCAGAAACCGTAGCAAGTCGGAAGAAATGGTTCCCATACAACAAGGGTGGCGAGTTCCGGAAATGGTTTGGAAACGCCGAGCTTGTCGTAAATTGGGAAAACGATGGCGAAGAGATTAAACACTGGCTCCTAAACAACCCAAAAGACCCCAACACGACACACTGGTCACGCCGAATTATCAATACAGAGTTCTACTGCAAGTCTGGCCTAACATGGACGTTTGTGAGCACGAGTGCGTTTGGAATTCGTTACACTGATGATGGTTTTCTTTTCGATGTGGGGGGCTCATCACTCTTCCCTGGTGACAAGACGAAGGCGGTGTTGGGCCTCTTGTGTTCACGAGTCGCATGGCACTTCTTGAAGACGCTCAATCCAACACTGAATTTTCAGGCAGGAAATATCGCAGACATTCCATGGAATTCAGCATTGGGAACTGACAAAGTAGATACGGCGGAACATTGTGCATCAACGGCAGTAGACTTCGCCCGCGCCGACTGGGACAACTTCGAAACCAGCTGGGACTTCCGCGACCTGCCGCTGCTGCGCTCCGGCGATTGGGAAGTCGAGACCGGCCAGCACGGCGGCCCGTGGAAAGGCCGCACCCTCGCCGAGTCGTGGGCCAACTACGCCGCCTACTGCACCGCCGCCATCCGGCGCATGCAGGCGCTGGAGACCGAGAACAACCGTCTCTGGATCGACGCCTACGGCCTGCAGGACGAGCTGACCCCCGAAGTCCCCGAGGACGAGATCACCCTCGCCCGCGCCGACCCGCGCAAGGACGTCGCCGCCTTCCTCTCCTACGCCGTCGGCTGCATGATGGGCCGCTACAGCCTCGACCACCCCGGCCTCATCCTCGCCAACGCTGGAGACACCCTCGAGCAGTATTTCGAGAAAGTCGGCAAGTCCGCCGATGAGGTGACCTTCCTCCCCGACGACGACGCCATCATCCCCATCACCGAGGACGACTGGTTCGAGGACGATGCCGCCTCCCGGGTGCGGGAATTTCTCAAAGTCACCTACGGCAAAGACACAGTTGATGAGAACGTCGCCTTCATCGAGGAGGCCCTCGGCAAAGACCTGCGCAAATACTTCACCGCCAACACGGGTGGCTTCTACGCGGATCACCTCCAAACGTATAAAAAGCGCCCAATCTACTGGATGTTCCAAAGCCCGAAGAAGCACTTCCGCGCACTGATCTACCTACACCGTTACACCAGAGATACCGTCAATTCTCTCCTCACCGGCTACGTCCGCGAATTCCAACACAAGCTGAAGAACAAGATCGATGAACTCCAGGACATCGAGAACAGCGAAGACGCCACCGCCAAAGAGAAGACCGCCGCGACCAAAGCCCTCAAGAAGGCCAACGACGCGCTCAAAGACGTCCAGAACTACGAACGCGACATCCTCCTCCCCCTCGCCCAACAGCGCCTCGAAATCGACCTCGATGACGGCGTGAAAGCCAACTACCCCAAATTCGGCAAAGCCCTGGCCAAGGTCAGTGGCCTCTCGTGAGCCACTAAAGGAAAGGAATGATGGAAGGAGAAGAAAGCATTGGAGAATTGACCACGAACGGCCAACAGGAAACCGTCACGGAAGCACTCGCGCAGATGCGCAAGCGTTTGCTCGATCTTTCCGCCCACAACCCGCTGGTATCGTTCAAGCATGGGCGATCGTCGCGTTATGTGAGGATCGTGAATGAGTATCCGAACGCCATCACGGAAACGCTCTACAACTCCGGGAGCCTGTCATTCACCCCCATCCCAGAACCGACCGAGGACGAACTGGAGCAATGGAAAGCAAATGGTGGTGAGGTAAAGCCCAAGCTCCCACCGGTGGACGCCTGGGCCCGGCACCTGAGACTGACAATCTCCCCGGATCTGCCCGCAGATACCGACACGGTGACCGAACCCGCCGAGAGTCTCTCGACTCCCTACTACCCATCCGTTCTGGAGACACGACTCGCCAACCTCTACAAGCTCGCCAGAGCCTCGGTCGAGGAAACGGGCATGAACTTCCTCCACATGGTGGTCGGATTCCTGGAATGGTATGAAAGTCCGGACAGCGACAAGGCCCACTACGCCCCGCTCTACACGATTCCCGTGGCCCTGAGCAAAGGCAGTCTGGATCCGCGTACCAATACCTATCAATACACCCTATCCTTGCGTGAGGAGGAGGTGCAATTCAACGCTTCAATCGCTGCACGACTGGAAGAAGACTTTGGCTTTGTCCTGCCAGACTTTTTGGGCTCGGAAGGAGAGGAAGATTGGCCGGATGAGTATCTCGCCAAGATCGAATCGAAATTGGTCGATCGCTACAGCCGCTGGAAAGTGAAACGTTGGGGCACGATTGCACTCCTCAACTTTTCCAGGTTGCTGATGTATCGCGACCTCGATCCTAACAGTTGGCCAGAAGAAGAGCCGCTGATCGAGCACCCTTTGGTGAATACCGTGATCAGCGCGGCGCAGGAGGAGCAGGATCGACAGGAATCCGGCACCGGAGGTGACTCTGGCGCAGCCGCAGCCGCGAGCTTTCTCGAAGAACACGCCATCGATGAGATGACGAACATCCACGAGGATTACCCACTCGTGGACGTGGCAGACAGCTCACAACATTCCGCTCTCATTGATGCGCTCGATGGCCGCAACGTGGTGATTCAAGGCCCTCCGGGAACGGGCAAATCCCAAACGATCACCAACCTCATCGCCGCCGCTCTCCAGCGCGGCAACACGGTGCTCTTCGTTTCAGAGAAGCTCGCAGCGCTGGAAGTGGTGCAGCATCGGATGGAGAAGCTGGGGCTGGGCGATTTCTGCCTCGAACTCCACAGCCACAACACCAAGAAGGTAAGCGTCATCGAGAGTCTCAAGAAACGCTATGAATCAGCGTTCTACGATCCGCCGTCGCTGGACTCCGAGGTCGAGCATCACGCAAACTTGCTTCAACAACTGAAGGAGCACTCGGAACTTGTTAGTAAGCTGTGGAGACAAACCGGGAAGACCATTCACGAGATCCTTGTGCGCTGTGTGAGGTTTCGAAACGAGATCCCAAGTGGCTGGCATGACTTGCGGATTGAGGGTCTGTCGGGCGAAACCTGGACACCAAGCCACCACGCGATGGTCGAGCGGGATTTGCGAGCGCTGAGCAAGCACATGCTGGAGATGTCCAAGGAGATTGGGCAGCAACCCATTGCAGTCGCGCATCCGTGGCGCGGCATCCAGAGTCCGGATCTGGATCGCAATGATCAATCCCGCATCTTGGAAGCTCTGGCTGCATGGAAGCAGGCACTGGAAGCGGTGATCGCACAAGTGAAAGCCTCTCCCGCTTCGTTGTTCCAAGCTGAGCAATCCATGCGGGAGATGAAGCATGACCTCGAAGCAGTGATGGCAGCACCGCCTGCAGAGGGTGTTGATTGGGAAGTCATCAATGAACTGCATAACGGAGGGCTGAAGGAAGTCGATGCTCTGCTAGACCAGGCAAAGGCAGCGCACCAAAGCATGGAGAAACTAGGAAGCCTCTCACTGCAAGAACTTGAACACTGCGAGAGTCTTTCGGAAGCGCACGATGGGATTCACTGCCTCTTGCGATCTCGCCTCTCTCCGGCCACTCCGCTCAAGGTCTTTCCCGAATTAGCCCAGCGCGCGGACACAATCCTAACCGTGTCCCAGAAATGGAGCGGCTACCTAACGGAGTTCGAAGCCTATGCGAGTGAACGTGTGCCATCGCACTTCCGTTCCGGTAGTTTGTCTTTGGCCACTCTCAACGAGATGCTCTCGATCATCAGTATTTCGGATCCGCTCCTGCAAGCGGGCGACTTGGATCTTCGTAACGAGACCCTTCTCCCAAGAAACCTGGGCGATGCCTATGCCTGGTTTGAGGAGATGCTGCAGCAATTGCAATCGGATCGGGCAGCATTGAGACAAGTGTTTGTCTGGGATAAGGTGCCACGCGGCGATGCTCTCATCACCCTGAGACAGAATCTCGACGAGTCCTCGACCATCAAGCGCTTGCTGAAAGGTTCCTACAGACGCGCTAAGAAATCTCTTCGCACGATTCTGCACCCCGAGGCCTCTCTTGAAGACGCAGAAGTGCTAGCGCAGCTCGACGCCTTGGCTAATTATCAAGCTGCCGAAGAGGCGTTCCTAGCAGAGGAAGACTGGAAGGGGCTCTTGAAAGGTCTCTACCAGGGAGTGGACACCGATCTCGAACGCGTGACGGCAGTCGTCCAATGGCACGCGACCGTGGAAGAAGCCTACACGGATTCGGGCGGCGGGCTGTTTGATGAGCCTCAACTTTCAGACATGGGAAGGTGGTTGATTGCCGCCGACCGGAAACTGTTAGAAGGCCTGAGACGATTTTGGGATGTCGGTCTCGCGGACGACATCCCCAAGCTAGAGAACGCTCTGCAAATCGTGGCAACCCATTGCAAGAACCAGGCGCTCCCCGAGAAGGCAATATTGGATGGCGACGACGATGAGCAATGGCCGAAGTTCCTTAAGAAGCTTCAGGAAGATCTCAAGCAGTTAGAGCAGCCTCTAGCGGCCACTCAACTCACTGAAAACACGTCCTTGGACGACGCTGCGTCGGCGCTCGACGCTTACCAGGACATTCGTAATCGCTGGTCGGAGATCCAGGTTGCTTACAGTGGTCTAAACCAGCGTCTATTTTCCGGCAACCTTCCTGATCAACCGCTGCCAGCTGAAGACGTGGAAACAAAGGTGCGTCGTACTCGCGACTGGTGTCGCTGGATGGAGGCGGAAGGTACCCCGAGGGAGTTGGTCGACGAGATACTCGCTGCAAAGAACGCAAGCTTCATTAATGAGCTTGGAACTTGGGCGAAACAATCGACGCCTCTCTTTGAAGGCGAAAGGAGCCGTTTTGAAGCGTTTGACACCTTGGTATCCTGTCAGGGTGAAGAGTGGTCACGAGACCGATCCCCTCAACAGCTCGAGAGCCGCATCGCGGAAGCAGAGGCAGGCGAGAAGCTGCTGGCAGATTATCTGTCGTTCCTGAGGCTTCGGGGCAGGCTGGATGCTCAAGGCGCAAGGGCCCTTTGTCAGAGGCTTGAAGAAGCAGGGCTCGACATCGAAGATCCCACTCCAATTCTGGAGCACGCGGTTCATGCATCGCTGGCTGATGAAATGCTCAGCGAGGTCACAGAGCTGAGGCGATTCAGCGGCATGATTCAGTCGGAAACGCAGCGTGATTTCCGCAAGTCTGACAAGCGCTTGCTCAAGGGAATGCGCAAGCGAGCCGCGTCTGCCATTGCGGATCGCCCTATCGATCCAGGGTATCGTGGAGCGCGGGTTTCTGAATACACTGGTCTGGAATTGCTCAAGCGTGAGATGGCCAAGCAGAAGCGGCATGTTCCGCTGAGACAGTTGCTCATCAGGGCAGGCGCAGCGACGCAAGCGCTGAAGCCCTGCTTCATGATGGGCCCTAGATCAGTCGCGCAATATCTGGCGCCGGGCGCGATTCGCTTTGATCTGCTAGTGATCGATGAGGCCTCACAGATGCGCCCATCCGATGCTCTGGGTGCAGTCGCTCGCTGCTCACAGATGATCGTGGTCGGTGACTCCAAGCAGCTGGCGCCATCCTCGTTCTTTGATCGTCTCACGTCAGGCGATGAAGACGATGAAGAGCAGATCGAGGTCGCTGCCGCCGAAAGCATTCTCGACGCTGTGGCACCGGTCTTTCAAACGCGCCAACTTCGCTGGCACTATCGTTCTCGCCATGAAAGCCTGATCGCCTTCTCTAACCTACAGTTCTACGACAACCGTCTCATGCTGTTTCCATCGCCGCACTTCGGTAGTGAGGCCCTGGGCATCCGTTTCAACTACCTGGACGAGGGTGTCTTCGAGAACCAGGTCAATATGATCGAGGCAAGGGCCGTGGCCGACCGCGTCTGCGAACTGCTCTCGAAAGATCCGACGGTCTCGATCGGTGTGGCGACCATGAACGCCAAGCAACGTGATCTGATCGATGGGCTGATAGAGAACCTTGGCAAGGAGTCGACTGCTTTTGGCCGCGCTTTGGAGGCTAACTTGAGTAGTCCCGAACCGATGTTCATCAAGAACCTGGAGAACGTGCAAGGAGATGAGCGCGACATCATGATCATTTCCTGCACTTATGGCAAAGCGTCAGGAACGACGAAGGTTCATCAGCGGTTTGGGCCGATCAATCGTAGTGATGGCTGGCGACGATTGAACGTTTTGTTTACCCGTTCCCGGAGCCGAATGGAAATCTTCTCGTCCATGTCGACTGATGACATAGTGGTAGGGTCTTCAAGTTCTGACGGGGTGAAGGCGCTGAAGGGAATGCTCCACTACGCGGCGACGAACAAGCTCGCGCTCGAAGGGCCCTCTGGTCGTCCGCCAGACAGTGATTTCGAGATCGCGGTCGCGGAGGCGCTTCGCAGGCATGGTTTCGAAACCGACTGCCAGGTAGGCGTCGCCGGGTTCTTCATCGATCTCGCCGTTAAGCATCCGGCGAAGAACGATCTCTATGCGATCGGAATCGAGTGCGATGGGGCATCCTACCACTCAGGCAAGTCGGTGCGTGACCGCGACCGCCTGCGTCAGGAGATCCTGGAGAGCATGGGCTGGGAGATCCACCGAATCTGGTCAACTGACTGGTTCGACAATCCAGAACGGGCTCTCAAGCCGATCTTGAACGAACTCAGCCGGTTACGCGAGTGACCGAAGGAACAACGCACCCCAGGGGCCCTATGCGAAAGGCATTGAATAGTGTCTACTTTTCTGTCAACTTATGCCTGTGAAGCGCACCCGAGAGCCCCTTTTTCTGCCCCAATCGCCACTGGAGTTCGTTCTCGCCCAAGTGAGGATCGACCCCGTTCTGGCAGTCGAGAACTATGTTCCTGACATCCAGGAAACCCTCCGCAAACAGGGGTTTCCCAAGATGCGCACGCGCCAGTCGACTTCTCGAATCACTTCGGGCAATGGTCAAACGCTGCGAGCTGAGACCAAGCACCAGTGGGAATTCCACGATGTCGAGAATCACACCTCGATCATGGTCGATCAGGATGCGATCGCGATCCAGACGACTCACTATAGCCGCTACGAGGAGTTCGATGGACTCATCCGCCTTGCGCTTGAAGCTACTGGGAGCGCCATGGGATTCACTCAGGTCACGCGTTGTGGATTGCGCTACATCGATGCGATGGCCCAGCCGGCCAGTGGTGATTGGAAGGAGGTGCTGATTGATTCGTTGCTAGGCTTCCAGCCTCAGAACGGCATGGCGCGGGCATCAAGCTTTTCTCAGACGGAACTGGTCACAGGTGAGTCCTCTCACATGAGGTTGCGCTGCTTGACGCAACCTCAAGGCATTGTCCTCCCCCCCGACTTGATGCCATGCGATCTAGCATTTAGGCGCAATCCGAAACGGCAGCAGCCGTTTGCTATTCTCGATCTTGATCACTACCAGACAACTGCATTCGATTTTGATCTCCAAGTAACCCTAGATTGTCTTGCTGAGCTTCATGATGCACTTGATCAGACATTCCGCGACGCTGTAAACCCTAACGCCCTCGAACAATGGAAACAGCCATTAGAGAATCCTGCATAATTGACGACAGCAGGTTCGCACCCTCACCACTTTTTGCTCTTGGCGCGGCCAGCTTCATGGTCGCTGCTCCGATCAACGAACTGCCTGCCGCTGAATTTCTTGAATACCTTGAATGGAACAATAGTTCCTCGGGTGCCAGTGCCAATTGGCTCGTCGAAGAAATTCAGTCGTGGGAAGCAGATGAAGGCTACGCAGATCTTGCCACTCGATATCAACAACGACTCGTCCAGAAAGAAGCACCCGCTGAAGACAAGGAACAGCGCGAGGCGCTCATGCACATCAAGCGAGTGTTCTCTTTGAATGCTCAACAACTGGCGGAAATCATGCAGGTCTCCCGTGCCGCGCTCTACAAATGGCTGGATGGGGAAACCAGAATGCGGGAAGAGAACTTCAAGCGACTCCAAGCGCTGGGGGCCCTAGCGAAAGCGTGGGAGGAAGCGACCGGCAAGCCAATGCGTCGCACGCGTGGGCTGAATCGCGAGGCACATGCAGAACTGCTAGAGGCACTGTGCATGAAGGGACAGGAGGCCTTTGAAGCCGCTGAAGCCAAAGCCAGATCCCTCATGGAGGAACTCGCGCCACGGCAACGGTCACGGAAGAGTCTCACAGAAATCGCAAAGGAACGCCAGTGGGAGCCGCTGCCTGAACATGT
This sequence comes from Verrucomicrobiia bacterium, assembly GCA_030425385.1. Taxonomy (GTDB): domain Bacteria; phylum Verrucomicrobiota; class Verrucomicrobiia; order Verrucomicrobiales; family DEV007; genus JAACDM01. The sequence goes on along the minus strand of JAUIAH010000004.1, from coordinate 38,177 downwards.
GGTGCGCGGGAATCTTGATGGCGCGATTCCAAGTGTTCGCGTGGCTGATGAGGAGGACTAACAAAGGCTCGTGGAAGATATTGGAATCAAGATCAGGGAGAACGGTTGGAAGCAGGGATGTTTGTTCCCGGCTGCTCGATTCTCTGATCAATTCCCGGATTTGGCGCGGGACGATACCTGTCATCTCCTCGTCGTGTCCCAGAGTTGCGACCTCGTTCACCACTCGCTGGAGAACGAGCCGCTCGCGGTTTTCTTGGTGACACGCAGAGTCGACGCCATCCGTCCGGCGCATGCCAATGGACTCCACCCTCGTCAGATAGATTTCGCCGCAACCGGCGAGATCGCTATCTCTGCGAGTGCCTGGGAACAGATCTCTGTTGATCGAACCTTCCTAGCAGAGCACGACATCAACGATGCGCCTATTGTTGCCGAGCCGCAGTTGCGTGTCGTTTTGAATTGGCTAGGCAAACGATACACACGCACCGCTTTTCCTGATGGCTTCAATGATCAGTTGCGCAAGGCATCTGCAAAGATCAAAGGGGCCCTGAAGAAGAAACAACATCTCTTTTCTGACGTTCTTCTGAGCGTGCAGCCTTTCCGTGAGCTAAACCAAGGAGAGCACTATCAGGTCGTACTGAATCTGATGATGGATGAAAGTGCCTATAATGACGAAGAGGCATTGAATCAAGCGGATACAGTAGCGAAGAGGATTCGATCCATCATGGAAGCTAGTGGAATTGAAGTGGTGCAATGTGAGGCTGTCTCAGAAACAGAGCTAACCCTGGCAGACTTCAAACTCATGCAGCGGTGGGATTACGATTACCTTACCTATCGGGAGGAACTCGCGAACTAGCCATGTCTCACGCCGTCATCCAGAAAAGCCTAACCAATCACTTCGCTCGCCACCGGGTGGTCTTTTGGTACGATGCCAATGGAGAATGGGGCGATGAATTGCAGACTCTTTCACTTCCTGACGTGGAAGCCGTCACAGTTAAGAATGACGAACTAGCGGTGAAATTCCGAGTCCTCCGCGACGAACCAAACCAGAATTTCCTACTCTATTTTCCGTCCGCCCGTCCCAACGACGACGAGAACTGGCTTCTCGATATTCTCCTGTCTAATGCGGAGTTTCATGCAGACCGGGCTTCCCTGCATCTGGACGATGTCGGCCTCCCGCCGGAGTTCAAGGATCTCACGAGGGAACATGCCCGGTTTTTCCAGACGAAGAAGAATCGTGAGGCGCTCAAGAAGCGCCTGCAGGCAGATGACTCGCAGGCCACGATCCGCCGCCGGATGATGGCGGTGTTGCTTCGCTCGCAGGATGACTCACTCGATTCAGTGATCTTACATTTGGCGAAGGAACTGAAGGAAGACGACTACCTTGACCCTGTCGCTCTCTTGTTCAACGATTGCGGGTTGGAAAGTGCCTTCTGGAGGGAGATTGGGATCCAGTTCTCCTACAGCAAAGCATCGCCTACGTTGCTCGATTTCATGATCGAGGTGTTCCGCCGAAATGCCCCCATCGGAACAGAACCTTCGTCATCGCTTAGCGGGCAAGCGATCGTCTTCTTGAGCAGATGGAAGGACAGTAAGGCTTTCAAGAGCAAATTCCGCGAGCTTTCGACACGGATCGCCAGTGATCTACGAATTCGGGAAGCTCTCGTGGCGCAAAGTGATTTCCGGTCACTGATTGAGACCGATGTCGATGCTTACGAGGATGTGGAGAAGGCGATCCTGTCGCACCTTCGCAAGGGCATCCTCGAACAGACGCTCAAACCTGAAGAAAGGCGAGCTATTATCGAAAGGCGTTCCCGATCGACTTGGTACGAGGACTACTCTGATATGTATCAGGCGCTCTATCATGCGGGCGAATTCATGGATCGAATGGAATCGCTCGACTTGCAGATGGCCTCGATTTCCGCCGGGCTCGATGCCTACGCCAAGCGTTGGTGGCGGATTGACTACCATTATCGGAAGTTTCAGCAGCATTGCCGTAAGTCTGGTCAAGGAGAGTTTCTCAAAGAGACAGCTAAGCGCGTCGAAGCGCGCTACCTCAACGACTATCAGATCCACCTTGCCACCCGCTGGGAAGACGTCGTCGGGCAGCAATCCAACTGGCCTCCACAAGGGCTTCCGTCTCAGCGAGATTTCTTTAGTGACGCGGTGACTCCGTTCATTGACAAAGGGCAAAAGCTTTTCGTGATTGTCTCAGATGCCTTGCGCTATGAATGCGCCCATGAATTGCTTCATCGTTTCCTCAAAGAGGATCGTTACAGTGCGGAGCTTGAGGCGACTCTGGGGATTTTACCGGGTTTCACCAAGCTGGGAATGGCCGCCCTCTTCCCTCACCAAACTCTAGAGATCGCGGACAACGGCGACACCGTTATTTCCGACGGTGAAGCAACTTCAGGAACTGGGGTGCGAGAAAAGCTGCTTGCAGCTCGAACAGACGTCAACGTGAAGGTGATGCAGGCTTCCAAATTCCTGGAATTGAAGAACAAGACCGAAGGGCAGCCACTCACACGCGACCATGAGCTTTTCTACATCCTGCACAATGTCATTGATAAAGTCGGTGACGACAAGATGACGGAAGGCGACCTGCCGGAAGCCTGCGCCAGGGCGTTGGATGAGGTCATGGAGATCGCCCGCAAGATCGCAAACATCAATGGCACTAACATGGTGATCGCGGCAGATCACGGCTTCCTTTTCCAGCAAAGCGATGTCGATGATGCCGACTGCCCTCCCCTCCCTAACCAAGGAAAGATAACAGCAAAGAGTCGGCGTTGGGTGATGGGGACTGGCCTGCAATCTAACTCGACCATTCGGGTTTATGAAGCAAGTGCTCTCGGCCTTGCTGGCAACTCGCAGATCGGAATCGTCAAGGGCATCCAACGCCTCCCGATTCAGGGAGCAGGCAAACGCTTTGTTCACGGAGGTGCGATGCCACAAGAAGTGGTCGTTCCCGTCTTGAAAGTGAATGTGCTAAAGGATCGGAAGAACAGAACTCTGCGGAGAGTCGCTGTTGAGTTTCTCCACATTCCTCATCGAATCACCACGACCCGGGTACCAGTGCGTCTTTATCAGACAGAACCGGTGTCCGACGTGGAACGCATCCAGCCAATTGAACTTCGCCTCGGGCTCTACGGTCAGGATGGCAAGCTTCTGTCCGATCAACAGACGATCAACTTCCTATCCAAGGATCAGGATCCTCGTCAGCGGGAAACGCAAGTCACCCTAACACTGGGTCACGAAGCAGAGGGCTACAATAACAAGGATGTGGTGCTTCGTCTTGAAGAGACCATACCTGGAACAAGCCACTTGCGCACCCACACGGAGTCGTCCGCACGCTTAGTGCGCCATTTTGGTAGCGATTTTGATGAATTCTAATGCCCTCACGATATGAGTGACCTCGACACCAAGATCAATCAACACTTTGCCGGTCTCGCTGTCCGCAAGGATCTCACAAAGTCTTTAAAAGGGAACGCGATCGTTCCAAGCTATGTCCTAGAGTTTCTGCTAGGCCAACACTGTGCAACAGATGATCCGGATCTGGTCGAGGAAGGCGTCAATCGGGTGCGCGACATCCTCGCGAAGCACTTTGTCCAGCGCAGCCAAGCGGGGCTCATACGTTCGAATATCAAGGAGCGAGGCCGACACAAGGTCATCGATAAGCTCGCAGTCGACCTTAACGACAAAGCTGGTGTTTACGAGGCTACCTTTACGAATTTGGGTCTCAAGAAAGTTCCTGTTTCATCTGATTACATCAAGAAACACCCGAAGCTTCTTGTGGGAGGGGTATGGTGCATCGTGGACATGGTGTATCAAGCTTCGGAGAATCCAGACGATTCTCCTTGGCACATCGACACTCTCAAACCGATACAAGTCTCGCGCTTTGATTTCGATGAGTTCCTCAAAGCCCGGGCGGCATTCTCCACCGAGGAATGGATGGGGCTTCTGATGCAGACGATCGGCTTCAATCCCGAAATGCTTTCCAGACGAGGAATGCTCCTTCAACTGATTCGCCTCGTTGCCTTCTGTGAACGGAATTACAATCTCATGGAGCTTGGGCCCAAGGGCACGGGTAAATCGCACATATATTCCGAGTTTTCGCCTCACGGTATATTGATTTCAGGTGGCGAGATCACGATGGCCAAGCTGTTTGTCAACAATGCCTCGGGTAAGATCGGTCTGGTTGGCTACTGGGATTGTATTTGCTTCGATGAATTCGCAGGGAAAGACAAGCGCGTCGACAAGAACCTTGTCGACATCATGAAGAACTACATGGCAAATAAATCGTTTTCCCGCGGGATTGAGGCGATGGGAGCAGAAGCGTCAATGGTCTTCATGGGAAACACAAAGAAGTCCGTGCCTTACATGCTGAAGCACTCCCACTTCTTCGAGCAGCTCCCTGACAAGTACATTGATTCTGCTTTTCTCGACCGAATTCACGCCTTTGCGCCTGGTTGGGAAGTCAGCCCTATCCGCAATGACCTGTTCACCAACGGCTACGGTTTGATTGTCGACTACCTCGCCGAGATCCTTCGCAGTCTTCGAGCAAAGGATTTTGGGCACATGTTCGAAACCCAATTCCAAATCGATTCAGACATCACAACACGAGATCGCGATGGGGTCATGAAGACATTCGCAGGCCTCATGAAGTTGATTCATCCTTCGGGAGAGTGCACCAAGGAGGAAATGGCCGAGCTTGTGAGTTTCGCCATGGAATGCCGTAAGCGTGTTAAAGACCACATTTTGCGTATCGATGAAACGTTCGAGCCCAAGTCATTCGTTTACCGTGAAAGAGAGAATGGAAAGCGCCAAACCGTACTGACTCCCGAGGAAGCCCAATACCCAAGTTTGGCCGCTTTTCCTAAACGTCCAGAGGCAGAAGATTCAAACCGTGAAGAACCCGAAGTCGATCTAGTCGCTGCGCCGCCCCCAGATGATACGGAAACAAACGACGAACTCCAGGCTGGCGAACATGTGGTCGTCCCTGAGAATTCGAAAGGATACTCTTATCAACGCCTATTTGCTGCTCATCTAAAGGGTGCAGCCAAGATCACGATTCGCGATCCCTACGTTCGACAATTCTGGCAAGTGCGTAATGTTCTCGAGCTGCTTCACGTCATCCATTCTGGAATTCCAGATGGCGAGGAGGTCGAGGTGCATCTCATCACGCAGTCCGACCCCAAACAACCGGAGAAACAAGACAAGAACCTAAATCAAGTGGTCGATACCATGCAGGGCTCAAAAGTGAATTTTACATTCGAATATGATTCAGATCCTAGCTTCCATGCGCGAAGCATCACAACCGATACCGGCTGGAAGGTCACGCTCGATCGCGGTCTCGACTTCTTTCAACCTTACGACATGAAGGCCCTTTCTTTTGGCGCGATGAGCCAGGAGGAGCGGATGACCCGCTCCTGTGAGATCACCTACCTGCGATTAGATTCAGAAGCCGACTAAACTTGACTAGACAGTCAAGTGGATTGACGCTTTAGATGCCTACACAGGCATGAAGAAAGGGCTTATCAATATGGCATGCAAGATAACACCTTTTCGCTTCCAGATTGCTCGTCTCAACTCGCCGAGGTTCTCTCAGACGCTTCCGGGATTCCCGCAGCTCTCATTCGACAAGAGTCACTACTTGACGCAGACCTCGGTTTGAGCTTCGAGCAGATTCTCGACCTGCGCTACGCCGTCGAGTTTGAATTCGGTGTGGAGATCTGCCCGGATGCCTGGATGCAACACTGCGACTGTATTTCGTCGGTTGTGACGTTTTTGGAATCTGCTAGGAAAGATGCTGACAGGTTGGCCAAGCAGACTTTTTTGATGGTGGCTGCGTAAGAGAGTAAACTTAACCATGATGGGTTAGTAGAATGAACGGGAGTCAGAGCCAGCTGTGGATGAATGTAGCGCCGGTGAAAGTGCCGGATGTGGACATCAAAACCGAGGTCTTAGCGTTCGACCACGAATCTCTCCGATCTCTTCGCCGTGACTACTGCGGGCAGTATTTATTCAAGCGTGGAAGAGAGGAGCAGGCTGACAGAGCTTCGAAAGATATCATACATGCCGTGCGATTGGTCGATGACTCCCCATCCTTGGGAGGAGAGGCTGGATCTGTAAACCTAAAGAGCTACCTCTCTATGGCCGCAGCACTGGTGCGGGAGGACTTCACGGCAAAGTTTGGGAAGGCCAAGTCCCGGCAACTCCTCGGCTTCAAACCGTTGCAAGTTCTAATCGTCGAAGCTTCAGATCTCGTCCGTGATGCAACCGACCAAGAAGTGCCTGATTGGCTATCGGCGCGGGTTTTGCTTGAGATCGACATCCGGGTGTTCAATTTCGACCGCGTTGATCCGTTTGTGGGCATTGTTGCAAACCCTCGCATCCGTCGGAGAATCGCCAAGAACTGTGCTGAGTGGTTAGACGAGGGCTTCGATTTACGGGGATTCTATGTCTCCAAGGAATTTCGTGGTGATGATCCAAGGTTTGAGCCAAAGCTCCGGCTGTGTGGGCGTGTCGTAGATGTCGATGGGGATGACCTGATCCTGACCGATTGCCGGGATGGCTGTGAACGCATGCCTGCTCGGGAGGTCGAGCTAGAAGCGAAATTCGATGCATGGCGCTGTGTCTTGGAGACGGTTTTCGGGTCGGTGGGCGAGTCAGTACGCCAGCGAGTAGAGCTGAGGCAAAGCACACTTGCTGGAGGGAAGGACAAGTTCGCTCGGGTAGAACAGACGTTCGAGGCGATCCGCTCAAAGCCATTAGAGGTTCTACCTGGCGTCTCCTTTGAGGTCGGTGAGATGTTAGGCGAATCGACTTCCTCGATTTTCCCTGCTGTCGAGAACTGCCCACCGACACTGTATGTCTTTGACCCCGCAGGCAACAAGCGCGCCGAAAAGTATGCAAATTCGGGGCTGCGAAACCACGGGCCGTTCAACCAAGCAACTCAAACACCGATGAAGCCGCGGATCTGCGTGCTTTGTGAAAGTCAACGTCGCGGCGAGGTTGAGCAATTCCTTCAACAGTTCTTCAACGGTGCCGATTCGACTTCGGATAAGAACTACTTCCCAAAAGGTTTCACTGAACTCTATCGCCTTAAGTCCCCGGAATGGAGATGTTTCCCGACGGAGAACCGGTCGGCAAAGGCATACCATCGTGCAGCGATGAAAGCGCTTGAGGCAGGGCAATGGGATCTGGCCATCGTTCAATTGGACGAGTCGAGCCATGACTTCAGAGGGGAGGAGAATCCCTATCTGGTCTGCAAAGCGGCGTTCTTGTCCCAGCAAACTCCGGTGCAGGTGTTTGAAACAGGAACCATGCGGTATAACGAAACCAACCGGCAGTTTGCGCTGAGCGACATGGCTCTCGCCAGCTACGCCAAAATTGGAGGTGTTCCATGGGTTCTACAGGTGACAAAGCCTTACGCCCACGAGCTTGTGATTGGGATCGGAAGCGCGACGATCCGAGATTCTCGACTGGGCGAGGCGCAACGCGTCGTTGGCATAACGACCATGTTCACCAATGAAGGGCAGTACTTGCTTGGAAACTTGTCGAGGGCAGTTGCTTTCGAGGACTACGGTCAAGCCTTGATGGACATGCTCATCGCGAGCGTTGACGAAGCCCGCACTAGGCTAAACTGGCAGAAGAATGAAGAGGTTCGTTTAGTCTTTCATTCATTCAAACCTTTAAGAGACCGGGAGACAGCGGACGCGGCTCTTGCCGTTGCTCAACACCTGACAGACTTTCAAGTTGAGATTGCCTTCATCCACGTGGCACACGACCAACCACTCACAGTATTCGACCAAGGTCAGGATGGGGCATTCGACTGGGAGGCAAAGGCTAAAAAGGGTGTCTACGCTCCAAGTCGGGGTCAGTATCTCACCTTGAACGCGTCAGAGTCGCTCCTGGTGCTGACGGGGCCCAAGGAAGTGAAGCGAGCGACAGACGGCCTACCGTCTCCCCTGATTCTGAGACTGCACCGAGGATCGGCGTTCCGAGACCTCCACTATCTTACCCGTCAGGTTTATGCTTTCAGCTGTCACTCTTGGCGGGGCTTTTCTGGGGCATCGATGCCGGTGACAATTCTTTACTCCCAACTGATTGCTCGATTGTTAGGAAGGTTAGAGACATTGCCAAAGTGGAACCCCGACGCTCTCGTTGGAAAGATGAATCGTCTCCGTTGGTTTCTATGAATGGTGACAGCCAGATGTTCGCTGAAGACGCCCGTCGCTGGCATCTTCGACAGTTGGGGCGCGAGACAAAGCCTTGCGTCCTGACGATCGCTTTTTCCAAGTGGCTTGGATTGGCTGTTTTCCCAGAGACCTGTGTCAGAACAGGACGGAAAGCGTCCTTTGCTGCAAGCGGAGCGTCCCGGAGGCACCAAGACATCGCAGCTATGGGGTTTTGGCTGGGATACGGCGAGGGGGAAGCGAATGAACGCTCTGACTTCATAGCAGGGCTTGATTGGCTCCGAGGCAGATCGAACTACGTGGTAGAGGGGATCCCATCAGGACTGCTCGTAGACTGGGCTAGTCTTCTGGGGATCGCCGTTGGTTTCGTCTCGCTTGAATCGAACGAGAGAGAACCGTTCGTAGAATGGCTAAAAGGTGTAGTCGTTGCTGTGGCCGAGATTGGACAATCTGGCGACACTTATGCTAGTGTCGCCGGATTAATCGCATCGCTTCTCCACGATGAACCGTGGCGGTGTTGTGACGGAGCTGCGGATGTTGAAGCGGCAGTTTTTTCGCGCGGGCTGGTCGGCGCTGATCTGATTAACATCTCGGGCGTCTGGGCGTTGGTGCTTTTGACCGAGGACTGCGCGAATGATTTGAATAGGAGCTTGGTTAGGCTCGCGGCATTATCATATTTGCGTCAGCGGCTAGCTACTGTCGATCTCATAGCACCGACCAAGGAACAGCTGCTTACATGTTTGAACCGGGCGACTGATTCGTTTCTCAGATGGCCGTGGGAATCCAAGACTCGGAACAAACATGAATGGGCTTCACCTCAAATCTGGGACTTACAGAACGAGTATCACTTCCAAAGCTTTCTTTGGGCTGTGCTGAAGCCAGTGTTCCCCGACCTCGAAGAGGAGACTTACCTGCCTCGTACTGGTCAGCTCCAGCCGAGAGCCGACCTCTGTCTTCCTGGTCTGCGAACAGTTATCGAGGTGAAATTCTGGTACCCCGGAGCAAGGACTTCAAAACTCATCGAAGAGATTGCCGCCGATCATTCTCTCTACCTTAGAGACGAATCTCCATACAATACCATTGTCCCCGTGATCTGGGATGACGGAGCTCGAACGGAGCAGCATGGAGAGCTCCAGAGAGGGCTTGAAGGTCTGGCAGGAGTGTTGGGCGTCGTCATCATCGCGAGACCTTCTTCCATGAACCGATAGCGGTTCTGACAGACCGTAGGATCAATGACCCTCAGTAATCCTCGGGCAACATGATGGTGGTATAGGAGCGGTCGGAGACGGTTTCGACCCAGACGGTGGTGCCTTCGCTGATGGTGTAGATGCTGAGGATGCGGTCGACGCCATTGAGCACGGCCATCGTGTTGAGTTCGAGGCCGTCGTCGTGCTGAGGGTTGCTCTGGGGAGCCACGCTGTCAGGGCTCATCTGGCCCACGTCTCCGAAATCCCCTGACACATGCCGGTCGATCAACGACACTGGATCGATGCCCGCCGATTGGAGAGCGGCGATGGCACCCGGCGTGCCGGTGACTCGGCCCGGGTCGAACAGCATTGGCTTGTCAGGCATGTTCGACATCGTCCCTCGCGGCAGCGTGAGCGTCAATCGGCAATGGTGTTGTTTGGTTAGATCAGGTCAGTGTCTCGGATCGCAGAGAAGCCGACGTTGGCGAGATTTGATCGCGGGTCTGGGCTTGAAATCGGATGCCGGCCCACTGAGGCTGGCTCACAAGAGAGATCACCCTCACGCATGGAACCTTCCTACACCATCCACCTGTCACCCGAAGCCTTGGACGTGTCTTTGCTGCCACCCAATGCCCGCGAACCGGGCACGGATGCGTTTGCAGCCGCTGTCTCGGATCTCATCTCGACAGATCTGGCTGCGTTTGGACTCGACGGTTCGGTGACAGTGACGGAGCGCCAGATCACGGTGACGTGGACGGACAACGGCAAAGCGGGGCCGAGGAACCTCCAGCGGGCGGTGAAACTCCTGCGGGAAGGCGACTACCAACGCGGCGTGCGGATGCTCAAGATCCTGGAGCCCTCGCACGCCGAGGACGCGGATCTGCACTTCAATCTCGGCGCGGCGCTCTCCGATCTTCAGCTCTTTAATGAAGCACGCGATCACCTCAGCAAGGCCATCGCACTCGATCCCGATCACATCAATGCGCGGACAACGCTGGGGTTAAGCTACGCCCGTGAGAAGCGGTACGATGACGCCATTGACATTCTTGAAGAGACTACGAAGCGCGCTCCGGACAATCCCTTCGGTTGGCGGGCGCTTGGCGGAACGTTGCGCCTGATGGAAGGACGTCTGAAGGACGCGGAGACCGCTTTGGCGAAAGCTGCGTCGTTGCTCCCAGACGATCCGATCAACTGGCTGGGTCTGGGACAAGTCCGGGAATCGCTGGGCGATGTGGACTCATCGATCGACGCTTACAAAAAGTGTCTCACGCTCCAGCCACTTGATGGTGTCGCCGAGCAAGCCGAAGCCGGGATCAATCGCCACACCGGCCGCGACCTGCGGCCCAAGGATTCGCAAGGCAAGGAGATGCTGCGCATGGACGCCGTGATGTACATGCGCGAAGCCCTCGATGCCTTCGGGAAGATGTCTCCAGAGGAACTCCGCCTGGCCGCCCACGAACTCGCCATGGCCGGGCAACGCGGCCTGAACCTGAAAGATTCCGAGACCACCTATCAACTGCGCTGCCTACCAGGAGAATCCACCGCGATGCGTATCGTCAGCAGCATGTACGCCGCATTCCAACTCATCATGCCGGGAACGGATGTGGGGATCGACCTCTCGCGGGAGTATCAGCTGGCCAAGACTGGCGGTTGAAGAGTCTGGCAGGTCGCCAAGAAGTCAGATCAGGGTTCCCAACGTTCCTGCATTCGAGCGCCTCGGATCTCGGGTACACCATCGATCGATGTTTGCCGAGGCGTGAAGAGATCCATCTGCGGAACGGATAAAGCAACTGCGGGATCAGCGGCTACCTGCAGATGACCTCGCGCCGCCTCGAAAAAACACAGAATCGACCGGCACGCGCGAAAGGAATGGGCTCAGAAAGGCGGAGATGGGAACAATTTAGAACCGAAAAAATGCATAAAAAATGCATAAAGTACGTTCACCCGAAATGGACAAACTTTCATAACTCCCTGATAATCAAAGCACGCCCGAGAGGATTCGAACCCCTAACCTTCTGATCCGTAGTCAGACGCTCTATCCAGTTGAGCTACGGGCGCTTGGGTGGGCGGCAGATTAGTTCGAGCGCCCCGGGTGTCAAGAGAGGTTCTTCATTTCTTCTGACTGCCTGGAGAATCGGCTCCATTGACTTGGGTGGGGGCGCCGATAGTCTGGCGGCGTGAATGTTTCCGAAGCGACGCAGTGGGCGCGGGACGGTCGGTTCCTGCGTCGCGGGACTGTCCGTGCCCCTCTTCGCGGCATTGCTTATGGCCCCTTCGAGAAGCCACTGGGCGAACAGGCGGCGTGCCAGCGGGATTTGGACCACATCGCTTCCCTGGGATTCGACGCTTTGCGCATCTACGAGCGCCCTTCTCCGGCGTTCTTACAGGCGTGTGCGGCGCGCGATCTGGCGGTGTTTGTCTCGCTGAAATGGGCGAGCAATACGGACTTCCGGGAGTCGCGCGAGGCGGTGTTGGCGGGATTGGTGGCCGATGTGCGCGCGTTGCAAGGGGCTCCGGCGGTGGCGGGGTATTTCATTGGGAATGAGATTCCGGCGACGCTGGTGCGGTGGATGGGGGGCGAGAGCGTGCGTCGCTTTCTGGAGAAGGCATTTGTGACCTTGCGAGCGGAGGATCCGAACCGGCTGCTAGCCTATGCGAATTACCCATCCACGGAGTATTTGCACCCGCGGAATGCCGATTTCACGGCTTTCAATATCTACTTGGAAGAACGGCCCGCGCTTCAGCGCTACCTGCGCCGTCTCCATCATCTGGCGGATGATCGGCCTCTGGTGGTGTCGGAGTATGGATTGGACAGTCTCCGCAATGGTGAGGCGCGGCAGGCGGAGGTCTTGGCGTGGCTGACGGAGGAGATCTATGCGAGCGGGGCGGCAGGTTCCTTTCTCTTTAGCTATACGGACGACTGGTTCAATGGCGGGCGCCAGATGGACGATTGGGGCTTTGGCATCGTGGCGCGCGATCGTTCGCCGAAACCGAGCGCAGCTGATGTGTCAGCGCTCTTGCAAGCGTTGCCCTGGCGTCCAACGCTGACGGCGCCCCCTCGTGTCTCGGTCATCGTCTGCACTCGTAATGGCCATGCGTATCTGCCGGCCTGTCTGCGAGCCTTGGCCACGAGCCACTACCCCGATCAAGAGGTGATCGTGATCGATGATGGGTCGCGCCCCGGCATCGAGGTGATGGTGAGTGAACACGAGGGCATGCGCTATGTGCGGCAAGAACCTTTGGGTCTGAGTGCGGCACGCAATCGGGGTGCCCGTGAGGCCACGGGTGCGATCTTGGTCTTCACTGATGATGACTGTGAACCCGATCCCGATTGGTTAGGGTTTCTCGTGCAGGAAATGACGACACAAGGTCTGGATGCCTGTGGCGGCCCTAACATCGCTCCAGAAACTGATGAGATTGTGGAACAATGTGTGGCTGCAGCGCCCGGAAACCCGACCCACGTGATGCTGGATGACTATCGGGCGGAACACTTGCCAGGGTGCAATTTGGCGGTGACCCGCGACGCCTTCCACGCGGTCGGGGGCTTTCAAGAACACTATCGCGTGGCTGGGGATGATGTGGATTTCTGCTGGCGGCTGCAAGCCGATGACCGCGTCCTGGGATTCGCCCCGAATGCGGTGGTGTGGCACCATCGACGCAAGACCTGGCGGGCCTTCGCCCGTCAACAGGTGGGCTATGGAAAGGCAGAGGCGTTGCTGCAATGGGATCATCCGCAGAAGTTCACGCCAGCGGGCACAGCGGATTGGAAAGGCACCGTTTACGCACCTTTGGCCGCGCGCGCACTCTCTCGGCCGGTGATCTATTTCGGAGCTGATGGCATGGCCCCGTTTCAAACCATCTATCATCCACGACGGACCGATCCGTTCTGGACGAGCGTGCCGCTATCCTTTCCCTGGCTAGCGGCAATTGCTTTGCTGTTCGTGTTTGGCTGCGGTGTGACGATGGCGTGGTGGCTGGCTGCGCTGATGCTAACGATATCACTAGGGCTGGCAACGCAGCTGGCCTGGACCGTTGCCTTACCGCGCGGTGCTACTGCGTGGAAGGGCCGTCTTTGGTTGGCCTGGCTCCACTGGGCACCGACGATGGGACGTCAGAGTGCTCGTTGGTTATTGGCAGCGCCACGGCGATGGTCGATGCCCTTTCTCCATGCGGAACGGGCCTTTTGGAATACCGCTGGCATTGGTCGCGAAGCGATCCTAGCAGAGGTGCGCAAGGATCTCTTGTTAGGTGGGCATCAGTTAGGCCCGACCAAACCCAATCAGTGGTCCCCATTTGATCTGCTCTTGCCCTCTACGGCGGTCGCGAATGTGACGCTCCTCACCGTGACGGAACATCATGATCAACGCGAAGGACTCACACGACTCGGGGTGAAAGCCTATTTGAAACGCGGTGTCTGGGCGTCGCTGACTCTCCTCACCGTCTTTGTCTTGGGTCAAGCTATGGGAGGCCATTGGTGGTGGGCCGGCTACGGTGGTGTCGCGGTGGCCCTCCTCCTGGGAGCCGTGACCATTCACACGCGGCGCTGCCTACGGCGGTGGCTGGATTCCTTGGGTCATCTGGCTGAGAAAGCAGGGTTGAAGGTCATGGAGAAATGAGCGCTCTTCGAACAGCTGATTTCGACTATCACTTGCCGAAGGAACTCATTGCGACGCATCCTCCCAAGCATCGCGGCGATTCCCGTCTGCTGGTGGTGGACCGCGCGACCGGTGCCATTGATCATGCGGTCTTTGCAGACTTTTCATCCTTTGTGGAGGCGGATGACTTGTGTGTCTTCAACGACACGCGGGTGATGCGAGCTCGGTTTTATTCCAATGACAGGAAGAAAGAACTCCTACGGCTCGACTTCACTGATCCCCTGCGCTGGCGGTGCCTGGTGCGACCGGGAAAGAAGCTCCGAGTCGGGCATCAGATCGCTCTGGGCGACGCTACTGGCACAGTGAAGGAGATCTTGCCCAATGGCGATCGCCTCATTGTGTTTGACCGGGAGGTCGATGTCGACGCCCATGGCTCTCTTGCCTTGCCACACTACATGGAGCGCGACAGTGACGATGCGGATGAATCGCGGTATCAGACAGTTTATGCCAACCAAGGCGGCGCGGTGGCGGCGCCCACGGCGGGCTTACACTTTAGCGAAGACCTCATGCAATCGTTGCCGCGAGCATTCGTGACCTTGCATGTGGGCGTGGGCACCTTTAAGCCTGTGAACGCTGAGCGCGTGGTCGATCACGAGATGCACGTGGAACGCTTTGCCCTCGCCGTTCCTACGGTTGAAGCCATCGCGCGAGCCAAGCGTGTTGTCGCGGTGGGAACCACGGTGACTCGGGTGCTCGAGCACTGTGCCGCCGAGGGTCCGCTGCAAGCCTGCGAGGGCGAAACGGGTATCTTCATCTACCCACCCTACACCTTTCGCGTTGTGGATCGCCTGCTCACCAATTTCCACTTACCCCAATCCACGTTGCTCATGTTAGTAAGTGCTTTCGCCTCCCGTGAACTGATCCTGGAAGCCTATACTAAGGCGGTGGAGAACCGCTACCGATTCTACAGCTACGGCGATGCCATGTTGATCCTATGAATCCTGACTCTCCAACAACAAGTGTCCTACCCCCTGCGATCGCGCGGGCTATTCGCACGTTCTATCAGGATCTCACACTCACGGAGCGGAAGATGGCCTGCATGCTCGCGGCCATCCTCAAGCCTATCAGCATGAGTGCCTTCAAGGACCGGTTGAACCAATCTGGACACGGGAAGTTCATTGGCGAAGATGTGAAGACCCTATTTCACAAGATCGCCAGAGCCGGTTTCGGCACTTTTGCTAGTGGCCATCCTTTGGAAGTGTCCAGCGATTTCTATGGAGGCATCAGTGAAATCGCCAGTGAGGAAGGTAGCAATCTCAGCTGGCTGAGTGCGATCGAAGAGATCGGTTTCACTAGCTATGACATTAATGCTCGCAGAATGGTGCGGAAAGCCCACGCTGCTTATTGGGACAAGAATCAGAAGACTCTCACTGAGGCGCTCACGCCTGAATCGGGAATATTTCACTCTGTCCGGATCAGTTCTGATGACCTCTCCTTCGTCGCCTATCCTTTCAGCTGTGAGCGCTTTCGGATCCTACCCGAGTCCATTCAAACGAAACTGCTCCCCAAAGTCCGAGAGGTTCTGAGTTGGCACCTTGCCTACATGCCCGAGTGGGTGCGCTATCTCGAGAACGTTGAGATTAAGCATCGCGTGGCCTTGGGCGAGGCGCTCCTGCTGCAAGGAGATCTCGCTCGGGCCAGCGTCGTGGCGTCCGAATTGAAAGCGTGTAAGCCTAAGACGCGCCGATGTGAGGGCTGGTGCCTCGCGGGAGTCATCGCTTGCTTTCAAGGAAAGCGCGAGGAAAGCATCGAGGCTCTCACTCAAGGTTTGGCTCTGCGCGGGAGTCGCAAGGTCCACACGGCCCTGGACGCGCTTCTGACAGTCAGTCTCGCCATGCTCGACGATCCCACGCTGAACGAGCACCTCATGTCTCTGGAGCCGGGCAAACGCAAGGGGCATTCCGCACTTTTGTTAGACGAAATTCATCGCACGCTCAAAGGTGTCACTGAGGTGGGTTCCTACGACCTCGCCCGGGCCGAGCAGCAGTCCTCCTTGGCGCGACTCATCATTGCGCACACGTGGAGTTGGCGTGGCCTTCCCATGGCGGATGAATGGGAGGAAATGGTCATCCAGGTCACCGAGAACGCTCGCGGGCATCACCTGTGGCTGCCCGTCGCGGTCGGAACCGCCTTTCTGAGTTCCGCGGATACGGATATTGATTCTGGCAAGTTTCCCGACGTCGTCCCATGGACCTCGGAGCGCAAGCCTCTGGCTCCGTGGGAGCGCAACTTGATTGCCCTCGAACAGTTCGCCAGCAAAGCCGGACACCGGCCGCCCTCTGTCACCTCGAGCAAGCCTACTAAGGAGCGCCTTATTTGGACATTGGAAGTGAGTACGTATGGCGAACAGATCGTCGAGGTCGTCCCTCACTTACAGAAATCGAAAGGCCGCGCGTGGACTGCCGGTCGCCGTGTCGCCCTGAAACGTCTTGTGCGGGAATCACCGCCCTGGATCACGGAAGCCGACACCCCCGTGATCGCCTGCATCGAACAAGGTGGGTGGCCTCACGAACACTATTTCCTCGATCCCAATCGAGCGCTTTACCAGCTCTGCGGACACCCTCTCGTCTTTCGGTCCGGGAATGTGACGCAACCGATCGAAGTCATGCAGCACGCCTTGAAGTTCATCCTGCGGGAAGGGGCGGATGGTGCGGTGGCAGCCGAGTTACAGCCAGCCAGAGACTTCCGTATTCACCACTCCTCTGGCTATGAATCCTGGTGGGAGACGCCGAATCGCCTAGCGGTGATGAAGGTTTCCGATGAGGAAATCCAAGTGGTGCGCCTGTTAGGCCTCAGTAATGGAGAGCAGACGATCCCGGCAGAAGGCAAGGAGCGCTTAGTCGCTGCGTTAGAGTCTCTTAAGGGAAAACTGCAAGTCTTTACCGATGTCGACGCTGTGGGCGACGGCGAATCCAAGGTGATCGCGCTCGAACCGCAACTCACGCCCCAGGTGCACCTCTCGCCACTCGTCGACGGTCTCAAAGTCGCGCTCTTGGTGCAACCGCTGCAAGACTGCGATTTCTTCTTCGCACCTGGCATTGGTTCTCACACTGTCTTTGGCGAGGTGGAAGGAGAGGCGCGCAAGAC
Organism: Verrucomicrobiia bacterium; assembly: GCA_030425385.1. Classification (GTDB taxonomy): domain Bacteria; phylum Verrucomicrobiota; class Verrucomicrobiia; order Verrucomicrobiales; family DEV007; genus JAACDM01. The sequence goes on along the minus strand of JAUIAH010000004.1, from coordinate 21,056 downwards.
CGAGCGCGCCCTTTCGGAAGAAGTCGCGCGGGCGAGCGAGTTCCTTCGCGAATGCCCCACCCTTAGCAATCAAGAGCAGGAACAGCTTTACGAATGGCGTCTACCCGACCCGGAAACCTGTTTAGAGCTTTTGTCAGAGATACAACCGCTCCGCGACCGCGTCGAGATCTGCTGGCCGCAAGGCGAACGCTTCAAGCTCGCTGCGGAAGTGACCGCTCAACGGCTCAAGTTCAAGGTCACCTCTCGCAAAGACTGGTTTGAGCTCACTGGAGAATTGCGCATTGATGAGGACCAGGTGATCCAATTGCAAGCGCTCTTGGAAATGTTAGCCAACGAGGAAAGCTTGGGACGGTTCGTCAAACTCGCCGACGGCCAGTTCATCGCGCTCACCCGTGAATTCCGCACGCGCTTGCGAGACCTCGAGGCATTCACCACGGAAGGGAAAGGAGGAGCGCGACGGCTGAATCCGCTAGCGGCGCACGCCGTGACCGAATTGGTAGAAGAGAGTGAGGCAACCTTGTCTAAGAAGTGGGTGGACCATTTGGAGCGCCTCCGCGGTGCCGAAACGCACAAGGCGAAGGTGCCATCCACCTTGAAGGCCGAACTGCGTCCGTATCAACGTGAGGGCTTTGAATGGCTCACGCGTCAGGCGCACTGGGGGGTAGGCGCCTGCCTGGCAGACGACATGGGCTTGGGAAAAACCATTCAAGCGTTAGCCCTATTGTTAGATCGCGCTCCATCAGGACCGGCCCTCGTGGTGGCTCCCACTTCGGTGACGCGGAACTGGCTGGAGGAAGCCCATCGTTTCGCCCCTACCCTCAACGTCACGCTCTTTGGCCCAGGAGATCGCGAAGCGAGTTTGCAAGGCCTGGAGCCCTTTGACCTCGTGCTATGCACCTATGGATTGCTACCCTTGGAGATCGATCGCTTGGAGAAAGTGTCCTGGTCGACCATCGTCCTTGATGAAGCGCAGGCGATCAAGAATGCAGACACTCAGCGGTGGAAAGCAGCGACCAAGCTGCAAGCGGATTTCAAAGTCATCACCACCGGCACGCCAATCGAGAATCATCTAGGAGAACTGCACGCCCTCTTTCAGTTCATCAATCCCGGCTTGTTAGGCTCGCGCCAACGTTTTCATGTCAAGTTCACCGATCCCATCGCCAAGGAGCGCGATGAGGGTGCACGTACTCGTCTCAAGCGCTTGATCCGGCCCTTCATCCTGCGACGCCTCAAGCATGAAGTGCTAGACGATCTCCCCTCGCGCACGGACATCATTCTCCGCGTGGAACCGACAGAGAAGGAGCAAGCCTTTTACGAAGCGCTCAGGCGCCAGGTCGTGAAACGCTTGGAGGAAGGCAGCGATGACGAAAGTGCTGGCGAACAGTCGCTGCGAATCCTCGCCGAAATCATGAAACTGCGGCGTGCCTGCTGTGATCCGAAACTCGTCGATCCCAAGCTAACGCTCGAGAGTTCCAAGCGGCGGCTCTTCGCCGAGACTTTGGACGAATTGTTAGCCAATGGACACAAGGCACTCGTATTCAGCCAATTTGTCGATCACCTATCACTCTTACGAGAGCACCTGGACGAAGCGGGCATTTCCTATCAATACCTCGATGGCCAGACACCGGCCAAGAAACGTCACGAACGCGTACGGGCCTTTCAAGCGGGCGAGGGCGATGTCTTCCTCATCTCGCTCCGGGCCGGCGGCACGGGACTCAACCTGACGGCTGCGGATTATGTCATCCACATGGACCCGTGGTGGAATCCGGCCGTCGAAGACCAGGCCTCTGATCGGGCGCATCGCATTGGTCAGCAGCGACCGGTCACGGTCTACCGCTTGGTGATGGCCCAGACGATCGAGGAGAAGATTGTCGATCTCCATCATGAGAAGCGTGATCTCGCAGACAGCCTCCTTTCGGGAGCGGAAACCGTTGGCAAACTCTCGCCTGACCAGCTTCTAGCACTGTTACGCGATGATCGTTGATCCTTGGTCGTGGCCTTATGCCAGGACGTCTTTGATCACATGGCCATGAACGTTGGTGAGGCGACGTTCGATACCATTGTGATAGAAGCTGAGCCGTTCGTGGTCGAGGCCCATCAGGTGAAGGATGGTGGCATTGAAATCGTAAACCTCCACCGGGTTGACCGCGGCTTTGAAGCCGAAGTGATCACTTTCCCCATAGCTGAAGCCTTTCTTCACGCCTGCTCCGGCAAGGATACAGGTGAAGGCGTCAGGATTATGATCGCGACCCGTGCCATTTCCCTGCAGGAAAGGCATGCGACCAAACTCGCTGCACCAGACCACGAGCGTGTGATCGAGCAGACCGCGACGCTTCAGGTCACGAATCAATGCCGCGGTGGGCTGATCCATGATTTCTGCCTGCATCGCGTGGGTATCTTTGATATTGGCATGAGAGTCCCAATTGGTGATCCCGTTTCCTCCTGAAGGATCACTGCCATTGAAGAGTTGCACCACTCGCACGCCTTTCTCCAGCAACTTTCTAGCAAGAATACAATTCTTGGCATACTCCCGTTTGAGTTCCGAGCCTGAATCCGTCCCATACTCTTTGTGAATCGTTTCCGATTCCCCTGACAGATCCATCATTTCCGGCACCGAGGTCTGCATTCGCCCGGCCAACTCATAGCTGGCAATGCGGGCTGCTAGATCGGCGTCACCGGGATAATGCTCCAGATGCTTGGCGTTGAGGCGCTTGAGGAGTTCCACCGTTCGCCGATCATCCCCAGCACTAAGAGAGCGAGGGCGACGGAGATTGGCAGGGGGATTTTTCGCATTGAAATCAGTGCCTTGGAAAGCGGCGGGCAAGAAACCATTCCCGAAATTGTTCTTTCCAGATCGGGCCAAGCCGCGTGGATCATTGATGGCGACAAAGGCGGGAAGATCCTGACATTCTGACCCCAAGGCATACGTGACCCACGCTCCGAAGGATGGGAAGCCCTCCATGGTGAAGCCGGTATTGAAGAAGTTCTCTCCTTGAGGGTGGGCGCTCGTTTGGGTGTGCAGGGAGTGCATGAAGCAGAAGTCATCGGCCAGCGCTCCCATGTGGGGAAGCAGATCTGACGTCATCTTCCCACTGGCGCCACGAGGTTTGAAATCCCAGAAAGGTTTGGCGATATTGCCAGTGGGTCCTTCAAACGTCACGGCGGGAATCCCCGGTGGCTTCTGGCCATGATAACGAATGAGATCTGGTTTGTAGTCAAAGGTATCGATATGACTGGGCGCACCGGGACAGTAGACGATGAGCACCTGCTTAGCGGCAGCGGGCGCATGACTTCCACGAGGCGCGTAGGGTCTCTCCGCTTCGATGCCAGGCCGGATCGGTTGTTTGCCAGTGAAGGCTGCGGGATCCTCTTCTGCTGCTAACAGATGCGCCAGCCCGAGTCCACCAAGGGTGAAACCCGAGTTTCGCATGAACTGACGCCGACTGAGCAAATGCCGCCCTCTAGGGGAGAGATGTTCCGGATGCTTCATGGTTGCAAGACTTGATTCAGTTGCTTTGTGAGTGTCTGGATGAGATCGGGATGCGCCTTGGCCACATTGACCGTTTCGTGAGGGTCATTCTCGTGATCGTAGAGTTCCACATCGATCGGCTCCGCCTGGGGATCACGGTGGTCCCGCCAGACCACGAAGCGATGGCGATCCGTCCGCATGGCATAACCGGTAAGGTGATTCTCAAAGAGCTCGCGATCCCAAGCCTCTCCCTGTTGCGCGATGATCCGAGCTTCCACGCGTTCGATGAGAGGACCAAAGAAAGTCTCGCGCATCTCGGGCGAAAGCGGATTGGCCGCCCACTCACGCAGCGCCGGATTAGGAAACTGCGTGAATGCCGCTTCTTTCCATGAACGCGCGGGATCATCTAGCAATGGCGCAAAGCTACGCCCTTCGAGATGAGCCGGTTTCTCAAGACCCGCCAATTCACACAGGGTGGGATAGAGATCGATCAATTCGACCAACGCCCGGGTGCTCTCACCCTTCGCCTTCATTTCAGGTGTGGCCACGAGGAGAGGCACGCGCGCCGAGATCTCATAGTTGGTGGCCTTGCCCCAGATACCCATTTCTCCCAGATGCCAGCCATGGTCTCCCCAGACCACGATGATCGTTTCGTCATCGATCCCTGTCTCTTCCAAGGTCCTCACCAATTTCCCAATCTGCGCATCCACATAACTGACACTGGCATAATAGGCATGTAGAAGGGTCCGCGACAGATCCTCTCCGATGGGCCCGTCTTTGGGTATGCCCGCACGCGTGCGGAGTTCAAAGGATGCGTGGAGGCCCATGGCGGCACCTCCTTGAGGGCCCTCCGTTTGGGTCGGGAGCGACAACTGATCGCGGTCATAGAGATCCCAATACTTCTTGGGAGCGATCCAGTTTAGATGCGGCAGGCGGTATCCCATCGCCATGAAGAACGGCTTCTTCCCCTCATCACCCGTCATCTGTTTGAGGGTCGCCATCGCCAACTCCGTGTTGTAGCCATCGATGTAGCGGTGATCGGGCACGTCTGCCATTTCATAGGCAGGGCCGCTGCCGAGTCCGCGCTTCGCAGCCTGGCCATACTTCGCAAGCATCGCTTTAAAGTGCTCATCTCGCAGTTTCTGATTCTCTGCTAGAGCGTAGGGCGACTTGGGCCTTGCTACTTGGACATGTTTGCGAGCTGGCTGCCGGGTCCACGACTCTGGTGAATGTTCTGGACGATGGAAGATCTTGCCACTGAAGACGGTCTCATAGCCATGGTTCGCGAAATGGTTAGGAAGGGTGGTCAACGAAGGATCCACCTCACTGAAATTGATATCGTTGTGCGTGAGGCCATTGGTATCTGGCCGCGTGCCGGTCAAGAGACTGGCTCGAGAGGGTGAACAGATCGCCTGCTGGCAGTAGGCGCGATCGAAACGCAAGCCACGCGCGGCAAGCGCATCCAAATGAGGGGATTTCACGGCAGGCGAGCCATAGCACCCCAGCTCGGGCCGGAGATCATCGATCGCGATGAAGAGGACGTTCGGCCTATCCGCGGCTTGAAGGCTGATGCCAAGGAGGAAGAAGCCCGTACAAAGGCGCATCACGGGTTGTTTCATGGTAGAAAGGCAAACTCGTTGGTGTTGATGAGAGAGCGTGCCACTAGCGAGAGCTCTATTCCCTCACAGGCAGCCAATTCGTGAGGGTCGGGCTGGCGCCCAAGGAGCAGTTCGAAGACTCTCCGAATCGGCGCCTTACCACCCTTACCAGCATCGCGATTGGCGCGCTCGGCAATGAAGTTAGCCTGCTCGATGACAAACGGGCTGTTCATGAGATTCAGCGCCTGAAGAGGCGTGGTGGAAACGGGACGTTTGGCGCGGACTTGACCACAATCTGGAAAGTCGAACGCCGTGAACATGCGATCGTCTACCCGCCGCATGCGTTCTTGATAGAGCATGCGACGCCAGGTGGCCGGGCCGTGGTTATCGACCACCTCCCACTGCGAGTACGTCTTCTTGACATTGTGAATGCGATAGCTCGGACCGCCCACCGCTCGATCCAGCTTGCCAGAAGCTTGGAGGATGCCATCGCGAATGACCTCGGCTTCTACCCGTCGAGGAGGGTAACGCCATAGAAGCGCCGAATTCGCATCGGTCGCAAGGCCTTCGGCGGCAGGCTGGCTGGAGCGACGAAACGCATCTGTCAGGACGAGCGCTCGAATCATGCCTTTCATGGACCAGGCCTCCATGGGAAACTCTTGGGGATCCACGAACTCTGCCGCTAGCCAATCGAGCAACTCTGGGTGCGAAGGAGGCGCGCCCGCCACTCCGAAATCGCTGGTCGTGGGCACCATGCCCGTGCCAAAGAGATGGTGCCACAAGCGATTGACGAGGACGCGTGCCGTGAGTGGGTGAGACGGATTTCCTAACCAAGCGGCGAAACGTTTCCGCCGCTCAGCATCTGATGCTGAAGCTTCCAAATCAAGATCCCCATCGAGGATCTCAAAGCCCGCCGGGCCAACCTCCTCGCGTGGATTCTCTGGACTGCCTCGGTGCAACACATGCGTGATCCCGGGCGGCTTGAACTGCGCGATGAAACTATGCTGCGGCCCTTCCGTCTGCAGTTTCCCAATCCACTGTTGCAGCCTTGCCACGGTTTCTCTGATCTTCTTCTGCTGGTTCATCACTCGCCGACTTTGCTGGGTGTTGGCGATCACTTTCCAGGTCCCATCATCTTGCAGCGCACTGATCTTGACCGTTGAGAACTGCGTCCCTGGCATCTTCTCCAAATAGTCGGTCTCAAAGTAGTACTCCCGGTTGTGACTGAATCGGAAACGGCTCACCGCTTCTCGATCGGAAAATCGAATCTCGACCCAAGGCTTCGCTGAGCTCCCTTCGGGGGCCCGCGACTTCCATACCATCGTTCCATAGGCCCCATCGTTCGCTTTGTGGAGTTCACCGCGCAGTTGGGTCATGCTCGGATCCGTCGTGAGCGTCGCATCCTTGGAAGCTAAGGCCACATTCTCCGCTTCTTTGTCAGGGCCAAACACTTCCAACTCATCAATAAAGATGGCCCGATTCCCAAACTCAACACGCAAGCCTTGCGTGGTCGTGAGCGGGAAATGCACCTCTGCGAAGCCGCCCCAATTCTCTTCCCAGGCACCGAGGTCTTTCTTCAATTGCGTCCGTTCGTGGGCAATCTTCTCTTCAAGTTCAACTGCCCGCTGCTGGCGGGGATGCGCCTTATGATACTCCGGGATGCGCCCGCCAAACTCCACACCTTGAAAGACCGCTGTGAGTGCGTAGTAATCTTTGATCGAGACGGGATCGAACTTGTGATTGTGACAGCGTGCACAATTGACCGTCACGCCTAACATCGACGCACCAATTGTCTGCATGATCTCGTCCATGCGATCCGCGCGCGCTTGGCGCATCGCACTCGGTTCCTCGCCCACCGTCGCTGCGGGCACATGGGGCCCCGCGACGAGGAAGCCCGTGGCCTCCCCTACTCCGAACTGATCTCCCGCCAACTGTTCCCTAAGGAAGCGATCGTAGGGCAGATCCTCATTGAAGGCGCGAATCACGTAGTCTCGATAGATCCACGCATTCTTCCTGTAGAGATTCGATTCAGAGCCGTTCGTCTCGCCCCAGCGAATCACGTCGAGCCAATGCTGCGCCCAGCGTTCGCCAAAGTGTTTGGATGCTAACAATTCTTCAACAAGAGCCGTGTAAGCTTCGTCGGGACGCGCCGCGTAGGCAGCAACAAAGGCGTCGACGCGCTCCGGGGCCGGGGGCAATCCAGTGAGCACGATCGAGGCTCTCCGAATGAGGGAACGCGCATCCGCTGCGGGATTCAGGGGAACTCCGACTTGTTCTAGCGCCTTCACCAAGAAGGCATCCACCGGATGCGTGGCTGCAGTCTCGGGAACCGCTGGTCGCACCACTGGCTGGAAGGACCAGTGATCCGTGGTGACTTCAGCCGTGGCGTTCATTTGTCCCGGCCACTCCGCGCCTTCCGCAATCCACGACTCTAGCAGTGCCACTTCCTCATCACTCAGGCGATCGCCCTTAGGGGGCATGACTTCATTCTCATCACTCCCTTTCACCAAGGCCACGAGATGGCTCGCGCCGACGTCGCCCGGGACGATGGCCGGGAGCCCGCTGTCGCCTCCTCGCAATAGTGTGGCGCGCTGATCGACGCGCACACGAGACTTCTGCTTATCGGGTCCGTGACAGTCCACACAATGCGTCGCCAAGATCGGTTTGATCTGAGATTCGTAGTCTACGGCAAGGCTCAGAGTAAGGCTAAGCGCCGAAGGCAGGATCCAGATGAGGCATCTTCTTACTGACATTATCACATTCATGAGATTACCGGTTGATTTCAAATGTCTCATCGTAGTGGGGCATTGCCGTTTCTTCCCAATTGGACTGAACCTCTGGACTATCGAACCAACGCGGCTCAGGCAGACCCCGACTCCAGCGTTCCATGAGCGCAACCATCTCGCGAACGCGTTCAGGATGTTGGTGGCTCAGGTCTCGCGATTCGGAAAGATCATGGTCAAGATTGTAGAGTTTCCATTTCGTGTCATACGCCCGGCAAATCTTCCATTGATCGCGTCGCGCAGCGGCATCGCTATAGCCCAGACGGTGCCGCAAGGTGAAGATGGGCGACGTCCGGCTGGGGAGACGATCGGTTAGGAAAGCCTCCCACAGGTCTATCCCATCGAGGACTTTGCCTCGGGGGATGGATGTCTTTGCGAGACCTAACAAGGTGGGATAGAAGTCTAACGTAGACACCGGGTAATCAATCTTTCTCCCGGACGGAATGTGGTCTGGCCAATGAAAGACCATGGGAACGCGATGCCCCCCCTCGAAGACACTGCCTTTGCCTTCGCGCAGGGCTCCATTGTCCGCGCCGAGGCTTTCATTGCCTCCGTTATCACTCAGAAAGATGATGAGCGTGTCCTCATACGTCTTCGTATCTTTCAACGCATCGACAACACGTCCGACGCCGCGGTCCACGGCATAGACCATGGCAGCATACGTACGCCGATCGTCGTCCGCGAGACTGGCAAAGATCGAAAGGTCATCCTCCTTGGCTTCGAGCGGCGAATGCGGCGCATTGTAGGCGAGATAGAGAAAGAACGGCTGTTCCTTGGGAGCAGCATCACGGATGAAACGCTCCGCTTCACGCGAGAAGGCATCGGTAAGATACTCGCTTTCTCTAACGGCTTTCCCATTACATTCCAAAGGCGTGACATAATCGTGGATGCGTTTCACACCAGCTTTCACGCGCTTCTCATAGAGCGGACGATACTCCTCCGGGAAATACTGGTGTCCCCCGCCCAGGAATCCGTAGAAATGGTCGAAACCGCGTTGGTTAGGGTGGTGTGCCGGCGAGGCCCCCAGGTGCCATTTCCCTATGGCTCCCGTGTGATAACCCGCCTGTTGAAGACTCTCGCTCAGAGTGGTTTCTCCTTCCGGAATGCCTTCGTGATCCACGGCGGTCATGCCATGATGGGCGCCCGGCAAATTGAAAGGGGCACCGAAAGCGTGCGGATAGCGCCCTGTCATCAAGCCCATGCGGCTAGGACCACAGAACGGATGGGCGACATAGCCAGACGTGCAAATGATGCCTCCCTCCGCGAGCGCGTCCAGCTGCGGCGTCTGGATGTCTTGGGCACCATGGAAGCCCACATCGCCATACCCGAGATCATCACAGAGAATGAGCACGATGTTAGGACGATCAGCAGCGGTTGCGAAACTTGCGATTCCAATAAAGAGGAAGGTTCGTAGAAATCGAATCATGATCACTCGGTGCCCCCACTGAGTCTAACATAGCCTTTCACGTCGAGTGGAAGCGCGAGGGTCACTGTCCGCACGCCCGCCGAAGATTCCTCACTGAGGATCTCAGAACTCGTGAAATCCCACGCTTTCAAATCGCTCGATTGCTGCACCTGGAGATTGCTTTCGAATCGGGTGGCGTAGTTGAGGACGATACGTTCGGCCTCTCTCCTGATTTGAAGAGGCGCTTCCAAGAGTTGCCTGGTTCCCGCCTCACGGAACTCTCCTTCATCTCCGGGACTCCCGTCAGGCTCACTTGAGACCGCCCAACTCGACGCTTGCGACGGATCGCCTCCACTCCTGAGGACAAGAGAACCCGTTTCTCCATTGGCAGACTCCGGCCAAGGCGCCTCATTCTCGTAGCGCACGCGAACGAGCGGAAGGCCGTCGTGATCCGCAAGTGTTAGGGTTTCTCCCTCGTTGGCCAGCGACGTCCCATTCTGAAACGTGCCAATGATGATGGCATCGTGGGCATCACCATGGACGCTTTGAAAGGCCTCTAGGTCGCGGACGAGAAGCATGCGTTGGCCTGCGGCGATGCTCTCATGCGTCGCGTGACGATCAAAGTCGAAAGTGATTCCTTGAGTGAAATGCAACCCGGCGAGCGCAATCGCCGTGTCCCCACCGTTGAAGAGCTCGACGAACTCGGCTCGCGGCACGTTCCGTGGGCGGTACATGATCTCGGTGATTTGGAGGTCTTCCACACCGACACTGAAGAAGGCTTCTGTGAGGGCAGACCATTCGCCAAAGATAGACCGCGACCGTGCTCTGAGCCGCGTCGACTCGATCACGGTCAACGTTTCTCCTGGGAGGATCGTCGCGCTTGAGGGACGCACACCTCCCCCTGCCAATCGAGGATCCGAGCCATCCTTGGTATAATAAACCGTCCCGGGTGCGTCGACAGCCAAGACGAAGTTGCGCGACACGCGCCCGCCGTGACGCGCGAATGTTGGCGCTGCCACGCGAGGATAGAGATTCCGTCGACGCAGTTGATCAAGGACAATGTCAGAGCGCTGCGGGATATAGGTTTCGAGCAGCCAAGCCAGCATCGGGAGATAGTGATCATCGCGTGTGTAGAGATCGAACTGCTCACGTCGCCAACGCCCAGGATTCACGTCGCGACGGAAATCGCCCCAGCGCGCTGATTCCGCAACAATGGCACGTTTCATGGCTTCAGAACGGGTCGTCCACAGAGCCGCCGCCCTCGCTGGCGTGAGCGGCCCTTCATTGAAGAAGTGCGCATGGACACGATCTCCATAGCGCACGCGATACTCCAACTGGCGTGCGAGGCGCTGCTGCAAGCCCGTGGGTCGACGATTGCCATTATTCTCCGTCACATCCGTCGCCAGCGCAGTCGTGAAGAATGGTGGAGGCGGATCGAAGACACCCCCCGACACATGGGAGGCGACAAACTCGGTATCCCATGGAAAGAAGCGATAGCCCGCCCCCTCGTCGCGTCGGCGGGCCGCCCGCCAGTTGTGTCCATCCCAATCACGATTGCCGACGTAGGCATTGAGGATCATGTAGTCGATGAAGGCATCAATGTTAAGGAACTCTTGGATCTCTGCGAAGGTAGCCGCACTCTCAATATCACCATAGGCAATGTCCATCATGCGATTGAAAGCCGTGAGATCACCATTCGTCGCGATGGAGGAATTGACGGTATCGTAGTCATCATCTTCTCCTCCGAAATAATTCGCCATGTGATCGGCGTCTGGACGTTCGTGCAGATCATAAAGTCCCCAGTAAAGACCATTGAGAAAGAGATGCACCCACCGTCCATGCGAGCCATTCTGCCCCATCGCATTGAAGAGATCGCTGGCCCACTGATCGCGTCCATAAAGCGCGTGAAGGGCTTGATACCAATGCCGATGCATCCAGCCGAAGTTGTATTCGGGTCGCAGTTGCAAGACGTCAAAGCGCTCCACTGCCGTGTGCCCGATGGGCGTATTCTCAAACAAAGGGTAACGCAATTTCTCGTCGCCATACTCCGCTCGGAAACGCAGCGATAACGAGTGCTTAGGCGTGTCTGTATTTCGAGAGGATCCTCCTTGGATGCGGATGCCTGCATTGATCTGGAAACCCGGTTCTGAATCATCAGAAACGAAGAACTCCGCCGAAACGGGCCGTTCCCAAGCACGCCCCTCGCCATCAGGACGCTGATAGATGCCCCGTGTCCGCTCAAAGAGGGCGTCCGGATCGAAGACTAGTGATAGGGTCGGCATGGCTTCAAAGGCCGCCTCAAAAGTATCCGCATAGGCTGGATCCGAAACAATGTCAGGATCCATATCGTAGTCCGCCCTCCCCGTTCCCCATGAGGAAGGATAGCCCGTCGGTCGACGTTGTTGAAGAATGTCCCGAACGAAGAGGTAGGTCTGCGTATCGACATTCGTCGCTTGATACCCTGCTTTGCTGGCCATCGCCCGAATGGTCATCGTGCCGGTGACCGCAATGGGTTCCGTATAAACGTGTCCGTTCTCGCTGCTCGGCGGGGTGCCATCCGTGGTGTAGTAGATGGTAGCTCCCTCCGTGGCACTGGCGATCGTGAGTGCGAAGGGCTCACTGAAATAGCCGCGATCGTGTGAGAACTTCGTATCGGCGACAAAGCCTAACAATGGCGTATCGCCGTTGGCGGCACCAGGCGTAGGCTCGGTGAAGTAACCGAATTGGCTCCCGGCATCGGTGAAGACTGCAGTGAGTTCTGGAACAATGAGAAAGTCAGCCGAATTTGCCCCCGCACTGGAAAAGTTGAGGCCATGGAGGGCTAACACATTCGTTCCCTGAACGAGATGACTGGCCGGAATCGCAAACGATTCCGCGCTCAGGACGTCCTCATCGGCCCGTTCGTTCGTGGCGGTAGCGTCGTGAGACAATGGCTCCTCGGGTGCATGCGCGCTGGCAACACGAGTCCCATTGAGGTAGGCGACGAAGCCATCATCATATCGCATTCCTAGATTCAGCGTCGTGATGCTGCTAGGATCCTCGACCTCAAAGGAGAGGCGAATGTAGATGGAGGGATTTCCAAACCACATGAGCGCACGCGTGTCCCCCCCTTCACCAACGCTCCCGTCGTGCCCATAGCCAATGCCCGTGGCACCGACATTCCACGTGCTCGCATCGAAATCCGCGCGCTGCCATGCCGTTCCCATCGCTTCATTCGGAACGAGCCATTCCGCATGGGCGCCCACCTCGACTAACGGTGTGCTTGCCGACGTGGTGCCAACGCCGTAGGAAACATCCTCGAACTGGCGAGCGAACATGGGATCGAAGGCATCGATCACCGTGCCATCCGGCGCGGCGAACGCGAGATACTCCCCATCACCGTCGAGCGAGAAATTCGTATGCAGATGTCCCGCCGCATCGCGGTAATCGGGAAGGTCCTGCCCGGAGGCAAAGACGACCAGATAGCCACCGCCTGCGAGAACCGTTCCCTCAGGAAAGGTATATTTGTCAGGCGTCTCGGCATCATCCGTGAGGAGATAGCCGCCCAGGTCGATGGGCTCACTCTCTGGATTGTGAATCTCGATCCAATCCGGAGTGTTTCCATCGCCATCCGTGAGGGACGCCGCATTGATCGTCACGAATTCCGTGACTCGAGGTTGCGCCAAGGCGACGCCGAGCGCCACGCAGAGAAGCGTGGATGCTAGAGCGATGACACGCCCACGCACACTAACGCTGACCAATGCGGATGAAGAACTGAGGCTGGTTGGGCGGTACATTGAGCGTTTCAGTGACGGTTTCGCTAGAGGCGGAGAAGGGACCGGCGAGGTCAAACCATTCGGTCAGATCGTTTGAGAACTGAGCCCCATAGGTCTCCCCAGGAATAGCATCCCAGGAAAGTGTCAGGGTGCTATCAGCAGGATTCCGCGTGATCTCCCGCACGCGAAACGCTGCCGGTGGCGCGCCCAAGGTGGCCACGGCGTCAAAGGCCGCTTGGATCTCGGCTGCTTCAAGCAAGCGGTCATAGATATTCACGACAGCGATCTCCCCGGCGAAACCCGTCAGGCCCTCAGGCGTGACATCGGCCGCTTCCGTCCGGCCGCCGAGATTATTGTCGCCGCCAAAGCCTCCAGATCCCCATGCGAAGAGCACGGCTCCATTGCCCCCCATGATCACGTTGGCGACTTCTGATCGCGTCCGCACCACGCCCACCGTGTCTCTGATAGCGATGTCCACCGTTCCATTGCTAGCACTATTCGAGAAGACTAGCTGGACAAAGTCATCCAAGAAGAGCCCATCTAGAGGAATGGTCACATCAAGCGTCCGTTCATCCTGGGCGGAACCAATGAAACGAAAGCCATTGTTGCTGATGAGAGCCGCGATCCCATTCTGACCACCACCTGTTTCAAAGATCACTTCATGATCCGAGGTGAGTGTGTCAGGGCGCAACCAGATCTCTGCCGTGAACTCAGGAAACTGGTAGCTCCCAGCATTGCCGCCTGCCAATCCACCACCGGTGTAATAGGATTTGGTGAGGCTGGTGTTGGCGCTGGGAATCAGGAGATCTTCGGGAAAGGCCCCGCTGATGCTGAGGTTCTTGTTGGAAACACCGTCCACCCACGTCGTGTCGTCGTTGTCTGGATGATCCGCCACGTAGCGGTGCGCCGGTCGAGGTCCTGAGATGACCGCGACATTCACACTGGCCATGGTCGTGCCAAAGGCATTCGTTGCTGCGAGCGTGTAGGTGGTCGTTTCGCTAGGGGAGACTTCCATAGACGCTTCCTCGGATACATCGGTATCCCCAGGATTGAGCGTGAGACTATCCGCGCCGGTGACCTGCCACGAGAGCACCACGGACTCCCCGGTTTGCACCAATTCATTTGAAGAACTGAACGAAGTGATCTCAGGAGCGGCGCCCGCAAGGATCTTGAGCGTGTAGACATTCACCGAGACACCGCGCGTCGCTCTGATTTGATAGCTCGTTGTCGCCTCTGGGGAAACCGCTAGGCTTCCGGCGCCATCCTGAGTCATGGCAATCAGATCGGTCACATTGCCCAAGCCATCATCGAGCACCAGGCTCTCAACGGGCTCAACGATCTCCCACGAAAGGGTCGCTGGATTACCAGGCGAGACGCTATTGGTGTCTGCAGTGAAGGTGCGGATCAGTTCCACTCCCGAAGGGCCAAAGTTGTAGATATCTGCTAGTTGTGCATCGGATAGGACTCCATTGCCATCGGAATTGTCGTAGAAGGCGAGTTCATCTAACGCGGCATGGAGATTGTTACCGCCAGTAGCTCCAGGGTTCTCCACCCCAATGAGTGTTTCCGTCGACGCATGCGGGAAATGGATCGCTCCAGTATTCAACGTGTCAGGGCCTGCTGTGTTCGCGGTGATGGTAGCTTCGTCCATGGGCCCATCGCTCGCCTCGACCACCGTGAGTTGGAAAGGCGCGTTGTCGATCCCTTCGGAATCATAACGGAAGGCGACGAAATACCAGGTGCCGTCATTGCGAAGGGTGATAGGATGATTGAATTGAGTATTGCTCGCCCCATTGTTATCGCGAATGAGCACACGGACTCGATTCCCGGTGCCCATGTCGATCCGGATACCGTCTTGCGCATTCGTATTCGTGACCTGCGTTTCCAGAAAGCGATCAAAGGCATCAAGCGTCCCAGGTTGGGTCCAGAACGCAATGGTGAATTTGTCAGTCGGCTGAACCGCCTCGGTGCCTTCGATCTCCAATCCGCTCCCTTTGGTAAAGAGATACGATGTGCCGAGATTGGGGCGCGCGGAGGGATGCTCACGGGTGAGAAAGGAGAATTCAGGATCCGAATCGAAGCCGATGGTGAAAGCATCGGTGTTGCCAGCGAGGTCTGTCACGATGGCATTGGCCTCAGAAGATTCGTCGAGCGGGAACCAGGCGACGAGTTTGCCGTGAACCAGCCCCATGCTGGCGAGACTGGCGAGAAGGAAGGTGATGGAGGGTTTCATGGTTCGAATGGTAGGGAGTGGTGTTAGAGAGCATCCGCGCGACTGCGCTGATGCAGCAAATGGATTTCGGAGTCCGTGAGGGCGGCATTGAGAATGACGAGCTCATCCAGACATCCGTTGAGATTTCGGATGGCGAACCAGGAGGTCTCGCGAAAGGGTTGTCCCCAGTTACCAATCTCGCCATTGCCAATCCGAAGGGATTCAATCAGAAAGTCCGGCTTGATGGTCTCTCGGGAGACACGCTTGCCATCGACATAGTGAGAGACGGCCCTTCCCTGGGGGTCAAAGACGGAGGCGAGGTGCAGCCACTGCCCACTCATCGAAAGCTCCCAAATCGGTGGCGAGAAATAGACGTGATGGTAGCGCACCTCAGGAAAGGTCGGGTGCGGGTTCGCATCGTCCACCATTACCGACAGCATGAGTTTGCCATCATCGCGAATCTGCCAGTGGGGTTCCCCTGTCTCATAGCCATCTCCCATGAAGAGCGCGTTGTAGCGCCGGTCCAAGCTATCCACGCGCACCCAGGCCGCGAAGGTGAAGGCCTGGAAATCCCCTGGAAGATGCACGCGGACACGGGAACCTGGACGGCGAAACTCAAGTGCCCCTTTCAAACCAGGCCAACGCCCCGCGGCACTCTCTGCCAACACCACCGCACCGTCCCTTTCTTCATCGCGCGGCTCGACCTCGCTCGGGATGAACGGCTTTCCAGAGTCACGCTCGAAGGTGTAGTAGGCGATGACTCGAGGATCTTTCGCCAGCCGATCACGATGCGCCCGCCAGCGTTCGAAGTCCTGTCGCTGGTGCCAGCCTTCATTCGCACGCATGCTAGGGAAACGCGTGGCGTCCGTCTCGATTCTAGTCGCTTCGCCATCCTCCGGTAGGCCCCACGCCGAACCACCTCTCACCATGCGCTCGGGAGCATCGCGATGACGGAAAGCGATCTCGCCATCGATCACTTCAACCAGGGCCTGCCCCTCACGCACTTCCAATCCAAACTCCGTGCCGTGATCCACGATCTCAGTGGAGGGCCCGTGCAGGGTGAACCCCCGAGCCGCTGGTGGCACCTGCATCCGGACGGTGCCTTCGTGACAATGCGCTTCCCACGCAGACTGCAG
Organism: Verrucomicrobiia bacterium; assembly: GCA_030425385.1. GTDB lineage: Bacteria > Verrucomicrobiota > Verrucomicrobiia > Verrucomicrobiales > DEV007 > JAACDM01. The sequence continues at coordinate 4,698 of JAUIAH010000004.1, read as the reverse complement.
GCTGATTTCCGCAGGCCCCTGCACCACCATGGTCGCTCCGGAGAAGAACTGCAATTCCGCCACTCCGGCCTCCATTCGTAAGGTCTCGGAGCCGAGGAGGTCGCCCGTGCGCTTCTCTGCACTTGCGGGCCACCGCGCTTGATCTAGGTGGCTCAGCACGGCGAAGCCCTCCGCAGACGGCTCCGCCGTCCTGACATCCCTCTCAATCACATTGCCAGTATCTGACCGATCACTCACATGCATCAAGGCCAACCCGAGAAGGAAGGCCAACCCCGCGGCCATAGCCATCGGCATCAAGGGAAACGTCCGTAGGGACCCTTTCTCCATCCTCATGTGTTCGCCCTCTTCTGAAACGCGCTCCAACGCCACGGCACGCAATTCCGCATCAATGCTAGCCTCGGTGATCAAGTGCTTCCGCAGGGAAGCATCAGTCGCCAGCAATGTATCCAACTCTGCCACCTCTTTAGAAGTGGCCGCCCCGATCAGGTAACGATGAAGACGTTCTTCAGGACGCATGATGCTGAGTGTTGTGAAGGGAGCGTTGGACACACACCGCCAGCTTCTCTCGCAAGCGGCCTAACAATTTGTAAAGTGCATTGGCCGATCTCCCCTCCGACGCTGCCAGGGCCTTGACCCTCCCATCACCCGCATAGGGAGCCAGGAGCAGTTCTTGATGCGGCTTCGAGAACGTTTGCAAACACGATCGCAACGCTCGTCGCGCCGCCTCGTGTTCTTCTGCTTCCATGGACGCGGCTTCTTCAGCCAGTTGCTCCAGCACCGCATCACTGAAGACGTGTCGATCTCGCCGGAGAGCGCTGACCATGGAAAGGCATTTGAAGCGGACGATGACCTTTCCCCAGGGAAGAAATCCGCTCTCCTCTTCAAGCTGAGCAAACTTGTTCCACATCGTGATGCTCGCTTCTTGGATCACCTCATCCACGCTATTCCAATCCGGGAGGAGCGCACGCGCGTAGGCCCGCAGCGCAGGTTCATGCCTCATCAACAGGCGCATGAAAAGCCCCTCATCGACTCTCGCCGATGGTTGATCTGGGGATTCAGAAGCTTCCATGTCCCCCCCTTATTCCCAAGCCTGGGGCGACCTGCCGATAAATTTCTTCTCCGAGAAAGAAAGGGTGGTCGGGGTGGCGGGATTCGAACCCACGACCTTTGCACCCCCAGTCAAACGGATGTGGTTGAAAATGACTTGTTTTATAGGGGTGAAAATGTCCGTGGACCACTTTGTGGGCCCACTTTTCGTTTCAGAGAGGTAGCTTTTCACCGTTGATCCATCTCAGAACGTGGTGGTACCGACTTCATGGCGAGTTCTAGCACGCGGGGAACTGGGTCTTCGCTATTCTCCAGTGTGCTTAGATGTGGCCTGGTGTAATCCAGGTAGTCTGCAAGATCCTGTTGAGCCCATCCTAGCTCAATTCTCCGAGCTTTCAGATCCGCTCCTCTTGTTGCGCTTCGTCTTCTCGCCATGCGGGACTCTGAAACACCGCTTCGCTTGCTCAAGCATAATCTCATTTCTTTAACTCTTCATGAGATCGCCCCCCACATTTGGAGGGCGATCCCATAAGTAATTGTTAGGCCATTTGCTCGTGAATCACCTGGGCGATCCGAAAGAGGCTCTTATTGAGCTTCTGGTCTTGGTCAATCCCCTTGACCTGGCGCATCTTCCCGAAGCGTTTGCCGTTGGCTCTGCGTCGACGCCGATCTGATAGTCCTCCCCGAATCACATTCTCTTGGATGACGTTCAGTGTGGCCCAGAGATCGTCTCCAGCATCCGCGCTTCTGCGTGCTGTGAGGAGCTTGTCTGCGGTGACTGGTGCTTTCTCGTTGAGTTGCGACTCTTCATCGATGCCGTAGCGCAGCATGAGCGCCTCTTTGGCGAAAGCCTCGCGAACAGGCTCAGGAAGCGCCAATGACCGAAATCCGTCCACGCTTTCAGCAATCTCAGGCACGCTCTCAATCACTTCAGCGGTAACGTCGATCACATCCTGGGGATCCAGATTGATATGCTTGATGGCATGCTTGGCAAAGAGTGACTCACAAACCACCATGCCGTTTGCACAGACAGGGCGGAAGATCCCTGCTTGGATTTGGTAGCTAGAACTGCCGTCATGTGCATTTGTGAGCACCATCTCCACCATTGAATCGCCGACGCTTAGGTCTGAGGAACGATTGGAGAACCGAAGCTCGTGCTTCTGAAATCCTAAGCGATTCTCATTCCGAACTTTCTGCTCACGAGCAGCTACTGGATTCCATCCTGCGTCTCGGAGTGCATCCACCACTGCGACGGTTGGAATCATGCTGTAACGATCGGAGCGAGATTGATGCTGTGCCGTAGCAAAGACGCTTGGAGCTGCCTGGCGAAGGGCTTCGTTGTTCATCTCAGCGCGAAAATCGCTGGCCATCCGGGTTCCGATCGTGGAGTAATATCTGATATTCATTAGTCTAGGTCTGTTCTAGGTTGATGATAGGGCCGTCTTCGTGTTGCAGCACTTAGGCGGCCTGCTTGGTTATGTTGGATTATCGAACATAACCAGATATGTTGCAAATTCTTTCTGTAAGAATTTCGAACATTCTTAACCGCGCACACGAAAGCCTTGGCGAAGGATGTTTAGGCGCCCAGCAGTTGGCGAATCAGAATCGATCGAGGAATTGCTCCACGTTGAATGCTTGGGATTGCCCATCAGCATGCCAGGCTGATCGTGGAGACGGATCATGAGACCTGCTTCGTGATCTTCTGGCTCTCCAGATACGCTTCGTAGTCCGCGCTTTCACGGGCCGTCAATCGCTTGCCGCTCTCTTGCTTCAGTCGAAGCCGCTCCATTCGCTCACTCATCAGTAAATCTCTTGCCAATTCGGATCATCGGAACTGTGTCCAGAATCCGAGCATTTGGATTCGCAACCATTGTTTGACCCAGATCCTGGAACCGAGACTAGCAGATGGACCAAAACACATTCCGCGAAATTCGAACACGGCTTGGCTTCACCCAGCGGGAGTGGGCGAAAGCCCTTGGCGTCGGACTCTCAAGCGTGAATGCCTACGAGGCTGGCCCTGAGCACCACTCTGGGCATGCGATCCCCGAGCCCGTGGCACGGCTTGCTTTCTTCGTGGCAAAGAACCGTGGGCCGCTCTGAAGTGATGAGCGAGATCGTATCCTGAGAGAACTTAGAACCCCGAAGCGTCTTCGCCTGTCTGATGAGGCTCGATAGAGTTCACTGAACACACTAGAATTTCTGTTAAATGCACGTATAGAACGGGTGGGAAACCTACCTTCCACACACCATCGCCAGGAGACTCCCTACCCTAGGGGGAGCTGCCAAAAACTTGCTGCAGACGATACCAATATGGCGACTGGGAATCATCAGCAAAATCGTGATCATCAATCTCGATAAAGAGTTCGCCACCTATCCATCTCTTCCGATAATCCACTAAGCCATCTGAAGCTGTATCGAACTCTGAATTAGAAGCTGGCGTGGCAACTGGATCAGTGAGAGTTGAGTAGAGTTCCAACGGGGATTTTACGCTACTATTGAACCTCCAGATTGCCCAATGAGAATCGCTATTATCTATCTTGAAGAGTAGCTCATCACCATTGCTAGGGATGCGCAATGGTGCGTGGTCTAAGTACGAAATACTAGTATCAAGATTCGGATTAGCTGCAATAAATCGATCATAGACTGAACTTCTTGTGCGTAACGGAGCGGATTGGAACTCGAACTCTTGAAGGCTATATTCTCCATCGTCGTCTAAGACGCCATTTATCATACCAATTCGGTCTGAGATGGGTGTGCCTGATCCGGTTTCACCGCCTTCCCAGACGGCTAGCAAGACAGGTTGGCCATGGACGATCAGCAAATGCGGGTGACCAGAATCGCCGTTTGTTAACGGTATTTTGGGGAAAGGATCAGGAGCATCCTGTGGATTGAATTCCACGAACGTAGGCTCATATTGTTGAGAACTTGATACGAAACCAAGCTGGCGGAAAGATGCATTCTTTTTCTGGTGGATCGCCAGACTAAAAACTAAGTCGTTGGAAGACTGTGGGATTGGAAAATAATCGCGCCAATCTTCTGGGAGCACACTCACTGGCTTTACATCGCTAGGTAGCTCATCTTGATGGTCCCAAGGATTAGTAGATTCAAGATCTTTCGAGAGTCTTCCTACAGCAAGATCTTGGGGCTTAGGCCAGCGGACGATTCGATCAACCACACGAGTGTAAATACGGTTGTTCCGGTCTAGGAACTGCAATCGTGAGCCGAGTTGAATGCCCAACTCATGGGATGCAAATAAGACGTGCTTGGGCGTAATGAGGTTATGACCTCTAACTCTCCCATGCACGTCATCGTGCTCCCTGTGAGCCCAAATAGAAAGGAACGTGAAGTCAACATCATATAGGTCACCTTCTTCGTGCCACCTAACATCCTCGGTGGTCAGCAACTGGGGGGCAGGAGAGCCAATCGGATAACTGCTGCTGAGTAAAGCGCGTGCGGAATGGGATGGGTTTATCCCTTGAAATCGATTTAAAAATTCCTCGTTGATAGACGCTACCAAATCGAGCCACAGGCATCCCATAGCGGAGCATGAGGGAGCGTAACTCGCTGATGACGAGTCAAAAATGCCCTCGTTCGGCATTCGTGCAATCTTAACTTTGGCTTCTCTTCGGGCTATCTATTGATGTGTGCTTT
>JAUIAH010000028.1 GCA_030425385.1 Verrucomicrobiia bacterium | reverse complement strand
ACAACGACAAGAGCGCGCAGTAGAGGGCCACGTCTGTAGTCGCAAAGAGGTTGTCACTGGCTGAGCGTGGGTGAGGGTACGGTGGAAGAGTGCGTTCAGCAGATGGAGACGCGCATAGGAAACGATACGATGCAAGAGAAAGGGACAGGAGAAATAATGCGCAATGCTGCCGACATCGAAGAAGTTCAAGAGTGGCTAGGGCATGCTAACATTTCCACCACTCGGCTCTAAAGACAGATTCCTTCATTCGAGGCTCATCGATCACGGAGCTTCCCGTAACCTCGGGGTCGGGGCCGATTCCATGGATTCGGAACAAGGCTCAGAAGATGATCGATCGGGTGGTGACGTTGCCGGAGTGATCGAATTGGCGGAACTCTGAAAACTGTCTAGCATGCTCAAAATGAAACGCTAATATATATTTTAAGATTAGGGAACCCGACACAACAAACATTATGTAAAGCCGGAAGTGCAGTTTTGGTGTTTTACAGAAATATCGACCCTACGCCTTTTTAAAGTCGTTAAAAACGCTCTGGCGCGCGCAGTAGAGGGCCACGTCTGTAGTCGCAAAGAGGTTGTCCCTTTCACAACGACAAGAGCGCGCAGTAGAGGGCCACGTCTGTAGTCGCAAAGAGGTTGTCACTGGCTGAGCGTGGGTGAGGGTACGGTGGAAGAGTGCGTTCAGCAGATGGAGACGCGCATAGGAAACGATACGATGCAAGAGAAAGGGACAGGAGAAATAATGCGAAAGGGGTTGTCAACGATGCAAGAGAAAGGGACAGGAGAAATAATGCGAAAGGGGTTGTATGCATCGGTTCACCTAGCAGCGATCAGGTATGCCCTGATATTTGAGACGATGCTACGAAGCGGTGGATTGAGTTATGGAGAAGTGCGAGACAAGCAAAGCGGAAGGCTCACCATACTGAGTTATGCGGGATTGATGTGGCAGCTATTCCGAGGGCTTATCGAGGGAGCCCTCGACCAACTATCCTCCATCTTAGGCGATGAAGTGATTGAGAAAGTTGTCGATGCTATCGACGAAGCCGTAGATTCATTCCTCAATCGGGCACTCCAAATCGATTCAGCACAAATCGCGGGACAGCTACACGCCGAATCCATTGGCGAGCCCTGAATCCTAACATGTACTACCGATGTAATGTGAGTTACTAAGTAATCCTCCTTCTCACAGCAAATACGCCACCTGCACTTCAATTTTGTCTTGCACGCCACCAATTCCACACTGTTACACACTATTCCATAGAAGTCTCTTAAGTAAGCTATTACGTATGTTCTATCTATCATCGGATGCGCGAGATAGAATATGCCCCCAAAGCTCATTTATCGCGTCTATATTTGCGCTAAGTTCGGCCGGCGCTACTCGCACCGCCGGTTGATCTTCATCATCTAAATATTTTTCGCGAAACTGAAAAACACTTTCAGAAATCTCTTCAATCCACATCTCTACGCGATATTTCCCAAAATAGTTAAAAAGCCTGCCTTTTCCCACCGCTTTCATAATTTTTTTGGCTTTCGCATCACCAATTCCCTCTGCAAGTCTTTGCGAAAGGTATTCTTTACTTATTTCTGCATCAACTATCTTTGGAATCTCAAAGTATATTCCTTTTTCATCTTCTACTTCTTTATAGGATCGAAGGTGGTGCTCTCGGATGCGTGCATAAGAATCCTGCAAAAGCTCGTCAGTTATTCTCTTTTCCGCATCTGTTAGCCCAATATCACTTGCGAGACTCTCTGATAGTTTACGACTATCCGGATCTAATGCCGAGCTAAGAAGTTGCAATTGCTCACGCACTCGGCCACTCCTAGGACTATTTTCTACTATAGAAGCCGCTGCTGCTCTATTTTCGACTACACCTATTTGCTCCTCTTTGTGCAATATAGAACCTGAAATCCAGAATTTATAAACAGCAACTAAACAAGCAGCCACTAAGCATATATATATAATTTTCATGCCGGACTAACGTTTTAGCTTTTTGTTTCTTTCTCTAAGAAGCCCCATCCATCCTCACCATTAGTAGTAATAATATGTTGAACATCTAATAGCGCCGCTGGAACCATTTCTCCAGACAAAGCTTCCTTCTGAACATCAAGCAAGACTCTTGAACTGCCTTTGCTCTTACCACGTTGATCATGGTATTCCCTCAGCAATGCAGGTGGATCTGAACCCTTATCTAGCCAGACCTTTTGCGAATATGCCCCAAAATAATCAAAGTTATCGCTTAGCATAGCAAGCTGCGTCAAAAATAGGTCGGCTTTCTCTTCAACAATAACTTGGTATGCCTGCTCAGCTATCTGAGAAAATACATCATCGGGGAATGGAGGCACTTCAAAAACTTGCTCTCCGAGTTCACCTCTTACTACGGCATTATCAGCTTGATGTTGCTTTAGGCTGAATAGTCTCTCCTTGAGTAGAGCTTCTAATTCTTCTTTCTCACTCTCGGTGAAAAGCTCTTCTCCATCACATCCTCCTATACCTCCGTCAGGCTGTATCAGATCACCACATTTGGATAGTTTTAGAATGAGATTCGGAGTCAGGCCATCCGAAAAATCTTCGCGTGTAGTCTTTCGTGCTTTAGCCTCGGCAGCACCGTCAGATAGTTGCTCCAGTGGAGTAGATCTGATATCGTCTGTGTTCTCATCTTGCGGCAACTTCGACACTTGCCTCTGAACACTATCCTCGCTGTTGTAGCCCTCGGGCTGACCTTTGTTAATGGTGTACACCGTTAGAGCAGCAATGACTATCAATATAGCTATTAATGCAGTTCGCATCGTTGTGTGTATCGCACAAACAGGCTTCTGCCGGATTCGGCAGAATACAAGCACAAAATAAAGGGACAGGGCCTTGGTCGCAAACAGGGACAGAAGAAAGGGACAGGAGAGATAATGAGAAAGCAGTTGTCAAGATCAAGAGGTGGGTGTATTTACAGATTAGGAGGAAGCCGCGTCGCATGCTGTTAGTCAAAGGGGCGCAGTGTTTTCACGTCGTGGTACGTGTCAATGGGCGGCATTTCCTGTTGGATGAGGAGGCGAAGGAGCGGTTTGCGAAGCTGCTGCGGAAGGTGGAGCGCTTTGCGAACGTGACCGTGGTGACCTGGACGATGCTGGACAACCACCTGCATTTGGTGCTGCAGGTGCCGGAGACGATTGGGGTGGATGATTTGCCAGAGGAGGAGTTCTGGGAGCGGTTGAGTGCGTTGTATTCTCGGGAGGAGATGGATGCGATTCGGGCGCGGATCGCGTCGTTTTATGAACTGAATGGGGGGGCGACGGCGGTGGTGCAGGAGAAGGCGTATCGGCAGGATTTCGTGAGCCGGATGCATGATCTTTCGGAGTTTATGAAGACGCTTATGCAGCGGTTCACGGTGTGGTTTAACAAGCGTCATGAACGGGTGGGGCGGCTTTGGGAACAGCGTTTTAAGAGCGTGGTGATTGAGGGCGGTTGGGACGCGTTGATGACGGTGGCGGGGTATGTGGATTTGAACGCGGTGCGTGCGGGGATGGTGGAGGATCCGAAGGATTATCGGTGGTGCGGGTATGCGGAGGCGGTGGCGGGGAAACAGGCGGCGCGTCGTGGGTTGGGCTTTCTGATGCAGGAGGAAGCGTTGCGCGAGGGGCGGGCGATTCCGAATTGGCGCGTGGTGGGTCGGGAGTATCGGCGGGTGTTGTTTGGGATGGGGGAGGCGCAGGTGACGGCTTCTGGAGAGGTGGTGCGGAAGGGGGCGTCTGCGGAAGCGGTGGCGGCGGTGCGTGAGGCAGGTGGGGCGCTGTCGCTGGCGGCGCTATTGCGGTGTCGGGTGCGCTATTTCACGGATGGGGTGGTGATTGGGTCAAAGGGATTTGTGGATGGATTCTTTGAGGCGAAGCGAGAATACTTTGGGCCGAAGCGTAAGGATGGAGGACGGAAGATGCGCGGGGGGGATTGGGGAGAGTTGCGGTCGTTGCGCGACTTGCGGGAACGGTTGGAGTGATAGGGAGCCTCGAATGAAGCCAAATCGAATGGGGACGAGAGGGGGAGCGTGAGGAAGGCAGTGACTGGGAGGAGGCTGATGACGATGAAGCAGAGAGATGACGATGAGGGTGAAAGATAGGAGTTGGGTGGATTGTAGTGGGAGGCGATTGGCAGCCCATGGAGCCTTGGTCTCGGCAGATTCCCCGAAGTAAGGGATGTCCGCGTCCACTGGTCCGACGGAGGGGGGCAAAGACTCAGAATACTGCTATCAATCGCTACCACGCGAACACGACTTGCTCAGCGCTAGGGGCTCTTGCTAGGGCGCATAGGCAAACTCGGGCCTTTCTGTTGGCCCAAGAGATGCTAGACTGTCGCGTGAGTCACTTACCGTCTCATCTTATGAAAGTTGCCTTCGCCGTCCTTGTTCTTGTTGCTGCATCCCTCTTTCCCATCACGGCTACTGCGGGAACCTTCAAACGGATCACAGTGGATGGAGGTTTTGAGGATTGGTTAGGCGTGCCAGTGACGGAGATTGATGAAATGGACGCCACGGGAGATTTGGATTACCGCGATGTCGCCATTGCGAATGACGATGACTTTCTCTATGTGCGTGTCCGTCTCCATGCGCCAGCTTCCTATGCGAACTTCCACCATCAAGTCTTGGTGGATACCGATGCCGATGGGGCCACGGGACATCCATGGGGCGGTTTGGGGTCAGAACTCTTTATTGAGAATGGCGCAAGCTATCAGCAGAAGAATGGGCAATTCAATGAAGGCGCAGGGTCTGACTTAGGATGGCAAGTGGCCCCTAGCGGATTGAGTGATCAGTTTGAAATGCGCTTGTCCAGAAGCGCGCTGGATGCCGAAGGACTGACATTCTTCCAGCAAGATGCCATCGCCTTGACTGTCCTGTCACAGACGTTGGACTGGCAACTGAATGATTCCGTGGAGGCCCTTCCCTACACATTGGTCACTCAGCCGGAGTTGTTTCAAGGCTCTAAGATCCTGACGAACTTCGAAGACACGTTCTGGTTCTATCAAGAAATAGCCGATCCGGTGGCCCCAGATTGGCTCTTGCCAGATTACACGGGTGAAGTCGTACAGGGCTTGGACGAGACCTGGCAGGGTGGAAATGGCTTCTTTCGGTTGGGAGGCGATGCAGGCGCCTATCCTATCGCTTCTCAAGTCGTTCTCGAGGGAGAACGAACGACGATCTATTTCCGCACGTCCTTCCTGTGGGAACACGCGGCAGAAGGGGTGGCGCTCCTCGCGGAGACCTATCTCTCTGATGGGGCCGTCCTTTATTTGAATGGTGAAGAAGTGCGCCGGATTCGGCTTCCCGATGGAGAGATCACTGCCGAGACGGCAGCCGAGGGTGAGGCCTCTGCTCCTGGAGAGCTGGAGACCTTCAGCTTGCCAGCCGGGGCGTTGATTGTGGGCGAGAATTTGTTAGGGGTGGCAGTGCATCAAGCGGTGGCTTCCCCTCAAACCTTGGCTTTCGGACTCCGCTTGTCTGCAAATGACAGTGTCCCGCCCACATTCGAGGATCTTGATCAGCCGGAAGATCGCGAAATCGTGGAGGGGCAGGGGACCGTGTTGGCGCTTGGGACGATTGCGGGTACCGAACCCTTCGTCTTTCAGTGGTTCAAGAATGGCGTTCCCATTCCTGATGTCCATGGACCGCGATTGGAGATCCCCGTCGTCTTGCAGGAAGATGCGGGCACCTATGCGGTGGAGGTGAGCAATGCGAGTGGCATCGTGCGGAGCCGCGATGTGAGTCTCACGACCATCGCCACCGAGGTGCAACTGGCGTCGGAGACGTTACCTGCGGACGTGACGGTGGCGCAAGGAGAACGGTTGGAATTGTCAACTGAAGTGATAGGGTCTCCACCCCTCGCCTATCAATGGTTCCACAATGGCGCTCCCATCCCGGAGGCCACGGGACCGACGTGGATGATCGAGGCGGTTCAGTTGGAAGACGCGGGTCGCTACCAGCTGAGGGCGAGCAATCGTGTCAATGCGGTGACGACTCGCGAGGCTGTCATCGCGGTTGAGACGGATGCGCGTCCTCCCGCCGTGGTGTCGGTTTCTGCGGGTGCAGGAAGCGTGCTGATTCACTTTTCTGAGCCGTTGCCGGAGGTGGCTCCCTCGATGTTTGGCATTGAGGGGATCGACGTCTTGGGGGCTGTGTTAGATGAGAGTGGGCGGACGGTCACGTTGGAAACCGCGCCACTCAGCTTTGCAGAGACTTACTCGTTGGCGATTGCCGGAGTCGAGGACCGGTTTGGAAATACCCTCACAAGTGCACACGCCTTTCGGGCGTCCATTCGCATTGACGGCGATTTCAGTGATTGGACGGGCATCGACCCCGTCGCCACGGAGGCAGATGGTGGCGGAGATCTCGGTTTCCACCAATTCTGGGTGGCGAATGATGCCGACTATCTATATCTCCGTTTCAGTGTGCATGGAGAGACGTCGCTACCGATTGACCATTTCTACCAGATCTTCATCGATGGTGATAACGATGCTGCTACGGGCTTGGGAGTGTCGACCATTGGATCGTCCTTGATGATCGAGAATGGCAGTGGTTGGAAGCAAACGGATGGAGGATTCAATGAGGGAAGTGTGAGTGATGTGGACTTTCTGTTGGCTCCAACGGGATCCTCTACCGAGTTTGAATGCCGCATTGCGCTTGCGAGTAGCAAGGACGGCCTCGCGTTGGTGACAGGTGACGCGGTAGGGATCGCCATGAACCTGGTCTCCCCGAGTTGGGAAGTGCTCGCGACTGGCCCCGCAGAGGCCATCGTGCATCCTCTTACCGAATGGGAATTGCCAGGGGATCCCGAGCCCGAGCCCCCTGTGGATGCGGCCGCGATCGCCATCCGCAAGGTAGGTGCTCAAGTGGAGATTGAGTGGTCCTCTGGAACATTGGAAATGAGCGAATCCCTTACCCAGGAAAGCTGGATACCTGTCCCAGACGCCGTTAGCCCGTGGCGGACAGATCCTCACCAAGGTGCCAAATTCTTCCGCCGGACGGACTGAATGATCATGAACCCACTTGCACACGCGTGGCGAGAGATGGTCATCCTCGCCTCGGCGGTCACGGCGTTGCATGCCGTTGACGTCACCTTTCAGGAAGATGATAGGATCTTCCCTAAACCGGAAAGCGGGTTCTACCTCTATCAGAATCTCGCTGCGCTCACGGATGCAGTCACCACCATGCGCGAGCGCCATCTCACCTTGATCGGAGGCAAGATCTTTCTCGAACCCTACCGGACGACGCCTGAGCTTCCCGCGAGTTACCTAGACAAGCTGCAAGAAGGCTTTGAAACCGCCCAGGCGGCTGGGGTCAAGGTCATGGTTAGGGTCTCGTATGGACATCGCGGCCCAGGCGGAGACTATCAAACCTACGAAGATCCCGATCTCGACATCATCCGTGGGCACATGGATCAGTTGGCGCCGCTCTTTGCGCGCAATGCCGACCGGATCGCCTTCTTCGAAGCGGGCTTTCTCGGGCCATGGGGAGAATGGCACACCACTCAGGCGGCCAAGACGCCTGAAGTGCGTCGGGCGCTCTTTGAATATCTGCTAGAGCGCACGCCGAAGGATCGCATGGTCGTGGTACGCTATCCCGCACTCAAGCAGTCCCTTTTCCAAACGATAGAGCCTTTGACAGCAGTGGAAGCGTATGATGGCAGTCATCGAGCGCGCACGGGACACCACAACGATTGCTTTCTTTCCTCACCGAATGATGTGGGCACCTACAACCGTGAAGGCCTGACCATGCCGCAAGAATTGGCGTATTTGGAGACAGATACGTTGCACACGCTCTTTGGTGGAGAGAGCTGTGCCCTCCACCCTCGTAGTTTGCCTGAGAATGCGTTAGCCGAGATGGAGCGGCTGCATCTCAGCTACCTTAATTCCGCTTACCATCCTGAGGTCTTGCAGCGTTGGAATGCCCTCGACGTGATGGACACTATCAAGAAACGCATGGGAGCTCGAATCGTTCTTGAGACGGTCACGCTTCCCAACAAAGGCACGGCAGGAGAGGCCGTGGCTCTTGCGTTCACCCTAACCAATCATGGTTTCGCCGCGCTCTACAACGCGCGTCCTGTTCACCTCGTCCTTCGAGATGCGGAAGGCACCGAATGCGCGCGTTTCCCACTCGCTGATACCGATCCCCGGGCGTGGAAACCTGGGGTCTGCACCCGCTTCGCCGCTCAGGTCACCTTGCCGCAAGATCTCCCTGCCGCTGATTACACCTGGCACCTCGCACTGCCCGATGCCTCTGACAGACTTGCCAAAGATGCCCGCTTCTCAGTTCGCCTGGCCAATCGCAATGTCTGGGACGCGACCACAGGAGAGAACCGCCTCATCGAGCGGTGGCCCGTGGAGTCGCCATGAATCGTCTGAGCGGTGATGACCTGCTCCCATGTTCCAGTTCGCATTTGGGTGAACCGAAGAATCGCTCCTTACTTCGGGATGAGCTGTGCCAGTGTCTGGGCGAGATTGTCGAGGGCCTCGGCATTGGGGAGGGTGACTGTGAGCTGAGGTCTTCCTTGTTCGTCTTCCTTCAGGCATTGGGTCAGGCTCTCCCGGATGAACTGAGCGGCAGGTTCTGATCCCTTCGCGTCCCCATCTTGCGTGGGGAGCATTTCACTGAGAAAGCCGAAGGCGGCAGTGAGCAGTTGCCCACCCGCTTCGCTCACTCGCTGCTGATGGGCTTGCGTGTTAGATTCTTCCTCAGTCGGAACTTGTTGTTGGCTCGCGTCCACGGGAGCGGCTTCTTGAGCGCCTAACAAGACTTCTAGTCGTCGGCGAAGCTCTTCCATGCCGCAGGTGAGATCAATGGTGTCCGTCTCGGAATCGGGATCGAGCACCGCCAGGCTCAACTCGTGTTTGGCAGAGAGAGTGTCGAGGATCCGTTCTTCGAGCGTCTTCTCGGTAACGAGGATGAACACATGCACGGGGCGTTGCTGACCCATGCGGTGGGCACGGCCAATGCGTTGCTCTAACAGAGCCGGATTCCAAGGCAAGTCCACATTGATCACCGTGTTCGCCGCTTGCAAATTGAGCCCGGTGGAGCCGGCATTGGTCGTGATGAAGAGTTGGCAATCGGGCTCATTCTGAAACTCGTGAACCAGTTGCTGACGTTTCTTCTGAGACACAGAGCCATCGAGGCGCACATACCGGACATTGAGCGCTTGGAGATCCTCCTCGATGAGATTGAGCATCCGGGTCCATTCCGAAAAGAGGACGATCTTGCGGTCTTCTTCTGCCGTGAGGTGCTCTAACAATTCAAACAAACGCTCGCGCTTCGAGGAGTGGCCTGGCAGTTGGCGGTCGACGAGGTAAGTGCTATTGGCATTCATCCTGCAGAGGAGGAGGGCTTTCTGCAGCCGCATGAGATCGACTTCCGTGAGATACTTCTTGTTCACGATACTCTGGATCGTCAGCATCTGACTGTGATCGAAGCCCGCCTGTTCTTCCGTGGGGGCAATGCGGATGATCTCGGTGGTTCGCGGCGGGAGTTCTTGCAGGACAGAGGCGCGAGTGCGCCGCAAGAGCACGGGTTCTAACTTTTGCCGTAGCTCCGTGAGGTTCTTGTAGCCTAACACCTTTCCTTTCTCGTCCACGATTCGGTGCCGGTTGAAGAAACGAAACGCGGGCCCTAGACGCCGATCATCAATGAACTCGATGATCGAGTAGAGTTCATCGAGACGGTTCTCCAACGGTGTGCCGGTGAGGACGAGCGCGTAGGGTGAACGAAGGGCCTTGATGGCAGCGGTGGTCTTGGCTTCCCAGTTCTTGATCCGTTGAGCTTCGTCGAGGATCACCAAGTCCCAAGGGATTTGCTCAATGTGAGGCAAATCGCGCATGACCTGCTCGTAGTTGCACACGGTGAAGAAGACGCTTTCGCGATACTGGGTCACTCGATCCTTGGCGGTGCCGAGGACAATTTGGCTATTGCGATGAGGGGCGAATTTGTGAATCTCATTCGCCCATTGAGATTTCACTGAAGCGGGGCACACTACCAAGACGCGTTCGATGGCCGCCTCTCGGGATAACATTTCGGCGACACCGATGCCTTGGATGGTTTTACCCAAGCCCATGTCGTCCGCCAGAATCGCCCGTCCAGCACCGACGGCGAATGCGATCCCGTCTAACTGATAGGGTAAGAGTTCGGTTTGCAACAGATCCCGCCGGAGGTTGCTGGAATGGCGCTCTTCGCGCACGCTTTCCATGCGGCTCGAAAGCCGATCCTGTTGCAGTATCCGGCCAATGAATTCCTCCGCGTCAGGATAGATCGTCACCTCTTCACCTAGCATTTCCAGCTTGCGCAACATGGAGAGGAGTTGGCGAATGGGGCGTGGTTTGCGAATGCCCTTATCGAGAAAGGGAGCCGTCAGTTGCGCTGCCGTGGGATGCACGTCTTTCGGAGCGTGGAGATACAACTCTAACGTCTTTCCATAAGAAAGGGCGAGGTAGTGTCGATCCGCTTGATAGGTGCGGGTCCGTTTCTTTGCGGGAAACTTAGCTTTGACGCGATCGAGCGCATAATAGATGTGCTTGCACACTCCAAGCGTGTTCTTGCGGAAGTCGGGGCAGGAACAGAAGGATTGGCCCACTTCGGGACCACGCAAAGCCACGCGGTAGGTCTTGCCGGATGCGGTGCTTGTCAGGGTGTAGTCGGTCCACGGCTCCTTCGGATCGTCCGCCTTCAAGCGCATGTTCTCGACCTTGGCCCGTTCCTGGCGTTCCGCGATGGCCTGTTGGACGAGTTCTTTCTCGCTCAGGCTCTCAATCGGAACCCGTTCCGGTGGCGGTGCGGCCAGTCCTAATAACATCTTTTCCTCCATCATGAATGCCAACGCCGCGCCTTGATGCTCGCAATGGTGCGTGCAACGAGAACAGGTGATGGCGAGCCTGTTAGGGCGACTGGGGTCTAACGCAATCGTGACTTTCGCACCCTGGGAGGGGATGCGAAGCGTGAACAGATCGCGCTCGAAGGTCACATCATGGTTGGGATCAACCTCGATCTTCCCACCCTCAAGCATCAACTTCCTTCCATTCCCGCCTAGCAACTTCTCAGCCTTCGGTAGGGTGAGACGAGAGAGGCGGTCACTCAGTGTCAGACGGGCGGACTTCTTCGCGATCTTGGCATGGGCACGCATGCTTCTGAGTTGTCCAGAATGTGAGAGGGCGGTCAAGGATCGGCTCTTGGCACCGAGCAGAGGAGTGGAGGACTCGGGTGCATGCGCGCCACCACTTCCTTATGGTGAGGACTTTAGAGTGGCATGCCCTGTGCGACTCGAACGCACGACCTACGGATTAGAAGTCCGTTGCTCTATCCAGCTGAGCTAAGGGCACGAATCTGGTGCGGGAGGCCTGATCCCGCTCGGCTACTATGATCGCAGGTGGGTTGCGAGCAAGTTCTAGGTTTGGCTTGAGTTTCTCGCGAGGCTCGGAATGATGCGCGGATGTCTTCCGAATTCTTTCCTGAGATCCCTGTCATTGCCTACGAAGGGCCCGATTCCAAGAACCCTCTGGCGTTCAAGCACTACGACGCGCAAGCGACGGTAGGTGGCAAGACGATGGAGGAGCATTTGCGCTTCTCCATGGCATACTGGCACACGCTTCGGAATGGATTGGCGGATCCGTTTGGGGTGCCCACGGCGGTGCGTCCCTGGGAGGGCGCTGAGGATTCTGTGGAGAATGCCCAGCATCGCGTGCGGGTGGCGTTCGAGTTCATGGAGAAGACCGGCATCAAGTATTACTGTTTCCATGACCGCGACGTGGCTCCCGAGGGAGCGACCCTGGCGGAATCGAATGCGAATCTCCATGCGGTGGCGGATGTGTTGGAGGAGGAACAGAAGCGGACGGGAATCAAGCTGTTGTGGGGCACGGCGTGTTTGTTTGCGCATCCCCGCTACAATCAGGGGGCGGCGACAAGTCCGTATGCCGATGTGTTTGCCTACGCGGCAGCCCAGGTGAAGACGGCGATGGATGTCACCCTGCGGTTGGGTGGTGAGGGCTACACGTTCTGGGGCGGACGCGAAGGCTACCAGACGCTGCTGAACACCGACATTGGCCGCGAGCTGAAGCACCTCGCACGGTTTCTCCACATGGCGGTGGACTATGCAAAGGCTATCGGTTTTGGCGGGCAATTCTACATCGAGCCCAAGCCGAAGGAGCCGACGAAGCATCAATACGATTCCGATGCGGCAGCGTGTTTGAATTTCCTCCGGGAATTTGATCTCCTGGACCACTTGAAGCTTAACATTGAGACAAACCATGCGACCTTGGCAGGCCATACGGTGCAGCATGAGCTGGAGGTCGCGGCGGCTGCTGGCGCGCTTGGCTCCGTGGATGCGAACACAGGTGACGAAATGTTAGGCTGGGATACGGATCAGTTTCCGACCAATATCTACATGACGACGCAGATCATGCTGTCCTTGCTGCGGATGGGTGGCTTTACGACGGGCGGATTGAATTTCGATGCGAAAGTGCGACGTGAGAGCTTCGAGCCGGTGGATCTGTTTCACGCGCACATTGGCGGCATGGATGCCTTTGCGCGCGGCTTGAAGATTGCGCAGGCGATCATCGATGACGGTCGTTTGGATGCGTTTGTGAGTGAACGTTATTCCAGCTATGATTCTGGCATTGGCCTCAAGATTGCGAATGGTGAGGTAGGCTTCAAAGAATTGGAAGCGCATGTGCTCGAGAATGGCGAGCCTGGCATGACGCCGAGCGGGCGCCAAGAGATGCTCGAGAATTTGGTCAACGATTTCCTTTAGGGATGTGAGGTCCTGACGGACCCACTAACCAGCAGCGCCCGGCCTGGTGTTGGGGCGTTTGTGGAAGGCTTGATCCTTCTGCATTCGCCTCGTGACATCGGGGGGCGGCTTGCGTAGGCTTGGGGCATGGCATCGATGCCCCAGATTCACGATCTCCGTTTCGAGGCAAATAGAAGGCTGGCGAGGCGTCAGTTTCTCAAGACTTCGGGCATGGGTTTAGGCGTCCCCGTCTTGGGATCGCTTCTGCCCCAGAACAGTCTGGCCCGTGCGCTGGGGCAACCCAAGCCGCGGGCGAGCCGAGTGATCTTTCTGTTCATGGCGGGCGCACCGAGTCAGTTGGATCTCTTTGATTACAAGCCGGATCTGGAGAAGCGTTTCCGCGAGCCCTTGCCCCCGAGTATTAGTCAAGGGCAACGGGTCACAGCGATGACCCGGGGGCGTACCCAACTGGTGGCGCCGACGATGTTTTGCTTTCGTCCATCGGGGAAATCCGGGCTGTGGATGAGCGAGTTGTTGCCGCACCTATCCGAGGTGGCGGACGATTTGTGCCTCATCAAGTCGATGCATACGAATGCGATCAATCACGATCCCGGGAAGACATTCATCTGCACCGGCTCGGAAATACCGGGTAATGCAAGCATGGGCGCATGGTTAAGTTATGGGTTAGGATCGATGAATCGTGATCTGCCAGACTTCGTGGTCTTGAATTCCGCTTTCTGGACGGGAGGCACGCGGAACACGCAGGCGCTTTACAGTCGGTTGTGGGGGAGTGGATTCCTTCCTTCGAAGCATCAGGGCGTGGCTTTCCAGACATCCGGCGATCCCGTCTTGTTCCTATCAAACCCACAAGGAGTGGATGAGCGCGTGCGCCGTCGCATGCTTGATGCGGTCGGGACGGTGAATCGGAAGCACTACCAAGAGATCGGTGATGCGGAGATCCAAACGACCATTGCCCAGCAGGAGATGGCGTTCCGCATGCAGGCGTCGGTGCCCGAATTAACGGATGTGTCAGGGGAAAAGAGGTCTACTTTGGATCTCTACGGTCCAGAGGTAGAGAAGCCGGGATCGTTTGCGCGCAATTGTCTCTTGGCGCGTCGCATGGTCGAGCGCGGGGTACGGTTCGTGCAGGTCTTTCATCGTGGGTGGGATCATCATAGCATTCTACCGCAACAGTTGCCGGGGCAGTGTTATGATGTGGACCAGCCTTCGGCGGCATTGATCCGAGATCTCAAGCAGCGAGGGTTGCTGGAGGACACTATGATTGTCTTTGCGGGTGAGTTTGGCCGGACGGTTTATTGTCAGGGGAAATTGGAGCGGTCGGATTACGGGCGGGATCATCACCCTCGCTGTTTCACGGCGTGGGCGGCCGGTGGGGGTATCCAAGGGGGGCTGTCCTACGGGCAAACCGACGATTTCAGCTACAATGTGGCGGAGAATCCCGTGTCTGTGCGTGATCTACACGCCACCATGTTGCATCAGTTAGGAATCGATCACGAAAGGCTGACTTTCCCGTTTCAGGGACTGGATCAGAAGCTGACGGGGGTGGAAGAAGCCAAGGTGGTGCACGGCATCCTCGATTCGTGATTGCGCTGGGCGGCTTCCTTTCCCTAGAATTGTCTCATGAGGGAAGTTGCTGTTCATTCAAAGTCGAAATCATCGGCCAATCTCCGTTCGTTGTTCGTCTGGCTGACGGCGCAGGGGTTGCTGGTCGTGCTCGTTTTATTCCTGGCCTGCCTAATCTTATTGCCTGGTGAAGGCGAGATTCAGGCGCGTATCCTGGCCTTACGAGAGGAGGTGAGCGGCATGTCGCGCGTGGTGCGACGCCTTTACATGATGCGTGCAGGGGTGGGCTTTGCTTTTCCCTTTGCGGTGATCGTGGCGTTGCTAGGGGCACTTGCTTGGAGTATCAGCATGACCATCCGCGAGATTGCGGAGTGTCGCGAGCGGATAGGAATGAAGCGTTAGCGTGCCTGCTAGAGCTACTTGGGGCTCTGATAGTTGACCGGCTCCTCGGTGATGGTGATGTCGTGAGGATGGCTTTCGCGCAGCCCACCTGCGGTGATCCGAACGAATTGCGCCTTTTCCCGTAACTCAGGGAGGTTGTGGGCGCCCACGTAGCCCATGCCGGATCGGAGTCCACCGAGGAGTTGGTAGACCATTTCAGACAAGGGGCCTTTGTAGGGAACGCGGGCTTCCACGCCTTCAGCAACGAGCTTGCCGCTGGCATTCTGCCCATAGCGGTCACCTGATCCTTTGCGCATGGCTTTGAGAGAGCCCATGCCACGATATTCTTTGAAGCGACGTCCTTGCCAGTTCACCATGGCCCCGGGGCTTTCCTTGGTGCCAGCGAGCAGCGATCCTAACATGACGCAATCGGCGCCGGCTGCTAACGCTTTCACGATATCGCCCGAGTAGCGGATGCCACCATCGGCGATGGTGACGACTCCGTGTTCGCGGCAATAGCGGGAGACGTCGCGCACCGCGCTGAACTGAGGCATGCCCACGCCAGAAATGACGCGCGTGGTACAGATCGAGCCGGGTCCCACGCCAATCTTCACCGCATCTGCCCCGGCGCTGACGAGGTCTTTGGCCCCTTGCTCGGTGACAACATTGCCAGCGACGACCGCGATGGCATTCCCGTGGGTGGATTTCAATTTCTCCACGAGATCCATGACACGGCTGGTGTGGCCCGTGGCGGCATCGATAAAGAGGCCATCGGCCCCGGCCTGGACGAGCGCTTTCGCGCGGTCTTCCCAATCCGGTCCCACGCCAATGGCACCACCGACGCGAAGGCGCCCTTGAGGGTCTTTGCTAGCATTGCCAAACATGTGCCGCTTCTCAATATCCTGACGCGTGATGAGCCCTGTGAGCTTGCCATCGCCATCGATCAAAGGAAGCTTCTCAATGCGCCCCTTGGCGAGGATGCGCAGGGCCTCTTCCAAATCCGTATTTGATTGGCCGGTGATGAGGCGTTCGCGTGGTGTCATGATTTCCGCCACGCGTGTGGTTTCGTCAGAGATATTCCACATGTCACGACTTGTCACCATCCCTTCGAGGCGGCCGTCTGCATCGACGACGGGAAAGCCGGAAACTCCGTGAGTGTCCATGACCTGTTGGAGAGCATCCATGGGAAGGTCTGCCTTCACCGTGAGCGGGTCGTAGATGACTGCATTCTCCGAACGCTTCACACGGGCCACTTGCTCGGCCTGATCATCCACCTTGTTGTTGCGGTGAATGACGCCGATGCCGCCCTCGCGTGCTAACGCAATGGCCAACTCGGGCTCCGTCACCGTGTCCATGGCGGAGGACACGATGGGAATATTGAGAGGGATCTTGGCCGTGAGTTGGGTGGAAATGTCAGCCTCCCCTGGCAAGATCTCACTGAGTCCGGGCAAGACGAGGACGTCATCGAAACTGAGGCCTAAGGGAATATCGGAATTCATGATGAAGGGGGGTGGTAGCGACTGGTGTTAGGGATGGAGGACGGCGTTGATTTGATTCTGATAGTCTTGAGCGCGCTGCGCGAAGGAGCGGTCGTCGTCGGCGAAGAGGATGCCTCGGCTGACATTGACGACGATCGGGGCGCGGCGTTTCTGTTCGGCGAGGGCTTTAAGATCGCCTCCCTGAGCGCCAAGCCCCGGGAGAAGGAGAGGCAAGTCGGCGAGCGTCTCTAGCACGGTAGGCTCAGCATTGGTAAGTCCCACGACCATGCCGGTGGACCCTTGCGGTGCGCGCAGGGCCATCTCTTGGATCTTCTGATAGACCTGGCCGTCCCCGCAAGGCTGACGTTGGACGTCTTGGGATCCTGGATTGGATGTGATGGTGAGAATGAAGATGCCGCGCCCTTCGTAGGCGAGGAAAGGTTCGAGCGAATCGTAGCCAAGGAAAGGATTGAGGGTGACTGCCTCGACGTCCAAGTGCTCGAAACAGGCCTTGGCATAGTATTTCTGTGTTTCGCCAATGTCGCTGCGCTTGGCATCCAGGATGATGGGAATCTCGCGGGGCCGGTCTGCGAGAACGCGCTCAAGGATGGCGAGTCCGGCTGAGCCCTGCGCTTCAAAGTAGGCCATGTTGGGCTTGAACGCGGCGGCGTAAGGAGCTGTTTCTTCCATTACTTGCCTGACAAAACCCTCAATGTCTCCACCAGGAATGCGCTCGGGGCGAGGATCGAGCCCGACACAGAGATGGGACTGTGCTTGCTGGATACGTGCGTTCTGGCGGTCGGCGTAGGTCATGAGGCGTTGGCTGTGAGTCGATCTAACAAGATGGCATCATCAAGCACAACCATCTCAACGTGGCCCTGCACATGCTGATCTAAGAAAGGCGTGTTCTTGCTCTTGGACTGCATGAAGCTGGTCGTGAAGTGCGTCTCTTTGTCAGGATGAAAGATGGTGAGATTGACAGGGGATCCTTCCTTGAAGACGACGGGGTCGTGACCCAAGAGACGGCGAGGCTCGGCGGAATAGCGTTTTACCAAGAGATCCCATCCGAAGTGACCAGGCTTGATGAATTCTTGATAGAGGGAAGGTAAGGCTGTTTCCAGGCCGGTGATGCCGAAGGGGGCACTCCCGAAATCGAGCTGTTTCTCGAAGTCTGTATGTGGGGCGTGATCCGTGGCGATGACATCGAAGATCCCGCGCTTGAGTCCGTCTAACAAGATGGCATTGTCTTCCGGTCGACGCAGCGGCGGATTCATCTTGTAGTGGGTGTCATAGTCCTGGATGTGCGTTTCATTGAAGATGAGATGGTGGGGGGATACCTCGCAGGTGACGTGTATGCCGTCCTCTTTGAAGCGTTCAATGATGCGCATGCCTTCGCCAGAAGTGACGTGTTGAATGTGAACGTGGGCCCCTGTCAGATGCGCCAAACGGATGTCGCGACTGATGCAGATTTCTTCACTTTCAGCTGGGATGCCAGGGATGCCGAGGCGGTAGGATACTTCCCCTTCGTTCATGGCACCCACGCCAGAGAGTTCTTTCACCTCGCAGTGGCTCGCCACGATGAGGCCAAACTCGCGTGCATACTCCATGGCGCGACGGAGAATCTGGTGATTGCCCACGGGGTCCCCGTCATCCGTGATCATCACGGCACCACGAGCGTGCATCCCACCGATATTGGCTAACTCTTTCCCTAATCGCCCTTTGGTGATGCATCCAGTCGTGTAGACAGGAATGCGGGCGTCGCGTGAGGCGATGTCGAGGACGGACTGCACCATGCCCCCACTATCAATGGCGGGGGTGCAATTTGGCATGGCGACAATGCCAGTCACGCCGCCATTGATGGCGGCCTCGGAACCCGTCTTGATGGTTTCCTTGTCCTCGCGTCCTGGCTCTCGCAGATGCACATGCACGTCGAAGAGCCCCGGGAGCAACACCCGCCCCGTGACATCGAATTCGGGAACGCCATCGACCGCGGGCAACTGCGGCCCAATCGCTTTCAGCTTGCCGGACTCAATGAAGAGATCGGTCTCGGTGAGGTCGGGGCTGTCTTCTTGGGCGAGTTGGCCGTTGCGGAGAATGAAGGCGTCCATGGGAGTCAGTCGGTTTGCGGTTTGAGCCAATAAAGCACCGCCATGCGCACGGCGATCCCGTTCTCGACTTGCTGATTGATGAGCGTGCGCTCGTAATTCATGACGGCGTCTCCCAGTTCCACGCCGCGATTGACGGGGCCAGGATGCATCACCCACGTGCCCTCCCCCTCGATGCGGCGGAAGCGCTCGTCCGTGAGTCCGTAAACATTGTGGTACTCGTTGAGGCTCGGGAAGAACTGATCCTTCTGCCGTTCCAATTGCACCCGCAGGAGATAGATGGTGTCCGGTTTCCAATCGAGCGCCTCGTCGTAACTGGAGAAGGTGCGCATGAACGCTGGGCGATGCCGGGGAATGAGGGATCCCGGGCCTAACACACCGATCTTCATGCCCAGCTTCTCACAGATGCGTCCGACCGAACGGGCCACGCGGGAATGGAGGATGTCGCCAACGATGAGGATCTTCTTGTTCTCAAGATCTCCAAAGGTCTCTCGCAGAGTGAAGGCATCGAGCAGGGCCTGGGTGGGATGCGCGTGAAAGCCATCCCCAGCATTGACCACGGAAGCCTTGGTATGCTTCGCGATCATGTTAGGAACACCCGCAGCCTGATGACGCACGACGATGTAGTCGCATTTCATCGCCTGCAGGGTATCGATGGTATCGAGCACGGATTCTCCTTTCACCACGGAGGAACTGCCCACCGTAAAGTTTGTCACGTCCGCGGAGACCCGCTTGGCGGCGATCTCAAAAGAGGAGCGCGTGCGCGTGGAGGGCTCGTAGAAGAGTGTCAGGACCGTCTTGCCTCGCAAGGGGGGCACTTTCTTGATGGACTTGCGAAAGAGTTCTTTGAAAGGCCCGGCTGTCTTCAAGACAAACTCGATCTCTTCCAAATTGAGGGAGGCGATATCGAGAAGGTCTTTGCGAGGTTCCATAAACGTAGCGTTAGTCAGGTTTCTTGGTCTGGTAGATGCCGTCTTCGCCATCGTGCTCTCGCAAACGCACCCGAATGTAGTCGTGTTTGTCCGTGGGGACGGTGAGCCCCACGTAATTAGGGGCGATGGGGAGTTCGCGATTGCCTCGATCGATGAGCACCGCCAGCTCGATCAGTTGTGGGCGTCCGTAATCGGTGAGGGCATCAATGGCCGCCTTGATGGTGCGTCCGGTGAAGAGGACATCGTCGAAGAGGATGATATGGGCACCTTCCACGGAGAAAGGAATGTCCGTTCCCTTTAACGAAGGCATGGCTCCCATGTTGTCGAGATCATCGCGGTAAAGGGAAATATCGAGCGTGCCGTAGGGAATCTCGCCCAAATCCTCGCGGAGAAGCTCGCGCACGCGTTCGCCGATGATGACTCCGCGCGTGTGGATGCCGATGAATCGTAGCGGTGCTTTGGCATGCCGCTCCAAGATCTGCAGAGCCAGGCGCCGCATCTTGTGGGCGATGTCGTCTGGCCGCAAGAGCACCTCCATCGTGTTCGATGAAGCAGCGTCTTGGTTCGTATCCGACATTGACTTGAAATAGCCAACAAGCTCCCGCTGTCGAGCGGGAAATTCGGAAATGCCGAGCACCGGGCTCAGGGCTCCCACGTATTGCCTCCTCTCACAACAAGCAATGCCAGTTAGAATGAGGAGTGCTTGGAAGATTGATGCAGATTTCTATAGTTTCCAGGACCGACCTCCCACGACCTTTTCCCGTGCATACTCCACAAACAATCCCACAGCCATGCGGAAATCTCTGTTCATCCCAAGTGCCCCGGATAGAATCAGAGGATGCGAGGAGGGGCGTCGATAGGCATACCGATCGTTTTAGGGATTCTCTCAATCTCAGTTGGGGCGATTCTCTCTCATTGGGCACATCATACTCACGCGGACCGTACGGACCCTGCCCCGCCTTCGCATGAGGGGATCGCGAATGAGCCCTCTGACGAAACGGTAGCAAGCCCACTTCCTCGTCCAACCCTAGACGAGATCTTGGCATCCTCAGACACTCTGCAGTTCCGACTCGTTGCCCGCTTCACCGAGGCGGCGAACGCTGAAGAATCGAGAGCTCTGTTAGAAGGATTGTCGTCTCAGCAGAAAGTGGGAAACGGTGAAATGGAACCCGTGGTTTTCGTATTCAGTGAGGCTCGCACTGGCGCGCTGGGTCGCTTTGGAGCCTCAAAGGGCGTTGTCCGCCTTGCGCACCAGCGATGAATGGAGCACGAGAGACTACGAGGGCTGGTGCCTTCAGGTGTGGGCTCAAGACGACTGGCCCAGTGCTCTTGCTGAGGCAGAGAAAGATCCAGATAATCTCATCCACCGTGTAGTCGATGAAATCATCCGTCAGGATCTCAATGCGGCTGTGAGTATCATGAAGCGCTATCCTGACAATCGCAATGTCATGCGAAGTGTTTTTCGAGCTTGGGGCGTTGACGACTATGATGCCGCCCATCGCTATGCTCTCTCGTTGACGGGTAATCGACGCCAACTTGCCTTTGACGCGCTCTATGAGGGCCTGAGCAGGGATAACCGTGATGAGGCTCTCGCACGAGCACAGCATGAGGAAGACACGACCCGACGGCTCGCCGCTCTCCGCCAGATTCTGCCCGATTTGATTTCAGAGGACCCGGAGGATGCAGCCCGACACATCGAAGCCATGCCGAATTCGAAGTCGCGCTATGACCTTATGAAGATGCTAGCAAAGGAGAAAGCCAAACGTGATCCAGAAGCCGCCATGCGCTGGGCTCAGGGCTTGGAGGATCCTACAGAACGACAGGCGTCGATCACGGAAGCCTTCAACGCGATGCCATTTGCCGATTCCGAATCCCAGTTAACCATGATGTCAGAGATAGGCTTGGAAATGGCTCTGCCTAACCCGAGAGCGGTCACCCGCACCAGACGCAAGAACGGCTCGAGTGGGGGCTATTCCCACGGTAGTGATCTCGGAACGGAATACAGGCAGGCCGTGGTCAAACTGGCTAAGGACGATCCCGAGAAGGCGCTGCGCATGGCGGCAGCCTTCCCGCCTCGGATCGGGCCCGATGACTTTCATCCGAAAGATGATCTCCTTCACCAAGCCACCAAGGCCTGGCTCCATGGGGATCAGCGAGATACGGAGCTCATTTCTCTGTTAGAGCAACTTCCTAACAATGGGTTGTCGAAACTCAATGGGGCCGTTCAAGGGGCTCCGGCCGAGGCTCTCCGGTGGGTGAGCGAGCAGATCGACCAGGGTGTCATTTCTGAAGCCGACACTCTCATCCCAAGAGTTGCTGAGGAGTGGCTCAAGACGGACTCGGTGGAGGCTTCTCGGTGGATCAGCACCTTGGAAGACGGCTCCGTGAAAGACCGGACCATTGACCAGCTCGTGGATCATCTGATCGATCGCGGACGTCCAGACTACGAAGCGGCGATGCTTTGGTCGCAAACAGTCGGTGACGAAGGTCAGCGGGAATCGCAATTGCGGAAAGTCTTCACCCGATGGAAGAAGATCGATGCGGAGGCTGCTGAAACCATGTTGTGGGCACTGCCTGTTTCCGATCACATCCGTGAAGACCTCATCAATGCAGAAGGAGGCCAACCATGAGGGCTTGCAACCCTATCATCGTGATTGTTGCGGGAGTCGCCATCGGTTGGGTAGGAGAACGGGTCCTATCATCGTCTCACGCCTCCAGCCAAGCCAGAAGTGCTCCTGTTAGTCGAACGCTTGACTTGACGCGATCAGAATCCTCCCAGCATCCGGCATGGTTAGACCTTTTAAATGAAGACGGACCCGTGGATGAAGTCGCCAGACTACGCGCGTTGGCTTTGGCCCTCGCCGTTCCATCCCAAGATCTTGCTGCCGAATTGCAGGCCTTGGAAGATCTTTCCAACTCTTCGTATCGCAACCATCTAAGGATGGCCTTGATTCGCAGGGCTGTGGAGAAGGACCCGCTCGCCGCGTGGGCCATTTGCAATGGTCTGCCAGTTGAGATTAAAGAACGATTGATGGGTCAGCTTTGCCTTGTCTGGGCAGAGATCGACTTCGAGGCAGCGCTAGAGGCAATTGAGACATTGAAGGCAGATCCCATCTACGCGAGCCTACAAGCTGCGGTGCTCAATGGTGGTGCCAAGCATTCCCCTCAGAAGGCGGTCGAAATGGCCTTGGAATTCGGCTTTGACGAATCTGACTACCAATTCACCACGCTCTTTCGCAATTGGGCTGCCGCGTCTCCAGCTGAATCCCTCGAGATGGCCAAGCAGTTCAATGGCCATGGCCCTTACCGCCAAGCGATCCAGAGTTGGGCCAAGGACGATCCCTTCGCGGCTTTCGACTACCTGCTGAACTCCGACCGTGTCATGGAGGAATACGAGCGGAACAGCGTCATTCAAAGCATTTGTAATTCCGTCGTCGAGAACCATCCGGGAAGTGTGTTAGAGTGGCTGCAGGCGATCCCGCCAGACGCGATGGCGATAAGTAGCATGCAACGACTCGTTTCGGATACCGCCACAGCGCTTGTTGAGGCGGATCAATCGGAACTCGCTCTACAGCTCTTGGCTGATCGTGGTGAACCAGCCGATGCCTATCAGGCCACCTTTAAAGCGCTCGCTCGAAAGGACTGGCATCGTGCGCACGCCGCTGCGATGGAACTAGGTGAAGATTTGCAACCCAATGCGATCAAAGGGTTGCTTGAAGAGCTCCACAACGAACCTGCTCGTGTGATTCGAGAGCACGTCGAGCCACTCCTCGAGCAGGTTGGAAATGAGCACTTCTATCTATCGGGCTCCTTTCTAGCAAAGTTAGAAACCGCAGAAGTCATCGATCTCCTGGAGCGCTACCCCGATCGTCTTAAGAATGCAGCGGACAGGTGGATCCGAGATCTCGGAAAGCAAATGGAACCCCTTGAAGCCATCGCCGTCCTTGAACAGTTGCCAGAGCTTGAGCTGGCCCAAGGCAGAGGCATGCAATCGATCGTCGTGGATTGGGCAAAGGAAGATCCTCAAGCTGCTGGTGCTTGGGTGGCGACTCAACCTGAGGGCGAGGCCCGCGAATTGTCCTATCAGAACATGATCAACGCGTGGTCTCGGCAGGACGCCCAAGGGGCGATGGCATGGTTAGAGGAACAGCCGCACTCCTCCAGTCGCGACGCGGGACTGAGAGAACTGTCCTCGCTTTATGCCTTGGGTGATCCTGCTTTCGCCTGGGAAGCCAGCCAGTCGATCCAGGGTGACGACCTGCGTGAACAAGCCATGCGCGACGCCCTTGAAGGCATGCTTTGGAAACAGCCCGAGGATGCCCAGGCCTTCATCGAGGATCTCGATCTTTCTCCGGAAACTCGAGAACGGCTGAACAAACGGGCCGAGGAATTTGCCACCTGGAAACGTCTGGGTCAGCCATCGAACGAGGCAGATTCGCCAATCGGTCACTAGCTCCAAATGCCTTGCTCTGTCAGTTGCGCTGTCGCTTGTTCGGCCCAGCCGCGATTAGCGGCGGGGCTGGCCGGGCTGGGATGGAGGACCTTCCCCAGACGGACGTTGGTGGCGTCACCCAAGGCGCGGGTGGCTCGGCCAAGGGCGAAGTCGCCCACACCGATGAGCCATTCCGGCTGGAGAATTCTGACGAGTTCGCGCAGGTAGGCGTCGCATTGCGCGTGGACGGCTTCGCGTTCTTCTTTGGCTAATTTGTCAGGGGTGCGGTTGCGGCCGGTTTCTTCCATGAAGACGAGGGGACAGTAGTTGGCCACGAAGTGCTCCTTGAAGAAGTCCTTCGCTTGGGGATAGCGCTCGGAGAAGAGCCCCCAAAGGCGTCGCCCGCTCACTTCCGATCGGGTGCAGGCGAATCCAGTGATGGGGCGTTTCGGGTGCTCGTTGGGCGGCTTGCGGATGGGGGCCTCGATTTCCATCCAGTCCCGCACAGCGGCGATCTCGCCGAAGGGTACGGCGGTCTGGGCCATGCCGAAGGGGCCTGGATTCATGCCGAGAAAGAGGACCCGTTTGGGTTCGGATGCGAAGCGCTGGAGGTAGATTTCGTGAGCGTCCCACCCGTATTCCAGGGGGTTGTAGACATGGGTGACAGGGGGTCCGATGCTGATCTCGGCCAGCTGACGGTTGAGACGTCGGGTGGCTTTGAAGAGAGAATCGACGGTGTTCATGGGCGTCCTCTAGCAAGGGGGAGGGGGGAACGAAAGGATTTCCTTGAACTGCAAGGGATCTCTCCGAGTCTGGAGACCTGTGGACGCAACTCTCCAAATAGATGGCCAATCCGTGCGGCTCACCGCGCCGAGCGTGGATCGCGTCGCCGTCCATGAGCGCGCGGCCAGTTTCACCAAGAGAAGCATCAAGAAGTACGCCAAAGCGTCAGGGCTGCGGCGGGTCGTTTCCATGATGGATCTGACCACGCTGGAAGGGAAAGACACCCCGGGCAAGATCGCCTATCTTTGTCACAAAGCGCGCCGACCGATGGCGTCGCGCTATGAGGTGCCGCCGTGCGCCGCGGTGTGTGTCTACCCGAGTCTGGTGCGGGAGACGATGGAGCGGTTGCGTGGCACGACGATCGCCATTGCCTCGGTAGCGACCGCGTTTCCCAGTGGTCAAGTGCCCTTGGAAATGAAGCTCGCCGAAGTGCGGCAGGCGGTGGAGGATGGCGCGACCGAGATTG
The DNA here is from genome assembly GCA_030425385.1 of Verrucomicrobiia bacterium. Classification (GTDB taxonomy): domain Bacteria; phylum Verrucomicrobiota; class Verrucomicrobiia; order Verrucomicrobiales; family DEV007; genus JAACDM01. The sequence continues at coordinate 79,702 of JAUIAH010000028.1, read as the reverse complement.
ACATGGTCATCCCGCGGGGAGCCTTTCTTGCGGGGCGCTACCAAGTGGTTGCGGATGAGATCGCCGCAACGCGTGAAGCCTGTGGAGAGGCGCATTTGAAGGTCATCCTGGAGACAGGGGAATTGGAAGCCTATGACAATGTCAGGTTTGCTAGCGCTATCGCGATTCGGGCGGGGGCGCATTTCATCAAGACCTCCACGGGGAAAGTGAGTCCGGCGGCGACCATGCCCGTCACGCTGGTGATGTTAGAGGCGATCCGCGACCATTATTTGGAAACGGGGCAGATGATCGGCATGAAGCCTGCCGGGGGCATTCGCACGGCCAAGGAGGCGCTGCATTATCTGGTCATGGTGAAGGAGACGCTGGGAGATGCTTGGCTCAGTCCGGATTGGTTTCGCTTCGGGGCGTCTTCTCTCCTCACGGACGTGTGTTTCCAAATCGCCAAGCTCCAAGATGGACCCTATCAAAGTGCCGACTATCATTCCCTTTCCTAACTGATTGTTTGTTTGACTGACTGAAGCGCTATGTCTGATTCTTCCTCCTCGGTCTCGCGTCCTGAACTGCAGTTCGGGAATGCGTGGGAATACGCGCCTGCCCCGGAGAGCCTGGGCGCGTTGACATTGCGGGAACGCTACGACCATTTCATCAACGGCAAATGGAAAGCTCCTGAAGAGGGGACCTACTTTTCCACTGCCAACCCGGCCAATGAAGACACGTTGGCAGACGTGGCGGAAGGCTCTCACAAAGACGTTGATCGCGCGGTGAAAGCGGCTCGCAAGGCGTACGATAAGACTTGGGGGCCGATGCCTGCCCGGGAGCGTGGCAAGTTTCTCTTTCGCCTCGCCCGCATCATCCAGGAGCGTGCGCGAGAGTTGGCCGTGCTAGAGTCGCTGGATGGCGGGAAGCCAATCAAGGAAAGTCGCGACATCGATCTTCCGCTGGTGGCGGCGCATTTCTTCTATCACGCGGGGTGGGCGGACAAGCTTAACTACGCTTTCCCTAACCGAAACCCACGTCCCGTCGGTGTTTGTGGGCAGATCATTCCATGGAATTTCCCACTGCTCATGGCAGCCTGGAAACTCGCGCCAGCCTTGGCCTGTGGGAATACGGTGGTGCTCAAGCCAGCCGAGACCACATCCCTAACGGCACTCCATCTCATGCGCCTCTGCGAGGAGGCTGATTTGCCTCCCGGAGTGGTGAATGTGGTCACGGGCCATGGGGAGACGGGCGCGGCATTGGTCAAGCATCCTGGCATTGATAAAATTGCCTTCACGGGATCGACGGAAGTCGGGAAACAGATCGCGCGGGAAGTGGCGGGCAGTTCCAAGCGCTTAACCTTGGAGTTAGGCGGGAAAGCGGCGCATATTCTCATGGATGACGCCGCGATCGATCAGGCGGTGGAAGGCGTGATTCGAGGCATCTTCTTCAATCAAGGGCATGTGTGTTGCGCGGGATCACGTCTCTTTGTGCAAGAGAGCATCGTGGATGACGTGATGACGCGCTTGACGAATCGCCTACAAACCTTGCGGGTGGGGAATCCGTTAGACAAGAACACGGATGTGGGCGCGATCAATTCGCGGGAGCAGTTGGAGCGGATTCGAGGACACGTGGCTTGCGGCTGTGAGGAAGGCGCCACCCTGATCCAGTCTTCAACGGTGTCATTGCCAGAGAAAGGGTATTGGTTTGCCCCTAGCATCTTCACGGATGTCACCGGGGAACAAACCATCGCGAGAGAAGAGATCTTTGGCCCTGTGCTCAGCGTCATGACCTTCCGCACACCCAAGGAAGCCTTGGAGCGGGCAAACAACACGCCCTACGGTCTCAGCGCGGGCGTGTGGACGCAGAAAGGGAGCAAGATCTTTGCCATGGCGCAGGGACTCAAAGGCGGCGTGCTTTGGGCCAATACCTACAACCAATTTGATCCGGCCAGTCCCTTTGGGGGGTATCAGGAGAGTGGATTTGGTCGGGAAGGGGGACGCCACGGGTTGGCTGCCTATTGCCACCTGGATTTCTGAGCCACGGGTCCTCGGCGGCTCGCAAGTTCGAGCCCTTCCTGTGGCCAACCGAGGTAGAAGAGCCCCAGGCAGCGATCGCCCTCTGGCATTTCCAGAAAGCTTCGCATGGCGTCTGTGTAGACGACCGCGGGCGAGGACCAGAAACCACCCAGACCGTGGGCGGCGGCGGTCAGATGCATGTTCTGCACCGCACAGGCCACGGCGGCGATCTCCTCGATTTCAGGAATCTTCCCTGTGGGATCGGGGTGCATGCCGATGGTGATGATGACAGGAGCAAGGAGCGGATTGCGACCAAGCTTTTCGAATTTCTCGGGACGGAATTGATCTTCGGGCGTGTGTGCTTGATAGAGCTGCTGCAAGGCTTCTGCCAAGCGTTGTCGAGACCCCTCTGAAACGAAGAGTTGAAATCGCCAGGGCTCCGTCATGCCGTGAGTAGGGGCCCAGTTGGCATTCTCCAAGATTTCCTCCAGGAGCTCCCGGGGAACGGGATCCGGGCACATCAGGGTTGGTTTCACGCTCCGACGGCTTCGGATGAGAGGAGTGATAGGGTGAGGCTCGGCCATGGCGCAGAGCCTGGCCCAGATGCGCGTCCTTGCCAATGGTGAGGGCGTCTAATTGCGGGAAATACGACTTGGAAAGCGCGACGAATGAGCCTTAGTCTTCGGCCGAATGATCTCGTTAGCCAAGGATAGTCAAGCCCCTCGACTCGGTCGTAGCACCATCTTTATTCTTCGGTTGGTGTTGGCCGCGGTGTGGCTCTTCTGGGGCGTGCGCGATGGTGTCTTTCTTCAGGAATTGGGCGCCGGAACACGAGCTGATGGTCTTGCCACTTCGTTAGGGGTCAATCCCCAGGTGTTCTCCCTCATTCTTGGAGCCCTGTGCTGCCTCATGGCGCTGTGGTTGATTTCTGGATGGGCGCATCACTTCGCCGCCCTCGTGCAAATCGTGCTCCTGCTGTTTCTTTGGTGGGTGGCGCACGCTGAGGCGGGGCCTTTCTTCCGCCGGATTGTGGAGCACGCTCCCATGTTCGCGCTGATCGTCATGGTCTTCTTCTTTGGCCCGGGGACGTGTGTGTGGTCCAAGGGGCGGCAACGCGGACAGACCTGGACGCGGGGCTGATGGCGACGCTTGCGATGGAGGAGTCCGTTTCAGAATGGCGGTCGGCTGGCTTGGCTCGTGATTGGCAAGATGCCGCCTGGGAGAATGGAGAGCGAGTGCCTGGAAATGACCCGGCACTTTGGCGGAAAGACGAGTTTGGGGCCTGGATCTATCGGCTGGATTACGGTCACCGCCGATCAGAGTTCGGCTGGGAGATTGTCGAGCCACTTTCGTCTGATCGGCAGGTGCTCAGACCCATGCAGTGGCAGAATTACATTGATCAAGTGGCGGCGCGTACCCAGAGCCGCGTGAGCGCGATGGGGCTACGAAATGGCCGGCAACTGCTCTGAATTGCAAATGGGCATTGCAAAGACGCGATTCTTCGGCATGGTCCGCACCTCGCGGCGCTCGGTTGAGTGCTGCTCATCTTTCACTTATGCCGCCAAAGAAGAAGAAATCTTCCAATCGAGGGAGAGGTGGAGGCGGGCGTCGCCGACGCCGTTTCGACCTAGAACGCCCTCGCAAGTCCAATCCTGATAAGGATCCCGCTGAGGAGTGCTTTGAGGTCGAGGGAACCATCACTGCGGTTCTCGCGGGCACCATGTTTCGTGTGAAACTTGATGGGACAGAACACGTTGTATTGGCTCACATTTCCGGGAAGATGCGCAAACGGTTCATTCGTCTCGTCATTGGAGACCGGGTGAAACTGGAAATGTCTCCCTACGATACCGACAAGGCTCGGATCGTCTTCCGACTCCGCTAGTCAGCGGGAGGATCGGACGTGGCCGCCTCAGGGCTCCCTGAGTGGCAGCGAGTGAGCAATCGCGTCCCTTTTCGGGTGGATCGGTGATTTGGGTGTAAGGATTTCGAGAGAGGCTCCCTACCTTTCATTAGTATGAAAGGACTCTATCTTGGAATGCTGGCGTGTGCGGTGGGGATCACGCCTTCAGTCGTTGCTCAACTTGACCCTGGCTCCTACTGGCTCAAGTCTGCTGGGCTTCAGGCGTGGGAACTGGACGTGGACCACGATTTCGACAATCGCACGGCTCGCGAAGAGTACTATGCGGGGACCAATCCGTTCGATCCCGAGTCGAAATTCGAGCTGAATCATGCGCTCGATGTGGCCGCCGAGGAACTCACCCTCTCGTGGGAGTCCGTGTTGGGGGCTGAGTACGCAGTCATGGAGACTCCCAGCCTGGAGCAATCATTCATTGCGCTGGAGCTCGTTTCCGGTGATGGGCTGCTGAAAGAGCGCAGCTATGCGACGGCGAATGAGGATCGCCATTTCTATCGTCTCGATGTACGCGCACCTCTCGATGGGGACGGTGACGGGTTGTCTTCCATTGAGGAAGTCATGCTGGGGACGCGCTCTGACCTCTTGGATACCGATGGCGATGGGCTTTCAGACGGAGATGAAGTGTGTGTCTATTTCACCGATCCTCTGGTTCCCAATCCGGCCGGGGGCACCATACGCGGCACTTTGGTCAATGACTTGAATGGCGATGGTGAGCTCAGCGATGGCGTGGCAGCTGAAGGCGTGGCCGTCTATTTGGACAGCAACTACAATCGAACGCTGGATGAGAATGAGCGCGTGGAGATGACCGATGCGTCAGGAAACTACGAGTTCCTTGCCGTGCAGCCCGGTGTCTATCATGTGCGCCAGGTCTTGACCGCTCCGATGGTTCAAACCTTTCCCGCCAATGGTAGAGTCGATGCCGAGGACTTGCTCCCTGACGAAGTGACAGACTACACGCACGCCGCCCCCGGACTGGGAGACCGCGATGTGCCTTATGGCCATCTGGCCTCCGATTGGCCTGGCGAATGGAGGAACATCGACTTTGGGGCGTCTGTCGACTTGGTGGATCCGGGGGCCATTCTGGTCAAACCCATCGGAGTTCGTAATCGATTCTCAACCTTTGCAACGCTCGGCAGCGAGTTTATCACTCTCCCATTGGGAGCCCGTGTCATGATGCGGTTTGATGAAGCTATTGTGGATGGGCCCGGCCCCGATCTATTGGTCTATTCGATTGATAGCCGGACGGCAGGGGAGCAAGCCGAGCTTCTGGTCGGGCCAGATGCGGATTCCATGACCTCCTTGGGAACCATCGAAGAGAATGATAACATCATTGCGATCGATCTCTCAGACCATGGGATTACTGGTCCCGTACACTTTGTCGAGTGTGTGGGAATGGATCTGAAAGGATCGAGGAAAGGCTTCGAACTCGTCGGGGTGGAAGCGGTGAACACCGCACTTCCAGACCCCTCGGCTCATGTGGTTTCCATCCTGTCGACGGAGGTGTTTGAAGACAAAGACTTTGGACGTTATTTCCGCGATCTCCCACCTGGCATCCTCGTCAATGGACGCGACGACATGCCAAGCACGGAGGGCTTTCGTGCTGGCGAAACGATGACTGCTAGGGTCAATGCCTTTGATGATTTGGGGATTGCCAGTGTCTCCCTTAAAGTCAATGGGCAGACGGTCGCGCTAAACGCGGACAATGAAGCGACTGTGAACCTAACGAATCCCGGAACGGTGATTCTGGAAGCGTCTACGACTGATACGGGAGGGCAATCGGCAACGGCGAAAGCCCGCTACTACATACTCCATCCCGATGGCTCGTTTCCGTTCGACGCGAGTGACCTGGGACCAGGATTCGCTTCGGATGCGACGGTCCCCAATGCGCGCATCCTCACGCCCGGTCCAGGAACCGTGTCCTCGGCTGATGTGGAAATCATTGCGGAAATGGTGGGCGATCCGGCGGTGACCTCTTGGACATTGGAGTATGCTCCGGTCGATCTCGTGGATCCCTACGATCTCAATGCTGCGGATTCCGATTACATTCAGGTGGCGGCGGGGAGTGGCAATGTCTACTCAGAGCCCATCGGTACCATTCCCCTCTCCACCTTGGCTGATGGGATCTACTTTGTCCGTCTTTGTGCTCAAAACTCTCCCACGAAGCACGCCTGCTTTGGGCAAGTGCTAGCAAAGAATGTCGTCGAGGCAGATCTTCGGCCTCAGGTGGTGATTGACTCGCCGTCGCAGAATGAGGACGTCATGCTGACAAAGGATATCGTCGGAACGATTACGTCGGCGCGTCCGCTTCGTGAATGGTATGTGGAATACGCTCGCGCGGATCAGGTAGACCTCAACTATCTCAACGCGCCTGATCCCGATTGGAAACGGATCGCTGAAGGGACCGATCCCATCAACACTTCCTCGGTGATCGCCACGTTTGATGGCACTATGTTGAAGAATAACAGCTACCTCCTTCGCGTGGTCGCTTGGAATGACATCGGCTTGGGCTGGGCGGAGCCTCTGCCATTAAATGTTGTCGGCGAGTCGAAGCTGGGGCGTAATCGGCTGGAGTTTAATGATATTTCGGTGAATCTGGCAGGCTTTCCTCTCACATTCACACGCGTTTACGATTCGATCCAAGCCGAAGAGGATGGTGAATTGGGCTATGGGTGGTCGCTTGATCTGCAGGACCCTGACATTCGCGAAACGGTGCCTGATACCGGGGTGGCGGGCATCTTCGGAGCCACGCCTTTTCGAGTGGGAACGCGTGTCTACATCACAGCACCAACGGGAGAGCGGCTGGGGTTCACATTCATGCCCGAACCAGGGGCGGCTTCGGCCTTTGGGGCAATTTATAAGGCAGTGTTCGAACCAGACACTGGCAATTACCATCAACTCACCGTTCCCGAGGGGGACCGTGCCTTCTTGGAAGTGCGCGATGATGGCACTGTGGGTCTATTCTTCTTCAGCCTGCCGTATAACCCAACGAAGTATGTGCTGACCGCTCCCAATGGGCAGCGTTATACCTATCATGAAGACAAAGGCTTTCTGCAGGCGGAGGATGCCCATGGGAATACCGTGACGCTCGGAAGAGATGGAGTCGACCACTCGTTGGGCTTAGGGCTGACCTTTGGGAGAGATGCTCAAGGGAGAATCACTTCCGTCACCGATCCAGAAGGAGACGTTTGGACCTATGGCTACGACACAAATGGTGATCTTGTCAGTGTCACCGATCCCGATGCGCGCGTGACCACTTACACGTATCTCTCTAACCCAGCGCACTATCTGGACGGCATCATGGATCCTTTGGGAAGGATGCCCGTGCGCTACGAATATGACAACGATAGCGGCCGTCTGATTGCCACGATTGATGAGGCTGGTAATCGCCATGAAGTCAACTGGGATCCTGCTAGTTTCACTGGGAGCGTGACGGATCGGCGAGGCAACACCACGAATGTGGTCTACAACGAACGAGGCAACGTCATCCAGCGTACGGATCCGATGGGAAATGTCACGACATTGGAATACGGAGATCCCGCCAACCCAGACAAGCAGACGGCGGTGATCGATGCGCGCGGGGAACGTTATGAAATGACCTATAACGAGCGGGGGCAGCTCACCCGCTACAAGCTCCCACTAACCACGGGCATCGCGGGGGCCAATCGCCTCGACTACACTTATGATGACGCGGGAAATCTAACCAAGGTTCGTGATTTCCGAAATCGCGTGTGGGATTTCGAGTATGACGAGATGGGGAAGTTGACCAAGTATGATCCTCCCACCGCGCAGGCAGAGAACAATCGCTATTCACCAGAGGGTCTGCTCATCGCGAGTGAAGATGACACGGGTTCTGGGTACGCTCTCAACTATCGCTACGACGCCAATGGCTTGTTTGCTGGTGTCAGTGATACGATCGGTTATGACGTAGCCGTTGAGTTCACCAAGAGTGGTCAGCCCAAAGGAGGAACGGATGCTCGGGGGCAAGACTACGCGTTTGTTTATGATCGCAGCGGGGTTCCCTTGGATCAGGAAGATCCCAATGGGAATAGCCTTACCGCCGTCGAGCAGCCAGATGGTTCTTATGAGCGGACGGATCGTTTGGGCAATACAGACTCCCTCAAGGTGAGTAGCGACGGTGTGCTCGAATCCTATACGATGTCGAATGGAAAGCAGATCATCCCATCCTATGACCCTAATCGTAACCTGAGCACCATCACCGATCCTAACAACAACATGACGACGTATGGCTATGATGCCATGAATCGGGTCACGTCACTCACGGATGATGCGGGAGGGATCGCCACCGCAGCTTATGATGCCGTTGGCAATGTGTCTGAAATGGTCAATCGGAATGGCTTGAGACGCACCTTTGTGTATGACGAGAACCGGCGACTCCAATTCGAGCGCTGGCACGATGGTACGGGAGCAGTGGTGCGCGAAATGGAACTGACGTATTCAGGGGGCTCTGGAGCCTTGGATAAGGTGATCGATACCCAAGGGACGACCGTGCACACCATCGACTTTGGTGGCACCACACCTCGTCCGAACAATGCCGTCACGTCATATCATGGCCAGGTCAATTGGCGCATTGAATACAATTGGACGGAGAGAGGCGATGCCACGCCGTCAGCGGATCGGGTGATTCTGAGGGCCAATGGTGTGGAGATAGGGCGTCTTGAAGCCGATTACTTTGGGGGAAGAACGTCACATCACCGCTGGGAACGTCCTGGGACTGGTGGAAAGAACAATGTGATCCAAGTGCGCCGTAATGATGACGGGACGATCAATCATCTGCATCGGAAGATTGGAACCGGTGGAACCACGCATTCTATTTCGCGCTATACCTACGATTCCACGGGACGCATTGCGAGTATTCGTCATGAAGATAGTGCTGGAGCACTGCTAGATCCTGCTTCTGAATTGGTGTATGCGCGCGATGCAGAGAATCGCTTGACATCGGTGACGCAAGCAGCCAACGCCGCGACCTATGCCTATGACGGGATGGGCCAAATGACATCGGCCACGCACACGAAGGCCTCTTACCCAGACGAGACCTACAGTTATGACGATGCTGGGAATCGGACATCGTCACATGTGTTGACAACGGCCGCCGTGATTGGGGATGCCAACCGCATCACCTCCATCGGGAATCTCTCGTTTCTCTACGATGCGGAGGGCAATATCACACGGCGAACAGACACGACTACGGGCGAAGAAACGCATTTCGCTTACGATCATCGTAATCGATTGATCGAAGCGACGGTGCATCCTAGCAATGGCGCGGCTGCCTCAGATGTCCTTCGATTCGACTATGACTTCTTTGATAGGATGATCTGGCGCGAGATTAATGGAACGGTCACCTGGATCGTTCATGATCGCTACATGCCCATTGCAGAATTCGCCGACGGTGCCGATGAGCCCTCGGCGATGTATTTTTATGAAGTGGATCAGGTGGATAGAGTTCACGGGGTTTGGCGCGAGGCTACCGGCGAGCGTTGGTTTCTCCAGGATCACCTGGGCTCGATACGGGGGATCACGGATGAGAACGGCGCGCTTTTGTCCTGGGTCGATTATGATGCGTTTGGGAATCTGCAGCCGGGCAATACCCCCGCCGCCGATGAGCCTGTGCGATTTGGAGCACGCCCTTACTTATCGGAGATCGGTCTTTACGACAATCGGATGCGCTTCTACGACCCGCTCATCGGGAGATTCACGCAAGAAGATCCCATCCGCATGCATGGTGGCGATTTCAATCTCTATCGTTATGTGGGAAATAACCCTGGCAGTTTCACGGATCCCCTTGGGACAACGGCTGCTTTGGAGCAAGGGCTCTTCGATGCGAATCTAGCGCTTGTAGAAACACTCTGTAGCCTTTCCGAGTGTGTCGGAAATCTCTGGGGCGGTGTGGTCAAAGGGGTCATCAATGTGGAGTCAACGGATCCGTTAGGCGATTCGGTAGATTGTGTGATCGATCTGATTCCCATTCCCGATTGGCCGCCATCGGCCTGTGAGTATGTGAAAGGTAAGGTGGAAGACTATCTCGATGATAAACGTGACGAAGCCATTGGTGGCGTCTGGAAGTTCCTCGCTGGATCAGGAGGTGACGCGGCCAAAGAAGCCTCCGGGAAAGTCTTTAAGATTATCGACGTGGTCGTCGAATGCGGAAAGAATGTCGGTATCGAGACGGGCGAAGAAGAAATTGGATGCTCCAAGTGACGGGCCTCGTAATCCACGTTGACGCGTTTCATGGCTCACTCGGCATCGGCTGGGGTGACGTGAAGTGTGTAGTTGCCGGTCTCGTCGCCGGAGAACGACGTGGCTTGAATGAGATAGTATCTCCCTTTAGTAGGAGTGAAGGTGAGGGATGCGTTGGTGGTCTCTTGCCCTGGGATATCGTCATTGGCGTGTAGTAGCGTGTTGTTGCCATCGAAGACCTGCAGGTAAGCATCGATCGCCGTTGAGTTGAGGGACACGGTGAGTGCTCGACCGAAGGTATGGCCGGTGAGGAGGTAAGTGTCGCGGTGCGAGCCATCGGAATTCACCGGGTCAGTGGCCGAGAGTGCGCCTCCTTTATCGGTGCCTACCGCGACCTCTGGTCCGGGATTCGCCGTGAGGGTGTAAGCCCCTGTCGTCAGGGGTTCGGCCGTGGAGGTCCGCACGAGAAGCGGCGCGGTGCTTTCTGGAACGACAAGTGTTAGGTAAGCGTGGAGTTGGTTTGCTGCGAAACTGTCATCATCGTAGTCCACCGCGACTCCGGTCTCGGCGTTGACCACGGCAAGAAACGGATCGATGGCTGTGGAGGTCATCGTGAGTTCCAGAAATGTGCCCGGTGTGGCGGATAGCAAGTAGTCCTCTTTGTGGTACTCGTCTGGAAGATAGATAGGGTCAAAGGGATGGGTCTCCGTGAGTGCGCTACCAACCTCCGCTCCGGACGCAATCGTTTGAAGCCGATTCAGATCCAAATCGTCGAATAATGCCAGGGTGAATCTACCAAGATCGGACTCGGTGGAGGAACTGATTTCGATGAGATACGCCTGCTCTGCGGCTGTTTGATAGTGGATCCTAGCACCATCTCCAATGGCTGTAGCCAACGCAGCCCCTTCGCCCACTGGCAGTAAGCGAACGAGGGGTGTGAACGCGCTCGTTCGGACCGTGAGATTGATCATCGTCGACTCCACGGATGGCTGTAGATGAAACAGCTTTCGTTTGCCCGAGCCCTCCTCGGTGGCGGGGAGATCGTGCGGTGTGATCGTCCGAATCTTAAAGCCAGGATGCCGAAGGGATTCGATGGAAGGCACGAAGATTTGGTTGACGCTAGCAGTCATGCGAAAGAACCCCATGGATCCGGGTGAAGCGGCCCGAACCGTGACCCGCTCCAAATACGGACTAATCTCATCCGCAATGACGTCAACGACCGCGGCATCTCTCCAGTCGGTTTCGAAATGGAGGGACGGAGTCCACTGCGCGGCATAGGAGATTTCGGAAGGGAATCGATAGCGAGAGTATGTCGCCATCGCCACGCCATCCAGCGCTGGCTCCGAAGTCATCTGCGCCATCGATGCGGGCGAGAATGGATCGGCGTTTCCCGCAAATTCTAACAGGTCGGCCTGGCCATCCTGATCGCCATCGTTCCGTTCGTTTCCGTTCAGGGACGTCTGGTGTGCTGCCTCCCAGCGGGCCAGGTTTGGGCTGATGAAGGACTTGATCCAAGGAAGAAACGTCGTCACGCGTGTGTAGATTCCGTATTTGTTAGGCAGTCCGCAGCCAGCGCCGGACGAGGTTACGCCAACCAACTCAAACTTTCCGGTCGCCGGATGCATGTTCACGAGCGGCCCTCCAGAGTCGCCTGAGCATGTGTCGACCCCTGTTTGACCGGCTGGAATCATCGACTCCAGAACGTCACCGTCATAGGCATCTGGTTCATTGGCCACATCGACCGAGACATACGGGACACGAGCAGATTGAAGGACGGGTGGCGAAGAGTTCCGATCCTCATCGATCGTCCGGCCCCAGCCCAAGATGATTCCGCTAGAACCGGGTGGATGGGTGTCGGGATCGGAAGCTAGGTCGATGATGGCAGGCAATGGAGACGGCGCTACTGCCAGGAGAAGCAACGCGATGTCACTCCCAGGGGTGTCGTCTTGGTAGGAATCGTGAGTGATGATGTCGACGACATCGATCACCTGGGTATTGGTAGCGTCACGAAGATCGTGGGCCCCAATCACGACCTGCAGGTCATGAGTCTCCACCCCTTCCAGGCAATGGGCTGCCGTAAGGACCCAGTAGGGGTGGATCAGTGTGCCTCCACAGAAGTGCCCTTCGAAGTGGTCCTCGGCGTCCTTCAAGCGAAGGGCGACCATCCAAGGATACTTCCCGCGTTCCGCTTCCTTACCGCCAACAATCTTGGGCGTGGCCTCAGCAACAGGTACGCGATCGCGTTCCCCCAAAGCTGCGCAGCACATCGCCACGAGCACATTCACCAACACCAGTGAACACGTAGCACCTGCGAGTCGTGGCAACATGAGGCGACTATGCGCTCAAGATCGTCGAGAACAAGACCCAGGTGAACAGCTCGCCAACTCATCGCAGCGAGACTCCAGCGAACCAAATTAGGGTCAGACCTTATTACGATTGACCTTGCAGTGGAGCGGAAGAGCGAACCAAATTAGGGTCAGACCTTATTATGATTGACCTTGCAGTGGAGCGGAAGAGCCTTCGACGGGTTTTCCTGGTAATCGCCCAGGGGCAATGCCAAGATGGCGGGTCGAATACCGATCCCTTCGATGCCGTTGCCATGAACAAGACTTTGAAGATCCTCCGGACGGCCCTCGACGCGAGTCCGGATAACTGGGAGACCCGTCGGCATCTTGTCGAACTCCTTGAAGAAGAAGGTGATACCGATGGAGCGATGGATCTCCTCTTGGCGGCACCCGCGGTCCCTCTAGAGGCAGATGACGAACTCTTTGCGGCCGAGCGCCTGCTTCCTGCGCACCCATCGAAGGCCGCGCCCCTCGTGGATCGGGCACTGCGCCGCGACAAGAGTGATGCCAGGGCACACTGGCTGAAGGCGCAGATCTTTCAAACGCTGGGGCTCTCTGAGGATGCACGGAAACACTACACCACCGCCACGGTGCTGGATGAAACCTTTCAGGATGCCGCTTTCGAAGCCGCTCTTGAAGGGGAGTTGCCTGCTGTTCCATCTGCTGGCGCTCCCGTGGTCGCGATTCCTGAGGAGCCCCGCGCTCCGGTAGCCGCGTCAGATCTGGAGCCGACCACGATTTCCGAGCCCGAACCTGAGGCTGAATTCGAGACTGAACCTGAGCCCGATTCTGAAAGGGAAGGGATCGCCGCACCCGCATTGGTGACGGGGGCGGCCCCGGTCCGGCAAACAGCGCAAGCCGTGGCGCCTCAAGTCGCGGTTCCCGAGGCCACCGCGTGGTCGGCTGCCTCCTTGGCCCAGCGGATGGAGCGCAGTCAGCAGGAGGCCAAGAAGAAGAATCGAGTCGTTTCCGTTCTCTTCGCGGGCATTCTCCATGCCCTCGTCATTCTCCTCTGCCTTTTCTGGATCCTCAAACCAGGCCCGTTGCCAGAGCCGTCTGTCATCATGGCGATGAAGGCTCCAGAGACGATGACCGAGAAGGTGGAGAAGAAAGCCATCGCTCAGAATCTCCCGCAACGACCGTCATCGTCGAGTGCCAGTCGAGCGCAGGTATTGGCGGCCAAGACCACCTCACCATTGGCCGTTCCAGAGATCGAGATTGAGAACATCACCGACGATATTCTTGGGGCGGGGGATAGTTTCGGCATGGGTAGCGGTTGGGGCGATGGCATGGGCGGCGGCGGTGGGGGTTCCGTTCAATTCTTTGGTGAGGAGAAGAAAGCCAAGCGCGTTTGTTACATCGTCGATTTCTCCTACAGCATGAATAGTGGGAATGTCGAAGGGGAAACGCGACGCGAAGTGTTGAAGCGGGAATTGGTGGAATCGATCAATAAACTGGACCCTTCCATGCGCTACACCGTCATCTTCTTTTCCGGCATGCCCTGGCTGCAAGGCGAACGCCCTGGGGATCGGGCAGTGGTCGGGCGGCAGGGCATGCAAGACATCAGCCTCGATGTCACTTGGTATGATGCGAGCAAGAAGAATAAACAGGCGACCATCGATGCCATTCAGGGCATGGCCCTTGCGGGGCAAGCAACGGGTGGCGGCACGATATGGATGAGCGGCTTCCGTCCCGCCATGGGCATCTCCCCCAAGCCAGACCTCGTCTTCTTGCTCACGGACGGTATGTGTCAGGATTATATCAATATGCCCAATGCGAGTTACGAAGAATACGTGGCGGAATTCATCAAGAATACCAAGGCGTGGGAAACATTTCTCCAATCCATGGTCGAGCTCGTGCCCGTCGGGGTAGCGGTCAATACGATTGCCATGGAAGTGCCAGGGACGGTCGCAGCGCGCCTCGCGGAGTTGGCACAGAAGACCGGTGGCGACTTTAGCATAGTCTACGAGGGCAAGACTTACACAGGCAAACGCGCCTTACGCTTTGGCGATGACAAATACGATGAAGAGGCTCGCTAACGCTTTCCTTGTCGCCTTGGGGTGCCTTGTTAGTCTCCTTCCGGCGCTCGGCGAGGAGAAGAAGGACAGCATTCCTGTCGCAGAGGTCGACCAGATCGCCGCGCAGTTAGGCAAGGTGGCCACGGTGAAGGGCAAAGTCATCCGTACCGGCCAGTCCAAGTACGGCATTCAGTTTCTCAACTTCACGGATGGGCGTTTCGTCATTGTCTGCTTCCCGGAAGCGGTGGCTACTTTCAAAGGCAAGCCTCCTATCGAGCGTTACCGCGGGCAGATGGTGGAGATCACGGGCTTCATTGAGACGTATCGCGATCAGTATCAAGTCAAACTCCGTTCGCCCGATCAGATCAGGATTCTTGCTGAGAAAGATGAAGCGGACTCAACGTCGAGCTCCGCGAACATTCCCAACTCTGACAATCCGCCAACGCCAACGCCCCCCAAGAAGGCGGCGCCCACCAAGGGGGAATCCACGCCAGTGGATCCAGGTCAGTTCTTCGATGACGGTGGAAAGCCGTGACTTTTCCCAAGCTTCGGGAAATTCCGGTTGATTTCCATTTCTCGATTCCAAATGCTACCACGGAACGTCCCGGGCGTTTAACGCTCCCATTCTCCATGAAATCCATCGTCTCTCGCATTCTCCTCAGCTGCTTCGCCGCGGCTTTCTTCAGCAATGGAGCCTTGGCCCATGTGGGTCAGTATCCCTCGGTGCACGATACCGTGGCTGGCATCGCTACCCGCCTGAAAGAGAAATTCAAGGAGGAAGAACTGAAGGCTCTCAAAGCCTACGACATCTACAAGATCCTCACAGATCGCGAGAAGCTCGTGCTCGGCAGCCAGCATATCACCTTCAAGGTCAATGTGCCGGTCAAGGTGTCCATCATCCGTGACCGCTCCATTGGATCGGAGCCTTTCTGGATGCGCGACCGTGGCTTCGACCTCACGGGGATTCTCATGAATGTCGGGCGCAACCAGTTCGATGTCTGGGAGAAAGAGTTTGAAGCTGGAGTGATCGGGCTGGGCGTGAACTCCTTCGGACGGGGGCGCCATTACATTGTCACCATGTCGCCTGTGAATGATGGTGATCGCATTCAGGTTTCCAGTTTGTATCCTGCCACTCTGCGTCTCGGCACGTTTAAGAAAGATGAGAAGCCCTACGTGGATGCTGACGAAAGGCTTCCTGACGTCCCTGAGGAACTGAAGGATCAGCTCATGATCCGCACCGAATCTCAAAGTGCGAAGGATGCTCGCCTCGTCCAGTATTTCCGCTGGACGAATCATGTGAGCAGCACTCAACCGGATCAAGTCTTCCTCAACTGGACCAGTGATCCGCAAACCACGCAGACCATCCAGTGGCGAACCTCTCCCAAGGTGAAACAGGGCGCGATCCTCTATCAGAAGAAGGCACTCTACAATCGCTTCCAGCCCAAGCCACTCCAGCGTCTTGAAGCCGTCACGCGCACCATGGAAACACCTGACATTATCAATGACCCTATCATTCATCTGCACCGGGTCGATCTCAACGGGCTGGAGCCAAACACGACTTACGTGTATTCCATCGGCGATGGATCCGAAGATGGGTGGACGGAACTCGCTGAATTCACCACCGCACCATCCAAGACCCAGCCGTTCTCCTTCATCTACATGGGCGATGCGCAGAATGGGCTCTATCGCTGGGGATCCCTCCTTGATCTAGCCAATCGCATGCGCCCGGATGCTTCCTTCTACATCATGGCCGGAGATCTTGTGGATCGAGGCAATGACCGTGATGATTGGGATGCCTTCTGGTATAATTGTAAGGGTGTTTACGAGCACAAACAGCTCGTTCCCGCCATCGGAAACCACGAGAATCAGGGCGGCCATCCTACCATGTATCTCGAACTCATGAATTTGTTAGAGAATGGGCCAGATGACGTGGAGAAAGAGCGAGCCTATTCCTTCGAATACAGCAACGCCCTCTTTGTCGTCCTCGACACCAACATTGATCCCAAGACGCAGACCGCTTGGCTTGATCGCACGCTTGGTGAGAGCGATGCCACTTGGAAATTCGCCATCTACCACCACCCCGCGTATTCCTCCGCGCCGTCCCGGGACAATGCGGACATCCGCAAGCTGTGGGGGGATCTCTTTGACAAGCATCATGTGGACGTCGCGCTCCAAGGCCACGACCACGCTTACCTGCGCACCTTCCCGATGAAAGATGGCAAACGCGTCGGTTCCGCCAAGGAAGGCACCATCTACGTCGTCTCCGTTTCTGGCACCAAGATGTACCAGCAAGACAAACGCGATTACACCGAATTCGGCATGACGAACACGCCAACCTTCCAAGCGCTCGATCTCATGATTGATGGCGATCGCCTCGTCTACAAAGCTTACGATATCGACGGCAAGCTCCGCGACGAGTTCGTCATCGAGAAGTAGTCTCGCCCATGCGCTTTGGGGGCATTGAACGTCTCTACGGGAAAGGCGCTCTCGAACGCCTCCAGTCGGCACACGTGGCCGTCATCGGTCTGGGCGGCGTCGGGTCCTGGGCCGTGGAAGCCCTCGCGCGATCGGGTGTTGGCACCCTAACGCTTATCGATCTCGATGACATCTGCGTCACCAACGTCAACAGGCAAATTCATGCGCATGACGGGACCATCGGCCAATCGAAAGCCCAAGCCCTCGCCGATCGCACCGCTCTCATCCACCCAGAAGCCACCATCCATGTTCACAAAACCTATCTTACCGCCGCCAACGCCACCGCATTGTTAGAGCCAGGCATCGATCATTGCGTTGACGCCATCGACAGCATTCGGGACAAATGTCAGCTCGTGTGCGCCTGCCGCCAGCAAGGCATCCCTCTTGTGGTCTCGGGAGGCGGCGGCGGGAAACGTGATCCTAGCAAAGTGGCGACTGCTGATCTCGGCAAAGCCACCAACGACCCCTTGCTCAAGCGTCTTCGCAAGAAGCTCCGCCAAGAGCACGGCTTTTCCCGAGATCTCCGTGAACCCTTCGGCGTTCCGGCGGTCTTCACGACGGAGAACCCCGTCTTCCCCTGGAGCGACGGTCGCATCTGCGACCGACCAGAGCCCGGATCCAGTCTCCAACTCGACTGCGCCAGTGGTTTCGGCACCGCCGCCGCCGTCACCGGCACCCTCGGCTTCACCGCCGCTGCCGTCGTCATCGAAGCCCTTCTGCAGATCTGAAATACTAAGAATAATGGCAGAGATGGCCGTCCGCCAAGGCCCCTATGGCTTGGTCACCAATCTATAAAGTTCGAAAGGCCACGAAGGCCGAATGCGGATTCTCGAAAGCCTTTCCATTGAAAGCGACTCTTCGACGTCTTCGAAGTAGAAATTGTGTAGTTGAATCCGGCATCGTTGCAAGACGCATGGAACGGGGAGAGTGGCATCCGATTGTAAACCATACGTCTGTGGTGCTGTGAATATAATGTTCATGTTAGGAAGCTTTCCCCGTTGCTGACGATACGGCATTCCCGTATTTCCAGGGTTTCCACGGTAGCGCGGCCAAGAACTTTCTGCGAGGCCAGCCTTGCCACGTACGGCGTAAAGCATCCCGTCCATTGATCCCACATACACGGTTCCATCACGCCCAACGTTCGGGGATGAGACGATCACGCCTCCAGTAGGAAAGCGCCAAGCCACCTCCTTTCGAATCGAGTCAAATGCGTAAAGCCACCAATCATCACAGCCGAAATAAACGATCCCGTCAGCGGCGACTGCAGGCGTTGAACGAACAGTTCCCCCTACATTGAAACTGCCTCCGCTCCCTACACCACTCCAACCCTTTAGGCTACTCAATCGCGACCACAATCCTCGATAGACTCTCCCCCGGGGATCTATCGCGAAAGTGGAACCATTTCTTCCATTAGATCCACTAAAGGATTCCCAAACGGGACTACCGTCGCTCAAAAGTCCAATGCTTCCATTCTCTCCCCTTCCAAGAAGTATCCAATCATTGTTCCCTACTGTTGGTGCACTCGCCGGTCCAGCGATCGCCTCGTTGCGCCACGCAACCACTTGCTCGTCCGTATCGATGGCAATCAATTCCCCAGATTCTTGTGGCACAAGCAATAGCCCCTCAGTTGTTAGTGCGCATCCAGCCGAAATTGTGTCCGTAGCGACCTCCCAGAGGATTTCCCCACTACCAGCGCTGCGGGCTAGAATGCCCCGTGCTGTTGATACAAATAACACCCCCTCTTCGCTTACCGTCAGCTCGGTGACAGGTGATGAGACATCAAACTCAACCGGACCCTGAAATGCACCATCAGCAGGAGCCATTGACCAAACGACACTTCCATCCTCGGCCTTAAGTGCATAAAGCCATCCTGAAGGAACACTGAACAAGACAAGGCCATCATACACAATTGGAGAATTTGTGATAGATTCCATGGACTGGAACTGCCACTGCAACTCTCCCGATGCCTCGTCCAGCGCGTAAAGCTTGCCATCGTGAGAACCGACATACAAACGTCCATCCCCACCCAAGGCAGGCGATGCAGTGATGGGCGCCTCTGTCTCAAAAGCCCACTTGAGATGGCCAGGCAAGAAAGAAAACGTTGCTCTCACGGCGTGAGGCCCTGGCCCTGACAGAGTGACTATGGGTTGACTGCTCTTAACTGTTCCTTCCCAACCAAGAAAGGAATCTTCAGGGAAGGCATGAAGCGTTAGAGCGGGCGCTCCCGTCTCCTCATGGATGAAAGGGAATCGGCTCACCTGGCCATCCCCTTCGATCGTCAGGTCTAGTTTGATCTCGGGGGTCACTACCACTCGCTCGCTTCGAGCCACGCCGAGAGCGTTCTGAATCTCAACCGTGAAACTTCCAGGTTGTTCCACCTGTAGTGAACTCACAGTGGCTTCCAGCTCCACGCCATCTCGGAACCAACGATAGTCTATCGGCCGCTGCCCTCGGACAATCACAGTGATCGTAGTCGGTCCTTCAGATTCAAGGGATAGGGTTTGACGAATAGGAACAACGCTCGGAGGACCCTTAACGACTTCATTAGACCCACGATTGCCTGCGCCTCGGACCCTTGGCCACCCATTCACCGCGAGAGCTTCCTCCCCAGAGACGGCGTAGAGCCAGCCGTCCGTGCTCGCACAAACTACCGTGCCGTCGCCAGCAACGACGGGAGAACCATAAAAATCCCTAACTTCCCCAGTGAGTCGTCGACGAGCGACTTCGTTCCCAGTTTCAATCGAATAGGTTACTAATTGTCGATCAATCAACCCATAGCCATATGAAGAGGTGAAGCTGACCGTTCCCCAGCCGATCCCTGGTGATCGATTGTCAGGGAGGTCGGTATCGTAGCTAAGCAACGTGGAGTCGTTCGGGAAACCAATGCCACTCAATTCACCGATCGGATTAACCGTATAGAGCCTAGAAAAATGGAGATTGTCATACCAAAGAATCTTTGTCAGGTCAGGCGCATACTTCGTCATGGAAGCATTCAATGGTGAGAACTGAAAAACAGCCTGATCCCCGTCAATGGCTAAAGATGGGGTCTCAAAAGGAACGGCTCCTCCGAGTAATCTGTTCAGAATCTCCCCTGAAGACGCTGAGAGGACATAGATTCGATTCGAATCCGTACTGACAATCAGCTTCCCATCCTCACGTAAAACTGGCTGCGAAAGCACCTGCGATTCGAACTTGATTCTCCAATTCTCCAGGCCCTCCATACTGGAAAGTGACACGAACTCGTCCTTGATACCGCCATAGACGTTTCCATTGCCACCTATGGCAGGAATTGACGTCAATTCATGGCTCGTCTTCCAAAGAACCTTCCCATTTGGATCTAAAGTCGCCAATCTTCCATCGGCCAATTGAGCATACACCTTTTCGTCTGCGCCGACTGAAACCGCTACAACAGCGAGATCAAATTGATGCCGCCATGCGATGATTCCAGTCGTTGCATCAACCGCCACTATATCATTGCCAGAAGCAATAAAGACGCGGTCTCCTTGAACAGAAGCTGCGGGGAAGCCATTAATAGCGTCGCCGACTCGAAGCCTCCAACGTTCTTCTCCAACCGGAAGCGTGAAAACAGGAATCACCTCCATGGTGGAAGTCGGAACAAGGTGCAAGATGGGTGTATCTGAGATGAAGCTACCGCCTCTGGTCGACGTTGTCCAACCCTCAAACACATAGCCCTCAGCTGCAGTGGCCGTCAGCTCAAGACTATTCCCCGCAGGAACAATCGCATCGGAGATATCGATTGATCCTCGGCCCACGACTCGGGTAGTTACTCGAAACGCCAATTTAGCTTCAAAAGGATCTCCTCGCAGGATGGTATTCCCAGATCGCATCTCGACCTCATAACTGCCTATGTGGCGTTCCTCGAAGATAGGAATGCGCAGGTCTGGAGCCGTTTCGCCGTCCAACAGATTCCCATTGTGATACCATTGAAAGTCAAGAGATTCTCCACCTGACGCAGAAACAAAGAAATGAACCGAATCACCGTGAATCACCGTCTGATCGCGCGATTGATCGTGGATTTGTAAGGGACTGCCGTCAGCAAGTGCCGAATTCGAATTCGTCAAATCCCGGTTCTGCTTGGGCCACCCTCCCTCGGCTAGAGGATTGTCACCTTCAAAAGCATAAAGCTTCCCTGACTCGGAACCGATATATACGGTTCCGTTTGCGCCGACGGCGACGCCTGCCTCAAGATCATCATCGAGTGCGTGACTCCAAACCTCAGCGCCACCTTCAGCCTCAATAGCCTTGATCCCATTTCTCGATCCTATATAGATAATACCTCCAGTAGTCACAGCAGGACACGCCGAGAACGTCAACCCATGAATAGGAGTCTTCCAAATGGATGTCCCAGTATCTCCATCGAGAGCGTGAAGATGTCGCTGCCCGGCAATATACAGCGTTCCTCCAGGGCCAATTGTAGGTGACGACCAATCAGAGAAGAAATCTCCGAGTGTCCAGTTTGGCTTCCCTGAATCTTTATCTACACTAAAGAGGGATCGAGGCCCGCCAAAATAGAGAGCACGATTCCCAATGGCGATATCGGTAAAAATGGACTCCGTAAATGAAAAAGGAAGCTCCCAGATTGCTTCCCCATTTGCAGCATCAAGGGCTGTGAGAACAATGTCGCCACCTGCATACAGCCGACCATCACGATCAACGACGATGGTGGCTCCAAAGCTTTGAGTGACGGTTTCCCAAACGATAGATCCATCGCTGGTACGAAGCGCAAAGACAGTCCCTCCTGAATCGCTTGCGAATAAAGTGCTATTTGAGCCGATTGTCAGATTGCTCCGGAAAGGCTTCCCCCCTTCAAATGTCCATAAGCGCTTGCCGCTATCTTGCTCCACAGCGTGGATCATTCCTTCCTGACTCGCGA
Source organism: Verrucomicrobiia bacterium (assembly GCA_030425385.1). GTDB lineage: Bacteria > Verrucomicrobiota > Verrucomicrobiia > Verrucomicrobiales > DEV007 > JAACDM01. Next base: position 57,866 of record JAUIAH010000028.1, on the reverse strand, counting down.
CAAAGAGAGAATTGCCAGCAGCATGCAGGGCAGGCCCGCGTAAGATTCCATCCGCGTGATATTTCCAAAGATCATTGCCATTGCTATCAACCGCGTGGAGGTAGTCGATCGAGCAGATATACAGATTGCCATCGTCATCGATGGCCGGGCTAGTGATGATGCTTTCTTGGGCAAGTTGCTTTTCCCAGAGCAAGTCTCCTGGCGCGCAGATTCCAACCGAAGGAGCTATCAGCGCAACGATAATCAAAAACCTATTCATGCATTCAAGCTAGATTGCACTCATGATACCCTCAAGTTGGAAACAGTCCCTCACGGTGCGATGGCACCGCTGCGTCTTATATTCCTTCCAGTTCCAAATGGATGGTGAGAAACGGTGAGAGACACAGTGGAACAGTTGAGTCTTGTGGATAGCCTACTGTTGGTGCCACAATCAAACCGAAGAGCATGGATTGCCGCAGCCCGATAATTCCACAGGAGGTCCTCACATGGATGCAGACTCGGTAGATGACAACGATGTGCGGGCCGCAGTCGTGGGTGGCGCGAGACCATTGCCCTTCAGGCGCATTTCGCGCCATCGAGCACTGACCATAGACGACTGGATGGAGTCGAGTGAGGGGCGCTCTATTTATACAACGGACGGGTCGGCTCCAATCGTTCCTCGCAGCGATTCGAGATACTCAGTGCTTTCAACCTTTGCTAGGTGAAGCCGAGCGCTTTCCAATCGGGATTGAATGCCGAGGCGTTCGATCTCTTTCTGGTAGACGCCTTGTCGTGAGAAATTCTGCAAGTTCTCGATATGGCGTCGCCAGAGTTGAGCGTCGACTTGTACTTTGGCGGCGAGACGGTGGCGATACCAATCACTCTCAATGACGGCGTCATAGTCAAAGAGCGCACGCAATTCAGGACTAGTCGCCGTCATGCCATCGCAATCGCCATGGGCCATGATAGTGAGCAGGGCTTTGAGAGGCGGGCAGGCATCGCGGACGGCTTGGTCATCGAAATAGAGCTTGGCCACCCGCTGTTGCGCTTCAACGATATTGGCCACGCCATCAGCGAAAGCGTCTGCATCTTGCTTCTCGGGCCGGAGCATTTCTTCAGGAAAGACTGATAAAGGATCGCTAAAGAGACGTCCGAAGAAACGATCGACAAATTTCTCCGTGATGCGGTAGCCCAAGCGGCTCGCAAGCACGGTCTTGCCTTGATGCTCGAAGTCCTCACAGAGTTCGAGCATGCCGTGCTCGATCAAATGCTGCGGATCGCGTTCGCGGATGTGCATACGCGACCATACTTCTGGCACCAGGAGGCTGATATCATGGTCCACCCGGTATTTGGGGCCGATATAGGCAGCGGCGCTGACATAACAAGCTTGTTTGGTGAGAATGAAAGCCAAGAGGGCGTTATTCAGGTCCACAATGGGCAAGAGCGCATTGAAGGGGCCTTTAGTGAGGGCGCCCTCTGATCCCGCTCCGGTCGTCGAGGGCGACTTGCCGGTCAGGCTGGCAATGAAGTCCATAAAGAGCTCAGGCAGCTCTTGGTAATGGATAGGATTAAAGACGGCGAGCGCGCGGATGCCCTGGTCGACATTGGGGGGATTGTTGCGTCTGCCGGGGAGGACCGCATTCACGGGCGTGAGTGCTGGCTTGCCCGCGGGCAAGCGTCGATAAAGGCGCATGCCGACATCTGCCAAGTATTCGCCCTCCTCATCGTGAAGATCGAGGCGGTCTTGCAAATAGCGTGGGTTCTTGGACGGCTTGCCTTCGACCAAACGCGGCTGGTCTGGCGAGGCCACATACTCGGGCGAATCCGCTTTCACAAAGGCGCGAATACGTCGTTTGACTGGCTTGGTGAAATGTCCAAAGCGGATGGTATCCGCCACCATCTTGCGGGCCTGCTCCCGAGTGATGGGTTCGTAGTTGGAGAAGAAATTTCCTGGCTTGGAAAAGTCTTGTTCGGTCACTTTATCATAGCCGCGATGGATGGCGTCGTCGGGACGCTGGAAGAAACGGCATTCGCAGTTGGCGATGAATTTGTAAGTGCCCGCCGGCAGCTCGGGGTGGAGCCCATCATCACCGCTGACGGGAAGCACCATGCTCGCCGAAATATCATCTTCTCGTTGCAGCTTTTGCGCAGGGAGAAAGTCTTTGCGCAGACGAAAGGTGCGCCAGGCACCGCCTTGAGGATCATAACCCACGCGGAGATAACGATTCAGCAGGAGTTGATTCTGATACTTGAGTTCATAACCCGGTGAACCATCAATGACATCAACGCTGAAGCGGTGATGCCATTGATCCCAATCACCCCAGTCGTCTTTGTAGAAACGCTTGATGATCAGCGCCATTTCAATGACCTCCTTTGGCAACGATCTGATGTATTGATTGTGCTCATCCGTGCACTCTTCGTGCGGCGTCAGAAGGCGTAGCACGGAGCCAAGAGAGCGTTTGGTATCGAGAATGGAGCGGCTCTCCTCGGCATTCTTGCGCGGATTGGGATAACGATCCCAGTAATTGCGTTCCAAGACCTCTTTCACTTTCTCCATCACCGAGTGGAAATTAGGGATGATGACAGGACCGGAATTCATCGCATCGGCGAGCGATTTGGAGATCTCTGATTTCCCTCCACCGGATACCGTGCAGGGCTTATGACAGAAGGTGCCTTCTGCCTGCGTGCCCACCAAGCGCCAACGCGCTCCCTCCATGGGCTGCCTCATGGAGACTTTGTAACCTGACGGATACACATAGTGCCCATTGGGGCGGAGGCGCATTTCATGCTCAATGCCCTGGCTGTCTGTCCACGTGACCCGTTGCTGATGGAGATCGATCTCGGTGTTCTCACTCACATAGAAGATCTCGGGAAATCGCTTGTCGATGGCGTATCCCTCGGGGCGCACATCGGCCGAATCGCCGAGAATGCTAAGAGCATCTTCATAAGAATGGTCGAGCGCGGAGTCGCGACGATTGAGGGCAAAGTATTCGCCATGATCAAAGCAAGGAAACGCAATGGCGCCCCCCGCATGTTCCTCTTCGGCGTTGCCTAACAAATTGGCGGCGTAGCTGATCTGGGTCTTCACCTCCTTCTTGCAGTAGCCAAAGTAGTTATCGGCAATGATGGTCACCATCACGCCGGTCTTGTCGCGGCAGGTGATCTTGAAAGCGCCGCCATCATTGTAGAGTTCGTCCTCATTCTCCCAGCACATGCCGTCGCGTTTCTGGCGATCCGTGGCGTCGTTGATGTGGGGTAGGCCCACATCTTTCTTGCGCAAATAGATGAGATGGGGCGCGAGGATGGCGCACCCCGTGTGCCCGGTCCACTGTTCCGAATCCAGGGCGGCATTATTCTCCGGAAGAAAGGGATCGCCTGCATTGCCAAAGATCGATTCCACAAAGTCGAGATTGCTGACGAGGTTGCCTGGGGCAAAGAAACGCATTTCCATGCTGCGTTGTGGATGAATGCCAGGGACCTCGGGAGTGACGATAGGGCGGAGGAGGAGGCCTAGAAACGCGTGGGCAGGCTTTTCCTGATTGACCGTATAGGGTACGGTGAGCAGCGATTCTGGCGGATTCAGAGCGGCTTTAAGCAGGTGGGCAAAGGTCACTTTGGGAATGGCCTTCTTGTCAGCTGGAATGGGCAACCCACCTTCCGTCACATGGAAGACGCCTTTGGTCGTACGTCGATCCTTTGCCGGATTGTGAATGACTCCCTGGTCCACGCGGAAAGAGGAGACAATGTCAGACGTGAAGCGATCCTCATTGGCAGGCAAACTGAGCATCCGCGCAATGCCGTGCTTCTCTAGGATAAGAGCATTGTTAGGAATTCGCGGCGTGTCCTTGTCAAAGATGTCGTCCGGGATGCCTGTCAGGTAGTCGCGGAGGAATTGATCGATCCGCTGATCCACGGGCGCCAGACGATCGGACAACAGACGCATCCGCTCCTGGAAATTTGCCAGAAGCGAACGTCCCATCTCAAGGAAGGGAAAGTCCGCTTCGTCGCCAACGATGCTGAAGCCGCGGGCGGCCAGCTTCAAATTGACGTATTCTTTGATCGTTTGGGTGTCCTTGCCTTCTGGGGTGTAGCCCTGATTTAGTCCGATGGTTGTCTTGGGATCTCTCATGGTTCCGAGGCTGCCAGCTCAGCAACCATTGGCAGAGGAAGCAAGAACAAGGCCGGACTTTCTAGGAAAGTTACTGAATTGGCAGATTTCCATGATCGAGCACCGCGATCGGGCTGGCCCGGGGGGGCGGGCCAGCCCGAGAGATCCGCGTCAACGCCTGACCAGGAAGGGGTCCCAGTCGGAGATGCCGTGGAAATTGCGGAGCAGAAAGGTCATGGGCACTTCCCGAGGGGCGCGAGGTTCGGCGAGGAGCCGCAGGCCCGCTTCCTTGGGAAGGCGATCTGCTTTTCGCGAATTCACGTCCTTGGCGGCGAGCACGCAGTTGTCCCAGGAGGTGGCACCACCGCGCGAGCGCGGGACGACGTGGTCGATGTTCCCCTCTTCGGGAGCCAACGGTCGTCCCGTGTATTGGCAGCGACCACCATCGCGTTCGCGGATGGCGCGAGCACTGAACTTGGGACGTTTGAGCGGCACCCGGTTGAAGTTGGCCAGCACGATCACCGTGGGCACGCGCACGCTGCCATGCACCGTTCCAATGAAGGCATCCGTGTTGCGCACGGGCAAGTCCTGCCAGTCCTCCCACGGAGTGGGAACCATCGAGTCCGTGCCCTGGATGTCCAAGGCGGTGGCCACATCCGTCGCCATCTGGGCGAACGCCATGGCTGGGCTGGTCGTGTTGATGGCTTGCCAGTTCCGGTTGAGAACGAGGACGATATGCTTGTGCAGGCAGCTCATGTGATGATGGTAGTTGAAGGTAATGGTGATGTTAGAAGAATGAATGCATCGCCTCGGCGCTTCTTCGCGGGTTGGTGTTCGTTCTTCAAGGGCTGCCAATCACAGGTGAGAGCCTGTTTCGAAAGTTGGGACGGCGGTTGGAATCCGCTGCCTACATCGCTGCGTATTCTAGCCGCAAATCCGTGGAAAGGGATTTGCGTCCTCTAGCGGACTTGCGCTTTACGCTGACGGATGACCTCTTGGGCTGCCGTCTTCAGTTGCTGTTCCAACTGAGCTACCAAGCGCTGCTGGTCGCCGACCTCGCGGCTTCCGGCTTCTTTCATGCGGGTCAGGCGGACGCGCTGTTGATTCACCTCATTAGCGAGGCGACGTCGGCGTTCAAGGGCGGTTTCGCCTGCGGGTGGCTCTTCGTTTGCGAGTGCTTCGTCCAAAGAAGCGCGTTGTGCCATTTCCACGCGCTCCTTGACGCGATGATAGACCTCACCGCGCAGATTGGGTGGCTCGCCGCCAGCCGCTAGCATGGCGCGCTCTTCCGCATCAAAGAGAAATTTCTCCTGCAAGTTGCCTTGCAGATCCCCGTAAGGAATCTCATCCACCCCCTTGGAATGGTATAGCGTGAGGGCCTTGGCGGTCGCCCCTTGGACGACTGCTTCGCGAAAGACTTTCCCGCGCACGGTGCGCACCGTTCCCAGATCCATGCCGCGTGATCCCAGCCGCATCACCATCTTATCTTCCCAGGCTTCCCAATCGATGTCGGATCCTTCCTCGCTCTTGGCCGCCTCCGCCTTCGCTTCCGCAGCCGCTTGTTCACGCTCGGCCTTCCGTTGCTTGGCCTCTTCGCGGGCCTTGGTGCGTGCCAATTCTTTCTGACGCATCTCCTCCATCACCTTCTCGCGCCTCGCGGCCTCCCGTTCTTCGCGCTGCGCCTCTCGGAGAGCGCGTTCTTCCGCCTGCCTTTCAGCGAGCTCCTCTGGGGTAGGCCCCTCGGGAGCCTTCTCCGATTGATCGCAACTTAACAGGGCCACGCAACTGCAGCCGAGAATACACCAAGTGTGAATGAACTTCATTGGTGTGATACGCGTGATCCCACTGCGATCTCCGCAGGATTTATCGATGAAACGCACGACCGCGCCCCGTGAGCGCACTCACGAAGACGCGGCCGTGCGGGTCCACTGACCCAACCGGGACCTAAACCGAACCCTGACGCTTTCCTGAGTCGACAAGAGCCGCTTTGGCCAAATCGTCAGGAAGCCCGATGAAGAGCGAGCTGCCGTAGCCGGCGCCCAACTCCTTGAGCGTGTCGAGGTAGCGTAGGCGCAACAGTTCTGGATTGTTCTCCAGGACACGAGCCGCATTGGCCATGGTGCGCAGGGCGGCCGCGTCTCCGCGAGCACGTTCCTGCTTGGCCTGGGCTTCTTTGCGTGCACCTAGCACACTGGCGAAGGCGGCTTTCAATTCACCGCTCAGCATGAGATCGCGCAACACGACGCGTTGCAGTTCGATGCCCATGGCTTCAGGCACGCCGCTCTTGCAGATAGCCTCCAGGAGCGGCTTGGAAAAGCCCCCTTTCTCCGCCAGGACGGCATCGAGGTCGAGAGAACCCAGCACCTCGCGCAGGGCCAGCTGGACCTGCGTGTAGAGCGCCTGGTGTCCATCGGCGACGGTTTCGTGGAAACGCCGTGCATCGCCGATGCGATAGTGGGCCACCGCGCTTAGCTTGATCGTCGCCGAATCACTCGTGATGAGTTCCTGGCTCTGGACGACGAGCTCCATCACGCGATTCTCGTAGACGACAACCGTGTGCCCACGCCCCCAAAGGCGGTGGCGCCCCGGCGTCAAAGTTTGGACAAACTGGCCGTTCTTGTAATGTAAGGCGGTCTGGTAGTCCCAGATGGTATGGCTTTGGCACCAATGTCGGAGAGCAGCGTGGGCCGCGCCCCATAACACGAGCGCTACCACCACGAAAAGAAGGAGTTGGATCGTGTTCATGATAGTGGTTGTGGTTGATAGTTATTGAGTAGATGGTGTGTTTGAAAGGGTTCGCTTGGCGACGCAGACCCCGCCGTGCATGCGGAAAGCGGGCGTCATGGCAGGGGAAACGCCTTGTCTGTTTCCAGACGAGGCATCGGCCGCGCCCGAGAGGCCCACTTTGCAAGGCACCACGCACGGTTGCGCTGCGCGAGGCAACGCAGGCCGCGTCGCCAAACGAATGGATGTACGGCTGGATTCGAACCAGCTACCTTCTGATGATGAGTCAGATGCTCTACCAATGAGCTACTGGAGGATTTGAAGTCCCCGTAGTTTCCGGGACCGATACGCGGGACCTTTCCAGGATGCTTTCCAGGCCGCAGGCTACCGAAAGTGGTTTGTTAGAATGAAAGGAATGGTCAAGATCACCGGTGCCGTTGCGCACTTGGATCACGACATCAGGAAGCGCCTTGCGATATGCTGAGAAGAATCCCGGTAAGGGGGGCAAGCCCATGCTGCGAGTAAAGCTCTAAACGAAGCCGCGGGCGTCCATCGCAGAATTGCTCATCGAAATCGCGTGCGATGACCTCGGGCAGTGATAGGATCTCCTCGGCTAGAGCATTGGAAAGAAATAGTGTTCTCCCAAGCGCTCGCTAGTGAGGGTCTAACAGAAGGCAGCAAAGGAAACGAAGACTGACACGTTTCCCTTCGCTTCCTTCTGTTAGGTAAACCCACAGGTGGGCGACAGGAATGTCGCCCCTTCGGAGTTGTCTCACGTTTCGAGCTTCTCCGTTCTCCCTGGTCGGATGTTCCAGTTGGTTTCGGAACGCTCCGTTTGAAACGTGCGAATCGCTTCGACTAAAGACACTGACGCCTGCACGATAAGAGGCAGAAACGCGCCTCCTTCGCAGGTGGCCTGTCCTTCCACCGGTTCGTGATCGATGACGAAGTCGCGGTCCCAGCGGACGGCTCCGAAGGTCCCATCCGCTGCCAGCCCCGCGTGGACACAGGGTGTGGACGTTTCTCTGACAAAGTCCTGAATTAACTGGCGGCTAGCGCCGTTGTCGAAACAATCAACGACGAGATCGGTGGACCCTAACAATTCCTGCATGTTCACTTTGCTGAGTCGGACAGGGGAGGCATCGATCGCGCAGCCGAAGAAGTTGGCCATCTGCAACTTCAGGGCGGTGGCCTTGTTCTTGCCGAGCATCGGTTTCACAAACCATTGAGCTGCCAAATTCTTCGTCTCCACGCGGTCGTTATCGATGACTCCAAAGCGAGCATTGGAGAGGCTGCGGGACAGGTAGAGGACGTGAGAGCCGAGGGCTCCCCCGCCGCAGATGGTGATCTTCATGCGGGTGGTTAGTGGTTCAATGTTAGCCGAACGGCACTTGCGGGCGCACGATGAACTGGTTCTTGGCGCCCTGGAAGCGGTCCACCACGTGAGCGGCGAAGGCGTTGGCGGGAATGGCGCGAGGAAGCTCTGGTACCTCGCCGCCGCGGATCGCTTCCTCACAGACACGTCGAATCATGGCATCGCTCGCGTTCTTGGGAAGTGGGGTGAGGTAGTTGGCGCTGAGGCCTTGATAGGTGATGTTGATCGTTGCTGATTTCATAGATGGATTGTGTGAGTCTTGTTGAGTTAGCCATGCCGAAAGACATGGAGTTCGCCGCTTTGTGAGGCTTCACGGACGGCAGAGGGGAGGCTCGAGAGGCTGAGCTCCCGGTCCGCGCCTTCCAGGCAGATGCCAGCATCGAGGATCTGAAGGGACTCGGTGTCGACGACGCATTCGTAGCGCTGGCGGTCTAGCCGGTAGCGAACCACCACTTCTGTGCCCTGTGCGGATCGGAAATCCATGAGCTGGGCTCCCGAATGTGCGAGTGCCAGAGTGAGGCGATCCTGCAGCGTGGTGTGAGCACGCCGTATGGCCTTCCGTTGATCGCGGAGAATGCTTTCCTGACGCTGGCGTGCGGCGAGTTCTCGTTGCAAGGTGCGTCGCGCGGTTTCTAACACAAACGCCTGAGCCAGTGCTGGCGTCACACCTTTGATCGCGGTGATGGCTAGTTCATCTTCGTAGGCGATGCGGACGGCGAGGTCGACTTCCGTTTCAAAGGCTTGATGGGCGAAGAACAGGTGGCCATCAAACCAGCGCCACGCTACGACGGGCGCGAATCGAGGCAGATGCTCGTCTACGGGAATCCCGTGAAGCTTCTCGGACTGCGTCTGTGTGATCAGTCGATCCTGGACCATGTAGCCTTGCGTCGTGCGCAGACTCCAGGTCTCCGCATCGGAATCGGCAGGGCTGAGAGCGTCTGCGTAACGTCCCGAGATGTGAAAGCGATACCAGCCGGGAGCAAGGCGTTGACGCAAGCGATAGGTGCGCTCGCGGTCACACACTGTCTTCCCTTCGAAGTAGGGGAGGATTTGTTCCTGGATCCCTGTTTGGAGAAAGGCGGTGTAGTTCATGGTGTCGTGGTTTTCGTTAGCGTTCTGAGGAAAGAGTCTGCGGGATGCGAGTGGAGAGAAGTGTTTGTATCAGCGTTGGATTCGAACCAACCACATTCTGAGTTCTGATCAGATGCTCTACCGAATGAGCTAGCTTGTAACTTCCGGCCGATTGCATCCCGCAGGAAAGAGTCGTGTTCGCCGGGACGGAGCCGATTCTCCGCCCCGGCATGTGCCTAAGGTAAGATTGAAGGATTGTTAGTAAGGTTTCACGAGCAACTCGGTCTGGAGGATCTTCTCTACGAGCGAGATTCCCGTCCGATGAGGCGTGGCTTCGAGCACTGCTTTAAGCGTGCGTTGCACTTGATAGACATCGCAGAACTGGTCCACGACGACTTCGGTGTAAGGCAAGCCGAGTTCGGAAGCCGCATCTCGCACGGTGGATCCACGGGCCCAACCGGGCGCCACGTTTACCATGTGGGCGAAGGCGGTCGGATGGTAGCCGGAATCCCGTATGGCCCGGGCGAACTGACGTCCCGATTCGCCTGCTTCATCACCGACGACGAAGAGGATCAACTCCGCGTCTTGGGGAATCCGAACACGATTCATCTGGAACACTTGCACACCCACACTGTGGTTGGTCCCGCCTGCGGCGCGCACGTGCCCTAGCATGTGTGCGATGCCCGCTGCTGAGTAGTGGCGTGGTTTGAGCCAGTTGCCCACCGTGTTGAAGCACGAGATGTAGAGCTTCTCTTGCGGAAACCCTTGCACCATCATCGAGAGCGCTTCACGAGAAAGCGCGATGGCGCCTTCCATAGAGGCGCTGACGTCGATGAGGAACATGACGTGAACATCACGATCTTTCGTGGCTTCTTGCACGGCCTTGGTGACAACTCCATCGGCCGCATTCTCTAGCGCTAATGCCGTTTCGCGATCTTTCAGGTTCTTCGCCACGTTGCGTGCGCGTTGATCCTCTTGTCCGCGTAGGGCGGCTTCCCAACGCTCCCGGATGGGAGCATGCTTGAGCAGTTGGAACTCGTCAAGGGTTGGGGTGAGAATCACGAGGTCTTTGTCAGACATCCTATCAATCAGCGCGACAAAGATCGCCGGCGTCAGACCGATGTCTTTGGGCAAAAGCCCCATGACCTGTTTCCACCCCAGCGTCTCACGATCGATGATCTCACAGATCTGCGTTTCGGTGAGTCCCTCAAACGAGATCTTGTGGATCTGTAAGCCTTCAAGGCCAATTGTTCGGTGACCGTTCGCGTGTTGCTTCTGAGGCCAGGCCAGCGCTTCAAAGAAGGCTTGTGACTTGGGCTTGTAACCCACTCTTCGGGCGAGAACGCGCACCGTAGACGCATAGCCGCCTTTGCGGAGTCCCTCGAGAAGCGAAGGGTTCGCCTCGCGAAAGGCCAGCCAGTCGCGGACCGCTTTGTCATAGCGGCCAGTGAAGGGCTTGCGCTTCTGCGCGTGGCCGAAGCCTAACAGACGATTGATTTCTACGACGCCAGGAAGCGCTAACACATCACCGATTCGCCGGATCAGTTTCGGGTTCAGCATCTTCGCAGAACCACGCTCGTAGGCCTTGACCATGGCTTCACCGATTTCTCGGAAATCGTCATCGTGGAAGAGAACATGGCGTTCGCCATGAAGGTCCTCGGTCACGGGTTGGCCACAGCGTGATTGCACGAGCATGAAGGCTGCGCAAACGACTTTCATGTCGCGCCAATCCGTGTGATGCATCACATAGGAAGCTAAGCGGGCTGCCAGATCGTTGTTCGTTTGCCAGATGTCGCCAAGCGTCGCGTATACCTGCTCGATGGCTTCGGTGTTAGGGCCAGGCGGCCGAAACGTTCCCGCGCGGAGACGTCCCTGCGTTCGAAACGTGCGAATCTCTTCTGGGCGAGCCGCGCGCCATTTGCCCTCAACGATCACGCCGGGGCGGTGGTGCCAGAGGTGATCAGGAAAGTTGATGATCAAATCCAGGAGTTTCTCGGCTGGACCAAGAGATTCGGGAGAGAGTGTGTTGTTAGGGTGCATGAGGAAAGAGCCTCCTTTCGAGTTGATGTGTTAGAATGGGGGGATTGATGATGGCCATGTGCGATCAAAGCGTTCCGGTGGACCACAGATGTCACCGAAGACACAGATGGCTTTGGGGATATCTGAGGCGCCGGGCGCTATGAAACTGGTGGGCCCGGCGGGATTCGCACCCGCAACCTTCCGCTTAAGAGGCGGTTGCTCTCACTGTTGAGCTACGGACCTTTGTTCTTGAGTGGCATCCGGGGATGGAGTTGCACCATCATCTTCGGTTTCAGAGACCGACGTCCTCACTATTGAACGACCCGGACCAATGCGAGATCACATGATCGAAGAGGGCATCATCGATCATCCATTGACTCATTGGAAATGTGGCATCCCTGGCGGGAATCGAACCCGCGACTACAGATCGAAAGTCTGTCGTGCTGGCCACTACACTACAGGGACTGACAAAGTGGCACCCCCGGAGGGACTTGCACCCACACACTCCGGCTTCAAAGGCCGGCGCATTACTATTTCTGCCACAGGGGACTCCAAGCTTCCAAGCAATTGCGGAAAGTGGTAGGCTCGGAGAGACTTGCACTCTCACCCAGCGGATTAAAAGACCGCTGCTCCACTGTTTGAGCTACGAGCCTGAGTTAAATTGGCGGAGTCCTGAGGACTTGCACCCCATCCCACGATGGGTGGGACCATTCGCTTAGCAGACGATGCCGGTACGCTTGCCCGGTTAAGACTCCCGAAATGAGCGGGTCTGCGATTGGTGGACGCCACGGGACTTGCACCCGCCACACGCTGCTTGCAAGGCAGCATCGCCCCTTTGGAACATGGGCGCCCCTCTAAACTTTTCGGAACACGCGAGAGCTTGTATGAGAATAACTACAAAAGTACGTGACTTTCATGCCATCATCGTGCTCTTAGACAGTGATCCTCCCAATCGATAGTCATGCATCCCGAAATTAAACAGCTTTTCATAGATATCACAGTCTTCCTAAGTGTCGTGTTTGTTCCGCTTTTGATGCTCATTGGAGCTTACTTTGGCGTGCAGACCCTCCTTTCCCTTGCCGGGAAACGGCCGTCGATGGCTGATCGCCCTGATGGGGCTGAGTTGGAAGCGTGATCCAAGGAAAGTGGTAGCCATGGTGGGATTTGCACCCACAACCTCCGGTTTCTAAGACCGGCGCCTCTGCTGGTTGGGCTACATGGCCGTTTGCTGCTCGCGGCGGGAGTTGCACCCGCACTGAACCGATTTTAAGTCGGTGGCCTCTGCTATTGGGCTACGCGAGCGACGTTTAAAGTGGATCCTCCGGCCGGCGTTGCACCGGCATGGGCTCCTTTACGAGAGGAGTGCCTTTCTTTCTCGGCCACGGAGGAATTGGAAAGTTGATGCTTCGGTGACTGGCACTTCTGGTAGGATTCGAACCTACAACCTTCTGGTTCGAAGCCAGACGCTCTCGTCCGTTGAGCTACAGAAGCGTGGAAATTTGATTTAAGTGATGCGTTGGCACGAGGTGGAGGACTCGAACCTCCTGACTTCCTGCCCACGGTTTGATGTCGGCGGCTTAGAAGGCCGCTGTGGGAGCACCTCGTATGGAATGTGGTGCGGCATCCCGGTAACGCTCCGGGGTCTCAGGCTTGGCATACCCGTATCCTACTATTGAACGAATGCCGCGTGAATCTCGAAAAGGCGTAGGGAATGGTGGTTATGCTCCACCGCCTCCTGTTTGTAAGACAGGTGTTCTTCTATTGAACTAATCCCCCGTTTTGAATGCTGGCAGGATTCCGCTTGTGGGGAATCCGGTCTCGGCCCGTCAGCCGCCGCCGTCTTTGAACCATGACCATCCTCAAGACGATTTGCTGACAGATGTGATGATTCCCCTTCCCAGAGACATCTGCCTTCCTTGCGACGGCGGCTGTTGGTTGAAACTGGTGTACCATGCCGGTGCTGCCCCGGCGTCTCCTGGGTGGAAGCCAGGCATCTTGCTGTTGGACGAATGGTACGTTTGCTAGATAGAAGTGAGCCTCTCGTGGGTAATGCTCCCACCGACCATGGATTTGCAATCCAGGCCGTTCACTTGCTCGGTCGAGAGGCATGAAAGTGGGCTGGCCAACGGGATTTGCACCCGTACGGACGCCTTCACAGGGCGTAATGCGACTCTTACATCATGGCCAGCATATGGTATCCTCGCCAGGATTTGCACCTGATCCGACTCCTTCGCACAGAGTCATGCTTCTGTTACACCACGAGGACAATTGAAATGAGATGGCGGTCCATACCGGTTATGCTCCGGTGGCTCCTGTTCGACAGACAGGCATGTTGCTATTACACCAATGGACCTCTGTTAGAAGTGTGGTCGCCCTGCTCGGTAACGCTCCGAGGTCTTCCGGTTATCGGCCGGGTGCTCTGCTTTTGAGCTACAGGGCAAGAAAGGAAAGGAGATTGGTGGCCGCTAGGGAGTTGCACCCTGCCCTCAAGCTCTTCAGGCTAGCGCTCTCCTACGTGAGCTATGCGACCATGGAAAGGATGTTGGCGGGAGGGACAGGACTCGAACCTGCACACCCGTTGAAGGACCGACTGTTTTCAAGACAGTTGCCGATAGACCTATGATTCTCGGCTTACCCTCCCGGCTCTATCGTTGTGGCGATGAAATGGCTCTCCCACTTGGATTCGCACCAAGAACTCAGGCCTTAACAGGGCCGTGTGATACTGTTTCACCACAGGAGACTAGGCATTGATGAATGATGAATGATGATTGGGATTTGAGCAGCAGTGCTGCTCTAGGGGCGTCATTCGCCGAGTGATTTGCGGGCGCTCCGCCAACTGGAATTGCGCAATGTAATGGTTGCGGGAGAGGGAATCGAACCCTCGAACCTCGGCTTATGAGACCGAGACAAGTACCAACACTTATCCCACAGGAAATTGGTCGCGTCGGCAGGACTCGCACCTGCTTTCTCGTGCTTCCAAGGCACGCATCTCGTCTACTTCGACCTCGACACGCTTGTGTTAGAACGGGTTGAGAAGGCCACCCGTTTCGATCGCGACGTGCGTTGGATTACCGCGGAGGCTTGCGGGCCTCGCGTTGCCAACTCTTCCACGTGGCAGGGCCGGAGCCCACACCACGTCTCACGACATGACTGCCTTTGTTTTTCGGGAGTGGCGAGTCTCCCATGCGATCATGACTACTCAACGGTCGGCCTACCGTCGACCCTCGCGGGCCATGAAGGGGGGCTACCCCACCGTGCGGCGTGACGTCGAGGCTCAGGAGCTTTGCGGGCTCCCTTGCCACCTGATTGCACCCGTGAGTGCCCAGGCATTAAGCCATTTCTCGTCATGATCGTGGACGCGTCTTTGCGTTAGACCAATGTGCAGTTGGCGCTTCTGAGAGAGACGTGCACGTCCGGTGGGTCCATGATCGTTTGGATCACGGAATGCCACACGCCTCTTGTCCGGCCTGTTGCTGGCAGGTCTCGAACGGTTTACGCGACTTGAGCGGAAACGTGATGGCTTGGAAGCCGTTTCCGCTCTTACCGATCAACTGCCATGCGGCTCTTGGCGGCAACGCCTCGCACTGCATGACTGCCCTTGGTCCTCGGTTGTCGATGTTTGGCGTGGAGAGTCTTCAGGGTGCTACCCCCGACCGCCGCGTGAGCATTTGCCATCCGCGGCGGGAGCGTCTCCCATCTTCCAACATAGCGCCGATCCCGAACAGGGCGTCGACGCTTACAGGACTGGGTTTGCCTGGGTGTCCCCGGAAACGAGGTTTCAGAGGCGAACAACGTCAGAGCACGTTGTTTCCTTTCCCTGCCTTGCGACAGGTGTGGTATCTGGTGATGCCAGGCCACCATGATCGTTAGATCAAAGTGGGTTAAAGGTTTGGCATGCCGCCTCGGTGCTGCCCCGAGAGCATCCGGTTTTGGAGACCAGAGTGCACAGGCTGGTGCGCGGCATGCATGAAAGAAGAAGACAAGCTCTGCCAATGTAGGCTGAGCTTGTTGGTTAGGTAAAATGAATGGAAGGGCGGACGGACCTCGCCATGCCGGTGGGGTCGCGCCCGCCCTTCACTCTACTTTCACTTAGAGATAAAGAACGAACACCGTTGCCCATGATGGACAGCCGCAGGATTTCTCGACGGACGTTTCGGTGTTTCCGGCACACCTCCCAGGGGGAAGCCTCTCATTTCGCCATGATTTGAAGAAATGAGAGGAAAGCGATGATTGTGTTCCGTTAGGGAACGAGGCACCAAGGTGCCTTGACTATGAAAGATGCGGTGCTAGGTTCTAGTCGCCAGACTTGAGTCCTGATCGCATCGATAGTCATTATCGATCGGTTTGCCTCTCCGCCCGCTAGCAGTTGCCGCTGCTAGCGGGCTTCTTCGTTTGTGGCTATGTCAAATTGGTTAAAATGTGGGTTGGGTGAAGCGTAGATCTCGGAGTTGAGGGTCGCATCGACCGAGCGATGGACATGAAAAAACCCTGTTACCTTCCGGTAAGCAGGGTTCACATAACGTTCTATTGAAGAACTACTTACATGAACCTCCTTACCGCTGTCAGTTTACCCTCAAAATCTTCATACCAACGGAGACCCTCAAGGGCACAACCAACTTGCGCAATATGCGGCATCCGACTCAACGGATCCACTCCTTGCTGGGAGTTGGTGTTTGGTATGTTGTTTCTTGAAAGCATTGTTTCGTGTTTTTGTGGTGCGCCAAGCTTAACACAGTGACGCGGGGAATCAAGTTTGAATTCAATCTTATTTCGTTAGGCGCTATCGAAGGTTGTTGAGATGATAGTCAGGGCGATCTTCTCGCACTTGCAGAAACACGGCTCGGTCGTGGACGAAGAGCGGAGCGAGGCTATGTGGCGTGAGCAGGGTGTCCGCTTCTTTGACCCAATAGGCAGTGGAGGGATTGGCGCGGAAGTAGAAGTAGCTGTCAAAGGCTTCCACCTCTGTAGCCAAGTCGCCTAGCCACCGCTGAATCACATCGGCCTGTGTCGGATCGAGCGCAGGCTCGAAGCCGCGCGCCCGGTTGAGCTCACGTTCAAACGGGGATTGAGTGACGGGAAAGGGTTGAGCGAGCAGATGATGCCCGGCGGTCAATGGTTGGTGGAAACGATGAGCACGGACATGACCGGCGATGGCGCATTCGCCCGAGACATCGGGAGGAAGGGCGAGGAAGACACCTTCTCCCGGGCGGAGAATTCGTTGGCCCGCATCCTCCAATCGATCATCGCCCGCGCGCACCCAGTAGGGACCCGTCGGGGCAGCGACGCGGTAGAAGGATTCGTAGTGATCCTCACGGAAGCACAGTACTTGGCCTGCCAAGGCGGCTTCACGGCCCGGGCGCATGGCGGGGATGGTATAGGCTTGTGATAGGGTCCAATGGGGACGGACGACGATCGGTGCGCCAAGAATGTCGTCATTGAGAATGGGCAGGGTGCTGTGGACGAGGTCCGTGTGGATGTGCCAACGCTCGTTGCGAATTTCAGCACGCTTGAGATCAAAGCGGTGGCCTTCCAATGGCCCGGCCACCACTTCCACATAGGCAGAGGTATGGGGAATCGGTGCACCAGTTTCCATTTCGAGGACGAAGCCGCCGTCTTCGGCCACGGCAACGATCTGTCCCACGGCAACGGGGGCACGCGTGAGGCTGATACCATGTGTCTGGTAGCCCTCTCGAAGGGCGGTTCGATACCAGCCGACGGCTCCCGTGTGCGTCATCTCAGAGCCCGCCGTGATCCGCAAGCGGGCAAACCCACGCTCGCGCAGAGCCGGGATGCGTTGGTCGATCCCGATCACGTGTACTAGTGGATGCGATCCGAAGGCGAAGGCGTGTGGTTGCCAATCGACCAGATTAGAACTGAGCTCGATGGTGTGCGTCACGGCGTCGCTACCAAGCAGGGCGCGTTCGAAGAGAAGGTCGAAGCCGCCTGCTTGGCCGGGAACGATGTCGAGTCCGGCGGGAAAGGTTGCGGTATCGAGGGCGAGCGCGCCCAACTGATCTAACAATGGATTGGGTGAAGGATCATTCGGCTGGAGATTAGGATCGGATGTTGTCGTTGACACAACGACAGGGACGGCTGGACTCGATGGGCCGATGAGTTCGATTTCGGCAAAGCTAAGTGCTCCCGTGCCTTCTCGTTGGAGCCGAATGTAGCGGGCCGCGACCTGAAGGGGGATGGTGGTGGCGTCTCCCATCAATCCGAGATCACGTTTCGTGACGACCCCCGATTGGGTGGCGGTGAGAGAAACGTCTGTGGTGGTGAAGGGGTGTGATGACAGGAAGAGGACGAGATCGTCTGGCATTTGTGCGAGAGTGTCTGTCCGGTGCCAGAGTTTGATGGCGTCCAAGGAGCGGATGGCACCAAGGTCGATAGTGATCCAGGGTTGCGTTTCCACCGACGTATGACTGACACCGCGATCCCAGAGATTGCCGTTGGCGAGGCCATCCGTGAGCAGGTGTGCCCCGGTGTGTGGCTGCAAGGTGGATGATTGACTGATGTGCACCCCCTGAATTCTGGCAAGATTGGTAGGGTGAGGAGCGTTGTGTTGGAAGGTGAGATCACCTAGAGACATGGACCACGTTTGCAGGCCATTCTGAAAGGATGCAGGATGAAGGTGCCCCGCACGATTGATAAGTGTGAGGACGACGCGGTCCACGGGATCTTGGAAATGCACGCGGACGGCGCCGTCTTGGCTCATGTGTTGTCCTGAGATGCCATCGTCAATCTGATGTGCGTAGTTGCCCACCAAGCCGTTGGCAACGCGTGTCATCGCCGGGCCCGTCTCGGCGAAGGTGTAGGCCACCGGCGTGTGTTCCAGAGCGCCTTGCACGCTCAGCTCGTCACCTGAATTGAATCCAGCGCTAGGTTTGAGAAATCCATTGATGCCGTAGAGTGGAAACTCTAGATTCGAGACAGGATGATTGAATGTGAGGACGAGCCGGTATGATGTGGTGTCTCCCAGGGCAACCGTTTCGCCGGGACCTCCCCAGTAGCCCCAGAGTCCTAACACGACGTCATTGACTGCGGATGTGACGACCTGCCAGGAGCCTTCGGCGTAGTGTTGTCCCGAGGGATCTCCCCAGCGATCAATCTCCCATTTAGAGTATGTTGTCAGTCCTGGAGTGGTGTGATTGTGTTCGAGTGATAGGGTCATGTCGACCAGGCCGTCCTCGGAAGGAGCTTGGTAGGTGGCGGTGTCAGGATTGTAGCCTTCTTTGAAGAGTGTGCCCTGACGTTGATGCCAACGAATCGCCGTGGGTTGCAGCGATTCTTCGCGCGGTTGGGTTGCGAATGAGAGGTCGCCCAGAGAGAATGCCCAGGGTTGCTTGCCATCGGCAAAGTCGCCGGAAGCCGTACGGAGGGCGCGATTGGTGAAACGAATGATGAGTTGATCGAGGGGACCATCACTCCTCAGCGTCACCGCGGTGTCGTTGCTTGTGGGGTCGTGGTGAGGGCGGCTGGTGTCGCCTTCGATGCTCGCGCCCTGCGCGAGAATGCTGTTCCCCATGTGATGGTAGGTCATGGTTGGGCCTGGCCTTTGCCCATTGAAACTTTCGATCTCTAGCTGATCAGCATTATTGTAGCGCCCGGCTTCGAAGAGGGCATTGATCCCGCAAAGAGGAAGGGTTAGATCGGAAACTGGCTGGTCAAAGGCAATGGTGAGTTCATAGCGAGTGGTGTCGCCTGGTTGCGGGCGAGAGGCGAGGGCAGCCCCATCCCAACCCCAATCACCCCAAAGACCGAGGACGACGGCGTTCGCCTGATTGGAGGCTACTCGCCAGGATCCGCCCTGGTGCGCCTCGGCGAAGGGATCCCCCCAACGATTCACCTCCCATTTCGAGTAGGTGGAGAGCTGCCTCGAGGTTCCCAGGTGTCTCAGGGTGAAGGTGAGGCGATTGCTGCCAGCATCCGAGGCCACGGAATGGTGCGCGGCGCCGCTCGTGTAGCCGGGTTTGGCGAGGGATCCTCGATGATTTACCCAGCGGACAGTATCCACCTGCCCCGACACCATCGCCGTGAGGGCGGATGTCACCACCAGAAGGAGAAGCATGCCGGTGTTGGACTGGTTCATTGGGTTTATAATAATTATCATATTTAAACGAGTTATCAATAGGGATTCTCAAGAAAGATCGATTCTGCCTACTCGGTGAGGTTGTGGTCCGTTCCCTGGCCGGTTATGCTCTGAGCCTCATGACCTTGTGATGGCTGACTACGGCGACAGTATCTCTCCTGCGGGGGCTAAGTTTGCGACGACGCACTGGAGCCTCGTCTTGGAGGCGAAAGAGGGCAGCAACCAGGCGGCGGATGCGGCCTTGGAAGAGCTGTGTCGTGCTTACTGGTATCCTCTATATGCTTTCGCGCGGCGATCGGGGATTTCGCCGGAGGAAGCTCAGGACCTGACCCAGCAGTTCTTTGTGCAACTGCTCGAGAAGCAGTTTCTCGATTCGGTGCATCCTAGCAAAGGCAAATTCCGTAGTTTTCTCCTCGCGACCTTCAAGAATCTCATCACAACGGAGTGGCGTCGGGCCAACGCGCAGAAACGTGGAGGCGGGCACGTGATCCTCTCGATCGATGAGCAGGATCCTGAAGGCCGCTACCGCTGCGAACCGGAAGACACGGTCACGCCGGATCAATTGTATGAACGTCAGTGGGCTCAGACCCTCGTTGGGCGTGCCATTCAACGTTTGAAGACGGAATGGGAGAATCAGGGGAAGCCGTTTGAGAAGCTCAAGATCTATTTGTTAGGCGCGAAAGGAAGTGTGCCCTTTGCGGACATGGCCTCTGATCTGGGCACGTCTGAGAATGCTCTCAAGGCGACGGTTCATCGGATGCGCAAACGTTATGGCGAGATCTTTCGTGCGGAGGTCGCCCTCACTGTGAGTCAGCCAAGTGAGGTGGACGAAGAAGTGCGGCATTTGCTCAATGCGCTGGGTGGAGGGTAGGGTGCTCCGATGAGCGAATCTGAGGACGCGGCGGCCTGTCCGGTGTGTGGCGGCCCCATGCAGGCAGCGGCGACGGAGGGCCTTTGCCCAAAGTGCGTCATGGCAGTGATGCTCGACTTTGACACGCGGGATGATGACTTGCTGGCTGACGACGAGGCGCCTGCGGAAGGCTTGGGCACCATTGGTGACTATGAGATTCTTGAGAGGATCGCCGCGGGAGCGATGGGCGTGGTCTATCGCGCCCGTCAACGCCAACTTGATCGACTCGTGGCGCTCAAGCTCGTGGCGGAGGGGAAACTGGCGAGCACAACGGATAAAGAGCGCTTTCTCATGGAGGCTCGTGCAGCGGGTGAATTGGATCATCCCAACATTGTCCCCATTTACGAAGTGGGTGAGGATGACGGGCAGTACTTCTTCAGCATGCGGCTCGTCACGGGAGGCAGCCTGGCAGATCAGTTCGAGCGTGACCTCCTGACGGATAGCAGTGCGAGCCGGTCGGGGGCATTGCGCGAACGGCAAACGGCGATGGTGCGTTTCATGATCAAGGTCGCCCGCGCCGTCCATCACGCGCATACTCAGGGCATCCTTCATCGGGATCTCAAGCCTGCCAATATCCTCATCGATCAGCGAGGCGAGCCGCAGATCAGTGATTTCGGTTTGGCCAAACGCGTGACCGAGGACACGCATCTCACCGCGAGTGGGCAATTGTTAGGCTCGCCCGCCTACATGTCACCAGAGCAAGCGGAAGGGATGAACCACGACCTGACGCCGGCTACAGACGTCTATGCGATCGGCGTGATGCTCTATCAGAGTTTCACGGGAAAGCTGCCCTTTGATGGGCCTTCTCCCATGGCTCTCTTACAAGAAACCCTCACCAAAGAACCCGTCCCGCCGAGGAAATGGCAGCCGCGCCTGGACGTGGACCTGGAGACGATCACTTTGTGCTGCCTGGAAAAGGCACCCGGGGATCGCTATGCCTCAGCGGAAGCCTTGGCGGAAGATTTGGAGCGTTGGTTGGATGGGCGTCCCATTGTGGCGAAACCGTCAGGCCCCTTGCGGAAGGTATCGAAGTGGGTGCGACGGAAGCCTGCGATCGCGGGACTGATTGCCACGACACTCATCGCGGTGGCTGTCGTAGCGGGACTCAGTTGGCGGCATGATCAGGCGGCGTCGACCCGCGCGCGTGAGGCCTATGTGGAAGGGATTCACCGTGCCGATCAACTCCTCAGTGGAGGACGTCCGGAGGAAGCGCGGGCTGTTCTGATCGCTCAGCCAGAAGCGCTTCGCGAATTCGCATGGCATTGGCTGCATCATTTGAGTTTTCCAGACTATCATTCGGTCAACCTTGGTGAGGGCAATGCGCACGCGCTTTGTCAGGATCCCGATGGGTTGGGTCGCCTCCTCATTCAGCAGAGAAATGGTCAGGTGAAGCGTTGGGACCTCGACAGCGGCCAGCTTGCGGAGGGCTTTGCATTCGCCCCGCCTCCAGCCACGGCCTTTCGGGGGGGGAATGCCTTTCTCCTCGCTGGAGAATCCGATGAGGATCCGCGGTTGATTCTGCCCACGCAGCCACCGCGCCAGGGGACTCTCGCACGTGCCTTGGCGGCCCATGCCGACGGCTTTCTCGCGTCGGCTCCGGGAGAGCGGCCTACGGTCTTTGTGACGACGTCAGGACGTGCAGGTGATCCAGTGCTCACCTGGGAAGCCCCGTGGACCGCCGGGCGTGAACGCTTCCGGCTTTCTGACACGTTGCTCGATGTGGCCGTTTCGCCCCGCTCACAGAATGCCACCAAGTATCGCATCGCCTTCTGTTACCGCGCCACGATTGAGATTTGGCAATGGGAAGGGGATGTCTTCTTCAAGAAAGATGTCTTCAGTCGGGCGGCACCTACCTCCGGAGCGCGTCTCTGCTTTAGCCCTAACGGACGCCTATTGTTGCTGGGCGATTCTACAGGAAAGGTCATCGCTCGCAATCGCTCGGCGCCGGGCGCCGTTGTCATGGAGAGGCAGCATCAGGGTGGTATCCATGCCATCACGAGTTTCTTGGGACATCTGTCAGAACACTGGGTGGCCGCTGCGGACGGAGACGGTGTCGTGCGCGCCTGGGAGATCCGCGGAGAGAGCTCTTCAGCGAGATATCATCCGCCATTCGGCTTGGCCTCTGATGGCAGGCACTTTGCTTGTCTCACCACCTCCCAGCCATCGCGATTTCTATTCGTTTCCGTGGAGGACATGGGGGGAATTGCCTTGCCAGAGGTGCCCGATGGGATGGCCTTGCAAGCGGTGGCCGTGCTTGATTCCAACGCTTGCCACATCGGGGCGGTTGGAATCACACAAGATGAGCTTCGGATCTATCTGGCGACGCGGGACGCGGTCACGCTTCAAGCCACGCATGGAAACTTCCCATCGTTGTCGCAATGGCAGGATTCTGCAGTTGTGGGCAGTCATTGGCATCTCCTGCTCAAGGATGGGCGGCAGGTGGTCGTGGACTTGCGGGCTCCAGGCAGCCTTCAGACCTCCAAGGCTCCATGGGCAGGGGAGAAGGTCCGTATCTTTGGACACGCGAATGCGTTTTGTTCCATGATGGAAGAAACGACCATACACATTGCACATGCTGGGGGAATGGATCACTACCGCTTCGGTGAGGGGTCGCCTGTGGCGCAGTATGTCTTGAGTCCAGATGGGCGCACCATGGCAGCGGTTCATACGGAAGGAGAGCTTCGCTTGTGGCACGTGCCCACGGGCGACGTTCTCCTGAACCTGGGCAACCATCTCTGGGAACACCTTGCCTTTAGTGCCAATGGAGCCACCTTGTTAGGTTATCATTCGGGTAACGTTGAGATTTGGAAGACCACACCCCTATCAATTCCATGAAACTCGCCTTCATCTTTGTTCTCACCTTGGGCGCTTGGCTCGCGCACGCCGGAGCCGAATCCCCTGCGCTGCAGGAAACTGAGCCACAGCAGCTGGTGCTTCGTCCCGGGCTCAACGCGGTCGCGATCACGCGCTTTCCAACGCCTGACACAGAGACCCTGACACTGGGCGAATTCTTTGGTGTCCGTGAGGCTGCCGACCGGTTCCGAGACGTCGTCATCTGGATTTGGGAGGAACGCCAATGGCGACGTTTCGCCTATACAGAAGTGCCCGGGGCTGCCGATGGTCGTCAGTGGATGGATGTGGATACAGGTAATGTCAATGTGTCAGGGTATCGCTGGCCCTATCAGAATGGCATTCTCATGGAACTCCAGCGCGCCGAACCGCTGGCCATCACCCTGCCAGGTGTCGAGCGGAGTGAGCCTCACG
Organism: Verrucomicrobiia bacterium; assembly: GCA_030425385.1. Taxonomy (GTDB): domain Bacteria; phylum Verrucomicrobiota; class Verrucomicrobiia; order Verrucomicrobiales; family DEV007; genus JAACDM01. The sequence goes on along the minus strand of JAUIAH010000028.1, from coordinate 34,327 downwards.
ACTTCGTCGCCCAAGCGGGAGAGAACCACTTCAATCGCGTGACTGATCGGCGTTTAGCCTTGGCTGATCTGGGTTTGGAAGCTCATTTCCATCGCGTGCCTTTGGAACAGATCTTTCCACGCAATCCCGATGGCTCGCCAGCAGAGGGGCCACCGTTGGAACAGTTGGAGGTGGATTGGTTCTTCCATCCCGTCACCGAGGCGCGCTACGTCTTGGCTGAGAATGGTATTTGGTATGCGGTGGAGAGTCGTCGGCGGGTGGACGCTCGTGTGGTGATGGTGCCGGGCACCTTTGGGATCCACGCCTTGAAGGCATTTGCCTTTCAGATCGGAGACGAAGAAACGTCCGCTAGCCCGCCGGTGGGACCTCAGGAAGTGGTGCTCGGTCCGGGGCGCAATGCGATTCCTATCACGCGATTCCCTAACATTCGTGGGGTGCCGAATGAGATCCTAACGCTTCCCGAAGTCTTTAGCCAAGCCACCAAGCTCTTCACGGAAGGGGTGATGGTGTGGGTGCACGTGGAGAACCAGTGGCGGCGTTTCGCTTATGCTGGGGATTCTCCACGTCCCCAGACTTCCGAGTGGTTTGATGCCGATACCGGGCGCGGTGCCGACGATTTCCGATGGGCCTACACCAGTGGAGTTTTGATCGAGTTAGGAAAGGCGGCACCGGGTGGCGCCTTCGTCATCGAAGGGGTTCCCCGTACCGAGCCTGCCCGCTTTGACGTGCGGGCTGGAGTGAATGTGTTCAATCGCGTCTTCGATGATGCCCTGACCCTAGCGGAGATGCCATTGAAGGCAGTCTTTCATCGCTTGCCCAAAGAAGAGATCACTCGCCGAGTGGAGGCGCCGCGACCCGACCAGCCCACCGCCTTTGTCGATCTCAAGACGGATGCCTTCGGCAATCCCGTGACCGGGGCGCGCTACGTCCTCTCCGAAGAAGGGGATTGGTATGCCCTGGACACGCGAACCATCGTGCGGCCCGAAACCATCCGCGTGCCCGGAGCTTTTGAGATCATTGCGGTGGAGGATTTCGCCTTCGAACTGCTACCAGAGACGAAGGAAGACGAGCAGCCACAAGAACCCGAAGAGCCTGCGCCTGTGGTCTTTGCCAAACTTCAGCCCCCGCCTTTCCTGGCGCTTGCCGAAGATGGTGTGCGTGGTCTGTTAGGGTCGGACATCGGGCCACCCGAGTGCACCTGCGCTTTTCTGGTACATGACGACGATCGGCCCATCTCCTTGCATGTGCAGGAGACCACGACTGGTCGCGCGGTCGTGCGCGTGGGCAAACATCCTCCCAACGTCACGACGGATGGTGTTGTGATTGTGAGCGGGCAGGGCATCATCGCTCCCTTCGCAAGTGCGGGTCCTCTTGTGGCGGAACTATCCGTGCGGAGTTTTCGCAGCGACGAATCCATCCCTGAGGCCCTCGCTTATCGTGCGCGTCTGCCAGATCCTGAGTTGCGTGAGCAAGAGTCGCGATTCTTCAGTACGATCAACGCGGCTCGGCAACTGGTGGTGAATCTGGGAACGGCTACTTGGCAGGCGGACACTTTGTTAGAACTCGATCTCATCGTGGCGACGGAAGACAACCGGAAGCGGGCCTTGCATTTCCCTCAGGTGCGCCTTCAAGAGGACCTGGATCCGCAAGCGTTCGCCAATGCTTTGGCGCGGATGCTACGGGTGGCCTTGCTAGAGCGAGGGCTAGCTTCGCCGAATGGCCTGCAGGTAATCACCGCTCCACGCCCTGACAGAGCGGTTGACCTTGTCATCGATTTCGGGTCGCCAGTCCGCATGGGCAAAGTAGACCTTTGTGCGATGCGGCCTGTGCCGTCGCCTGAGATCGTGGCCACCTCTGGCACCGTCATGGAGGGGGGATTGATCACCATTGAAGGAGGCAATTTCGGCAGACGGCTCGATGATCTCTGCATTGTGTTAGCCTCTGAGGATGGCAGTGGCATGACCATCCCTGTGCGCCCTCTTTCTCTGAGTGAAGATGGGAATACCTTGATAGGGCGCGTGGTCGGTCGGATTCCAACGGCGCAACCGCTGCGGGCGATGATTGCTCGGGGAATTGGAGCGACCCGGCCGGTGGCGCTCGGCTTTCCTGATGTCATCCAGGCTCAAGGCATCTGGGTGTGGCGCGGACGTGGGATTCCCGCGGCTTCTGCGCCTAACATCTTGCAGCCGGCCTTGGGACAGGGCGCTCAAGTATTCATGGCGGCGGAAATGAAGGACGGCAGTTTGGAACTCAAGCTAGATGAGGCGTGGCCTGACAATGCCACGGTTTCCATCTCGTTCACGGCCAGCACCGAACTCGTGCAGTTGGATTCGTATGCTCCGGAGCTTTGTTTCACGCTCAACGGATCTGCCGAAGATTGCGCCCAGCGTATTCAACGGGTGTTGAAGGCTGCCTTCGTGCAAGGAGGCATGGCGAGCGCCAATGAGATTCAAGTGCAGAACACACTCGATGGCGAAATCTCGACACTCACGATCAGCATCTTCACTGACAGTGGTGTATTCTCTCCGATCACCAGTGGTCACCTTCATGTGAAGGCGACGGAAGGGGAGCCCAAGGCTCCACCGGCACCTGAAGACGCGGATGGTGATCTCGTGCAGGATTCTTGGGAGATGAATGCATTTGGGATGCCTCCCGAGAACGTGCAGGCTTCGGCGGACCCGGACACGGATGCCTTGGCTAACAATATCGAATTCGCGTTCGCCACGGCTCCCTTGTTCACGAATCACACGCTTCCTGTTGCGATCACTCTGGATGATGAGGACCATCCTTTGATCACCTATGAGCGGCATTTGGCGGCACCGAACTTCTATCACTTTGCAATCGAATCCTCGATCGATGGCGATGCTTGGGAAGCCTTGTCCAATGTCGAGACCTTGCAGATTCAGCCCATCGGTGATGAATCGGAAATGGTGGTTTCCCGGAGCTTCCTCCACGTGTCTGCGCTGCCGAACGCGTTTTACAGGGTCCGGCTGACACCGCGTTCGCCCTGACCTTGACGGTTGAAGGGAATCGTCGATGGTTCGCGGTGACCAAGCGTAAGCACTTTGCCCTGACAGTTCTGACGTTGCTTCTGTTAGGAGGAGTGAGTTCTCTTCTCGTCCATCTACGGAAGCAGCCGGAATTGGTGACGCCTGATCCGGTGATTCCTGCCGTGCGTGTGGTGAAGGTGGCGGTGGCGGATATTCCCGTGACCATCCGGGCGAACGGAACCGTGCGCGCACGCACTACCACACAGCTGACGCCGCAGGTGTCGGGCCAGATCGTTGAGGTCAGTGCGGCGTTCGAGGAGGGTGGGTTCTTTCGTGAGGGTGATCGCCTGCTGCGCATTGACCCTATTCGGTATGAGACCCAAGTAGCGACGGCGGAGTCGCAACTGGCCACGGCGCGCTTGGCGTTGGAACGCGAAGAAGCCTTGGCGAAGCGGAATCGCCGTGATTGGAAGCGCTTGGGTAAAGGTGAACCCCAAGGATTGGCGGCAAATGCGCCTCAACTAGCAAAGGCGCAGGCGGATGTGAAGGCGGCAGAGGCGACTCTGAAGGCAGCACGTCATGATTTGTCGCAGACGGAGATTCTCGCCCCTTACACAGGCCGTATACGGGCTAAGATGGCCGATGTGGGGCAGAGTGTGTCGGCGCTTGGTTCCGTGTTGGCTGACATTTATGCCATCGACTATGCGGAAGTGGTCGTCCCGCTACCGAGCGAGGATGCGTGGTTTCTCGATCTGCCAGCCCTTGGCGAATCGCGCTCGCCTGACAGTCGTCTCAAGGTGACGATCTCGGGAAAGGTGGGAGGGAAAGAGGCCGCTGTTTGGGAAGGGTATGTTGATCGTTCCACGGGACTCATCGATCCGCAGAATCGCTTTGTGAATGTGATTGTGCGTGTCGAGGATCCGTATGGCTTCGAGAACGAGCGTTCTGCACCCCCCTTGCAGATTGGCCAATTTGTCGAAGTGACGGTGCCTGGGCGGATGTTGGAACGAGCCATTGAGTTGCCGAGGGAGGCGCTTTTGCCGGATGATCGTGTTCTTGTGATCAAGGATCAGGTGATCGCTATTCGTGAGGTGAACGTGGCTCGTCGTGAGAGCGTCCGAGTCTTGATTACCGAGGGATTGGCGGATGGGGATATGGTTAGTGTGACACGATTGAACTTCTACGCGGAAGGCATGCGAGTGCAGCCGGTGACTCAAGAGCCTGCTAAAGGGGCACTCATTCAACGCGTGCAGGGATTGTGATTGCGTGGTTTGTTCGCAATGGCGTTGCTGCCAATCTGTTGATGTTGCTGATCCTCGCGGGCGGGGTTGTGGGTATTCAATCGGTCAATGTGAGGATGTTTCCTAAAGTGGATCTCCGCACAGTGGTCGTGTCCATTCTCTATCCAGGGGCGGCTCCGGAGGAGGTGGAGCGAGCGCTGGTGCTGCCGGTGGAAGAGGCTGTGCAAGGCCTTGAAGGGATCAAGGAACTGCGTTCAGAAGCCCAGGAAGGCATCGCCTCCGTCTTTCTGGAGGCAGAGCGCAACTATCCGTTAGACAAGTTGAAGGAGAACGTGAAGACGCGCGTGGATGCGATCCTCACATTTCCTAACGAAGCCGAACGACCGACGGTGGAAGAGTTGGTACTGGCAGAGGAGATCATTCGGATTGCCATCGAGGCAGACACCGATCAGCTCACGCTTCGACGGGTGGCGGCACAGGCGCGCGATGAGCTGCTGCGGGTGCCAGGCATATCCCAGGTGAAGATCGATGGCCTTCCAGATTTGGAGTTGGCGATCGAAGTGAGTGAGGAGACTTTGCGGCGCCAGGGGCTCACGTTTGAAGAAGTGGCGAATGCCGTCCGGCGCAGCTCTGAAGACATCCCGGGAGGATCTGTCAAGACACGGTCGAGCGAGATCTTGCTCCGCGTGAAGCAGCAAGCGTATGAAGGACACGAATTTGAGAAGATCGTCCTGCGATCTCTGCCTGATGGCACGCGCATTACGCTAGGGGACGTGGCGACGATCCGCGATGGATTCACGGATGACCGCAGTGTCAGTCTCTTTGATGGCCTTCCTGCGGCCTTTCTCGTGGTGTATGCCGTGGGTACGGAAACACCGATCGATGTCTCTAACAAAGTGAACGCGTTCGTCGACCAGACGCGCGAGCGGTATCCAGAGGCCTTTCAATTCTCCACCTACGTGGATAGCTCCTTCTATCTTCGCGGACGGCTGCGGACGATGCTCGTGAATGGGGGCGCAGGTTTCTTGCTTGTGATGGTGGTTCTGACACTGTTCTTAAGGCCGTCACTGGCCTTCTTTGTCGCCATGGGCATTCCCTTCTCGTTCCTGGGGACGCTGTTTGTGATGCCGCTCTTTGGCATCTCGATCAATATCATCTCCCTCTTCGCTTTCATTCTTGTGTTGGGAATCGTGGTCGATGATGCCATTGTCGTGGGAGAGAGTGTGTTCTCGGAGTTCCAGCGGGTTGGGCACGGCACGGAAGCGGCGATTCGGGGCGCGGAGTATGTGGCAGTACCGGTTGTCTTTGCCGTGCTGACAACCATGGTGGCCTTCGGCCCCTTACTCATGGTTCCGGGGGCTTCAGGCGATTTCTTCACACCGATCGCGGCCATCGTCGTTCTGACATTGTTCTGGTCGCTCATCCAATCAAAGATTGTCCTGCCCTATCATCTTACCTTTTGTCGCGTGGGCAAAGATGAGGGTGCCACGCAATCGTGGATCCTGCGAGTCCAGCGCGCGATCGCCGATGCGCTAGAGCGCTTTGTGGAAGGGACCTACAAGCCCATCCTCGATGTGGCACTGCGCATGCGCTATGTGACGGTAGCATTCTTCGTCGGTTTGCTAGCGATTTCCATGGCGCTCATCGGAGGCGGTTGGGTACGGTTCATCCCCTTTCCGGTCGTGCCGAGCGATTTCATTGTCATCCAACTTGAGATGCCAGTGGGCACCTCTCTTGAACGGACCACGATTGCGGCTCAGCAGATTCAGGACGCCTACGAGGCCATGCTCGTCGATTTGGAGAATGAGCAAGTGGGACGGATTACGAAGCACCTTAGCATCAGTCTTGGGGGGAATCAGGGATTCAATCAGCAGACCATCGGTGCTTCCAGCAATCGGGCGGTCTTCATTCTGGAACTGACCAAGTCGGAGGAGCGGACTCTCTCGGCGGTGGCGCTAGGGGACCGGTGGCGCGAGGCCATTGGCGTTATTCCGGGTGTCAAATCCATGCAATTGATCTCCACGGCGGCGCTGAATGACGAGAAGCCGATCAATGTGCAATTGTCAGGCGGATCCTTCGGAGACTTACTGGCCGCACGGACCGATGTGGTGGGCAAGCTGCGCACCTATGCGGGTGTCTTTGACATCACGGACAACTACAGCGGCGGGAAACTGGAACTACGGATGCGAGTGAAGCCAGAGGCGGAAGCGCTCGGTGTCACTGCCGTTGAGTTAGGGTCGCAAGTGCGTCAGGCGTTCTATGGCGCGGAGGCGGAGCGCATCATCCGTGGACGGGATGAACTCAAGGTGATGGTGCGTTATCCGAGAGATGAACGCGATTCCCTCGCGGACCTGGAGAATCTCCGCATCCGTCTGCCCGATGGGCGAGCGGTGGCCTTTCACGAAGTGGCTGATTTGCAATTTGGTGAGAGTTATCCCACGATCAAGCGGGTCAACCAGCAACGCGTCGTCAATATCACGGCGGACGCGGACAAGCAGGCCACTGATGTGCAGCAGCTCAACGCGGAACTGAAGAAGACGATCATCCCCGCGATTCTGGAGCGTTACCCGGAGGTCCGGTCCAGTCTGGAAGGTGAAGCCAAGGCGAATGCCGAAATGTTAGAAAGCCTTTCCAAGAATGGTGTCATCGCCCTCGTGATCATCTATGGATTGCTCGCCATCCCTTTCCGTTCCTATCTGCAACCCTTCATCGTCATGAGCGTGATCCCGTTTGGCCTCATCGGTGCCATCGGAGGGCACTTTGTGACTGGTCAGAGCCTTAGCATGCTCAGTCTCTTCGGTATCGTGGCGCTGACGGGTGTGGTGGTGAATGATAGTCTTGTCCTGGTGGATTATGTGAACAAAGAAGCGGCTCATGGGGTCAAGGTGCTGGACGCGGCCTGGACAGCAGGGAGTCGACGTTTCCGACCAATCATTCTCACTTCCTTGACCACCTTTGCCGGTCTCATTCCGATCTTGTTAGAGCGCAGCCTTCAGGCGCAGTTCCTCATTCCCATGGCAACCTCGCTCGCGTTCGGCGTCCTCTTTGCGACCCTCATCACGCTGATTCTCGTGCCCGCGCTTTATCTCATTCTCGCCGACGTCAAGAGGGTGGTGACACGCCTGTGGGTTTGAGGTCATGGAAATCGGTAACGATGATAGAGGCTGCCATGTCAGCCCATGAGGAAGCGAAACTGCTCCAGAGCGCGGACCCGTTTCGCTTCATCGTCGATCAATGGCAATAGTGTGTGGAACCCATAGAGCGTCTTGATCCGATGAGTGAGCCAGGCTCCCCATTGTGCGGACTCCGTCTTCTCCCAATAGGGTGCCTCGAGAGGATCTAGCGGAGAGGCCACCAGTTTCCCAAGTTCTTCCTCGAGGTTGGGAAGCGCTCGATAGAGTCGTAGATGCTGGCGGTGAGCTGGAAGTCCTTGGGACGCCAATTCCTGATATCCTTGCCTGGCAAGCTCGATGAGAGCGGCCGCGTGATTGATGAGGTGGAATAAACCTCCGAATCCTCGCCGACGTTCAGCGGCGGTGGCGATGAGTTGATCGATCACGGTTTCGACCATGGCGTCCAAAGATTCATAATCAGGAGTCGTGGCGGGGTCTGCGAGGGGGGCTTTGTTCCCGATAAGCCACCCTCGTTTCTTTCCATAATAGCCCCGTCCTGCGTGCTGACGATCAAAGCTCTGAATGAGCTTCCGAATACCGAGGACCAGCTTTGGAGTCGTGTAAGTTTCGTGACTCTTCAGAGCGCGAATGGCGATTGAGGTGAAGATCACGTTGTGCCCAGATTGTCGCGCTTTGCCGATGTTAGCCTCTAAGGCTTGTGATAGGCTGTTGATTAATGAAGCCTTCGGTTCCTCTTTGGGAAGTGGCTTGAATAGGTCGGCCGCTGAGATCCCAGCTTTTGTAGGATCGAACCAAATGGATTCCTCTCCGCCGGCGATACGGTCAAGGTCACGTTCGATGCCTTGGAAGACACCGGTATCGAGCTGTGGGTAGTCTTCGCCAAAGAAATACCCAGCGATCACGGCTGCACCGAGGTGCCCGGCCATGCTGCTCGCCTTGGGTGCTTGGGCCATGCCACAGAGTCCGCGATAGAGATACTCGAAATTGATCATAATCAATCGCCATGGTACCGCGAGCGCGTATTGATGACAAATCTGAACGATCAGCGTTAAGTTTGCGGATTCGATTGGCGGACAACGCATGTGAGGCTGCACCCTGACCGTTTCGATGAGACGGGCGATCTCGATTCAGGGGCTATTCCAACACTAATGTAATTGTAGCATGACGAAACAACTCATCCTCACGGCGGCACTTCTGAGCGGCCTCCTTGCTTATGCGTCTGCCGAGGACAAAGACGCCCTGCAGGCTGCCATCAAGCAATTGGCAGAGAAAGGCAGCTATGGCTGGACCTCCACAACGACGCGCCCTGGCGTGGACGACAACGGCGATCAGGAGGGCCGCCGGCGTTGGCGTTCGGGCCCCACCATGGGCAAGACTGCCAGTGGGATCGTTCACTTACAGTCGACCTTTGGCGATCGCACAACGGAGACCCTCATCAAAGGCAAGAAGATTGCCGTGAAACGGGATGAAGGTTGGATCGCGGTCGAGGAAGAAGCTTCCGGGGACGGTGGTGAACGGCGTCGCCGCGGTGGATTCGCACGGCGCTATCGCGATTTCAAAGCCCCCGCTGCCCAGGCTGAAGAACTGTTAGGCAAATGTGCGGGACTCAAGAAGGATGGCGATACCTATACCGCTGAACTTTCCAAAGAAGATGCGACTTCACTTCTCAGCTTCGGTGGGCGCGGACGTCGTGGAGGTGATGATGGCGGGGATCGGCCCGAGCCCACTGGCGTGAAGGCCACGGTCACCTTCTGGGTTAGCGAGGGTGTCCTGACCAAATTCGAGACCAGCGTGGCGGGAGCCATCGCATTCAACGGAAACGAACGCGATCTCTCACGCGTCACGACAATCCAGATCAAAGACGCCGGAGCAACCACGATCGATCTCGGTGACGATGCCAAGAAGGCGCTCGAAGACTGAACGGTAGGTCTTCTGTCTCATTTCGGGGCTGGACGCGCATGGGCGCCTCCAGCCCTTTCGCATTTCAGAGACATATTCTCAAAGAAATGTGGAGGACGCGTAAGGTTTCGCACCTAGTGGACCTATCTCTACATGATGAAACGTCACCTATTCACCTCAACTCTTCAGAGACTCGGACTCGTCGCCTTGCTGGGACTCCCCGTGGCCCGGGCGGAATTTCAGCCGGAAGATGTCCACTGGTTCTACACCTACGGAGGCCCCGAGCGCTCGGAACCCTTTGTCCTCCAGCAGGCGGGCGACTACCTCTATGCAGGTGGTCTCTTTCTCTCCACTGCTGGTGATAATGACGGGAAGAATTTCTCGCGCTTTGATCTCGACACGGAAACCTGGGAGACGGTTCCCGGGATCACGGACACCTTCAATGGGGGCGTCTGGGACATTCACCACGCCGACGATGGGTTCATCTACATTGGCGGCAATTTCACTCGTATCGGTGATCTTGATGTCGGCGGTATCGCACGCTTTGACCCCGCGACAGAGACGTGGTCCGCGCTCACGGACCCCGCCCCAACATTGGTCACTCCCGATCAACAAATCGGCCCCACCAACGGCCGCGTCTTTGCCATTCAGAAGATCGGTGATCTCATCTATGTTGGCGGTGAGTACACCGGACCTCGGAATTCTCCCACCGATGAGAAATACATCCGCTCCTACAATGTGCGTACCCAGCAATGGGCCAAGGTCGGTGGAGGCCTCGATTCCGATGTGCGAACCCTCACGGTCTCGCCCGAAGGCCACCTGGTGGCTGGCGGCGCCTTTGAAGGGGCGGTCGCTCAGTTCGACGGCAACGCCTGGAGTCTCATCGGCGGAGGCGTTCGCGAGATTGGGCGTAATGGCATTGTCAGAGACGTTGCCTACAGCCGTGACGGTACCCTCTACCTCGCAGGCGACTTTGATGAAGTCGGTACCGCGGGAAGTGGGAATAGTGTCAGAGACATTGCGGGCTACAAAGATGGCGTGTGGGATGTCATGGGCGGGGGCTTCGATGCCAACTACGTGCAATCGAACGGAACCACCTTCAATTCCGATGGTGTCTACGACATTGCCGTGGACGCCTTCGGGCGGGTTTACGCCGGAGGAGACTTCGATGCCACCGCGGGTCGGACCAACACGGATCTCCGTCATGTGGCCATGTGGAAGGACGGTGCTTGGCAAGCGTTAGGATCTGGCGTGGGCACCACCGGGAGTCAGATCATCAACTGCCTGGCTCTTGGTCGCGAGGGCGACCTCTATGTGGGCGGGGTCTTCAATGAAGGCTACAAGAACGCCGGCTCTGCGAAATACACCTTCGCTCGTTGGCACCCTCAGAAGGACTTCACGGATTACATTCCTGGTGCCGCGAACAACACCACCTCACATTTCTTCCCATTTGAGGACAAATGGCAACTGACATTGATCTCACGTCCTGGCACGACCTATCAGATCGACGTCTCGTCTGACATGATTGAATGGGTGCCGATTGAAGGCGCCATTGTGGACGGGAACGGCAATCGCCAAGGCTTCAACCTCACCCGGATCGACGCGCCCACGCGCTTCTACCGCTTCCGCGCGATCGATTGATCGCCGACCATTTCTGAGGAACCTATCCATTGTTAGGGTAATGAGAAGGCCGGTTCAGACGAACCGGCCTTCTTGCGTGGGCGATGGCGATTCTCAGCGAAACATCGCTTCATAAAGATGTCGGAAAGAGCGTCTGTGCGGGGATTCTAGAACGAAAGGTTCGGATATTATGACAGACGCTGAGCGCCATCTCACTCATTTCAAAGAAGGCAAAGCGTCTGCCGAATGATGTGCCCCTGAGCGCCTGGCTCTACCGCCATGCTTGTCACACGGCGATGAAGCTGTCGCGGAGTGAGCGCCGTCGACGGAAACGCGAGTCTTCCTATGCGCAATCGATGAATGAACCCGATCCATTTCAAAGTGAAGTAAGCATGGCCCTGCCCACGGTCTTGGCGAAACTGACAGCCTTGGATCGATCGCTGGTGATTGCTCGCTATCTAGAAGAGAAAAGTTTCAAGCGTATCGGTGAAGAATACGGCTTTAGTGAAGACACAGCGCAGAAGCGTGTTTCCCGAGCGATAGAGAACCTACGAAAGCGTCTAGCCGCTTCTGGAATCACGAGTTCAGCGGCTTTGCTAGGAAACGCCTTGGCAGACCACCGAGTCTCAAGCGTGTCTTCAAATCGCGTAACTACCATGCGCAGGGCGTGCCAATCTGCTCTGGAGACCTCGGCTACCAGTTGGATGCCCGCTGCTTCTTGGGCGATGGCGGGATGGGCGTCTATTGTTGTAGCCGTCGTGGCGGGTTTCGGGTGGATGAAGCTGGCGTCGGAAACGTCGAGTGCCTCTAGCCCGTCGACTACCAGTGAGCATCGCGTGGTTGAAAGGTCCCTATCATTGACACGTCAAGTGAGCACATGGAGAGCCGTGACTGCGGAGGAAAGAATCACTGATGCGAGAGAGGCGATTAAGCGTGTGCTCGCTTGGAAGACGGCGCGCTACAAGGCAACCCTTGAAGAGTACCAAGACCTGATGCGCAAGGGTGAGTCGGAAGAGGCTCAGAAGCAAGTGGCGCAGGCGAAGAAGATGGAAGGTGAGATCAACGCCATGCGTTATCGGAACGAGCGTTACTTTCAAGAGGCGAGTACCAGTATGCGAGATGCTAACAAAGCGCTACGCGTTCGAGAAGCGATGGTCAGCGATGACATCCCTTCTATTCCCGAGAGAGACTATGGGGACCAGGAAGAGCGCATCCTGGTGGAGCGTGTGATGCGACGGCTACGGCAACGGCGCGAGGGTGAAGGTGAAGCGGAGCTGCGGGACGCATTGGCTGCCTTGACGGCGAAGGTAGGGGAAGAATCTCCTTTAATCTATCATTTGTCTGCACAAGAACTTTACGCATTGGGAAACAAGCAAGAGGCGCATCAAATGCTATTAGATGTTTACAAGCATTCGTCTGAGGAAACGCCTTGGATCGCTGCGTTTCAAGGTGACCTCCTCTTTAGAGCGGGGCAATACGAAGACTCTCTGGCATGGTATCAGGCTGCCAATCCCGCAGAGGATCACCTTTCGTGGACTTGGTCCCGATGGCTGGCCGTGCATCTGACAACGTATCCATGGTTGCGACAAATCCTCGAACAGCACGTGGACTCCGCAATGTTACCAGAAATCATGATCCTTGAAGCCGTGCGTGCGGCGGCGTACGGACAGCCGGAGGAGTCCAAGATTTGGGTCGACGAAGCCTTGGGCCTGGACGCACATGTCGCGAAGAGTGCTGGGATGGACGCCTTGAGCGCCATTGGCTCTCTTGGCATGGATGATTGATTGCGATCGTTAGGCAGCCTGCCGGTGGTGATCGAGGTAGTCTTCTGCGATGCCTTCCAGTTCTAACAGGCTCGCCACTTGGGCGAAACGTTGGCGAAGGCGTTTGCCTGCGGGCAAGCCGCGGCTGTAGGCCATGAGCCGGGAACGCATGGCCTGCATGGTGTGGCGCTCGTCTCCATAGCGATTACTGGCGAGAGCCATGCGGGCGTGCCGAATGATCAGGGCCCAGCGGTCTTCCATCGAGACGGGCGGGAGTTCCTGGCCTGTGCGTAGGAAGTGCTTGGCTTCTTGAAAGATCCATGGGTGCGCCATGGCGTGGCGCCCGATCATGACAGCGTCGACACCAGCGGTGTCGCGACGATGCTGGATGATGGCACCACTATCAAGATCTCCGTTGCCAATGATAGGGACACTCGCGGCTTGCGCGCATGCCGCGATGACATCCCAATTCGCTTCTCCGCTGTATCCTTGGGACCGCGTGCGTCCGTGGATGGCGATGGCTTGCATGCCACAATCTTCTAACGTTTTGACGACGGTGAGTGCGTTGATGGATCGTTCGTCCCAACCAATGCGGATCTTGGCCGTGACGGGAATGGAGACTTCGCGGGCGATGGTGCCCGCGACATCGGCGAGGAGGGGGCAGTCTTTGAGCAAGGACGAGCCGCCGTTCTTACTGACCACTTTGTTCACCGGGCAACCGAAGTTGATGTCGATGAAATCAGGTTGCTTCCAATCGATGATCTTCTTGGCTGCTTCCGCCATGTTGGTGCCGTTGGCTCCGAAAAGCTGCACACCAACCGGGCGCTGGTCATCGTTGAACTCCGTGTATTTCCGCGTGCGATCGTCGCGTTTGAGAATGCCTTCTGCCGAGACAAATTCCGTGACCATCACGTCCGCGCCGAGCTCCTTGCAAAGGGTGCGAAAGACCACGTCCGTCACGCCTGCCATGGGGGCGAGGTAGAGAGGAAAGGAGTCGTTGCGAAACCATGGGAGCATCCTGCGACTATGGGAGCGAACCGGGATCCAGCAAGTCGCGGCCTGTGGGATCCAGATTGATACCAGCTAGACAAACCAGACGAATGAGTTGTGATTAGTCTGGAAATTGCCCATGAATGATAATAGTTCTCCGTCATGCGTCGCAATCGTGCTCCCCTTCTGTTCGCCTTCTGCGTGATGGCAGGGATCGGGACACTCTTTGGGGAGGACTGGGCCAAACGCCGGGCCATTCCGTTGGAGGCGACCATTGACGGGAGTTTCTTGACCCTTCATTGGCCCCGCCTTGAGCATCTTGGACGGTATCGCTTGAAGATTCTGGGGGATGACGGCAGCCAGCGATGGATGGAGTTGCCGGGAGGGACGGATCACGTGACTGATGAAGACTTGAAGGTGGGGCGGACGTACGAATACCTGCTCGTTGGAGAGCCCACGGCGGCAGATGGTGAGAATGCCTATGGGACACTGCTAGGTGGAATTGAGGTGCCTCTGAAGGATGATGCGGGATCCGTGGTCTTGCTAGTCGATGAGCGGCAAGCTGCGCCGTTGGCAGATCGGTTAGAGCGATTGCGGCGAGATCTTGTGTCTGAAGGGTGGCAGGTGCGACGTTTCGATGTGCCCGCGGAGACGTCCGCGGTGGCCCTCCGGGAACTGCTCCGGGCACTGCACGCCGAACCGTCGAAGCGGTTGCGCTGTGTCTTTCTGATTGGTCGCCTAGCCGTGCCCTATTCTGGAGCGCTTTCGCCTGATGGGCACGCGGTGGATCATCATGGGGCGTGGCCAGCGGATGTCTATTACGGAGAGTTGGAGCGCGAATGGAAGGATCGGCAGGTGCACGTGATAGGCGCTCGTCGCGAGGCGAATCACAATCGTCCCTGGGATGGCAAATGGGATCGCTCACTTGTTTCGGGGGTGACACTGGCGGTGGGACGTGTCGATTTCTCTGATCTTCCGGCCTTTGCTGCTTCGGATACGGCTTTGTTAGGGCACTATCTGGATAAGAATCATGCCTATCGGCGGGGGCACTTTCGTTTGCCAAGACGGGGGCTTGTTGAAGACCATCTCACCTCCTTGCGAGAAGCTCCTGGAAGTGGAGCGCTGCGCGCTTTCCCCGGATGCTTTGGCCGCGAGATGACGGTTCGAAGTGATTGGAACACGCATTTGTTAGGTGATGGCGACGGCAGTGCGATGGCCGTGGCGATGACCAGTGGGGGCTATACCTCTCTTGATCACATCAGCACCACCCAAGCCTTGGCAGAAGGCCGTGACTATCGTGTGGGGTTCGCTTTTGCCATGGCGAGTTACGCGGGTGATTGGGATTCCGAGAACAACATCTTGCGGGCGTTGTTAGCGTCAGGGAATCATGTGGTGGGCACGGCCTTCTACGGGCGCCCCATCTGGCCGCTGCATCGTTTGGCGATGGGCGAGCCGTTGGGGAAAGTGCTCTGGCATGCGCAGAATGATGCCTCTTCACTCTATCGTGATGATGGCCTGCACAAGGGACGCGTTCACGTCGCGCTGATGGGGGACCCGACCTTGCGCCTACATGTGATTCCGCCAGTGAATGGATTGGAGATCCGCGCACAGCAGCAAGGTCTTCCATCGCTCACGTGGGCAGCCTCCGATGATCCGGGAGACCGCTTTCACGTTTATCGGGCACCCACTGAAGATGGGCCCTTCACCCGGTTGACTTCGGGGTCGTTGTCAGAGCCTGGGTTCGCCGATGAGAGCGCACCCGCAGAGGCCGTCTACATGGTGCGTGTGGTGCGGCTAGAGTCGACGCCGAGCGGCACTTATTGGAATGCGAGTGGAGGGGTGATGGCCGCATGGAGAGCGCCCGGAAGGGCGGCAGCTGTGCAGCAAGAATCAGCAAAAGTGACAGTTGAGGCGATCGACCCTGTCTTTTATGAAGCTGGCAGCGATCGAGCGAGCTTTCGCTTCCGTCGGGAGGGAGGCTATGTGCAGATGCCACTAACCTTGTCGTTTGCGCTTGTGGGGGTGGTTCCCCAGGTAGATGTGAAGCCTGTGGGATCTGAGATCACCTTTCCGCCTGGAGAAACGGAAGTGATCTTGAGATTGGAAGCTTTGGGGAATGATCAATTGGATGAAGCGCGCGCGGCCGTGCTTGTCTTGGACGCGGACGCTGGGCTCTCGCGTGGGACGTTTGCAGAAGTGCGTCTGCTCGACCCACCAGCGGATCAGTGGCGAAAGCGGATGTTTCCACGGCATTGGCATCGTGAGCGCATCGCTGGGTTTGAAGCGGACCCGGATGGTGATGGCTACACGAATCTGTTAGAATATGCGCTGGACGGCGATCCTCTATCTCCCGATAGCCTAGCGCCGCGTTGGCGAAAGGGAGAGGATGGGAAAGAGCGGCTCCGCTATCGGCGGCGGCGCGATGGCACCGATTTGGAGTGGGGCTGGGAACAGCATGCAGGCGAGCGCCGTTGGCTCCCCATCGATCTCATGGAGATGGAAGTGGATAGTGTGTGGGAGGTGTCCGTTCCGTGGGACGTAGCCCGTGGGCTCTATCGCTTGCGCATCACGCTGGATCGTGGTCTTGAGTGAGGGTGCGCGTTGGCAAGTTGACACCCCTACGGCTAGCCTGATCCGGCGGCGATGCGTTGGAGGTCGGCGCGGGTTTCGGCGTAGGAGGTGTCAAAGGATTCCGTGGTTGTGTCAGGATCTTCGCCTCGTAGCCGGCATGCCTCTTGATAGAGGGCGGGCCACCAATTGAAGTGTTCTGTGAGGCCTTGCGCTTTCCAGGCGTGCCAGTCAGACATCACCTTGTCCCAGCAGGCGCTTCCGTATTCCGCCGCTTCGTGAACGGTATCGAAACCTTGCACATACCAATCGCGGCCGATGCGGGCGTGCAAGACTTCGTCCGCCCAGTCGTAGTCTTGGATGAGTTCGGCGAAGGGATCTTCGGAATCGCGGCCCACTTCCCACTCATAGCGTTTGCCTGATTTACCCATCTGCCCTTGCTCGATGTACCAGAGAACGGCGTGGCGCTCTTTCGGGGTGAGCTGCTCGTTGAGGCCTTTGGACCAGGTGAAATTGATGCGCACGAGCTTGGGCCAGTCGATCCCGAGCTTGGCGAAACCGACTTCGCCCATCATGGCGTGGCGCGCTTCGTCCCAGAGTTGGCGGGTCATTTCCTGATAAAACAACCACGGATGCCCACCGCGTTCTTCATCGCCCGCAGCTTGGAGCATCTCGTAGAGAATGGGAGCCATCATCTCGGGGACATCGATCTCGCGCAGGCGGCGGTAGTACATCATGAGGACCTTGTCGCGGTCGGCGAAGCGCTCGTCGTGCAGAAATGCTTCCGCGTGCACGCCCATATTGTAGGGGTCCGGAAAGCGTTCATCGCGCGCCGGGACACGATCAAAGACAAACGGCACAGCGCTGTGTCGAGGCTCGGGTAGGGGTGTGTCAGGGCGCTCTTGGGTGCCATCGAGATCGCCCGCCGCTCGCAACCAGCTTTCCAACTCACCTAACCAAACATCTACCGCCATCTTCGTGTCCTCGGGGGCGTGTTCGCGAAGCCGAGCGCTGGCTTCCTGGCCCCAGACAAGCATGGCATCGATTTCTGTGAGGGCGTGTTTGAGAAGGCGCACACTGGGGGCGTCGGCGAGGGGATTCGTCTCGTCCAAATGCCGCTCGATGCCGCGTCTCAGAGCCGGTAGGGCGTGCTGATAGAGTCCTGACAAATAAGCGAAAGGATCGGAGGTGCCGAGAATCTCGTCGAAGAAACGCTGCAGGTGCGCATCGGGCACGATGTCGAGTCCGAGAGGTGGGTGGCGCATCTCGGCGACGCGGGCACGGAGCGCGCCGATGTGTTCGGCGGCGAGATGCGCATGGTGACTGAGACCCATCTTGATCTCGTAGATGGGCTCGGAGGCGATGCGTGCCAGGGCTGTCTGCCAGAGGCGTTGGAAACCGTAGTGGTAGCGTTTCAGACGGCGCACACATTCTTGCACCCCAAGGCCCTCGGCAGCGGCCTCTTCAAAGGTTCCTACACCCGCGAGCGGCGGCAAACTCTGGTAGGAGTGATAGGACTGGAGCGGGTTCATGGATCCGCGCGGCGTTGTTTCTCCAGATACTTCTGATAGAGTTCGGTGTGCTTGCTGGAGAGATCGATCTCTCGGCCACGAATAAAGGCTCGCTGGACGTTGGTGGTGATCTCCAAGGGATTGCCATCAGTGATCATGAGCGTGGCTTCTTTGCCAGGCTCCAGCGATCCGAGTTGATCGCCGACACCGAGGATCTCGGCTGCGGAGAGGGTGATGGAACGCAGCGCGTCCTCGGCGGAGAAGGCTTCATTGACGACCGAGGCCGCAAGGTAGGGAAGGTTCCGCGCATTGCTCGCTCCCGAAGTATTGCCCTCGCCGTTGGCGATGCAGAAGCGGACGCCTGCTTGCTTTAACAAGCCAGGAACGCGGTGGGCCTGATCGTAACTTTCCCAACGGCGAAGGGGAAGTTCTTGCACCGTGGTGAGAATGACAGGGACGTCGCGTTCTTTGAGGAGATCGGCCACCCGCCAGACGTCTTGCCCAGAAACGAGAACGGTGGTCACCTCTTGCGCTTGGGTAAACTGCAAGGCTTTCTGAATCTCGATGGCACCTAACGCATGCACGTAGAGTGGGAGACGCTTTTCCAAGACGGGTAACATGGCATCGAAACGGACGTCTGATCGAAAGTCAGGACGTGGTGCGGCCTTGGCCCGTTGATAGGCGCGTGCGTCGTCGAAGAACTGGTCGAGCTTCTCAAGGCTCTCTTCCCAGCGTTTGCGTTGGGCCTTGCGCGACTCGTCCGTCGCGGTCGAGCTGTGGCGCATGCGTGGCCAGCGGAGATGCATGCCCACGGGAGCGCGCACGGTCATCTCTTCCCAGGTCCAACCGTCCAAGTGGATGAGGGCAGACTTTCCAGAGATGAGGCCACCCTGAGGCACGCTGAGTGAGGTGAGGATGCCGTTGGCGCGCGCGACAGGCAGCAATTCGCTATCGGGATTCACCGCGACCTCGGCACGCACGCTTGGGTTGATCAACCCAGGCTCTTGCAAGTCACGGGTAGCGCGCACGGCATTGATCTCGACCAAGCCGAGCACGCCATTGGCAGAGAGCAAACCTGGATAGACATGTTGACCCTCACAATCGATCACGATGGCGTCTTCTTCGCCTAGTAGTGTCTCTGTGAGAGGCGCGAGGTGAGTGATGCGACCCGCCTCGATTAGGAGCTTGCTGTCTGTGAGTGGGGCGCTGCTGATGGGGTGAATGGTGCCCCCTCGCAAGACGATCGGTTTCCCTGGATCGTGCCCTGGAAGGATGTCATTGGCCCAAGAAGTGGTGAGGAGACCGAGGAGGATGAGGAAAGGAATGGGCTTCATGGTTCTAGCGGAAATCACAATAACAGCCGGTGCAGACGTGGAGGCTTTGGCCATCATGGTAGAGGGCTTGATGATCGATCTGTTCGTATTGGCCCCAGGGACTGAGGAGGCGAAGGCGCCGTGCGAGATCCATGGGTGCCTCATCGCCTTTCTCCTTCTCCTTCCCTTCGGAGGCCTTCTCGTCTTTCGAAGGTGTGTCGTTCTCGGTGAGGATCTGATGAATCAATCGCCGTCGTTCCCTTTCCACCCACACCATGCGCTCGCGATGACTGGTCTGATGGAAATAGCGGGTGCCTTCAATCCACGTCTCTTCGCAGCGGCTCAGAGTGGACAGCGGCGGTCCGCTCCAGATGACGAAATCAGCGTCTTTGCCAGCTTCTAACGAACCCACACGGTGAGCAATGCGGAGCTGTAGGGCTGGGTTGAGAGTGACAAACTTCAAGGCTTCCCCGGGAGGCACGCCTCCATACTTCACCGCCTTGGCGGCCTCCGTATTCAAGCGGGTGGCGAGCTCCGCATCATCGGAATTGAAAGAGGTCAGGACGCCAGCCTGATGCAGGAGGGCACCATTGTGAGGGATCGCATCGTAGACTTCGAACTTGTATGCCCACCAATCACTAAAACTAGAAGCACCAGCATTGATCTCAGCAATCGCTTCGGGCACTTTATAACCTTCTAACACGTGCTGAAATGTGCCAACGGTGAATCCGAATTCCTGTGCGAGCCGGACAAACATGAGGATCTCGTCTTGCCGATAGGAGTGGATGTGCACCAGACGTTCGCCTTGAAGAATTTCTAACACAGCCTCCATGCGATAGTCCGTGCGGAAAGGCATGGCCTTCTCCTGTTCGGTATGCAACTGCTTGCGGGCGCCATATTCGCGTGCCGCCAGAAAGGTGTCCCGCATGAGTTGCTCCACTCCCATGCGCGATTGAGGATAGCGTGTGGTGAAACGGTCGCCCCAGTTGGCTTGCTTCACATTCTCACCCAGAGCAAATTTCACTCCGGGCTTGGCTCCTTTGAATTTCAAGCCATCGGCGTTCTGACCCCAGCGCAGTTTGATGACCTGGTTCTGCCCGCCCATCGGATTGGCCGACCCGTGCAGCAGGTTGGCCACGGTGAGGCCGCCCGCTAGTTGGCGGTAAAGATTGATGTCGGTCGGATCGATGACATCACCGATACGCACCTCACAGGTCACGGCGTGTGAGCCTTCATTGACGCCGCGGCTGATGGCCGTGTGTGAATGACAGTCGATCAAGCCAGGCGTGACATGCTTGCCCGTGCCATCGATCACATGGGAGCGCTTCGACGGCTGGATGTCGCGCCCCACCGCCACAATGCGGCCTTCATCAATGACGACATTGGCGTTCTGTAAGACCCCTTGTGGCCCGCAAGTCCACACGGTGGCATTCTTAATGAAGACGCGACGTTTCAAGGGGTTCATCCCTGGGCCGCGTCCAGGAAAGGCTCCGGCAGGATACTGCTCAAAGGGAGACATTTCCGCCGTCGAGGGTTCTGACTTCTCCACGGTCTTGGTTTCAGTATTTGTGATAGGAATTTCGCCATCACGCCGAGCGGACCAGGTGAAACGCGAGCCATCGGGAAGGACACCCTGACCAACAATTGTCTGGATGTTCTGATAGGCACTCAGGCGCACCTTGCCCTCTGATGCCCCAAAGAGAGTGGCGGGGAGAGTGAATAGGAGTTCGTTTCTCCCGGGACGTTTCACTTCCGCTTTGGTCGGTTCTTCCGTTTCATCGCCTCCCAATTCAACGGTCAGTTTCTTGCCGTCCTGGCGCAACTGAAAGGACTCGGGACCTTCGACGCCCGTCCAGGCGGTGCGCCAGTGGCCGGCTGCCGACGTCGTGTTCTCCTCCAAGGTGTCGTGCCACGGGTGGCCCTCGATCCAAACTTGAAGAATCTTAGCATCCTTGTCCCGGAAGAGGTTGCCTTCCGCAACGACCAAGTTGGCCAGGCGACCGTATTCGATCGCTCCCAAACGTTCGCTTTCTCCTAACAAACGCGCGGGGTGTTGTGTGAGAGCTTTGAGAGCGGCTTCCTCGGACAATCCGCGCTTCACCGCTTTCCTCACATTGGGCCAGAAGGACTGCAGCTGGTCATCTAACTGATGGGTGGAAAGAGCAAAGGGAATTCTTTGCCTCTCCAAGAGCGCAGGCCCGGCGGGGGCTTGTTCCCAATGCTGCAGATGCTCTAACGAAACATCCAAGGCGCGGTCGGGATCTTCCACGGCTGGCGTCTCGGGGAAACGAAGCGGCAGGATGAGATCAGTGCCAGACCGCTTGAGGCGTTGCCAGCGGCGGTAGCCATGGCCGGAATCGACCAAGATCCGGCGCAGCTTGAATTCCTGACTGAGGGAAAGCGCGCGATCGATGTCGGCCTCGTTTCCAATACGGAAATAGGCGGGCACGCGGCGTTTCGTCACCACAGGGCCCAAGGCAGTCAGAGCCTCCCGCTCACCAGGACGGGTTTCGTGGCGGCGCTGACGGTAGGCTTGACGATAGGCCTGGTACCAACGAGCGTCTGACAAGGTCTGCCGGATGAGAGCGAGGCAGCCCATGAGGGATTTGGGATAATCGCTTCCAGTCACAAAGGCCAGATGTTGTCCGACCTCGCGTTGAAGGACGAAAGTCGGCTCCTGCGGATCGGTCATCTGAAGCAACGCGCCCCGACCTCGAAAGATGCCATTAGTGGGGACGAGGTGGGCCGAAGTGAAGCCAAGCTCCCGACGCTTCTTCAGGTCCTCCGCGGAAACGCGTACGTGATCCAAGACGGCCTCGGCGGCGTGGATCTGTGGATGCCAAGTGGCGGCGTCGACCGGTTTCTCAGGTGCCTTCGTCTGGCCAAAGGTTGCGTAGGGATCGATGAAGCCCGGATAGAGGGTCTTCCCCTCAAGATTCCAAACCCGCGCGTCCGCAGGCACGGGCAAATCAATGCCCACGGCTTCGATGCGCCCGTCCCGGACGATGATGGTGCCGTTCTCAAGAACGTCGCCAGGGCGGACGACCACGCGGGCTCCCTTGAGGGCGTGGGATTGGGAGGGATTCTCGCGCAAACCCTCTTGTGGGCGGAGATCGGGCGGCGCTGCGGATAGGGGAGCAAGGAGGCAAGCGATCCAGAAGACCAGGAAAGACCGGGATTGTGCGTTCACAGCGCGGACCCTAGCCGCAACTTTGAGACTCGCCAAGCACCGCCGAGGCGAGCAGACCCATTCGGGCTCGAAATCTGTGAAATCGGGCTTGCCAAGCGGGAACCGATGGCTCACGATTCCGAGTGATGAAGAATAAGTTCCTGTTCTTGGCTGCTCTCTTAGGTGTTACGGCCCTTCCAGCAAGTGGTGCTACTGTGTATGGTTTAGTTGACACTGCTAGTAACGACAACGTGGACGGAAGTGCCGAGTATCTGTTCTTGAGTTCTAGCTTTTCAGAGGGAAGCGATTTCGTGATCGATGAATGGTCGTATTCTGAGGGTCCTACGGCACA
Source organism: Verrucomicrobiia bacterium (assembly GCA_030425385.1). Taxonomy (GTDB): domain Bacteria; phylum Verrucomicrobiota; class Verrucomicrobiia; order Verrucomicrobiales; family DEV007; genus JAACDM01. The sequence goes on along the minus strand of JAUIAH010000028.1, from coordinate 11,777 downwards.
GGGAGCTGGCGGTAGTGTGACGCCACTTCTTTTCCAGGCATCAACGACAACTGGAGACTGGGAGGTTGTTTCCGCAGGTCCTGCAAAGTCTGGTGGAGGAACCTTTGCAGATTGGAATCCTGGAACAGTGTCCGCCGGAACTTACTTTTGGGGTTTCGCTGCGAGTAGCGAAGCGATTAAGTGGGGCACCACAGCTCCAAGTGGTTCGGATGTGGGAATTCCGATAGAGCATGCATGGCGCCAGTTGGGTGCAGGAGGGAACGCTGCGCCTCCCACCGGGACTGGAGAAGCTGGTGATCTCTCTTCTTTTGGAGGAACCTACAGTGACTATTTCGGTGTTGGTGTCCTGGGAACTCGAAACTACAACATCAGTTTCTCGACCACACCTATCCCAGAGCCTTCCTCCGCGTTGCTCTTGCTTCTCGGATTCGGGTTGGCAGCTCGCCGCCGCCGGTAGTCGAGCGTCGTTCACATCACTTTCGCCAAGGGCGGGCCTGCGGGTCCGCCCTTGTGCTTTCCAGGCCGCGCGACGACCATTCACATTCCCCTTACCGTGTCCAGGCGATCCAAGAAGAAGCAGAAACCACCAAAGCCGCCCGCGCCGTCGGCCGCGGCTGACTCTGATGCCTTGGATCTGGGTGATTGGGAGCCCGAAGAGGCCGTTGCCTTGAGTCGGCAAGCCCGAGCGCGCCGTGCGGAGGCGACGCGGGTGCGGATTCCTGAGGGGATGGTGGAACCCGTGGAGGTGCGTGCGGCGGAGGCTCCCGTGGAGGTGCGTGCGGCGGCTGGCGCTGCTCCTGGTCCGATTCCGAGAGATGCTGCTCCACGAGTGGCTGCAAATGGGCCGTTGCCGCAAGAGCGGGTGACCTATCAATCGAATCCTGATTTGTTTCTCAAGTCCCTGGTCATCTTGGAGACGGCCCTCCGTTTGCGGCAGAAGCATGGCGTGGAAATGGGACAGCCACCCACGCATGAGGACATGCTCCAGTTGGCGACTTCCACTTTGGAGGCGTTGCCCATCGACATCGACTCTAACAAAGAGTTCCTGGTGGAATTTGTGGCCAATGCCATCGGTTCAGCTCAGAAGAGCGTGGTTGGACGGCGATTTCAGGTAGATCTGGACCGCGAGAAACCAAACGTCTTGCCTGAAGAGCTTGCCACAGAGGGAGGAGGAAAGGGCGTGCCCTTGCACGTGCGCCCTGCCGACGCGGGGCCAGTGCCCATCCCGGCAGAAATGAGCGAGGCGATGGCATCGGTGTCGAGTGGGTGGGGCAAGAATGCCTTCGATTTGGGAGATACGGTCGTCACGTTCGACGAAGGCCGAGCCGTGATTGATGATGTCCGGAGAATTCCAGGCTTGGGGAAGGTGTTCTTTTCCGAGGATGGTCGGTTCCGATCGAAGCTATGGGGATCCGTGGGCTGGGGGGTGTGGGCGGCAGCCTTTGCCTTGCTCGGAATGGTCATGGTGGCCTCCATTCATCGGCTGGCGCCTGAGCCTCCTAAGGAAGAAAGCCTCGTGGATGAGGCGCTCTACGATTCACCTGATTTCGATAAATTGGAGGCTGTGTTAGATGGATTTATTGGGGCAGAGAATTGGGAGGCGCAACGTGATCACATTCGATTGCCCGGGTTGATGGCACCCAAGATGCGGAAGATGCATGAGACCCAGCGCTTTCGATGGAACAAGGACTACGCCCTGCTGCAGGCAAACCTTGAGATCATCAACGACATCCCTCAGGTCCTGGCCCTGGTCGAGATCGAGCCTATCAAGGAGAAGCGCGCCATTCTCGTAGAAGTGACCAAGGAAGGGGAGTATCTCGTCGATTGGGAATACGCGGAACTGTGGCAGGAAGTGCCTTGGGAAAGCTTTCGCTTGCGCGAAGACAGCACGCCAGCGGTGCTCCTCGCCGTTCTTCGTCCGGGGCACTATTACAATTACCAATTCATGGATCGGGAAGTCTACCAGTGCTGGGAACTGCTCGATCCAGCCGAGAAGGGCATGTCGTTCTACGGCTACTCCAAACGGGACAGCGAGGTAGGGCGCACATTGGTTGAGTTGGTAGAGACACGGATCCTGACAAAGCGCACGACTTTACTCACGGCAGTGTTAGAACTGCGCCATCCGGAGAATGCCGAAGATCCCATGCAGGTGGAGATCATGGATGTCGTCGAGAAGAGCCCGCTTCGGCGCCATTGATAGGAGACCGTTTGAGAGAGCAGGCGCAGCCCTTGTTCGCGCAGCCTTTCTGCCCGCGATGCTGCCGATAGCGCGCAATGAGGTAGCCGACGGCCGCCGCGACCACGGCGGCGACGATGATGGCATCGATCCAGGCAGCCATGGATTATCCGAACACGCCCCCGAGCTGAAAGCAGAGGACCGCGCCGATCCAGGCGAGCACGGTCATGTAGACAAAGGAGAAGATGGCCCAACGGGTGCCCGCTTCCTTCTTGATGATTGCTAGAGTGGCGCCGCACTGGGAACACAGGGCAAAGAAGATCATGATGCCGAACACCACTGGCAAAGTGAAGATCTTCATCCCCACACGCGTGCCTTCCTGCCAGGTCGCGTTAGCCATGGCTTGCTGAAGGCCTGGGCTCTCTTCGTCGACGTCCCCACCGAGGCTGTAGATCACTCCCAGCGTGGAAATGATGACTTCTCTCGCGGGAAAACTAGCGAGCACACCCACGGTGATCCTCCAGTCAAAGCCGGCTGGATGGAAGACGGGTTGGAGAGCTTTGCCCATGCGCCCCATGTAACTTTGCTCTATATAGGCACTGCTTTCGCGGCGTTCTAACACGTGAGCGAGCTCGCTGTCTTCCTCCTGTAGTTGTGCCTCGATTGCTTCTAGGTTCATGCTTGGGTCAGCGGCTTGCTGCTCGGCGATCACCTGCGCCCGCGCCTCCTCCGCCACCGCGTCGGGCCGCGGGAAATAGAGGAGAGCCCAGATAATGATGGTGATGGCAAAGATCACCGTACCTGCCCGTTTCACGAATTCCCACCCACTTTCCCACATGCGCCAGGCGACATCGCCTAACCGAGGCACATGATACCGAGGCATTTCTAGGACAAAGGGTTGCGGGCGAGTCTTGAGGATGAACTTGTTGAGAATCCACACCGTAGGCAAGGCCACTGCCAGACCGACGAAGTGCATGGCAAAGAGCGTCAGACTCGCGATGAGGGGGCCATGGCTTGGCTCGACGAAGGCTCCTATCAAGAGTACATAAACTGGCAGGCGTGCGGAGCAACTCATGAACGGAGCGATGAGGATCGTCGCCAGCCGTGCTTTGGGATCCTCGATCGTGCGCGTGGCCATGATCCCAGGGACGGCACACGCGTAGCTCGATAGCAGTGGCACGAAGCTCTTTCCATTGAGGCCACACCATCCAAACATTTTATCCATGAGGAAGGCCGCTCGTGCCATGTAGCCCGTGTCTTCTAACAGAGAAATAAAGAAGAAGAGGACCAGGATCTGGGGGAGAAAGACGAGGAAGGCTCCCACCCCTTCGATGACGGCGTCCACCATCAGGCTTTGCAACATTGGCGTGCCTGCCAAGAAAGGCGAGATCCAATCCTGCAAGCCGCCTTTGGCCCACTCGATCCCATCCATGAGGGGGCCAGCCCAGGTGTAGACGGAAAGAAAGACCACATACATGATGGCCGCAAAGATGGCCAATCCCCACCCACGATGCATCAAGAGGCGATCAATGGACTCCGTTTGGCCTTTGGCCAACTCGCCCACTTTCGTTTGGACGCCTTTCGTGAGGCCATTGATATGGTCGTATTGCAGCAAGGCCTCCGCGGCCAACGGATTGAGCCCTGACGCTTGCACCATCGCACGCGCTTCCTGGACGGCCTTGCGGCGTTCGTCTTCCGGCCACTCTAACCGTTCGGCGAGCGCTGAGTTGGCATCGAACAGCAGTCGATGCACCTCTGCGTCTTCCAAATCGGCGGCCGCGCCCTTGGGCATCGCGGCGCGTAAGTGTGCGGTGGCCGCTGCCACGGCGTCGGGCCACTGGATCGGGGGCAAACACGCGGGCGACAGGAGTGCTTGAGCCAGGGTATCCTTCACTCGCTGCGCACTCTCTTTGCGGGTGGCGACGCACGGAACAATCGGAACGCGCAGCTGTGCGCTCAAGCGATCCGTGTCGATCTGCAAGCCCTGACGCTCGGCAAGGTCCCACTGATTGAGGACGATCACCATGGGGATCGCCAGCTCGGCAATCTGAGCGGCGAGAAAGAGATTGCGGGTGAGGTTTGTCGCATCCACCACACAGACCACCAGATCAGGTTTCTGCGTCCCGGGCAGTTTTCCCGATAAGACATCGACCACCACCCGCTCGTCGAGTGACGCCGCGGCCAAGCTATAAGTGCCTGGCAGATCAATCAGATGGGCGTCGCGTTCGCCAAGGCGAAGCGTTCCAATCTTCTTGGAAACGGTGACGCCGGGATAATTGCCGACGCGCTGACGCATGCCCGTCAGCAGGTTGAAGAGCGTCGTTTTCCCGATATTGGGATTACCGACGAGCGCGATCTGAGGGGGCTCCGTCGAGGTCTGGGTCACCGTTAAGCGGGTGTTTCCAGCAACACGCCAATGGCTTCGCGTCGGCGAAGCGAGACACACGATCCTGCGAATTCCACCGCGATGGGGTCGCCTAGAGGAGCGACCCGGATCTTACGCACTTCCACTCCGGGTAGCAGCCCCATCACCATGAGGCGTTGTTCCGTATGACTGCCTTTCTCGTAGGCTTTGATTCGGGCCGATTGCCCGATGGGAAGTTCGGAAAGGGTGGCAGTCATGATGGAGTTGAGACTGAGTCTCAGTAGCGAAGAACCCCTGCGGCGCAAGTTCGTTTCTGCAAGGAGGCGGATTCGTCGCAAGATTGGCTCAGTGGGCACAAGAAAAGCCGCCCCACTACTGTGAGACGGCTTTCCGGAAATCGCGTTGTTCCGCAGACCTAGTAGCGGTAGTGCTCGGGCTTGTAGGGGCCTTCGGGTTTCACCCCGATGTAGTCGGCTTGATCATTGGAGAGAATCGTGAGCTTGGCTCCGATCTTCTCCAGGTGAAGGCGAGCCACTTCCTCATCCAGGTGCTTGGCAATGAGGTAGACCTTGTTCTCGTAATCATCCTTGTTCGCCCAGAGGTCGAGCTGTGCGAGAACTTGGTTCGCAAAGCTGTTAGACATGACAAAGCTAGGATGGCCAGTGGCACAGCCAAGGTTTACGAGGCGGCCTTCGGCCAGCATGAAGATGCTGTGTCCTTGCGGAAACTCATAGCGATCCACCTGCGGCTTGATGTTCACTTTCTTGATGCCGTCGTATTTCTCTAACGCATCCATTTGGATTTCGTTGTCGAAGTGGCCGATGTTGCAGACGGTGGCTTGGTCTTTCATCTTCTCCATGTGCTCGATGCGGATGATGTCTTTGTTCCCCGTCGTGGTGACATAGATGTCACCCCATCCTAACGTATCCTCCACAGGGAGCACGCGGAAGCCTTCCATCGCGGCTTGTAGTGCGCAGATGGGATCGATCTCCGTGACGACGACTTGGGCACCCATGCCACGCATGGCTTGGGCACAGCCTTTGCCCACATCACCGTAGCCGCAAATGACAGCGACCTTGCCAGCGATCATCACATCTGTGGCGCGTTTGATGCCATCGATGAGCGATTCGCGGCAGCCGTAGAGGTTGTCGAACTTCGACTTGGTCACCGAGTCGTTCACATTGATGGCGGGAACGAGAAGCGTGCCCGCTTCGACCATTTGATAGAGTCGATGCACACCCGTGGTGGTCTCCTCAGAGACGCCTTTCCATTCGCTGACCACTTCGTGCCAACGATTGGGAGTGTCTTTGTGAACCTGCTTGAGCAGGTCTTTGATCACACTTTCCTCATGACTGCCAGACGCCCCGTTGACCCAATCCGAACCGTCTTCGAGTTCGTAGCCTTTGTGAATGAGCAGCGTGGCATCGCCACCATCGTCGACGATCAATTGTGGACCTTTGCCCCCTGGAAAGCTAAGGGCGCGATCCGTGCACCACCAGTATTCTTCTAACGTTTCGCCCTTCCAGGCGAAGACCGGCACGCCAGCTTCCGCAATGGCCGCCGCGGCGTGGTCTTGAGTCGAGAAGATGTTGCAGCTGCACCAGCGGACATCGGCTCCCAGGTCCACGAGGGTCTCAATCAAGACCGCGGTCTGAATGGTCATGTGCAAGGAGCCCATGATACGGACGCCTTGGAGCGGCTTGTCGGCCGCGTATTTCTCGCGGATAGCGATGAGTCCGGGCATTTCCTGCTCGGCAATTTCGATCTCTTTGCGGCCGAAATCGGCAAGGGATAGGTCCGCAACCTTGTAGTCGTTGTTCTCAGGAACGCTCATAGTGAAAGAGTGTGAGTCGGTGGGTGTGAATGTTAAGGTTTCTAGACTCCAGCGGCAGCTTTCAAGGCGTCCACCTTGTCCGTCTTTTCCCAGGTGAGGGCATCCGTGTTGTCCTCGCGGCCAAAGTGTCCGTAGTTCGTGGTCTCACGATAGATGGGACGTAGGAGATTGAGCTGGGTGATGATGTCTGCTGGCTTAAAAGAGAAGACCTCGGTGACCGCGTCCACGATCTTGTCGTCTGCAATCGTGTTCGTTCCAAAAGTCTGGACGCTCACACTCACAGGATTCGGGTAACCAATTGCGTAAGCCACCTGCAACTCGCAGCGTGCGGCGAGTCCTGCAGCAACGATGTTCTTGGCCACCCAGCGGCACATGTAGGCGGCTGAGCGATCCACCTTGCTGGGATCTTTGCCAGAGAACGCGCCACCCCCGTGGCGACCCATGCCGCCGTAAGTATCGACAATGATCTTCCGCCCCGTAAGGCCGCAATCGCCCTGGGGACCACCGACGACGAATTTGCCTGTCGGGTTCACCAGGATCTCGGTCTTGTCATCGATCAGTTCGGCGGGAAGCACTTTCTTGATGAGCCGTTCGGTGAGGGTGGATTTGATCTCTCCGTGAGAGACCCCTTCCGCGTGCTGAGTGGATACGACTACCGCGGAAACGCGGACTAGTTTCTCCCCCTCATATTCACAAGATACCTGTGTCTTCGAATCGGGACGCAACCAGGTAAGCTCGCCATCTTTCCGCAACCGAGTGAGTTCACGGCCTAACTGATGCGAATAGACAATGGGAGCAGGCATCAACTGTGGGGTCTCATTCACCGCGTACCCAAACATGAGGCCTTGGTCACCGGCACCCTGCTCGGACGTGTCCTTTCCCTCCGCCGCCGCCGCATCCACCCCTTGGGCGATATCAGGCGATTGCTGACTGAGCGCATTCACGAACATGAAGGTATCCGCATGGAACATGCAGTCGTCGTTGGTATAGCCAATCTCACGAATCGCCTCCGCCACCGTGTCGTGGTAGTTGAAGTAGGACTTGGTGGTGATTTCCCCCGCCAAGACGACGAGATTGTCCTTCACCAGAGTCTCGCATGCGACGCGACTGGAGGAATCGTTCTCGAAGCACTTGTCGACGATGAAGTCGCTGATCGTGTCCGCTACCTTGTCGGGATGCCCCTCGGTGACGGATTCAGAGCTAAAGATGGTGCGATTGGCCATAGAATGTGTGTGGTTAGAGCGGAAGAAATGCCCTCAGAAGAGAACATATTTACAAATCAAGATATGTTGATACATAGGAAGCAGGCCCATGCCGTCAATCGTTAAATCGCTGCGCCTCATCGCGGATCCCACGCGCATGCGCATCCTGGCCCTCCTCCGAGAGGAAGAATTGTCCGTGGCGGAGTTGCAGGAGATCCTCGCCATGGGGCAGAGCCGCATTTCCACCCAACTCGCGCAGCTGAAACAGGCTGGACTCGTGAGTGACCGGCGCTCGGGCAAGCACAGCATCTACGCCGCGCAGCCCTTTGCGAAGCATGGGACCCTGGAGACGGATCAGCTCTGGGCAGTGGTTGCGGCAGCCGCCGAGGAACTCGATGAACTGGATCAAGATCGGGCGGCGCTCCAATTGATCTTGGAAAAGCGTCAGGACAAAGCCCGGGCCTATTTCAATGAACTCGCCGGGAAGTTCGGCCGCCACTACTGCCCTGGACGATCCTGGAAAGGACTGGCCGAGACGCTCCTCAAACTCATGCCACCGATGGTCATCGCCGATTTAGGAGCCGGTGAGGGGACCTTCTCTCAGCTCCTCGCTCAGAAGGCCGAGAAAGTCATCGCCATCGATAACTCTGAGAAGATGGTCGACTATGGTGCCAACCTTGCCAAAGAGCATGGTTATCTCAATTTGGAGTATCGGTTAGGCGATCTCATGGATCCGCCAATCGATGAGGCATCGGTCGATCTCGCTTTCTTCTCGCAGGCTTTGCATCACGCCGCCAAGCCCCAACGAGCGGTCGAAGCGGCCTATCGCATTCTCAAGCCGGGAGGGCGCATTGTCATTCTGGATCTTCTCAAGCATCAGTTCGAAGATGCTCGCGAACTCTATGCCGATATTTGGTTAGGCTTTTCTGAGCTGGAACTTCTGGGCTTTCTCGAAATGGCGGGATTCCGTGAACCGGAGGCGGCGATCGTGCACAAAGAAGAAGAGAAACCGCATTTCCAGGTCGTCCTGGCGATTGCTACCAAGTAGCGGTTGACAACAACGGGATAGAGGCCTAACGGATGCACCTCACATGATCACCCGAATGGCGCATCCTATAAAGGCCGTCCTCCTGGAATGGCTTTGGATCGTGCGTGCCTAACGCATAGGCTAAGGTGATCTTGAGTGTGAGCATGAAACGTTAGTTTCGAAACGTCGAGGTGGCCGTGGCCTAGCCCACTCTCGACCTTCATGATTGTCACCCGATCACACCATCCCCTTTCGCGCCCTACCTATGCTGGTCTCGGGCTCATGAGTCTCTGTGTCGGCTTCTTCACCGCCAATGCACTCCTGATCAAGTATCTCGGAAGTCGCCTGGACATTGACGTCTGGTCTCTCGTCTTCACGCGTGGCGTGGTTGGGCTGCTCTTTGTGGCCTTGTGTTATGGGAAACGAGGCAGTCTCCAGCTCGGGCGCGTCTTTCTACGTCCCTTACTCATCTTGCGTGGCATGATTGGGGCCGTGGGGCTCATTTGCTATTACTGGACCATCCCGCCCTTGGGCGTGGGCGTGGCCACCTTGATCAGCACGACTTACGTGGTCTTTGGGGCAATCTTGGCGACCCGCTTCTTTGTCCACGAGCCGCTCTCGCTCTCGCAACTCATGTGGTTGATGGTGAGTTTGATAGGAATCGCCCTCCTCACGGATGCGCGAGCCGGATTCACCTATCCGCTAGGCATCGCTGTCCTGGGTGCAGTTGCTGCTGGGGTGGTCATCGTGCTCATCCGCCACCTTCACGCCACCGAAGCCAGTCCCACGATCTTTGCGGCCCAATGTGTCTATGGAGTGCTCTTCTCGAGCGTGTTCGCCTTTCCAGAACTCCTCCAACTGCGAGCGAATCAATGGGGGTGGGCCATCGTGGCGGGGTTGCTCTCCGCCTGTGGGCAACTAGCGATGACACAAGCGTTCCGCCACCTCAGCGTCTCGGTTGGGGGTGCATTCCATTTGAGCGTTCCCGTTTGGGTGGCGATGGGTGGGTGGTTGCTCTTCGATGAACGCCTCGGGACGCTGCAATTCGTGGGAGCCGCCCTGGTCATGCTCGGCTGTTATCGCGCCATCGTTCCGGCCCGATAAGTGGCACGACACAAGAGCACCGCAACCCAACCGCTCGCGGCCTGGCACACCACCGTCCGGTTATTTGAGCGACTTCAGAAAGAGCGCGGCTACACAGCTGGAATCGGGAAGTGGAAGTCCGGACCGAAACAGCCGTCCACAGCCGAAAGCAGATCTACTCCGCCGTGCATCGCCAATGCCCAATTTCCCGGCAAAAAGACGAAGCGCCTCGCGCACCTGATCTGCTTGCCTATCGGGAGCATCAGGCCGAGACTCCGAGTGATGCAAACACGCTTGGCAAAGAGGAATGGAAACCATCCCCGTGTGAACAGGATCGCCATAGCAAGCGCATCGAAAACGCGTGATCCAACCCCGCCTCTTCTCCAGCACCCCGTCCGCCCGATCCAAAAAGACGCTCCAACCACGCCGCAGGGCGAGGCAAATCCGAGCCAAGGAAGGGGTGCAAATCAGGAGAGATAATAAGCAAATGGACACTCCAGCCGAACGAGAAAAGTAGTGACTATGAGTTTAACAAAACCAAATATTCAAGAAATCCAAACGACCTGCACATATATCCGGTGATATATCGCACGTGTCGTATATACAACGTTCGGAATGCGTCCGAGGCTTCCGCAGGCAAATAAAGTGAAAGTGATATATCAAACCAAGGCAAGTCGTTCGCTGTTCTAACATACACCTTACTAGGAAGGGATCCGCCGCCAATATCACGAGACGACGAACGGATCCACGTCACGAGAAGACCATCAGACATCCAAGAATCTGGTAGTTCGAATGCCGCTCGTGCCGAGGAAGATCGCCCTCAAAGGACTTGTGCAAGAGAAGGCGGCGAGTAGACTACAGATACAGATGGCCAGGGTGGGCGACTTCCGAACAAGAGGACGCACTGAACCCCGGCTACTTCTCGTGCCAAAACCACTGACAATGAACCAGGAAGATCAACCCAGCGATTCACGCTTCCCGTCAGCCGGGATTCAGTGGTCCTAGACGTTCTGCGAAGAAATGATCAGCACCGCACAGGAGTTCCTTGCATTGATGCGGAGCAAAGATCCGGACGACTACCGCCGCTTTCGACACGATGAAGCGCCAATCGAAGTCTGGCGGGAACTTATCACCAAGTATTCTCTCGCGAATGAGTGGGTAGCTCGGAACAAGACTGCTCCTGTCGAGATTCTGAGAGAGATTTCCTCCGATTCCCGAGTTGTCGTTCGGACTGAAGTTGCGATGACGCGAAGGATCACAGAGGATATTCAACAGAAGCTAGCCGCCGATCTTGATCCATCAGTTCGGAACGCACTGGCAAACAATGCGAAGGTGTCTGACGGAATCCTCAGGATACTGGCCGAGGATTCGGAGGATTTCGTTCGAGACACAGCGCGACGCCGCATCGAACAACGAAAAACGCAGAACAAGCGCATGGAGAGCAACGGCTGACCCGCGCTGAGTCGAAAGATGAATCATAATTCCAACCCCAGTCCTGCATCGAACGTGCGCTCCCGGTCAGCCGTGCCTCATGCTGGACGTTCGCTTCAATAAAGTACCATGAGAACACTGACTTTAATGCTAATAGTCCCTATCGTCTTCCATGCTTCTTGCGCATCAGTCCCAAGGATGAAGGCTGGATCTGAATCCGTGACAGTGACGTCGCACCAAGATCAGATTCGAGGCGCTGAAACATTGGATTCAAAGACGTTTAGGGTAGGCGAGATGGTTGTGCAGAAAGACGAAGTTATCGAACGTCTAGCGAAGAACTTTACACACTCTCGTGGAGGCGATCTTGCACTCATACAATCTAAGTGGACCAAGAGAGACACTTGGTTGCTACTTCCGTTCACATCGACCTATGCGAAGGTCATCGCTTACCGGTCAGCTCCTGATAACTCCGGAAGCTAGATGCCATGGCATTGGCGTTAGCAGCAAATCAGCCAGCGAACAAAACGACGCATGGCGCCAGCCCAAGCCTTGAGTGGCGGGAAGCTGCTCGTAACTGAAACGGAAACGAAACCGAAAGGAGAAACGAAGGAAAGAAGCGAGTAACCGAAAGTCACTATCGAGTCCCGGTGGGAACCATC
>JAUIAH010000027.1 GCA_030425385.1 Verrucomicrobiia bacterium | reverse complement strand
TGACGCAGAGCGATTACTTTCGATTTAGGCTGGGGCTGGGAAGTTTTACGTCTCTTGTTAGTTTTCACACACCGATTAGACGGCGTGAGCTTTCCGGTTTCCAGCTTTTCTTACGGGATGCCTGTGACGAGAAATCGTTGATGAGGAAGAGATTGGTGGCCAGTTTGTGGGGGGCAGTGCCTTGAAGCTTGCTTTGGGGGATGGCTTTGCCGAATGGTCCACATCTTTGTCAGGGCCAGGGTATTGGTCTTTTCGAGCGCTCCCCGCGCCGATGTCGATCATTCGAGTCCGTGGAGGCTCGGAATTGAGCACGGGTATGGAGACTCCCGAGTGGTGGACGCTTTCGGGTTTCATGCCAAGCGAAGAATCGCAGCTCCTGATTGGCCTGGTTGCGAATGAATCTCCTTTTCTATTGGATGGTTTTCGGTATTTATCGCGATCCCAGGAGAGTATTGATCTAAACGAGGCGTTGGATACAAGCTTGCCCATCACTACAGGTGGGTCTGGTAGTGTCTGGGAGGGGTGGCGTTATGGAGATCAACCAGCAGGTTTCGATGCGGCGAAGGTCGCTCCCACCTCTCTTCCTTGGGGTGAAAGGTCGGAAGCGTGGATTGCCACGGAAATCTCGGGCCCAGGTAACTTGAGCTTTCGGGGGCGAAGTTTGTTAACGACCGCTCAGTGTTTCATCAATGACGTGCCGCTCATCTCGCTTTTTTCGGGTAGTCCGGAGTGGGTTCCTGTGAACGTTGAGCTGCCTTCGGGGGTGCATCGAGTTCGGTGGGAAGTCTCCTCAAGTAACCCGAATCGATTTGGTGAGGTTTGGTTAGATGATGTGTCCTTTGAGCCCAGTGATCATCAGCCCATTCGAGAAGAGCTAGGGCTGGATCCCTCCAGCACCGTGGTATCGACGGGCTGGCGTTTGCAAGAGGAAATTAGTCGGGATGGAACGGCTTTGGAGTCGGTGCCTTCGTTAGAAGGGGAACGACGGGAACTTCGGTTCCAAGTGCTTGGCCCCAAGACATTGAGCTTCTGGTATAAGGTCTCGTCCGGTGAGGAGGATGGCTTGGTCGTTTCGACGAATGGAAATGAACGGCTCCTTGGAGAGGGCACGCTTGCTAGTGGCGACCTCGATTGGCGGCTTGCGGAGATCCCGCTTGGCAAGGGAAACAATGAAGTAGGGATTGCGTATGTAAGAGGTCATGAGTTTCCCGAAGGCGCAAACCGTGCGTGGATTGATGGGCTGACTTTATTGCCATCTCCAAGTCTTGCCGAAGCTTTGGATGCTCCCGATTTGGTCTTTACCACGAGCGGCGACGTGCCTTTTCACGGGGTCTCGTCTCAGACTGCCATCAATGGATCCTTTGCGGGCCCAGCATGGTTGGAGCAGGGGCAACGGGCGAGTGTCGAGACGTCATTGATTGGGCCTGGAATGGTGAGCTTTCAGTGGATGCCAAGTCGCGCGGATGTGAAAGGTGAGTTCTGGATCAATGATGAACGCGTTGTGGTGTCGACAGATTCTGGCAGAGTCTTTTGCTCGATTCCGCCTGGAACTCACGTCGTGAAGTGGGAGTTTGTGAGGCTTTCAGGTGCGAAGGATCCTCTGGACGCGCGTTGGTTAGATGATGTCCAATTTGTGGGAGAGGAGCAGTCGATGAACCGTGCTCTCGATCTTCCTGACGATATGTTGGTGATCGCCTATGGTGATTGGAAAGTCCAAGGAGACGTGACTTCGGATGGCGTGGACGCGGTGCAAGGTCCGTCGCTTAAGGCTGGAGAGAGTGCGGCTCTTGAGCTCATTGTGCAGAATGGTGGAAGTTCGCTTGAGATGAGTTGGTGGTGGCGACTGGATTCGCCCGATGGGCATGGGCATGCTGAGCTGAGGGCAGCGCCAAGTGGGTTCGGCTCCTGGATCGCTTCGGCTCGGCCAGAAATTGGATGGCACGAGTACAAGGGGGAACTCTATCCGGGAGATCAGCGGCTAACGTGGAGATACGGAGCGGATGCCGAGTCAGAAGGACCGATTGAGAATTTTTGGCTTGATCGGCTGCACGTGCAGGTAGCGGAGGTGGTGCCTGTGAACGAGGCTCTGGATGGAGGATTGAGCTTTCGAGTGGGTGGCAATAGTGAAATCGGAGAGTGGCGAGGGGTGAGGTCCTTCGATGTGGATGAGGGGGAGAGCAAGGTAGTCATCAACGGTGTACCATTGCCAGGAGAAGAGATGTGGATCGAAACAAATGTCAGTGGACCGGGGGATCTCACTTTTCATTGGAGCACTTCATCTCGAAATAACCGATCGGTCTCTTTTTTCATTGACGATATGAAGGTTCGATCTATTAAGCGGAGCGGTTCTGTCTTCAACGAGGAGACTGGCACGTATGAGTTGGGTAGAGAGCGGGTGATAGTTAGTATTCCACGGGGTGGGCATACGGTTCGTTGGACAGCAACCCAACATTTATCACTTCATGATCGGGCGACCGAGCCGACTTCTTTAGATTCAGTTCATTTTAGGCCCCGAAGTCAGGGAATCCTTCACGCGGCTCTCGATCTTCCACCGGATGTGATCGTTATCACCGCAGGATATAATGGTACTTGGGAGGTGACATCGGCTTCAATGGACGGTGTGGACGGGTTGATTCCCTCGTCACTTGATGCTGAATTGGGCATTGGTCTTCCTCCCAGATCGCAGTTTGGCCTTTGGCGAAGTGATCAATTTCCGCCTGAGCATGAGGATTGGGAATATGTCGTTTATTCGTCAGACGCCGACCCGGTAGTGGCGGAGATTTCTTCTGGGTATGTGCTGCGTGATGGTGAGACGGAGGTTGAGAGGCTGTATGTGGTCGATAATGGCAATTTTGTGAGTGCAGCGCAGCCGTTGACGCTATCAAAGGGGCTGGATTCTCCTTTGATTTTTACTACGGATGAGCGTTCGCCTTGGAGTGCGGCGCTAAGCGCGGGTGCTTTTGATTTGGATGAGGTTTATTTTGCTGGGACAGGAAATTCCTGGATTGCCACAGAGATTGAAGGGCCAGGTTCTTTTGCGTTTTCGTGGATGAATCAGTCTTCAGGATCTTTGGGATTGTGGATCGATGATCTTCCGATCGCTGGAACAAGGGAGCAGCGGGAATGGGTTGGGGTGACAGGAGATCTCCCTGAAGGATGGCATCGGTTGGAATGGCGCGTGAATTTTGGGGCTAGAGATCGTGCGGCCTTGGATCATTTTCAGTTTTTTCCAAGTGCTGAAGGCCGATCATACCAGACATGGGCGAACGATGTGGGGCTTTCGGGAGAATTGGCTGGGCCGCTGTCTGATCGCGATGGTGACGGTGTCGCAAACTTGGTGGACTATGCGTTAGAGGTGCCGGCGGACATAGGGAACGAGGGTTCGCTGGTGGCGTTGGAGACCGATGGTTTCTTCGAGTTGCAGTTTTACGGTCGAAAGGCGAATGATTTGAGCTATCGTGCAGAGTTCAGCTCGGACCTTCAGTCATGGTCCTCGGATGTGGTGGTGGAGGAGAGGAGAGATTTAGGGAACGGGTGGCTTTTCCTGCGATTGAGAGATCCTAAGTCACTGAGTGAAGGAGAGCGATGGTTTGGGAGGGTCGTGGTGGATTTACTCACCCCATGAAGGCGGCTGTATTCTGTGAAATCTGTGGTTCCACGATTGCCAAGTAGCAGCGAGAATCGTAGACTCCGAGACAGTATGAATGCTCTCAAAGATTCGCCCAAAGTGGGCACCATGACCCTCGATGGGATGGCAGTCGAGTTTACCGAAGGGGAGACCATCTACGACGTGGCTCAGCGACAGAAGAAGCAGATCCCGACGTTGTGTTATGATCCGCGCTTGGAAGCCTTTGGAGCTTGCCGTTTGTGCGTGGTAGAGGTTGAGGGCATACGCAATCCTGTGGCCTCGTGCACGACGCAGGCGCAGCCGGACATGGTGGTAAGGACGCGCACGGAGGCGTTGGAAAAGCATCGGAAGACGCTTCTGGAACTGGTGACTTCGGAGAATCGGCAGTTGTCGGTGGATCCGTTGAGTGGCTTTGCGTCTCAGGAACTGAGTAATCTTGTGGTGCAGTATGATGCTGCGACCGGACGCTTCCAGGGCAAGCAGTCGGGGACGTCTAACAAGGATGATCAGAATCCTTTCATCTTGCGTGACTATGACAACTGCATCTCCTGCTATCGTTGCGTGCGCGTGTGTGCGGAGCAAGAAGGGGATTATGCGATCAATGTGAAGAATCGGGGGTTCCACACGCAGATCATCGCTGAGTTTGACAATGATTTGCGTGATTCTTCTTGTACTTTCTGCGGGCAGTGTGTGCAGACTTGTCCCACCGGCGCGCTGGGAGATAAGAAGGCGCTGCGGGCGGAAGCGAAACCGGGTGAGATCACCAAGACGCGGACGATCTGTCCCTATTGTGGCGTGGGATGTTCCGTGGATATCCTGACAAAGAACGAGGAAATTGTAGGTGTGCAGCCCGCTATGGATGGTCCCGCTAATGAAGGGGCCTTGTGTATCAAGGGGCAGTTTGCTTTCGACTTCGTCCAACACGAGGAGCGGCTGAAGAAGCCGATGATTCGGCGGGAAGATGGCGAGTTGCATGAGTGTGAGTGGGACGAAGCGCTCGACTTTGCCGCGGCCGGTTTCCGCCGCGTGCGTGACACTCATGGGCGCCAGTCGATTTACGGAGTGGCATCCGGGCGTGCACCCCATGAGGCCGCCTACACGATGCAGAAGTTTATCAGAGCGAGCTTTGGTACCAACTACATAGACAATTGTAGTCGATCGTGACACGCTCCCACGGTTGCCGGTCTGGCAGCCACCATCGGTCGGGGTGCCATGTCCAATCCCTTGGTGGACATGGAGAAACCCGATGTCATCTTCGCAATCGGCACGAACATGACCGAGTGTCATCCTGTCGCCGCCACGCGTTTGAAGAAGGCCATTGCTCGCCACGCCAAGATGGTGGTGGTGGATCCGCGGCGGACCCGTTTGGCACGCATGGCCGATCTCTACTTGCCTATCCGAGTGGGATCCGATGTGGCGCTTTTGTTAGGGATGGCGCATGTCATTCAGCGCGAGGGCCTCGTGAATGAGGCCTTTGTGAGAGAGCGTACAGCTGAAAGCGAGGCTTTCCTGGAGCATATCAGTCAGTTCACGCCAGCCTGGGCTTCCGAGATCACGGGAGTGCCCGCGGCGGACATTGAGAAAGCGGCTCTGATGTATGGAGGCGCGGAGCGTGGGGCCATCTACTACACGCTCGGGATCACCGAGCACATCTGTGGGGTCGATAATGTGCAGAGCCTCTGTAATCTCGCCCTGATGACGGGACACATCGGCCGTGAAGGGACGGGTGTGAATCCGATGCGAGGGCAGAACAACATTCAAGGAGCCGGCGATTGCGGTGCGGTCCCGGCGAATTTCCCCGGATTCCAACCCTGTCATGATCCCGCGTCGATAGAGAAATTCTCCGAACTCTATCAGACACCTATTGATCCGGGCAAGGGCATTACGAAAGTGGCTGCTCTTAATGAGTGCGGCAAGAGTATTCATGCGATGCTCATTGACGGAGAGAATACGATTGTCTCCGATCCCGATCGCAAGCATTGTGAGCACGCGCTCAAGAGCCTGGATCACCTGGTCTTGATCGATATCTTCCTCACAGAGACCGCTGAATTTGCGGATGTGGTGTTGCCGGCGACCTCGTGGGGAGAAACTGATGGTGTCTGCACCAATACAGAGCGTCGTGTGCAGCGCTTGCGGGCAGCGGTGCCACCGGTGGGAGAGGCGAAGCCGGATTGGTGGATTGTCAGTGAGATTGCGAAACGATTGGGTACGCCTGGCTTCGACTATCAGTCTGCCAAAGATGTCTTCAATGAACTGTGTAGCGTGTCACCCATCTACGCGGGGTTGGACTGGGATCGGATCGACAAGAGCGAGTATCAGTGGCCGGTTCCTGATAAGGAACACCCGGGCACTCCTGTCTTACACGAGAAGGAATTTAAGAATGGCAAAGGCCTCTTCAAGGTCATTGGTTACCGTGATCCGGCCGAGGTCGTGGACGCCGACTACCCGGTGTGGTTGACGACGGGACGCCGTCTCCAATCCTATCACACACGCACTCAAACGGGCCGTGCGGCGGGCATCGACTATCTCTTGTCCG
Organism: Verrucomicrobiia bacterium; assembly: GCA_030425385.1. Classification (GTDB taxonomy): domain Bacteria; phylum Verrucomicrobiota; class Verrucomicrobiia; order Verrucomicrobiales; family DEV007; genus JAACDM01. Next base: position 102,735 of record JAUIAH010000027.1, on the reverse strand, counting down.
AGGAGTCCATGGAGGTACATCCCGACGACGCGGCTGCCTGGAAGCTTGTTGATGGCGGCATGGCGCGGATGAGCAGTCGTCGTGGTGCCGTGGAGATCCGGGTGCGCGTGACAGACCAATCGCCCCGCGGTACGGTCTTCGCGAGCTTCAGCTTTGCGGACGTGCCTATCAATATCCTCACGGGATCTGGCTACGATCCCGTCACGGACACAGCAGAGCTCAAGGTGTGTCCGGTTAAGATTGAGCCTCTGGCTGACTGTTAGGAAGAAACGAAGGAACCTGTCGCTTACCAATTCTGGCGAGCTCGCAGCAGGTCGCCAGGTTCGTAGGAATCGGGAATTTCTAATTCCCCGTGATGCATGCGGACGAGTTTCCAAGAACCTGGAAGCCAGGATTCTTTCTGCCATGTGAAGCTCATGTGCTCGTTCTCGCGATTCACTTCACGCTCGATATACGCACCGGCGCCGAAGGAGCGTCCGCGCAGGCGAATGCGTCCTTTCACTTCCGCACGATCATTGGTGATATCCCAATCGGGGTCTTCTAAGGTGATGCTGAGAACGAGGAACTGACTCCGCACATCTTTGAAGACCATTCCCAAATCATTGCGATTCCAGCCCCAACGGTCTGCGTAGTTCTCAGAGATCAGTTTCTCACACTTGCCCCAACTCCCATCCTCAATGGCGGCGATGAGGGCTTCCTGACGTTTCTCCACGTGGCCTGATGCCAGCCAGCGGATGCCAAGCAGGCAAACCATGAGGCCCACGCCGAGGACGACGACTACGTTCGCTTTCGAATCAAAGAGAGACATTCAGCTTGAAGGATTGGAAGGTGGGCTCAGGATGGTGGGTATGGGAGTCCTCTATCGCCCAAACGTCGCGGGTATCTTACGCAATCGCAAAGGGAAAATCCTAGTTGGCGAACGCCTGAACAAGGCGGGAGCCTGGCAGTTTCCTCAAGGGGGGGTCGATGAAGGTGAAGATCACACGGCGGCACTCTTCCGAGAATTGGAAGAAGAGATCGGTCTGACAAACGACCATTATGAGATTGCCGAGGTGCGTCATGGCTACCGTTACGAATTTGCCGATGGGCGCTTGAAATGGGGCATCTATGGTGGCCAAGAGCAAACCTACTATCTTTGCCACTTTTCGGGGAAGAAAGAAGACATCGTGATCGAAACCGCGCATCCTGAGTTCCGAGCCGTTCGCTGGATCCTTCCCACAGAGTTCGACATGGAATGGGTGCCCGAATTCAAGCGCACAGTCTATCGCCAAGTCTTCCAAGATTTCTTTGATTTGAAGTGGTGACGATGTCCCGTCGTCACCAACTTCCCAATGACCGAAGACACCTACCGCCAAACACTCGCCTGGCCCCACAAAGCGAAACCCACCGTAGCGGCGGATTTCAGCCGCCGACCTCAACAGAACGGAGCCGACACGCAAGTAGCCGAAGCCACTCCCGTTGATGCCAACTCTGCCTTCGCCATCGATCACTTGACCATCGAAGACGGCCCGACGCTAACCTGGAACGTGATCCCAGGCTGTGATTGCTGGCTTTAGCTGGCTTGCCTTTACACCGCAGGTGAAGCGAACGATACGTGCGCGTGCGTGATCCAATAGCGAGTGGCGGTGGGGAAGGCGCGCCCGAGGTTACGGCGGTTATTCCGGCGCACAATCGAGCGGAAGCCCTCATGCGTGCTGTGCGCAGCGTGTTGGATCAACGTGGTGTGCCGGTGACCTGTGTGGTCGTGGACGATGGATCGACCATCGATTTGAGCGGTGTGCGTGCGCTGTTAGAGCAGACGGCGGGAGAGCATGTGTTTGTCTGCCAATCGCAACAAGGGGTGGCCGCGGCACGCAATCGTGGCGTCTGTGTGGCGACCACGCCTTGGATTGCGTTCCTTGATTCCGATGACTATTGGGAGCCTGACAAATTAGCTATACAGCTGGACTATCATCGCCACCATCCCGAGTATCTGGTTTCGCAAACAGCCGAGTCGTGGTGGCGCGACGGACGGCCAGTGCCGCAGCCGAATATCTATCGACCGGGTGCGGGTGATCTCTTTGGGGCGTGTCTGCGACGGTGTTGCCTCAGTGCGTCGTCGGTCATGATGGCGAGGGATTTCTACCTTGCACAGGGTGGATTTGATGAACGCTATCCTGTGTGTGAGGACTACGAACTGTGGTTGAGACTAGCAGTTGCGCAGGAGATTGGGTGGATCGAGAAACCGCTGACGGTGAAGCACGCCGGGCATCCTGACCAACTTTCCAAAGCTATCCCAGCGATGGACCGTTTCCGTCTGCATGCGTTGCTCGAACTCTGGCGGAATCACGAAACGAGGCGGTCATTGATTGCGGCTGAGATCCATCGAAAGGCAGCGCTCCTTGCCAAGGGAGCACGAAAGCGGGGACTGGCCGATAGCCTTTACAGGGATTGCCAACGATGGACGGACCTGACTGAAGCTCGTGCTCTCACGGAGTTGGAATCGTTGAGGCGGCGAGTGGAAGGGCACATGCATGAGCCGCTGACGTCGTGATGCCCTCAGGTGTCTCCGGCCGCTCGTCGCATGGAAGCCTCCAATGAAGCGCGGATGGATTCGGCTTCGGTGTCGCTGAGAGTGCGTGGTACGTGGACCAGGGCATCAAAGGTTAGGCGTGCGGAGGTGAAGGGTTTCGGGATGACAAACTGATCCCATGTCTTCAGTCGCCAGGCGCGTGCGTAGGTAATGTGTACGCACATGAGCGGACAACCTGACAGTTGCGCAAGTTTCACCGCTCCTTGCTGCAATTGGTAGCGTGGGCCGCGGGGGCCGTCTGGAGTGATGGCAATGTCATCTCCATGGCCTAACATGCGCACCATTTCGCGAAGGGCGGCGGCGGGGCGTTTGTTAGACGATCCGCGAACGGCTCCATGACCAAAGCGGCGCATGATGCGAGCGATGATCTCACCATCGCGACTAGAACTCGTGAGCACCCGGCCCCGGCGTTGAGGGCACACCTTCTGTTGAAGGTAAGGCATGAGAAAGACGCGATTGTGCCAGAACAACCAGATGAGCGGTCCCTTAGGGGTGTCTTGCGTCACGCCGCAGCGGTCTTCCACCTGCACACGAATGGTGCGCCCGAGGAGGCGGATCATTGTCGCTGCAGCCCAGGAGACGAGTCGCGGCTCGCGCAGTCGTTTGACGATGGAAGGCAATTTGCGGTCAATGGAGCCGAGATTGGAGAAGGCGTCCAGGTAAGAAAGCGTGGTCGCGATGAGGCGGGACGTCCGCTTGCAAGGCGCAACTCCATGGGTCAGACAAGGGTTCTTTCCAGTGATGCTCACCTTTACCGTTCCTGATTCCTGGGTGTTCCTCGGCCGCTTTCACCCGGTGACCCTACACTTTCCAATTGGGTTTCTGGTGTTGGTGTTCTTGTTGGAGATCTATGCTTTTGTCAGACCGAGTCAGGAGTTGCGTCGCATTGTTCAAGGCATACTGATCTTGGGAGCGCTCGGAGCCGTGTCGGTGGCCGCCTTCGGATTCATTCTCGCGCAGGAGGGCGGCTACGACCCTGCGACGCTCACCTGGCACCAGTATCTCGGATTGGCGGTTGCCGTCTTGGCGGTCGTCTCTGCCGTCATGCATCACCGCGGGTTCCGCGATGGTGCCACCGCGTTCCATCGCTGGCGGTATCGGGGTGTCTTGAGCGTGGCGGTGGTTTGCCTCATGGCGGCAGGGCATCAGGGGGGCAATCTCACGCACGGATCACAGTATCTCGTGGAGCATGCGCCTCCGGCCTTGAAGCGGCTTCTGGGGGAAGGGGGTGATTCGGAGGAATCGCCAGCGATTGCCGAATCGGAGGTGGCGAAGGCCTTTCATGAGACGGTTGGCGGAGTCTTCGAGAAGTATTGCTACCAATGTCATGGTGCGGAGAAACAGAAGGGTGGCTATCGCATGGATGATCCTGAATGGGCTAAGTTGGGAGGGGATAGCGGAGAGATTGCCATTGTGCCGGGAGCCCCTTTTGAGAGTTACTTGGTGAAAGTGATGCTTTTGTCAGAGGATCACGATGAGGTGATGCCGCCAGCGGGAAAAGCGCGGCCTACTCCTGAAGAACTCTTGCAGGTGGTGCATTGGATCGAGCGGGGAGCGGTGTTTCCTGAGGGGCAGGAGGCAGTGAAAGCGCCCGCGCAAGAACAAGCCGCGGAAGTGGCGGTGCCAACGCCGGCGCCGGCGTCAACATCCCAAGCGCCAGCAGTGACGACCCTTCCGAGCACAATTGATTTCGTGGAGCATATCCAACCCATCTTCGAGGCGAAGTGCGTGCGCTGTCACGGGGAGGAGAAAGATAAGGGCGACTTTCAACTGCACACGCGCGCCCTGGCCTTCGCGGGAGGAGGAGAATGGGGGCCTGGCATTGTTGCGAATTCCTTGGAGGACAGTTCGATCTATGTGCAGATTTCCATTCCTCCCGACGACGACCCAGACGAACTGCTCATGCCTCCTGTTTCCAAAGGGGGGCCATTGTCGGACTTGGAAATCGCTTTGGTCCGCCAATGGATCTTGGAGGGGGCTTCTTGGCCGGAGGGCGTGGTTTTAAAAGAAGCTCCACAGGAAGGTTGATTCCTATCATCATCACCAATTGCTCTTGAGGTTGCGCTGGAGGGCAATCTGAGGTTGGTTTCCCTGTGGAGATATACTGTCCGAATTGTGCCTTGGAAATATCATTGGATGAGGGATTGTTTGGGAGTAAGGGGCAGTGCCCACGCTGCAGCTACAAGTTTGTCATCGAGCCTGACCATCGCCATCCACCAGATGCGGACGATCTCGGGACTGCTCCAACGATCAAGATTGTCACGGATGACGACGGGGGCACCGGTCTGGGTGGGCCTCGCAAGCGCTGGAGTGATTCCTGGAGTTGTGTCGCGACCTTGGCTGTCTCGCTATTGTGGGTCATCGCAGTGATGGTCACGTGGGCGGCCGGAGCATGGTTTGCCGACGCCGGGTGGACCGGCGTATTTCGGGCGATCGTGCCGGTGACTGCCTATGGCGCGGTGTCCTTGCTGGTGTGCGCGCTGCTCATGGAGGTCCTGGGTCGCCTCGACCGCTTTGCTTGGCTGCACCGGAGCTTGCCTTTCGTGGTGACCGTGGCGGTGATCTATGGATTTGCAGCCTGTGTGGCGGCGGGAGTAGGCCTGGGAGGCTTCTGCTCTCGAGTGAGCGTTCTTCTGGGTGGCTTGGGACTGGCAGGAATAGGGCTGTCGCTGAGCTTCCATTTCCTGGAGAATCCGGAGAAAGATCGCCTTCCGCTCTTCGCGGTCAAGGCCCTCGGTGCGGGAGCTCTCGCGTTGGGAGCGATGTTGGGTTGAAATCCAGCAAACATCCGTCTCCATCGGGGTTGCCTCTACCCAATGCCCTTGGTAACTAGCTGCGTGAAGCCCATTTCCACCACTCTCGTCCTTGTCATCATGCTCTTTGGCCAGATCGGCTGCCGAGAAGAACAGGGAGTGATCATTCCGGGGCGTCAGGCGTTTGGACCGCCGTCCGAGACGCAGGCGGGCCTCTTCCGAGTGGATGCCACGCCAGCGCAGCGCTTTCCCAAGTATGCGGACCGTTCTGGTCTCTTACGTTACATCGCTGGCAGTGCTTGGGCGGAATTGACGCCCACGCGATTCCGATCGCTCAACTTTGCCTTTGGGCCCGATGGTGTGGGGGAATGCTACGTGTCCAGCATCTCAGGATTCGTGGATGCCGGGCTAAGTAATGTGAATCGATGGCGCGGGCAGATGAATTTGGGACCGATGACGGGTGCGGAATTGGCCGCGTTGCCGAAGAAGCCGTTTGCAGGGGAAGAAAGTCCATTCGTGAAGTTGGACGGTACCTTCACCGGGATGAACGCATCGGGTGAGCGGCCTGGATATCGCATGCTCGCCATGCTGATGACGCGCGGGTGCGAGGCCTATTCGGTCAAGATGGTCGGTCCCAAGTCCTTGGTGGAACGTGAAGAGGGCGACTTCCTCGCTTTCTGCGAGACGCTGGACATCCTCCCGGATCCCAATGCGGATCCCTACATACAACAGAAGGTGGGACCATTCGAATTTCTTCGACCCTGCGAGTGGGAGTATTACCTGCCAGAGAGTGATGCGGTGGTGCGGCGCCCCGTAGGATTCAAGATCGGTCCCAATGGGGAGACCTTGTGCAAATTTGGAATCATCGTGGATGGGGGCCGTTCATTGACGGATGTGGTGAATGGATGGCGAGAGACGAAAGGGGTCGAGCCCTTGACGGAAGACGAGGTGATCGCGTTGCCTGCCGCCGTCTTGTTAGGCACGCAGGGGCGTGAAATGGAGATCACCATTAACGGCAAGACCTTCGTGGGCATTGTTAGTGAGCTGCGAAGTGAAGGGCATGAGCCCATGACCATTCTCGTCACTCTGGAGGGACCGCAAGAAGTAGTCGCTGATGAGCGCATGATGTTTCGAACCTTTGCGAGTAGCTTGCGTTTGGGCCCCGTCAGCGGGGCGTCGGGAGGAAGTGCGCCTCACCCTTGATGGAAAAATCCTAGCATTGAATTGACGACATGGCAGACACGGAATCCCACCCTCCACAGATCGCCTCATCCTCACCCTCACCCATTCGCCTATTGGGGGAGAGAGTCCTTCGATTCTTCTCGTCGATCGGGTTGGCGATGATAGTTCTCGCGTTTCTCCTCTTAATCACATGGCTAGGCACGGAGGAGCAACCAGAGGTTGGACTGCACCGCGCTCAGGAGATGTATTTCAAGAGTTGGTGGGTGTGGCACACCTTTCAATGGCCCGTGATAGGGAGCTTCACCTTACCGATTCCAGGGGCGATGCTCTTATTGACCATCTTTGGGATCAATTTGATCTGCGGTGGCATTGTGATGATGCGCAAGAGTGTCCGCACCGTTGGCGTGATGATTGCGCACGTATCGATGCTCTTTCTCTTGGCTGGGGGACTCTTGCAGCATCAATTTGCCAGCGATGGTTTCTTGCAGTTGCATGAGGGCGAACAGAGCGACGAGTTCGTGAGCTTTCACGATTGGGTCCTGCGTGTCCATCCGGTGGTCGACGGGAAAGTGGATTTCGATCAAGAAGCCTATGTGGTTGATACCGAGGCGTTGAACAGTTTGAAATCGGTGAGCGAGCGTGTTGTTGATCCTGAGGGCTTGCCCTTTGACCTGAAACTGTCGCGCTACGCACCTAACGCTTCCGTCATGCCCGCTGCCTTTCGACGGCCTGCCGATTATCCAGTGGTAGACGGTGTCTTCATGCGTCCGCTGCCATTGGATACGGAACAGGAACGCAATGTGCCTGCTGTTTATGTGGATGTGATTGATGAACAGGGCGAAACGCGCCAGCAAAGTTTGCTCTGGGGATTCGAGAATGCGCCGCTCACGGTGCAGTTAGGAGCCCAGTCATGGGTGCTCAAGTTGGAGAAACACCGGTGGAAGATGGCTTTCAGTGTTGCTCTAGATAAGTTCACTCACGAATTCTATGCGAATACGAGCAAGCCTAAGGTTTATAAGAGTGATGTTCGCAAGATCGAGAACGGTAACGAAGAGAACGTGGTGATTGAAATGAATGAACCCCTTCGCGACGAGGGCTTCATTGTCTTTCAATCCGGTTATGGACCGCAAGATGCCAGTGGCAGATTGATTGAAGGCAAGCGCCCGTATTCGGTCTTCGCTGTGTGGAGGAATCCCCGCAACACCTTTCTCTTCATCCCGGTGGAGCATTGGCCCATGGTCACCGTCTCCATTGCCGCCATTGGCATGGCGTTGCACTTTCTTCTCAAGCTCTCTCGGCACCTTGTGCCAGCGCGCCGCGAAACCCCACCAAACCCTAGTCCTAGTTCCTAGCATGAAACGCGTTTTATCTAGCATCGTCCTGTTCCTTGCCTTCGGCTTGTTTGCACCCATGGCTTGGGCAGAGGCCGATTACTGGCCGGAGGAATACGTGGAGACTTTCGCCTCGATTCCCGTGCAAGACGACGGGCGTGTGAAACCAATGGATACCTATGCCCGCTTCATGCTCATTTCGATGCATGGGCGGTCCAAGCTCACTCTGGACAGGGAAGAAGGTATCAAGATCTCGGCGACCGAATGGTTATTGGACATGTTCTTCCGTCCTGATGTGGCGCGCGACTATCCCACTTTTGAAGTCAATAACGCTGAGGTGCTCACGCGCTTGGAACTCGCGCCACATTTGAAAGAATCGGGCCAAGTCAAGAAACGTGATTTCTACGCTTACAATGAATTGGAGCCTGCTCGGCAGAAGGTGCGTGAATTGAGCGAAGTATTCGTCAAGATCGACGACAAGGAGCGTTCCGTCGTGGAGCGCCAGATTGTCAATCTCGATCGGAACATGCGTAATTTCGAAGGGCTCATGCTTCTCTTTCAATTCGCTCATACACAGTTGCCGCTCGATCCTAACAACATCGCGGCGGCTGAGGTTCCCGAAGGAACGAAGGCCCCTCTCAGTTTTCTCTTCGAGAATTTGGAGCAGGTCCGCGCACAACGCCCTGTCACCGCGCCCATTCGACGTTCCACGGAACTCATTGGTGCTTATCTGCAGTCCTCAACAATGCTGCCACTTTTCCCTGGATTCGACGGAGACGATCGCTGGCACTATCCGAGCGAGTTTATCGATATCCTGATAAAAGGTGAAGCGGAGGAAAGGCTGCAACAAGAGGCCCTTGGCCGCATCAAACTCATGGAGAATCTCGTCATGGATGCGACTGATCCCGCCAAGCGCATGGCTTCTTTGCGAGCATATGAAGAGGAAATTGTCAGTGGTGCCAAAGGTCTTGGTGTCTATGATGGCGTCATTTCCGAGGTGAGCTTCTATAAGAAGAAGAATCTTCTCTTGGGCCCGTGGCTTTATGTCGTTGGGTTTCTCTTTGTCGCCTTCAGTTGGCTTAGCCCGCGATCGACAGTCGGGCGCTGGCTTCGCTGGGGCGCTTATGGGTGGTTATGGATCCCCACGATTCTCCTATGCGTCGGCATCACTTGGAGATGCTTTCTACAATCGCGTCCGCCAGTCACCAATCTCTATGAAACCATCCTCTTCGTCACCGCTGTCGCCACGGTGATGCTGCTCATCGTCGAGGCGCTCAAACGGAACGGCCTGGCGCTCGCCATGGTGCCTGTTCTCGGAGCCGCGGGCCTGTTCCTCGCCATGCGATTCGAACTTCTCGACGGCCAGGACACCATCTCACCAGTGGTCGCCGTTCTCGATACGAACTATTGGCTCGCGACCCACGTCACGACCGTCACGATGGGCTACGCCGCGGGGCTTGCCGCCGCCGCTGTTTCCATCCTCTACATCTTCAGTCGGCTCGTCGATCCGATGCAGCGCCGCTTCCCGCGAGCCTATTATCGCGACATCACCGGCATGACCTACGGAATCATCTGCTTCGGGCTCCTCTTCTCGCTCGTGGGCACGATCTTAGGCGGGGTTTGGGCCAATGAGAGCTGGGGTCGATTCTGGGGCTGGGACCCGAAGGAGAATGGCGCGCTCATGATCGTCATCATGAACCTCTTCATCCTCCACGGACGCATCGGCGGCTTCCTGAAACAAATGCGCCTCCATCTTGCCTCCGTCTTCGGAGCCATCGTTGTTTGCTATTCGTGGTGGGGGGTGAATCTGTTAGGAGCGGGTCTTCACAACTACGGGTTCACCAGCGGTGTGCAAACCGCGCTGAGCATTGCCTATGCATCACTCTACTCCATCATAGTGATCGGTACCTGCGTGGGCCTCTATCAATGGGCGATGAGGAACGCGGTGGAAACGGAAGGCAAGAAGGCCTCGCGCTCCGTTGCCGCAGTCGCTTCCTGGATCTTCTTGATCGGTGGTGGTGTCGTCCTTCTGGGCAAATTCTGGTCCTAGGTTCAGGCTCTCGATTTCCTCAAGTTTCTAGTTGTCAATGCCCTGGCTGGGATCTAAACAGACGGCTCGCGTGACGCGAGGCTCGGTAGCTCAGTTGGTAGAGCAGGGGACTGAAAATCCCTGTGTCGTTGGTTCGAATCCGACCCGAGCCACCTCTTCATTTCGTTGAAATGCGAGAGGTGTTGTTTCCCTTATTGAGAGGTGAGTTTCTTCCTCCTGTCGCCAGCCCATACCTGGCCGTTGCGCGTATCCACGACGTAGAAGACGGAACTATTCCCAGACGCCGCGCTGGTGATTTGGAAGCGACCATCGGTGCCTCCATCCCGAGTGGTGGCAGCGAGGCTAAAGGCGAGAGTGATTCCGAGGAGGATTCCGGCAGAGAGTGATTTGAGATCGATAGTCATGAGCCGCAGGGTGGCAGAAATCAGCCCGCCGAGCCATCTTATCCTGCCCCGAGGCGAGCACTTCTCCGATTATGGCCATTCTGGTGATCCCGTTTCGACGTGCGTTTCGTCAAAAACGGCTTGCTTTCCAAGAGGAGGAATGGCCTGTAGACTGCCCACCCTATGGCCATGGAGTTTGTTTCAGAACGGATCGCGAATTTGGAGCCCTCGATGACGCTCGCCGTCACCGCGCAAGCGAAGGCGATGATCAACGAAGGGAAAGAAGTCTGCAGTTTCGGAGCGGGCGAACCCGATGCCGATACCCCGGATTTCATCAAGGAAGCTGCTATCAACGCGCTCAATGCGGGCAAGACCAAATACACGCCGAGTTCCGGCTTGGTCGAGCTCCGAGAGGCGATTGCAGAGAAGCTTCTCTTAGAGAACAACCTTGAGTACAGTCCCAACCAAGTGAGCGTGAATTGCGGTGCCAAGCACTCCTGCTTCAACGCTCTCTTTGCGGTCTGTGACCCCGGCGATGAGGTCATCATCCCAGCTCCCTACTGGACGAGCTATCCGGAAATGGTTCGCATGGTCGGTGGCGAGCCTGTGGTGATCGAGACGGAGGAAGCTAATGGTTGGAAGATCACGGCAGAGCAGTTCGAGAATGCCATGTCTCCCAAGACCAAACTCATCATTCTCAACAGCCCAGGCAATCCGACAGGCGCGGTCTACACCGAGGAAGAACTGAAGGCCATCGCCGAAGTGGCTGAAGGTGAGGACATCCTCATCTTGTCAGATGAGATCTACGAGAAGTTGGTCTACGGAGAAACGAAGCATTTCAGCATCGGATCCATCAGTTCCGCCGTGCGCGATCTCACCATCACGGTGGGGGGATTCAGCAAGGCCTACAGCATGACGGGGTGGCGTTTGGGATGGACCGCTGCTCCGGCTGAGATCGCCAACGCGATTGATAACATTCAAAGTCACTCGACCTCCAATCCGACCTCCTTCGCTCAGTATGGAGGCCTCGCCGCCTTGAATGGAGATCAGTCATTTATCGAGGACATGCGTGATGAGTTCGATGTGCGGCGCCAGTACATGCTCGGTCGCCTGCAATCCATCAACAACATCACCGTAGTCGAGCCTATGGGCGCCTTCTACATGCTTGTCAATATTGGCGAGATGGGCCTGAATTCGGTCAATTTCGCAGAGAAACTTCTCAGTCGCTATGAAGTGGCCGTCGTGCCGGGAGCGGCCTTCGGGTCGGATAGCACGATCCGTTTCAGCTATGCCTGTGGATTGGATGTTATCAAAGAAGGCCTCGATCGCTTTGAGAAGTTCTGTCGGGAGCATTAGCGCTTCCTCCTGAGTTCATGAAGCTCAATGCTCCCACGAAGATCTCCGTCAAGACCTCGCTGATCTTCGCGGGAGTGGCGTTACTGATGCGTCTCTTGCCCATTCCCTTTGATGGCGACATCTTCAAAGGGCTCGCCTTTTGGGTGATGCTGGCAGCCTACAGCTTCCTTCTTTGGGCAACGGTCTTAAAGAAAGTGTGAGGTTGCAAGCGAAGATGTTCAATCGACTTGGCGCATCGCGCTGACAATATCCTCAGCTGCGAGATCGATGATGTCGTTGTGACCCGCTCCCTCTATGGGAACGAAAGGCACTTTGTTAGGATGAGCATCCGCCAATGCTTTGCCCATGGTCATCGGAATCATGCGGTCTTGGGTCCCGTGCAGAATGATCACCCGCGCGCCGTTCTGAACACTCTTGCCAAGGGTGTCCACGTTATCGAAGCGATGTCGCAGGAAGCTCGTGAGCATAGGAGTGATGAATCGTGCTGCCATGGCCTTCATAGTCGTGAAGGGAGCTACTAAGACCACGCGGCGGATACCCGCGGTGGCGGCAATGTCGAGTGCGGCTGCCGCGCCGATCGAGTGACCGAAGACACCTAAGCGCGGCATCAATGCGTTAGGATGCATCTCCACATGCGCGGCCAAGGCATCAATGGCACCAGCCGCGTTTTCCCGAATGGTATCAGGGCTAGGCCGCCCCTCGCAAGCACCGTAACTGGGATAGTCGACAAAGAGCCAACCCGTTTTCGACAAGGTAGGCGAAGCCACACTCGCGTAGTCCGTCGCACAACCGCCATTGCCAGAGAAGATGAGCCAAACCCGATCGGGGGCCACATCGTTGCGAAGAGAGGATGCTTGCCAATAGGCGACCTGATTCCCCTGACTCGTGGTGTAGGTGAGAGGAATCAATCCCTCAACGGCAAACTGCTGCTTCTCCCGTTCCGAATACTGCCTCGGCAGATAGATCATCTTCTCTTGCCGCACGATCATGCAGCTCGCCAAGAACCCAAAGGTGATGAGGGTAGCAGAGAGGATCAGAAAGACCATGCGCAGACAGCGTTGTGTCAGAGATCGTTTAAGAGCCATGTTAGGGCGCGGGGAGGGCTTGTTTACGAGGAGCCGTCCGGCTGATTCCGCATGAAATCGGCTAGAGGGACAAAGAGCGCCCACATCTCATCACATGCTGGAGCTGGCACCTCACAAGCTTCCATAGCTCTCCGCATCAGGGACAACCAGCGATCGCGTTCAGCCTCCCCAATCTTGAAGGGGAGGTGACGCATGCGAAGCCTGGGATGCCCACGTTGTTCCAGGTAGCGTTGAGGACCTCCAAAGCGAAAGACGAGGAAATCGCGCAGGCGCTGTTCAGCCCCCTCCCAATCCTGATCGGGATACATTGGACCCAAGAGGTCATCCTCGCGCACCTGCGCATAGAAGTGAGCCACCACGTCTCGAATGCCGTCCTCGCCAAGTTGCTCATAGACTGTCATGCGTGAGCACCATGGAGGGGCTTGAGCGCTTTACAAGGGCACGCTGAGCGCAGAGAGTGACGGATGGAAACGCCCTCCTCTTCTCCTTCTAAAAAAGGCTTTGGATGTGGTCAGGTGATCATCATCATGTTAGTCACGGCGCTGCTTTCCGCTGGAGGCGCCTTCTGGTGGGCCAAGCGCTATCTCTATGCCAAGGAACACCAGCCAGTGGCGCTCTCGACAGAGGAACAGCAGACGTTAGAGACGAAGTTAGAGCGTTTGGAGCAGGCAGCCATGGGCGATGAAGCGCTGCCTCCCGCACCTCCCGAGGGGCAAAGTGATCTCAGTGGCCAGGAGCCAGGGGCCGAGGCCTATTCTGAAGAAGGTGCCTCCCGGGAAATCGAACTCACTGAGCGCGAACTCAACGCGCTCATAGCCAAGAATGATCCAGAGATCGCCAAGAACTTCGCCGTGGATCTCTCCAAAGATTTGGTCAGTTTGAAAGTGGTGCTGCCCATGGAAGAGGACGCCCCCTTCGTGGGAGGCAAGACGGTGAGAATCAAGGCCGGCTTCGGAGTCGCCTACGCGGAAGGCCAAGCTCGCCTCGTCCTGAAGGGCGTATCGTTAGGCGGCATTCCCTTGCCCAATGCTTGGTTGGGCAACTTGAAAGGGAAAGATTTCGTCGAGGAGTTCGGAAGCAGCGGTGGATTCTGGAAACAATTCTCTGATGGGATCGAACAGTTAGAGGTTTCTGATGGGAGACTTCGTGTGAAACTGAAAGAGTGATGATCCCTCACGCATTCCCAAGCGTTTTGAGGAGGAAATCGCGTTCTTCCTGAGCTTCCTGCGCATTGCTCACGGTGTGCCGGATCTCTTCTTCTAACAATTCGCCATAACGTTCCTTCATGCGGAAGTATTGGATGCGGAGGGCGACGACTGTCGTGTTCAGCGCCTTGCTGAGCGTGCGGTAATCTGGTGTGTCTCCCTGGAGCAAATGAGGGGACAGGTTCTCGAAAAGAGCTTGTTTCTTGGCGCGCTCATAGGATTTGCGCATCGTTGATAGGATGTCTTGTAACAATGTCTGTGCCTAGGCACGTTCAAAGAGTACGTCCGGCGAAGCTTCGTCTTTCGGTTCGGACTGGTAGCAGGCCTCCGCGTGATCATGATCGATGGAGAACGGCGTCTGAGTGCCGCCTCGCTTCAACGCGGTCTCTCGCCGGTGATGGTCCACGAGGAATCGTTTCAAGGTGCTTAGCATGAAGGCTCGAAGTTTGCCTTTCTCTTGAGACACTCGGTCCATCCATTCGCGCCGAATGATTGATTCGAAGAATCCTTGGGTGAGGTCTTCAGCATCGTGAATGCTATTGCCTCGTCGCCTCACAAAAGCATAGACGGGATACCAATAGAGATGACAAAGTTCGGATAACGCTCGCGTGGCGTCGTCTTTCGGGCCCGATTGGGCGGTCAGGACGAGACTCCACCGTGTGTTGGGAAAGGGATCGTCAAGGGTGCTGGGCGTTTGCATGAGTGATCAATTGATGATGGCGGAATGGGGTGGGCTAGGACAGAAGGAAATGCGTTCACCATTCTCTTCGAATCGGGGCCCGGTGTGTTTCACTTCTTGAGAGATTCTTCTTCTTGGCGGATTTGTGAGGTCGCTCTAGGCTTGCCAGATGCAGGAAGGGGCTCCTCCCAAACCACCCTCCCACCCGCGCTACGAGATCCTCGAAGAGATCGCCCGTGGCGGCATGGGGGTGGTGTACCGGGTGAAAGACCTCGACCTGAATCGCGTCCTCGCGCTGAAGTGGCTAGCGCATCCCCATCAGGCCAATTACTACGCGCGCTTCTTGGAAGAAGTGCAAGTGACCGCGCAGTTGGACCATCCTTCCATCGTTCCCATCATGGATCTTGGCTTTGATGAGACGGATGACCAGCCTTTCTACACCATGCGGTATGTGAAAGGACGCGACCTGGGGGCCGTGATGGAATGGGTGCATGAGGGGAGAGCAGGATGGAATCTCTCGCGGTTGATCGAGATCCTAATCAAAGTATGTCAAGCGCTCGCCCATGCGCATGGCAAAGGCGTGCTTCACCGCGACCTGAAGCCTTCGAACATCATGGTTGGGGATTTGGGAGAGGTATATGTGATGGATTGGGGATTGGCACGGATGCTAGGAAAGGCGGATCGTGATGTGGTAAGGAGTCGGTTAGGGAGCGATAGCGGAGCACTGGACACGATCGAGGCCGTGCGAGAGTCGGTTCCGACAGCAAGTATTGACGCGCCCTTGGTCACCACGGACGGGGCGGTGATTGGAACGCCGGCTTACATGCCGCCGGAGCAGGCGGAAGGACGGCTAGAGGAGGTGGACCATTTGGCGGATGTCTATGCATTGGGAGCCATCCTCTATCAAATGCTCAGCGGTCACCCTCCCTACATGCCTATCGGAAGCAGCGTGACCGCCAGGGAAGTGCTGACGGAACTGCGAGAACGGCCTCCTGCACGGGTTCGGCGATTGGATGCAAAGCTCCCGCAAGAGTTGGTCTCCGTCTGCGACAAAAGCATGGCTCGAGATCGTCGCGAACGCTACGGGTCTGCCCTAGCATTATCCGAGGATCTGCAAGCCTACCTCGATGGGCGCGTGGTGAAAGCTCACGAAACGGGTGCTTGGATTGAGTTGAAGAAATGGGTGGCAAGGAATCGGGCCGTGGCAGCCATAGGAGCGGTCTTTGTGGTGGCTATCCTGGCCTTTATCGGTCTGCAAATGCTGTCCATGCGCCGCTTGGATCGCGCCAATGCCGATCTCACGGCGACCTTGGCTGACAGTTTCACCAATCGAGGATTTGCGGCGGAGACTCCGGAGCGGGCAGCTCTTTGGTTCACGGCCGCCTCGGCTTTGCAGGAGCCAGGCTCCGTGGCTGCGCAGGCGAGTCGAACGCGATTCCGCCAGTGGTCGCATCTGGGATTCGAGCCTCTGCGCTTCTTCCATTCGCAACACGATCTTGAACCCGAGGAACTCTATTTCCATCCCGAAGCGCCCTTGGTTATCCTGGAGGGCTTGGAGCAGGCGGAAATCTGGGATCTGCGTGGACAGGAGCGACCACTTTTTCCCGGAGAACGTTTCCGATGTGCCGCTTGGAATCCGCATCACGATCTGCTCGCGGTGGCTGATTGGGAAGGTGAGGTGTCTTTGATAGAGGGACCAGATTACGATTTCGGTAATCGGCAACCGCTTGTCCTCTCTGATGCGGCTGTCGCTTGCTTGGAATGGGACCTTGTCGGGGAGCGGCTGGGGATCGGGGGGGAGCATTTGCATGTGTGGCAATGGCAGGATCAAGAATGGCTGGGCCCGCCCAGGCTTCATGCGTCGCCCGTCGCGGCGATCACCTTCCATGCCAATCGCCGCTATGTGGCCACCGCGTCCGGCCAGGAGGCGCGTGTGTTCGACCTGTATGCGTCCAGTCCAGAGCCCCTGCACACGCCCTTCGTCCACTATCGCTGGACAGAACATCGTGCTCGTGTCTTCCAGCCAGTCTTCATGGGAATGACGCTGATGACCAATGGAGGAGATCACCCGCGATGGTTGGATGCCTGGCGGCGAGGGGACTATGCCACACGTTACTGGGATCTGAATTCTGGTGAAGAAACGAAGCGCGTGCCCGTGCACCCGATTCAGGTAAGTCCGGGCGAGCGCTTTCTCCACACGAATGACGCCATTCTCGATTGTTCGACCCATGCGAGTGTGTTCAACCTCTTCGGTCTGGCAGACAGAGGTACCTTTCACCCTGACGGAAGCCTATTCGTCGGGTGGCGGGAACAGGGAACTGTCATTGATTTGCGCCGCCGAGAAATGGTAGGAGTGATAGGCCGCGGGTTCTACAATCCGCTCTCTGTGCGAGCCATTGGCTTTGCGCCACACGGCCGATACCTAGGGGCGGCTTTCGGAACTCAAGGTGGTGGATCGGACGTGGTGATCTTCAAGACCTGGCGATCTCCTCATCAGGACTCGATAGTGGCTCATCGTGGGGGTAATGGTAGGGTTGCGTTGAGCGAGAATGGTCTCTTCGCAGCTACTGTGGGCGTCCCGCAGAGCGTTCTTGAGGATTCCAATGCCTATTTGGAGTTCCCTCCGCGTGTCCACGATGTGAGAACGGGTGAACCTGTGGGCCCTGGCTTGGTGACTCCTGGAGAGCCTCTCGCGGGGGCGTTCGTGGATCGCGATCAAGCGATCGTGCTATGTCATGGAGCGGAGCGAGAGGAACGTCTCTCGCATCAGTATCAACGCGGGTTTGCCCAACTGTGGGATTGGAAGAGGGGTGAACCCATTTCGGAGGCCGTCAGGCTCCCTTCGGAGCCGAGAGATGCGTTGCGGTCTCCCGATGGGACTTGGGTCGCCATCTTAGCCCACCATCGCGCATTGGTAAGATTGGAGGTGCCAAGCATGCGCGTGACGATCCTAGCAGATAGCCAGGGCGTCAGAAAGGAGTCCTCCGATGGCGGCGACGCGGAAGAAAGGTTGAGCTTCGCTAGTGATGGAACGCTCATTTATCAGGGGTTGAGTGGTGAGACGCACCTCTGGTCACCCGAAGCATCGCGGTCGGGCGGGACGCCCCAAGTGATCTCCACGGGTACGGGGCGAGTCGTGGCGCGCGCCGTGAGCGAGAAGAGCATCTGGCTCGTCGCCCGCGGCGAGCATCAACCTATCATGATTGATCGCAATCGTTTGGACGCCTCTCCCATCGCCTTGGAAGGTCGAAGCCTGCTAAGCTCCATCGCTTGGAATGAACACAATGACAGCTTGCTAGTAGGAGGGCAGGATGGATTGGCACACCTCTATCGAGCCACGGGAGGAGGCTCCTTTCAAAGGCTCCTCACTCGAGAACATTCTGGTGTGGTCACAGCGAGCCATTTCTTTCCCCATCAGCCATGGATTCTCACCCATGCCGAGGGCGAAGGTCTTTCCATCTGGGAACCAACCATGGGACTCGCTGTGGGGCCTCCAATTGTAGACACCACCCATGGTCGTCAGCAAGTATTGCGAGCGGCATCCGGTGAACGCTTGTTAGTGAATCCCTTTAGCCATCGTTCCCTCAGCATGAAGCTGAGTGCCTACCAGCCTAACGCAACCCTTTCGGTCGACGCCGAGCGAGCCTTGGCGGCAGTGAAGAATCATGGAACCATCAATGATCGGGGAGGGTTTGTGAAAGATACGAAAGATCAATGGGAGAAACGGTGGCAACGGTTCCGCAATGACTATCCTGGCTATCATGATGGCCAGCTTTCTCCTCTACCAGGAAAGCTGGCATCTTACCATCGGGAACGCGCCATTCAGAGTGCCTATGAACGCTCGGATCTCATCGCCTATCATTGGCATCTCCAGCGCTGGTCAAAGGCCAATCCTGAATCGAGGCAAGCATGGGTGTGGTTGTTAGACGCTGGCATCCTTTCGGTGGACGATGAGAGGGTGGCGCTGCTTTTGCAGGATCCGGTGTGGGGACGAGATGGCGAGACACTGGCACTCATCGTTTTCCGGCAGGGTGAGGCCTCCGACACGGAAAACGAAAGGCGGTCCTTATGGACTCTTGCCAAAGCGCTTCATCAGCGGTGCGATCCCGGAATCCTCTACCATCATCGCACTAGGATGAACGCCCTTCAGACCTTACCAGGGGAGGTGGAGATCGCCGATCTCGAGAGGCTGGACCTCCCCGGGCATTGCGTGAAGGCGATCCGGCGAGTGTTGGGACGGAATTGAGGACCTAGGGGAGATGGAAGTCCACTTTCGGGAGCGAGAAAGTCATCTTTGTCCGCCCGACGAGACCGGTATCGACAATTACCAGTTTGGCATCTGCTAGCCAAGTTTCATCGACCAATGACGCGAGTCTTTCGCGGTTGGCTCCTTGGAGT
The DNA here is from genome assembly GCA_030425385.1 of Verrucomicrobiia bacterium. Taxonomy (GTDB): domain Bacteria; phylum Verrucomicrobiota; class Verrucomicrobiia; order Verrucomicrobiales; family DEV007; genus JAACDM01. Next base: position 83,741 of record JAUIAH010000027.1, on the reverse strand, counting down.
TTGAGGCGGTGTCTCACCACGCCCGAGTAGGGTGGCCACACAAAGGGCCAAAGGGAGCTTCGTTCGGAGCGCAGGAGCAAGGCCTCGTTCTTCCGCCCATTGACGAGAACGAAGAGGTGGGTGTCCGTGGCTTGTCCCTTGAGAAAGGCGCGTTGGTGCTTTGGTGAGTGTGTTTCCTCTCTCAGGTAGGCCGCTGGATAACAGAAAGTTATCGTTTCCTGGCTCTCGACGCGAACGGCACGTCCCTCTGAATCTCGCCATATTGAATTCGCTTGGAAAGGGATCCGGGCGATGATCTTGGGATGATACTGATAGAGGAGAAAGGAGCCTTCGTAGCGTCCTGATTTGTGGCGGGCAAGAATCTCGGCGTCCTCTTCGCTGAATCTTGCCCAAACCTCCCACAGATCTTCCAGGCCTTCACGAGAGGGATGGATAAAGGTTAGATCAGGGAAGAGAGACGCGAGGTCTTGCGTTCCCAATGGCAAGCGGTGTCGGCGTCTTGGGATGAGATGTTTCGGGTCATCTAAGGCTTGACCGTTTGGTAAGATTGCGCGCCCCGGCCACTTGAATAGACGGATGGTCCCATCATCTGGAATGCCAGTCGCTAGAATGCCTACGGGAAGTCTAACATCACGGCCGGTGATCGAAGGCGAGAAGTTCGGAATTTCCCGTGGCACCAATGCCAGAGTTTGAAATGAATCATGTAAGGTGGAGTCGGCCGTCTCCTGAGCATTCCACGGCTGGCGAAGCCATCCATGAGGTTGGAACAACAAGAACAACAACGGGACGATCACCGCTACCCAGGCAGCGAAGCGCCGCCAGCAATGGTGAAAGGAGATGCCACGATAGGCCATCGACATCGTGGGTAGGGCAGCGATTCCGATGGCTGCTGATACTAACAGAACGAAAGTGGCAAGGTATGGAAAGGGGCGCAGTCGAGAGACGAATGGCATCCACCATGCAAGTCCGTAGAGGAAGGTGATTCCAATCGTCGCGAGAATGCCGGGGCCAAGCTGGCGGCCGCGGGGACACAAGACGCCTAGCAACGCACAGATCGTCGCCGCGATGAGCTGGAGCACGATCCACTCAAGACTCATCCAAACGATAAGATTGTCGTATCCCAAGAACCCTTGCCATACCATCCGAATGCCTAGAGGAAGCATAATGATCCAGCAGCACACGAACAGCACGTTTCCCCACCAGATTGTGCGCGGAGCGATTGGCAACGACCTCCAATAATGCGCCTCACCAGTATCGTGGCGGTCCTCGGCAAAGACCTGTAAGACGACCATGCCTGCCATGAGTTGAAAGAGGATGGGCGTCCACCAATCAACGAGGGCGGTCAAGTCCCACCATGAATTGCTCGTCGCAAGGAAGCGATCCGTCAGACGAATGCCAGCATCGATTAGCAAGAGGGTAACGAAACAAGTAAGCCATACCCGTACACGGCGGGTTTGTTTAGAGAACTGATGAAGCAGAGATTGCCTTGAAGTCATGGTTGTTCGGGTCTGAGATTCTCTTCCAGGTGGAGACGATCTTCGGGGAGCCATTGGGCCGCCGTCGTCAACGCGTCAGGCATGCCTGCGAGAACAGCTGCTGGGAGGATGCGCTTGCGGAGATCAGAGGTGGGCCACCCTGAATAGGGGAGTTTTGCCAGAGCCCAACTCCGTTCCATCTGGTGCGCAAATCTGTTCGGAAAGCCTTCCCTTAGCGCTTCCACCACTTGCCTATTCCAAGGTCCTTGTGCCAAGCGCGCCATGGCTGCGTTCGCCGCACGCGGGTCCTCGATAGAGGCAAGATGCTGAATCCATGTCAATGAAAGGCTTTCGGGATGCGCTAGCGCTTCTGACAGGATGGCTTCGTGAGCCTCCGGCAGCCATCCTTGCGATTCGATGAGTGCCAGCAAATCGAAATAGGGAGTGACGTGCGAAAGTATCGCGGCTTTATCTGTCTCTAAAGCGAGATCAGTGACCGCGTCTACCAAACCTTCCCGCACGTCTTCTGGCCAAGGTTTCGAGACATAACCAAGCCGCAGGATGGTGGCGAGGTCTCCTTCCGAAACCGCTTTCATTGTGAGTCGTTTCACTTCGTCTGCTAACGTTTCCATGGTGGTCAATCGGAACGACGGTGTTTCCAAAGGGACCTCTTCTTGGAAGCGCTTCACTTCGAAGTCGACAAAAGCTAGCGACAAAGAGTTTTGCCCTGACATACCATAAAGGGAGAAACGCTGACGGCGATTTCGGAACACGCGCCCGTTGTCGAAGGGAGGGGAGTTGGGCTCTACCTGTCCCAGGATGATGCCGATGCCGCGTGCGCGTTGCAGGAGAACCACCGTGGGTCTCCTGCCATAGATACTTTCGCGATACCGCGAGCGTATTCGGTCCACGTAGCGGAGTACGGGTTCACGTAAAAGTAAGGTGACGTGGCCATTCTCCTCGGAATCCACATCCTCCACGAGAACGCGGAAAGAGCCATGCTTCATTGCGGCACCGCGGTCCAATGGAATTTCCCCCCAAAGCGAAGGCTCAAGGGCGGCGACCTGACAAGTGCCTCGAATCTGGCATTCGGGCGTTGGTTGACTTTCGAGAGCCTGGCTGGGGATCGGGCCCAAATAGCCGTGATGGGGAATGCGTTGTTCCAATAGCGTCACGTCGCCTAACAAGGGCTCAAGCGCTTGAGAGCGAAAGGGTGACTGGGAATGCACATGCCACAAGCCCGTCCTTGCAGACGATATGAGAGAAGAGGTGCCTGTTAGGGTGATCGCGATGTCTTCGGAATGAACGGCGTAGCCGAGCGAAGGGGAAACTCTCTGCAAGGCTGCTGTGGCGATGAGTGGGTGAGAAACCTGACCATTCCCTGTCACATTGGAGCTGTTGGTATCGACCACTGGTGGTCCCGCGATGACGTCAACTTTGCCTGGTATCTGAATGACGGATTCCGGCTGTTCGAGCAGGAAATGCGGTGCCAATCGCCACGCTGTGAAAGTAAGCATGGCCACGCCCGTGAGTGCGGCGGCAGACCATCTGGTGCGTCGCGACTTGAATTGATAGGCGAGAATGATGAGGCATCCTAGGGTGAGTGTGAGAATGGCGATGGCTTTCCTTCCTGGATCGTCAGACAAATGCCAGAACCGAAACCGATGGCTCAAACCCATCTCTGTCCAGAACCACGTGGTTCCAATGAAGACCGCGATTGCCATGACGACTGCAATGATCAATCCACCGCAGAATCTACCGACGTTTCCAGACAAAGCGGCGATCACGAGGAGCGGCATCACCAGTCTTAAGCGGTCGGCCCACCATTGGAGGGTGGCGATTCCAGTCGAGTTGCCTAGCGATTGTGTCAGCCAATAGCACAGATCGAGGGCGTAGGCTGGAAGGAGAATTCCTCCCAAGAGCAGTAGCAGTTTAGAGGCGAGAATCTGCCACCAAGTGAAGGGAAGGCTGCGGCTCCACGAAGGATCATGAGTGGCGGTATCTTCGTCACACAAGCGAGCTATGAGGAAACCCACGAAAGCTAGCTGAAACCAAGGGAGGAAGGTTTCTAACGTCCGTGCTGTCTCGCCAAGGACACCTGGAGAGCGGATCCCAAGACCAGAGAGACGGAGCAACGAGTCGAGTAGGAGGAGACCCCACCATGCCAACCACCAGCGTGCCAAACGGCGATACTCCTTTCCAATGAGGTGCCAGATCTTCTTCATTTGCTGCCACTGTGCTGGTGGATAGCCAAGTAGATCTCTCTCAGGGACATAGGAGTGATGGAGGCATCCATTGTTTGAGGAAAGTGTTTTGAAAGCAGTTGCTGCGTGGCTTCCGCAGAGTAGGCGGTGTCCACCAAGCGTATCCGTTTACGCGTCGACTCTGCGCACCACCACGTGGGCGGCAGGCAATCCTCGTGGAGTGGCCTTTCTTCAGATAGGGAAAGATCAATCGATCGGAATCTTTCTAACAGGCGATTAGTGTTCTCTGTTAGGATGATTTGGCCATCCCGCAAGATCCCTATGTGATCGGCCAAGCGTTCGATTTCATCAATGTCATGGGAGGAAATGAGAACGGTCCAGGGCTCCGAATCACTCAGCTCCAGCATCCCCTTGATCAGCAACTCGCGCACTGCGGGATCCAAGCCGCTAAAGGGTTCATCCATGACGAGTAGCTTGGGACGGAAGGCCAGCGCACCTAGCAAAGCAGCCTTCATCTTCTGGCCGCGCGAGAGGTGGCGGATCTTCGCCGTTCCCGGGATTTCAAAGAGTTTATAGAGTCGTGTACAGAGTGCCTCATCCCAGGTGGGATAGAGCGGCTTGAGATAGGCGAGCAAGTAATCAAGGCTCATCCAGTCAGGAAGTGGATGATTGTCAGTGACATACCCAATCTGTTCGAAATCTCTTTCGCTCAATTCGCGGATGGGCGTCCCGAGTAATTGACCTTCACCGGCATCAAGGCGCAGCTGATTGAGTAGCATCCGAATGGTTGTGGTCTTGCCAGCACCGTTGGGTCCGAGGAGGGCGAAGATACTCCCGGCAGGAACGGACAGGTCCAGATTTCTCACCGCGTCTTGCCGACCAAAGCGTTTTGTCAGTCCAGTGATCTCGATGGCATTCATAAGTTCTTCCAATGGGTATTAAAGGCTTCCACCACTTCATCGCGGGATAGCCCTAGCTGTTTGGCCTTCACCGCTAACGACTCCAAGGTATCCTCGAGAAAAGCCAAACGGTCCTTGTTCGGTGGCTGGTAGTTGGCACTCACAATGGTACCGATCCCGGGAATGACTTCGAGAATGCCCTCCTGCTTGAGGACACCGACGATCTTGAAAGCCGTGTTCGGGTTGATCTTCAGTTCTTGGCTCAGAGCGCGAACCGAAGGAAAGGCATCGCCCGGAGCCAATTGGCCCGTGACCAGGGCCTTGCGTACCGCATATAGCACCTGCTCATAGACGGGCGTGCCCGTCTTGAAGGTGACCTTGAAGGGAAGCATGCTGTTCTATATGAACTAGAACACCTGGAAGAGCAAGTGATTCTTTTGAAAAGCCCTCTATCTGTATGAGCCGAGTCCCTGCCTCAGTAGGGTGCTGCTGTGTGCTGAGAAGATGGGGAGTGCGTGGCAGCGTTCTTGCAAAGGTGCAGGAATGGGAAACTGGTCGGCGCTGAGCCTGCTCTGGCCAAGTTGGCGTCCCGCGACATAGAAATGCGTTTCGAGATCGAGGAACTCGCTGGTCATGGCCGCGAGATCATGACCCCACTGGGGATCGAAGAGCCTCGCAAAGGCATCCGCACCAAGGATGAAAGCGCTTCCTGGGCGGGTGCGAGCTTTCTCCAAGTAGGTGCTTTGTCCTTGAGTGAATGTGAGTGCGCGCGTGCGGCCTTCGGGGTCTGTTTGGACAAGGGCCAGGCGTCGGAGCGCTTCTGCCAGGGGAATCCTTTCTTTGTTTGGTGGACAAAGCTCTAGGGTGAGTTCGGCAGAAACGCTCGCAGAGCGCTCTGCCGCCTGACAAATTTGCCAGTGCCCGTTGTGCGGTGGATTGAAGTTGGCGGGGAAGAGCAGAACCGGACTCGTACGCGTGGGTTCCCGTGTGCCCCAGGGCGTGAAGGTGGCTCTCTGAAGAAAGTTCCCAACGTCCACGGGCTGTCCGTCGTGCTGAAGGGCACGTTGGAGAAGGCTGGTTGCGGCTTGGGCGATGAGACGGTCCTGATCTGCGCGCGCTTGCTTTCCGACACGTTTCTCAAGGTAGATCGTGTCCGTGTGAAGTCCCCTAGCAGAGAAACAGGCAAGATGTGCGCGCTGATCTCCGCGGGGGAGACGGGTGGTGGCGACGGCTCCATTGATTGCCATGCCGATCGGTTGGTGAGGGCTCGTGTAGGGCAAGGTGCGAGCCGCTTCGAGATACGCGGCGATTGCGATTTCTTCGGTGACCTTGGGGTGGCAATAGCGATTGTCTCCAGGGCCAAATCCGATGAATCGATCGGTGGCCCCGCGCGCTTGCAGGAGAGTGGTGCCCGCGAGGTAGCGGCTGCTTCCAGGCGTGCGCCATTGCTGGTGCATGAAGTCAAGCCCGGCCCCGGCACAGGCAAGATGGAGGTGGGCTTGGTAATCGATGAGTGCGGTATGGAGGCTCACGTGCGTGGTGTGTTAGAGGGGTGAGGGCTGTTAGAGACGCATCCTATCGCGGCATTCGGCGAAGGTGGTGTGGTAGCGGATCAGTCCATTCTCAAAGACCGTGTGCATGACCGAATCGGGGTGAGCGGTTTGGGCGTCGGCGAGAACAATCGTGTCTACAGTCCCATCTCGTTTGCGAATGAGGTCCAGTCGCCCACCTTTGCTGCGTTTGCCTGGATCAGTGACAGGATCTTTGCGGACGTCGATCCGTCCGCGCCCCCCGATGGTAGCCGAGCAGCATTTGAAGGCCCATTTCTGAGTGTCCCGATTCACTTGCTGTAAGAGTCCGCCACCACTACCAAAGGCGATGTTGCTAGCACTGTAGCCAGCCTTCTCCATGGCTGTGAGGATGGCCTCTGTCATTGCTCGGTCGATGCCGTCGCCTTGGATCAGTCGGTAGTAGTCTGGCAGCACGCGATATCCTTTGCTATTGACGCGCATCTCGAGGTGTTCTTCGAAGAGACGGAGGCATTTGAGGATCACCGTGACGGGATCTCCCGAATCAGGTCTGACGACAAGCGTGCCCCCACTCTCCCTTACTAAGCGGTGAAGACGTTCACCACACCAGCCTTCTCGAATGGCTCGAAAGATGTCGTAGCTGTCCGATACGCAGGCGGCCATCTTGGGCATGCCTTCGGGAAGGCTCTGATCATAGAGATACGCGCGAACTAGATTCTCGTAGGCATCAAATTCACCTTCACGACCCCACATAGTGATCGTGCTATGCTCGGCGGCGGGAATGCTGAAGCCTGCCATGTCACAGTCGTAGTAGTGATTGGCTAGCCGAATGCCTTCGATCGAGTCACTACCTAGAAAGCTAAGCAAATGTGCAGCGCCGCCGAGGCGCGATTGTTCCAGAGTGGCGACACCGCGTGCGCCGAAGTCGTGGAGTTTGAAGCCGATCTCCCTTTCAGGTTCATCCGCTGTGCGGTCTAGGAACCCCTTGATGAGGCGACGCGATGCTCGGCTGGTCGTTGCAATGGTGCTGGGATACCAGAGCCGGACGAGCAAGGTCTCAATGTAGTTGGTGATCCAAGCACACATGGGATTTGTGCTTTCGATCGTCATCACGGCGTGACCGACGGGCACGTTCATCCCTTCAGGAATGGCTCGAATGCGAACGGGGAGTTTGCCTTGGTGCGCCTTTACGATGTGCTCCCACCCTTCACGATTGAAGGGCTCTCCGTGGGCAGCGGCAAAGTCGGCCGCCTCTTCGATCAATGGGAGAGTGATCGCCTGACTGAGACAGCGATGGAGGAGATATTGCAAGCCAAAGAGCGTGCAGGTGGGAAACGGGCCTCCTCGAGATTCGAAGTAGCTCATCATGCTCTGGAGTCCTTGAGGATACTGTTTCCAGTGGCTGAGCTTATAGCTGTCGGTATCGGTGATGAGGTTGTAGGGCAAGGCCTCTTTCGTCTTCATGTTATTTAGTGTTAATAACACACTAAGACAAGTGGAGAGACTTCGCAAGTGATAGTTGGTCAGACGGAGGTGGTGAGACACGTGAGGACGTCTATCTGGCTTGATTCCAGGCGAGAGGCTCTCCATCCTTAAGCATGCGCATCTTGCTCATTCTGTTCTGCACGCTGGCGGGCCTTCAGGCGAAACCAAACATCATTCTGATTCTTGTGGATGATCATGGGTATGGAGACCTGAGTAGTTTCGGAGCCACCGATATGGAGACGCCTCATTTGGATCGATTGATGGCGAGTGGCCTGCGCTTGGATCAATTCTATGCGAATTGCACGGTCTGTTCGCCGACGCGAGCCTCTTTGATGACAGGTCGGTATCCCGATCTCTCAGGAGTGCCGGGAGTGATTCGCCAATGGAGCCGTGATAGCTGGGGCTATCTGGATCCTGACGTTCCCACCTTACCGGATTACTTGCGCCGAGCCGGCTACGCTACCGGGATGGTGGGGAAATGGCATCTCGGCTATGAATCGCCGAACACGCCTAATGAGCGTGGCTTTGAATTCTTCCATGGCTTTCTCGGCGACATGATGGATGATTATTATGAGCATCGGCGAGGAGGGAAGCATTGGATGCGTCGCAACCAGGAGGCCGTCTTTCCCGAGGGGCATGCCACTGACATCTTCACCCAATGGGCGATCGACTACATCGCGGAGGAAGCCGAAACGGAGGCGCCATTCTTTCTCTATCTTGCTTACAATGCCCCACACTTTCCCATCCAGCCGCCTAAGGAATGGTTAGCGAAAGTGCAAGCGCGCGAACCTCAATTGGATGAGAAGCGAGCAAAGAATGTGGCCTTTGTGGAGCATCTCGACGATCGCATCGGCATGGTGGTGGATTCTGTCAGGGAGTTGGGCATAGCGGAGGACACCATCATCATCTTCTCCTCAGATAATGGTGGTTCCCTTTGGCACGCGCAGAGCAACGGTGCCTTGCGCGGGGGCAAGCAGGATCATTGGGAAGGAGGGATTCGCGTGCCGACCTGTGTGGTGTGGCCTGGCATGATCACGCCTCGGCGGAGTGACGCGCCGGGCATGACGATGGATTTCTTGCCGACTTTGTGCGAGATCGCTGATGCGGATGTGACGGCGCCCATCGATGGACACAGTTTGGCAGACGTGTGGTTGAGTGAGGGTGAGCCGGACCCAGAGCGTACGTTCATTTGGGTGCGTCGCGAGGGCAATCAACGGTATCAGGGGCGCGCCTATTATGCGGTGCGCAAGGGGCCATGGAAGCTCCTGCAGAACACACCCTTTGAGCCGATGCAATTGGTCCATCTGGAGAAGGATCCCGGGGAGAACGACCCACAACCTGCGGAAGGCCCCATAGCCTCCGAGTTGCGCACCCATCTCATGAGGCATCTACAACGCGCTGGACGTGTGCCCTGGCAACCGTAGGGTGGGGGAGAATCATGCGTTTGTTCCCCATTCTTCTCCTTGCTAGCATTGTTACGGTTCTGGCGGATCCGCCTTCGCCAGGCCTTCGACCAGAGTCCTTGGATTCCATGGATGCCGCCGTCCGGTTGGGCATGCATGAAGGGGATTTCCCCGGTGGGGTGCTATGGTTTCAGCAGGGCGACCACGTGGTCCACCGAGCCTATGGCAATCGCCAAGTGGATCCCGAGGTGCATGCGAATGCTCTGGATACGATCTATGACGCCGCTTCTCTAACAAAGGTCGTGGCGACGACGCCTGCCATCATGGTGCTCGTGGAGCGCGGGGAGTTGGATCTGGAGAAACCGGTGGTGGCGTATCTCCCAGCTTTTCATGGGAACGGGAAAGAGAAGATTCTCGTGCGTCAGTTGTTGACGCATACCTCGGGGCTGCGCCCGGGCATTCCACGGAAGCCTGAGTGGGATGGTTATGAAGAAGGACTCCAACGGATCTGGGCAGAGGAACCCTTGCGAGAGCCGGATACGAAGTTCGTCTACAGTGATATCAATTTCATTCTGTTAGGAGAAATAGTGCGTCAGGTGAGCGGGAAATGGCTGGATGCCTTTTGTCAGGAGCACGTCTTCGGGCCCTTGCAGATGCACGATACAGGATTCAGGCCCGATCCGGCGCTTCTAGGGCGGATCGCGCCGACGACGCGGGAAGGGGATACGGTGGTTCATGGGATCGTGCACGATCCGACGTCGCGCCGGATGGGTGGCGTGACGGGGCATGCCGGCCTCTTCATCACGGCGGCCGATGTTGCTCGGTATGCGAAGATGATTCTCAATCAGGGTGCGCTAGAAGGTATACGGATCTTGAAACCGGAAACGGTGGCCATGATGACCCGTCCTAATCAGCCTGACGGCTTACCTGCGCGCGGGCTTGGGTGGGACATTGATTCTCCCTACGCCTCGCTCCGGGGTGAGCATTTCGGGAAGACGTCATTTGGGCACACGGGATGGACGGGCACATCGATCTGGATTGATCCTGCGACAGATGCCTTTCTCCTCTTCTTCTCCAATCGCAATCACCCTTCCGAGGCAGGACGGACGCGAGAGGTGCGTATTCGTCTTGCAAATCACGCGGCGGAAGCCATCCCGGGTGATGTCTATCAAATTACCATGCCGCGACAAGTGCTCAATGGGGTGGATGTGTTAGCTTCGCGGCGCTTTCGTAATCTGCGAGGATTGAACGTGGGGCTGATTACGAATCATACGGGAGTGGCGCGCTCTGGTAAATCTACCATTGATCTCCTTCACGCATCTCCGCAAGTGACCTTGAAAGCTCTCTTTGGGCCTGAGCATGGGATTCGGGGAGAGATGGATCAGGCAAAGATTGCCGATGGGAAGGATAGCAAGACGGGTCTGCCGGTCTACAGCCTCTATGACGGTTCGCGGCGGCGGCCTAAGAGCGAGCACTTGGAGGGGCTCGATGCACTCGTCTTTGATATCCAAGACATTGGTTGCCGCTTCTACACGTACATTTCGACCATGCATAACACCATGGAAGAGGCAGCCAAGAAGGGACTGACGTATGTGGTGCTGGATCGACTCAATCCCATTGACGGCGTGACCGTGGATGGTCCGGTGCGGGAAGGGGAAACGTCTTTCACGGCCATTCATCCCATTCCAGTTCGGCACGGAATGACCGTAGGAGAACTCGCTATCCTGATCGCAAAGGAGAAGGGTTGGGACCTCGACTTGCAGGTGATCCCCGTTTCCGGTTGGCGCCGAGGACTCTATCAAGATCAGACAGACCTGGAGTGGATCAATCCTTCTCCCAATATGCGCAGTCTCACCGAGGCCATCCTCTATCCGGGAATCGGCCTGCTGGAGTTCATGAAATTGTCAGTGGGGCGCGGTACGGAAACGCCTTTCGAATTGGTAGGCGCCCCTTACATTGATGCCGAGAAGCTCACGGCTCATTTGAACGCGTTCGAATTTCCGGGCATCACGTTTGCTACGCATACGTTCACCCCGACGGCCTCAGTCTTTAAGGGAGAGGTTTGTCAGGGGGTGAAGTTCACGCTCACAGATCGGCAGGTGTATCGAAGCGTCGACACCGGATTGGCGATCGCCATCTATCTAGCGAAGCACCATGCGGAAGTGGCTAACTTTGAGCGTTTTCAGAAACTGCTCGTCCATCCAGAAACCTTTCGCCTGGTCAAGGAGGGAGCGTCCTTGGAAGCTATCAAGGCAAGCTGGAAAGATGCACGCGAGGCCTTTGCGGCACGACGAGCGTCCTCCTTGCTTTACTGAGTCATTGCCCAGGCAAAGGCGTTGCGCAGCATGGTCGTGAAGTTGGGATGATCAAAGTCATCCACATGGCCCAAGGAAGTGTAGAAGACGCGGCTGCCAGACTGCGTATGGTGTGTCCAGGCAACAGGTTCATCGGGCTGCAGATCGCCTGCACGCCCCATGAGCAGGACTTGCGTATGACGGCCTAACGGAGTCACTTCGTAAAGGCTGCCGCCCGTGCTGAAGTCTCCGTGGGACACACCTGCGAGAATGGGGTGGTCCCGTTGGTCAAGGTTCACCCAGGCCACGGTGGGAATCTGATTGCCGTGATGGCCGTGATAATTGCCGCCTAGTATGGCGCTATCAAACCGCTCCCAGGTGGCCGCCCCATCGGGTGGAGCCGCTCCACGAAGCGAGAAGGCGTGACTGGCCGTTCGGATCCCGATGACGGGTTTGCCAGCGGCGATGAAATCTCGGACGATCTGAAGATCGGTCTCCGCGAGAGCGCGCCGCCGCACACTGATGACTAACAGATCCGCTTCGCGGACGGCTTCGATGCCAGGGAAACGGTTGGGCTCCTCGGGGTGCGCATGGACGACCTGCACGCGAAACTGATCGGCGAGATGCGCCTCGGCAAAAGCGGGCAATGTATCTTGCGTCTTGTACTCCTTCTCACCAATCAGCATGACCACATCGGCACGCGCGTCATTGGCGAAATGAAAGGGAGCGCCGCCTAACAACTGGTCGCTTGTGATGGTAGGACACACATATTTCTCCACGTGAGCGATGATGCGGTCCGTGCCCCGAAAGTGCGATACGTGCGGTGGCATGGCAGGATTGTACATGGTGTCTGTCATATCGCGCATGAGGACCACGTTCTTTCCTGCCTTGGCCATTTGCCGGAGGCCAAAGGGACGGCCGAGCACACACATATTGGTGTGAACCCCAACTAGAATGACGTTCTGAATCTTCCGGTGCTCTAACACATTCCAGTTCTCTTCACCATCATCGGTGATGAAGTCTTTGTCCATGTCGATGGTGAGGCCTTCCGTTTGGCGAATCCACGGAGCACGCGGATCGCGGCCCCGAGCTTCCAGAGCCTTCGCCCAGGCTTCATGCGCTTCTTTCTCATCATCTTCACCGCCATCAGAAGCGTCGATCGGATAGCCTGCTGCCTTCTCCCGTTCATCTATCCAGTCTAGCCATTGCGCGATGCCGTCGGGATAGCTGGAAGCCTTCGGAACCGCCTGGGCACGGGCGCGTGCGGGGTGATCTTGATAGAAGTCCATGCATGAGGAGGGCGCGTGGATGATCACCGCCCCGGCGTTGCGTGCTTTCGTGAGGATCGCATTCATGCGTGGGACCAACTCCCCTCCGCGCTTGGTCGCATTGAGGCAATGATGGGCGTCCCACATGTCGCAAACGATCACGGCAGTTTCGCTAGGATCCCAGGTCTCCCAGCGATGGGTGATCCGGTGTTGTCCGTCGGTCTCGGGGCGATGGCGGAGATTCAGTTCGAAAGCAAAGGACGATTGAAGGGCCAGGATCAACGGAACACAGATGGCAGCAATTCTCATGCGGCCAGTAAACGGCACGGGGGCGGACATGGTCAAGGGAAGCCGCGGCTTTCCCTTGTCCCGTAGCGAGTCGCGTCTAGGCTGGCCGCGCATGGAAGCCTTTGTCCGTCGACACCTCTCCCGTGTCTCGCGCTCGGGAGAGTGGTTGGCCGAGATCGATGGGTTGCGCTTTGTGGCCATTCTTCTCGTGGTGGTCTTTCATTGCGAGCCCTATGTCTTCGGAAATCCTGGGACTTCGTCGCTGCCGGGGTGGGATCTCGTCCATCATGTGGCTGAGCGTGGATGGATTGGCGTACCGCTGTTCTTTGTCATCAGTGGTTTTATCCTAGCATTACCCTTTGTCCGTTCTCACGCTGGGATGCGCCGCCCCTTGGCGCTTCGGAGATACTATCATAGGCGTCTTGTTAGGCTTGAGCCTCCCTATGTCATATGCCTGCTCGTCTTTCTCGTGTATAAGGTGCTGATTTCGGGGTCTCCCTGGCACTCACTTCAAGAACAGTTTCCGCACTTCCTCGCCAGCGCGACCTACACGCATGGCCTCGTCTACCAGAGCCATAGCACGATTAACAATGTCGCCTGGACCTTGGAGATTGAAGTGCAGTTCTACCTGGCGGCGCCGTTTCTTTGTCAGGTCTTTCGAATCTCCAACACCTGGATGCGCCGTCTTCTCCTTGGTGGATTACTTCTCGCCTTCTCTCTCATGGCGGGGCACCTGGGAGGTGAATGGCGAAGGCATTTGCCGGGGCACTTGAGCTATTTCCTGGCGGGCTTGCTCCTTGCGGATCTCTACGTGCACACCTTGCCGAATCTCCAAGTGCCGGAGCTTGCCTGCGATCTGATAGGAGTAATCGCCTGGGCAACGGCGATTGGCATGGAAGTGAGCTGGCCGCGTCCCTTGGTGATCCTCCTTGCCTATGTGGCAACCTTGCAGGGACGTGTCCTCAGGCGCTGGGCGGGACATCTGTGGATCGCCACGATAGGGGGCATGTGTTACTCGATCTATCTCTACCACAATCTCTTCATCGGCTGGGGGCGATCCCTCTTTGGCACGGATTCAGATTCGTACTGGGCACCGCTCCAATTGGTGGGCCTCTTGGGGATTGTTCTCCTCGGTTCCATCGTGTGCTTTGTCCTCTTCGAGCGTCCGTTCATGAAGATGGGGCTGCCGAAGGATCAAGAGCTCCCGAAAAGAAGAATCCCGTGATGAGCATTAAAGGGGAGACTCATCACGGGATTCTTGGGAGGGAATACGAAGTGCATACAGTATGACGCGCCTGGAGAAGGATTCAAGTGATTTCGGCAAATTTGTTGTAGAAATTCATTCATCCGTCTTTGAAATCGGCCGAAATCAGCACTATCTGCCCCTAGTTAGTAGAAATTCGACATTCTGAAGGCTCGGCGCCTCACGGGACTGCGTCTGGTTTTCCCTTGGCGGGAGCGGGCGTGGTGAGTAAGGGACGGGATGCGTCTCGACCATGATTTGCACCTGGCTTACTGCACCAATATTCATCGAGGAGAGAATTGGGCGGAAACGTTCGCCGGGTTGGAACAGCATACCCTGCGAGTGAAAGCAGCTGTCTGCCCGGAGGCTCCCTACGCGATTGGCTTGCGCTTGAGCGCGGTCGCAGCGCGTGAATTGAGCGAGCCGAGTGTCCTGGCTGCCTTTCAAGATTGGCTGGAAGCGCACCAGTGTTATGTCTTCACGGTGAATGGGTTTCCCTATGGGAAATTCCACGGGGCGACGGTGAAGGAGCAAGTCTATCGGCCTGACTGGACGACCCGAGAACGGGTGGCGTACACGAAACAGCTCTTCGATCTCCTAGGCGTGCTCGTCCCTGAGGGCGTGCAGGGCAGTGTGAGCACCGCTCCCGCCTCCTTCAAGGCGTTCGACCTTGCTCCAAGTGCTTGGGAGACAATGCGGGCGCATTTCCGGGAAGTGGCCATGCACATCGATGCGGTGAGCCAACGCACGGGGAAGGATCTCCATTTGGGGATCGAGCCGGAACCGCTTTGCACCTTGGAAACAAGTGAGGAAACGGTGACTTTCCTGCAAGAGATTGTGAGCGCCTATCCCGAAGACGAATCGATCCTGCGAAGGGTGCTAGGGATCAACTACGATTGTTGCCACCTGGCAGTGGAATTTGAAGAAGCAAGAGAAGCGCTAGCGCGAATCGAAGGTGCTGGGATACGGATGAGTAAGTTGCATTTGAGCTCGGCCTTGCGGTTGAAGCCCACCGCGTCATTGTTAGACCAATTGCGGGCCTTTCGAGAGGATATCTACCTGCATCAGACCGTGGTTCGCTTGGCCGATGGTTCGTTGAAGCGCTTCATCGATTTGGGGCCAGCCCTTGATTGGGCCGCGAAGGGTGACGATGTTGGCGAAGAGTGGCGCGTACACTATCACATTCCTCTGCACCACGATCCGAGAGAAGGGCTTCTAAGCACAGCAGATCAGTTAAAGGCTGCGCTTGATTGGCTGGGAGAGAAACCCTCGCGCTGTAGCCATCTTGAAATGGAAACCTATACGTGGGAGGTCCTGCCCGCGTCTCTTCGCCAGGGTGAAGTGGTGGATCAGTTAGTGAACGAGTATGCATGGTGTCTGGACGCATTGCGTGAGCGAGGACTCGCATCGTGAAGGTGCTCCGCGCGTGGTTGATCCTGGGGCGGGTGTCGAATTTGCCGACGGTGTGGACGAATGTGCTCGCGGCCTGGGTGCTGACTCGTGACTCCTTGGCATGGGCCACAGAGTTGGATTGGCTTTTGTTGGGAGCTAGTCTGCTCTATCTGGGGGGCACAACCTTGAACGATTTCTTCGATGTCGCCTTTGACCGCGAGTACCGCAAAGAACGGCCGATTCCATCGGGTGTGTTGCGGCGCTCCACGGTAGGGTGGGCGTGCGTGGGCTACGCACTGTTCGGTGCGCTTGCCGTGGGCGTGGGAGCTGGGGCCTCATGGAGCTACCTCATCGCATTGATCGCAGCGATCCTCGTCTATGATTACCGACACAAGGAGTGGTTGGGTTCGGTTTTCGTGATGGGCCTGTGTCGCTTGTTTCTGAGTCTGCTAGCCGGATCAGTCGGCATGGGTTGGCAGGTCACCTTGGGTGTAGGCATGCACGCGTTGAGCCTCTTCTTCTATATTGTTGGGCTGACTTTCGTGGCTCGGGGAGAAAGTCGCGAAGCGCCTCTTTGGCGGTGGCCCCTGGCATTGTTGTCGCTGCCCTTGATCGGTTCGCTTGGGTTGGGGTGGGGCGAATGGTCGTGGGCGCATGCGTTGAGCGTGGGAGCCTTTGTTGGCTTGCTCGCGGGGACTCTTCGAGTCTTGGGGAATCGCCAAGACACCGCGAGGATCGGGAAATCGGTCGGGTTGATGCTGGCCGGAATCTGTTTGATTGATGGCCTCTTCCTCACCCTAGTCCTCGGATGGTGGGGAGCCGTGATCGGAATCGGCGGCTTTGGCGTTTCCCTCCTTCTGCAACGGATGGTACCGGCAACCTAATCTTCCAGGGATTCCTCGGTGGGGAGATGGTGGGCTAACACCAGATCGATGAGTTGCTTCGCGCTGTCGAAGGCTTCCAGATCATATTGAATGGCACCGTTCTCTTCGGCACCGCCGCCATGTCCTGTTAGCTCGAGCAGCGTGTAACGTTGTTCGGCGTCAAGTTCCACCAAGGCCGTGTAGAGAAGCGACGGTTGCCCTAGGTGTGGGTCCTTGTAGGTATTGTTAGGATCGTTGGCTGCATTGACCTCCACACAGAGGACAAAGGAGCTCTCTTCGCCTAACTGAAGGTAGCGGTCGAGGGTGAAACTGTGAGACTGCGTGGCACCGGTCATGGCATCGATGTTGCCCTCGGGATCGATGCCAGTGACCAGAGTATGGCGGTGCCGCCAGAGGGGAAGGATATGATGGCGTGGAGTTGTCTGACCTGCCCAATCAGGATCTTCAGAATAGGCCAGTTCCGGGGACAAGTGCAGCGTCTCAATCATGCTTCCGCTCGTGGACTCCGCCCAAACGGCAAGCGCCGGGAGATTCGGGAGCTCTTCACGGAAACGGATCGCAATGGACACGGCGACGTTCGCCTCCTTGCCTGGAGAGCGGGAAAGCAGCATCTCAGAGCGGTTCGGCTGGGCGAGCCCCACGAGCGACGACGCGCGGACAATGGCCGACCGTTGTCGCGACTCATAACTCTGAGCGACAAGTGTGGAGGCGGGCGCTTTGTCCGTGAGGGAGAGTCGCAAGAGGAGCAGCCATGCCACGACCATGGCAATGAGAAGGGGACGTGGAACCGCCTTCGATGAGGGACGCGTAATCTGTTTCCGAAAGTAACCTACTCGAGTGGCCAAATGCAGCCCGACGAGTACCAGCGTGACGGCACCAAAGACGATGTGCACGCGCGTGGTGACGAGCGAGAATGGGCGCCAGAAAGCGAGCGCTCCCGTGACTGCTAGAGTTAGAAAGCTGAAGAGGAGCCCGAAGTTGACGACGTGGCGCATGCCGCGCAGGATCGACGCGTTAGGCGCTGGCGGCTTCGTAGCCGATGAGGGTGCGGAGTTCCTTGATATGCGCTTTCCCTACTTCTCGCGGTGTGGCTGCATGCTTCTTGCAGAGCGCGGCGGCGTAGCCTGTGGCAATGCCCATTTGCCCGCAGGTATTCATCACACGCGGCCCGCACAGGCCAATGTGAGAGCAACTGAAGCAGCGTCCCGCCATCATGAGGTTGGCGACATTGCGAGAGTAGAGGCTGCGGAACGGGATGTGATACATCTTCGTCTTGTGGAAGAGTGCTTTGGATAGGAAATCGACCGGAGCGCCTTGCAGGTGTGTCTGATAATGAGCATCCACTTCGCGCTTCTCTTCGACCACCGTATCCGGAAACGCACGGGACTCTGTCATGTCGCGCATGGTGTAGATGTGATCGCCCATCAGGCGACGCGACTCTCGCTTCCCTGCGATATGCGCCACCCACTTGAGGGTGACCGTAGCGTTCTTGGGATGCTTCTTGGCATTGGCAAAGGAGCCGTAGATCGCACGCAGCATGTGATCACGAATCTTCTCGGCATCATGCACTTGATGAAGATCATTGTTAGAATATTCCCAATACCATTCGCCCTGGATGGCTTCATGGCGTTTGGCCACTGGCTTGGCCCATGGAACCTCCGGGAAGGTCGTGCGTGCCTGGGTGCGCTCGGAATTCCAGAGGACACTCGCGCCCATCACGCGATTGTCTGGTTTCTCGGGACTCCAGAGCTCGCCGTGCTGCTCCCAAGCCTCCCCAAATTCAGTGTGGGCCTCCCGCCCATAACGGGAATCCGCCCCTGCCCAGTGACCTAACCAAGCATCGCCTGTGGCATCAATGAAGATGGGCGCCTGAAAGCGCTTGATCAATCCGGTGGTCACCTCGCGCGCCTCCACACTGACAATACGGTCATCCTCCTGTGCTAGACCGATTGCCATGTGATGTGGAAAGCGATCCACACCAGAGGCTTGCATGGTGGTCTCCCGCTTCTTCTGGTCCTCAATGGCATCCGCGTGTCCATTGGGATAGTGCTTCGTGTCCAGGGCCTTGAGGATGTCGCCTCCTTTGCCGTGCACACCCAAAGTATGCACACGGATCTCATCGCTAGCATTGCCACCAAAGACAGGGCGATCTTGAATCAAGGCCACCTTCAGCCCCTGAGACCGAGCGGCGAGGGCGGCCCCACAGCCGGACATGCCACCGCCTACGATGACCACATCATAGTCCATGGTCTCGATCTCCAAGGACGCGCGTCCTGCTAGACTATCCTTCCAGGTAGTAAGCTCTGTGAGGTTATTGTTAGGAATTTCTGGGGCAGCCTCCCGCGAGAAATAGATGGCGTCACAGCGGCCGTCAAATCCCGTGAGGTCATCTAACTGAACGTCTACAAGTCCCGCCTCTTCAATGGAGACCGTACCACCGCTCTGCCAATGCCACGCCTCTTGTTCGGTGCCGAACTCAGGCTCCAACGCTTTGCCGTTCACATGGACCTTGAAACGTCCTGGTGCTTGCCAATCGCCCGGACACCAATCGCGGGTGCGCACCCACACATGCCAGGTGCCCGCTTGGTCCAGCCGAACCGTCGCCTTTGCTGGGGCGACAGGGTTGCCCATCCCATGAGCAAGGAGATAACACCCACCCATTTGTTGATAGTGTTGGGTGTCGAGTTTCCAACCTCCGAGGTCTTGGAATGCGCAAGCTTCTAACAAGACACCGTCCTTGGGCGCTGCTTTGGCTCCGAAGAGATAGGTGGGAGCGGTGGTAGAGGCGAGGCTGACGCCTCCAACGACACGGATAAATTTCCTGCGATTCATGGTGAGATGGGTAGGTTTCGGTGAAGTCTAAAGGGGCGGATCAGCGTTTGTCACGCGTGTAGAAACTTTTCTCATGTGCTTGCGCCAGAGCCTGCAACTTCGCCAGCACTTTGGGGTGGGACGATGCCACATTGGTGGTTTCGTAAGGATCATTCTCCAGATCAAAGAGCGCGAGTTCAATGCGTGCTTGGCGATACCTGCCCGCCTGACCATCGTGCGCCGCTCTCAGCAAGGTGCGATAGGCATGAGGGAGGTGAAGTTTCCACCGACCATCCCCCGAGAGCACCCCTTGAAACTGATTCCCATTGGAAAAGGCGTAGTACTGATGGGGGTTCTCCGTGTCCTTCTTTCCTACGAGAATGGGCCACACATTCTTGCCATCGATCGGGTGCGATGGCAAGGATGCCTTGGCGAGATGTGCGATCGTGGGGAGGAGGTCGATGCTGCACCAGGCTTGATTCGAAACAGCACCCGCAGGCACGTTGTCAGGATACTTCACCAGGCAGGCACTGCGAATGCCGCCATCAAAGCTCGTGCCCTTCGCTTCGCGATAGGGCGTGGCGCCTGCGTGATTACCATAGGCGATCCACGGACCGTTGTCAGAGGTGAAGACAATGAGGGTTTCTTCCTCAATCCCGTGGTCTTTCACTGCCTGATTGATCTGCCCGACGGACCAGTCAATCTCCATGAGTACGTCCCCTAACAAACCGGCACCCGATTTCCCTGCAAACTTCTCACTGACGAAGAGCGGCACATGGGGCATGGAATGCGGCACGTAGAGAAAGAAAGGGTCGTTCTTATGGTTCCCAATGAACTCAACCGCCTTCTCCGTATACCAAGTGGTGAGGAAGGGCTGATGCTCCTTCGTCACGCGAGGAATGGTGACCTCATTGTCTTCGTAGTATTGTAAGGGAAACTTGCCCCAGTGCTCGGGATTCTGTGGGTGGAATTCCCACATGTCATTGGAATACATGAGGCCGGCGGAGGTGTCGAACCCTCGCGCGGCGGGGCGCGTCTCGGGCTGGTCGCCCACGTGCCATTTGCCAAAGATCGCCGTGTGATAGTCGACCGCTTTCAGCATCTCGGCGATGTTTGTGAACTGCGGATCGAGCCCACGCCCATTGGGACCATGAGCGCCAAAGACCTTTGTTCGTCCCGGATAGCATCCTGACAAAAGCGCTGCTCGCGAGGCCGAGCAGATTGCCTGAGGCACGTAGAATTGGTTGAATCGGGTGCCCTCGGACGCGAGCTGAGCGACGTGGGGCGTCTCATAAGGAGGATTGCCAAACGGCTCAAAGTCTGCCCAGCCAGCGTCGTCGAGAAAGATGACGATGATATTTGGAGGGCGCGCATCGGCTCGAACTAACAGAAGACTGAAGGCAAGGCAGGAAAGGAAAGCTCTCATGGGTTGAGTGGGTGGGTGTTAGTGCGTCGACGCGATGGGCTCGTCATCGCTGGGCTTGTCAAGATGCATCCACCGCTTCAGCAGTGGCGTGAGCGCTAGGCAAATGATGGCTGAGGCAATCGCCACGATAGCGATCTTTCCGAAGACACCTCCGTAAACGCTCACGGTCTCAATCGGCGCGGGCACGACTTGCTCTTCGCCTCCATCGGACACGCGGGTGAGCATGGCGATGAGGGCGGCCAAGTAGTTGGAGAAGGCCGTGGCGAGGAACCAGGTGCCCATCACCGTGCTGACGATGCGGGCGGGCGAGAGCTTGGTCACCATGGAAAGGCCGACCGGCGAGAGGCAAAGCTCGCCGGTCGTGTGCAAGAGATAGGCGAGCAAGAGCCATACCATGCCCACCATGCCGCGGCTATCACAGATCTGCGCTCCATACCAGAGGGCAACAAAGCCGAGGCCCACTTGTAACAGCCCTAAGGCAAACTTCACGGGAGTCGATGGCTCCCAGCCGCGCGCTCGGAGGAATCCCCAGATAGCGGTGAAGACGAGTCCGAAGATGAGAATGAAGATGGCGTTGGCGGCTTGAAATTCCGATGCCGGGATTTCACTAGCATCTTCCTCCAGGATGCCCATGCCGACGTGGGCTTCCGTGATGGGCCATTCGACCCGCAGGGTGGGGGAATCGCCTTCTTCCGCTTTCTGCACCGCGTCTCGCAGTTCACTCAGCTGCGTCATGTTGAAGAGCGTGCCGTTGTTCTCATACCCCAACTGTTCCTGTGAGAGCAATGGGAGCGCTCGGATCTCGGTATCAGTGGTTTTGATAGGCACACGGAACGCGATTGTCGTCCCAATGTCGTTGTCCGTGAGTCGCCGTGATTCTTCCGCGCGATCCACGTTGCGGTCGGCGAAGTTATTCATAGAGCTGCCTGCTTGTTCAAAGAACGCCCAGAAGAGCATGGAGAAGAAAGTGAGGATGAGGACGACGAACATCCGTTCGCGCTCGACCTTGGGACTTTGAAAAGTGACGATGAGGAGATAGATCAATGCGAGGATCCCGAAAGTGATCAAGATATAGCCCGCAATGCTTCCTTGCAGAAGGACGGTGATCAGACTGAGGACTCCTAGCGAACCCACCAACACGGCGGCCACGGCTTTCAGGTGCGGCACCAAGAGGCCAGCCGCGAGAGCGATACCGTAGCAGGTGGCGTTGAGCGTCTCACCCTTGATCAGGGCGTAACTGAGCAAGCCCAAGCCACACACGCCGACGAGGATTCGGTAAATGAGAAGGCTCTCTTTGTGTTGACCATGGAAGGGCTTCTGCTGCAAGCGCTCCTTGGATGGCGGCGCGCCGATGCCTTCAGGGATCCCGCCTTTGTTGAGCGCAGCAATGGCCACGGCTCCTGAGATCAAGAGTGCGATCCCGAGAAAGACACGGGTCCCGATCTGCAAACTTGTCAGAGCCGTGGTCGCGGCATCCAGGTTGAAGAGGCTCGCGATCGCCGGCTCCAACTGTTGTTGGAAGATGAGCGAAACGGCCGTGAGCAGCGCCCCGAAGAGTATCAGGACTTGTGTCAGTCGAGTGGGAGCCACGAAGATGGCCGTGCCCACCAGCATGCCAGCGGTCGCCAGTCCGAAACCCTTATGCCATCCATAGGTTTCCCCAACATAACCACAAAGAATGGGAGAGAGCGCGGCGCCCAGGTTGATCCCCATGTAGAAGATGGTGAAGCCGGTGTCTTTGCGGTCGCTTGCTTTCGGGTAATGATCACCCACCATGGTGGAGATGTTAGGTTTGAAGAAGCCGTTGCCGATGATGAGCAGTGCCAACGCGAGAAAGAAGATAAACTCGTTCTCTGCCGTCATCGCAAGGTGTCCTGCTGACATGAGGAGTCCCCCGAGGATCACCGCAAAGCGCTGCCCTAAGAGGCGGTCCGCTAACATTCCACCGATGAAGGGCGTGGCATAAACCAAACTCGTGTAGGCCCCATAGACGGCATAGGCTTTGGCATCATTGTAGCCGAGAAAGCCTTTGATCATGTAGAAGAGAAGCAACGCTCGCATCCCATAGTAGGAGAAGCGCTCCCACATCTCGGCGAAGAAGAGGGTGAAGAGTCCAGGAGGATGGCCCAGCAGCGTGGGGGAAGATTCGGATTGATTGCCGTTCATCGGCGTCAAGATGTAGCGGATTCAAGGCCGGTTTCAATGCTATTTGCTCTGAGAAGCGGCATTCCTGGATCCCAATCGACATCACCTTAGAGACAATTTCCTGAATAGCTTTCGGAGAGCCTGCGTCCATCTCTCATCCATTGCTTGTCGAGCGCTCTGCAAGCGGATCAGTCGCACAATGCTAGATCAGATCTCCTGACTAGCAGGATGCTGTGCGACCGGAACGCTAACCCTCTGTCTCTCATGAAATCGCTCTTCTCTCTTCGTGTCCCCTTGTGGACCTTGGCCCTTTGGGTCATGACCTCACTTCTGAATCTCACGCAAGCCCAGACTATCATCATCGACCCTGGTCATGGTGGGCGCGACCCTGGCGCCGTACGTCCCGGCGTGATGGAGAAACAGGTGGCGCTTGCGACCTCGCGCTACCTAGCATCGGAATTGGCTCGCCGCGGGTTTCGGGTGGTACTCACGCGCCAGACGGATGTCTTTCTCACACTGGCACAACGCCGTGATCTTAGTCAACGCTATCCTGGATGTGTCTTCGTCAGTCTGCACTACAATGCCGCTGTGAACGCGGAGGCACGTGGGGTGGAAACCTACTATCACGGTGCGGCCAGTCGCGCTCTGGCGGCGCACGTGCAAGGGTGTCTGGCGCGTTTGCGCGGGGTGATGAATCGCGGCGTGAAACGTCGCGGCTACGCGGTGTTGGCGAAGAATACCGCGAGTCGTGCCATCCTCGTGGAGGCGGGTTTCTTATCGAATGTCTGGGAGCGCCAGCGGTGTCTTGATCCAAACTATCAACGGGCGGTCGCCATGGCCGTGTCCGATGGTTTGGAACAGCATTTGCGAGGCAGCATGCGTGCTTCGACACCGCTGTGGGCACAGCGGACAGCGCCTTCTCCAGCCGTGTTGGCGACGTTCCGGGGGCGGATCCGATAAGTTAGTCGTCCCAGCGCTCACGCAACGCTTGCCGTTGCTTCCGGCGCTCGGAGCGATGCTCCATTTGGCGGCGCTGCTTGGGCGTGAGTTCTTCCTCACGCCCTCGACCGCGGCCGGCCATCACGGATCCCAAGGGGGCCACTTCACCGACCACCGTTGCCAGCTCAAATTGAGCGATCTGTTCGCGCACGGTCTGCGCTGGCTTGTATCCTAACGGGCTTTCAGAAAGATCCGCTTTGCCCTGATACCATCGCACGTCGATTCCTTTGGTGGCTTGTGTCAGGGCGCGTTCCATCGCTTCTTCGTCGAAGCTCCCATCCTTCAATCGGAAGGTGCGTAGGACCGCACGGCGCGAGAGATTGCGACCAGCGCCATGAGGAGCAAAGGATAAGAAGGCATCTTGATCTCCCCCGAGCACGACTAGAATCGGGCTCGCCATATTGAGAGGAATCAAGCCTAACAATGGTCTTCCGATATCATCCCGCCAGGCGGGTGTGGCCCCCTTGCCATGGAGGAAGTGCTCGCCTCGTTGCCACACGAAATTGTGCTCATTGCCAAAGGATCCTAACGGAAGCATGCCGAGCTCGGCGAGGAAACGCTCGTGGATCAGTGCGTGATTGGCTCTGGTCCAGCGCGCGACGTACTGCAAAGCTTGCCAGTAGTCGCGGCCCTGAGGAGCGTTCACATCCAGCCATGCAGCGGCCTCGGGAATCCCTCGGGCGATCTGTTTGGTCGCGGCCACGGCGGCTTCCAGTCCACGCTGATACACGCGTGCGCCCAGACCACGTGATCCGTGGTGAGTGACGAGCACATGATAGGGTTTCCCTGCGGCGACCCTGGCAAATACCTCGCCATGGCCGGCGGCGTGCAGTTTCTGCAGCATGGCGTCGTCCATGATCATGCGTCCGAGGAAGGCGAAGTGATTGCCATCACCTTGATCGGCCAAGTGCATCCTCGCATAGTTCTGAAAGCCTCGGAGAAAGGGGTTCTCCCAGACGGGTTCGTCGAGCACGCGATGAGGGATCCAGGCGTCAGGGGAGCGCCCGCCAGGGCCGAAGCGAGTGACGGAAACGAGAGCGTCCATCATGGGGGAGACTTCCATCTCGCGTGGGGCCTCGAAGAGTGTCGCCTGCATGGAGCAACAAATATCGGAGCCGTGTGCAGCGGGGAGGATCGCGTTCTGCGCGGAGATGGCGCCACCAACAGGGATGGAGGCGATGGCACTTCCGGATGGACAAGTGTCAGGCATCAACGCGCCTGCGGTCACAACGGGGCAGGCCATGAGTTCACGCATGGTGCGACGCGCGGCCTTGAGATTCTTCAGCTCTTCCTTGCTCTCCGCTTCGATGGCCTCGCTAAAGGGAAGGCCTTCGGCACGCATGGTCAGGGTGGCCTGCTGACGCGGGTGTTTCCGATCCAAGCGCTTGAGAATGTAGGCCCGATCGGTATTGCCTTGAGCGATCAAACGACTCGCCTCGTCTAGCAAAGGCTCGAACGGGCTGTCTTCTGGCCATCCCTCGGCAATCAGGTCTTCCCGCGTCCAGTCCATCTCCTAACGTTCGCGCCGACGGAACATGGCAAGACGCTTGTCAACATGCTTGCCCTTCGTCTGCAACGCGCGCGCCTCGCGATTGGCGATGTCATCGATGAGTTCGCCACCCACTTTCTGAATGGCCCCTTTGGCCAATTCATGTTCATGATCAAAGTAGGAGGTGATCACGAGCTTGCCTTCAGGGGCGAGTTTCTCTAGGCTCTGTTCGAAGAGTGCATGCCATTCCTTGCCGCCGAGGTAGTAATTCTGGTGCCGCACAAAGACGACGTCGAAGGGTTCATCCAAATCGGCATCTTGCGCCACTTTCTGGCCATCCTTCACCAGAAAACGGTAGTCGATTCCTTCAGGTCCGCTTCCACAGCGTTCCGCTGCCCGGCCAATCTCCGCTTCGCGGATATCGGCACCCACAAACTCCACGTTCAGGTCTAACGGATGGGCATCTTTGCTCGCGAGATCTCGCAAGGCCTTGGAGAGCATTTCCGCCTCAAAGCATTCCCCACAAGCAAGGTCGAGCACACGCAAGCGCTTGCCGTCTGCGACATCCAGGCGATCCTGACAGAGACGCTGAAGCTGTTTCTTCAGCCGCTTCATGTCTTGCGCGAGTTGGGCTTGCTGGATGGCGCGGCTCATCTCATCTCGGTGATTTAATCGTCGATGGTGTAGACAAAGAGACCGGAACGGAGTTTCGGCTCGAACCAGGTGCTCTTGGGCGGCATGATTTCGTCGGCATCAGCAATTTTCATCAATTGATCGACCGTGACGGGAAACATGGAGAAAGCCACGGCCCAGTCCCCAGAATCAACGCGCTTCTCAAGCTCGCCCGTCCCGCGAATGCCACCCACGAAATCGATTCGGCTATCGGTGCGCACATCGGCGATGCCTAACATCGGCTCTAAGACAAGTTGTTGAAGGGTGCTCACATCGAGCTTCTCGATGGGGCTATCTGTCTCCTTCTCTGGCCAGGTGATCGTGTGCCACTGACCGCCCAAGTAGACACAGGTCTCGCCGGGGCGTTGGGGATCTTTCTTTCCGTCACTTTCCACGGTGGCGACCCCTTTCAGTTTTGCCAAGAATCCAGCGGGATCCATGCCTTGAAGGTCTTTCACCACACGGTGATACCCTAACACTTTGAGTTGGCTGGCGGGGAAGAGCACGCCCAGAAACCAATTGTAGGTTTCGTCACCGGTGTGGGCCGCATTCTTAGCCCGTCTTTCCGAACCCACACGCCAGGCGCTCGCGCTGCGGTGATGCCCATCCGCCACGTAGCTCAGAGGCACTTCCGCAAATTCCTTCAAGATAGCCTCTCCATCCGTCACGCGCCAAACGCGGTGCTGCACGTTGCGTTCATCGACGATGTCGTAGACGGGCGCACCCTCCTGGATCTCGGCCACTTTGGCGTCAATGGCAGAGCGGTCCTTGTAGGTGAGAAAGATCGGGCCCGTGTGTGCGGATAGGGAGTCCACCAAGCGCGTACGATCATCCTCTTTCACTTGCCGCGTCTTTTCGTGTTTGCGGATCTTGTTATCCCCATAGTCGTCAATATGGCACGCGAGAGCAATTCCCGTTTGCCGATGCTCGCCCATCACCTGCTCGTAAACGTAGAGGCACGGCTTCTCCTCACGCTGAAGGATGCCCTCGGCTTGGAGCTCTTGGAATTTGGCCCGAGCCGTTTCGTAAACGATAGCGCTATAGGGATCTGTGTCCGCGGGAAGGTCGATTTCAGCGCGGTCAACATGGAGGAGGTCGTGAGGACGCCCCTGGGCCAGGGCCCGAGCCTCCTCCGTGTTCACGACATCATAGGGAACAGTCGCCACGCCGTCCACGTGGTCAGGATTGGGGACGAGCCCTTGAAAAGCTTTGCAACGCATGGACTGTCTACCTAGCGCAAGATCGTTCTGACTCAAGTGGCATTCCCGGTAGACATCGGGCGGACGCCGGGAACAGTCGACCCGTGTCGTATCCTGCTCAAGGTCTCAAAGAACGCTTCTGGGGGCTCGTGCCTAACGGTGATGCCGTGGCCCTCCGCACCCTCCTGGAGCGCATGCCTCCCCAAGCGGCCGCCGAGGCTTTTGAAGAGCTCGACGAGGGAAATCAGGCCAAACTTCTCAAGACGCTCAACAGTGACGATTTCGAGAGGTTGCTGCCCCATCTCCCTGCGCCCTTGGCCGATGTGATTCTCCAACACTTTCCTCAATCCGTTCAGGCCGAGGCGCTTGAAGAGATGTGGGACGATGACCTCGCGGACTTCCTTCAAGAGGTATCCGATGAGGATCGCGACCGCTACATCAACCTGCTGGATGAAGAGACCAAGGAGACGGCAGAAGAGCTCCTGCGCTATCCGGAGACCGTAGCAGGGGGACGCATGACGACCGCCTTCGCCAGAGTGCGGAGTGAAATGACCATCGCGGAAGCCATCGCCATGCTCGCCGAGAAGAAAGAGGAAACGGAGATCCTCGCGCGGATCTACGTCGTCGATGAGCAGCAACGGATCCTCGGGAAACTGCGTTTGCGTGACCTCACGTTCAACCCAGCCACCCTGCGCATCACCGATGTCATGCAGCCAGAGACGGTGACCATTGATGCCATGGATGATCAGGAGGAAGCGGCTAACATGATGCTCAAATACGACCTCATGACGCTTCCAGTGGTCGATGGCGAACAGCGTCTTCTCGGGGTCATCACGCACGATGACGCCATGGAGATTCTGCAGGAAGAATCCACGGAGGATTTGGAACGCCAATCAGGGATTTCCGGACACCAAGAAGAAACGGATTACTTGGAAACTCCTGTATTCTCACACTTTCGTCGCCGATTCCTGTGGGTGCTAGGGTTGGCGTTATTGGCTATTGTGTCAGGCTATGTCATCTGCTCGTATGAAAGTGTTCTTGACGGGTGGTTCCTCCTCGCGCTCTACATGCCGATGGTCGTGGCAGCCGGTGGCAACACGGGTGCTCAAGCGGCGACCACGGTCATTCGCGCCATGTCTTTGGGAGAATTCGAGCCGCGCGAATTCCTGGGAGCGATCTGGAAAGAACTGCGGATTGGGCTGTTGATGGGGCTCTTGTTAGGGGGATGCGTTGCCCTTCTGACGCCAGTGGTCATGATGGCCTTGCCCGAGACAAGCGCCACCGGACAAGTCTTGAAGACGAGTGATCTTGCGCTGATCGTCGCCTGCTCGCTCACCGCTCAAGTCACGACCTCGACCGTCCTGGGGGCGGCGTTGCCGATCCTAGCCCGCGCACTCAAGTTAGACCCTGCCGTAGTCGCTTCACCGGCCATCACGACCGTGGTCGATGTCACGGGCCTCATCATCTACTTCGGCTTGGCCAAGTGGATCCTGGGAATTTGAAGAGATTGTCACCATCTGACACTGGTCGGGGTGCTATGGCCTAACCAATCGTCACATACGGGAGAGATCTTTGGTTAGGCAAGAAATCGCTGGTTTATCTTCAATGAATCACCTAGGAATCTCCTCATTCCGCTTCGCCGCAATGTAGCGAGGAAGGGATTTGCAAATACTAACGTTATCATACTTCTTCGGTTCCTATGGGTAATTATGTTCTTGGTACAGTCGTGGCATGGAGCCTGCTGTTCCTTAGTCCGCTGAGGGCCAACGTGTTCTTCACGTGGCAGATGATCGATGATCTTGGAAATGTGGGCATGGAGTCCGAACCCAATGGCCAATTCAGCACCGTGGTTTCGATGGGATCTGTCTCGTATGCTTACGCGGCCGCCAAGCATGAGGTTTCCGTTGCGCAGTACACGGTATTTCTAAATAGAGTCGCTCGTTATGGTGATGTCTATCAATTGTGGGATCCTCGTATGGAGACGTATGTGGATGAGGCGAAGGGAATTGATCATCGCGTCATTTCTCGGGAAGGGAGCGGCACGAGTGGAGATCCCTACATTTATAAATCGATGCCGGGCAGAGCCCAATCCCCAGTCATCTTCGTCAGTTGGTCGGATGCTGCTCGGTTTGTGAATTGGCTGCAGAACGGTCAGGGTCCCGGGGGAACGGAAAGAGGTGTCTATGATATGAGCATGCTTTTCCCACAACGCGCTCCTGGGGCGACGGTGTTCTTGCCCACTCATAGTGAATGGCACAAGGCGGCCTATTACGATCCGCGCACGCCTGAGGAAGGTGGGCCTGGAGCGATCCCGCATTATTGGCGCTATCCACAGGCCACTGATGATGATCCTGTTGCTGCGATCCTGGACGAAGGAGCGATCATCAATGCCAGTCCTGGCGTCAAATTGACCAACTTCCGAGGAGACGGTCCTCAGGGGCATTGCAACGTCGACGCTGGCGGTTCCTCCGCGGAATCTCCCTATGGTGTGATGCACATGGGTGGGAACGTGGTGGAATGGACGGAAGACCGCCTCAACGACTTTGCGAATGCGGATCCGCCCAAGGTCGATATCCGTGGAGGCGATTGGGGGAATTCTCTGTGGGATCAACAGAATGTGAATATCAATGCGGCCACCGCGGCACGCCACACGACCGATAATGGCTTTCGCGTCTTCGCGCTGCCCGCATTTGCATTGGATCCGATGGGAGGGATTGATCCCGATGCCGACGGTCCGGGAGATACGCCGCTCGGAGAGCCCTTTGAAGTGGATGATCACACCATCGCGCTCTATCATTTAGACGGTGACGGTATGGATGCATCGGGAAACGGCTTCCATTTGACACCGGTTGGCGACACGACCTTTCGTACGGACCAGCTTGAGTGGATGTGGCAGCCGTCTGGAGGTGTGGTCGAGTTTCTCGATGAAACGGATCAATTACATGTATCAGGGATTCCAGACAGCATGGTACTCCCGGAAGAAGGCAGCGAACTGACAATCGAGTGGCAAATCAAGAAGTCCGGTCCCATCGAGACTCATGCTTTGGGTGATGAGCGTGGCTTTCTCCTTTTCCGGCAGAACTACGACACCTTCTTTCAAATGCGTACGCACGCATGGTCAAAGCCCTACGCCCCAACATTGATAGCGAACGCGAGTAGTGCCGAGGTGCTCACGCGTTCACAGTCGCGAGATTTCTTGCACGATGGAAACTTCTCTGCGCAGTGGATGCGCGTGAAGATGGTCATGGAGGCAGATGGAGCGATTCGCGTTTGGGTGAATGGGAGGATCATTCCACAAGATCTCTCACAAGAGGGAAATAGCCTTCCACCACTTCCTAATTGGGATCGGGATCAGGATTGGTCACTCACTCTCGGCGGATTTCCAGGCTACATGGATGAGGTCCGGATCAGTCGCGGAGTGCGCCCGCGCCGGGTGGGGAGCGATCCTATCGGCATGGCCTACGAATCCTATGCGACCTGGATCGCTGAAACACTTTCAATAGATTCAGGAAATCCCATGCCTGACTTGGATCCCTCCGGCAATGACGATGCTGATGAGGCCAACAATCTATTCGAGTTTCTCGCACGTACCCACCCTGCCGATGGATCGGATTATCACCTCCCCAACGGACTGGTGGTGGTGGAAGAGGCTGTCGCTGGAATTCATTTCTCCTACCGCCGTCCTAGGGGAGGGCTGCAGGAAACATCCGCGCGCTACGCCGTGGGTGAGCTAACATGTCATTTAGAAATCACGACAGACCTGACTGACCCCGAGGGATGGGCAGAGCACCCGGCCTTATGGGAAATGCGAGGGGTTCCCGTAGACAATGGTGACGGGACTGAGGACGTGACCTTTCGGCTCACGCCTCCCGAGAGTGCGAGGACTTTTGTGCGTCTGCGAGTCGTCTACCTGCCAGAAGCCGCCGAACAATGATGACCAAGGTGTCACCGCAGGCGGCGCGTGCATTCTGCTTGCTTCTCGCAGGCTCTCGGCGTTGGTGTCCATTGATGAAACGTTCTCTCCTCCTCATTCCTCTCGCCGCCGTGCTCGTCATCAGTCTGAGTGGGTGTGCAGCGGTTGGTAGTCTACTGGGATCAATCCTTCGCGTGCCTGGCAGTTTGCTCAACAGTGTCACGGAGAACGACACGACCGATAGAGTACAAGGAGAGCTTCCTGGACCAATGGAGGAGACTCCTGAGGCAATCAGCATCGCCACGATACCCGCCGACGCACCGAAACGTTAGTCGTCGGAAAGCGCAAACGCTCGGCGCACATTGCTCCAATACGCGGCGTTGTTTCCGCCTCGACCTAGTTGAGCGGTCAGCAAGGTGGAGGTGTCAGTCGGATCCGAAGGGAAGCGCTGAGGTACGCCCGAGGCATCGGCGATCCAATGGTAGAAACGTTTCCCACGGCGCATGGAAAGAGACGATCCGCCAAGATGAAAGGTGACGGTATCGATCGCCCCCTCATGATCGCGATCGGCCACGTTCTCGAAGGAAATGTCTGGGACGGGTCGGTCCCCTTCTTGCAGGCGTTCACCCAACCAGCCACCTAACAAACGCGCGGTGGTCTCACCAGAAGGTGCGTGGGCGATGGTGATGCCCTCAAGCTTGGCCAGCAGCTGACACGCATACGCATCCTCGAATGCCGCCGCGATGGCCAAACGCAAATGAAGGGTGCGTGCCCAGCTAAGGTCATGAATGACGAAGTGCTGGCGCCGATCCTTGTAGATCTCTAGCAAACGGGCAAATTCGGATTGCGGATCCTGCCAGAGCTGGCTATCCAAGATCAAGCGATCAATGCGAGAGTAAAGGTCGGGACCGAAACCATGGGTGAGCGAAGCCTGCCACCAAAGCACCAGTGGTAGGTCAGAATCCAAGTGAGCAAAGAGCAGATTCGTCAGGCGACCGGGCGAACACCCATGCATACGGAAGGCCAACTGCTCGCAGCAAACGGCCTTCTCGCCGTTTGGTCCTAACGAGCAGTGCGCCGTCACCCACGCCTCTGTGTGCTTGTTGGAACTCTCTCGCCGTGCCTCAATGAGGAGCACCCGACACGCGTGCTCATGGGTCAAAGGCTCTACCAGCTTGGTATTCGCCCCCAAAGCATCGGGATCCTCGCTGTAGACAGCCAGATTCATCAACGAGGCTCGCGCCGCCGTTTCATTCTGTTCCCAAAGCAAGTGAAGCCCCTCATCAATCGCCTCCACGGCGGTGGGCATGCCCAAGTGAACTTCAGAAGGTGAAAGGGTAGATGTTGTCATAAATCGTATGAATGAATGAATGGAATTCAGTACCAAAGACCGCTGAGATGCCAGGTGGGGCGGGGGGAGAGGGTTGCTGGATGGTGCCAGTGTGAGGGGCGGAGAGTGGATCGAAGCACGTCCGGAAGCGTGGGTTGCGGCTCTGGTTTGAGCTCTAACAATCGATGGATGCGCTCTTTGGTTGGTGGGTGCGTGCGGAGGAGCGAGGGCTCCGGGACGCGTCGGCCAGGTAGGAAGACTTGTTCCCAGCGACCAGCGGTGAGGCGTTCGAGTTTGCCTAACGCAGAAGCTAATCCGTGAGGATCCCCCGTGAGTCGGGCCGCTTCAAGGTCGGCGGCGTATTCGCGCGTGCGGGAGAGGCCTAGTTGCAGGAGATTGCCCGCCGATGGGGCGGCGAGGAGGATGAGGACGCTGAGCCATGAGATAGAGGCGCCGGCGACGAGGATGACAGGGAAGCTGATGAGGAGAAAGAAGAAGGCCAGTTGTGATGCGGTGGCGGTGAGTCGATTCATGGTGTCGGCGAGGGCCATCACTTGGGTGTCCCGGTGTTTGATATGGCTGATCTCGTGCGCGAGGATCCCGGCAATTTCGCGCCCGTTGAACTGACGTAGGATGCCATCGGTGATGCCAATGGCCGCACGGTCATCGACTCCCGTGGCGAAGGCGTTGTGCATAGGGCTGGGAATGTAGTAGAGCTGAGGCACCGTTTCTAATCCCGCACGCTGGGAGAGGGCGACGAGCATGCGGTAAAGGCCGGGGCTGGTCTGGGGCGTGAGCGGCCGAGCGCGATAGTAGCGAAAGATGAGCGCAGGGCCGATGCGTGGAGTGATGACGGCGGTGATCAGGACGAGCACCAGAGCGACGATGATCCCGAGAATGCCTGCGATGAGCCAACCAATGGTCGCGAGGATGAGTCCGAGACCGCCCACGATCGCCACGGTTTGCAGTGTATTCTCGCGCTTGCGCTCGTCATGGATGTCGCTCCGGATGCCCACGGCAGAGTATCAATCACCGACTCAGAAATGTCGAATGTTTCAAGTGAAGGGGGGGCGGAGTGGGGCTTGCGTGGTCGCGTGGGGGGCCTACGTTTCCTCATGTGCGGAGCCGTCGCCTACGCCTTCATCTCCATCGACGACTATCTGGCTGGAGAGCATCTCTCCGAGATCAAGCATGACTATGTGGATGGCCAGGTCTTTGCCACGGCGGGAGGGAAAGTCACGCATAACCGGATCGCGTCCAATGCGTTGGGGGCTCTTCACGGATCTTTGCAGGGGAAGCCGTGTCGCCCCTTCAATTCGGACATGAAGATTCGAGTTCAGTTGCCGACACACACGCGCTTCTACTATCCTGACGTTTCCGTGATCTGCGAGTCGAATCCAGGAGATGATGATTTCCAAGACCGGCCCGTGGTGTTGATCGAGGTGTTATCGGATTCCACGCGTCGGACGGA
Source organism: Verrucomicrobiia bacterium (assembly GCA_030425385.1). GTDB lineage: Bacteria > Verrucomicrobiota > Verrucomicrobiia > Verrucomicrobiales > DEV007 > JAACDM01. The sequence goes on along the minus strand of JAUIAH010000027.1, from coordinate 49,922 downwards.
CCAGACGGAGAAGAAAGATGCTTATCTGACCATTCCTTCACTGGAAACCTACGTGATGCTTGAGCAAGACACTCCCGCTGCAATCGTCTACACGCGAACGATGAATGGCTTTGTTAGAAAGATCTATGAGGGGCGAGATGCGGTGATTCCGTTAGCGCAAATTGATGCGCGATTGGCGCTGGCGGATATTTATGATTCTTGAAGCGTCGTGAATTGGCGCTGCGGGATCAGAAAGGTCGAATGTTCGCGTGAAGTGGCGCGGAGTCTGCATCAGCGTGCTGCGTGAAGATCGTCCTCGCTCTCGACAAGTTTAAAGGAACGCTCAGCGGCTTGGAAGCCTGTCAGGCCCTGCGCGACGGGTTGGTGTCTGCGACTTCCAGGTCCCTGCAGGTGGATCTGTGTCCGATCGCCGATGGTGGGGACGGGACGGTGGACGCCCTTGCTGCGCAGACGCCTGGGCGCATGCACGCGGTGGAGGTTGAGAATGCGGTGGGTTCACGGCAGGTGACCGCGTCGTTCTGGTTGCGTTCGGAATCGGATCCAGTGGAGGCGACACTGGAAATGGCGCAGGCCTCAGGGCTCGCGCTCTTGCAGCCAGAGGAACAGGATCCCTTTCAGGCTACGACGTATGGCACGGGAGTCCTGATGAAGGCGGCGGTGGATCATGGAGCGCAGACCCTGGTGATCGGCCTGGGGGGCAGTGCGACCAACGATGGCGGCATGGGCCTTGCAAGGGCGTGGGGGTATCAGTTTCTCGATGCAGCTGGAGAGGCTTTGGAAGCCCCGGGTCAGCTATCGCGCCTAGAGCACATCGTGACCCCAGAAGAAATGCCGCCGTTTCGCATCCGTATCCTAGCGGACGTGACGAATCCACTGCTAGGTCCTGACGGGGCAACGGCGGTTTACGGGCCGCAGAAAGGCGTGACCGAAGCAACGGCACCCGAATTGGAGGCGGCTTTGGAACGGCTCGCTGACGTGGTGGCCCGTGATTTGGGCGTGGATCATCGGGAAACGCCTGGTGCAGGGGCTGCTGGTGGATGCGCTTTCGGCCTTCTCAGCTTCTTTGATGCGGAAATTGTGCCTGGCTTTGATGAGATCTGTGCGCGCATCGGATTGGAAGCGTTGGTGGCAGAGGCTGATTGGGTCGTGACGGGAGAGGGGCGCATGGACATGCAGACGCTCTCGGGAAAGGGCCCCCACGGGGTGGCGCAACTGGCTGCGAGGCATGGCAAGCCGGTTGGCGCGATTTGCGGTGCCATCGTGCCTGAAGCGCGCGCGGCTCTTAATGATGTCTTTCGACCTCTGGTGGCGTTGACGGATCTCGTGGGTGAGGAGGCAGCGATGCGGGCCCCTGCCGAGGCTCTCCGAGGAGCTTCTCCGCAGCTGCTCCGGGATTTGGGCTTGCCTTCAGTAGGCGGCGGGCAAGAATGAGGCTTTCTAAGACTCATTTATTTCTAAGTCATGCTGTCCCGGCCCTCCTTTCCTTCACGTGCGACGTCTCTCCTTGGTGTTGTCGCGCTCGTTCCAAGCCTGGCCTCGGCGAAAGAGGCCTGGTCCGACGCCTATGCGGCCTGGGCGGATCGGCACGGATTGATGGAGACCGCGCCGCAGGCGGACGCCGATGGTGATGGCCTGACCAACTTCGAGGAATTTGCCCTGGGCACCTCGTGCACCGAGCGTACCCCGGTGGATGCCTATCAGCAATTGCGTGTGGTGAATGAAGCGGGACGTCCGCGATTGGAATTCACCTATCAACGCTGCTTGGAAGCATTGGCGAATGGCGTGCGCTATCGGGTCGAGGCCTCTCCAACGCTTGATACGTGGGAGGATGCGACCCTGGAGGCGCCCTTCACGGCGAAGACGCAGCGCACGACAGATGGCCAGAGCGAACGGGTCACGGTTCAATTGGCCTACGATGCGGCGGACGATGGCCAACTCTTTGTGCGGCTCAACATCCAAGGCCAAGCGGTGCAGGCGGTGGAGGCCAACTGGCCTTCTGTGCTTCCGTTAGGTGAATTGGATGGTGAGAATGGGTTTGTGATTCTGGGAGGACGCGAGGATGACATCCTGGGTGCGGCAGTTTCCAATGTGGGCGATGTGAATGGCGATGGCTTTGATGATGTCATTGCGGGAGCGCGGGGCGCGGGTGATGATCGGGCCGGCAACTTTGCCGGGGAAGCGTATGTGGTCTTTGGTTCGGCCAATCCCCCGGCACAGATGGGTGTGGAAACACTCGATGGCACCAATGGCTTCACCATCACGGGTGGTCGCCGCGATGATCGTTTGGGAAGCGTGTCGTCGGCAGGTGATGTGAATGGCGATGGCATTTGGGACATTCTCGTCGGGGCGCATTTGGCCGATGTGCCAGAGAAGAATGCGGGTTCCGCCTACGTGATCTTCGGGAACCCTGACAATTTGCCTGCAGTCATTGATGTCAATGCCTTGAATGGCACCAACGGCTTTGCCATCCGAGGCGCGTCCGAGTGGGATCGCACGGGGATCGCCGTGGCGAACGCGGGGGATCTGAATGGTGATGGGCTGAGTGACATTGCGGTGGGAGCTGATTTGGCCGATCCCGATGCGGCCAGAAGTGGGAAGGCCTATGTGCTCTTTGGGAACGACACGGGCTTCCCTGCAGAGATCGATTTGAATACCTTAGACGGCACCAATGGCATCACGTTGTTAGGCCCCGAGCTGGACACATTCATTGGGCGTGACCTTGCCAATGCAGGCGATGTGAATGCCGATGGCATCACGGATCTGATCGTGGGGTCGGGCGATCGTCGGCGGCGTTCAGACCATTTCACCGAGCAAGAGTTCTACGTGCTCTTTGGGAGCCTGGATCCCTTCCCGGCACGCATAGCGTTAGGCCAGCTTGACGGCACCAATGGCTTCCGTATCCGCTTCACGATTCGCGCCAATGAATACGCAGGCGGGGTTGTGGCAGGCGATGGTGACGTGAATGGCGATGGCATTGCTGACATCGCGATTGCCAACGAAGAAGGCGGTATCAGCCCGCAAGGGGCTGGGGAAGTCTACCTGATCTTTGGTCAAGCGGATGGCTTCCCGGCCGTGCTCGATGCCGCGACCTTCGATGGGACGAACGGCACGATCTTGCGAGGCATCAATAACGATGACAACGCGGGCTCGGATGTTGATTTCGTGGGCGATGTGAATGGTGATGGGAAGGGCGATTTGGTCATCGGAGCGCTGCGCGGCAACGGCCAAAGTTCGGACGAAGATTTCTCGGACAGTGGGGAAGCTTATCTGATCTTTGGGCGTGATACTTTCCTCGCGGAGCACTTCATTGCGGATCTGTTAGCAGGTCCAGATGCGGTCTTCTTACCTGGCGATGGTGACGACGACTTGGGAGGGAAAGCCGTTTCTCGAGCAGGCGACGTCAACGGCGATGGCGCTCCTGATTTCATCATTGGCGCACACCGCGCCAACCGTGATCCTGACAACGATGGAAATGATGAAGACAACAACACGGGTGCGGCGTTTGTCGTCTTTGGCCGCACGGCGGGCGTGGTCGATGGCGGAGACGAATAGGAAAAGACAACGAGCCCTCAGTATTTCCCAACGATGCCAACCTACGTTTACGAGACCATCCCGAGTACTCCCGATGAGACGGCGGAGCGGTTTGAAGTCCGCCAATCGATGTCAGATGCACCCCTCGAAACGCATCCCGATACAGGGCGTCCGGTGCGGCGAGTGATCTCTGGAGGCTTAGGCTATATCAGTGGAAAGTCGGGCGCTGCGGGAGGTGACTCTATGGGGAGTGGGGGCGGATGAATGCCCAGTGGATGTGGCTGCAGTTCGTAGCCGCGCAACATTCCCTTCGGTCTCCTCATGTCTGATCCTGACGATGAGCCGCCTGTGGAGGTGCCCATCACGGGTGAGCTTGACCTGCACACCTTCCGTCCCAAGGACGTGCGTAGTCTCGTGCCCGAGTACATCGATGAATGTCAGAGACGCGGGATCCGATCGCTCCGCATCATCCATGGAAAGGGAACAGGCACATTGAGGGAATTGGTGCACAAGAAACTCCGGCAACATCCCGCAGTGTTGGGGTTCCGCTTGGGCGATGAGCAAACGGGTGGTTGGGGAGCGACCCTGGTTTCCCTAAAAGGTAGTGGCGATTTGGATCAAGGGCACTGATTTCCGAGAGAAATTGGAAATGTTTCGCTCGTGATCGCGTTGTACTAAGTAATGACGAAGATTGCGGTCTTTGGTGATGTCCACGCCAATGTCGAGGCACTACAAGCGGTGCTGGCTGACGCGCGGGAAGCCGGGTGCACAGACTACTATTGCACCGGGGACCTCATCGGCTATCACTCTGATCCTAACGCTTGTGTGGATCTGGTGCGAGCGTTAGCGTGTCCCGTCGTCCGGGGCAATCACGATGAAGATGGGGCGGGCATGCACCCGCTCTTTGGCCTGAGTCGTCGTGCACGCCGATCCTTGCTCTGGACGCGCGAGGTGCTTTCGGAAACCAATCGGATCTGGCTGCAGACGCTTCCCTTGATTGCCTATCCGACCGATGACGCCGTCATCGTCCATGCGACGCTGCATCGGCCAGGGGAGTGGGGCTATGTGCTCAAGCTAGCCCATGCAGAGAGGCACTTTCGCCAGCAACTGGAAATGGTGTGTTTCCATGGACACACGCATTTGCCTATCACTTACATTCATCGCGATGTCAGTGTGGAACCCTGTGATGATCGCCGCCTCGATCTCGACCCGCGAGCGCGGTATTTGATCAATGTGGGTAGTGTGGGCAAGCCTCGCGATGAGGACGAGCGGGCCTCGTACGTGATCTATGAACCCGATCATCTCCGCGTGTGCTTTCGTCGGGTCGCCTATGATCACGACGCGGCCTTGACCAAGAGTGAGCAGGCGGGGCTTCTCGATATTCCGTGAGACCTTTCGCCCTCGCTTCTCGGTCAGGGAAACGCGCAAGAATCTGTATCAGATTGTCTCTGTGGTTGATCGTGGGCCGCAACTGTCGCAGGATCACCATCCATGATGATCACTGGCCGGAAACGTCCCTTCTTGGCATGCGCTGCGTGCCTTTGGGTGACGATTCTCGGTTCTGCCTGGGCACAAGCGAAGGATGAAGGACGGGCCATGAGTTTGAAAGAGTGTGTGCTGATCGCCTTGCAGCAGAGCTTCGATCTTCGAATCAGCGCCTTGGATCAAGCGGTAGCGGCGAGTCAGGTGCGCGCGGCCACGGGTGCCTATGATCCCATCTTCACAGCGACTTTTGATTATAGTGATACGACGGCCCCGGGCGGGTTTGACACCCGCACAGGACAGTTCGTCGACTCTCAAACGAAATCCGTCCGCAGTGGGGTCGGACTCAGTGCCGCCCTTCCGACGGGCGGCTCGCTGACGGTGGGAGCTTCGGTGACGGATACCAACGGGACCAGTGGCGGCTTTGACTTTAGCAATGCCTCCGCGCAGGGACCGTACGTCGAGTTTCGCCAACCGCTCCTTGAAAACTTCGCCATCGACGACATCCGCCTCAATATCCACGTGTCTCGTCAGGGCTATGAGATAGCGACCCTAGCGTTGCGCCAATCCATGCTCAATGCGGTCAATCGTGTAGAAGAACTGTACTACGATCTGGTTGCCGCTCGTGAGAATGTGAGTGTCCAACGGGCTTCTCTAACATTGGCGGAAGAACTTTCTCAAGACAACGACAAACGCGTTGCCCTTGGGGCCTTGGCACCATTGGAAGCTGCGGAAACCCGCTCTCAGGTGGCCAGCAGTCGCGCTGCGTTGATCAACAGCGAACGATTCGTCCGGGTAGCCCAGAATGCCCTCAAAGGTGTGATGGTGGAGGACTATCTTTCCTGGCGCGAATTGGCGATCCAACCGAGCAGTGCGCTCTCACAGACGTCTACCTCAGTGGACTTTGACCGTAGTTGGGAGCGCGCGCAAACCTTGCGTCCGGACGTCATGACGTCACGGATCCAATGGGAGCAGCAGATGCTCATCCTTCGCCGGCGCGACAATCAACGGCTTCCGCAACTGGATCTGACGGCGCGGGCGGGAGTGGCGGGTTCAGCCAACGAATTGAGTCAGGTGATCGATCAAGTACGGCATCGCGATGCACCCTTCTATTCTGTGGGCCTCTCCCTTGCCTTGCCGCTCACGAATCGGCGAGAGAAAGAGGCCGCGCATTCTGCTAGTCTGCAGGTGGACCAAGCGCGCCTGCGTTGGCATCAGTTGCGTCAGAGTGTGATGATCCAAATCGATGACGCCATCAGTCAGGCGGAGACGAGTTTCCAGCAGTTGCAGGCCACCCGCGAGGCACGAGCCTTTGCCGAGCAGGCTCTGGCCAATGAACGGGCCAAGTTGGCTCGCGGAGCAAGCACCAATTTCGTGGTGCTGCGCTTGCAAAGTGATCTCACGCGCGCGCGTTCCCAAGAGATCCAAAGTCTCACCGATTACAACAAAGCGCTCTCTCGCCTTCGCCTGGTCGAGGGCGACAATCTCGACCGCTATCACATCGCCTTCACTCCCGTAGACGCCCATGGCTCGTAAGAAACGTCGCTTCAAACGTTGGATCATTCTGATCATTCTCGCCTTGATGTTAGGCGGAGGTTATCATCGGTGGAAGCAGGAGAAGTCCAAAGAACGCCCAATCACGGTGCAAACGGAGAAAGTGGCACGTCGCGACATTGTGGAGAGCGTGGTCGCGACTGGGCGCATTCAACCGGTGACTCGCGTGGTGATCAATCCCGAAGTGGCAGGTGAGATTGTGGAACTGCCAGTGAAGGAAGGGCAGAAAGTGACCGCTGGCGACTTGCTCGTGAAGATTCGTGAAGATGATTATCGTGCGAATCGCAATCTGTCAGAGGCGAGTTACCAGGGGTCTTTGAGTAATTTGAAGCGGAGCAAGGCGAGCCGAGATCAGGCCAAGGATGACTTTGATCGGAAAGAGGGGCTTTACACTAGCAAACTGATCTCCGAGGCGGAATACTCGGCGGCCAAGTCCGCCTGGGAAATGGCTGATGCCTCCTATGAGTCGGCGCAACACGCTGTCTCCCAGGCCAAGGCTTCCCTTGAACGGGCGGATGAGGATTTGAAGAAGACGCGGATTGTGGCTCCGATTGATGGCACCGTTGTCCAGTTGCGTTCGGAGAAAGGAGAACGCGTGGTGGGGACCTCCCTCATGGCAGGGACGGAGATGATGACTGTCGCGCAACTTGATCAAATGGAAGCTCGAGTAGAAGTGGGAGAGGTGGATGTGGTCTTGATAGAAATCGGGCAGAAAGTGCGGCTCGAAGCAGATGCTTTCCGTGATGACGCATTCACAGGTGTGGTGTCCGAGATTGCCAATGCGTCTAACAACGCGTCCATGTCGAACGCGGCGGCCTCGGTCTCCAGCCAACAGGCGACCAAGTTCGAAGTGAAGATTCGCGTGAACGAGAAGGCGGGTTTCCGTCCCGGCATGTCGGTGACGGCCTACATTGAAACGCGTGCGGTAGAGAATGTGTTAGCCGTTCCCTCACAGAGCGTCACTACGAGGGCCTTGCAAGGCAAAGATGCGAACGCGGATGATGAGAATCCTGAACAGAAGGAGAGAGAGAAGAAAGAGAAGAAGGTGGATGAATTGGTCTTCCTCGTGGAGGGAGATCGGGCAAAGCGTCAGTCTGTTGAGAGTGGGATTCGAGATGATTACTACATCGAGATCAAGTCGGGTCTGGAAGAGGGGCAAGACGTGGTGACGGGTAGTTATCGTGCCATTCACACGGACTTGGCTGATGGTAAGCTTGTCGACGTTCAGGGCTCTGACAAAGCGACTCCATGAGCCTCTTGCGCCTGGTGGATCTCGCGCGTTCCTACGAGATGGGAGCGGAAACGGTGCATGCACTTCGAGGAGTCTCGGCCGAGATTGAACGGGGCGAGTATGTCTCCATCATGGGGCCTTCTGGTTCTGGGAAATCCACCTTGATGAACATCCTCGGTTGCCTGGACACCCCTACGCGAGGGATCTACGAATTGAATGGGACCGATGTCTCCAGCTTGGGCGAGAATGCGCTCGCCGATATCCGCAATCGCGAGATTGGATTCGTCTTCCAGACCTTTCATCTGCTGCCGCGCGTGTCCGCGTTGCGCAACGTGGAGATGCCATTGGTTTACGCGGGCATCGATCGCGACACGCGACGCGAGGAGGCCCGCGAGGCCTTGGAACGCGTGGGCTTGGGAGATCGCGTCACGCACAAGCCGAATGAAATGTCTGGCGGTCAACGGCAACGCGTGGCGGTCGCCCGCGCCCTCGTGAATCGCCCTAGCATCATCCTAGCAGATGAACCGACTGGCAATTTGGATTCGACCACGGGAGATGAGATCCTAGCATTGTTCGATGAGCTGTGGCGTGGGGGCAACACCATCATCGTGGTAACGCATGAGGAAGACGTGGCGCTGCATTCGCGGCGTATCCTTCGCATTCGCGATGGCCTTCTCGCAGCCGATGAGAAAGTGCCAGAGAGGGCGTAGAGGCATTGGGTCTCTGTCACTCGGCGAATGCCGTAGGATCGAACTCAGGATAAGTCCATTGCCATACCCAATCTCCTTTGGAGGCGGACTCGTAGGGCGTGCCGCCATCGTCGGCATCATTGGTCCCGAGGTGGTAGAGAAGTGGTGTTCTGTCAGCCTTGAGCCGATAGATAAGAGGAGGATCGACCGCGTAGTGGTCAGGATACCGCTCATTGACCAGGAAATGGCGCTCCAAGGCGATGGCGTGCTGCGCAAGTGTGAGGCTGGCGTCCATGCGGAGGACGTTGTGGGCTGCGCGATCGACGAAGGGGACGGCGATGACCGACATGAAATCATAGGGATGGGGATAACCAAAGAATCGATTCCGTCGCCGCCCGAGTTCGGTGATCAAGGCCTCGGCGTGTTGCGGCGATACGGAGCGCACTTCCTCGCCATCTGGAAACAGGCAGTAGTCATCGTAGAGCCGTGCGAGTTGCACCATGTTCTGATAGATCCAGCCCTTGGGAATGAGGCGGACTCGGGGCAATCCGTTAGGCGCTTGCTGCTGGCCTTGCGCCATGGATTCGAGCATGGTGAGGATCCCAGCCCGATCAGAGCGCAGATGATTGAGAAAGCTCGTTTGCGCGTCCCATTGCGCAAAGGCGTTCTCGAAGAGTGTCAGTTGATTGTCATTCCACGCATGTTGGCGTTGGCCTTCCCAGAGAAGTTGGAGGCTGAGATCGACGGTGGCGAGTTGCACGAGATGAACGATGATGGTCGGGACGGTCTCGAAATGATTCACCAAACGCATGATCGTGAGGAGATCGTTGGCAGCAGTCGTCGTGTCTCCCACGCGAAGAGCCGCCGCGCCGCGAATGGCGAAGGCGCGTGTCGCATCCCGCAGTTCTCCGATGGGAAACGTCATGTTGACGATGGCCTCGTAGTTGAGATCCATCCGACAGGCGGGCCGTGCGGCTGCCGCTGAGATTGATGCGAGAAGCTCCTCGTGGGTGGCGAAGTGGTCTAACAGAACACGGGCCGCTTCCTCTTCGGTTGCTGCCGCCTCTTCGGTGATCAGAAGAGCGAGATCCCAGGGCTGAGCAGCACGCCACCCTGGCTGCCGTTTCACACCTTGGCGGCGGTGCGGCCACTGGGTATCGCTCAGCTCTTGCCAGGCATCGAGATCGAACCCTGGCGCTTTCGCCATATTCTCCTCATCGGGCACTTCAGGAGGGATGAAGTCGTGCCAGAGAAGTTGGGTCACGCCCTTCTCTCGTTGTTCTGCCAGGTAGGCGTCCCAAGCTTTGCGCCCGCGACCGTCCTCGATGAGATAGCCGACGACCAGTCCGATCAAGCAAAGGCCGATGAAAAGTCCGCCGATCTTGAGCGCGAGTGGGAGGCAGCCGCCTTTCTTGGGAGAAGGTGAGGCGCTCACGCGGAGAACTGCAATTTAGAAAGGCTGGCGTATACGCCTCCTGTCTTCGCTGCCAGTGCCTCGTGCGTGCCCGTCTCGATCACCTTGCCTTCTTGCAGGACAAAGATCTGATCTGCCTGACGCACCGTGGCCAGTCGATGGGCGATGATGATTGAGGTGCGATCTTTCATCAGTTCTTCCAAGGCTTGCTGCACTTGGTGCTCGCTTTCCGAATCGAGCGAACTGGTCGCTTCGTCCAGAATGAGAATGGCAGGATTGGCAAGGATGGCGCGCGCAATGGCTATGCGTTGCCGCTGACCTCCTGACAGTTTCACCCCACGATCACCCACCAAGGTGTCGTAGCCCTCTGGAAAAGCTTCGATGAAGTCGTGCGCATAGGCTTTCTTGGCCGCCGTCACGACGGCTTCATCGCTCGCGCCCACCCGACCGTAGGCGATGTTCTCTCGGATGGAGCCACCGAAGAGGAGCACCTCCTGAGGCACCATCGCCATCTGCGTACGCAGATAGGTGAGGGGATAGTCGCGAGCCGCTTTGCCATCGAAGCGGATGATGCCTTCATCAGGTTGGTAAAACTGTAAGAGAAGTGAAATCACCGTCGACTTGCCCGCGCCGCTGGGACCCACGATGGCGATGCGTTCTCCGGGGCTGCATTGCAAGGTGACACCGCGCAGGACGGGATGATCGCTGCGGCTGGGATAGGCGAAATGCACCCCTTCGAGGGTGACGGCGCCTTTGAGTCGAGTCTCGGGGATTTCGCTAGGGAGCGAGACCGGCTCGGCGGGCTCTCCTAAGATCTGACGAACGCGATCAGTCGCACCAACCGCTTTCTGCACCTGGCTCACGGCTTCAGGAAGCGAGCCCAAGGCCCCGCTGAGAAAGACGGTGTAGAGCACGAATTTGAAGAATTGCTCAGAGGTCAACCCACCTGCGTTGGCTGGTTGCGCGAGGAGCCCTGCTCCATACCAAATGACCAAGGTGATCACTCCAAACATCACGAAGATGATGAAGGAAACGAACGATGCGCGAGAACGTGCCGTTCGCAGCGCGGTATCCAGAAACGCGCCGATGGCGGTGGCATAGCGTTTCGACTCGTAGGATTCATTGTGAAAGGCCTTCACGTCTGCGATGCTCTGCAACGTCTCTTCCACAATCACATTACTCTCGGCCATCTGATCTTGCGCGAGTTTGGACTGTCCGCGAATGCGCCGGCCCACCAAGGCGGTGGCCAAGATCACCACGGGTAAACAAGCAAGCATGAACAGGCTGAGTTTCATCGAGGTGATGAAGATCATGACGAGACAGCCTAACAAGGTGATCGTCTGGCGGAGCAGTTGAGGGGTGGTCGTGACCAGGGTGTCGCGAATGAGGCTGAGATCGGCCGCGAGGCGACTGGACAGCTCTCCCACGCGGCGTTCGCCAAAGAATGTCATGGGCAAACAAACGAGCCGTCCGTAGACGCGTTTCCGCAAATCTGCGAGGGCGCTTTCGCCGGCTTTGGCAAACCAGGTGATGCGGAAGTAGGCGACAACCGCTTGGGTGCATAGCACAAGTGCTAAGGTGATAGCCACTCGATTGCGCTTGGCGAGCACTTGATCCACATCCACCGCCTGAGCGTCGCCGCTGCTGACCATGGCCCCGCCGACGAGCTCCCCCATCAGCTCTGGAAAGAGGAGGATGAGGAACCCGGTGAAGCACAGAGCGATCAGCGCGGGAATGAAGTAGCGGTTGTAGGGAGTGAGAAAGCGAAAGAGCTCCCAAGCGCCTCGGAAGAAGGACGACTCGGCTTTCGACTGTTGCTTGGGTTCCTTGGGCTTCATGAAAGTATCTACCACACGTTGCCGACATCCCATTCCTCCATGAAATCAGTGGGGAGTTCGGTGAGGAAGTGTGAGGGGCATTGGTAGTAGTCATCTGACCACCCGCGTCCACCAGGGCGAACCATCGGATGAAGAAGATACACTTGATCGCAGGCACGCGTCACGGCCACATAGAAGAGACGGCGCTCTTCTTCTAGAGCTTCATAGTCGTCTGCTTCGAGAGCGTTGCGATTGGGGAACATGCCTTGAGTGAGCCAGATGATAAAGACGACGGGCCATTCTAACCCTTTCGCCTGATGAACGCTGGACAGGACAATCTTGTCGTCGTCCTCTGGCTCTTCGCGATCGGTGTTGGTTTCAAGGGAGAGCTTGGAAAGAAATTCGTCAAGGGTGGCAAATTTCTCACTGTAGCGCTTCACTTGATCGATGTCTTGCATGCGCTGCTCGTAGTTGGAAAAGGCTGCCTTCGCGTAGTCATCGTAGACGCCTTCTATGATGGAGGTGAACATCGCTTTGGGCGCGACCGGCTCGTGATTCTCAATCAGTTCATCGAGCGTGTAGGCTAACTGTTTCCACTCCGCTTCAGAACGCGAGGGGACGCGAAAGCCTAACAAGAGATCGGAGAAACTTTCAGGGAGAGGCTCGTCATTGGATGAGGCTGCGCACCCGAGCCAACTTTGCCAAAGCTTGTCCGCCGTGACATCGCCGATTCCATTGACGAGCTTGAGCATGCGTTTGAAAGCCACTTCATCGCGGCGATTGGCCACGAAGCGCATGAAAGCACTGACATCTTTCACGTGCGCCTGTTCAAAGAAACGTGGACCACTCGTGAGGCGGAAAGGCATCCCGCGTTGAGTGAGCTCCATCTGCACCTCCATGGAGTGGAAATGCGCGCGATAGAGAATGGCTACATCGCTATAGGCGAGACCAAGGTCATCGAGCAGATCCTCAATGCGTTGCCCAATGAACGATGCTTGCTGATTGGGATCTTGCACAGGCACCATCGCGGGGAGGCAGCCTTTCGATTCCCGGGCAGCGACGAGTGTCTTCTCGAATTGGTTGCGATTGATCTGAATGGACTCATTGGCCAGCGCAAGCACTTCAGGCACGCTGCGATAGTTGGTCTCGATCTTGTAGACGGTGGCTCCGGGATAACGTTGGCTGAAGCCCATGATGTTGCGGAAATCGGCGCCCCGCCACGAATAGATCGACTGCGCATCGTCGCCCACGACCATGAGATGCCGATGCTTTCCGGCGAAGACATCGATCATGCGCGACTGAATCGGATTCGTATCCTGGTATTCATCCACGAGCACCGCGCGGAACTTGTTCTGATAGTGTTCCCGCACCTCTTTCTTCGACTCAAGAAGCGTGAGTGTCTTGCATAACAAATCGTCGAAATCGACGGCGTTGTTTGCCAGCTTCTTCTCCTCGTAAGCCTCATGCAGAGTGCGGATGGCGTCGAAGTATTCTTCTAACTGAGGATAACGCGATTCCAAGACGTCATCTAGCTTGGCATCGAGGTTCTGCGTGATGCTATAGATGTCTGCCAGGACGTTGGATTTGGGGAAGCGTTTGTCCTGTTTGTTCCCATCTTTCCCCAGCCCGGATTCCTTGCGGACTTGGGTGAGAAGACTCGTCTGATCTTCCCGATCCATGATGGAGAAGCCCTTGGAGTATCCTAGCAAGTCGCCATAGCGGCGAAGGATGCGATTGCCGATGGCATGGAAGGTCCCACCCCAGAGGCCTCCCATGTCTTGGGGAACGAGTTGCCCCACTCGAGCCAGCATTTCCCCGGCTGCCTTGTTGGTAAATGTGAGGAGGAGAATGTGATAGGGCTCCATTCCCTGCTCAAGCAAGTAGGCGACGCGATGCGTCAGGGTTCGCGTCTTCCCACTCCCCGCGCCAGCAATGACGAGAGCGGCCCCTGGCTTGGACGTGACCGCCGCCAGCTGTTGCGCATTGAGCAGCGCCGCGAAGTCAATTCCAGACGGGGGAGCGGCGCGCTTCTTGGTTCCCTTAAGCTGGTAACTCCGTGCCATTTAAGACTGGGAGTCGATCTCGGCGCAGTGCGCCTTGTAATCGTCTAGCTCACGCCTGACGACTGGGAGGAGAATGTAGAGGCCAACGATATTGGGTATCGACATGGCAAAGATCATCGCGTCAGAGAAGTCGACGACGTTGTTGAGGCTCATGGAAGATCCCACAACGATAAACACACAAAAGATTAATTTGTACCCCAGGTCCATGAAGCGATTCTTTCCAAAGAGGAAGGCCCAGGCTTGCATCCCGTAGTAAGACCAAGAAATCATCGTTGAGAAGGCGAAGAGGATCACGGCGATAGACAGGATCATCTTGAACCACGGCATCGCCGTTTCAAATGCGGCGGAGGTCATGGCGACGCCTTCCACATTGGAAAGCTGATAGGTATCGGTGACGATGATTGCTAGAGCGGTCATGGTGCAGACGACGACGGTGTCGACAAAGGGTTCCAAGAGTGCGACCAGTCCTTCAGAGGCGGGCTTTGACGTCTTGACAGCCGAGTGCGCGATCGCGGCTGATCCTACCCCTGCTTCGTTTGAGAAAGCAGCACGTTTGATTCCTAGCAACATACACCCAATCAGGCCCCCTCCAACTGCGGTAGGATTGAATGCCTGGGTGACGATGGCACCAATGGCGCCGGGTAGCTTGCCAAGGTTCAGAATAAGAATCACGAGCACAGCGAGCACGTAGATGCCGCACATGAAGGGAACGAGTTTAGCGGTGACTCTAGCGATGCTGCGAATGCCGCCGATGATCACAGCGCCAACGATCACGGCGATGATCAGCCCGAAGAGCCAACGCTGTTGGTCGAGAAAAGAACCTTCTCCTCCGCCGAATGCGGAGATGAATTGCTCCGTCGCACTGTTGATCTGAAAGATGTTTCCGCCCCCAAAGGAACCGCCGATACACATGACGGCGAAGAACATTGCCAGGATCATCCCGATTTGCCCTTGGCCGCGCTCCTGCAAGCCCTTGGATAGGTAGCGCATTGGCCCTCCTAGCACTTTGCCCTCGCTGTCTATTTCCCGGTAGCGCACGCCCAAGGTGCACTCCACAAATTTGGAGGTCATCCCAAAGAGGCCCATGAGAATCATCCAGAAGGTGGCGCCAGGGCCGCCAAGTTGGATGGCAATGGCGACGCCAGCGATATTTCCGAGACCAACGGTGCCTGATAAGGCAGCGGTGAGCGCTTGAAAGTGGGTGATCTCCCCCGGATCATTGGGCGAACTGTAGCGGCCGCGAATCGTCTTGGCAGCAAGACCCAGAAAGCGAAGATTCACGAATCGGAAGTAGAAGGTGAAGAAGATGGCCGCGACTGCGAGCCAGACCAGCACGAGAGGGATGGACACATCCTCATTCACCTTGATCGCAAAGAAGACGACACTGGTGATCTTCTTCGTCGGGTCTTCCATGATCTTATTGATCTGCTCATCGATCCCCTTGGGGCCCACGGGGTCTTCTTCAGCGAAGGCGGCGAGCCCTCCGAAGAAGACGGCGAGGAGGATGAGGAGGACAGTTTTCGGAAATTTCATGGGCATAACAGGATGGGAATGCGCTCGTTTCGTAGCAATCCCCCTGCCGGATGGCAACCTTTGATCAGGTCAGAAGCTCATTCGGGTCGAATTCCCGCGTCCCTTTGTAATGGCAGGCTGGGAGTGGCGGGGTAAGGGTGGCCACCATGCAGAGTGTGAACCCGAAAGTCATCATTGCCGCCATCATCGGCTTCGCGATCCTCGCGTCGATCTCCACGGCCTTCTACACCGTCCCCGCGGAGTCAGTCGGGATTGTGACCCGGTTTGGCAAGATCACCGGAGATCCGGCGACACCTGGCCTCCACTTCAAACTACCCTTTGGGATCGATCAAGCCCACATCGTGGCGGTCGAGCGCCAGGAGAAACAAGAATTTGGGCTGGGGATCGGCACGCAGCGCGCGGCCACCGCCACCAATCCCTACCAGTTCGCTCCCAATTTACGGGTGCAGGAAGAAGAGAAGAGCATGATCACGGGTGATCGCAACGAGGCCTCCGTGGAATGGGTCGTTCAGTACCGCGTGGATCGCCCAGAGGACTTTCTCTTCCGCGTGCGGAATCCCGGCGCCACCCTCCGTGACGTCTCCGAATCCGTGATGCGCGAAGTCGTCGGCGATCGAACCGTGGACGAAGTGCTCACGGTCGGACGTCAACAGATCGAGTCGGAGGCGCTGCAGAAGATGCAGGACGTGGCCAACTATTACAAACTGGGTCTCCGCATCGATCAAGTGCAGTTGAACAATGTGAACCCGCCGCCCTCCGTCCAGGACTCGTTCAACGATGTTAACAAAGCGCAGCAAGAGAAAGAGCGCTCCATCAACGTGGCGTGGCGTGAGAAGAACAAGGAAGTACCTGCGGCCCGTGGTAAGGCGGATCGCGACATCAGTGAGGCACAAGGCTATGCCGCGCAACGGGTGAATGAGGCCGAAGGCGATGTCGCGGCTTTCAAGGCGCTCTTTGCGGAATACGAGAAGGCTCCCGAAGTGACGAAACGGCGCCTTTATTTAGAAACGTTAGGACAAGTGGTGCCTCGGTTAGGAGGCAAGATCATCATGGATGAGAATGCACAGAGCGTTCTCCCTCTCCTCAACCTCTCCAACACCCAAAAGTAAGCCATTTCATGAAACAAGCATTCTTCATTCTCGCTGCGATCGTAGCGGTCCTCGCATTGATGGTCGTTTCCGGCTCCTTCTACACGGTCAATGAATCCCAGCAAGTCATCATCACGGAGTTCGGGAAGCCCAAGGGCGATCCGATCACCAGTGCAGGGCTGAAGTTCAAAGTGCCCTTCATTCAAACGGTCAACGTCATCGAGAAGCGCGTGTTGGAATGGGATGGGCGTCCTAACGAAATGCCTACGAAGGATAAGCTCTACATCAAGGTGGATACCTTCGCTCGCTGGCAGATCAGCGATCCCATGCAGTATTTCCTGCGATTGAGAAATGAACGGCGAGCTCAGTCACGCTTGGATGACATCCTCGGGAGTGAGACGCGGAACGCCGTCGCCAAGCATGACCTCATCGAAATGATCCGGACAACCATTGGCCGGGAACCGATGCAACCAGACCTCGAGGTGTCTGGGCAGCAAGGGAGGGGTGTGAATATCCTTGAAAAGATCACCAAAGGCCGGGCGGCCATTGAGAAGGAAATCAAGGAGAATGCCAAAGGCAAGTTGGCGGAATTGGGTATCGATCTGTTAGACGTCCGATTCAAACGGATCAATTACAATGAGCAGGTCCGCTCTCAGATCTACGAACGGATGATCAGTGAACGCGAGCAGATCGCCGAGCTGTTCCGTTCGGAAGGGAATGCCGAGGCCTCGCGGATTCTTGGGAACAAGTCCCTCGAAGTGAAGAAGATCGAGTCTGAAGCCTATAAGAAAGTGCAAGAGATTCGAGGCGAAGCCGACGCGAAAGCGACTCAAATCTATGCGGAGGCTTACAATCAAAGTGGCGAGGCTGCCGAGTTCTACGAATTCATCAAGACGATGGAAACCTATTCGGAGGTCATGGCTGACGACACCACCGTTATCCTCTCGACGGAGAGTGATCTCTTCAAGTTTCTCAAAAGCATGGATGGCACTGACAAAGCAGCGAAACCTGCGACGACCTACCCAGCGTTTCCATGAGCGAGGAACTGCGTGACATCCGTCTTCGCGCCACGGAGATCATATGGAAATATGGCGTGGGCATGCTCATCGTCAGCCTTCCCTTTGTCTTGTTTGGGCGGTTTCTCTTCCTGCCTGCCTATGTCGTCCTTGCCGCAGGATTCAGTGCGTCGGCCGTATGGTTGTTTGGGGGCAACACGTCCAAGGGGCCGTCCGCTCGAGAGAAAGAACTCGAAGAGCGTCTCGCTTCGTTGGAAAAACGGTTAGAGAATGTCGAGACGATCGGGCGATTCGAAAGTCGTTTGGAGGAGCAAGACAGCGCCACGGCGAGATCCTACGAGATCTCGGGCTGATACGCGCGGATGGGCGTGGATGGTTCCTCGCTTGCGCGCCGCGCCGCTGCAAGGATGGCCTGCGTGTCCCGTCCCACTTGGGCGGAAACGAGTGGCGTCACGGGTTCGCCCGTGCTCAGAGCTGTGGTGAAATGCGCCGTGGCATGGCGGAACGAGGCTGGGACCGTATCCAGAGGTACTTCTTCGCCATTGGCATGTTCCTGGTCGGCGCGGGTGAGCGTGCCTTTCAAGCAGTCCGCGATCAACGTGCCTTCCTCTCCGTAGATGAAGGCCGTGTAAGAGCTAAGGTCCCCTTGCTGCGACCAGGAAGCCTCGGCCAGTGCCGAGCCCCGTTCGTAGTCTAGCAGGACGGTCGCATTGTCTTCGACCTCCATGCTCGTCTTCACGTAGTGTCCTTTGTTAGCGCGAACCCCCTTGGGCATGCCCATAAGCGTCCGGGCCAAGGCACACCCATAGCAAGCGTAGTCCATGAGGGCGCCGCCGCCATTGAGACGCGTGTCAAAGAGCCAGTCACAAAAGTAACGGCTGCAGCCCAGTTCCTTTGGACCCGCGTGCGCAGCGCGGTAACGCACCTGCCACACGCGACCGATGTCGCCTTCCTCGATCAATGAGAGGGCGCGAACGAGTGGTGGTGACCAGGCAAACGGCCAATTCACCATCAGCTGCACACCAGCGGCTTCGCTCACGCGCAAGATCTCATCTGCGTCGTCCAGGTCTGCCGCCATCGGTTTCTCTATCAGAACGTGGAGCCCGCGCTTGGCCGCCGTCATCGCGAGCAAGGCTCCCATTCGATTGCTCGCAAAGATATAGGCGATGTCAGCTTCAGTGGATTCTAACAGTTCTTCATAGTCCGCGTAGGTAGGACAACTCACTTTGCTGCGCGCCTGGCTTAAAAGAGGAAGATTTGGATCGGCCACGCCGACCAATTCGGCCTGGCGGGAGATACGCAGATCCTGGAGATGCGTCCATACGTGGTCGTGATGGAGTCCAAGCACAACGACTCGATAAGGTCTTAACATGAAGTGGAATGGGTTGCTGACGCGAGGTTAAACAATCAGCCCAATGAAGCGAGCCTTTCAGGAAGAATCAGTTATGAAATTCTCATAAGCAGCATCGACTGAGCCAAGCTTGTCAGATTCCGTGCATCCTTGTACTGACCACGACTCTCTTGCAAGAATGTTTCGTTATGATGTTAGGATTATGGCGAGATGTGCCCGGAAATTCGCAACGTGATTGGTTTGATTGGGGAGCGAGATCGGTTGACAGACGAGGCCAGCTTTCGAGCGGTAGGCATGGATCATGGCTATTGTCGTCTCTCTTGCGCGCCGCTCCGGGTCGCACCAGATTTGGTGAGTGAGATGGTGTCCCAGGTGCTGTTTGCGGAGACGTTTGAGATCCTGGAGGAAGAACGTCATTTCTGGAAGGTTCGGCTGACTCATGACGGCTATGAAGGGTGGTTGGATCTGCGGCAGGGAGAGCCTCTCTCGGAGAGCGACTATGCCTGGTTTCAATCGGAATCGGCCACGCACTATGTCGTGGATCAGCATTGCCTCGGTGGTGTCGAGAATCGGACGGTGACTCTCTTGCGCGGCACGCCCTTGCCTGGGTATGCCAATGGCAAGTTTGTGCTTCCCGGAGGGAAGATCGGCTGGGTGCGGGGCCAGGTGGGAAGGGCTCAGCCCTATTCGCCAAAGGCCTTGTTAGCTACCTTGGAGGCGTATGCGCACGCGCCCTATCTTTGGGGTGGGCGAAGTCCAGTTGGCATTGATTGCTCAGGGCTGGTCCAAATGGTTTACCGGACATTTGGGAAAGCGTTGCCGCGGGACAGCTCAGATCAGCGTGCTTGTGGGAAAGTGGTAGGGCGCCTGACAGAAGCACAGCTGGGCGACTTGGCGTTCTTTGCTGCCTGGGATGAAAGTTCCCACGTGGGCATCATCGGAGAAGATGGCCACGTGATCCATGCCTCCGCTTTCGTGCGAACGGATCGCCTGGATGAGAAAGGCATAGTCCATCAGCCATCTGGAGAACGCACCCATCGGCTCCTGGAGATCCGGCGTTTGGATCTCAGTGAGATCTAGCGATGATGCTAGTTGTTTGAAGAGGCCTCGGCCTGGATCTTGTAGAGCGCCTTCTTCGTGCGGAGATACAGGGCGCCATCTGCCACCGCCGCTGAGGCTTGAATGCCTAGCTCGAGTTCGGCCTCGCCGATGACCTTGAAGGTATCACCAATCTCAAGGATGCGGCTTTGCCCCGTCTCATTGCTGTAGTAGACACGATTACCCACCACGATGGGGGTGGCCATGTAAGTGCCGGGGAGCCGATCCGACCAAAGTTGCTCGCCCGTTTTCTGATCGATGCAGGAGACGATGCCACCCTCGGTAGATTGGACAATACGATCGCCGACGAGCACATGCCCCGAAAAGCGGCTGTTCCGCTTGTCGCGGTCCCACACGATATGAGATTCGCGGATGTCGCCGTGCATCTTGTCATCGAGTCGGATGGCTAACAAGTGGGCCCGGGACGAGCCAGTGTTGACGAAGAGTAGGCCATTGTGAGAAACGGGCCGCACCGCCGCGTTGAAGTTGCCGTGGGGAATGGTCCACAGCTCCTTGCCGGTGAGCGGCTCGTAGCCGAAGAGAGCGCGGGAACCGACGGAGATCAATTGAGGGACGCCATTCGCGTGCGCAATGCTAGGCGTGCCATAGGCTTTGCGATTGTCGCCTTCGCGCTCGGGTTTGCCATCGGGACCGATGTCGCCGTAGTCAGTGGTGCGATCCGTGCGCCACACCGTTTTCCCGGTGTCCTTGTCCAGAGCCGTGAGATATTGTTGGTCGACCCCATCCATGGTGAGGATAAGGAGATTCTGATAGAGGACTGGAGAAGACCCAGGGCCGCGGTAGTGTTGGCAAGGCAGGTCACGGCGCTGCCAGATGGGCTTGAGCGTCTCGGGATCGAGTTTCGCCGTTCCGTAAGAGCCAAAGTGCACATAGAGGCCGGTTTCATCGATCACGCATGAAGGCGCGGCATAGTTGTTCACACTATTGCTCAGCGGCTCGGGATCCACGTTCTCAAAGAGGAGGTGATGGTGCACCAGGGCACCCGTTTCGCGATGGACACCATCCACGTATTGCTTGCTACCCTCTTTGTTCGCACTGGTAAACCAGAGCATGTCCCCCGCGATGACTGGTGTGGAATGGCCCTCCTCGGGCAATGGCGTCTTCCAAGCAATGTTCTTGCCAGTCTCCTCATCCCACGCCGTGGCCAGGCCTTCGCCGTGAGCCGCGGGAACGTGGCCGTCTTTGGTCGGACCACTTTTGTCCGGCCAAGGGATCTCAACCGCAAGCGCGATGGAGGAATAAGTGAGTGTGAGGAAGAAGGGTTTAAGCAAGGAAGCGGGCAGTGTCATCTTGAGAAGGTAGGGGACAGGCATCGTCATGTTTGCCGAACCAACGGTAGCGGTTGTGGGCGATGAAACGATAGCCAAGGTTGCGGAGAGGAGAAGGAAGGAAACGGAGCCAGGCGACGTGGCGCCAGGGGCCGCCGATATCGCGCAATGCTAGGAGAACCGCGGTGGAATGGGTGTAGATCCGTTCGTGAGGACCCTGACAATCACGCACATAGATCACTGTTGAGACTTCCTGTCGGAGGCGATCATAGGGTGGCTCTGAGAGAACAATGGCGGCGGTCTTGCCTTGCAGCGTGGAGAAGGAGAGGACTTTGCGTTTGTCCCGCTTGAGCAGGAATGCGACAAGACCATGACAAAGCACACAGGCACCATCCACGAAGATCACGTTGCGGGCTCCTGAGGGCTCAGTCATGCATCAACCAGTCGCAGGAGGCGGGCTAGATCAACTCAGGAATAGGATCGTACTCTTGATCCACCAGATAGCGCGGGCGTCCCGTGAGATCATCCACCGTCGTCGATTTCACATCAATGCCCATATTGCGGTAGAGCGTGGCATGCACTTCTTGGAAATGGACGGGGCGATCACTTGCCTCTCCGCCCAAGCGGTCCGTTGCGCCAATGACTTGGCCCGAAGGCATGCCCCCACCGGCGAGCAGCGCACAGGAAACACGTGGCCAGTGATCGCGCCCAGCCTGGGCATTGATGGTGGGCGTGCGCCCAAATTCACCCCAGACAATCACACTGACATCGTTGTCAAGACCGCGCTGATGGAGATCGTCGACCAAGGCCGTCACCCCTTGATCGAGCATCGGCATGTCTTCACGACCGCGTTTGAAATTGTTGCCATGCCAGTCCCAGCGGCTGAAGGCAAGAGTGACACAGCGGACGCCCGCTTCGACAAGACGACGCGCCATGAGAAACTGCTCCATCAAGCGAGGCCCACCATCCGCGACGTTCTTGGCGATGCCCTTGCCGTAGCTCTCTCGAACTCTAGCATCTTCCTTCTCCAGATCCATCGCCTCAACCAATTTGCTAGAGGTCAATACTCCGAACGCCTGCTGGGTGAAGGTGTCCAGTCCGTCCATCGCTCCCGAGGCATCTGTCTCGCGGCGGAACTGATCAAAGCTAGTAAGCAACTGCTTGCGGTCAGACAGGCGGTCGAGGGAAATCCCGTTGAGCACCATATCACTTTTGCCACCACCGTTCGGTTGAAATGGAGCGTGCGCGGGGCCGAGGAATCCAGGTTTGCCGGGATCCGCCCAACGCATCTCACCCATCTTGGGCGCCAGCCCTACAAATGGAGGCACCGCCTCTCCATTCGATCCTTGCAGCGAGGACAGGACCGATCCCATCGACGGCCAGCCTCCTGGAGGCAAATTCCGTTTGGGCGGACGCCCCGTCATGCACTGGTAAGCATCGTGATCCCCCGACGCTCCGACGATCGAGCGGATGATGGAGAACTTGTCCATCCGCTTGGCCAGACGGGGGAAATGCTCACAAATCTGGATGCCAGGTACATTGGTCGAGATGGGAGAGAATTCACCCCGGATCTCCGCCGGGGCATCCATCTTGAGATCGAACATGTCCTGGTGCGGCGGGCCGCCCGGGAGGAAGATCATAATGACCGCTTTGTCCCCAGGACGCCGTCCAGAGGCCGCCTCGGCCCGGAGGATGTCGGGTAGGGCGCACCCGGCCACGCCGAGCCCGCCGATGCGGAGGAAGTTCCGACGGGAAAAGCCGTCGCAGAAGGATTCGCCAGTGTCTTGGCCAAGAATAGAAAGCATCGCGGGACAGGAGGTTCGCCTAACGTTGGCTGAAACCCCGTGCCGAAAGCAATGTTTCTTTGCCGCTTGCTAAGAATCGGACGGCAACGGCACGTCATCCTCACCCGCAGCCTCCTTCGCTTCGCGGATGGCCCGCAGCTCTTCCTCGATCGATGGAATCGGATCGGACAGGAAGGGCTCCGGTCCAGGACCTGCACTCGGCACCATGTCCCCAGGAATGGGCTCCAAAGGATCGAGAATGGGATCGAAGAGCACTTCAGGAGAATCCACTGGGAGTGGCTCGGGCGACTGAGCGACCTCGGGTTCGTCTTCCTGTGCGGCTCCAAGGAGAGGATTGACCTCAGGCTCGGAAGCCTCTTCCAAGTCGGCAGCTGCTTTCGGCAACGCGGGCGGCGTGTATTTCTTCTTCGTGCCCGAGTTGGAGGCGAGTCGGCGCGAACGGGTGCTCTTCTTCGTCGAGCGGGAGCGTGTCTTGGGCTGTGCTCGAGAGACCTCTTGAGGTGCGGCGAAACGCACCTGGTCCAGCCCGATGTAGCCCGAGCGCTGATCCTTGAGCGTGACGTAGGCCCATGAGCGGTCATTGCTCCGAATCGTCACCAGAGTGCCCTGAGCGAGCCGTTCGTCCGGACCCAAGGGCTGGCTAGGGCCGATTTCGTAGAATTTGACCCCTTGGCCCGTGACGATGCCATAGGCCCCACCGATTTGTTGGTTCTGCACGGCGTTGGGATAATTCATCACCTGCTTCTTCACCTCCTGACGCCCGCCAAAGGGCCATTTCAGTTTGGGAGTCTTCACCTTGGGCATGCGGACTTTGGAAAGGTCCAGGCGCGGCATGCGAATATTCGGCTTCTTGAACTTCGGCAAGCGAAGCGAGAATCCGCGCTTGGTAGGCTGTTGCTGCTGCTGAGCCTGTGGGACTGCTTGAGGCTGTTGCTGTTGTTGGGTGCGCGGAGCGTGACGGAAGCGCGAAAGAAACGACCGCTTCTGAGGGGCTTGCTGATAATACTGCTGCTGTTGCTGAACGGGAGCGGTCGTCTGCGCCTGAGTGGGGTGGGGGATCCAGGTCAACAGGCTCACCGCGAGGAGCACGAAGAGGGAGAAAGAAGAGGTGTTCATTTCTGGAGAGGAAAGGTTAAAGAAGAAGCCGATCTTTGCCACCGGTTTCCTTAGAGATTCCAACCCACAGACAGGGGAAGGGGTCGCGCCGTTCAAAGACGGTCGTGGTCTGTTAGGAAACGTGGCAAACCACGGAGATCTTTCATCGGGCGGTCGAGAAGATACGATTGGAGGCCTACTTCAGAGGCTCCATGCGCGTCCTTGTGGGGATCGTCACCCACGTGAAGCGCACGCGTAGCCGGCACCCCCAGGTGAGCCAGGGCTTTCTCGAAAGCAAGACGGGCCGGTTTCGATGCCCCGAGCGCTGACGAATAGAGGATGGCTTCGAAGTAATTTGCCAATCCCAAGGCGCGCATCACCGTCACCAAACGCTGGTCGAAGTTAGAGAGGACAGCCAATCGATACTCGGATTGCAATGCTGCTAGAATGTCGGGCGTTTCCTCATAGACCATCCAGGGATCGACCGTTCCGTAGTGCGCGAACAGGGCGTCAAAGCACGTGGTCAGTGCTTCCTGAGAAAAGGTGGCTCCCGCTTGGGTGAGGCTCTCCTGCACGATGCCGCGCCACCACCGGCGATCGACCGCTTCGCGAGCGGCTTCGTCATGAGCATTCTGATAGTCAGGAGCACCGGCTCCTTGCCAAGCCCCCGGAAAGGCCCGCGCCACGGCATCGGGTTCCACAGCGATGCCCGCGGCTTGCGCGAAGCGCGCATAGGTGTGCCCCGGAGGATGGCGAAGTCCAAAGAGCGTTCCTACCGCGTCGAAGAAGAGGACGTCTATGGCCATGGCCCTAACGAAGTGCCACGGTCGTGCGTACCCAATACCGTTGCGTAGGGTCCGCGCGTTCCTTGAACGATCCTGACAGAGCGGCGAGCGTGCGTGGCACCTTCCCGGAGAAACAGGTCTTGTCACCCGAGCGCACGGTCACCTCCTGATCTAGGTCCAGGAGAGTGTCCGTGAGCAACAGAGTCACCGCATTGAGATCGTCAGGCACTGCCTCCAACGTCACCGTTTGCCCTTCGATGGAAGCCACAAGTCGCTGCCCTTTCTTCGCCTGGGATTCGTCCACCTGCAGCCAGTAGAAGCGGGGATGCAGAACGCTAGACTGTCGCCATACCACGCGCTTGGGATGCGGATTGCGCGTGAAAGTCGCCATCCAGGGAACGGCCACCGCGTCTTCTTTCTCCATCCAATGCCCTTTGCCTTCGTGAATGATCACCTCGTGTGGGTATCCGTCAGGATCGGCCTCTCGCAAAGTGGCTAACTGTTTCTTCCATTCCGCTGCGACTTCATTGCGTTTGTAGGCCCTATCATTGCCGCCCATGTGCAAGGTGAACCCGATGTTGCGCAATCCATCAGGAGTGGCGTCGTTAGGGTGCCCCGCCATCATGGCTGCCGCAGCAAAGCGATCTGCCATGCGGGGCGCGAGTTGATACACCCCGTCACCACCTGCGGAGTAGCCCATGAGATAGATCTTGTTAGGGTTCACTTCGCCAAGGATCACATAGTTCTCGATCAATCGGTCGAATAAGGCGTCAATGTGAGAACGATGCCATAGATTCCAGGTGTCGGTCGGCGCACGCGGCGCGAGGTAGATCCCTTCTTCTGGTTCATAGAGCCCGATCTGATTCTGCCATTGGCGGTCGTTCACCGCTGGGCGCGTGTTGCCCCCTCCGTGCATGGAGAGGAAGAGGCGGTGCCCTCCTTCCGGTTTCTCACCGAAGACTCGGGTTTCGAATTTCAAAGAAACGTCATCGATGGTGATCACCTTTGCTTTCAGTTCCTCCGCTCGGGTAGCCCTCTCTCGTGCCACCAGGTCTTCCCATAGGAGATGGTGCGCGATTTCCGCCTCCCGTTGGCTCAACGCTGCCTTTGCAAAGGCCTGCTCGCTCAGTGGGGGGCGTTTGGAAGGCTCCAGGAGGAGCCACGCTTGAAACAATTCACCCGTCGATTCCCCCTGGGCAGGAACGACAAGAAACACGAGGAAGAGCCACAGAATACGCATCAGGCATCTAGGCATGTGCGCGCACCACTCGCAACTGGATGTGAACTTCGCGATTGACCGGGGCTAACGTCCGCCAAGGATAGAGTGATGCCGGAGATTCCCATCACCATGCCTCAACTGGGCGAATCCATCGCTGAAGCGATGGTCGTCGATATCCATGTGGGCGTAGGAGATCGGGTCACGGCGGATCAGGAGATCATGGAGGTGGAAACGGATAAGGCGGTCATGAGCGTGACCACGCCGTGTGATGGGGAAATAGTCAGGGTGGTGGCCGAGAAAGATGTCAGTTACGCCGTCGGGGCGACGTTGGGATATTTGCAGGTCTCGGAAGAAGCGGTCGACCAATTGGACGGCGGCGATTCGAAACCGAAACCGGAGCCAGTGGAGGAGGCGTCGGCGGATGATACCGAGGGCATCCATTTCAAGGTCGAAGACGATGATGAGATCCGTCAAGATCATGAGACGCCTCAACCGACCGTGAAGCCGACGGTCGAAGGCTTGCCGGTGCCAGCCAAAGCCACGGGGGCGAGTTATCTCTCGCCGAGGCTCAAAGCGCGCATGGTCGAGTTGGGCTTGAACAAAGCAGACCTCGCGGGCGTGCCGGGAAGCGGCTCTGGCGGGCGGGTGACGATCGAAGACTTTGAGGGATTTCTGTCAGAGCTTGAACGCAACAAGATGACCCCCGCATCGCCCATGCGCATCGCGGTGGCGGATTCCATGCGGCGCAGCTGGTCGCGTCCCTTGGCGACCGTGGGCGCCCCCGTGCATTTGGACGCCTTGTTAGCGCATCGGAAAGCCGCAGAGAAGAAGGCGGGCCCAGCCCTTTACCTCGTCCGTGCCCTTGCCCTAGCATTGGCAGAGAATACCGCGGTAGCGGGGCGGTTGATCGGTTCTCACATTGTGCACCCGAAGGCTGTCGACATCGGTTTCGCCGTCGAAGTGGAAGACGGCGTCCTCGTGCCGGTGATCCGCGAGGTCGATCAGAAGCCCTTGGGAGAACTCATCGCCATCTACGATCAACTCGTGAAACAAGCGCGAGACCGCCGCCTGCCGCCTGAAGCCAGCGGGGCCGGCATCGCCACCGTGACCAACTTCGGAACCTTCGGCATCGTGTGGGCCACGCCTATTCCCTTGCCCGAGCAGAATCTGGTGCTTGGGTTAGGCCGAGGCGTCAAACAACCCGTATGGGACCAGGATCGAGGAGAATTCGTCCCTGTCACGGGAGCTGAGATGACCCTGAGCTTCGACCACCGCGTCCTTGATGGTGGAGCCGCCGGGCGCCTGCTCACTCGCGTGGCCGCGCTCTTACAAGAGCCAGAAACGCTCTAACATCCCAGCACCCTTCACAGGATTCCTCCCGACAGGGGATCACGCAAGGATGGGGGTGATGATCTTGCCGTGGACATCGGTTAGGCGGAAGCGGCGCCCTTGATAGACGTAAGTGAGGCGCTCGTGATCCATGCCTAGCTGATGGAGGATGGTGGCTTGGAGATCATGCACATGGATGGGATCGGCGACGACGTGGAAGCCCATGTTATCGGTTTCGCCCAGAGTGATGCCCGGCTTGATCCCGCCACCAGCGAGCCACATGGTGAAGGCTTGCGGGTGGTGATCACGGCCAAGCGCTCGTCCCAAGGCAGGATTCGTTTCCACCATGGGAGTGCGTCCAAACTCACCTCCCCAAACCACCAGTGTCTGGTCTAACAAACCGCGTTCTTTGAGGTCCTGCACGAGGGCAGCGCTCCCTTGATCTGTCTGCCCGCAATTGTTGCGGAGATTGCCCGCGACATCGGAATGGGCGTCCCAGCCTTCATGATAGATGTTAATGAAACGGACGCCGCGTTCCACCATGCGTCTGGCAAGGAGACAGGCGCGCGCGAATGAGGGTTTGTCAGGGTCACAGCCGTAGCGCTCCAGAGTCTGCGGAGATTCACTCTTGAGATCCATGAGTTCTGGAGCCGAACTTTGCAGCCGGTATGCCATTTCGTAGGAGGCGATGCGGGTGGCGATCTCCGGGTCACCCACGTCGCCTAACTGTTTCTCATTCATCCGCCGGATGAGATCCAGGGAATCACGCTGCAAGCCGTCATCGATGCCGGGAGGACTGCTGACATTGAGAATGGGATCGCCGGAATTTCGAAAGCGCACGCCGGCGTAGACCGATGGGAGGAAGCCATTTGACCAATTGGCCGCGCCGCCACTGATCCCGGCCCCGGTGGACATGACGACGAAGGCGGGCAAATCACTCGCCTCCGAGCCGAGTCCATAGGTGAGCCAGGAACCCATGCTGGGGCGTCCTGGTTGGGCGAAGCCTGTATTGAAGAACAACTGCGCCGGGGCATGGTTGAATTGGTCCGTGGTGACGGATTTGATGAGGCAAATGTCATCCGCTACCTTGGCGAGGTGCGGTAACATTTCGGAGAGTTCTGCACCGGACTGGCCGTGCTGAGCAAAGGCGTAGCGCGGGCCTAACACTGCGGCATCCGGTCGGATGAAAGCATAGCGTTGATCCCCGATGATTGATGGCGGTAGCGGCTTCCCTTCGTAGGCGACGAGGTCTGGCTTGTAATCGAAGAGATCCAATTGGCTGGGCGCGCCCGCCATGAAGAGGTGGATGACCGCCTTGGCCTTGCCAGGTAGGTGTGAGGCTTTGGGGCGCATCGCTCCCTGACCCGCACGCGCGGCTGTTCCCGTGAGCAAGGAGGCGAGGGCCATCTTGCCGACACCGATGCCACAGTCGTGGAAGAACTGCCTCCGGGTCTGCCACTGGAGCCAGGCGCGCTGGGGAAGAGCTTGCATGCAGGGGAAAACCCCTAGAACCGATAAGGTTCGCGCGCTTCGCGATCGAGATGGGCGTTTATCTTCGCGTTCGACGATTGTTCCTTAGCGGGATCCCAATCGAAGGATGAGATGCCTTGGCGGATCCCAATATTGGCGAGATGAGCGATGCTCACGGTGCGGTGTGCGGCCTCGATGGGGGCGACCGTCGGCTCGCCGCTGTAGATGCAATCGAGGAAGTTGCGCACGTGGCCCCGGCTTTCGTAGAGCTTGATCTCGTCGTCTTGGATCTTCTCCCGGCGCAATTCATTTGGTGTCATGGTGAGAGCATCGCGCGTCACGAGGATGGACTTGCCGTCTTCGCCTTCGAAGAGAATGCTCCCTGTCGAGCTCCGATCATCACTCACGTGCACGGGCGTGCCGTCGGCATAATGATAGGTGAACTGGAAACTGGTTGCCGTGTTGTAGATCTCGCTCGAGGCGGGAAGCGTGGCCTTGATATCGGTGAATTTGACAGGGCCCGATTCATCCATGCCCAGCGCCCACTGCACGATGTCGAAATGGTGCGCACCAAAGTCGGTCACCATCCCGCCAGAGTAGTCGTAATTGTGCCGCCACTGTAGCGGGAGGAGCGCGGGACGGTAGTCGCGATGCGGAGCAGGACCTTCCCAGCGGTCGTAGTTGAAACCAGCGGGTACGGGGAGGGGAGCCACCTTCTCTGCCTGCTTGCTCCAATCTTTATGCCCCCCAGGGAGCACGATCTTGATGGCTTGCAGTTTCCCCAAACGGCCATTCCTCACAAACTCACATGCTGTGCGGAAATACACGTCCGACCGCTGCTGACTGCCGGTCTGCCAGGTGATGCCAGCCTTCTTCACGGCGTCGGCCATGCGACGTCCTTGTTTCACGGTGAGGGAGAGCGGCTTCTGTCCATACATGTGCTTGCCCGCAGCCGCGCCGTCCAGGCACATCTTGGCATGCCAATGATCCGGAGTGGAAATGTTAAGGGCGTCGAGGTCTTCCTTGGCTAACATCTCCTCATGCGATTCGTAGATCGCACACCCTTTGAAGTCCTTGCCGCGATCATCGCGCTCGGAGTAGAATGTCTCCACCATGGCTTTCCCGGGAACGCGTCCGCCTGTCCATTGCCCGGAATACCCGTAGTTGCTCAGCTCCGTCACGGGATCAGCAACGGCCACGATCTGACAACGTGCATCTGCCAGGAAATTCTGGGACGTGAACTGCGCGATGGTGCCGAAGCCCATCAGCCCGACCGTCACCCGCTCGGAGGGAGCTGGGCGTCCGCCTTTGCCGAGAGCGGTGGCGGGAATGATGGTGGGAAACGCAAGCGCTGCGGAGGCCGCGATCGTGTCTTTGAGGAAATGGCGTCGAGATGGAGTCATGAACCGAACTCTGCCGTGGAATGCTAGAGGGATCAATCCTCAATTGTCACCCATGCTTCCGCGGCGTGGCTCTTGAGAATGGCCTCACACAGCACCATTTCGCGGTGACCATCGGCAAAGGTCGGGAAGGGAGCCGGTGCCGTGAAGTCTCCTGCCGCGATGTAATCGTAGAAGGCGCGGAAACACATCTTAAAGGTGTCAGGAAAGCCTTCGGCGTGGCCGCCGGGATAGGCGGCGGCCGCGGCTGCGGCTGGAGCCATCAGAGCGGGATCCTTCACGAGGGTTTCGTTGGGGCGATCCCGATGGCCTAACCGAAGGGCATTGGGAGTCTCGCTGTTCCAAGCCATGGATCCTAACGAACCGGCGATCTCGAATTGCAGGAAATTCTTGCGTCCGGCAGAGGCTTGCGAGACAAAGACCGTGCCTTTGGCACCATTGTGAAAGCGCAAGAGAAGGGTCCCTAGATCTTCCGTCGTGATCGCGACAGGGTGCGTGCGCGTTTCGGACTGCAGAGGACCGCTGAAGGTTTCTACTTCCCCCGTGGGACGTTGGCGCACAGGGTGCACGGTTTTGAGATCGGCGAGGATCTCCGTGACGCGAAGGCCAGTGAGGTTCTGAACGATATCGAGCCAATGCGTACCAATGTCAGCCATGGCGCGTAGGTTGCCGCCCTCTTCCGCAAGCACGCGCCAATTGTAGTCCGTCTCATGCAGAAGCCAGTCCTGCACATAGCATCCATGAACAGAATGGATGGCTCCCATGGCGCCGTCCTGCACGCGTGCCTTCGCCTCCTGACAGAGAGGATAGAATCGGACATTGTAGTTCACACCAGCGGCCACACCCGCTTGCTTGGCAGCATCGACGAGTTGGGCCGTTTCGTCTGCGGTCATGGCTAGCGGTTTCTCACACAACACGTGTTTGCCACGCTCCAGGGCCGCCATGGCCATGGGGAAATGATGGCGATTGGGGGTCGTGATGTGAACAGCCGCGACCTCGGGATCGGCGAGAAGCTCATCAAAAGAGGAGTAGGCATGTGTGAGGCCTAACGTTTGTGCGGCCTGGCGAGATTTCTCAGGAGTGGATCCTTGAATGCCAACGAGGTCCAAGTGCAAGCGCTTGAGGGCTTCCGCATGGACCGTGCCCATGAATCCGGTTCCGGTGATCGCGATCTTCATGCCCCGGTCATGACGGAGACGCCTCCCCTTGCCAAGGGCAAAGCGCCCTGGTAGGCTCCTTGCCATGCGACTGATCATGGTCCTGGGAGCGTTCCTGATGGGGGCCCTTGTCCGTTGGATGATGGAGCCGACTCCTGAGAAAGCGGTGTCGCCATATGCGGAGGCGATACTTGAGTTCGAGGCAACGACTGCTCCAGGAAGTTTGCGGACGGAGCCGTCGCGTCCGCATTTGAAAGCGAACGTCGACTTGCCTCCATGGCGACGTCCGCCTCTGGCGCTCCACCATGTGGCTGAGGCCTCGGTCCCCGAGTTGCAGGCGCTTCATGCGAGGGCGTGTCGGCCTACGAGGCATTCGAATCTCTAGCACTCCCAGAATCCGGCCAGGCGACGTTGCGCGAACGGACCTTCGACGCGTGGCCCGAATGATGGTGGCGTGGGCGCTATGATGGGGAACGCCGCTCTCGGATGTGCGCGAGTTCTCCTTTAAAGCTTGGGATATCGGTGAGGAACGTTGCTCCAATGTGCTTGATCACGTCAAGGTAAGCATGGGCCGCGCGGCCACCGATGAGGATGGGCATGCCTTCGGGGAGGTGTTTCCGCAAGCGCCGAAGTTCATCGGGCAACTGAGGGTCATCACTGGGGTAGACCACGCTCAAAGCCACCGCGATGGCCTCACTGCGAATGGCCGCCCTTGCAATTTCCTCAGCGGGCAATGAAGGCCCGAGGTAGGTGACATTCCACCCTAGCCTTCGAGCCGCAGCGGTGATCATGGCGGCACCAAGCTCGTGCAGTTGACCCGCAGGAGTGGTCGCAATTATGTTAGGAGCACCTGCCGATTCCGTGAAGGGGCGGCTACCGAGAAAGATCATCTCCTTGATGACGGCACTGGCCGCGTGCTCCTCGGCAGGGGAAATCTCTCCAGTATCCCACGCCGCGCCAATGCGGTTGAGGAGGGGAATGACCAAGCTCTCCAGGGCACTAGTTGTTCCCATGGCGACAGTGGCATCTTCCAGGACGTCCTGTAACTTGGAGGGCTCTAATCCCAACACATGCGTCCAGGCAAGCGCGAGGAATTCGGCGGCAGGATCTAAGTCATTTGCCTTCTCAGGACCGGATTGGGAAGGTGGCGCCGCCTCCTCTCGGTTTGCCATTTCTGCCAATTGGTCAGTCGAGAGAGTGGCGATCTGGCTGATGCCGTGCCCCGATTGAGATAAGGATGCCAGGAGCTCAAGACGCCGCACCTCTTCATCGGTGTAGAGACGTCGATTGGTCTCGGAACGTTCGGGGTGCACAGCACCATAGCGACGTTCCCAGACGCGCAGGACGTGGGGACTGAGCCCAGTCTGCTGCACGACGTATTTCATCGGGTATCGGAACGCGGCCATGCCTAAACCTATACAAAACCTAGACTTCTGACAATAGGAGATTCATCTTGGGAAATTTATTTAGACAAATTGTTGACACGGTAGCGTTTCATACGTAGACACTACCTAGACAGCGAACGGCAACGACGCTGAGCAGCTGTCACCAACCAAGAAACTTAGAAATCAGAACCATGAACATCCGTAACCTCCTCATCACTGCTACCACCGTCACCACACTCATTGCGGCGCCTCTTGCGATCGCCGATGACCACAAGAAGAAAGCCGACGCGAAGAACGTGGTCGAAATCGCCGCTTCCAACGATTCTTTCAGCACGCTGGTTGCCGCAGTGAAGGCGGCCGGTCTTGCCGAAGCTCTCAGTGGCGACGGTCCCTTCACCATCTTCGCGCCCACCAACGACGCTTTCGAGAAGCTTCCAGAAGGCACCGTCGAGTCTCTCTTGAAGCCAGAGAACAAGGACAAGCTCACGAAGATTCTCAAGCTCCACGTGGTCGGAGCCAAAGTGATGGCTGCTGACGTGAAGCCTGGTGACGTCGACACGCTCGCAGGCGAGTCCGTCAAGATTGCGGTCGCCGATGGGAACGTGACTGTCAATGGAGCCAAGGTCGTTAAGACAGATATCGCGGGAACGAATGGAGTCATCCATGTCATCGACACGGTGATCCTCCCCACCTCCTAACTTCCCGTTCGCAAGACAAGTGGCGGTGGCATGTTGTGTGGCCACCGCCACTTATTTATTTAATAGACTAACAGGAGCAGAGAATCGAATCATGACTCTACGTCCCATGCTGACCCCAGCGATCGCCGTCACTCTCAGCGCTTCTCCGGTAGCTCTCGCAGACCGCGACGACTACGAGACGCCAAGCTACTTGGTGGTGAAACGTGACGGAGCATTTGAAGTGCGTGACTACCCCAAGATGGTGGTCGCGTCGGTCGCGATGAGCGACGGTTCTGGTAAGACGAATACAGCCTTCATGAAGTTGTTCCGTTACATCGACGGCAAGAATGAGGCGAAGCAGAAGATCGAAATGACGACTCCCGTCTTCAATAGCCCCCAGGAAGATGGCGAAGCGATGATGAGCTTTGTGGTCCCTAAAGAGGTCGCCAGGGAAGGGGCACCGAAGGCGGATAACGACGAGGTTCAGATTAGTGAGAGGCCGGGCGGGCGGTTCGCCGTTTATCGCTATAGTGGTCGATGGACCGAGGCGAATGAGAAGGCCGCGAGCGCGAAATTGATGGCTTGGGCCAAGGGACAAGGCCTGCAGACGGTCGGTGAGATCGAGCGTGCAAGCTATGACCCACCATTCACCATCCCTGCGCTCCGGCGCAACGAGGTGATGGTGCGTTTAGCCAAGTGAATTTGCGGCAATGATTGCCGCCCAGAGTGTTGTGTTGCTGAGTCGATTGTGATCGACATCGGTTGCGAAGCTGTAACGCTCTATTGAATGGACCATACAGCATCGCCAAAGCAGGTCGTTGCCGTGGTCGGGTTTGTCCTGACATACGTGCTAACGGCCTGCGTTGCTGCCGTCATCGCTGGGAACCGAGAGTTTGCGTTCTATATTGCAGTGATGGTCGTGTTAGGAGGATCCATCTTCTGGGTGCACCGCTCCGTAGGACTCAGTGCTGGTCTCCTATGGTGCTTGGCGGTGTGGGGCCTACTCCACATGGCTGGCGGATTGGTTCCGCTTCCGGACACCTGGCCTGCCGAAGGAGAAATTCGCGTCCTCTATAGTTGGTGGCTCATCCCGGAGCGGTTGAAGTATGACCAGGTGGTGCATGCCTACGGGTTCGGCATCACCAGCTGGCTATGTTGGCAGGGACTGAGTGCTGGGATCGTCCGCCGCTTTCGCCAGCCCGCCGAGCCGTCACTCGGCTTGATGACGTTGTGCGCCGCCGCCGGCATGGGATTCGGCGCATTGAACGAAGTCATCGAGTTTGTGGCAACGCTCCTCATCGCCGAAACCAATGTTGGCGGCTACGTGAACACAGGTTGGGATCTCGTCGCCAATCTGATAGGATCGATAGTGGCTGTGTTCATCATTTGGTGGACACATCGTCGTAGGAGACTGGGCGCTATCGGGTAAAACGCTAGGGCGTTTCCGCGGGCTGCAAGAGCGCAAGGCGCCAAGGGAAGCCTCCGTAGCCTTGGCCTTCTTTCTCCTCGTCCCGCATGCCTTGGAAGAGGAAACGCCAATGGTTGGGGTCGATCTCCAGGCGTTCGTCCACCCCTGATCGGATCAATTCTCCATGGCTCATGTTGGTTGTCCAGGCGGTCACGCCTGCCGCCGGTTGGCAATTGTGCCAGGAGGCAAAGGCTGTCTCTGGAGTGTTCCCGAGGACCGTCCATTCGCCGTCTAACCGATCAGCAATGAGGGCTTTCTGGTAACGGCGGTGATCTTCTTCAATGATGGCCAAGTAGTGGGGATGGCCTTTCACTTTATAAATGTGGCTGGCCTCGAAGATCTCTCCTTGGAAGGCGAGTTCACAATGAGCGAAGCCTTCAGGAAACTGATTGCGCGTGGTTGATAAGCGCCACATCCTGCCATTGTTGCTAGTGTAGAACAAGTAGAACCTGGCATCGTCAGCGATCATCCAATAGTCGAGACCACCAACGTTGCGGGGGTCCTTTGGTCCCCCATCGAGTGAAGGGATAGGGGCGACGTGGGACCATGAGAGAGGATCTTCAATCGTCTTGGTCGTGGAATACCCGACCCACATCTTGCGCTGATCGGAGCTGACTCCTCCAACCTGGTAGATCAAATACCAACATGCGTGCGGGCGATAGTAGAAGACTTGTGGCGCACAGAAATAGGTGGTGTCGCAAATGGGCAGCAGGGTGCGGCGAGAACGATGTGCCTCCGTCCAATCTGAAAACGCGACGTGTTCAATCGCAGATCGTCCTTCCAACTTAACCGTCATGAAGACATGCCACAGCCCCTCATGATAGACGACCGAAGGGTCTTTCTGTGCATGGCTAGAAGCCGTGGTTCGTTTCTCGGGCGCAATGAGAGGGGCTGTGTAGGTCCATTGCCGCGGGTAGGCCCACGGCAAGGGATCCGCCTGGAGGGAGAGAGGCAGCGTCAGCCAAACGAGAAACAGCAATCGTGGTAGACCAGTCATCCCGATGATCGTAGGCCAAATGACGTCATTCAGAAAAGGGGAATGCGCCGCTTAGTTGCGAGTGCAGTGGACGTGCGTATCTCTTGAGCCATGCCGGAAACACCCATTGTTGCCACCGCCAAGATCCTCCATCAGTTGAGCCCGGTGACCTACCAGATCGCCTTGCCGAACGGGAAAGAAGTGGTGGGGCACCTCGCCAAGAAGTTACGCGACGGATCGGTGGTCTATGCGCCGGGGGATGCGGTGCGTGTGGAGATGACGCCCTATGATTTCTCCAAAGCGCGCATTGCGGAGCGTCTCTTGCCACAAGAAAAGCCCCGCCTGTAGCAGACGGGGCTTTGTATGAATTGAGTGATTCTGTTAGCTCGATAGTTGATCAGGACCAACCGTGGGCATCGCGGACCTTGATCATCGCCTCTAGAATCGTATTCCAGGTGTCCTGCTTGAGGAGCATGTCATTGGGGAACATGCAGCCATCCCAGCAAATGTGCTGGAAGCGCTTCGTCGGCTGACCACCTTCTGTGAGCCAGTATCCAGAAGCCTTGGTAATATCGAGCTTGCCATTGGGATCATCGGCTGGGCAATGGCGACCAGTCTTATCGTGCGAACCCGATCCGTGCACGGAGCCGTCATTCTGGGCCACGTGGAAATCCATCGTCCAGGGGCGCAGCGCATCCGTCATTGTCTGATAGGCAGCGTCCAACTCTTCCTCGGAATAGCCGTCCTTGAGGAGGGCTGCTTCAGGAGCGTTGTAGCCTAACAAGTAAAGATAGGTGTGCGCAAGGTCAGCCTGGAAACCCACCGTATTCGGCATGTCGGTCTGCTCCAGAGTCTCAATCATTGCTTTCCAACTGTGCATGCCGCCCCAGCAGATTTCCCCCTCCGCCGCAAGCTTCTCGCCATGGCTTTCGGCGACTTTCCCAGCTTCCCGAAACGTCTCCGCAATCTTCTTGGTGTTGCCTGCAGGGTCTTTGGCCCAATTCTCAGGATTGTCCGCTGAGTCGATCCGGATGATGCCATAATCCCGGGCACCGTGGTCGTTGAGGATCTTGGCGATGCGGCAGGCCTTCTCCACTGCGAGAATGAATTTCTTGCGCGCCTCGGCATCCCCCATCGCGGAATCTCCCACGGTTCCTGGCCACACCGGAGCGACGAGAGAACCGACCTTGAGGCCTTTCGAAGTGACGCTATCGGCCATCTTCTTGAGGTCATCCTCACTGATGTCGATATTGATGTGAGGATCGAAGAGAAAGAAATCGATGCCATCGAATTTCTGCCCATTCACCTCCGCATTGGCAGTGAGTTCTAGCATCTTGTCGAACTCAATGGGCGGCTCGGCACCTTCGCCACCTTTTCCGACGAGGCCAGGCCACATGGCGTTGTGAAGTTTGGGAAAGACGTTGCTCATGATGGGTATGATAAGGGGTTCGTATTCAGTGAGAGTGAAATTTAGGCTGCGAATCAGAGACTATACGGATCGTATCGGTATCTGGGAGGTTCGATTTCCCACATGTAAGGCCATGGAAATGCGACTTGTCGACTCCTAATCTTTCCCGCCGCAATGGCACTCCTCTCTGAATCGTGTCAGTTGGTCGATGGGAGGTGCTCTCCGTCGATCACCACGCCTAGACAGTGGGTGGTGTATTCAAACGGATCGCCATCGTAGAGAGCGAGATCGGCGTCTTTGCCAGGGGAAAGAGACCCCACACGATCCTCGATACCGAGGATGACGGCAGCATCTCTCGTGATGGCGGCAAGGGCGGCTTCCTTAGGCAAACCGTAGGCGGCCGCCATTCCGGCTTCGAAGAGGACCACGCGCGTCTTGGGCACATAGGCTTCGAATCCACTCTGTAGCGCGATGGGAATGCCGTGGGCATGCAACTTCTGCGCGCATGCAAAGGTGGCGTTCTCCGCATCCCCCTGAGCACGGATCATGGTGGGATGGACAATCACCGGGACGCCGGCCGCCTTGATTTCATCGAGCAAATCGTAGGCTTCACTGGCCCCGTCGAGGATGAGCCGGAAATCAAATTCCTTAGCCAAACGCAAGGCGGCCTGAATGTCGTGGTGCCGATGGGCGGTGATTAACAGAGGCTTCTTCTTTTCCAAGACAGCCGCCAGCGCTTCCAGGCGGAGATCGCGATCGGGGGCCTTGTCAGGGTCATCGGCGTTCACTTTCTTGAGATAGGACTGCGCCTTGATGAGTTCGGTGCGGAGAATGGCCACGGCCTTCGCCCGCGTGCCAGGCACACTCGTCCCGGAGGCGAGGCTCGCACTGCCGAGACTGGCCATGACCATGGAGAAGGGTTGCAGCGCGCCATCACTGACATTGAGGCGATTCGTCTTGATGAGCATGGCCTGACCAGAAATGACGGCGCCAGGCGAATGCCCGGTGTTCACCGTGGTCACCCCGAAGCCGCGAACCCAACTGACGAGGGGATCGCGTGGGTTGTAGGCGTCCAAGGCGCGCAACTCGGGCTGAATGGGCGCCGATTTCTCAAGTTGTTCTTGATCATGATCGTAGTTGAGGATGCCTGACAACCCCACCGTGGCGTGGGCATCGATGATGCCAGGAGTCACCACCTTGGCTGACAGCGTTTCATAGCCTTCGGGGATGACGATCTCGGAAGCGGAGCCCACTGCGGTGATCTTGCCGGACTCTATCAGGATCACGCCATCCGCAATGGGATCGCCTTCCATCGTGTGGATGGTTTCCCCCTGGACGGCGAGTTGCGCAGACGCGGTGAGCGTTGTGAGGATGAACGTGACGAAGAATGCTTTCATGGTCGGCATGTTAGTCGTTGAGAAGAGGCCCGAAACAACAGAGATTCAGGCGTCGATTGCTCCCTGCACCTGGGCCACCCACGGCAAAGAGCCGATCCTTGGGGTCGTCGAGGTCAAAGACGCGCTCACCTTCCACCCAGGTTTCCTCCACCCGTGTGTAGATGCTGAGAGGGTCTCCTGACAGAATGATAAAGTCTGCGTCTTTGCCAACGCTGAGGGAACCAATGCGCTCCTGGAGATCGAGCTGAATGGCACCGGCCATCGTGAGCGCCTCCAGGGCTCCATGGCGCGACATGCCCGCGCGCACGGCGAAGCCGCCCGATCGGAGAAACCACCGTGAATCATTGATAGGATCGTCCGTGTGGAAAGAGGTGACCACGCCACGTTGTTCGAGTTCCGCACCATTGCGCCACTCGATGTCGCGCGCCTCCAACTTGCCTCCAGGACTGTCTAGCAGAATGATGGAACAAGGCACCTTGGCGGCGGCAATCTGTGGAGCGACCTTCCAGGCTTCACTCACATGATGCAAGACGAGCCGGAAACCGAACTCCTCCTTCAATCGCAACACGGTGAGAATGTCATCGTGTCGATGCGTGTGATGATGGACCACGCGCTTGCCTTCGAGCACCTCTACCAACGCTTCCAAGGCTAGGTCGCGTTCGGGAGTTTTGTCAGGATCTTCAGCCGCGGCAGCGAGCTTCTTCTGATAGCTCTGCGCTCGGATAAATTGCTGGCGTACGAGGGAGGCGGACTTCCCTCGCGTGCCTGGGAAAGGGGATTGACGAATGGAGTTGGTTCCGTTCGCCATCTTGATGCCGCCAGCGGGTTTGCCATTGGGTTGGCGGATGAAGAGTTCGTCAATGGTGCCCCCCTCACGGAGCTTCAGATAGACCGTCTGACCACTCAACAGATGTCCGGAGCCTGGCATGATGTTCACTGTGGTCAGGCCCCCTGCACGCGCTTTCTGAAAGGATGGATGCCTCACATTGATCGAATCATACGCGCGCACTTCCGGCTGGATCGGCGCGGAGTAGTCGCCGCCACTCACCTGGCCGATGTGACTATGGGTGCAGATCAGCCCTGGCATGATCACTTTCCCGCTCGCATCGATCTTGGTGGCGTTGTCAGGAATGGCGACCTCAGCACCGATGGCGGCGATCTTGCCGTTCTCGATGACCAAGGTGCCTTTCTCAATGGGATCGCCCGTGATCGGATAGAGCGTGGCACCGACGAAAGCCGTGGGCTCCCCATGTGCGGAGGCAAGCAAGGCCATCGCCAAGATTTGAGCTAATATGGTTTTCATGATTTCAAAGTTCACTGAAGAAAGAAGAAGTCAAACGAGGCTTCAGGCGGGGTGGATCTCCAGCCCATCCAGCCACGGAGCGGGGATCTGGGGCGGCATCCCGCCAAAGGGTTGATAGCGTGGCAATTGGATGAGGCTCACGCTGTGGTCTTGGGAGGCCATGTAGAAGAGGGCCTCGGCACAGTCCTCCGTCTGAATCATGGCCTTCCGATGGTCAGCAGAGGGGAGAACGGGGCGGTTGTCGACGATAGGCGTGTTAGCCTCCCCAGGCGCGTATTCAGAAACCACAATGCCATGGGCGTTCAATTGTGCCCGAGCGGTGAAGAGCATCCCGTGCACGGCCCATTTGCTCGCGGTGTAGGGCACGCCCGCATAGCTATCGAAGCCATGCCCCGCCGTGGAGGAGACGACCACGATCTTGCCTCCCCCTTGGCGTGCCATGGGAGGCGTCACCGCTCGGATCATGTGGACCACTCCTAACACATTGATGTCCATCACTCGCTGCCAACTGGACGTCTCGGCGACCTT
This sequence comes from Verrucomicrobiia bacterium, assembly GCA_030425385.1. Lineage (GTDB taxonomy): Bacteria > Verrucomicrobiota > Verrucomicrobiia > Verrucomicrobiales > DEV007 > JAACDM01. The sequence continues at coordinate 9,364 of JAUIAH010000027.1, read as the reverse complement.
GGAGGCATCAGCGTGCGCCATGAAACGATCCGGAGTATTGATCCCCGCCGTATGGATCAGTGCCGCCGGGGTGCCTGCTTCAAGAATCGTGTCCATGGCTTGCCCGACGCTCTCCGTGTCGGCCACATCGCACACCACCGGCGTGATCGTCGAGGCGAGAGCCGCCGTTTCCTCCAATGCGCTGGCTGTCCGCCCTAACACAAAGGCCTGTGCGCCCGCTTCGGCAAAGCGTTTCGCGGCCGCCCGTCCCATGCCACCGCCGCCGCCTGTGATGATCACGATCTTATCCGTCCACTCTTGAGTCATGAAGCCTTCGTATCGTGCCACGGCGTCCAAGGCAAACATTGAACGCTTGGAACGCAAATGGGTCGGATGCTTTCGTATGCGACTCTTGCTGGCACTGTTCGTCCTCTTTCTTGGGGGGATCATCTACTCCGTGAATACAGGCTCGGCACCCACCCTCTGGGAAGGGTTCTACGGCATCCCCTACGTCGATAAGATGGGGCACTTTCTTCTCATGGGAACGCTTTCGTTTCTCGTGAATCGCAGCCTGGATTGCCGTCAACTCACGGTGGGACAGCGCCCGGTGATGGTAGGCACCCTCATCGTCCTCGCCGTGGTCGGGTTGGAAGAATTCTCCCAGGCGTTCATCCCCACCCGCTCCTGTGACTTCGCTGACTTCGCTGCGGACGTGGTAGGGATCATGCTAGGAGCTTTCCTGGCCAAGTGCACCCAATCGCGATCCGCAGGATGGGTAGGCAGAGACTGAGCTCCAGATAGCCGCTGCTTGCCACTGATGACTAACGGATTTGCTGAAGCAAGGATGCGCGCAGCTCGGGAGAGAGGGTCGACGCTTCGTCGATCAGCTGTCGAAGCATGTGAGGATCGTTGGGCCAGCGGGAGACGGATTGGTTCAAGAGTTTCTCTCGCGAGGCAGAGGATTCTACCGCCAAGGCCCAGTGGAAAGCCCGCTCCGGGTCGCGTTGACGGAGACCGTAGAAGGCGGCATCAATCGCAGTGTCGCGATCGGGACCTGGCGAAAGGGTCGCGAGAGCCTCGGTGGCCGTGATAGGGTCGACTTGAGACCATTGCTGAAAGAGACCACTGAGGGAGGCGTCCCGGGGATCGCCTTCTGGAAGGCTTAAGGCCCATGTGAGGGCATGCGTCGCGTCTTGCTGAGCCATGGTCATGGCGAGCCGATTGAGAACCGGCACGTGAGCCTGGTTCTCAGGCGTGGTGGGGTGCGTTTGAGCGTAGGCCGTCGCGATCTCGACATGAAGGGAAAGGTCCTCAAGTCCACTGGAATGGGCCCTTTCCAAGAGCGCTCCAAGTGCCGTCTTTCGTTGAGCCTCATCTAACAGGTCTACCGATTCCCATGCGGTCTCTAGATCAGCATTCCCGTAAGCCTGATAGACCGCGCGTAGCATGACGCCTTGCGTTTCGCCGTCCACTGTATGAAGGACGTGAGCGAGTGCCGTTTCGGGATCATTCCGACCCCACTGAAAGGCGGAGCGCTTGAGCGCTTCCCGACGCAAATCAGGATCGGAGAGAGAAGAGGCCCAATGGAGTGCTTTGTGAGGATCGTTGTCTGCCCATTGCTCCGCGATAGCCCAGGCCGCCGTTTGCGTGCGCTCATCAAAGGGCTTGCCCTCCAACCAGCCCGCCGCCGCTTGCGGATCCCTCTCGGCCCACGCCTGCAAGGTGCCTCCCCAAGCCCTCCGGGTGCCGGCGAGGTCATTGAGGGACTCTAACCAAGCAACGGCGTTCTCGGGATCCGTCTCGGCCCACGCTTTGGCGACGGTTAGAATCTCATTCCCTCGCTCATTCGAGCCGGCCGGCATCCTCTCGACAAAGCGCGCCGCGATCTCGGGATAGGTTGTCCAGAAATTGGAGATAGGGTTGCCGATTCCTCCGGGTGAATGGTACATGGCTTTGATGATCTGAAAACGTTCCTGCGGTGACAGGGCATCCAATTCGGCCAGGCAGTCGTCTGTTTCTGATAGTGGATCAGGCAACGTCCACCTTACGGTAATGGGGCCAGCGAAGGTGACGGTCTCTGCCATCCAGTCGAAACCTTCGAAATGCTTGCCAAGGGATGCCTCAGCTAGCGCCGATGCAGTGGTTGGGTCTTTCTGATAGTGTGCCTGGAAGGCCCGCATGAGCAATGAACGGGTAATGCGATCAGGAACTTCTGTCAGGAGATCGGTGACCATTTCTGGCATCTGCCAGAAAAGCAGAAGCTCGATCATCGCCTCAGCACGTGGTCGGGAAGGGTCTTTCCACGGCTGCGCTTCATTGGCCACGGGTTGCTGGAGAAGGGCCTTCAGAGCGGCACGCACCTCTTCGGGAGTGGCATCGCCAAACGCCGCTGCCAGTGCCGTCCACACGGCAGCGGTGTTGTTCTGATCAATCGCTTGAGACACTCGTGTACGGAATGCTGGCGTGCGGGTGTCCTGGCGTGAATCGGGTAGGAGATGGTCGCGTGAAGGCATATTGATTCTCTCCGCGCTGACGGTTGGGGAGAGGATCCACCGATCAGTGGCAATTCCTAACATTGCGGCTAAGGTGATCGCAAGAAAGAGCCTCATGGTGTTTCTCCAAAGAGGGTTTGCATCTCATCCGAGGAAAGCCCGATCTCTTCGGCGGCGGCGTGGGCAGCCGCACGGTCTTGACGGACCCATTGGCTAAAGAGATCGCTCTGCCATTTGGTGCGTGTCGTTTCCGAGCTGACAAGCGGCAAGGCATCGAGCAGTAGCCGGGGATCGCGTTGGTTGAGAGGCCACCGGACGCCCTCGATCGCCGTGTCGCGGAGCGCGCCTGGAGGGAGGCTTTCGATCCATCTGCGCGCGGCAGGCCAGTCGCGGCGACTCCAATGATTGGCAACGTTCTCCACCGCCGCATTGCGAAGTTCGCTTGGTGGCATCGCGAGTGCCCAGGTGCTCGCCGCCACCGGATCCTCGTCAGTCCATGCGTTGGTAAGGGTCACCACCACACTACGGCCCTGATTGCGCAGCTTGGGATCGTTCACCACGGCGTCAGCTATGGTTCTAGCTGCTGCTAAGTCGGTCCTGGCAGCAGCGCGTGCCAGTCTTTCCATCGCCTCTTGAGGAAGCCGATCCGCTTGCTCGCGCGCCCAAGTCACGGCGGCATCCAGATCCACTTGAGCGAGGTTTTCGAGAGCGGCGTGAACGGCTTGGTCCTTCGGGAGGGATGCTTGCTGGGCAGCTTCCTTTAGGAAAGTGACAGGATTAGCTTTGGCCTGATGGATATCGTAGGCGTCGTAGAGATGCGTTGCCACGGAGGGCTCAGTGATCTCCTTGGCAAAAGACAGAAGAGTGTCAGGATCAATTTCTAACAATTGTCTGGAGATCTCCGATGCCAATTCTCGCGAGGCTGGGGAATCAGGAGACACGCGCAGCATGTCTTGGGCACCAGCGAGGTCATTCTTTACCCACGGCTTCACCGCCGCCATCAGCATGCGTTCGTGATCCAGCGCCTCTGGATGATCGGCCAACCACTGGAAGAGCCCTTCGGGATCGCGTTCCCCTAACCGCGCAGCCAATCGAAGCGAGTGGATGGCGCGTTCCGTGCCGGGAGGGAGGTCTGCTAGGAAGTCGAGCGCTTCATTCGCCTCGAAAGTGGCTTGGCCCTCATCCGCCAGCTCATCCGCCAGCTTGAGGCGCAAGGGAAGTTGCTCGTTCTTAGGCAATTGATCGATCAGGGTCTTCGTCCTTTCAAAGTCGTGGCTGAGGGTTTGGCTGACAAGGCTGCGAAGCACGCTGGCACGTTGACCTCCGCGTGGAAGGGCAGCCAATTGGGCGGGAGTGAGGGAGAGGGGATCGTCACTGAGGGTCTTCCAAAGGCCTGCGAATTGAATCGTCTCCCAGACGCTAGCCACGCCGCATGCTTCCGCCCAAGCCGTTGCTGCTATCGGATCCTCTTCATGCCAAGCTTGCGCGACGGAACGCATAAGACTGTCGCGATCCGTCGTGCGCCGCTGCCCTTCTAACGCTTTCGTGGCTGCCGTGGCATCAATCTTTGCCCACTGGGTGAAGAAAGGGCGGGCGATCGATCTCCGAAGATCGTTCCGATGCAACAGGCTCAACCAAGCCACAGCCGCAGAGGGTGACTCCATGGCCCAATCCACGAGCATATTCGGAATCTCGTCACGGCGACGATAAAGGTTGATATCCTGTGTCTGGTTCAAGTGTTCTGCCAGGGTGGATGCGCACCGTGGCCCTAGCAAAGTCACGGTTTGAAGAATCCCATTGGCACAAGCGTCTGGTTGGTGGGAGGAGCGAGCGGCCGCAAAGGCATCGCTAGGATTGCGTAAGGCCCATTGCAAGATCGCCGCCGCAATCGCTCCATCATGCCCCATGCGATATCGTGGCCCTTGATTGATATAGCCTAACAAGCCAGCCGGATCCACCGTAGCCCAGCGAAAGAACAGCGCATCGTGCACGAGGCGCGCCGCCAAAGTCGAAGGCGGGTGTGCCTCAAGCGTGGCCCAGGTTTCGGCAAGCTGCGCGAGGGCCTCCTGATCCAACGCTGCCATGGCCGTCGTGATAGTGGGTGCCGTTCCCAGAGGATCCGTCGCCGCCATCTCCAGCCAAGTCGCCAAGGATATTGCCAGTGAACCAGAAGCCTGCTCAAGAGACAATAACGGCCTTTCACTAACAATGGTCCTTTCAATCCCGCCCATCTCCTCCATCACGCGAGGAGAAAGCCACCGATGCACCCCAAGACCTCCGAGGTAAGCCAAGGAAGACGCCAAGAACACGCGGAGAAGGGAGGATCTGAAAAGCATCTCAAGTACGTTGTGGGGAACGGTTGATAGTATTCTCATAAGCCTGCTCCTACCAGTCAACGCAATAGAGCAACAGGGCGAGAACGCCACGAGAAGTTCCGCTCCCCCCGGGAGCGCCGACGTCCCCGTCGGCCCAAAAGCTCACCCAACGCCGCAAATCACGCCACCATGGGCAAATCCAAGGGACTCCGTGTCCCCATCGCGCCAGGGCGCTCCATCACATGCGTATAAACTTGAGTGGTCTCAAGACTCGAATGCCCTAACAACTCCTGCACCGTACGGATATCCGTCCCGCGCTCTAACAGATGCGTCGCAAAGGAATGGCGCAACACATGGCAAGTCACGCGGCGCGTCATCCCGCAAGCGTCCACCGCTCGCTTCAAGCGCCGTTGCACAGTCGCCCCATGCAAATGATGGCGTCTCACGGTCCCGCTACGAGGATCCTTCGAAACCTCACGCCCAGGAAACAACCACTGCCAACCAAGCTGCCTCCCAGCGTTCGGCCACTTCTTCTCCAGCGCATCCGGGAGCGCCACCCCAGGCAACCCCTCTGCCTGATCCACCTCCCACAAACGCTCCATAGCCTTCAAGCGCTTGGATAACACCGTCTCAAGCGCTCGAGGAACCGTCACCAACCGGTCCTTCCGTCCCTTCCCGGCCCGAATCTCCAAGACACCACGCTTCAAATCCACATCCTTCAGCCGCAGCGTCAACGCCTCACGAACTCGCAATCCACATCCGTAAAGCAAATGAATCAGCACCCCTGGGCCATCCGCCATCCCCACCTCTGCCAACACGCTTGCCGTCTCCGATGACGAAAGCACCGTCGGAAGCCGCTCAGAACGCCGCGCACGAATCGTCGTCTCCATATCATCCAAAGAAAGCTTCCACACATAACGAAACAAAAACAGAATTGCCGAAAACGCCTGATTCTGAGTCGACGCCGTCACCCGTCCCCGACACGCCAACATCTCCAAAAAGGACTTCGCGCCCTGAGTGCCTCGCGCCCGTGCCGCCTCCTCACCACCCCAATGCGCCAAATAACGCCGCACCCAAGAAAGATACGACCGCTCAGTCGCCAACGCATAATGCCCACCCGCCAACGCCAAGCGCATCGCCTGCAGCGCTGCCGGCTCGCTCGCCTCTCCCTTAGCACTCATATCAAGCCCCGCCTCGCGTCCGGCGGAAACAGAATCACTCACGGAACGCTCAGAGCGCTCCCCTCCACTCGCCTTTGGGCCCTCCACAACGGGCAACGCCGCACGCGGATCCGGTGCCCCGCGCCGCAACGCCATCTCAGGGGCAGAAACGGCTGGAATCGAAGGGTCACCCGCCACTGCGGGCATAATCTCCCTCGCCGAAGCGCCCCCTTGCCGTTCTCCGCCATCAGGAGGGACCACGGGAACCGGGAGGTCCCGGACCGGCAGAGTCGTCCGCAACCGAAAGCAGATCTGATCCGCCTTCCATCGCCAATGCTCGATCTCCCTGGCGAAAAGACGAAGCGCTTCGCGCGCCTGATCTGCTTGCCAATCGGGAACATCGGGCCGAGACTCCAAGTGATGCAAATACGCTTGGCAAAGAGGAATGAGTGCGATCCCCGTATGAACAGGATCACTGTAGCAAAAGCATCGAAAACGCTTGATCCAAACCCCGAACCAAAACCGCCGCTTCCCCACCAACCCGTCTGCCCGATCCAAAAGACGCTCCAACCAAGCCGCATGGCGAGGCAAATCCGAGTCATGGAAAGCGTTCATCCGAACAAAGTAAGCAATTGAACAAACCGGTCAAACGAAAAATGTAGTGATTATGAAATTAATAAAACCAAATAATCAAGAAATCCAAACGACCTGCACATATATCCGGTGATATATCGCACGTGTCGTATATACAACGTTCGGTCAGAAAAATGACTGTGAAGACAACATGCAGACTTTGCGGTACTGAGATTCTTCAGACCACGGCCGAGGCAACCGACAACCGCTGCATGCCATGCTGGAAGGATCCAGGGCGCATCGAGCGGAAGGAGAAGGCTGCCAAGGCACACGCTGAAGAGCGCGAAAGACTGAAGCGAGACAAGAAGATTGTTCGGGAGCTTTCAAAGGAGCCATTCGACGATCCTCATACGATTCTTACCCAGTTCACCAACCTGCTCTATTTCGACGGGCTCGATCAGACTGACGTTGATGAGATTCTCACCGTCCTTCACAGCCTCAAACAAGTCGACGCTCCAAAGTGCGAGGCTGCAATTCACGGACTCTTGGACTTCATCGAGGCGGGATGTTCGCCGGAGGGATACTTTGATCCCGAACTGGTCGAGGAGTTCCTCATCTCCAACGAAGAGCTAGGGGCACACGAGAAGAACTATGAAGTCGCGAACGAAGCTGAGACCCCGATTGAACAGCTCGAAGCCAAGTTCGCAGACTAACCAAGACCGAACAAGGCGCGGCTGGACAACCCGCTACCCCGCCGCGAGTTGACATGACCCTCTTTACTCTAACACTTAACCCTGTTGCGACGCGGCGCTCCCGGTAGCGGGTGCCAGCGCTTGGACGTTAGCCAGCCAATCTAGATTTTAACTGAACGCAGATCGTTGGATATGAATATACAAACGCTCCTAGTTGTCCTCAGTCTCTTGGTGCTGAACGCGCCTTCCTTGCAGGCAGACAAAGCGGTTGAAGCCAAGCCGATATCAGAATCCGCAGAAGGAGTAACGGTTGTCGGCGACGTGAAGCGGCCTTCGGTCATTCGTCATCGAGAAGGAATTAGGTTGTTAGATTGTTTAGTTGCCAGTGGAGGATTCACCGATGGAGCCGACGCTACAAACTTGATCGTTGTTAGGAGAGGCGAAGTTGTGCGATTGAATACTAGTGCGATTAACGGAATCATCGTTGATGGAAAGAAAATTCAGAACGGCTACTTCGAGATGAAAGCTGGAGATGTCGTAGTTGTCTCTTCTAAACCAGATGACGAAAAGCCATCAAAAGAATGAAAAAAGGCTAACAATTGGACGCAGTTGACCACTCTCATGGTCGGAGTTTCTGGAGATGATTTCTAACTACAACCCAGATCTCGCGGTCGGAAGCTGCTCGTCGAGAGTGGCCACTGGTCCTCGACGTTCGGATGCATTAGAGATCTCCGCAGGCGGATAAAGTGATAGTCCCAGATCACAGGCAGACTCTTCATTAATCTAACAAAAATCTAGCAAGGAAATCTGCCGCATCGATAGCCGCCCGACGACGAACGGATCCACGTCACGAGAAGACCATCAGACATCCAAGAATCTGGTAGATCGAATACCGCTCGTGCCGAGGAAGCTCGCCCTCAAAGAACTTGTGCAAGAGGGGGCGGCGAGTAGACTACAGAAACAGATGGCGAGGGTGGGCGACTTCCGAACAAGAGGACGCACTGAACCCCGGCTACTTCTCGTGCCAAAACCACTGACAATGAACCAGGAAGATCAACCCAGCGATTCACGCTTCCCGTCTGCCGGGATTCAGTGGTCCTAGACGTTCGCTTTAAAGAATGCCGCCAATCAAAGCACAATGTGCCTCCTGCGGCGCCAGCATCATGCAGATCACAGCGGATCTGAATGATGGGAGATGTGCGCCCTGTGCGAACACTGCCGCCGGTGGCTCCAAATTTAGATACTGGAAGTCGCTTTTGGAGTCGGCTGACGAGAGCGAGTTGGACTTTGAGCGCCTAGATCGCAGTGGTTTGGGGGCTCTTCATTGGGCGATTGATCGCGGAGATGTATCACTCTTCAGTCGAGCACTTGAGGCAGGTGCCCCAATTGATCAGCGGACTTCGCACTGTAGGCTCAGCCCTCTCCATTACGCAGCGAGTGCTGTCAATGAGCACTTCATTGTGTCGCTGCTTGAGAGAGGAGCATTTGTGGATGCGAGGGACAGAAACGGACAAACCCCACTACATTACGCCGCCGAAGTTGGATCTGCGGCTCATGCGGCACGCCTTCTAGAACGTGGATGCTGCCCCAAGCCTCTAGACAGAAACAAGAGGTCGCCTCTCGATGTGGCGTTCCAACACGGGCAAATTCGGGTAATTGAGTATCTCGTCGAGATCCCTGAAGCTAAGCACAGGCGTTGGAGCGATCGGCTGTCATTCGCAGTAAGTCGCGGTCAGCCTGAAGTCGTTCGATGGTTACTCGTCGATAGAGGCGCGAACCCAAGAACGAAGAGAGATCCGTATGGACGAACGATCATCGAACTTGCCCAAAAACCATTTCGAACCAGAGACTTCAAGTTGGATGGTTACACTGAGAAGCAAATCAAATCGATGTCGCAAGATTATGCGCAGGTGAGAGAGATAATCGAAGCCGCTCTAAAACCAGCAGCGAACAAGACGTGGGTGGACAACCCGCTACCACGCCGCGAGTCGGAGATTGAACCGTGATTAGAACCCTTTATCCTGAATCGGACTGGCGCTCCCGGTAGCGGGTGCCACCACTTCGACGTTGTGCGCCGAGCAAAGCGAGGCGCTTCTTATATGGTGCAAGTCCATATGTGATAGAACCTAGCCAGTAGTCACTACCGAGTGTTG
>JAUIAH010000074.1 GCA_030425385.1 Verrucomicrobiia bacterium | reverse complement strand
CCGTGCTGGGTGTGTGCGATCTTGCCCGAAGCCTTGTCGCGGAAGGAGGTGCGAAGGATACCGACCGGATTCTTGCGAGAAGTCTGGATTTCGAGGTGAAGATTACCGGAGCGAGTAAGCATGGCTATATAAAGCGCACCATGACCTAAAATGCAAGAATGAAGATTTCTAATGCATGGCTACAAATTGAAAGAATTAGAATGATGATAGCAGGGTGAATAGCCTTATTCTAAAGGCTCTGGTGGCTCATTGATGCGAATTTGCAGGGGGTAAAATCCGTCTGGAAGGAGTTACGCCGAACTCTTCCGCGATCTCGCGAGGTGTCAGGCTAGGATTCTTCTCAAGCATGGCTCGCCAGTTCAGAGAAAGATTCAGCGGCTCAAACGGGTGCAAGGCCTCAGATTCGGCGCTGAGGTCGGGCACACGTTCTGGAACGAAAGCGGGAAAGGGAAACACAGCAAACGGTGCGTTCTTCTTAGAGTAAATGGGCATGCCGACGATCAACTCCAGATCGATAAAAGTTCGCACCTGCCCGGCTCCTGCCCCGCCATCCGTATTTCTCAAGGATACATCAACAGCCACAGCAAAAGATGATTCGAGCGCAGTTCGAGTGCTCGCATCGCGACGCGGTGCTGTCCCACGCGGAGGCGAAGCCGGAGCTCTCTTCAGCTTCCGTTCTATACGCAACTTCCGGCCTTACGGAGTTACAGAGAACCCAATTGGTGCTCGTTTGATGGGAATTGGACTCAATAGGGACAGCAGTTTACATCCGCCCGCGCCTACTCAACTATCGTTGCGAACTTGTCTTTTGTAAGAGACCCTCAGCAGGACATCGGTGATCGTTTTGGCGGTCGAAGTGGTTGGAGCGGTGGGGGGAGGTGGATACGGAACGTACTGATGGCTTTGTTCTTCTGCAAGACGATGCAAATCGTCCGGGGCCGCCGCTACCAGCGAGATCTCTACGCGGGTTTCGATGCCGCTTCCTCCATCCTCCTTCCAAACCCTAGCGAAGACACCCATGAATAACGCAACGACTATCAAGCGCATTACCGAAAGTCTGCCAGATGAGACGCGAGAGCGGTTCCTTGCCATCTGCGATCACCTCCACACCGCGGAAGACGACGAAGAGTTTCTGCTTTTACAAGGGATGGGGTTGCTCATGACCGAGATGCGTGAAATGCCAGAGACTCTCGCAACGATGCTAGACGAAACCAAGCGAGGGCTCACCGAAGACCAAGCAACGCGTTTTGGGAACCAGTTCTCGGAGATCCTGAAAGGCTCGCTGGAACTTCCGGCTTACCAAGACATGGAGCGGTTTCATCGCACTGCACGCGAGATGGGGTGACACTCATTGAACCTGGGCATGTGTTAGACATGACGCACACACGGCTCGATTACCGCAGGCGGGTAGCCTTTCATCCACAAGCAGGCTTTACGCGACATCGGGCGACGGTATTCTATTCGAATGGGACTTGCTCGCGACAGATCCGGTAGCTTCCTGCCGTGAACATCATTTGCACAGCATTTCCTATTTGCTGCCTAGGGTTATGTGTCTCCTGATGGGCAACTGTTAGCAGTCTCACGGCATGGTTGGGATCATCCACAAGAGGACGTTCACCAATGGGGCAATATGGTGCTGCTCGATGATGTGAGCGACCCGGACACCTTGCGGCTCATGGCCCATCTTCCGGCGAATTTCCTAGAATCGGCAGATCTGACCTTCAGTGTGGATGGGCGGTGGCTGGCCGCAGGAGCCGCCGGGCATGGAGTCGCCGTTTGGGACCTCACTGCCAGCGATATCGCCACTAGCCGGCGGCAGACAGCGCTCACGGCCCACCGGCTAGGTGGGGTGGCCTTTGCTCCCGGCAACGACACCTTGGCCATCGCTGCCAGTGACGGGCGCTTTCATCTCTGGGATTGGCAATCCCGGCGGCGGCCGCGCACGGTCGTTACGGGCTACGCCGAAGCGACCCTCGCCTGGCTGGACGATTCGCGGCTCCTCCTTGGAGGCAAACGAGGCCAGGTAGCGGTGTGGGAAACCTCGTTGGCCAGATTGAAATCGCTGGCCCGGGAAGTTCACGTAAGCCAATGACGGGTACCCGATGCGAAAGGTCTTGACTTCCGGTTGGGCAACGCCGGCTCCCCTGAATTCGGCGTCAGGCTTCGATCAACTGCGCCTTATAGCTGGCTGGGGTCAGGGTGTGCAC
>JAUIAH010000003.1 GCA_030425385.1 Verrucomicrobiia bacterium | reverse complement strand
CGCAAAGGTGACCATGCGCCTGTTCGTGTTATCGTCGTAAGGGCCGGGACAATGATCGTTTACATTCATGCACCCAATATCGCACATTTATTTAAGATGTCTTAACTAAATTGTGCGCCATTCCTTATTCCTCTGACAAGGAGGCGCATTGTTTCTTCAAGTTGCGTCTGGAGACTCAAACTAATTGATTAGCCATGTCTAGACTGCAGTCGTTGTTGGTTCATCGGATGTTGATCGCCAGCATCCTTTTAACGGGAAAGATTCTTGTTGCTCAAGTAACCGATTGTCCTGCTCCGGTGGGAATGCCACCTCACGGTGAAGGATGGGTAGCCTTGTTTGATGGTGACCCAGAGGATTTGGATGACTGGCGCGAAGCGCTAGACGAGCCCGAGGGAGCGTGGAAGGTGATCGATGGTGTGATGATTCACGAAGACACCAGCGAAGGAAACCACATCTATTACGAAGGACCAGAGGGACCGTGGTCGGACTTTGAATTGGTCTGTGAATTTCGGACCGAGATTGGAACCAACTCAGGAGTCTACTTTCGCTGCAACTTCCACGAACATGGATTTCCACAATCTCCATGGGACCTGGAAGCTCAGATCAATAACACTTCTAATTTCGCAGTCACCAACCGGACGGGAGGATTGGTCCCTCTGGGTGGCGAATCGGTTTCGCCTGTGGTCGACAATCAATGGACGCACATGCGCATCAAAGTTGTGAACGACTATGTGACCATTGAGACAAACGGTGAGGTGACGACTTCTCGAGCCATCCCCACGGACGAATATACCGAACCTGAGGGTACGATTTGCCTCCAAGGAGAGGGTCTGGGAAACAACTATGATCGGGTAGAGTTCCGAAATGTCTACATCCGCCACCTCCCGGTGAGCGGGTGCGACGGATGGGACCAGGGCTCCCCTTCTCCAAAGACACACATTCCACAGGGGGTTTCCAAGAGTCCCGAAGGCCTCTCCTCAGGCGTCCTTGATGTCGTGGCGCACTATCATTTCGATGGCAATTTTAGCAACAGCATCGACAACCTTTATCATATGAAGCCGTTCGGGTCAGCGACCCTTTCTTCCAATAACCTCGATTGGATGATTTGTCCGGCGCAGGGATCGCAAGCCGTTTGTTTCGAGGGCAGAGGTGATTCCATCGTGGCCGTTTATGATGATGCCGTGATTCAACCGGATGGTGGACAACGATTCACGATTGAAGGGCTCTTCTATGTCTCTCATGTGAAAGAATTGGGAGACCCTGGAATTCCACTTCTCACTTTCCGAGGAGTGAATCAGTATTTCCGATTGGAGCAGACCAAATGGAGCCAAAGTCCCATTGTGCGTTACAGAGAAGTCGAAGTGGGCGATCAAGCACAGCTTGGAGCCGCATGGACACTCAACGAATGGATGCATTTAAAGTTTGTTTACGATATCGAAGGGGAAGATTCCAAGCTTCAGTGCTATCTCAATGCAGCAAAAGTTGCGGAAGGCCCAATCGAGATCGACTCGGATCAGCCTTACCATTGGTTTCTTGAGGTCGGCAATTTTGAGGGAAATGTGGACGAATTGCGCGTGACACGAGAGGCGCTCATCGACGGCGCGTCGGGCCCCATAACTCTTGCGAACTGGCGTGCGCGCTCGTTTCCTGCAGACATTCTCAATGACGCGAGTAAAGAAGCCTCTCACTGGGGAGACGAAGCAGACATGGATGCAGACGGATTTAATACGATCGCTGAGTATTACCTCGGATTGAACCCGCTCAGGGCCGATGGCGCAGATGCTTTCCAGATATCCAGCTGTTCACCTCTTCAAATCGAGTTTCTCCATTCGGCCGAAGCCACTGGTTTGACCGCATCCATCCTCGGCAGCGACACTCCAGGAGGGTGGCAAGTGGAGAGCTTCTCGAATCCGACCGTCACGAAGCATGGGCGTCTCGCCGAGCGCATCCGCGTCGACATTGTTGGCGCTATTAACACAGAGACACGGCGGTTCTTCAGTTTAGGCGTGAATCCTGATCCTCAATAGCGTTCATGCCATGGGCATGTCGACGGCCATTCTTCAGCAGCAGTTAGCCGCCTTGGTGGCGCGGAGCTGTCAGGAGATCTCGACAGCCCGTCTGTGGAAGCTCGTCTCACAAGCCTACCAAGAACCTCATCGGCACTATCATAATCTCGACCATATCCGGTTCATGCTCGCTGGTTGGGAGGCCCATGGGCCTCGGGACGATGCGGTGGCATGGGCGATCTGGTTCCATGATGTGGTCTATGATCCACGTGCGACGGAGAATGAAGCCGCCAGTGCTGCCTGCTTTCGCCGCGAGCTAGGCCCCTTTCTCGAACGCACGATGGCCGCTGATGTCGAGCGCCTGATCATAGCGACGGTTCCCTCCGCACCTCCTCCCACTCATCCTGACGAACAGCTCATCTCTGATCTGGATCTTTCGATCTTGGCCAGCACTCCCGAGATCTACGATGCCTACGCACGCGCGGTGAGGCAAGAATACGCTTTTGTCAGTGAGCCCGACTTTGCACGTGGTCGTGTGGCGGTGATGTCAGGATTTCTAGATCGCGAGCGGATCTATCTCACGAAAGCGTTTCGCCACCACGAGAAGCGCGCCCGAGAGAACGTGGCGCGAGAGATCGCAGCATGGAAAGGACGTGGTTAGGTTTCGCTAGCGCCCTTTGGTAAAGAACTGCCGCTGCTTCTGAGACACCGGCATTTGCAGTGTTTCCATCACCAATAGCATGTCTTCCCAAACTTTCCGCCGCTCACTGAGGGCACCGTTGTGCAAGAGATAGGATGGGTGGTAGGTCACCACGAAAGGGGTGCCGTTCCAAGAGCGCACGCGTCCACGCGCCCTCCCAACCGGCGTCGTTTCACCGGTCAACCCCTCCGCAGCCGTGGCTCCCAGCGCGACAATCGCCTTCGGTCGAACCAGGTCAATTTCCGCCACAATGTAAGGCAGACACGCGGTCATCTCACCGCCATCCGGTTTGCGATTGCCCGTACCCTGATTCGGCATAGCCGGACGATATTTGACGATGTTAGAGATGTAGACCATCTCACGCTGGAGCCCCATGGCTTGAATGATCTTGTTGAGCAGTTGCCCTGCCGGCCCCACAAAGGGCTCTTGCTGCCGCTCCTCCTCGTTTCCAGGGGCCTCTCCAATAAACATCAACTCAGCGTTCAGGTTCCCCGTGGAGAAGACCATGGTGTCTCGCAAAGTGGGCAAATGGGCAGCGGCATCTTTGGCAATCTGCTGTTTCAAATCCATGAGCTGCTCGTCCTTGGTCGCTCCCGAGGGGGTGATGGCGGTGCGAACCGCAGCCACGCGGGCTGCTGGGTAAGCCGACTCCGCAGGGGGCGAGGCGACCTCTGCAGCGGGGATCGGTGGATCCGCCTTCGCGGGTTCCGGCGGCGGCGAGGGGGCGGGAGTTGCTGGCGCAGGCGCTTGTGCGGGAACTGCTGGTGTCGGGGCGGACTGGACGCGGACGCGCGAACCACGCGTGCGGTGGTACAATTGGCGCAAGGTGGCCCGGGCTTCTTCCGTGAGGTAGGCCCGCTGAAGGCCAGATTCCTGCTGCCGCTTGAGGTAGCGAAGGAGATGCTGCGTTGCCGCGATCACGTGAGGACCCATGGCCGGAGACTACGCACAGGGCCTTGTCGATTACAACATCGAGCTTCTTTCACCCTTGAGAACGCCTCCCTTGCCGCCCATAGTCGCCCCAATCGACACCCTCATTCAGCTATGTTTAAACGTCTCGGCAATCTCATCAAAGGCTTCTTTGGGCTCTTCATCGGAGGCCTGGAGAAACGAAACCCCGAAGCGCTGCTCGAAGTGGAGAAGGAGAATCTCCGCAAGAACATTGTGAAGTTCAATCAGGGGTTGGCTGCTCACGCGGGCCTTTGCGAGCGGCTGATGGTGCAAGTGAAGAAGCAGGAGAAGGAGCGCGACGAACTGCGCGCCAAGACGTCCGCCCATTTGAAAGCAGGCAATAAGAAACTCGCAGGCCAGTTGGCCATGCGCCTGCAGGGCGTCACGAAAGACCTAGAAGAGAACACCGCTCAACTGGAAGAAGCCGAGAAGACTTACCGCGAACTGATGAATGCCCGCGACGTTTCTATCAAAGAAGCACGCGGCAAGATCGAGGAGCTTCGCCGTGGCATCGACGACATGAAGGTGCAGTCCGCCATGGCCGAACTCAACGAGATGGCCGCAGGCATGGTCAATGAAATCGGCGGCTCTGGTGACACGCTCAATCGCCTCCAAGAGATGGTCGAGGATGAACGAGCCAAGGCTCGGGGCAAGAATCGCGTCGCCCGTGATAGCATTGATACCACAGAGATCGCTGAGCTCGAACTGGAGCAGACAGCCATGGAAGAGCAGGCACTCGCGGACTTCGCTGCCAGCGAGGGACTCACCATTGAGAGCGAGAGCGACTCCTCTGGTGGACAGTCTGATGGGGGCAACGAGGAAACGCAGTCCAAGTCCATGGGACCTGCCGAATCAGCCTAACGCCCCAACCGCTTTCAGTTGGCATCCATATCCATCTCAAGGACTTTCTGAAAGCGCTCGCCCAGCGGTCCGACGTAGGGCTCAGCAAAGATGTCGAGATGTGATCCAGGAGTGTCGACCACTTCTAGCGTTTCCACCAAATCTTCCCACCCGAGTCCCTGCGTGTAGTAGCAGTAGTCACTGATACCTGTGGCTCTGATAAGGATCATGGCACCCGGATAGGGCTTAGGCACGTAGCGCTCTATCATTCGCGTGTGCATCTCGCGGACCTGAATCACGCGCATTGAGTCATCGACGGGTTGCCCTTTCTTCAGTGAGCGCATCGCCTGTCTCACCTCGCGCCGGTGTTGCACCTTACTGACGACTCCCTTGCCCATGATCTTTGAGAACTGGCCAATGCGTTGACCAACAGGCTGATTCTCCAGAAACTTCCAATTCAACTGCGCTCGCTGACGGAGCGTGTACTTATTCTGAAGCTCCAAGGCAGGATTCGGCGTATCGAAGAGGATCAATTTCTCAACGGGCACCTGACGTTGATACAACCGTTGCGCCATCTCATACGCGACCACTCCGCCAAAGGAATAGCCGCAAAGGATGTAGGGGCCCTCTAACCTGGCCGCCAGCAAGAGTTCGTGATATTCCGCAGCGATCTCAGCGATGGTAGATTCATCCGTGATCCGCCCAGAATCGAGCAGCATAGGAGCTTCGATCGCGTGAAGGGGCGTCTCCTTGGGCAACCACCGAACGAGTTCCCGGTAGAAGAGGATGCCGCCATCGCCCCCGTGGATGGCAATGATAGGGGTGTTGCCAGGACACCCCGTCTGAATGGTGGCCAATGATGACAAGGAGGATGGTTTCGGCTTCGAAACAGGCACCACCTCGTTTCCTTTACCATTACCATTGCCGTTGGCGTGTCCGTTCGAGCCGCCATTGGCATGCGGCTCCTGCGCGGGAGCCTCTTCCTGAATGCGCGCCGCCAGAGATCGGACGGTGGGCGCCTCGAAGAGCACCCCTAACGGAAGCTTGGCACCAAATTCATTCTGAATCTGTGTGAAGAGCTTCAAACCCACGAGCGAATGCCCACCAATCTCGAAGAAATTGTCGTCCAGGCCGACCCCCTTGCATTCTAACAACTCTTCCCACAGGTCAGCCAAGCGCTTCTCACACGGAGTTCCAGGAGCTGCCTGAGGCATCCCCGAAGCGGTCTGGGAGTGGTCAATCTTAGGAAGAGCCCGAAAGTCGACCTTGCCATTTGCGGTCAACGGGAGCGAGGCCATCACCTTCATCGCCGATGGCACGAGGTGCGCAGGCAGGCGCTTGGCCAGCGCCTCTTTCATGGCACTTAAGTCCACAGTCTTTCCTCCCTTCGCAACCACGTAGGCCACCAAAGTTCGCGTTCCGGCACTGGCTCCTTGCGTGGTCACCGCGCTTTGGGCGACCTCTGGCAGAGCGTTCAGCGCTGTCTCCACTTCACCGGGCTCGATCCGGAATCCACGGATCTTCACTTGCTGGTCTAGACGTCCGCCAAACTCGATGGATCCGTTAGCCAACCAGCGGCACCGATCGCCACTCCGATAGAGCTTCGCCTCCGCATCCGCACTCCACGGATCCCTCACAAACTTCTCACGAGTCAACTCTTCGCTGTTCAAATAGCCCTTTGCTAGACCATGACCGCCTATGTAGAGTTCGCCCCAGACGCCCACCGGAACGAGTTGCTGCTGCCGATCCAGGATCCGAACGGTTGTATTGGCAATGGGCTTCCCAATGGGAATGGAGGCGCGGTCGAGATCTTCCTCCGTGATGGTGTGACAACAGGTAAAGGTCGTATTCTCAGTCGGACCGTAACCATTGATCAGTTTCCCTTGCAGCTCGTTGAAGGCAAGCGCCACGTGCTTCTGTGAGAGCACGTCCCCTCCAGCTAGCAGCTGTTTCAGACCCGATAGCGCCGGCAAATGGTCTTCGACCATCATTTGAAACAGTCCTGACGTCAGCCACAGCGTCGTGACGCCGTGCTCGCGAATCAACCGCGCCAACTCTTCCAGTGACGGAATGCCAGGCTCTGGCAAGACCAATGAAGCACCATTAAGAAGCGGTGCCCACAGTTCCATCGTCGAGGCGTCGAAAGAAATCGCGGCTGCTTGCAGAAACACATCGTCAGCGGTGAATGAAGCGTAGTTGGCCCCTTTGACGAGCCGAACTACCCCTCGATGAGGAATCATCGATCCCTTCGGCGTGCCAGTAGATCCCGAAGTATAGATCACGTAGGCAAGATCGTCCGCAGACACACGGCTCTCCAAAGAGTCTGGGGAACACGCGTCAACGTCTTCGGGGGTGAGGACATCGATCTCTGAAGGGATGACCTGAGCCAGCCGCGATCTCGGCTCGGCCGTGGTAATCAACACGGGTGCCTGCGTGTCTTTCAACATGTATTGCACCCGGTCCTCAGGATAGTTAGGATCGACCGGCACGTAAGCACCTCCTGCCTTGAGAATGCCTAACACACTAGCGATCAAATCGAAAGACCGCGGCAGCAACACAGCAATCAAGGCACCATCCGCGACTCCTCGTGCTCTCAACCCTTGAGCAAACTGATTTGCCCGCCGATCCAACGCCTCGTAGGTCATGACAGCGTCGTCCGTCCGCAAGGCGATCTTCTCCGGATGACTCGCCGCCTCCGCTTCGAACAAGGTGTGCACACAGGAATCCAGGGGCGCTGCTGGCAGCCCTACCGCCGTGCCATTGAACGTCTCTAACAAAAGCGCCTGCTCAGATTCGTCCACCAAGCTTTGCGCCCCCAACTCCTGATCCGGCGCATCGGCCAGCTTCACCATCAGGGACTCAAATTTCGCTAACCAGCCTTGGACCGTCTCCGCGTCGACGAGATCCGTTTGGAAATCGCAGTCGATGATCAAGCCATCTTTCGAATCGATGACATTGAAGAAGAGAGGGAAATTGACGAAGCGTTTGGGAACGGCATCGAACTGCGTTTGCAACCCATGAAACTCTTCATGGTAGTCCGTCCGCTCGACATTGAACTGCACCTCAACCAAGGGTTTTCGCCCTCCCAATCGCTGAAGATTCAACTTGGGCAAGAGTTCGCCATAAGTGAAGTCCTGATGATCAAATGCCTCTAACACACGCAGACGCGCTTCTCCCAGATGGTCGTTGAAGCTCTTCTTAGGATCCACTCTCGACCGGAAAGGCAGGAAATGAACGCAATGGCCCACCATGCCGTCGTCCTGGAGCAAGGTCTGCCCGGCCGCGGGTGTGCCGATGGCGAAGTCCTCTTGCCCGGTGAGCTTGGAGAGAAAGACCTCAAAGGCGCCTAACAAGGTTTGATAGGCCGTGCACTTCTGCCGCGCGCCCACCCGCTTGAGTCCCTTTGCCAACGCGCCGCTGACTGCATGGCGCACGGAACGACCCGCGTGCGAGTCATGCGCGGGATACGGACGATCCGTAGGCAGGGCAATGGGATCCGGGGGGTCTGCATAGAGCCGCTCCCAGAAAGCAAGTGCTTCCCGATCCGTCCCAAGACGCTCCTTCTCGGCTGCATAGCGCGCGAAACTCGGCGCAGGCTCTAACGCTGGCTCCTCACCACGGACTTTCGCTCCATAGAGGGCACTGAGTTCTTCCAGGAGAACATTGTAAGACCACCCATCGCACACCAGATGATGTGCTGTCAGGTAGAGAATAGACTCCTCTTCCCCTAACCGAACAACGAATCCTCGGATCAAAGGCCCGTTCACCAAATCAAAGGCACGCCTCGCCTCATCCTGAGCGAAGTTCGCTAACTGCTCTTCTCGCTCCGATGAGGAAAGTGACGCCAGATCTTTCACTGGCAAATCGATCGTCAATACAGGCGCAAACCGCACCTCTCGACCTTCCTCATCAAAGGTAGCTCGCAAGGCGTCGTGGCGTGCGATGACGTCGTTAAGCGACGATTCTAACACGTCTACCCGAAGACGCCCCTTGACGTGAAGCGTGGTCGCTTCATTGAAGCCGCAGGACGCTTCGTGATCAAGATGACAAGCTAACCAAATCTCCTGCTGGGCCGCCGTCAACGGTGCCGCGGAGATCGTCTCCACGGCCGTTTGCTGCGACAGCCCCAAGGGCTTTCCCAGGCCTTCTCCTCCACTCTGCGATGCATTGGCAAAGAAACCCGCCTCCATCATCTCGGCAGCACTCTCCTTGGCCGCCACGATCACCGCGTCGATGTCCTCGTCCGTGTGTGATGCGGTGAGGTAATTCGGCAATCCCTCTAACATGAAGATCCCTTTATCTCGCATGAGACAGAAGAAGAGACCGGCATACTTCTCGTCATCGGCTACTTTGAGATACATCTGAGAACTGAACTGCGCCATGTGCATGCCGATCCCGTGCTCTTGGAAATGCCGGTCGATCGTCCCCGCCATTCTTTCGGCTTTGGCATAAACATTGTCCCAGAAACTTCGAGGCTGCGCTTTGAAGAACCTCGCCGTCGCATTCACAGCCGCGACCGTGAGCGGGTGCCGGACAAAAGTCCCGGCAAAGAAGGTGACCGGCGCTTCCGGAAAGGAATCGTCCCCGTACTGCCATTGCCCGCCATCGAAAGTATCCATATACTCGCGCTTGCCCGCGATCAGACCCACGGGCATTCCGCTGCCTATCACTTTTCCGTAAGTGGCTAGATCCGCCTTGATGCCGTAGTACTCTTGGGCCCCTCCTGGGCCCGTTCGGAAACCGGTGATCACTTCATCGAAGACGAAGAGACATTCGGAGTTCTCCGTCATCTTGCGGATCTCCTGGATGAACGCTTTCGGTTGGAAATCAGGCCGCCGACTTTGCATTGGTTCCACGATGACCGCCGCGCACTCATCCACCTGTTGGCGAATGATTTCGAGCGTCTCGTCCGTGCCGTAGGGCAAAACCAGGATGTCCGCGACCGCACGTCTGGGGATGCCAGGCGCAATGGGCATGGATTTGAACTTACCGTTGCGATTGGCTCCACGCACGAGCACCTCGTCAAAGTTTCCGTGATAGTCCTTTTCGAAAACGATGATCTTATCGCGTCCAGTCACGGTGCGCGCTACTCGCATCGCTGCCTGCACGGCTTCGGAACCTGTATTTAGAAAGCACACCCGATCCATTCCAATCAGATCACACACGAGTTCCGCCGTCTCTCCTGCCAACTCCGCTTGAGGGCCGACCGCGATCGTCTTGTCTAACTGATCATGGAGAGCTTCCAGCACGAAATCAGGCGAGTGCCCAAGGAAGTTGGGCCCGAATCCATTGACGATGTCAATGTACTCATTGCCATCGATGTCGTAGAGCTTCGACCCCTTCGCCCGATCTACCAAGATCTGATAGCACATATCCTTCCACAAACGATTGAAGCCGTTGGCGGTGCGAGGATCGGCAAAGCAGTGACGATATTTCTGGGTGCGCTCCTTCGACGACTTGGTCTTCTCGTTGTAGCGCTTTGTCAGATTCTCAATGAACTGCTGCTGCCTGGCCGAAAGCCCGGTGTCCTTGGTCCGATTGAGGGGTTTGTAAGGGCCGTGAGCCGTAGAGCCAGGCTTGGGCTCCACGCTCGTCTTAGGTGCCGACGTCGTCGCCGCTGGTGCGGGACCCGGAGCAGGGGTGGTTGTGACCACGGGAACAGGAGCACTGGTAGGTGTAGGACCTGATCCTTGCAACAAAGCTAGTTGTTGACGCATGAGATCCATCTGCTGAGAGATCACTTGTCCTGTGAGGCTACTCGTCTCGATGGTAGGCGTGGGCACCGCCACGGGATTCGGCATCGCCACCACGGGTGGCGGTGATTGCCGAGCAGCCACTGGAGCCACCTCAGATATAGGCGCTGCCGGAGGGGCGCTTTCCTCAGGCGCCAAGATACTTGGATCGAGCGTCGCATCGAGATGAGCAGTTAAGGCGTCGATGGTTGGAAACTCATCGATCAGCTGTCGCATCGTCACTTTGGCAGTGAAGGCATCTTGGAAAGCCTTCCCAACTTGGGTGAGGAGGAGCGAATCAAAGCCAAGCTCTAAGAATGATAGACTTCCGTCGAGTTCCTCTTCTGGAATGTCCGAAAGCTCACTGAGGACCTCTCGCATCTTATCGGCAAGGACATCTCGTCGTTTCATAGTAGGAATGGTAGGTGGGTTAAGAACGATGGGCTCTGCCGCCTCTAGAGCGACTTGCGAAAGGGCGGCGGGCGCGGGCGCGGACGATGCCGCGGTTGCTGACAATGGCTTGGGATCCACCCAATGCCGCTTGCGCTCAAAGGGATAGGGAGGCAAGGGCACGCGCCGCACTTCCTCCGAGGCAAAGTATGCTTTCCAATCCAAGGCCACTCCCTGGATCCAGAATCGGCCGAGTGTTTCTAACAGTTGTTCGTAGTCTGAAGCCCCCCCGGCCGCATGCGCCCCGCTGGCGAAGAACTGGTGCCCGCCTTCGCGCCCCACCGATTGGCGGGCGAGTGTGGCCAACGTTTGCCCAGGGCCCACTTCGAGAAACAACTGTTCTCCTTCCGTGCCAGCGAGCGCTTGGATGGATTGATAGAAACGCACGGGTTGCCGGAGGTGACGCGCCCAGTAGAACGGATCTTGCGCCTCTTCATCCGTCAACCAGGTGCCTGTGACAGTGGAATAGATGGGGATGTTAGGCGCCCTCAAATCCGCCTTGGCAATTTCCTCGGCGAAAGGATCAATGACAGGATCCATCATGCGAGAGTGGAATCCGTGAGAGGTATGCAAGTGTTTCACCGTGACCCCGTCCCCTTCCAAGCGCGCCTCTACCTTGCCAATCACTTCATGACTTCCAGCAAGGACGCAGAGTTCTTTCCCATTCACGGCGGCCAGGTCTGCCTCACCCAGATAGGGTGCGATGGCCTCTTCTGACAAACGCACGGAGAGCATGGCTCCCCCTGGCAGATCACTCATCAAGCGCCCGCGTGTTGCCAGGATATCCAGCCCTTCCTCCAAGGTGAAGACGCCTGCGAGACAGGCGGCAGCAAATTCACCAACGCTGTGACCGATCATGGCCTGAGGCTCCAGTCCCCACGATTGCCACAACTTGGCCAGCCCCGTCTCGATGACGAAGATGCTAGGTTGCGCATAGCGCGTCTGTTTCAAGCGATCCGTAGCGGCCTCGTCCGACACTTCAGGGTAGAGCACTTCCCGCAGATCACCCCCCAAAGCGTCCTGCAGATAGGCCGCACAGGCATCGATGTGATCTCGGAAGACAGGCTCGGACGCGTAGATCTCACGCGCCATCCCAACATGCTGCGCGCCCTGACCGGGAAACATGAAATTCAGGCGAGCGTTCCCGTTGCCTCCCTGGCCAACGACCACCTTGCCAGATGTCAATTTCTCTCGCAGGTGCTGCCAATCACGCGCCACACAGACGAGTCGCTTGGCAAAGACTCGCCTTCCGGTGATCGCCGTGAACGAAGCATCTGCTAGCGACACATCTGTCACTTTGGCGAAATTAGCCAAGCGATGACTGGCCTCCTCGCGAGCCGACTCCGATCGCGCAGAGAGCACTACGAGATGCGCCGCGCGCGGCGAGGCGCGTCGGGCAACTGCTTCTGGAGGCTCTTCCAACACCACATGGGCGTTCGTTCCCCCCACCCCGAAAGAACTGACGGCAGCTCGCCGTGCCCCCTCACATTCCCACTTGGAAAGTGTGGTCTCCACCCGAAATGGGCTGGAGTCGAAATCAATCTTCGGGTTCGGCCGCTTGAAATGAAGCAAGGGTGGAATCTCACCCTTCTCCAACGCCAGCGCCGTCTTGATGACGCCGCAAACGCCGGAGGCCACGTCAAGGTGCCCTACATTTGGTTTGAGAGAACCGAGCACACAGTAGCCTTTCTTGTCCGTAGCGCGACGGAAGCACTTGGTAAGGGCGGCCACTTCGATAGGATCTCCCAAGGGCGTCCCCGTCCCGTGGGCTTCAATATACGAAATCGTGTCAGGCGACACGCCAGCATCCCGCTGTGCCATCGTGATGACATCCATTTGCCCTTCGACGCTCGGCGCAGTGTAGCTGTGCTTGACCCCGCCATCATTGTTCAACGCAGCCCCTTTGATGACGGCATGAATGTGATCGCCATCTCTTTGGGCATCTGTCAGGCGCTTGAGCACCACAAGGCCCGCACCATTTCCAAAGACCGTGCCGCTGGCTTCGTCGCTGAACGTGCAGACACGACCGTCCTTCGAGAGCATGCCATCTTCAGTGTAGTAGTAGCCCTTACGATCCGGCAAAGTGATCGTCACGCCGCCCGCCATCGCCATGTCGGATTCGCCTGCGCGCAACGATTGGACGGCTTGAGCAATGGCCACCATGGACGTGGAGCACGCCGTTTGCACCGTCATGCTTGGGCCCCGCAGATTGAGTTTGAAGGAGACCCGTGTCGCCAGGTAGTCCTTGTCATTCCCTAGCTCTGTCTGGAGGGAACCCACTTGGATCGATGGGATCCACTGAGCATGGAATTCCTTATCCGTGAGCAGGTTGGCAATCACGTAGGTATCCAGATAAGCACCCGCCCACAGACCGATGCGCCCAGCATATGCGTTAGGATCATAGCCAGCGCGTTCCAAGGCCTCCCACGCCAGTTCAAGAAAGACGCGCTGTTGAGGATCCATGTGTTTGGCCTCCTTGGGAAGAATGCCAAAGAAACCCGCATCAAATGCCTCCACCCCTTCCAGGCACCCTTTCACAGGCACATACTTCTCATCCTGACGCACTGCCTGGACATCGAGACCCGCTCGCGCAAGGTCTTCATCCGAAAGACGGGTGAGGGCGTCCACACCTTGCCTAAGATTCTCCCAAAAGGTCTCTACTGAATCCGCTCCGGGCGTGCGGAGAGCCATGCCCACAATGGCGATGGGCTCACTTGGCAAGCGCTCTTGCGGCGTCGAGGGAGATGGCACCTCGGCGTTTGCCTGCTTCTTTCCTAACCGATCTGCCAAGGCGCGAACCGTGGGCAACTCGAAGAGATCTGTGAGCGGCAAGTTGACGTGAAACTCCCGAGTCAACCGCGCGTGCATTTGCACTAATTGTAAGGAGCGCCCTCCTAGAGCCGAGAAGCGATCATCAATGCCAATCCCCTCTATTCCTAACACAGCCTCCCATAGATCAAGCAATCGCTTGTCCATAGCATCGCGAGGCGTGGTTGGGGCTTCTGGCAGGTCCGGTCGCGGTTGCCGCGAATCCTCCAAGTGCTCTGCCAGAGCCTGCGGGTCCGCCCATGTTTCTAACAAAGAGGCAGTCTCGGTGGGCGTTGCCACTGGGATCGGCGACGGCTTGGAAGTAGGGGCATCTTCCACCTCAGGAAGTGGATCTAGCCGGGCAGCCCGATCGGCACATAGACTAACGAATCCCGCCGTCAACGGCCCCCCGACAGACTCCAGAAAAGCCTTACAAACGCTGTTTCGCTCCGTTTCTTGAAATCGAATCCGAAGCGTCTCGCAATTCTCCTCCTTGGCCAGTTCGCCCAGTGCCCGAATCATGTGGCGTTCCACGCCTTTGCCAAGAGCACGACAACTCAAGAAGAAGCGATCGACCTCAAGCACACGATTCGCCCAATGCCCTAACATCGCCCCTACAAGCCCATAGTCACCAAAGCGGTCCTTCGCCCGCACAGCCAAGGCAAGGTCTCCGGCTGCACGTCGCTCGGACAAGGTTTCTGGCGAGAAGGGCACTTTGAAAGCATTGAACTGGTTCGTTCGGAAGCTCAACTGGGACACGCGGTCGTCGTCTGCTTCTGAAATGGCCGCAATGCCCACCTCCAATTGGAGATCGGCTAGGAACGCCCGAAAGCTATCACTTTGCTTACGAGACGCTGCGCGCTCTGCTTGGGATCGATACAATTCGGACCGCTGCCGATCTTCTTCCGTGGGTGGTGCGCCCAGATCAAAGGCAGCCATTTGCGCCACGGTCGTGACTAGGGCACCTGGCTCAGAAGGCAAGGCGACCCCGGTCACTTGAGGGCAACTGGCCTTCACCTCCGCCACTTCAGCGGGATTGTCATCGATGAAGATCACGCTGTCCAAGCCAAGACCAAGATCCTCACACAATTCCGCAACATTCTCTGACTTCGGTCGCCAATTGACTCGCAAGGACACGAAGTGATCCTCACGCAACACCATGGCCGGATGCTTGGAGAGAGCTTCCTGCACGTCTTGGAGTTCGTTTTTAGATGACAGGGCGAGAAGGAAGCCGGCCTCACGGCGCTCCAGGAGGAAAGTTTGCAGCCAACGCCGTGCGGCATCGACGTCAATGCCTTCCAACCCATCTTCCCCTAACACTCCTCTCCAAAGAGTATGATCGGCATCCACGACGATCAGCTTCTTAGGGGGACGATTCTGCGCATCGATCTGGCGAGCTATCTTCAGGGCGACAGCAGCATAGAGGGGCGCCTTGTAAGCAATCTGTCCGACCGCATCCGCTTCACGATCAAAGGCACTCTCCGCGGTCTCAGGGGGGAGGAGTTCTGTGATCGCTGTACTAGGGAATGCGAGAATCCCCTGAGCACGCAGCCGTGCGATCACTTCCCTCGCCTGCTCCCGTTCATCCTCCGTCTCCTCAGGGTGCGGGCAGAAGAGCACCAAGGGCTGGCGCGGTGAACGCGCTTCTCGAAGCGACTCCTCCACGGCTTGGAGCCCCATGGCAGGATCCTCTGGAGCGATGTCCCGCGCACGCACCAACACCACCTGGTGATCAGATTCTGCACGATGCCAAGCACTCGCAGGATCCAACAACTGCTGAGCCAGCTGGTTGGTCGGGCAGAAAGCAACCTCGAGCCCGTTGGAAGCGCCCAGGATTGGGATCAAATAGCGCTCCAAGGGTTCGGCTGTGAACGTGGCGGCAACGAGCAACCTCATGACAGGCGACGATTGGGAGTGGAAAGCAGCAACACGAGCCTACATAAAGTATCAATTTTATGATAATTCACGCGTTAATCAGCTTCACACACCACTTTAAAGCTCATTCGCACCATTGTCTGGCAATAACGCGAGCGTTCTCGCTACCGACCAAACACCACCTTCAGAGGCGCTGGATAACTCCTTCTGCCCAGCGATGCGAGGCTTGCCCAAAGCAGTCGTGGAGGGAATCCACGGCAATCACACTTCCCAGCGCAAGGCGTCCGAGGAATGCCAGCCCCGTTGATTCTTCCTCTTCCAAATTCACCAGTGTTCCATCCGGGCGGGTCCGCACGCCAAGGCCTTCAGCGACTGCGCCAAGGACGCCGTCGGAGGCCAGCGCGCTCACCAAGGGATCGCCAACCGAGGACAGCTCAGGTGAAGGCAGGACCGCATCGATCATCACTTCGGCGGTGGCTTCTTGGCCGCCACTCTTCAAGACCCAACCACTCTCTGCCAAGTCGATCTCCGGGTCTTCCGACAACTCAAGATCAACGATCCCCGCTTCAACCAGCGCCACGAGCTCTCGACTAGAAGCTACGGGAGGGCCGTAGGAGTAGCGTTTGAGTCCTTCATCGAATCCTATCAAGGCCTCTGCGGTCGCCGGCGGCGTCTCCACCGGATTGTAACTGCGCCGGATCTCGTCCTGCCATTTGCGCCAGACCTGGCCCACCGAGTAGCCAATGGAAGGCCTTTGAGTTCCATCCGCCATGGAGATCCCTTCCTGCAGCATGTCCCACGGCCGGCCGCCCTCTTGAGATGACGGAGCCTTCCATTCCGCCTCCAGCCACGCCACGATGGCGTCCTCGTCTTCACCCTTTCCAATCTCCTCTTGAAGACGCCGGATGGTCGGCACCAGAGCCCTATGTATCTGCTCCCGCGCCTCTGCTGGCGAGGACGTCGCTGACGCCTGTTTCATCTCCGCTAAAAAGACTGCTGTCTCAGACGCTGTGGGGGTGAATCGCCTGTCGAGTGCCCCGGTCTCCGGCTTTGGATACGGTGGATGGCCATTGAGGGAGAAAGGCAAGATGCGTTTGGGTTCTCGACCCGAAGGCACATAGGCCCCCTCTCGGAAATGTCCTCCTTGCGCCACTGTCAGCACTCGTATGACATCGAAAGCCGATAGGGCTAGGCCACGAATGGCCACGGATTGCCCAGTCCACTCAGCCGCCCGTCTCTCGAGGAGACGAGCAGGATACGCAGCTACCAAGGTGCCAGAGGATTGCCGCCATTCGGCAAGTTGGTCGTCAGGGCGCGTTTCAGGCTGCCCGACGGCTAGCAAGACCTCCGCGTATGGTCCATGGCTTGCCTGACCACTGAATAGGAACCATCCGCCCTCTTCGCGCGTGACCCTGTCCACCTGAACTGCGTGAGGCGTCACGAGAAGAGAAGGATTTGCTCGGAGGTCCGCATACCGGGCTTCAAGATAGCGGCCGAGTTCGGACCGCGCTGGAAATGAATTGGGATCGGTCGCATCCGGCATCCAATCGGAAAAGGCACCGCATCGGCTTTCTCCCGGTGGGCGGATGTCAATGTCCCGCAGAGGGATGTTCAGCCGACAAACCTCACTTTCTTCCGGATGAAAGTTCGGTCCTGCTCCGGGCGCCGTCGAGGTCTCGAAGATATCGATCCCGACAGGATCACCACCATCGGGCAAACGGGCCGCGAGCGCCTCAAGCGCGCCAAGCCCTCGTGGGCCGAAACCCACGACCGCTATCCTCCTCTTCTGATGTCGATCGGTGATGGCCGTTTCCTGCTGATGCGCTTGAGCATCATGCCGAATGACACGGCCGTATCAAGCGGTTCCGACCATCCCAGGAAGCTATCAGCCCTGCTGCTTTCGTCCGTGATGGAGCAGAAGGGCCGTCAGCCGACCCGATTCCGTTGTGCCGCGTTGATGGATGGAGGCGACCATGCGTCGGATATGAGACCATTTGGTCCGCCCCTTCAGGATATTGAGGCTTTTCGCGAAGGATCCCCACTTCACCACCTCGATATTCACGTGGCGAACGCCCCACCGATTCATCGCTGAGAATGTGGGCTTGTAGAGATCGACCGTCCCCGTCCCGACCAACGCACTCCCATAGTCATCAACTTCGTAGAGGATGCCTGGCTGTCCCTCGATCTTGAACTGCGTCCCGACAGGATAGCGGGACCAATCGGCTGCCGCGCTTCGCACCTTGCCGAAACGAAGACGTGTCCCGAGAGCCGTCTTGCGACCATATTTCACATGGTCCCACTCGTTGTGGGTGTAGGCAGTCGTGCGGACACGAAGGCGAGATGTGTTCTCCACCAAGTGCTGAATGTTTCGCTCCTCGGACTTCTTGCGAAGCTTCTTAAAGAAGGGGAACTCAAGACGCTTCAACGGTTTGCGCTTGGATTGGAGCGCGAAAGGAATGATCGAGCTGTCCTGAGCCACGGCGTAGGGCTTGCCGTAAGCGACAGCGTAGCGTTCATAGCCTTGCGGCTCCGCCAACTTCACCACTTTGGCCTTCACGATGCGGGGACGCTCCGCGACCACCCCGTGGTATGGGGTCTGCGCGGCCTCCGCCAGACGCTTGAGAGCTGCTTCTGGACGGGGATGCGACCGCACGTAAGTCTGCTTTTTAAAAGTTGATCGTCCGTAGTCGGAGGTCTCTAGCGAACACCCGACAAAACTGAGGGCGAACAGCAAGGCCGCAAGACTACCTAGGGGGATTAATGCTCCTGACTGCTTGTTTGTCATCGCAGGATAAATTCAAGATTATCGTGGAAATTAGACTAGATGTATAATTTATCAATAATTTTAGACAAGGAAGTCGCTTTTCCAGGAAATGATCGTATTCTCAGAAGCTATCCGCATTGGTGATTCTTTCCAGTCAAAGTCAAAGTTTCTATAGTTTATGAGAATGTCCTACTTTCAAGATATAAATTATAAATATTTATATTTTAAGAAACTGAATCAATCCGGCCCTTGCTTGTGAGGTCTAAGACTTGGCATTATCCCCCGCATGCCCATGCGTTTGGATGCCTCAGCCCTCGTCGTCGTCGACATGCAGCGTTACTATCTGGAAGCCGACTCTGACTTCGGCCGATTCCACACGTGCATCGACCCAGAGTGCCTCTCCCACATCCATCGACGGTGCGCCCAGACGGTTCTTCCCAATCTCCAACGCCTGGTTGCCGCTTTCCGCGAACACGGGCGCCCCGTTCTCTACCTCAGACTCTGTGGGAAAGCGGCCGATCGTTCCGACCTTCATCACACCTTTGCGCGTGCCCACCGGGAAGCTGAGCGCCACGGTTTTCCAAATCTCTACCCACTGCAAAGCGATCCTCTCTCTGAAGTGGCCCCTGACCTAGCACCCGTTGCCGAGGACAGCTTCTGCAAGACGACCTACTCCGTCTTCACCTCAGCCCCGGCATTTGAACAGCGTTTGCGGGACGACAACCTGACGACGCTCGCCTTTGGAGGGCTCGCCACCAGCCAATGCGTGGAGACCTCTGCGCGTGACGCCGCAGACCGGGGGTTCCAGGTCATTCAGATCGAGGATGCTCAGGCCGACTATTCGGAGACGACGCATCGGGCGTCTCTCTACGCCTCACAAGCGGTCTGTGGTGGCACGATCGTCGAAACCGATACGATGCTTCACCACCTTCCCTGACCTGATCTCAGCTCAAGGGCGCGCCATGGTCATCGTTCCGTGATCGCCTCGAGAGGATTGGTAAGTGGCCTGAAAGC
The DNA here is from genome assembly GCA_030425385.1 of Verrucomicrobiia bacterium. Classification (GTDB taxonomy): domain Bacteria; phylum Verrucomicrobiota; class Verrucomicrobiia; order Verrucomicrobiales; family DEV007; genus JAACDM01. The sequence continues at coordinate 345,297 of JAUIAH010000003.1, read as the reverse complement.
GCTCGGTCGTTGCTTCCCCTTCGTGGTGATACACACCGCCGAGAGTACCCAAGTCGGAGGCACCTTTGAATTGCCAACGCCCTTGGCCAACGGACGTCACTGGGTAGGCGGTGGTGAAGCTCCCACGAAAGATGCCCCAGGTGGCCCAGTAGTGAAACGCGCACGGATCAGAGGGTGCCGCTCCCGGCGTGACGACACAGCGCAATTTCCCACGGTGGCCGTTGGCCTCACTCACCCACTCCCCTTCCCATGGCCCCGAAAAGTCTTGCGGCATGGGCGCGGCGGTGGCCTTCCGCCACGTGCGATCAAAGGACTGGCAACCCACCGCCATCAGAACGGCAAGCGCGAGGGTGAATGACTGAAATGACTTCATGACAATGACAGCGAAGGGGACCAAAGCATGGCATTTGCCATTCTCATTGCCAACGCTCTATCGTGCCGTGATGCCTCGCCTCGGTTTACGTCTCGTCTGTGCCCTGCTTGGGATGGCATGGGCCTCTGTAAACGGAGAGGACGCGCCCCACTGGGCTTTCTCAGCCCCGAAGGCCGTCCCCGTTCCCCGCACGTCACCAGCAGCGAATCTTCGCCACCCAATCGACGCCTTTGTGTGGCACCGTGTGAAGGCGCGGGGAATCGCCCTAAGTCCTCAGGCAGATCCTGACCGCCTCGCCCGGCGGCTGAGCCTGGATTTGCGTGGGCTTCCCGTGAGTCCTTCCGAACGCATGGCCTATCAGAATGACGATTCCTTGAATGCGCTAGACCGCCTCGTGGATCGGTGGTTGGCCTCACCATTCTATGGCGAACGGATGGCGCAAGACTGGCTCGACCTCGCGCGCTACGCAGACACGACCGGCCATGCGGCCGATCAACCACGGACGATGTGGCTCTTCCGCGATTGGGTGATCGATGCGCTGAACGCCGACATGCCCTACGATCAGTTTACCCTGGAACAACTGGCAGGCGATCGCCTGCCAAGCGCAAGCGAAGCACAGCAGATCGCCACCGGCTTCCACCGCAATTCCATGCAAGCGTTAGGGAACAATCCACGGAAAGAAGAATTCCGCGTCCGCGGAGTCGTGGATCGGTTAGACGTGACAGGGCAGGTTTGGTTAGGCCTGAGCATTGCCTGTGCCGAATGTCATGATCACACCCATGACCCTATTTCACAGAAGGACTACTATGGCCTCTTCGCAATCTTCAATCAGGTGCCGCACTACGGCGAGACGTTTCATGTACATGGACCGCGGCTCACGGTTTCCCGGAAGAATGCTCATGGCGACACCATTGCGGTTGATGCGCAAGTGATGGACACCCTGTTAGAGCCTCGCCCAACCTTTGTCCATCTGCGAGGCAACTATGAAATGCGTGGCGAACGCGTTCTCCCTGGCATTCCCGCTGTGTTCGATGATGGCACCGAGCGGGAATGGAATCGACTCTCTTTCGCCCAATGGTTGATTGCTGATGAACACCCCCTCACAGCACGCGTGGCAGTGAATCGCGCCTGGCAACAGTTCTTCCATCATGGCCTTGTGCGAACGGCCAATGACTTTGGGAAATACGGAGAAGCCCCGTCACACCCGGACTTGTTAGACTGGATGACGCGACGCTTTCAATCAGGCGGCTGGTCATTGAAACGTCTGCACCGAGACTTCCTCACCAGCACGGTGTATCGCCAGCGCTCCGCCTTCCGCACCGATCTGCACGAGCAGGACCCCAAGAACCGCTGGCTCGCGCGTGCCCCTCGTTTCCGTCTCACGGCAGAGACCTTGCGCGATCAGGCATTGGCAGTCAGTGGTTTGTTAGTGCCCACCATGGGAGGTCCCTCGGTCTTTCCGTCGCAGCCAGAAGGCGTGGGACAATTCCGCGATGCGACTGCTGGAGAGTGGGAAGAGAGCACCGGAAGCGATCGTTTCCGGCGCTCTCTCTATACCTTCTGGCAGCGCATGGCTCCCCATCCCGCGATGACAACCTTTGATGCCCCCACGCGCGAAACCTGCACCGTGACGCGCAGCCTGACTAACACTCCCTTACAAGCATTGGCCATGCTGAACGATCCTGCCATGGTGGAAGCACAATTAGCTTTCGCCGGACACCTCGACCGTCTGCCGCACTCGGCCCGTCTCGAACAGGCTTTCCTCGCGGCGCTCAACCGACTCCCGAACACGGAAGAATACGCCTACTGGAGCGCTCTCCTGTTAAAGCAGCCCGCCGATGAACGCGCGGCCATCCTGGCCACAGTGTTGCTGAATCTCGACGAATTTCTCACTCGCGAATGACCACGCACCCTCTAGCAGAAGCATGGACACGGCGCCACTTTCTCGGTCGCTCGGCGCAAGGAATCGGCACTGCAGCGCTGGCATCCTTGCTATCACCGCGGGGTGCCGGTGCCCGTTCCCAATCACTACCGCGCGCCAAACACGTCATCGCTCTCTTCATGTCGGGCGGCCCCTCGCATGTGGATCTCTTCGACCCCAAACCTGAATTGGCACGTCGTGACGGGCAGCCCATTCCTGACGAACTCACCAAGGGCGTCCACTTTGCTCAGATCAGCCGTCAGTCCGGCAAGCCCAAGCTCAAGGCGTCTCCCTATCATTTCCAAAAGCACGGGCAATCGGGGATTCCGGTTTCTGAGCTCCTTCCGCACACGGCCGAGATCATTGATGAGATCGCAGTGGTGCGCTCTCTCCATAGCCACGTCTTCAATCACGATCCGGCGGTCACTTACCTCAACACGGGGCATGAGCGTGTGGGCCGCCCCACCATGGGATCTTGGCTGAGCTACGGTCTGGGTTCTGAGAATGAAGACCTGCCCGCCTTTGTCGTTCTGACTTCCGGCGTTAAATTGCAGCCTCTGTTAGACAATTATTGGAGCAGCGGATTCCTTCCCACCCAGCATCAAGGAGTGGAATTTCGTCCAGCTGGGGATCCAGTCTTGCACCTGCGTCGCCCGCCGGGAATCTCGAAAGCACGGCGGCGCACCGAGCTCGATCTCATCCGTTGGATGAATGCCAGACATCATCGCGACTTCGCGGACCCGGAGATCCTCACACGCATCCAACAGTATGAATTGGCGTTCCGCATGCAGGCCTCCGTACCTGAACTCACTGATCTCTCCCAAGAAACTAACGAAACCTTGGCCCTTTATGGCGCGCGTCCTGGAGAGCGCTCGTATGCGAACAATTGTCTCTTAGCCAGGCGTCTCGTGGAGCGCGGCGTGCGCTTTGTCCAACTCTATGACATGGGTTGGGACGCGCATGAATCGCTCGTCAAGGATCTGCCGAGACAATGCCGAGCCATCGATCGCGCCACTGCAGGATTGATCAAGGATCTGAAGCGTCGCGGATTGTTAGAGGAAACGCTGATCCTCTGGGGTGGTGAATTTGGGAGGACGCCTGTGGTGGAAGGGGCGGGACGCTTATGGGGACGCGATCATCACCCTCACGGATTCACCATGTGGATGGCCGGTGGAGGCATCCGCAGGGGAACTGTCTACGGAGCTACCGATCCCTTCGGATTCCACGCGGAGGAGAATCCGGTAGCGGTCCATGATTTCCACGCCACGGCCTTGCATTGCTTGGGCGTGGATCACGAAGCGCTGACCTACCGATTTCAAGGGCGTGATTTCCGTCTCACGGATGTTGCCGGGAAGGTGGTTCCCGAGCTCTTGCGTTAGAAATCACCCCTGTTTTTATACCGCCGAGGCTCGGCATTCCGGTTGAATCTTGCCCCCGGTGCTGTTATTTCTAGAATCCTGCGAGTCCTCATTCTCGCCTCACATTTCTGATCATATGTCTGACGAACACGCTCACTCTGCCCCGGCTTCCGTGACTTCGGAACCCTCTCGACCGCAACCGCGCTCCATCAAGATTCGGATGTGGCCCAAGACGCCGGTCCTCTATCCGATGGCCATCGTGGCTCTCATCTGCTGCATCGTCTCCCACATCGCCGGTAGCAGTGATTTGCGAGACTACCCGTTTGAGAAGAAGGCTGAAGCCTCAGTGGAAGAGGTTGAGGCATTGCCTGAAGCAGATCCACAGGCCGCTACGGCGGGACGCCAGACGACTCTGCCTGCCCAGATGGCGGACGCCGAGGAAGCTGGTGATGTCGCGGTGACGACGGTGGATGCGGAAGCGGAGGAGTTGGAGAAGAAGCGGGTGGACCGCACCCTGGCAGTGATCTTTCTCATTGCACTGTTCTTCTCACTTTTCTCCATCTGTGTGGATCTCGACGTGCGCTGGGCCATCATCTACTCCTCTGCAATTGTCATCCTAGCACTTTTGATATGGATTCTCAATATCACGACTGGTTTCTTACCAAAGCTCCTCGCGTGGCTGGATTTCATCACGCCCATGGCCAATCCACAGTTCTACCTCGGCGTCTTCCTCGTATGGGTAGCGCTCATGCTCATGTCCATCCTGGTGACACGCTTCCACTATGTGCGTGTCGAGCCTAACGAAGTGGTCGTCGTCGGCGGCATGCTAGAGCGTCAGCAGCGTTATGACACCATGCGCATGCGTTACACGAAGGAGATCCACGACGTGATGGAATACTACCTTCCTTTCGTCCGCTCGGGACGCCTGATCTTCAGTTTCCCTGAGCAGTCGGAGGCTGTGATCATCGACAATGTGATCAACATTAAGAAGGTCTCCAAGCGCCTCGACGAAATCGTTGGCTCGGTGCAACACGACCACACGCACTGAGATCGGCGCAGCATTGGCAAGGGAGGCGATTCATGATCTCCTCTCCTCATGCGCGTCTGCCTTCTCAACCTTTCGCTCCTCCTCGCAGGTTCCTGGAACCTTGTCGGGGAGGAGCTTTCTTTTGACCATGTCTCGGCCATTCAGCGCCTGCAGCCCTCTGATATCGCGGCTGGCAAGCAGCTCTACACGCTGCACTGCGCGTCCTGTCATGGAGCGGACGGGGCTTTAGCGCTGAACCCCCTCGCGCGGAAGTTCGCCTCCGATCCACTCAAGTTTGGGACGGATCCCTATGCGCTGTGGAAGACCATCAGCTATGGAAATGGGCTGATGTTCCGATGGGATGGCATCCTCGATCCGACTCAGCGCTACCAAATTGTGCATTTCCTCCGGGAATCCATCCTCAAGCCTAACAATCCCTCACAGTATTTCAAAACAACCGCTGACTTCTACCAGGCGCTTCCCGCACGCGCGCAAGCGGACGCCGAAATGGCTGATGCCCAAACCCCCACCGTCGATCTTGCTCCCGGTTTGATCGATGGCTCAGGCGGCACGCGCATGCAGTATGGGCCCTTCCTCCAATACGCGGTCGCTTACGGCCCTATCAAAGACAAGAACGCTGCCTACATCGAGGACACGACGGAGAAAGCTCTCATGGTCGCCTTGCCCGATGGGTTTGTCATTTGCTACGATACAGCTCGCTTGTCGATCAGCGGTATTTGGAAAGGGGATAAGCTAGCAGACACACAAGATACTCACCACACCAGTTACAAGGGAAGTCGCCCCATGATGCCCAGCGGAGAACTTCTCTATCATCACGTCGATGCGATTGGATGGACCGGGGGCACACGAAGGTTCCGAGGACATTTCCTCTACGGCGATCGCGTGGTGTTGCACTATGCCGTAGGGGATCGCGCGATCTTGGAAATGCCTTCACTAGGCGAGGACAGCACCTTGCATCGGAGTTTCGAAATCGGTCCTGGAAGGGATGCGATCACGTGTCTGTTCGCCCACGACACAGAACCCGTTTCCTTCCCCCCATCGGAACAATCGCACGTCCATCGATTCGCATTCCACCCTGGCAAAGCGCCCACAAAGGCAACCAACCCTGACAAAACACTTAATTCCTATCTTAAAGGAGGACCACGTCGCTGGCCCCAAACGGTGCAGACTCACGTGACCATGGGCGAAGCCGTGAACGGCTACGCGGCAGATGAATTAGCTGTTCCGTTAGCCAATCCATATGGAAGCTGGATGCGGCTGACCGCCTTGGATTTCTTTACGGACGGCCGAATCGCCACCTCTACCTTGAGCGGCGATGTTTGGATCGTCTCTTGGGAAGATGAGAATCCAAGCGTCCTCACCTGGTCGCGCTTCGCAAGCGGACTCTACGAGCCGCTTGGATTGCGAGTGGTCGATGACAAGGTTTATGTCAGAGGACGCGACCGCATCACCCGGCTCCATGACCTCAACGCCGATGGCGAGGCAGACTATTACGAAAGCTTCTACGAAGACACGAATGAGATTGGCGCCAGCTATCACGCCTTCAGCTATGACCTCCAGGTAGATGCCAATGGCTACTTCTACTTTGCTCAAGGGGCCTACAAATCTCCTCTCGAAGGCGGGGTCGTTCGCGTGTCTCCCACCGGAGGCCAGAGTGAAATCATCGCCCACGATTTCCGCAATCCCAATGGCCTTGGCGTGGGGCCTAACGGATGGATCACCGTGGCGGACAATCCCAGTGCGGTGGCTATCTACAATGGCTTTGCCCTCGTCAAACCAGGGGGTTCCTATGGATTCGAGCGTGAACGCACGGAGCCCATGCTCGTCGTGCTTCCCGCCAGCGTGGACAGCTCTAGCACAAGCCAATGTTGGACGGATCCCAAGCGATGGGGACCGCTCTCAGGCGCGATCATTCACACTTCCTACAGCCGGCATGTGGCCTTCTATTGCCTCACCCAAGACTTGGATCCCCATCCTAACGGTTTTGCCATCCAACTGCCCTTCGTCTTCCGTTCAGCGCCGATGCGTTCTCAGGTCCATCCCCTCGATGGGCAACTCTACATTGCTTGCAAACGTGGTTGGGACACCAATGCGCCTTTGGATGGGGCCATCTATCGTCTACGCCACACCGGAGGCCGCTGTCACTGGATCCACCAGGCGGCAGCGATTCCGAATGGGATTCAACTCACCTTCGCCAGCCCTCTCGATCCTTCCAGCATTCCAGATCATTTCACCTATGTGCGAGAACCTGACAAACCTACCGAAGGCAAGCCACTCACCAACCACCAAACAGGAACCGTATCGCTTCGCGATCCCCGGACCTTGGACATCATCATTCCTGGAATCGAGCGCGAACGTCTGGAAGCGCGCACGGAACGCGATCCAGAGACGGGAAAAGTCACGCGCGTGATCGTTCATCCAGCCATTTCTCTTCAGGTGAAGGCCCGCGCCGCTGACGGCACTCCCATCAACCAAGTCGTGCACGCCACGATCAATGCGCTGCCAAGCCGATGAGAGATGAGAATGCTCCACGCACTCAAAGCTAGGGGCTATGCTAGATTAATTTGTAGTCCAGTCTAGCCTTTTGAGACAAAGGTCCATGCCAGAACTGCGAACAAGATGCGGCAACCACGCCTTCAAAAAACGCGAAAAGGGAGAGGTGGTTAACCTCTCCCTTTCGCGAAATATGTAGCAACTGTTAGTGCGAGAACTGACGCACGTTGACCACGCGGTAGCGGTAGAATTGCTCTAAGCTTTCCGCAGTGTTCTCAATGCGCTCGTTCTTGTAATCCGGGATGTCACGATCCGTCGGGTCGAGGAAGCGCTCAATCACGGCAGAGCCACGGTATTCCGAAGTGACCTGATCTTGGCCAGGCACGAATTCATTCGCTGGCGTCCCACGCACCTTCTGCAAGGACTGAACCGTCATGTAGACCTTGAAGGTATTCGACTTGGTTGTGACCCGCGGATAGATGTTCGCGTAGGGCTGCTCGATGATGTTATCACCACTGAGGCGATGCTTATCCCACCAGCGGCGGATGCCTTTGCTGTCTTCATCCCAAGAAACATCTTCGTCCTTGGGATAGAGGAACATCTCGCAGACCTCGGTCGCGGTGCGGAACACCTTGCCTTGCTCAAACTTGTGCTCCCACTGAGCGAGCGTGCCTTTCTCGAAGTCCATGTCGATCTTGTGGTGCCAACCTTCATGGCCTTGTTTGGAATCGTCTTTGTAACGATTTCCCGCAGTATTTGGAATGCCGAGTACACGCTCAGACTTGAAGACTGCTGCCAATGCGGTGGCCCGCTTGATGTAGCTGAAGGGAAGCATCTGATAGTTCAGATTCACTTTGCCACTCGTCGCGAAGGGCTCACTGATTGGATAGGGTTCCACGATAGGCATCCAGAAGAAGTCCATCCAAATGTGATCTGGTGGGAGCTTCTCGTCGCCGTGCACGGACTTCATCTGCGGCACCTCGAAGCCGTCCACTGTGGTCATATCGCCAGAGTAGCGAAGCCCATTACCGGCCTCACCCAAGTGGGCATTGCGCTTAAGGTGACCGTCGCGGGCCACGTTGGGACGGAAGAGCAACGTCGTCCAGGGTGCTCCAGCTTGAGAAGCACTCGGCAAGGAACCAAACATGCCAGCGGAAGGCACCATCCGGTTGGGATTGAAGTTCTCCAGGTTCCGGTCCTCGTAACTCTGCCCCTTCTTCCACTCACCAGCCTCGAAGTAAGGATACTTCTGATTGAACACACTGGACCCGGGCACGTCATCGGCGCCGTCATCAGGCTTATTAATGTAGGCTCCATCCGTGCATCCACCGATGCCGTTATCGAAGTCACGTGTGATCGAGGGATCAATGGGGAACTCATACCCCTCGGCGAGAAGTGGTGCATAATCCTTCTGCCGCTCACGGGTCGGATCCCAGCAGAAATCAGGCTGCATTTCCTCGTCATACTTCACATCCGCCAAGCTCCGGCCAGCCAATTGCATGGAGAAGGTGCCAAACCGTGCGATAGTCGTGCTTCCTGGATAGATCGACCAAGTGAGCGAATGCGAAGCGTGCGTTCGCCCTGTGCGAGGATGAAGGCGGAAGAGCTCACTGGGAACGTTCCGCTTGGTCGCGATCAAACGGACGTCACCATGTGATGGCACCAAACTACATACAAGTTCCCTGTTTTGTCCCGTCTCCAAAACATACACTGGCCTTACGCGAGCACTCGCCGATGCAGCGTCGCGGAATCGTCGCGTCCAGCCGGCGAACGTAGACGAATTCCTCTGAGGTCTAGGGAGAGAGAGCTTCTCCCCCGGTTGCACCCAGCGGAGGTTGAAGACTTGCACGAGGTTCCCCGTACTCGCACCCTGGGCACCCTGGTCATACATGACCAACTGAATCGGATTGTCCTGAGTGAGCACAAAGTCTTCGTCGTCCCGGAGGATCACCGGCGTCTGGCAATAGAAGTGCGAGAGCGGTCCCTGACCATTGGCCAAAAACTCATTTCCATGGAAGCCAAGTGCTCCTTCGCGGAATCCAGTAAACGTGCCGAAACGGAAAAGGCGATAACCTCCAGTACCGCCCCATCCATACCAGCCAGCTGGCAGGTCTTGACGGGCGTCCGGAGAACTTGCATCTGTAGTATAAATCGCTGGCCCATCATGTTGATTGGCTTCCACACTTTCACCCCACAACTGGAGGGGGATCCCATTTATCTTAAGGCCACCTTCATCGGACCCCGGCGTGCCAAAGCCACCTTCGTAGCCCTTGCCCCCAGTAAGGATTCGTAAGGTCTGCTTGGGATGGATCTGGTGGAAGCCCTGCGCCACGCAAAAAGTCTCAGGAATCATTCCCGTTTCCACATAAGAAAACTTGTGGCCCACGTCTGCTTGTGTGAACTTTCGACCCCGCCAGCGCGAATATTCGGGGTGTCGGTTGGCAACAATGCGTTCGATCACATCAGTGTCAGGACCGACTTTACCAGTTACCGTAGCCGTGTTCCCATCCTCTGAAATTGATTTTAGCGTCAATTCACCCGTGATGAACATGACCAAAGCGACCTCGGATACCGTAAACATCCGGCCAGCACCGCGAGGCTCCAACGTTTCCTTGTCCCAGTTGGAACTCTGCTGGCTACTACCATTGTCCGAAGTCAAATTACGGCCAATCAAGTTGATCCCAGAAATCTGACCGAAGCCACTGTTGGCACCTGGGCTGAAATCAGCATAAGGCTCGGCGAGGTTGCCATCGTGGATGTTCACCTGACGCATGTAATCAAACATCTGGAGAGCGATGCAGAAGTGATCGAGCTTATACTCTTTGTCGTCCTTGTAATAGGTCGGTTTGAAGGGCGCGCGCTTCTTCGCTCCGTACTTTTGTGCGAGGGACTTCCCATAGCTGGGCACATTCTTATACACCTGCGCCATTAGATACATGTAAAGGTCGACGTTAGACCGACTAGCACGGCTGTAAAATTCGGCATGACGCGACGTCGCATCGCGCCGTTGGAAGAAGAACTTGTAGCGTCCGTTTGGTCCCAGACTCGTGCAGAATTCGATGGTAGAGTCGAGAGTCGTGCGGTTCCGGTCGCTCTTATCCTCATGGAAGGCCCAAAGCGAAATCCGAGGACGTCCATGAACATTCAATTCAGGACCTTGACTCCGAACCGTCACAAAACCTTTGGCGCGCTCGAAGCGCTCAAGACCGTCTGGCAAGAGATCGATGAATTTGTTATCCTCGCGTTTGATATTAAACACGATGTCATCCACTGAAGCATAAAGGCGGTCCGTATCATACTCCAAACGCTTTGCCCCCTTCGTCTTCCCATCTTCCGTGCCGCCCCATTCCACCTTCGGGGTGATCTCCAAGAGCGCTTGCAGCTCCGTCTTGCTCAATTCGTTGTCGCCACGACCATCAATATATTGATTCGGGAAGAACAAGGCGCTCAGACAGGTCGTCGCCGAGTGCCCTGGATACCGTTGCACCTCGTGAATCACAGGCTGGTAGACAGACCAGAGCTTGCCCCAATCGGTATTGGCTTTCGGCTTATCCCACGGAATCGCCTCGGCGGCCGTATTCACATTGATCTTACACGTTTCATCGTCGGTCCAGAAGGCGATCCGAGCCGTGATCGGGTTGCGATCATCCGGCTGCGCGGTGGGATCCGTGCTGACAAATTTTCCGGACGCATCCAACGTCCCCATCTTGCCATCCTCTAACAGATAGATCCACTCCACCGGCATGGGCAGACGTTTATCTTCGCGCACTCCGGGAAAGTTCTCGAAATCAAACGCCTCCACTTTATCCAAAGTCTTGGCGCGAGGATCGATGATGGGGAAATAGCGGTTCACCTCCTGCCCCTTCGTATTGTAGGCAATCGCGGGAAGATTGAGGTCCACAAAGCGCTCAGGGGATTTCTCCCAGCCACGAATCGAGTCCAACTCGAGCTGAATCTCTCGCTCGTCCGTCAGATTCATCTTGGCAGACGAATAGAGTTTAAAAGCTTCTCGAAGTTTTCCCTCATCTTGGAAAGTCCGGATCATGCCGGGCTGCGAGGACCAGAGGGCAATGGCTGCCCCACTTCCGAAGAGGCCGCCACCGAAGGTCTTATCTGTCCGGGTCGCCTCCCGGATCTGCCCAATGACCAGGCTGGTGACAAATTCTGAGAGCTGCCGTGTGCGCACGGAGTCCGAATAGCTCTTGGCCGACCGCAGCTCATTACCAGCAAGACTGATGATGGCCACACTCAGGACCGTGAGCACGGAGAGGATCGACATGACCGTGACGAGCGCGACGCCGCGCTGCTTTGTCTTGGTCCCTGGCCGCTCCTTGGAGGGTGGTTGGATGGCTAATTTCATAGGAGGTTAGAGGTGTATTCTAAGGCGGGAGACGGGACGAAACACGTTTCGCCAAGGTAGTGTTGACAAGGGAAGGCCGTGAAGTCAAGGCAATACATACAAAGACCATACAAGAATTGCCGCCAAGGAGGGAGCACGAATCCCCACGCAGACGACGCTCTCTCATCACCGCCGAACTAATTAACCACCTAACGATTAGGGACTTGCATTGCGCCTCCGCCTTCCAAGCACTCCTTCTGCGCGAATTTCCACTGGCCGAAACCGGCTTGCGATGTATTCTCAATGTAAATTCATTGATGATTGGGATTGCCAAACTGGCCTCCATTCCCTACGGTCCTCACAAGCCACCTTCCTTTCATGAACGTTTCTCCCGATTCCAGTCCCCAGCGTCAAGCAGGTTTTACCCTGATTGAAGTCACGATCGCCATGGGAATCTGTGCCACAGTGATGATCGCTCTCCTCGGACTCCTCCCCATGAGCCTCGACCAGATGCGTGATTCCCGGATCATGACATCGATGGCGAGGATCAGTGAGGACATTATCAATGACGTTCAGCTGATGAAATGGGAGGAGATGGAGCTTCTTGATGGAGAAAAGCGCGAGTATGACGACCAGGGCACGCGCGTGCGGAACGTCGTCAGTCAGGATGCCCAGCGCGTCTACACAGCCGAAATCGAGGTCGAGCTGGAGGGGATCTTTGTTCCCGGGCAGACCGAAGTTCGGAACGACTATGCCAAGCGGATCACGATCTACATGGGACCTTCCCGCGGGGAGAGCGTGAACATGCAAATGCTGGCGGAGACCGATGATCGCTACAAGAAGGTTTCGACGGTCATCGCCCGTATGGATGAGCAGAAGCAGAAAGATTAGCCCTACCCCTACCTCAGGCACCAACTCTCAAACCTCCAACGAGATGACTCTCACACATCCTCATTCCAAATCGCAACGTGGGTTCACGTTGATCGAATTGCTCGTATCGATCACGATCATGATCGTCCTGCTGCTCATGATCTTTTCGATGGTCGACCAGACGCAGCGCACATGGACACGCGCCTCATCGGAAGCCAATCAATTCCGCGAGGCACGCCTCGCCTTTGAGTCCATTTCAAGGCGCGTGCGGCAAGCAACATTGAATACCTACTGGGACTACGAATACGATAACAGTCTCCGCCCCACCGATTACGTGCGCCAATCCGAGCTCCATTTCGTCATGGGCGAAACAGCCAAGCTCACCCAGCGGCCAACCACCGTCTTTCCTGGCCACGGCATCTTCTTTCAAGCTCCCTTCGGTTATGTGGTGGAGAAAGACTATCGGCAATTCACTGAATTACTCAATGCCTGGGGATTCTTTGTCGAATTCGGGGATGATCGCGAGTCCCTGCCCGCCTTCCTTCGTGGACGGGTGCAGCCGAAATTCCGCTATCGTTTGAAGGAATTCCGTTTGCCCTCCGAGAACTTCGAGATCTACGAAGATGCTGAACAGCGCCGTAAGTCACAGTCTATCACGGATAACAAGTGGTTTGCGCAATTCATGGGTGGTGGTGCCAAGTCGCTCCTGGTCAAACGGACATTGGCAGAGAACATCCTCATGCTGGTCCTCACGCCGATGAAAGCGGTGCCGGAGAAAGGGGCCTCTGCTAGTGAGATCTTCTACCAGAATGGCTATGCTTACAATTCGCGTGATGGCCTGGGTGAGAAGAAGAGCGACTCCAGCCAAGGGGAAGATAATTTGCACCTCCTCCCTTCCTTGATCCGTGTCACCATGATCGCGATCGATGAGCCTTCGGCAGCACGCGAAGAGCGCGGCGCCAATCCTCCGTCACTCATTCCTTCAGGACTCTTCAAGCAACCAAAGAATCTGGAACGTGATTTGCGATTGGTCGAAGAACAATTGCTCGATCGCCGCATCAATAACCGCATCTTCTCCACCACGGTGGCCATGCGCGAAGCGAACTGGATTCGTCGCGGCGAACAGGACGACGCCTAATGGATCTTCCTTGCCCCGCATAGGCTCCAACCTTACGTTACTGCAAGACATGCACCTGGATACCCGTCTCTCCCCTTCCCGCTCTCGAGCATTCACGTTGATTGAACTCATCATCGTGATCACCATCATCGGCATCATGATGGCTTTCACCGTGCCAGCGATCACGGGCGCCCTGAAAGCGAATAAATTGACCCAATCTGCCGACCTTCTCCGGTCGCAATTGGCGTTCGCGCAGCTCCAGGCCCAGAAAGAGAATGCTCCGATCCAGGTCCGAATCTTTCAATACAAAGATCCCACGCTCCCTGGCGACGAGGATAAATTTCGTGCCTACCAGTTCTTCCGCTACTCCGCGTTCGATCGCAGTGATCGCAATGCAGGCAGCGTGAATCAGAATGTGGAATCCATGGAACCCATTTCACCTCTCCGGAAACTGCCTCCACCCATTGTCTTTGCCGATAGTGACCGGATCTCGACTCTCCTCAGTTTGCAGAAGTCTCGAGGCACGGTGCCCTACAAGCGCAATCGTCCCCTCGATGCCCAGTATGTGGCCTTCGACTTCACTCCCTCGGGATCCACGAACCTCGGCGCAGCCAAACAGTGGTATGTGACACTGGTCGATGAGAAGAAGGAGAAGGGCGCGGAGATCCCGGATAACTTCGCAACGGTGCAGTTGGATCCGTTCACAGGGTCGATCCGCTTGATCCGACCATAAGGCGGATCCGCTATACAGCTTTCACACTAGACGATCCCTAAAAGGCGATCGAGAGAGTCCGACGTTTGGTAGATCAGCGCCTCTGGATAATGGAGGTAGGGATGAAAGTATTCGAAAGTAAGGTATCCGTCGTAGCCGACACCGTCGAGCGCCTCCATCACCGCGGGCCAATTGGTGGTGCCGTCTAGCAGAGGACGAAAGCTTTCAAGCGAGTGATCTGTCCCTTTCTTCGTGAACTCCTTCAGGTGGACATTCTTGGTCCGTTTTCCTAACAGCCGTGCCCAGTGTTCAGGGAACTGGTATTCCATGATATTGCCCGTATCGAAATGGACGCGCACGTGATCGCTCTCAAAGCTATCGACGAAGGCATTCATCTCCATCGGAGTCATGAGGTATCCGTTGAAGAAGATATTCTCAATGTTCAGGTAGACTCCCAATTTCTCCGCCTGCGGTAAGAGTGCCTTCACCGCTTCTTTCGCCCGTTGATCGCAAACATCATTGGGAACGGGCTCATGATCATCGCGCCAGGGGATGTGTACAGCCCCGGGAACGACCAACAAATTCTCAGTGCCCAAATCATGCGCGGCCTGAGCCATCTTGCCCGCCAATTCCAATCCATGGGACCGCTTGGCATCGTCATTGCTCGAAAGCGGAAACGGCCAGAATGCAAAGGAACACAATCCACTGATGGCAATCCCAATGTCATCGGCCATCTTGCGAATCGCCTCGAAGTCTTTCGTGCCCGCCTTGGGTTGGAGATCGCTTCCGAGCGAATCGTCGGGATCATAATTCAACTCAACGCCGTCGAAGCCCGCATCCTTCGCCAATTGCAGACACTCTCTAAGAGTCATCTTGTCAGGATAGGGAAAGGCCCAAAGATTGATCGCCTTCTTCATCTTATAACGCTTGGGCGACGCTCGGCGCGCATCAGGGGTAGGCTGAGCATTCTCTTGGGCTGCACCCGTGGCGGCAGTTAGCGCGGTGACGCCTCCAAAGGCCGCCATGGATCTTAGAGCAGCACGGCGGTCGAGAGAACCACAGTGCGAGGCAGGACGAGGAAAGTCGCGATTCATGAACGCTTTCTATCCAATCTGGGGAACTTTGACAAGACTATGGCTGCTTCTCGGCATAGGCCGGAAGCGTTTCCATCAGAATGGCATGAATGTCTGCTTTCTCTGATGGAGAGAGATGCTCATATCCCGGTGCGCCCTCCTGAAGCGCTCGCCCCATTTCCTCAAGAACTCTCGCTTTAAGAGTTGGCGCGAATCCATCAAACGCCACGCTGTGGACCATGTAGGAGCACCGATATTGGAAGATCTGCGCTTTTAAATCAAGGTCACGCAACGATCGCCCATCTGCGGTTGGCACACGACGCGACAGGAAGGCCCCCCTGTATGCAGGATCCCCTTCAATCCCACCCTCGGGAAGGCCCACCTCATCGACAAAGAACAGATACCGCACGAAGTCACGAGTCAAGGTGCTCAACTCGATCTCTTGTTCTTCCGTAAGTGAATCGCCGCTCTCATGCGCGAGAGCCCTCGCCAGATAGGTCAGTTCAATGGCCCGATTATTGAATCCAATCTCATGTTCAAAGATCACATGCGCAAGAATATCACTGGTCGGCACGGGGTAGTCCTTCACATCGAATCGCTCACCCATGGGGTTCGGCTTGGTGAGTAATTCGCCATTCTTGAAGTAGCCTGTGAGATTCCCCAAATGCTTCTGAATGCGATGCCGCCCGGAAACGTGCCAGCCACCGAATCGCTCTTCAAAGGGCACAGCATGTCCTGTGGTTTCCAGGCGGAAAGCGTCTAGGCTACCGCTATTCGGTCCTGGAATCACGGACTTGATGGTCAATCCAGGGGTGCGCCCGGTGAGGTTGCGCGCATGGCAATTCATGCAGCGTTCCGAACGCTCAATGCGCAGAGGCTGCGAGCGCTCGGGAATATCAAAGATATAAAAGATTCCTCCCAATTGAGGATCGATCGAAACTATCTCAATCTGACCACC
The DNA here is from genome assembly GCA_030425385.1 of Verrucomicrobiia bacterium. GTDB lineage: Bacteria > Verrucomicrobiota > Verrucomicrobiia > Verrucomicrobiales > DEV007 > JAACDM01. The sequence goes on along the minus strand of JAUIAH010000003.1, from coordinate 329,035 downwards.
GGGCACCCAACCCACATAAAGGTTCTCATTGAAATAGAGCGCGCGAGGATTGCGTGGTGAGATGCGAGGCTGTTGCAAACTGGTGGCGGAGAAGACCAGCAACTGAGAACTTGGAGGAATCTCCAAGGCCTCCAATAAACTGGTCACAAATTGCTTCTCGCTCGATTGATCTAAAGCGATCTCTCCCGAGCGCAGTTGCGGCATGAGCTTTGTGAACGGGTCCGTTAAGGGCCGATCCCAATAGGCATGCGCCGGATGTTCCGGATCCGCATGGTGCCGCTCTATCGCCCTCACGACATGGCTATTTCCGAAAAGGCCATGGACTCCGATGACGGCGATCACGGTGAGCCAATTCCATGAGCCATGTGGCTGGGCCTCCTTATTCATGAGTCTTTATTCTACAAGAACGCCCCAACCGAGTGGCGACGACTAGCGTCGCCGCCACCTGATTGAGGCGTCCGGATAATGAACGAAACGAGATCGGAAGTTAGCCTGCTTTCGCTTCTTTCTTCACTTTCTCTGTTTCTTCACCAGCTTGCAGCCATCCAGAGATGCCAGCAGAGAGGTGCTTGATATTGGTGAAACCGAGTTCCTTCGCTTTGTCGGCGCCTTGCTTGTAAGCACTGCACTTAGGACCGCCACAGTAAGCCACGACCAAAGTGTCCTTCTCTTTCTTTGCCAGAACCTTGTCGAGTTCACCCTTGCTGGAGGCGTAATCGATCGCGGTGGGGATGTGCCCCTTGGCATACGAAGATGAACCGTTGACGTCGAGCACGATCACTTTCTTGTCTTTGATTGCCTTCTTCAGTTCCTTGATGCTGATGTCAGGGTATTCAGCAGCAGCGGCAAGGGCGAGCGAGGCGAGCAGGCAGGTAGCGATAGCGATAAGTGATTTCATGGTACAATAATGTCTTTCTTTCGGTTGGTTGTGAGTGACGGAAGACCAGCATGGCCCTCCGTCAGAGGGTTTCCTCCAAATGATCAACGAGCGAGCCGTTCATCTGATCCTCTTGCGACACCACTTTTTTTAAGAAAAGTGTCTCCTAGCCAGGATCAAGCGTTCGCTTCACTCGTCGGTTGATAAGAACACCTTTATGCTCAACAGGTCCACTACCTCCATCTATGAAGACTCCTAAGGATGCGCCATCCGCCGATGAGCGGGAGTTGATGCAGGCTGGGTATCGATTTGCGCTCTCTTTGAGCCATGATGCCCATGAGGCCGAGGATCTCGTGCAACAAGCGTGTTTCCGCGTGATTTCCAAGAAAGGACGTCTGGCTTCGCGCGCCTACCTCCTCACGACCATTCGCAATCTCTTCTATGATGCTATGAGACGCCGCAAACTCATTACTTTTGAGCCGATCGATGCCCTCCAAGAGCCTTCGCGAGAATTTGAAGCGCCCATTCCGCACCGCGATCACTTCGGAGCCAAGATGGATCTAGAAGTGCAGTTGAGTCGATTGGAACCAGAAGAACGGGAGGCTATCTACCTGAATTATATCGAAGGCTACACGGCGGCGGAACTCGCTAACATGTGGAGTCGTCCACGCAGCACGATTCTCAACATCCTCTCCCGAGCCAAAGCCCGTTTGGCGGCCTTTGAAGACAAGGCTCAAGATCCTTCTCCCCATCAAAGTACGAATTAGGTATACCCACCAAGGTCATGGAAGCATTCGAAGAACTGCTGAGGAAGCATTACGCAGAACGCCAACTCCCCGAAGCCCGTCTGGCGGAAATCCTACGCGTGTGCTCCGTTGCGCGAACCACTTACCGTTGGAAATGCATCGCTCTGGGATCCATGGCCGTGGCGTTGGTTTCGCTCATGACCACACTGTGGTTCCACCTCCAGACGCAGCCCGACACCACGATCGTCGAGACGGCAGATCCCGCGGTGTTCTCGGCATCCCCCCAGGAGGCGATGCATCAACACGATCTCGTCGCCGTCCGCATTCATGCCGATGGCTGTTCACGCTCCAAAGCACTGGAGCCGCTTTTCGCCAGCCTTCAGGCGGATTTCATGAATGAGCCCGTCCTCTTCATCACCTTTGATCGCAGTTCCAAGCCAGCCACCCATCAGACGGAGTGTCTCAGCCGCATCCTCGGCATGGAAGACATCTTCCAACGCTTCCGCAAGACGGGGTCAATCATCGTACTCGATTGCGATGGCGAGGTACGCGAAGTGTTAGATACCAATTGCGAAGTGGGGACAGCTCGCAAGATCGTGCGAGCTCACCTGACGCAACACTAACACTCAGTTACCGTTCTCAAGGGCTGCAGCTGGAGGCGGCACCAGCGAAGGCGCGTCGTCAGCAGGCGTCTCGGCCGCGATGCTGTAGAATGCGAGCTTCTTCTGGTGGCGTTCCAATGCGCAATCCGTGACCAGGGTCAACATGCCCATCTGTTTCTTCTTCGTACTCCCTGGCGTGATGGTGATGATGTAAGATTCTCCTTCCTTCACGGCTTTGGTTTCGATCTTCACATCATCACGACTGCTCTTCACCTCCAAGAGCTTGACTGGGTTCAGATGATTCATCGTCACCTTCACGGCCTTGGGCTCAGGCTTCGAATCCACGACCCAGGTCGTCATCTTGGGCTCGATATTGACGACGATGGGAATCTGAATCTCTGCGGTGAGCTGTTTGAGCAAGGGTGCTTGAAACGTGCTCGGGTCTTCACCGGACGGCCCAGGAGGCAAGGCAATGCCTCGGCTCTTCACCTTGGGCTTCTCCTCGTGATACCCCATCCACACACGGGCTTCTTGTTTGCCCTCACGGTGTCCCAATTCAAAGTCGAACGTCAATTTCCCTTCATCGCCTTTCTCATACCGCTCCTTGTCCGACTTGGCATTGATGCAGCCACAGTTGGCATCCACTTCCGTCACGACAATCGGCTTCTCGCCTTTGTAAGTGAAGGTGTAAGTGGCCGAGATGACCTCCTGGTCCACCGTGGGCTTGAGCACGAGGTGTTCCTTATCGAATACCAGTTCAGCGAGCACCGGACCATTCGCCCATCCGAGCGCGAGAACAAAGAGCAAGAATCGCTTCATGACGGGTAGTCTAGCGGTCATGCTCTGACGAGCAACTCACTCCTTGATGGGATCGCCATAGGCATCGACTTCACCTTGGGCAGCGTCCGCATGCGGCCCGCGCGCCATGGTCGCGATCGCTGTCATCAACTTCTCGCGGGCTGCTTGCGCCTCTGCCGTGAGCGCGTCGTTATCCAAACGCTCTTCACGCACGCCCTCGCCCGCGATGTCAAGGAATCGCCCATCACGGAAGAGCTTGTAGCAGTGATCCAAGGCGAAGACATGGCGCTTGAAGTCTTGCTTGTCCCAACCAGGGCGTGGGTCATACCAGAAATAGGCCCATTCCCTTGGATTTCCCTGTTTCCCCATCAGTTGAGGGGCGAAGCTCACGCCATCCGTGGGCCAATGTTCCGGAAGCGTGTGATCGGCGAGTTCTGCTAGGGTGGGAAAGAAATCGGACGCCTCTACAAGATCCCCGCAAGTGCCCGCCTCAATGGTGCCCGGCCAGTAGGCGATCAGGGGCACGCGAATCCCCGTTTGGCGCGTGGTGTTCTTTCCCCCCTTCACGTTCTGCCCCCGGAATCGCGAGGTGATCCGGCGATCCGTGCCATTGTCAGAGTAGAACAAGACGAGCGTGTCCTCCGCCAACCCTATCTTGGCAATACCCTCGACCAAACGACCAACTAACACATCCATGTATCGCACCATGTCAGGGAAGTGATCTGTGCTCTCCTCCAGGCGTCGCTCGGGATCACTCCAGGCCTTCGACAACGGCGTGGGCACCATCGGCCAATGAGGCAGCGCCATGGGATAGTAGATGAACTGGCGCTCCTCTCGATGTTTCTCCATGAAGTCTAGCAAATACTCCATCCAGAGATCCTCGCCATATTGGCCGTCCAACGTTTCGCGCAAGACGCCCTCTTGAAGGAAGGTCGGGTTCGCGTAACGCGACCCTTTGTCTTCCGTGTGTAAGGCATGAAAGAGCGCATAGCCATCAAATCCAGCCTCGTTGGGATGCATGCCGATGCCGCGGCGCTTGGCCGCGCCTGGAAATTCCGGAGGATCATAGGACTGAAGCTGCCACTTCCCTGCAATGGCAGTCTTGTAGCCGAGCGATTGCATGAGATGGCCAAAGGTGCGCGCACCGCGAGGCAGGATCCCAAAGGCCTGCCAATTGCGATGGTTCTCTAGCCCTGTCATGATCTCCAACCGTGTCGGCGTGCAAAGCGGCTGCGAATAGGCATGCGTGAAACGCAATCCTTTCGAGGCGAGTCGATCAATGTGAGGTGTTTGATAACTTTCCCCTCCATAGCAACCGAAGCCTTCGATTCCAATGTCGTCGGCCATGATGAGCACGATATTGCGTGGCCCCGCAGCAAGTATAGGCCCCGCCAGCAAAGGAGACAGTAGGAGGAGGAGTAGGAAACGAATCATCCGGTTGTTTGTGAGAGCTTCTTGGTTTCAGGCACGTCCTCGATAGCCATGTGAAATAAGCGCTTCACATCGTGTAGGATGAGATAGTTGACCGGCACGAGGAAGAGAGTGATAAAGGTGGCAAAGAGCACACCATACCCTAACGAAACCGCCATTGGAATCAGAAACTGAGCTTGCGTGGACTCCAATTTGATCAGCGGATAAAGCCCTGCAAAGGTAGTGAAACTCGTGAGCATGATCGCTCGAAACCGCGCCGTGCCCCCCACGCTCGCGGCTTCAAACACGGACATGCCCTCGCGGGTGCGCCGGTTGATGTAGTCTACCAAGACGAGACTATCATTCACCACCACGCCGGTGAGAGCAAGCATCCCGAAGTAACTCAACATGCTCAGCGAAAGGCCTTCGATCATGTGGCCCAACACCCCTCCTATAAGCCCGAAGGGTATCACGGACATGACGATGAGAGGCTGTACGTATGAGCGGAATGGGATAGCCAGCATAGTGTAGATCCCAAAGAGCAAGAGCAACCCGCCAATCATGGTCGTTTGCTGATTCTCCCGCGCCTCTTTCGCCTCGCCCTCGAATGAGTAATTCATTCCAGGATGTTCCGCCATGAGTTCATCCAGAAACGCGGATATGCTCGCCGTGATGGTGGGAATGTCGGCCTGAGTGGGGTCTGCATCCGCCGTGACATTAAGTGACCTTTTCCGATCGATACGCTGAATGCTAGGGAAGCTCTTCGCATTGGTCGCCACGGCGACCGCATTGAACGGGATTTCTTCGCCATCCGGCGTGCGGATCCGCATGGCCTCAAGGCTCGCCAGGGTCTGTCGTTTCCGCTCAGGATAGCGCAGCATCACGCGGATCTCATCGCGCCCGCGCTGCAACCGCTGAACTTCTTCTCCATAGAAGGCCTGGCGCACCTGCCGTGCGAGACTGGCTTCCGTCACCCCGAAGTTCTCCGCGTCTGGACGAATCGACAAGCGAATCTCATCGTTGGTGTCATCCGCACTATCACTGATATCAAACAGATCCGGATAGGTTCCCAGATGCGCCTTGATCTCGCTCGAAACCGCCATCAACTCATCGATATCGTTCCCAGTCAGTTCAATATCGACGGGGTCTCCTCCGCGCCCAATCTCTGCTCGGAAATTCAATTCTTTCGCCCCCAGAATCGGACCGATCCGCTCGCGCCACTCGTTCACCAAGGCCGTCGTCTGAATGGCCACCTGCCGCTCCTCTGGCGCTTTCATATAAAAGCTCACCTCGCCCAGGTGGGTTTGCCCCAAGCCGCCGCCCCCTCGCGAACTCGAAACTCCCTGGCTCCCAATCACGCTCAACACTCGCAGGATCACGGGTTTGCCATCAGTGTCCAGATACTTGGCCTGCATCTCCTGCGCGATCTGCTCGATACGCTCGATATGCGCCCTAGTAATTTCGTAAGGAGTTCCCTCCTGCATCTTCAAACTCGCCGTGGCCCGTTCACTCTCCACCCGCGGAAAGCGAATCCGCTTTACGGTGCCGCTCCCGATCAATCCGATGACCAGGCAGAACATGGCAATAAAGAGCGCCATACTGACATAACGATAATCGAGCACCACGCGAAGAAAGGGCTGGTAAACATGTTGTACAAACCACTCCAAACCATCCGCAATGCGTCGCTGCAAGGCACTGAGTTTCCGATACACGAGGGAACAGGCGCCTACAATCCTCCCTGGAAGAAAGAAGCCCCCAACGCGCTTCGTCAACTGACGAAGATTATGCGATAAATGTGAGGGCAGGATCAACTTTGATTCCACCAACGAAAACAGCAACACGGGAATCACGATGAGAGCAATGTGACGTTGCGCCCGCCCGAAGAACCCTGTCCCAAATAGGAGAGGCACAAATGCCAGGACCGTCGTCAAGACACCAAAGATTACAGGCATGGCGACTTCCCGCGCGCCGACAATGGAGGCTTGGAGCGGATCCATGCCTTGCTTCTGCTTCGTATAGATATTCTCGCCCGTGACAATCGCATCATCCACGACGACGCCCAAGACGAGAATGAAGCCAAAGAGGCTCATAATATTGATCGTAACCCCGAGGATCGGCATGAAGGCGATCGCTCCCAAGAAACAAATAGGAATCCCAACCACGACCCAAATCGCAAGACTCGGCCGCAAGAATAATGTCAGAACCAGAAACACGAGCAACAAGCTCTTGGTGGCACTGTCTAGCAATGTCTCCAATCGCCCTTTGACGATCTTAGCCGCATCACTCCAATAGGCAATCTGGACGCCGGGCGGCAGATGTGCTTGCTCCTGCTCCATGAAGGCTTTCACCGTCTTAGAGATCGCAATCGCGTTCTGTTTCCCCTCACGAGAGACCGTGATCATCACGCAGCGTTTCCCATTGAAACGTGCCAATAGGGGCGTCTCATCGAATCCATCCAGGACCGTGGCGATCTCTCCCAACGTTACCCGAGTTCCATCCTCTCCCGTGACGACAACAATGTCTTCAAATTCTTCCCCAGTGTACGCACGCCCCTTCGTCCGCAAAACCACCTGCCCAGAATCAGTCTTCAAGGTGCCTGCTGGCACATCGATCGAGGATTCCCGCAATGCCCGCGCCACTTGCTCGAATGTCAGGTTGTAGCGCTGCAAGGTGGCTTCGTCAATTTCGATGGAAATCTCATAGGCACGCACCGCGCCGAGGTCGACGATGGAAACGTTAGGGAGATTGGCAATATCATCTCGGATCCGCTTCCCAAGTTCTTTGAGATCGCGTTCTGTCAGATCTCCGTAGAGGACAACGCTCATCACGGAGCGCCAGCTATCCGCCAGGGAGATGCGGGGGCGCTCTGCCTCTACAGGCAAGGTCGAAATCGAATCGACTCGATTCTTGATGTCATCTAACACATCGCGACGATCATAGTCGTCATCGATCTCAACCATCACATTGGCACCGCTTTCACTAGCAGTCGCCATCAATTTCTCGATGCCTTGCACATCCGCAATTGCTTCTTCAATCCTCGTGACGATTGATTCCTCCACCTCTTCAGGAGTCGCCCCACGGTAGGGCACTTGAATGGTCGCTTGATTGATTTCGAACTCCGGAAACACCTCCACGGGAATCGTTCCCCGCAACAGCGTGAAGGCTCCCACCATCACAATGGCAGCCATCAGCAAATTCGCCGCCACTTCATTCTTTGCGAACCAAGCGATCATGCTCCCGGTGGTTTTCGAGGTTTCGCGCCAGGCCCATTCCCCACAGGATCCGCCGGAGCCACACCATCAACTGTCGCTAACACTTCAGCCCCATTGGCTGGGTAGGCAATTTGCGTGGTACAGAGCACCTCTTCTTCCTCCAAGCCGCCACCTTGGGAAGCCACAACCACTTCGCCTCCTGCAACCCACAATGGGTGCACCACGCGGCGCTGCATCCGACTTTTCTTGTCAATCAGGACGACCTCATCGTTAGCCCGCAAAGCATTCGCCGGAATCACGAAGACGTCTTGCAAACGATTCCCTTGGATGGTCGCTTGCACGAACAGTCCAATCCGCAATGGAGGCGTGCCATCGTCGCGGCGCGTGTAGGGATCATCGACATGCGCGACGACAAAGAGTTGCTTTGATCGAGACTCAAGGGCTCCCGCAACCCTAACGATACGCCCTTTCCATTGCGCTTCCGTCCCACCGAGATTTGCGGACAGGATCACTTCAGGGAGTGCGCCATCTGAGACTGGACCATCATCGCGGTAGGCCTCTGGAAGATCGATGAATGCCAGGTCTTCATTGCGCAATGGCAGGCGTACTTCCACGTAGTCATCTGCATACAATTCCGCCAACACCGTTCCATTGGAAACCACCTGGCCAACATCGACGGACTTCCGCAGGGTCTGTCCAGAATAGGGTGCTCGGATCACCGTCCGTTCCAGATCTCGTTCCGCCTTGACTAATTGCGCCTCTGCAGCCGCCACCTGCGCCCGGGCTTCTGCTAGTTGCGGTTCACGACTCGCCAGAGCACCTGGTTCCCCCGCCTTTCCCAAGCGCTTCCAATTCTCACGCGCCTGTAGGGCACGCGCCTTCTCCTGCTGCAAAAGCGCCTCCGCCTGAGCCACGTTCCGCTGAGCTACCACGATCTGAGTCTCATAGTCTAACGGATCAATACGCAAGAGCATTTCTCCCTCATCGAAGAAGCCGCCTTCGCGCAAGGCAGGAGCCAGTTCAATGACCTTGCCAGAGACTTCCGGTATCAAGGTGCTCTGCGTCCGTGGCTCCACGATTCCCTGAGAAGGAATGAGCACTTGATAGGATGTGGTCTTCAATGTCGTCCCCTCAACTCTCGTCACCGTGGGTGGGCGCTTGAATCCTCGCGGCACCTCCGCACTACCTAACAGTTTCTTTGTTCCCCAGCAGGCCACTGCCACAATGACAAGGGGGAGAACCACGCGGATAACTTGTCTCATAAGATCACTCAGACAGCGACGTTAGCGGTCCCCTTCCTCGGTCGCAAGCTTAGGCCGATGGTCGAAATCACCCCCGAGCGCCAAGTAAAGGTCGAGCCGATTCTGCAAGCGTTCGTTCTTCACGCGAAGCAGATTGCTGCGCGCATCAAAGGCGCGGCGTTGGGATTCCAATACGGTAATGATGTCGACCAAGCCACGTTCGTACTGGCTTAGCGCTAATTCTTCCGCCAGGTTCGCTTCCTTGACCGCACGTTCCAGTTTCTCTTGTTGATCGCGATAAAACCCCTCTGCAGCCAAGGAAGTTTCCACTTCGCGGAAGGCCTGCAGCGCTGTCTCCGCATAGCTTTCGACCAATTCCTCACGCTGCGCCTTGCTCAGGTCCACTTGCGCCACCAAACGCCCCCCTTGAAAGACGGCTTGTCCCACACGGCCAGCAAGATCCCACACAAGCGCCTTGGGATCTAACAAATCACTGAAGCGATCCGTCGTATTCGTTCCGGCGGCAGCATTGAGCGTGAAGCTTGGCAAAAGCGCCTTCCACGCCGCACGCACGTCCGCCTGAGCCGCATGCACCCGATACTCAGCGGCCACTAAATCCGGACGACGCAAGAGAAGCTCTGAGGGCAACCCCGCAGCCACTTGACGCTTCACCTGAGGAAACGCTTTCAGACTATCGATCGTCCCCTGTGGATAACGTCCTAACAACGTCTCCAAGACGCGTCGAAACGCATCCGCTTGGCGCAAACTCGACGCGAGATTGGCCTCCGCGCGCAACACATCAGCCCGACTCAGGGTAATCTCCAGGGCCGTGCGATCATCCACATCGCCAACTTCCAAACGCGCGTCTAGAATCGCCAAATTCGTCTCCAAACTCTTGAGCGTATCCCGAGATACGCCTGCTTGTTGCTGCACTTCCACCAGATTGAGCACGGTACTCACCACATTCGCCGCCAAGGACAAGCGTGCTCCTTGGAAGTCCGCGTGGGATGCCCGCCATGCCATGAGCGCGCTCTCTCGTTGATCCCGGAGACGTCCCCAGAGGTCAATCTCCCAGCTGAGGTCGAAACTCGTCCCAAACTGATTGGCAGTCACCTTATCGAACGCTGATCCGCGGAGCCTTTGGGACCGTGAGCCGCTGAGAGACGTATTTGCTTGGGGCCACAAGGACGCCCCCGTCACCCTGGCCCGCGCTCTGGCCTGCTTCACCCGCGTCGCGGAAGCAGCCAGATTGTGATTGGCCTCAATCGCCTCCGACACGAGCGTCCGCAAGGGGCCCGCCTGTTCGAAATCTTCCAGCCAACCAGTCACCGCTCCATCCGGAACCGCCACCGCCGCCCATTGTTCCGGTGTTGGGAGAATCGTGGAGGCCTCTTTCCGAACCAAGCTCGCACACCCTCCAGTCGCCCCCACCACTAAACCCACGACCAGAAGAGAGAGCATTCGCATCGCGGGATGATAGAGGAGCCAACCTGCTCTCTGTCAATGCCTCCGAGTCGATCCAATGTTGCGAATGACGATCAGTCGTGCGCCCAACCCCTGCGAATCGATCCACCACTACCGAATCAGATGCTCTTCTTATAAAAACTAGAATTACTATATTGAATTACCCTTAGTTGGTGATACTCTTTTGAAGCATCTGAGATTTTTAGGAATTTGGGGGGGCGATCGCCTGGCAACGAGGAGTTGACGGGCAGGAGTGGAATCGCCCCCCCAGTCCTAATCTCCTTGCCAAGAGCGGCAGCACGCCCTAGCTCCCTAGCGTTGCCATGCCGAATCCGAAGAAACGCGCACCGAAGCCGGTCACGTCGCCTTACTGCAAGCCTCAAGGCTCGGCGATCCATCAACAGGGACTCTTCGCCACCAAGAAGATTCCCTGCGACCAGGAGATCATCCAGTATGTGGGTGAGAAGATAAGTAAGAAGGAAGGGGATGAGCGGGCCATCGCCCTCGCCGAAGAGAGGGAGGGAACGGGCGACGCTTCCGTCTACATGTTCATCCTGGATGATGATTGGGACGTCGATGGCAATGTGCCCCATAACACAGCCAAGCTGATCAACCACAGCTGCGAACCCAATTGCGAAGCCCAGATCATTGACGATGAGATCTGGATTGTGGCTCTCAGGGACATCCCCAAGGGAGAGGAACTGACTTTCGATTATGGCTTTGACCTAGACCACTACGAAGATCATCCCTGCCGGTGCGGGAGCGCTAATTGTGTGGGCTACATTGTCGCCAAGGAGTATTGGCCAGATCTCAAGAAAGCTCTCGCGAAGAAGAAGGCCGCCAAGGCAAAGGGCAAGAAGACGGCCGCTAAGAAGAAAGTCTCCAAGAAGGCATCCTCAACGGCGAAGAAGGCAGGACCGAAGCGTAAGAGGAAGGCTGCCAAGAAGAAGCGTAAGTGAGTAGCATCGCTACTCGATCACGACCACATCCCCCACTTGCATCGTCCCATAAAACTGCTGAGCCTTGCTCCAGGGCATGCGGATGCATCCGTGTGAAGCTGGATAACTGGGAACGCTGGGAGAGTAGTGCAGTCCGAAGTCGCCACAGCTCAGCCGCATGAAGAAGGGCATCGACGATCCGTAGATGGACGAGTTGTGGTGACGATGCTTGTTTGTGATGACATACGTCCCACGAGGCGTGCGGCTGCCCCGCTTGCCAGTTGACACGCGAGAGTTGTTCACAGCCTTACCATCCTTATAGAGGGTGGCGCGCTGCGTTTTGAGAGACACGATCACCTTCCGCGACAGGTCACCAGCTTCCCGACCAAGCACCATTTGCATGATAGGCACGTTGTGCCGCTCGGCAGCGAAGGCTACAGCATAACGTTTATACCGTTCTGTGTAGGCATTGCGATGCGCTCCGTGTTCGATGAGGTGACCCACTGCCTCCTCCTGCTCTGTGAGCGCCGCTAGCATAAGGGGTGTGATTTCCCGATCGCGCTTCAAATAATAGAGTGTCTTGGCATCCCCTTCGAAGAACGCCAGAAACTCCTTGGTCACTGGGTGCTGCAGGCGAACGTTAGGATCAGCACCCATTTCCAACAACCGCTCGGCAACGCGATCCTGCCGTGCCGCCAAGGCCAGAGCGAGCACGTTCTGCTGGATGGACGTGAGCTGATTGGGATCTGTACCGTGATCTAATAAGAGATCAATACAGTCCGGGCTTCCGCTAAAGATCGCCAGTTCCAGCAGACCTTCGTTGTTAGCCCATTTCTGGTCGTGATTGTCAAAGTGGGCAGCAATCATCTGGGCGCCAATGCCTTCACCACATTGCACGGCTTGCCGCAACGTTCCCTGCGGCCGGGCCCCAGCCTCTAACAGTTCAATCACAGAGCCGATCTCCGAATGATCCATGGCGTAATTCAACAAACTCATAGGAAGATCAGGATGGTTGCTATCTGGATTGACCCCGTGAGCCACAAGATAACGGACCATTTCGGCATCGCCCTGGTCGATCGCCGTTAGCAAATATTCCCCATGCTTTGCCTCTGGAGGCTCTGCACCATGATCTAACAAAAGCCGAACTGCTTCGGAACGCCTATCAGCAATCGCCAGATCAAGAGGTGTCGACCCATCCGCATTGGCGACATTGGGATCAGGCTGCTGCCGACCATCCAACAAAGCCTCTACCATGATCATATCCTCTTGCTGGATGGCATGATGAAGTGGTGTGTTACCCGCATCATCTTGGACGTTCACATCGATGTTAGGGTGCGTGAGCAGCAACCGGAGCAGCGTGCCATCCCTTTCTTGCGTCGCTTTTAAAAGCGCATGGGTAGGGGTATCATCAGAAACGGTGACATTAGGATCCTGGATCCGAAGCAATAGCTTCTTCACCACATCCAGGTTCCCCACCATGATCGCATGGGCAAGAGGAGCGACGCCTTCTTCGTCGGGTTGGTCGCAATTGAGATTCGCCTGGTCCGTGAGGAACGACGTGACTGGCTCAGCCTTCGACTGAATGGAGGCAATGAGCGGCGTCTGGCCATCGTCGTTGAGAACATTGAAAGGCACCTGGGCCGTGTGGAGCAATTGGAGGGTGCCTAGATCCTTGGTCTCCACCGCTTTGTGGACGCTCGCAGGAACTTGCTCAATTCCAGCTTCCCGCAATTGGCGCACGGCCTTGTAACGGGGCATGTTATCCCACAGGAGCACCGCTCCGAGAGGGATCAACAACCCAACAATCCAGAAAGCGAAGTAGAAACTTTTCTTAGGATTAGGGGAATCTTCGTCCTTGTCTGCCATGACCTTGGGCTTCCATAGCGAGAAACCCCCTCTATTCAAGGGATCCATCGCCCCAAATCAGCGAGATTCCTCTCCTTTGAGAGATGATTCTCAAAGAGTGGAACTTGCTTCTCTCCCGGGATCAACGAACGTCTAAGGATCAACCAGATTGGAGGGACTCGGTGCCCTCACCCCGTGTTCGATGTCCGATAAACCTCCTTCCGAAACAGACGATCTCGAAGAACTCCGGTCAGTTTTGGCGGATCTTGAGGCAAAGATGGAATCGCTTCAGGAGGTTGCAGACGAGCCTGAAGGAGATCTTTCTGAGATCGGTGAACTGGAAGACGAGGCAAATACCACGCGCTCGCAGACCCATCTGTCGACACCGCGAGCGGCGCCGGAGCCCCTCAGCAAGGATTTGGGAACGCAGGTGGATCCTAGCCAATCGATCCCTGAGGAAGGGGTCTTATTTGACCTCAATCCCGAGGTTTCCGATGCCGATCCCGGTGAATCCGCGGAACCAGAGGCAACCATGCCTCCACTAGCCCTTCTTCCCAACCGACCCGCCGCCAAGAGTCGTCCACGTGCTGACGCCCCCAAACGCCCTTCGCGCCGGGAAGAGAAGCGGCGCGCTCGAGAAGAGCGGAAAGCGAGATCGCGCGCCAAGAAATCAGAATCGCCATCCGAAACTAGGGCAACACCAGCCCCTGCGGTGGAAGAGATAATTTCCCCTGAGGAAGAAGGAGACTTGTCCCTCTCCATCGATGACCTCGATATGGAGAATCCTCTGCCGGATGCCCCCTACGCGCCGGGAATGGACCATTCTGAACTGGTCATGGATCGGCGGAAGCGCCGTCAAGAATGGGAGGTTCGCCAAGAATTGAAGGAAGAGGAGGAACAAGCGCTCTGGGATCTCACCACAGAGAAGGCTCTTGAGGAAACTGCCTCCACGCGCCGATTCAACTTCCCGGTCTATCTCCTCCTCGCCTTCTTGGTCGTGCTCGCGGCAGCATTGATCGTCCTCGGCGTGCGCACAGCCATTATTAGCATGCGGGCGGCCAAAGACGGAGAAGATCTGACGGATCGCGAGGCGGAAGGCCTTGTAGCCGTGGGTTTGGAGGAAGCTCAGAAGACCTTGGAAGACTTTCTTGCTGCTCCGACTTGGGAAGAGAAACTGCCTTTCGTAAGGAAACCGGATGAAGCCAAGCCTCGCATGGAGCGCTTCTATAGCCGCCCAAATGCTCCTACTCTCGCGCCCCTGGAAAAGATTCTGAGCCGTGTCTACAATGAGATCGAAGGCGGCGATGGCTTTGATTTCCACTGTCTCCTCCAGGATGACTCGGTCGTCACCATCCCAGTCGTTCGCTTCCCCGCGGAGGGCCCATTCTACGTGATCGATTGGGAAGCCCTCGTCGACTACGTAGACCTCGATTGGACGGTCTTCCTCGAACGGCGTCGCCCTGGAGATCGGAGAATCTACCGACTCTACGCATCTCGGGACGACTACTTCTCGCACGGATTCGCCAGCGCCAACCAATACCTCTGCGTTCGCCTCTATGATTTGGAAAAGCGGGCCTCTGCTTTCGGCTACGTCATGCGCCAAACCCCCATCGAGCATGAGATCGATGCCGTGCTTAAGCTTTGGGAAAGGCGTCGAGGGGCGAGGCAGGGACCGAAGGACCCCAACGACTTTTCGGCCAATTGGCTGCGGGAAGAGCAGTGGGCACCCATGACGCTAGAAGTGGAAATACCGGAAGAATCGGGAGACAATCCTTATGTCATTCAACTGAAGATTGTCCGCTTCGTGTCCCCGAACTGGGTCATTGGAGATGCAAGTGGCGACGGCAGTTCTCAGGAAGAATAATTAGCAACCCATGTATTTAGTCATTGACGAGCCGAGGGGAACCCTGCATCTTCTACTTAGGATGTATCAGCCTATGAAACACAAGATTTCCTTAACCCTCGCAGCCCTTGGGCTATCCGCGATGACTTCATTCGCGGCCACTCTGGATATTGCCAACTTGGGAGGATCCTTCCCGACCTACGTTGACAACTCTGGCATCGTCGGACTCACGATCACATACTCCAATGTGAATGACCCTGGCACTTCCGAGGGTAGCGGCCACTCCCGTGAAGCGGGACGCGGCATGTCTCTCCCAGTTGCTAGCTTCCCCAACGGGCACCTAGCGGTGGGCCCAGGCGATACCGTTACACTGGACTTCACAAATGTCTCCGAAAGTTCGGTCTTCATCGGCTTCATCGATCTGGATAACAACACCATCGGGGGAAATGAAGGCGTGACTGTGACCTCTGCATCTGGTTCGCAATTCATTGATGGTGCCCCAGGGCAGATCCAGAACACGCAGGCTTATCTTCCGGCGAACATCTTCAATGTTCAGGTTTCTCCGGCCGCTGACAACACGGTGGTGATTCAAGCATCTACCGCGGGCGAGCAAGGAGGTGCAGGCAATGGTTACTTTGCATTCTCAGTGGGAACTACTCCCATCCCGGAGCCTTCCACGTCATTCCTTGGCCTTCTCGGGCTCACATTCTTGGCTGCGCGTCGTCGCCGCTAAGTCTTCCAGTTACGGATTTCTAGCGGGTGCCCTGTCTCAGGGCACCCGTTTTTTTTGTGCTCAGCGAGGCGAAAGATTCTTGTCCAGAGCCAGGACTGCTTCCATGGATACGCCATGGCTCGCATCAATGATCACTACCTGAAACTGAAGGCTGGGTATTTGTTCCCAGAAATCGGACGTCGTGTGAGCGCGTTCACAGATAGTCATCCTGAATCCGCGGCCAAACTGATTCGCTGTGGCATTGGTGATGTGACGGAGCCGCTCCCCCAAGCGGCGCGGGAAGCGATGCATCGGGCGATCGACGAGCTTGGCGTTCGCGATACCTTCCGTGGCTACGGACCGGAGCAAGGCTACGACTTCTTGCGGGCTGCCATCGCCGAGAACAACTACCGTAAGCAAGGGATGGCCATCGCCGACGATGAGATCTTCGTTTCAGACGGCTCAAAGTGCGATACCGGCAATTTCCTCGACATCCTTGGGCCGGGCAATCGCGTTGCGATCACTGATCCCGTCTACCCTGTCTACGTGGACACGAACGTCATGATCGGCAACACGGGGGATGCCAATGCAGAGGGGGCTTACGAAGGCTTGGTCTACTTGCCCTGCACGGCAGAGAACGCTTTCGTCCCTGCGATTCCAGATGAAGACGTGGATGTGATCTACCTCTGCTATCCGAATAATCCTACGGGAGCGACTGCCTCCAAGGAGCAGCTCACGGCGTGGGTCGACTACGCGAAAGCACGCAACGCCCTGATTCTCTACGATGCGGCATACGAAGCCTTCATCAGCGATCCAGAGATCCCACATTCCATCTATGAGATTCCTGGGGCCGAAACCTGTGCAATCGAGTTCCGGAGCTTTTCGAAGAACGGAGGATTCACAGGAGTCCGGTGTGGCTACACCGTCGTTCCTAAGACCGTGATCGGCTCCACCGCAAGTGGCGAGAACCAAGCCCTTCATCCTCTTTGGAATCGTCGCATGTGCACCAAGTTTAATAGCGTTAGTTATCCCGTGCAACGCGGCGCTGAAGCCATCTTCTCAGAAGCTGGTCAAGCTCAGGTGAAAGCGCTCATCAGCCACTACATGGGCAATGCTCAACTGCTCTCGCAAACCTGTCAGGAAATCGGGCTCGAAGTTCATGGGGGCCGCAATGCGCCTTACATCTGGGTCGGATGTCCCGACGGAACCGATAGCTGGGGCATGTTCGACAAGATGCTCGAAGAGGCGAGCGTGGTCATCACGCCTGGCTCCGGCTTTGGAGCCGCCGGTGAAGGCTATTTCCGAATCTCCGCGTTCAACAGTCGCGAGAACGTCGAGGAAGTTTGCCTTCGCATGAAGGCGATGGCCTTCTGATATTCGCCTTTAGTTAGCCACCTGTAGGATTCTCACTGAGCTCAGCAAAGATCAGGCGGCCCGCACTCGTTTGTAGCGGGCTGCCAACGACAATATCGACGGTCTTGCCAAGGTGCTCAATGGCGTGATTCACCACAATCATGGTGCCATCTTCCAGGTAACCCACCGCTTGATGGCTGTCCTTACCTTCCTTCAGGAGCTTCACCGACATCGGATCTCCTGGAGAAAGGGTCGGCCGCATGGCGCCGGCGAGTTCGTCTAGATTGAGAACCGTCACTCCCTGAAGAGCAGCTACACGGCCCAAATTGCGATCGTTGGTGAGAAGCCGTGCACCTAACCGTTTCGCCATTTGCAAGAGTTTCGAATCCGTCGGCTCATCATCGAGCAACTCTGCCTGGATCGTGACTTCCAACTTTGGAGATTCTTGCATTTCCCTCAAGTAATCGAGTCCCCGTTTGCCCCGCTGACGCTTGATAGGATCGGGAGAGTCGGCCAGTAACTGCAATTCTTCTAACACAAACTCTGGCACCACAAGCGCCCCACTCAGGAAGCCTGTCTCGCAAATTCGAGCCACGCGCCCATCAATGATGATGTTAGAATCAACCAGCAGAGGCGAATCCTGAGCGGAATCCTGACGGAACCGCACATAGGGTATCAGTAGGGAGAATTCCTGTCGGTTTGCGCGCAACGCAAGCGAGACGCCCCAATAGCCAAGCGCGACATTGATGGCGACTCCCACGATCGTAAGAATCAAATCGCGCTCGGGCGTCACGCCAACCAGCGCAAAGAGCTCTCGAAGGACGACGTTGATCAGCAACCCACAGAAGAAGCCCACCAGCAACCCCATGGTGGCGTTGGAAAACTGTCGAAAGGTCAGATTGGTGAGCGCAGCATCCAACAAGACCACCGCGAGTCCGAAGACACCACCTCCAAGTGCACCGAGCCATTTAGAAGTGGTGAGACCAATCGATGCCGTGACACCTAGGCCCACCGCTATCGCGATGAAACCGAGACGGAGGATCTTCGGCGGCTTGAGAAAGCTCATCTAAGGCCGATCTTGCGGGCGATCAGCGCCCGAAGCAAGTGGCAAGCGATCACGGAGAACTCACCGAGCCCTCGCCTCGCCGACGGAATCGCTTTGGCAGCAGCTGACCGATGCGGCGCTCTTGAGGCACCGCATCCGCCCGAATCTCTTCGCGCCCCGCTCCTGACGGATCCAGCGATGTGGGTTCGGTGCCGCGGCGCCCTGGGATCTCGCCCAGATCCATGTTCTCCCACCGAGCGACGGGATAGTAACGAGCCCGCGGAGGTGACGGCCGCACTGGCGGCGGGGAGGACACCACTTGACGCCCTCGCGGAGACGGAATGACTGACGATTCATCCAAGGTCACCTCAATGGTTCGACCGCATGACGGACATGGACCACGAACAGAACCCTCTAATGGCTCCTGAATAGTCAGCGCATGCGAACAGTTCGGACATTGGAAACTTGGCGACATGGCGACAACCTATGAAATTATTGAAAGCATATTCAAGCTGAGAATTATGCCTTGGGAATAATTGTGAACTTTTCCGGTCAAGCAAGGCGATCGCTGCATAGATGATATTCCGTTGCCAAGCCAAGCGCTGCACCTATAGCAATGCGCTATGGTCGAATCGTCTTCTGAGCGCCGCGTGAGTGATCTCTACATCGCGCAGAACACCCCGCTACCTTCTCCAGCGGCCTACTTTGACGAAATCCCGCGCACGGAGGCTCACGCGGATACCGTCTTCCAGACACGGGAATCGATCCAGGCCATCTTGAGTGGCAACGACAAGCGCTTCCTCCTCGTCGTCGGCCCTTGTTCCATCCACGACGTGAAGGCAGGACGCGAGTATGCAGAGCGTTTAGCGAAGCTGAGTGAAGAGGTCAATGACCGCCTTCTCTTGGTGATGCGGGTCTATTTCGAGAAGCCCCGGACAACGGTCGGTTGGAAAGGCCTCATCATGGATCCTACCCTCGATGATTCGAGCGATATCGAGTCTGGTCTCCGGGAAGCGCGGAAGTTCCTCTGCGAGGTACTTGAGTTGGGCGTTCCCACAGCGACCGAACTCCTCGATCCCATCACGCCCCAGTACATCGCTGACCTCATCTGCTGGTCTGCGATCGGTGCTCGCACCACGGAATCCCAGACCCATCGGCAGATGGCCTCCGGACTCTCCATGCCACTTGGATTCAAGAATGCGACATCCGGCTCGCTCTCCGCCGCCGTGAATGCCATCAAAGCCGCCACTCAGCCACAAACGTTTCTTGGTGTGAACCGAGACGGCATCGCCTCTTCCGTCACGACGAAGGGGAATCCTCACTGTCACATCATCTTACGCGGAGGATCAGACGGCCCCAACTACGACCCAGGCTCAGTGGCTGCAGCGTCCGCCCGCCTGGCGGAAGCCAAGTTGCCAGGCGCGATCATGATCGATGCCAGCCACGCCAATTCGAACAAGGATCACCGCCAACAACCAGAAGTGTTCCGCAAAGTGATCGCCCAGCGAGCGAACGGCAACGAAGCCATTGTTGCAGGCATGATCGAAAGCAATCTTGAGGAAGGGAACCAGCCGCTAAACGGTCCTCTTGGCTCCCTCACGTATGGACAATCGATCACTGACAAATGCATCGATTGGGAAACAACCGTAACGCTGGTCCGGGAGGCTCACGAGACCTTAGGCAACTAGTCATGTCCGAAACAAACGAGAAACTTGAGGAAGCCATGCGCAACCCACAGAATGTGGGTGAGTTAGAGAATGCCGATGCCATCGGGACGGTCGGAAGCCCCGATTGCGGAGATATGCTGCGCATGTGGGTCAAGTTTCGTGAAGAGGATGGCAAGAAGGTGATTGATAAAGCAACCTTTCAAAGCTTCGGCTGCCAAACCGCTATCGCCGTTGCCTCCGTCGCCACCGAGATGTTGAAGGGCAAGACGGTCGATGAGGCTTTGGGCATGGATTCCACACAACTGTCAGAGTCCCTGGGCCCGCTTCCCCCCATGAAGATTCACTGTGGCCAACTCGTCGAAAGCGCCCTCAAAGACGCCTTGAATTCAGAAGCTCCTGTGGAGGAGCGCACCATGGCGCCCCCGGAGAGCGCGCTCGCTCCTAGCTTGGTGGATGCCATCCCATCCGCCGCCTCTCAGCGGAAAGTGAAGATTGTTCCGTTGGAAAACGAGAACCAATCCTAACACCAATATATTTCTATGAAGACGCATCAAGTCGGTATCATCATGAACGGCGTCACCGGACGCATGGGAACGAATCAGCACCTCTTGCGATCGATCGCAGCGATCATCCAGGAAGGGGGCCTCACCCTCAGCCCTGACGAAATCATCATGCCTGATCCCATCCTAGTTGGGCGTAATGAGAACAAATTACAGGCATTGGCAGAGCGCAGTGGCGTTCAGAAATGGACCACCAATCTTGATGAGGTCCTCGCGGATGACCACTATCAGATCTACTTCGACTCTCAGACCACTGGCCGGCGGGCTGAGGGCGTTCGCCAGGCCGTGAAGGCAGGCAAGAGTATCTATTGTGAGAAACCCACCGCCACCGATTCCGCCACAGCGCTAGACCTCTATCAGCTTTGCAAAGACGCAGGGATCAAGAATGGCGTCGTGCAAGACAAGCTCTGGCTCCCCGGCATGCTTAAAGTGAAGCGCCTCTTCGAGAACGGATTCTTTGGCGACCTCTTATCCATCCGCGGCGAGTTCGGTTACTGGGTCTATGAAGGACACACCATCCCCGCCCAGCGTCCTTCGTGGAACTACCGCAAAGAGGACGACGGTGGCATTATTGTCGATATGTTATGCCACTGGCGCTACGTCCTCGACCATCTCTTTGGCAAAGTGAAAGCCGTTTCCTGCCTCGGCGCGACGCACATCCCAGAGCGCATCGATGAGCAAGGGAATCCTTACAAATGCACTGCAGACGACTCCGCCTACGCCACCTTCGAGCTCGAGAATGGCGTCATCGCCCACTTCAATTCTTCCTGGTGTGTCCGGGTTCGACGCGATGACCTCCTCACGCTCCAGATCGATGGCACGAAAGGCTCCGCCGTGGCTGGCTTACGTGACGTCTACATCCAACACTACGGCAATACCCCCAAGCCCGTCTGGAATCCTGACATTGCCCAGCCCATCGAATTCTTTGATGGCTGGTCCAAGGTCCCCGAACAGGAAGACTACGACAATGCCTTCAAGGTTCAGTGGGAACTCTTCCTCCGCCATGTGGTGAAAGACGAGCCCTTCCCCTTCACCCTGTTAGAAGGCGCCAAAGGCGTCCAGCTCGCCGAATTGGGAATCCAAAGTTGGGAAGAACGGCGCTGGGTCGACATCCCGGAACTCTGCTAGTCCTTCTCATGGCACCAGGAGCATTCATCACAGGGGGCACGCGCGGAATCGGTCTCGGCATCGCGCACAAACTCGCCGCAGAAGGCTACGCCCTCGCCATCAATGGCGTCCGCCCCGAGGCAGACGTCACTGATATCTTAGAAGGTCTGCGCGGGCATGGCCAGCAAGTCGTCTACTGTCAGGGAGACGTAAGCGAATTGGACGCTCACCCAGAGATGATCCAAACGGCGACAGACGCTCTGGGCAAGCTCAACCTCCTCGTCAACAACGCCGGCGTCGCCCCCTTGGTGCGAGCCGACGTCTTAGAAATGAGTGAAGACAGTTGGGAGCGCGTCATGGGCATCAATCTCAAGGGAAACGTCTTTCTCGCCCAGCGCTTCGCTAACTTGATCCTAGAAGAACGTCAGACCGATCCTCAATTCCCGGCCTGCATCATCAACATCAACAGCGTCTCCGCCACCATGGTCAGCGTCAATCGCGCCGAATACTGCATTTCCAAGGCAGGCCTCGCCATGGCCACCCAACTCTTCGCCATTCGCTTAGCCGCAGACAACATCCCCGTCTACGAAGTCCGCCCCGGCGTCACCCACAGTAACATGACCGCGGGTGTCACGGAAAAGTACGACAAGCTCATCGCCGATGGCCTCGTCCCCCAAGCACGCTGGGGCGAACCCGAAGACGTCGCCAAAGCCGTCGCCGCTCTCGCTCGGGGAGACTTCCCCTACAGCACCGGTCACGTCTTCATGGTCGACGGCGCCATGACCCTCCAGCGACTTTAACCCAACTCCGTAGTTAGCAGAATCGGTCACGATTCTATGGCTTGCAGATTCGTCTACGAATCGCTCACGACTCTTCATCTTTCAGCAAATCCCAATCAATAACTCTCCGGCTCCATCCCAGGCCCCACCTGCGAAGCAATCGCCAATTCCGAAATCGGCGGGCAAGGCGACGACACCTGCGCAAACACACTCGACGTCGCCAAATTATAGTGGGCGATTTGTTCGGAATCACTCAGCTCCACATCCGCGAAATCAGGCTGCGCATGCCAATTCCCATAGCCCGTCCGCAACCACGGAGAGAAACCACGAAACACTGCATAGAGATCAATATCAATCTCCCGCCGCCAAATCCATTTCTCCGCATAAGCCAGCAGCTTGCGAGCCGCTTCACGACTGAAGAGCACCGCATGCGACGTGCCCCCAGAATGGGACACCGCATAGCGGGGCGTTTCCGGGTCAAACGGCGTCGATGGCAATTGGCTTGGTCAATCAAATGGGCCAAGCGATTCCAATGCGACTCCGGCCAATCGCGCTCTGGCCATGCGGCAAACGGCATCAGCAACACATAGCGATCAAAAGGGAAACAAGGTTCCCCCTGATCCAGCACCACCTCGGGACGCGCACCGGGAGCATCGCACGTGACTCTCTCTTTAATATGAGGGTGCTTGCCAGTCCGAAGGGGATCGCAGGGTTTCCCTATTTCCCGATACAGAAGGCGCTAAAGATCTCGCCAAGGATTTCTTCCACATCGACCTTTCCTACCACCTCACCGACGGCCTCTAACGCTTCGCGCAAATCAAGCGCGACGAACTCCGGCTCCGTCTGTTGTTGTAACGCTGTCAGAGCAGCTTCGCTCGCACTCTTGGCCCTTTCGAGACATCGTTGATGCCGGGCGTTGATGGCGACGAGCTGTGCCTGGTGGCTCTCTTCTTGCGTGAGCAGGAGGGCACGCAACCTCTCCGTGAGGGTCTCGATCCCCGTTCGATCCTGACATGAGAACGCGATGCCTTTCTCAAGATCGTGGTCTGGATGCAATCCCAGATCAGCCTTGTTGTAGAGCCTGATCCACGGGCGATCGTTTCCTGCAGGCACGGGGGTCGGATGAGGTGGCGCATGCCCGTCGATTACTTCAATGACGACATCGGCGCGCGTCACCGCTTCATGGGTGCGCTCCATGCCTAACTGTTCGACCGCGTCTCCCGAGGCTCGCAGTCCAGCGGTATCGATGAGCCGCAAGGGAATGCCGCGCAAATTGATCACTTCTTCAATCGTATCTCGCGTGGTGCCCGCAGTATCACTCACGATGGCGCGTTCAAATCCTAACAACACATTAAGCATGCTCGACTTTCCGACATTCGGCTCGCCGCAGATGGCCGCGCGCGCTCCCTCCCGCAAGATGCGCCCACGGTCTGCGCCATCAAGCATCGATTGCAAGCGCGCCAAGACATCTCTGATCCGCCCCTCAATCGCAGTGCCTGTGTCAGGATCAATGCCCTCCTCGGGGAAATCGATGTAAGCTTCAATGTGCGCGAGCACGCCAATGAGCGCCTCTCGCAAAGCCTGCGCTTCACGACCGAGGTCCCCGCGCAATTGCTCATTGGCCGCCTTCAGCGCAAGCGATGTCTGCGCCTGGATCAGATCCATCACAGCCTCCGCCTGGGTCAGATCCATCTTGCCATTGAGAAAGGCGCGCTGTGTGAACTCTCCCGGATCGGCAGCACGGCAACCTAACTGAAGCAACTGTTCATAGATAGTCCGGGTAACAAGCACTCCCCCATGACAACTAAACTCGACCAGATCCTCGCCGGTGTAACTGGCTGGCCCAGCAAAGACTGTGGCAAGGCCGTGATCCAGAATACTTCCTGACACATCTATGAATGCGCCATAGCAGGCACGCCGTGGCGTCACGCTAGTCAGATCGCTCCCGCGGAAGAGTTGCCTGCCAATGGATCTGGCCTGAGGGCCTGACACACGCAGAACCGCAATGGCCCCCTCGCCCAGTGCCGTAGACACGGCGGCAATCGTATCGTCCGTCAGCGCACTCACCGCGCCGCCAGCCACGTCTTCAATTCCGCCACAAAGCGCTCATTCTCTTCAGGCGTGCCAACCGAAACGCGGACCCACTCGGGCAGCTTGTATCCGCGCATGGCACGAATAATCACGCCTCGTTTCATGAGATCAGCAAAGAGCGCATCGCCATCACCTACGTTCACAAGAACGAAATTCGCATGGCTAGGGACATATTCCAGTCCCAACGCCTCGAACGTCCCTTGCAAATACGCCAATCCTTCCGCATTGTTACGGCGCGTCTTCTCCTGATGGTCATCATCTAACAGACTCGCCAAGGCGCCTGCCTGCGCCACGGCATTGGCATTGAAGGGCTGCCGCGTCTTCTGCAACACCTCAATGAGTCCCGCGTGCCCGAGACCATAGCCAATGCGCAGACTAGCCAGCCCTTGAATCTTGGAAAAGGTCCGCATGATGATGACATTGCGCCCCTCCCTGACATACTTCAAAGTGTCCGGGGCATCGTCGAGAAATTCGTAATAGGCCTCATCGAAGACCACAATCACGTGTTCGGGCACTCGATCCATGAAGCGATCAATCGCCTCTTGCTCCACCAACGTCCCTGTAGGGTTGTTAGGATTCGCAATGAAGAGCTGTTTGGTATCAGGCCGCACAGCCGCCGCCATGGCGTCGAGATCGTGGATGAAATGCGGATCCGGCACTTCAATGGTCTCCGCTCCGAAGAGCGTGGCCATCAGTTTATAGACGACGAAGGCGTGCTCTGCCGTGACGACCGAATCACCTGGCTGGAGAAAGGCGTGCCCCATGAATTCAATGATTTCGTTAGAGCCGTTTCCCAAGATCACGTTCTCACGCGCCAGACCATTCTTCTCCGCGATGGCTTCTCGTAACTTGTAGCCGCCGCCATCTGGGTAAAGCTGCGCCTTCTCCAAGGCCGCGGTCATAGCAGCAACCGCTTTAGGCGAAGGGCCTAGCGGATTCTCATTAGAAGCCAGTTTGACGATGCTGCCAGGATCCAGCCCGAGATCGCGGGCAACGTCTTCGATCGGCTTGCCGGGTTCGTAGGCGACGAGGTCGCGCAACTGTGGATTGGCTCGGTCCCAGAGGGTGCTCATGGGCCCTTGATAGCCTCTGCCGACGGGAAATCAATCAAACGCCGCTCATCCAGCGATCTTCAAGACCTCGGAGTCTTTGATCCCGAGATTGGCGTAGATCTCACGCGTGGCGGACGACTGATTCAAGGTGTAGAAATGGATGCCGTCGACCTTCTCATCGATAAGCTGCGCGCACTGCTCCGTCGCATAGTGAATGCCCACGCGGCGCACGGCTTCTTCATCATCGCCACAGCGTTGGATAGCTTTGAGCAACTTGGCAGGGTAACGCGCCCCGGCGGCAAGCTCTGCCATGCGCTGCATGCCTTTGGATGAGGTGATGGGCATGATTCCAGCAATGATCGGGATCTCGATTCCCGCCAGCACACAGCGTTCGCGGAAGTCGAGGAAATCGTGGTTATCAAAGAAGAGCTGGGTGCAGATGTAGTCGGCGCCCGCGTCGACCTTGGCTTTCAGATAATCCATCTCCAGCACACGGTTGGGCGTGCCTGGATGCCCCTCGGGAAAGCCCGCTACGCCCACCCCGAAGCCTCGCGGGTGGCTGTGCGCTCCTGAGTCGTTGAATTTCTGGATAAAGCGGACCAAATCGGCCGCCTGCTGAAAGGCATCATCTTCGCGCCGATAATCTTTCAGATTCCGCGGAGGATCGCCTCCCAGCGCCAGAATGTTAGAGATACCAGCTTCCGCATACCTTTCCAGGATCTCCTGGATATCGCTCTCCTGATGACACACGCAGGTCAGGTGCGGGATCGGATCGAGGGAGGACTCATTCTTCAAGCGCACCACGAGATCGTGAGTGAGCTCGCGCGTGGATCCCCCCGCGCCATAGGTCACACTGACAAACGAGGGCTTGTAGGGCTCCAAATCCGCGATGGATTCATAAAGCGACTCAGACGCTTTCGGAGTCTTCGGCGGGAAGAACTCAAACGAGAAGGTCGTTTGATACTTGGATAGGATCTCCCCAATGTGCATGGCAATCGCCTCCGGGAGCTTAGCTTTCCTCGCCCTCGACTTCCTCGCCCTCGGCAGCCCCCTCTTCGCCCTCCACCTCCGCTTCCGCCGCGGCAGCCGCAGCCTCTTCGGCAACTTTGGCAGCTGCTTCTTCAGCTTTCTGCTTTCCTTCTTCTGGAGTGAGCGGGACGACGCTGAGATGAGGGATCAGATCCTTGCGTTGCTCTGCGGTCCGGCGAAGCACGCTGTTCTCTGGAGCCTTCGTTTCGAGATCCGTGAAGGCCGTCTTGGCCTCCTCAAACAACCCCTTGGCGGCGGCTTCGTCGCCTGACTGCATGGCCTCACGCCCTTTGGCAATGAGTGCATCCCCGAGGCGTTGCAACGCGGTTTGCTCGATGAACGCAGGGGCATTCCCGGGCAACGAGGCCTCTTTCAAATGCGTGATCGCCTCATCAAGATTGCCCTTCGCGTGTTCGCGCAAGCCGAGGTCGGCTACGCCCTTGTAGTATAGGGGGTGGTTCTTGTGGGTCTCGACGAATTGCTTCAGCGCCTCATAGGCCTCGTCGTCTTTGTCAGCCTCCGAAAGTTTCGTGACCTTCATGAGCGCTGCAGAACCCGCCACCGTCTCCTTGGGGAAATCGGCGATGACTTTGTCCAGCTCTTCCACAGACTCGGCTCCCGTCAGAGCCGCCGCGGCCTCACTCACGCCTGACTCCTTGAGGTAACGCATCACGAGAAACGCCACGATGATCACCAAGAGCGCGAGCATCGCGAGGATGAGCTTCGACTTATTCTGTTCGACAAAGTCTTCCAGCGCTGAGTTGTCGTGCTCGATCGTGGCGACGGGAACGGATGAAGTGCTCCCGGGTTGAGGATCTGGATCGGTGGATTGGGACATGAGTCTGGTAGCGCAGATTTCGTAGGAGCCCAGCCCTGTGGCCGGGGAACGGATCTATTAGCTTAGTGGTCTTGCGGCTGCAACCACAATCCTGGAAGGCACCGCGAGACGAGATTTGCGCGCATCCGTGAATCCGTTATCCTCCTGTGATGAAGCGAGAGATGGCTATCTTGGGTGCTTTAGTGGCTGTGGGCGTCACGGGGTGGCAGAGCATTCCGATGCGTGATTCACATTCACCTGAGGACCGATCTCCAGCCTCGGCAGCTTCATTCTTGAAGGAAGCTAGGCCTCAAGCCGAGCGGACACCCTTCCGACTCGCCCTAACACGTTCGCACCACTCGATCCCGCGAGAAGAGGAAGAAATTCCCGTGGCACTCTTTCCCAGTCCCTCTTCGCCAGCACAGCCGTTCTTCCAGATCGACACGAATCTAGCAGATGAGCCAACGGACGTTGTTGGGCATCAATTACGAAACGTGGTCATTCGCGATTTGTCTGAGTGACCTGCAACGCTTGAAAGAGACACCGCCGAGCACTAGCCTGATGGCTCAACCATGGAAACGCTCTCCGACGAGGCCTTAGATGCCGCCCTTCGCACGGTGCCCAAGTGGCGCTACGACCACGCAGGCAAACGCATTCTCCGCGAGGTGAAACGGGAGACCTTCCTCGATGGGATCGATCTCGTGCGCGATGTCGCCGAGTTAGCAGAGGACAACAATCATCACCCGGATATCGATATCCGGTGGACGACGATCACCTTCGCACTCACCACCCACAGCGCGGGGGGACTCACCGAGAAGGATGTCGATTTGGCCCGGGAAATCGACGACCTGATTGGGTAATCCCAGACGATGCGTCGCCTCAAGCGAACTCCCTTTGGAGAAGATCGAAGAGGTAGGCTTTCCCCTCAGCTACGGCATCTTCCATCGCCTGTCCCTTGGCGAGTGCAGCGGTGATGGCCGCACTGAGAGTGCAGCCGGTCCCATGACGCCGATGCCCACCAGGAATGCGCGGCGTTCGGAACTCCGTGAGCCCCACCTCTGAAAGCAAGAGGTCACGTGCCTCCGCAGACGCCCTCGCGTGCCCCCCTTTGAGCAAGACCGCGCAGGAAAGCAACTCGGCAAGCGCCGTCGCGGTAGCGGCCTCAAGAGCTACTTCAATCTGCCCAAGGAGCGAGGCGGCTTCTCCAAGATTCGGCGTGATGAGATCTGCGAGGGGCACCAGTTCGCACCGGAGAGCTTCCCAAGTATCCTCCCGCGCCAAAGCGGTCCCAGTGGAGGCGCTGACGATAGGATCCACCACCAAGCGATGATCGGGACTGTCCGCTTTCCATCGCTCAAGCAGGGGAACCAAGGCCCGAATCTGATCTCCCGAGCCCAGGAGACCCGTCTTGATGGCGAGGACAGGATACGTCTCGAGCAAGAGTCGTAGTTGGCAGGCGACCAGTTCCGATGAGAGGATCTCTACGGATGCAACCTCTGCCGGCGTCTCTGCCACGACCGCAGTCACCACGGTAAGGGCTTCCGTATCCAACGCCGTCATCGCCTTCAAGTCCGCCTGGATCCCTGCACCTGCGGAACAGTCTGAACCGGCGATGGTTAGACACACGGGACGCTCCGTCTTGAGGGATGGAACTGCGTTCTTGCTATCTTGATTGTTTGAAATAATTGTTATTTGTGGAGAAATTTCCAACAAGGTTCGATGAACTCGACGGCCTCACCGTGGAAGTAGATGATGTGATCTACATGCCGAACTTGGAAGCCCCAAAGGATCGCCCACATCCGTTCGTCTATTTCATCTCCATCATCAACCGCTCAAACGTGGAGGTGCGTATCGTGGGACGGAAATGGATTATTCGGCAAGCCAACGGCGATTGCCTCGTGGTGGAAGGCGATGGCGTGGTGAACAAGGAGCCCGTCATCAAGCCGGGGGACGATTTCACCTACAACAGCTACCACGTGATCGGCGATCACAGCAAAGCGTCAGGTGCCTTCTTTGGAGAAACGGAAGAAGGCGCGCTGATCCGCGTGGCCATCCCGGAATTCGATCTGCGGATCCCGCAATGGGCATGACGACAACCGACCAGTGATCGGGATCGGACTTGCGTTCACGGGGGGACCTGACCATCGTCTTGAGTGCGTCGCCTAGCCCTAACTTTCTCTCTTTCAGTGGTCTTGGGAGCTTCCCAAGTGACCGCGACAGAGGATCTGGAGGTCGGCGACGTGCTTTGGGAAACCCCAGTGAATGGTCGGGCCATGAGTTCGGCAGCCTTCGATGGAGATGCCCTTTACGTCGGCACGGCGGGCGGCTCGGCGAGCACGCCCTCAGGGACGCTCTATCGTTTGCACCAAGAGACCGGCGAACCTGTCTGGGATCAATCATTTCCCAACTGGCTGATGGCAGCCCCCGCGCTCAGTTCTACGCGCGTTTATGTGGGTTGCGATGACACCCAGCTGTATTGTCTCAACAAAGCCGATGGCGAGATCCTCTGGCACTTTGACACCGCAGGACGGATCGATTCCACCCCCTGTCTCGACACCCAAGGACGCTGCTACTTCGGTTCACGCGACCGTTTCGTCTATGCGTTAGATCACGAAGGCGCACTCCTCTGGTCGCATTTCCTCACGGGCGGCGTCGCGTCCTCGCCCGTTCTCGACGAACGCGAAGGCCGCCTCTATGTCGCCGATCTCGCCAATACCATCTATGCGCTAGATCTGGAGGGCAATCGCCTGTGGAGCTACAAGCCGCGCCAGGGAAATGTCATGGGGGTCCGTCTGCGCATCTACTCGTCTCCATGCCTCGACGATCAGAACTACCTCTACGTGGGCTCGGGAGACCATTTCCTCTACGCGGTCGACCGCACTTCGGGAAATCTTTTCTGGAGGGAAGACACTGGCGATCTGGTCGATAGTTCCCCTGTCATTGGCACCGATGGCAGCCTCTATGTGGCTCACCGCGGAGGTGAACTCCTCAAGTACTTCACCGAGCCCTTCATCGCAGAGCGCGAGATTTGGCGAAACCCTGACATTGGCCAAGTCTTCTATGGATCCCCTACCATTGATCGCGAAGGCAACGTCTACATCTGTGGCGCTCCTCCTCTCACAGAAGGAGAAACGGAACCCCAATCGCAACTCTCCTACATCGATCAAGAGTCAGGGGAGATCTTGTGGTCGACCACGTTTCCGGGATACACCGATGCCACACCCGTGCTCGACCCCGCAGGAAATGTCTACATCGGAACCGCCAACGAACGATTCTACAAGATTCATGGCGCAGGAAACCCGTTAGACGACGCCTCCTGGCCTACCTTTCGCGGTCACCCAACAGGCCACGGACGGTTCGAGCAGACGTTCTCCAAATGGCTAACATCCTTTCAGATTCCTCCAGAATTTGCTGGGACGGGAAGAGATTCGGACGGCGATGGGTTCCGTGATCTGGAAGAGTTTGCCGCGGGGACATCTCCGCGAGACGCCCATGACTTTCCTCGCCTCACGATTGGATCTCAGCGCTTCACTTTTCCGCTGCAGAAAGGCGTGCGGGCGCGCTTCCAGTTGCAAACCAGTCCCCGCTTGGAGACCTGGGAAGCGTCACCACTCCCTTTGCCCTCCTTTCAGTTCGAGGACCTGGGGGAACGGTGGGATATTTCCACGAGCCTCCCTCTCGATGGCGCTGCCACCCGTTTCCTCCGCATCTTCTGGCAAACCGCGAACTGACTCTTTGTCATGAACCCTCCCCTCCGCATCTGGCCCGCCCTTCTCTGCCTCGTGCTCATGGTGGCGCTTCGTTACGTCACTCCGTTAGTCGACGAAGGGCCAGCCTATCTCTGGATGGCGACCGCTTTCAGCCCGATCATCGGCGCCCTGCTCCTGCTCATCTGGTGGGTGGGTTGGAGCCGAGCCACGCGGACGGAGAAAGTCGTCGGCACTCTCTTCCTCATTCTCGCGCTCGCCCTATCAATCTTCTATTCACATCCGAGCATGTTAGGACCTGGCTCCGTGATGCTCACCATCCCTCTCGGTGTGGGCATCTTTGCCCTTGCCGCCGCGTTTGGTAGAAATCAAGAACCGATCCGCCGCACCGGAACAGCGCTTCTGTTAGGCGCTCTCGCTGCGGGAGGCTCATTGCTCCTGAGGAGTAATGGCATGGATGGGAGCATGTCGAACGCCTACGTCTGGCGTTGGACGCCGACCTCCGATGCCGCCCTTGCTGCAGAGACCGTCTCAGGCATGCAAGGGAAAGCGTTGGCAGATGCCCTCACGGGCGGGCTCGCGCACCCCCAATGGCCTGAGTTTCGAGGACGAGACCGCCTGGGCATCCAACGGGGAACACGCTTCGCCACTGATTGGGAAGCATCACCTCCCGAAACGCTGTGGAAAGTCCCCCTCGGCAAAGGCTGGTCCTCCTTTAGCGTTGCCGAACCCTTGCTCTTTACCCAAGATCAGCGGGGCGACTACGAAACGGTGGTGTGCTTGCATGCAGAGACCGGAGAAGAACTTTGGACCCACGCGATCAACGCACGCTTCGACGAACCGTTAGGGGGTCCAGGACCACGCGCCACGCCCACCCTTCATGAAGGTGCGCTTTACGTGCTAGGTGCGCAGGGCGTTCTCCAACGGCTCCATACGCGAACCGGTCTCCCCGATTGGCGTGTCGATCTCCGTGAGGTTGCCAATCGGCAGCCACCCACCTGGGGCTTTGCGTCATCTCCCCTGATCGTTGGAGACGCCGTGATCGTCTACGCAGGTGGCAAGGGCGACTTGGGCACCCTCGCCTTTCACAAAGATTCGGGGAATCGGTTGTGGGCGGTTCCCTCCGGCAACGATTCTTATGCCTCGGCCCAACGCGTGCGCCTTGCCGATCAAGACCTGGTAGCCATCACCACGAATGAAGGCCTGGACCTGATCGACCCCATTCAGGGAACGCGCGCGCTCGTCCACGCATGGCCTCACAACGGTTACCGTTGCCTCCAATCCGTGGTGATTGACGATTCTATTATCATTCTGTCAGGAATGGGATCCGGCACCCGGCGCCTTCGGGTGACTCGCGCTGCAAACGGGCTCATTGGAGAAGAACAATGGACTTCTCGCCGATTGAAACCCGACTTCAACGACGCGGTGGCCTATCAAGGTTACCTCTACGGGTTCGACAATAGCATCTTCACCTGCATCGATCTCGCCACGGGAGAGCGTGCCTGGAAAGGCGGTCGCTACGGCAAAGGCCAGGTGATTCTCCTAGAGGACACTGGCGCGTTGTTAGTGTCCGGCGAATACGGAGAGATCATTCTTCTCAAGGCATCCCCGGACGCGCATGAAGAATTGGGTCGCTTCCAGGCGCTCGACGCC
This sequence comes from Verrucomicrobiia bacterium, assembly GCA_030425385.1. GTDB lineage: Bacteria > Verrucomicrobiota > Verrucomicrobiia > Verrucomicrobiales > DEV007 > JAACDM01. The sequence goes on along the minus strand of JAUIAH010000003.1, from coordinate 296,487 downwards.
AAGACGTGGAATCATCCCGTGGTGGTAGGCGACCGGCTCTACCTTCGCAATGGAGAGCACGCGACTTGCGTGCGACTTCCTAAGGCAAACTAGGCGATTCTCGTTTCAACAGCCCCTCTACCACTCGCCTCCAAATTGAGCCATCCACTGGCAGGTGCGGCAGTTCGGCTGCGAGCATTCCGTATTCAGACGCAGCCTGATTGCATCCCCTTGCGTTCCTAACAAACGCCTGGCTGCAGTCGCCTCCGAGATGGCGTCTGCAGGCGGCTCCACCCAATCGTGACCAATGCGATAGCCAATCAACTTGTTGGCTCTCACAGAGTTGTTCGCCGATCCCGGCGGAGATTGCTTCACAGTCATCAACAGCACTACCAGAAAGGTTAAGCTGGCGAGCACCACTGGCCAAGGTCTTGGCCTCACCCTATTCCTTCTTCTTCGCCTCCAACTTCTCGCGGGCGGCTTTCAAGCTCTGTTCCGCTTCCTGCAATTCACGCAGAAGCTCCGCTAGATCATCTCGATCTCCTTCGGGCGCTGCCTCCTTCCCATTCTCACCGTCTTCCGAGTTGGCGAGCCAATCCAGCACAATGGACGATGGGACTGCGTAGGTCTTTACTCGGCCAGCTCGAGCAATATTAACCCCTATCACATTACCATCTAGATTCACCACGGGGCCACCCATCTGGCGCGGTTGCAAGCCGATGTCATGCTGCCACACTTGAGGGAACCCTGTCCGCCGGGCACTCGTCCGTCCGCCCATGTGATCCATGGCCGTCAGTGGATTGAACAATTCGTGTGCTTCTTCTCGGCTTCCCAAGGACACCGTGACCGTGCGCGTTTCTCCACGGCGCCGTAAGCGAATCTCGATGTCCTGTTCAGGCGGCAGCGCCGCAATAGTATCTGAGAATGCCTTCATAGACGCATATGGCACCCCGTCCAATGCTAACAAGACATCGCCCGCTTGGAGTCCAGCGGCCTCGGCAGCGGTCGACTCCCCGACACTTTCGAGAACCAGACGCCCTCCTCGCTTCACCATGCTCACCCCAAGGTATCCTTTCCCTTGCCCAGACAGATCCCGCACACCGACACTCACCACACCCACGCCTGACACTTGCGCACGCGAACTCGGCGTGGCAATGAGGCTCCCCACCAGGGCCATCTCACGCACGAGTGGCGCCACCGGCAACCCCTCTTGTTCAATTCGCAATAATGCCAGGTCATGGCGTAGAGCCGTCTTCTCCACTTTCGCTCGGGCGCGACTCCCATCTGCAAACTGACAGAACATCGGTCCGTCAATGAGTTCGCTCGCCTTTGTCACAATCCCACCCTCAGCTTGGACGACCGTTCCCAAGGCCAACAATCGTTCGCCGTCCGTGATCCCCACTGTTGCCTTCCCCGCCTCAGCAACGATTGGCTCAAAGGCATTGAGAATTTCTAACAATTGCGCGTCGTTGATCTCTTGCTGTTCCTCGGATATCTCGGGAGAGAGAAGGTCGAACAAGTCTTCCATGAGCGCGGCACGATCATCTGCAATCGCGTTCGTTATCACCACAAAACCGGTAAAGAGAGCTGTGAGCCGTTTCATCGTCGTCTGATTCAATTGATTGCTAGGGACGCGCACCCAGCGTCACTTGGCAGGATACCGTTTCTTCTCCTCTCTTCATGCTCAGAGTGATCTTGGAGCCAGCCCCCATCGATTTCAATCGCTCCACAAAAGCGTCAATATCACCTGGATCGTCATCGTCCAATGCAAGGACGACATCATTCTCCCGCAAATCCGCCTTGGCTGCAGGCGACCCTGGCACCACTTCCCGAACGACAATGCCCCCATCCACCTCTTGCAATCGCACCCCCAGGTAGCCTGGGCGTTCAGGTGATTCTGGCGGATCAATCTCATCCTGGAAATCTCGGAAGCGTTGCAGGCGCATGCGCAGCTCTCGACTCTCGCCGTCGGATTCTACTAACAGCGTGACACGATCTCCCGGATCTTTCCTCCGCACACGATCGATCAACTCCGATCCATTGGCAAGCGGACGCCCATCAATCGCTAAGACACGATCCCCCTCCTTTATCCCCACTTCTTCCGCGGGAGATCCCTTCACCACGCTGCGGACCACCGCACCTTGTTTGGCAGGCGCCTCCATATCTAACACCACTCCCAAGAACGGCATGTCGCGGCGCATCCAGTCAAACAGGCGTCCCGTCTCCTCACCCGCCCGCATCGATTCCCAATGCTTTTTGAAGGCATTGATAGGCACGTGACGATTCTCTGCCAGATCAATCCCAATGGAAGAATGAATGCCAATCAGGCGTCCTTGCAAATCCACCAAAGGACCACCGGAATCGCCTCCAACCAAGGTAGAATCCGTGATGAGGAATCCATTGGCATTCAAATCTAGCAAACGCCCCAATCGCACCGGTGCCGAACGCTCATTGATGAATCCACCAGGATGGCCAATGGCCAGACACCACTGTCCCAACGTCAACGCGTCCGAATCTCCTAACGGAAGCACCGGAAAGCGACGATCCTGGGCCTCGATCTGAATCATGCCAGCGTCCAACGAGCGATAGGCCCCCAAAGTCTTGCCCGGCAAGCGCTCGCCCCCTGCCAGAATCACTGTCACCGGACGCCCACTCTTGCCACTGACATGCGCCGCCGTGAGCACGAGACCGGCTTCCGCCACGATCACGCCACTCCCCGCTCCCGAGCCATCTTCAAACAAGATGCCCACCGTCGCGGGGTGCACCACCCGCACCGCCTGACGCATGAGCCGCTCCCGCTCCCGCAACGTATCCATAGTCAGCTCACCCCATGCCGGTGAAACGAGAGCAAGGGCGGTCAAGGCTAGAAGGCAACGCACCAACATAGCGAAACCCTAGCGCACCCTGCATGGGCAAGCAATGCTTGGAACGAATGAGACGTGACAAGCCTGTGGAAATCGTCAGGCTGGGATCATGACGATTCCGCGCGTGGCTCTGATTCTCCTCATCTCCCTTTCCACTAAAGCCGCAACCCTCGCAGATGAAACCAAGCCCTCTGCCAAAGGCGTCCGCTTTGACCCTGTGATCACGCAGATGGATGGCTGGACCGTTCACGTGGACCCCGCTTTGCTGGAAGAAGGCCCACAGGCACTGCTTGGCAAGCGCAGTTTGCGGATGTTAGGCGACCACTTGCATCGCATCAGTCTCCTCATGGACACTACTCGTCTGGAGAAATTACGCACCTGTGAGATCTGGATCGAGCACGCTCACCCCACGCTGAAGAACATGCAATACCACCCAGGCCTCGGGTGGCTTAAGAAGCACGGGCACGATCCGCGTTTGCACAAGAAAGTCCACATCCCACAAGCAAAGGCACTGTTAGACCGCAACCAACTGCTCAAACATCCTGCGGTGGTCCTGCATGAACTCGCTCACGCCTACCATGATCAGATCCTAACATTCGACCACGAACCCACGTTAGCAGCTTATCAAAAGGCCATGGACGCCAAGCTCTACGACAGGGTGCTGCTCTTCAATGGCCAGATACTCCCCCACTACGCCAAGACAAACCACAAAGAATACTTCGCGGAGAGCACCGAGAGCTATTTCTATCGCAACGACTTCTACCCCTTTGTCCGCGCCGAATTGCAGGAGCACGATCCTGACACCCATGCGCTCATGGTGGACGTCTGGGGCGCCTTCGACTGAAACGATCAACCACTGACACTCTAACCATGAAACGCCTCTCCCTTAAATGGAGCGCCTTCTTAGCAGCACTCCTCCTCACAGCCGCACCTTCTCGCGCGACTGATCCCGTCAATGTGGTCTGGATCTTGGTCGATGACATGGGTTACGGCGATCTCCGTTGCTACGGCGCGCCCGACGTCGACACCCCTCACATCGATCGATTGGCAAGCCAGGGCGTGCGCTTCACGCACTACTACGCTAATGGAGCCGAATGCACGCCCACGCGTACCGCGTTGCTCACCGGCCGCTACCCGGCGCGATTCAAAGGCTTGGAATGCGCCATCGGCACCGGAAACGTCGGCCGATATGACGACGCCATCACTCAAGCCGAAGCCCATCAGTTAGGCTTGGCCACCGAAGATTCATTTCTCCCCCGCGCCTTCAAAGACGCCGGCTACATCACTGGCATCTTCGGGAAATGGCATCTTGGTTATGAGGCCCACCTCCTCCCGCTCAAGCATGGGTTCGATCATTTCTTTGGCGTTCTGGGAGGCAACTGCGACTACTTCACTCATCGTGAACTATCGCCCATCCCCGTCCTCTATCGCGATCACCAACCGACGCAAGCAGACGGCTACATGACACACCTGATCACGCGCGAAGCCGTTCAGTTTCTCGATGATCACCACCAGAAGCCCTTCTTTCTCTACGTCCCCTACACCACCCCACACTTCCCTTTCCAAACACCTCAAGATGGCGAGAAAACCTGGACAGAGGAGCAATGGATGGCTGGCACTCGCAAGCCCTACCTGGCCATGATCGAAGATCTCGATCGCGCGGTAGGCATGCTGTTAGAGCGCCTCGAGAAACTCAAACTCGCGGAGAACACGCTTGTTCTCTTCGGATCTGACCATGGTGGCATGGGTCCGAGCCGCAACGCCCCTTGGCGCGGCGCCAAGGGCGGTCTCTTTGAAGGCGGCATCCGCACGGCTATGATCGCGCGATGGCCTGGCATCCTCCCGGCAGGCACCACCAGCTCGCAAACATGCCTCACCATGGACTTCACACGCTCTATCGCAGGAATGTTAAGAGCTCCAACCACCAATCTCGATGGCATCGACATCCTCAAGCACCTACGAGAAGGAAAGCCCAACCAATCCCGCAAGCTCTACTGGCGCGCCCGCCGAGGCGATCGCACCTGGAAAGCCATCCGCTCTGGCGAGTGGAAATACATTCATCGTGTGCAAGGCAACGAGGAAGACGCCTGGCTCTTTCATCTCGGCAAGGACCCCAGCGAAGAACGCAACCTGTTAGCGTTGGACAACTCCATACTCCCTCCCGAAGCCACCACCTTGCCGCAAGCGTTGGCCGCCTGGGAAGCGGAAATGCGCTAGGTTGAATCCGAGAACGGATGGAACAGAAGGCAGCGAAGGAAATCGAAGAGGCCGGGAGGTTGGACATTTCTGTCCAACCTCGAAAGCTGCCGTCAACTTATTTAAGGTCAGACCCTATTTCTGATGAATGCTACGAGTTTGACCTGCCGTCAACTTATTTACGGTCAGACCCTATTTTTGATGAATGCTACGAGTTTGACCATCGAAGGCTGTGTTCGTTATTGTTCCCCAATGAAATCGCTGCTGACTATTGCCTTTGGCTTGAGCGTGCTCCTGCCTGCTGCTTTCGGGAACGAACGTGCTCGTCTGCACACGGATCTTGTTTATGGCCACAAGGATGGGCTGGCCATGACCATGGATCTTTATGAAGCCGATGGCGATCCTAACGGAGCGGCCATTCTCTTTATGGTGAGTGGTGGCTGGGTGTCGAAATGGGCGCCGGCTGATCAGATGCGGCCGCTGTTTGCGCCCTACTTGGCGAAGGGCTTCAAAGTCTTTGCCGTTCGCCATGGCAGTAGCCCACGCTATGGCATTCCGGAGGCGATCGCTGATGTGCAACGCTCGGTGCGCTATGTGCGGAGTCGCGCCAAGGATTTCGAGATCGATCCCAACCGACTGGGAGCGATGGGGATGAGCGCGGGCGGCCATCTCGCATTGATGTTAGGGACAACGGGTGATGACGGCGATGCGGAGGCCAAGGATCCGATTGAGAAGGTGCCCAGCCGTATTGCTGCTGTCGTGGCTTTGGTGCCGCCGACCGATCTGCGAGTAGCTGTTTGGGAGGCTCCGGAGTCCTTGCCTGCTTATCGAATGTTTCCCGCCCTGAATCTCCCATTGAAAGAAGCCGGTCCTCATTCGCCCGTGACCCATGCCACGGCTGATGACGCCCCCGCCCTGGTCATCATGGGAGGCAAAGACGAACTGGTCCCACCCAAGCACGGCACCTGGATTGCCGAGGCGCTCAAGCGTGAAGACGTTCCTCACAAATTACTTATCTTCGAAGATGCTGGGCACGGGCTGGAAGGTCCACACAATCGCGACACAATGGTAACGGAGAGCACCGCTTGGTTTGTGAAACACCTGATGGCTACTCCGTGAGGACGTCCTCGGCGTCTAACCAATAGCGCGTCTTCGAGAAATCCACCTCGGCTCGTTGTCCAAACTTGGCCACCCATCGCTGCCATAGGCGAGCCGCCGGACGGCGATCGCTAGCCACTCCATCAGAGAAGTAGTCAAAGTCCTGCGCGGTCATCGCACTGAGAAGCTCGTGGCTCTGGTGCCGGATGTAGAAGATCTCACTATCGAGCAAAGCCGCCAGCACAGTCAAGGCGGCGCGTTCCTCACATTGCGCCAGCACGACCGCTGCGCGCCACCGCACCGGCTCGGACGCATCTGTCAGCAAGGGCGTGAGGAGTTCGACCAGTGATTCGCGATTCTGTGAAAGGCGCTGCACGGCGTAGAGGGCCATTTCCCTCACTAGCGGCGTGGGGCTGGTGAGCGCCTTGCGGACCACCGGCAAGTCTTCTGCTAAGAGGGAGGCCTGCATGGCTTCTCGACACAAGCGCGACGTATCATTGCTAGAAACCACGCGCCCTTCCCAAGCCTGTAGGATCAGGGGCACAAGGCCCTTGGCTTCCTCTACGATGATACGCCGCATGAGAAGACGTAGTTTCTCCTCCACACCGGCGTTCTCATGTGCTTGTAAGACGATCGCCAACGCCACGCGCCCCTCAGGACCCACAGTTTCTAGCGCTTTCTCTAATTCGGCACGGAGACTCGACGCCTCCATGAGAACCGCCATGGCACGCCGTCTCGCCGCATACGACTGAGCGTCAAGATCGGCCAACGCCTCATCGACGCGTGCCCGCAACACGGGAGTGGTGGCGTAGGCCGATAGCCGTTCCCGCAAGGATACGTCTTCCCCCATGGCGGGAAGGAAGAGGCCTGCGCTGACGAGCGCGACCAGAAATTTCGGGGAGAATGGCATGGATCTCCATCAACCTAGCCCCATCGACAGCCACGTTCAATCCTTCAGAAACCCATGATAACGCCCCATGTAATAAGGCAACAGAAAGACGGTCCCGCAAGCCAAGGTGCGTCCGTCACCCCTGTAGTCAATCTGCCAGGGATCCGTGTTCCAGTGATTGAAATGCCGTTCCTCCACCGGCAAGACCTTGCCGTCGACACGATAGCCCCGCCAGGGGTCGTCTGGCCCCATGAGACTACGGGATTGCGTTTCTCCTAACGAGACCACATCCAAGCGATGACGATTTGTGTGCGGCCAATTGGCGCGATCGAGTGGGAATCCGTGGAGGGTCGCTACGGAATCTTCCAACCAATCGCCATGAGGCGCCAAAGACACGGTGCGCCAAGGCGTCTCAAACTGGAGATCGCTCGCCACCGCGGCGTAGGCAAAGTGAAAGAATGGATTGCGCTCATCTTTCTCCAGCAACCAGTAGTCATGAAAGGCCTTGGCAAAGCGCGCTCTCAAGTCGGAATCCTCCGTGTAGTTGATCAAGTGATAGAACCCCATGAACGCCATCTCATCATCCGACTGATTGCCCGATCCAAAGCCGCGCTGGCTCTTCGGCACCATGGCATTGGTCGCATACCCGTGCTTCTCCCTCAACACCTTGGCCACCTCCTCAAACCGTGGCTCTTGGGTGATATGTGAGGCCACAGCAAGGTAAGCCAGCATGCTGAGGGAATTCAGCCCGCGCTCAACATGCCAGTTGGGGTCATGATTCAACGCCTCTGGATCAAAGCGCCCCCAACGCGTCGGCTTTCCGTCATGGTCCACGAGTGTGAACCCATGCACGATGAGGTGGTCAGTGAGAGCCGCCACCACCTCGGCCACCGCGGCCCGCTCGGCCTCCGTTTCCGCCACAAGATCATGATAGAGTCCATAGAGGAAATAATGTCCATCGAGTTCGTCCGAACTTGTGTCGCTCTTCCAATACCACTTCCCGTCCCCACTCATGGGCCAGCGAGGTTCATAGACTTTCCACAAGCGATCATTCTCCTCGCGGAAACGTTCATCGCGCTCTTTGCGACCTTCGTTAGGGTCCGGCAATGCCACCGAACGGATGGTCCGTGCGACGTATCCTGGAGGCGGCTTCACCTCGCCGCTCTGCGTCACCATTTGGAGAAAGCGCAAGGCTTCAAACGCCTGAGTCGCCCGCTCCTTGTAGATTAGTTGTTTGAGAACGGCGTAGGCATAACACTGACTGGCCCCATACATCGCGGTCCAGAGTCCATCGTTATCGTTGTCTCCTCGCGTCACCTCGGAGCGCTCCCTGGGATCTTTCAATCGCACTGGCGACACATAGCCATAGGGCGTCCGTTTGATGAGTGTTTCAATTTCCTCTTCATAATACGCCGCTTTCTCTAACAACGTCATCGATCGCCGCTCAATCTTCCCGATCCCCGCAGGGGTCTCTACCCAGACACTACCATTCTCCTCAATCGCCAGGCGCTGAACCTGATCATCTGGCAACCAACGAGGCCCCTGGCGATAGGCAAAGTGACCATTCTCAAAGCGAATGAGCCCTTTGCTCGTGCCTAACCAAAGCTCTCCCTCTGGCCCCACCGCCGCGCAGGTGAACTCATTGAAGGGCAAGCCGTCTTTTCCCTCGAAGAATTGCCAGCCTTCTGGCCCACGAAAAGCCAAGCCCGCGTCACAGGCATACCACGTGTGCGCTGTCCCTTCTCCTGCCACCGCCCTCACCCTTGCACTGGGCCAGACGCGTCCCTGGGCATCCACCATCTCAGGCAAAGTCTTTGGCAACGCATTCACCGCCCACATCACGCCCTTCGGCAAGGATTGATCACTCGGATAACGGTGCGCCACTTCCTGACGAAAGGACTCGACGGCAAAGGCAGACCACCATGCGCAAAGGCTCGATAAGAAGACGAGACATCTCATGCCGCCATGTTCCCGAGCGATCACATGGCCGTCAACTCACAAACCGATCCTTCGTCGTCGCCTGCAGCGCTTCCAAGAACCCAAGCCGAATGGCTTGCACCGCTGGTCTTCCTGTTAGGCCATCTACCATGCGATACCGGATGGCGTCCCCTCGGCCCGTTTCATAGCCTACCCAGTAAGGCAAGTGAACGATTTCTCCCAGCTGCAAGTCTTCGGGAGAGGCCGCGCGAACCATCCGATTCAGACGCCATTGAACCAGTGTTTCCCGAGCGAGTTCCAAGCTTTGGCTCGCCGTGAGCGGATAGGGAATGGCTTCAACCACCACCTTCCTATCACTCACCTCATCAGAGAGCACCGTCACGCAACGTCCATAGCCATGGACCAACAAGACAGCTTTTGACAGATGAACCATCTGACAAGGCAACCAGATCTGTTCCAACCTCAGCAGCGCAGGAGGCCGACGAAACCAGCGCCGTCGCTGCATGAACTGGCGGGCAGTTTCACCATCACAGAGAGGCACAAAGCCCTCGGCGGTCATGATTTCTTGGCATGCTCACGCTGACGCTTGGCCAGCCACAAGCCCGTGCCACCGACAAGGAGAAGCACCAATCCTGACAGAATGGTCACGAGCCTTTCCGTCCCTGATTGCGGCCAGAACAGCCCTACAAATACTAACAAACCGAAGGCGATAAAGAATCCGCCTAACAAGGCGAAGACCCAGGCGTCGCGCTGGCGAAAGGCATCTTTTCCAGAGGTATCGTCCATGTTTTTAAAAGATGGCGTAGATCAAGAGATAAGGGATGAGCAGCAGCACCACCCAGATTCGCAAGTCGCAGATCTTTCCCTCTAGCGGCGCGCCACGAAAGATGGATTCGCGGCTCAGCCACAGGGTCCACAAGGCACCCGCAACCAGATACGTGCACACACTCACGCGCCAGAGTGGCTCTGGAACCGAATCGAGCATGCCGTGCAGGGGATCGAGCACCGCCTTCAATGGCGGGACGAGGGTGTTCTCCAGAAAGGTCTTCATTTCAAACGATCACGTAAGAGTTTCTGCGTGGCCGGATCGTGTTCAATCGAGCCCCAGACCAAGCCGCGAATGGATTCGGGATCAGGTGCCTTGGCAAATCGGCTGACCACGCTGGTGACGACAAGCGACCAGACAAAGGCCCAGAAGGCCACGAAGAGGAACGGGTCTGCGGATGGAAACAAGGAATCGCCAACCACATTGAGGCAGAGTGCTAACAAGAATCCTGTGATCAGTCCCACTACCGCACCGACGGCATTGGTCCTACGAGAGAAGATGCCTAACAAGAGGAGTGCCAAGGTCGGACCCTGGAAAAGACTGAACAGCGTCTGCATGGCCGAATAGATGGTTTCGAAATTCTCAATCACCGGAGCAATCACCCCTGCCGCCACAATGAGCAACACGGTGAGCACCCGCCCTAGAATCAAACAGGATCGATCCGTGGGAGACGCTCCCGTGTGCAGACGGTATAAGGGTCGATAAGCATCCGAAACGATGATGGTGGTAGCCGAGTTGAGATACGAATCCACGCTCGACATGAGCGCGGCGGCGAAGGCAGCGAAGACCAACCCCATCACTCCCGGCGGCAAGACATCCGCCACCAGGCGCGGCACAGCACCATCAGGATTCTCCAACTCCGGATACAATGCCAGTGCGGCCAAGCCTGGCAGGATGACTAACACGGGCACCAAGAGCTTGAGAAATGCCGCAAAGAGGAGAGACGCTTTGGCGTGCCATTCAGAGCGGGCTCCGAGCACGCGCTGAATGACCGCCTGATTGCTGGAGAAATAGGCGGTGGATAACACAATACCCAACCCAAAGAGAATTCCAGACCAGGGGTAGGGCGAATCCGTCGAGCTGGGCAGCAGCAACTTGAAATGTTCGGCAAATTCCGGCCCACGCGCTTGCACCGTCTCCACCAAGGCGTCCACCCCGCCAATCCGGTTCAGCGTAAGGAAGAGCAAGCCCGCTGTGCCGACAAACATGATGACCATTTGAATCACATCAGTCAGCACCACAGCCGTCAACCCGCCCAACACCGTGTAGAAGCCTACCAATGCGACGGTGATCCAGATGCCCGCGTAGGTGTTCAAATTAAGGATCTCATTGAGAAAGACAGCCGAGCTCCAGATCATCACGGCGAGCATGCTGATAAGAAAGCCTAACCAGATGATGGATTGGAAGAAGCGCACCACGGGCCCATAACGTTTTCCCAGAAATTCCGGCAAAGTCGAGACGCCACTGCGCCAGTAGAAGGGCACGAAGATGAAGGCCACGAAGATCATGGCTGGCACCGAGCCTAACCAATCGAAGTTCGCCTGCGCCAACCCATAACGATAAGCCGAGCCCGCTCCTGCCACCATGTCAATGGCACCAATGTCGCTTACGACCACGGACATGCCGATCGCCCAGAAGGGCAGCGATTTCCCTGCCAAGAAGAAGTCCCCCGATGATTTCACATAGCGGCTGAAGACAATTCCCAAGGCCAGTACGGCCACCAGGTAGAACACGAGGATCGCCACATCGATCGACGTGAGCGCGGATTCAGCAGCCAACAACATGACAGAGCGGATACTCGCGATAGGCCCTGGAGGTCAAGCCTAGAAGCATCCAGATCAAGACCATCAGTTCGGTGAGCCCCGGTCACGCACCATTGGCATTCCCAAAGATATCTTGCATGGTGAGCTCGATGCGAATGCTCTTGCTCACGGCCGTGCTCCTCTGGCGTCTCACCAACGCTGGGGCCATGCCGCCCGGAGAAGAAACGGCATGGCTCGGGTTAGGCGTAGCTACCCCTCTCCGCGTCTTTGTGCCGAAAGACTACGATCCCGAAAAGCCTTGTCCGTTGATCTATCACTATCACGGCACGGGCGGGCGAGCGAGCACGCAGTTGATGCAGCGCGCCACCGGTGGACGGGACTATGTGATCGTGGCGGCTCCTTATGCGGTACCGGGTGAGGGTTCTTTAGGTCGGGAAGGCGTCGAGGCCGAAGTGGCGCGGATTTCTCAAGTAAGGGCCCTGCTTGGAGAAGAACTATCACTCGACGACCGAACGTTTGTCGGCGGCTTTAGCAAAGGCGGCTGGATGAGTGATCTCCTCGCCTCGCGAGGGTTTCCCAGCTTGGCAGGTGCCATGATCATGGGTGCGGGAAAGATTCCAGATGACGTTGGCCGTTTGTTAGAATCGGAACCGCTACCAAACAATCGTGATCGTCCCCTGAGCATCTATGTTGGCATTGGGCAAATGGACGCCAACCATCCCTACAGTCGGCGCGCCGTGGCTGCTTACCGTGGAAACGGTCATCGCGTGGTCTTTGAAGAATTCTTCGCCAAGGGACATCAACCGGAAAGCGAAGCAGTTTACCTACGTCAATGGCTTCGCGCTCACGTCGCCTCATCGGAACGCTTGACCCGAGGGGCGATCCTATGGTGGACCAGCGCCCTGGCTCACGCGGAAACGCTCACACCACCAATCGAGCGCTTCCTCTATTTGGAGCATGTGCGTGCGGCTCCCTACGCTGCGCACGTGACAGCAACGGCTCGCGCGGCCTTGCAGAAGACCCTGCAACGGGCTGGGGGCCATCGGGCGCTCCGACGAGAAATGGAAGCGCGGCGCGCCTATGAAAGCGCGTTGAAAGAAGAAGTCAGCTTTCGCCGGTCCTCAGAACTTGCAGGCATTGCAAACGCCTTCGCCCTGACACACGAACGCTTTCCTGACACCTTCTTTGGCCAGCGAGCAGGGCTCGATCTTGTGCGCCTCCACCGCAACTTTCACACGCTCCGACGCTCCGCCCCCACCCAAAGTGCCAGCACTTCGTTCCGTCGCCCGGACATCGACGAACGCCGCCTAACACAGCGCTTTGCCAACTTTAGCCAACAGCTCTTCGCAGCACCACTGAGCCGTGCTAGCGTCGCCCCATCTCCATGAATCCCATCTCTCACGCCACCCTTATCCTAGCACTCATTCTCCCATCAACCTCGACCGCAGACGAGGATCCCCTCGTCAAGGCCAAGGACGGCTCCGGGGTCTATGGGTACAAGCACACGCCCAAGCTCCCTTGGTGCGAATGGCTCGTGCACGATCCAGATCGCCCCGCCCCACCCAAGGTCGATCCTGGACCATCCGCGCTCCCTTCCGCCCCTCCCGAGGATGCCTTGGTGCTCTTTGACGGAACGGGCCTAACGGCCTGGACAGAGACCGATTGGGAAGTTCGTGACGGTTTGTTAGTCGCAAGCGGCAAGCAGTCCCCTCGGACCAAACAGACTTTCGGAGATTTCCAACTTCACCTGGAGTGGATGATGCCCGCGGACTTTGATGGTCCGTGGTATGACCAGGGCAACAATGGCGTGCTTCTTCACGGTCTCTACGAAATTCAGATCTTCGATTCCTTTCACGAACCGCTTTATCCAGACGGCCAATGCGCCGCCGTTTATGCCCAGACACCGCCGCTCGTCAACGTCACCCGCCCACCTGGTGAGTGGCAAACCTACGACATTGTCTTCACCGCCCCCGTCTTTGAAGACGACAATCTCAAGACGCCAGGCTATGTGACCATGCTCCACAACGGCGTTCTCGTGCATCGCCACCAGGAGATCTACGGCGCCACCGGCCACAAGGTCCTGCCTCACTACCGACGCCAAGTCAGCCGTGGCCCAGTCGCGCTCGCAGGACACGGGTGCCCAGTGGCCTTTCGCAATATTTGGATCCGTCCGCTCAACTGAACTGACTAACATTCTCTTTCTGGGAGGCGAAAGATTTCTTTCGCGAAGAACGGATTCACTGCCTAGTCTCCCGCATCCATCATCCATGAATCCATCTACCGTTTCTTCCTGGGACCTCGAACAAGCACGCTCCGCCTACGGCTTTGAACGCTGGGCGGGAGATTACTTTGGCCTCTCAGAAGCGGGGGAGATCACCGTCGCCCTCGGACACGATCGTGGAGCGCCACGGCAGGTCCCGATCACGGAGATCGTCCAAGGCGTCCGCGATCGCGGCATGGACTTGCCTATGCTTCTGAGCTTTGGGGAATTGTTAGAAGCACGCGTCAGCTTGCTGCACGAGTCCTTTGCCACGGCGATCCGCGATGAAGGATACGAAGGCACTTATCACGGTGTCTTCCCCATCAAGGTGAATCAGCAACAGCGCGTCATCCAGCAGATCACCACTTACGGAAGACAATACCACTATGGCCTGGAAGTTGGTTCCAAGCCGGAACTACTCGCCGCTATTGCACACTTACAAGATCCTCAAGCCTACCTCGTGTGCAATGGTTACAAGGACGCCGAGTTTATCGATCTCGCATTGCGCGTTCAGAAGATGGGATTGCAAGTCCTGCTTGTGTTAGAAATGCCTGGCGAACTCGATGCGGTGTTAGAACGAGCTGAACTCCTGGGAATCGCACCCAATCTAGGCATCCGTGTGCGGCTGGCGGCCAAGGGCTCTGGCCACTGGAGCGACTCCGCTGGCGACAAGAGCGTCTTTGGCCTCCATGTCACCCAGCTGATGGCAGTGGTCGATCAGCTCAAGCGTTTGGGCAAGCTTGACTACCTGCGCATGCTTCACTTTCATCAAGGCAGTCAGATTCCTAACATTCTCTCACTCCGCGAAGCTGCTATCGAGGCCACCCGTATCTACGCTGACCTCGTCGCCGAAGGGGCGCGCATGGGACTGCTCGACCTCGGAGGTGGTCTGGCCGTGAACTACGAAGGCTGCCAGTTCACCAGTGCCCATGGTCCAAACTATACCATCGGCGAGTATTGTGCGGACATGGTGAATGCGATCATGCGCGTCGCGAATCAAGCTGGCATTCCTCACCCTGACATCATTACCGAATCGGGACGTGCCATCGCGGCGCACAGCGCCATCCTTGTCTTCAATATTGTGGACGTGAATCGCTATTTCCCCAAGGGTTCCCCACCTCCGATGCCAGAGGACGCCCCCGCTGCCATTCAGGACCTCTATGAAGTATGGGGCGCCCTGGATCAACGCCGCCTGCACGAGTGCTTCAATGATGCCGTCTTCTACCGCGCACAGGTCTTGCAACAGCACGTTCAAGGGCGCATCAGCCTCCGTGATCGTGCCCTTGGCGAGCAGGTCTTTGCGCACCTCATGAAACGTTTTGCCAAGGTCGAGAGCATCCCTGAAGAAATGAAAGAGGTGGAAGACTTGGGAGTCGATTTCTACTACGGCAACTTCAGCCTCTTCCAATCGCTTCCTGACACTTGGGCGATCGAACAACTCTTTCCCACAGCCCCCATCCATCGCCTCCTTGAGGAACCCACGCGGCGAGCAGTCATCGCCGATATCACCTGTGATTGCGATGGGCGCTTGGATCAGTTTCTCTCTCCTGAGGGGATCAGCGACTACCTCCCCGTGCATGAGTGGAACCCCGGAGACGACTACCTCATTGGCGTCTTTCTCGTGGGAGCCTACCAAGAGACTCTTGGAGACTTACACAATCTCATCGGGGACACCCATGTCGTCAGTGTAGAACTTGATGATCAGGGCAACCTTCGCTACACGCATGAGGTCGAAGGTGACTCGATCGGCGAAGCCTTGCGTTATGTCGAGTATGATCTCGCCGATCTCCGCCAACGGTATCGTCAGGCGGCGGAGCACGCCGTGGAGGAAGGCCGTATCACTCCAAAGGAACGCCAAGAGTTCGTGCAAGCGTGTGAAGAGAGCCTCCGTGGCTACACCTACTTTGAGCCCTAGTCGCGCCGCAGACCAGCAGCCTCGACAAAGACGAAGTCGCTGGACAAGGTGAGCCATGCGCATGCCTTGTTTGCCTCTTCTCGTTGCCCTGCCACTCTGCGCTCTCCACGCTCAAGAGATCTTCCCAAATCGCGAGACCTTCGGAGCTCATCCCCGTCCCGTGGAGGAGGTTCCCCTTGAGGCCTTCACATTCGGCTCTCTCTTCGGCGATGCCTTTGAGATAAAGGTTTGGGCACAGTCTCCGCTCATCTTCTCACCCGTTGCCATGGACGTGGACGCCGCCGGGCGCCTTTGGGTAACCGAAGGCATTGATTATAGTGTCAGTCCCCGTGTGGCCGCCGGGCAATCGATCATGGTGGTCACTGATACCGATCACGACGGCACCGCCGACACTTCCCACGTGTTTGTCACCGAGAAGGACGCTCGCCATGCGCCTCTCGGCATCGCCGTGTTCGATAACCGCATTGTCCTTTCCGCCACGCCGTCGATCACCGTCTACACAGACGTGAATCGCAATGCGGTCTTTGAACCTGACATCGACACCAAAGAGATCTTTCTCACCGGCTTCCAGAACAAACGCCATGACCACACCCTGCATGCCGTGGTAGGAAGCCCTAGCGGCGAGTGGTACTTCAGTTATGGCAATTGCGGCGCCGACATCCGCACCCAAGATGGGCGGCATTTCCTCTCCGGATGCTATTACGGCTACCCAGAAGCCATCGGCCAGCCCAGTTCCGACGGGCACGTGTATGTCGGCGGCGTCGCCATGCGCGTGCGCCCCGATGGCACGGGACTCACCCCCGTGGGACACAACCTGCGCAACAGCCACGACATGGTTGTCAGTTCGCTTGGCGATGTCTATCAAAGCGACAACGATGATCCCGCTCACGCCAGAGCCACTTGGCTCATGCGGCATGGCAATATGGGCTACGCCGACTTGAAAGACGGAAGCCGTTCCTGGGAAGAAGTGGCCAAGACCTGGGAGGAACCCCAAGGCTGGCACCGTGACCTCCGCTATTCGACGTCCCATTGGCGCGAATCCTATCCCGGTGCCTGCCCACCAGACACCGTTTATGGTGCAGGATCCCCAACAGGCAATGTCCTGATCGAAGACGATCTGTTAGGCCCATCAATGCGTGGCGTCTATCTCGTCTGCGACATGGTACGCAAGGAAGTGATGGCTTGGCGCCCGCAGCTCACCGGAGCCCACGTCGCCATGGGCCCGCTCACTCGGTTTCTCCATTTGAAAGAGGACGCCCAAGGGGAACACTTCCTACCCACTGACCTCGTCCTCGGGCCCGATGGTGCCCTCTTCCTCAGCGATTTCTACAATGACACGAGTCGACGGACCAACCAGGTTTCCGGGACCATCTATCGGATCACGCGAAGGGACCACCCTACCCCGCCCCGCCAGACTCCGCTCGATTTCGAATCGGTCGATGGCCTGTTAGAGTGCCTTCGAGGGTCAGCGATGAATGCCCGATCCCACGCCGTCAATCGCCTGGTGGCCAAGGGCGAACCGGTCGTTCCCAAGCTCATTGCACTGCGTGAGGAAGCGAGCAATCCTTTCCTCAAAGCCCGCCCTCTCTGGGTCTTGGCGCGACTTGGCGAGAAGGGACGCGCCTTCGTCCAACGGCAACTGCTGTCTAACGACCCCCAGACCCGCCTCACCGCTTTTCGTGCCTTACGCGACGCGGCTCCCGAGGAACGACTTTCTCTGGCGCAAGCTCTTTGTCAGGATACCCATCCCAGCATTCGTCGAGAAGTTGCCCTCTCCTTGCGAGATGTGCCATTTGAAACGTGTCAGGAGTTGCTATCGCCTCTCCTCGCTGGGTATGACGGGGAAGATCGCTGGTACCTTGAAGCTCTTGGGATCGCAGCGACCAAGAAGGAATCTCTCGTCTATCAGAAGCTCATTCGCCCATCCCTTATGGCCGTTCCGGTCGAGGACTGGGGAGTGCGCGCACAGAATCTCGCTTGGCGCCTCCACACTCCCAAAGCCCTTGAAGATCTTGACGTCATCATGCGCGCTCAATCACCAGACATCACGCGTTTCCGCCACCTCGCCATGGCCTACGCCAGCTATCGCACAGACGCTGAACGGGCCACGCGTGCGCAGCTCCTGCAATCCCTCGCATCCTTGCCAGCATTCTCAGGTGGAGACTATCAGATCACTATTCAAGAGATCCTCGCCAAGGACCTCAACCGCCTCAAAGGCGAAGGGCTCACCAGCAATCACCCCGTTCCCAAAGCCTTCGCTCCCGAACGAGCGCTTGCTGACATCGCCACCATTGCCGCGCTTCCTGGCGATGCACCACGCGGTCAAGTCAAGGCTGGCGTCTGCCTTTCCTGTCACAAGATCAATGGTCAGGGCGTCCCCTTCGGTCCCGACCTGACCCATTGGGGAAAGACCCGAACCGTTCCCGAAATCCTCAAGGAAATCGTAGATCCGAGTGCAGGTCTGGCCCACGGCTACGATAAACCGATCCGTCTCACGTCGCGCCAAGGCGAATTTGTGGCCGAAGGCCTCCTTTCAAACTTCAGCTGGCATGCGGGTTCGCTCAAGATCAAACTCTTCGGAGGGGAAACAAAGAAGATCCTCTTCCGGCGCACCGGTGTGAAGATCGAACACCTCGACGGTCATTCCTGGATGCCTCCTGCGTCATTGTTAGGCCTCTCTGATCAAGACCTGCGTGACATCGCTGCCTACTTGCGCCAGGACTCGTGACACTGAACGCAACTAACGGCTCGCATCATCCTCAACGAAACATTGCTCGTCTTGCACCCTATGGCTGGCGGACGTAATGCTTGCCGGGAAGCGCCTTGGCAAGGCGTTTCATTTCCAACCGCATGAGGGTCGTACTGACGACGTGTGCAGGCAGTTTGGATTGCTCGATGATCGTTTCCATTCCGGTCTCTGTCCCTGACAAAAGTCCAAGCACCACTCGCTCTTCCTCACTCAACCCTTCAGGGATGGCAACCTCGCTGGGTCCCTCATCCTCGACCGGAAGGAGTTCCAATTGCCCAAAGTCTTCCAAGATGTCTTCGGCACTCATGACAAGCTTGGCCCCCTCTTGAATGAGGCGATGACACCCCACCGAGGTGGGCCGGTCGATGGGTCCCGGCACTGCGTAGACGTTGCGCCCCTGTTCTGCCGCTTGATTGACAGTGATGAGAGCACCGCTCCGCTGCGGGGCCTCCACGACGAGAATACCAGAAGACCATCCACTGACAATGCGGTTACGCAGGGGAAAGGATTGTTTGTCTGGAAGGTAGAGGATCGGGAACTCGGATACAACCGCGCCATTCTGGGCAATCTTCTCTGCCAGGACTTGGTTCTCAGGCGGGTAGAGCTTGCCCAATCCAGACCCTAACACAGCGATTGTGCGCCCTCCCGCGAGAGCTCCCTCGTGTGCGGCGGTATCGATCCCACGCGCGAGACCGCTGATGACGGTGACGCCCGCGCGCGCCATTTGGAAACTGAGTTTCTTGGCCGTTTGCAGCCCGTAGTGGGTCGCTCGCCGCGACCCTACCACCGCGATCGCCCGCTCATCCTGCTTCCGAAGACGGCCCCACACATAGAGCACGGTGGGTGGATCATGGATCTCGCGAAGAGAACGCGGATACGCATCATCGTCCAGCGTCACCACATCCACCTTGGCCTCGCGGATGAGATCCAGCTCGCGCGACAGATCTATGTGCGATTCCCAATCGGCAACTACCTTGGCCATTTCTGGACCAATCCCGTCCACTGCGCGAAGCGCTTCCCGCCTGGCCGAAAGAATTCCCTGCGGTGACCCAAAGGCTTCTAACAAGCGCCGCACGCGAACGGGCCCAATCTTGGGGAGCAAATTGAGCGCAATGTAAGCCTCCTTCGTCGTCATGCCCGTGCCTTCCTCCTACACCGCACGCCCGAACTTGCGTTCCAGTTCGTTGAAAGAAATCTGGACCAGCGTCGGCCGCCCATGAGGACAGCAGAACGGCAAGTCACACGCCAACAAATCCACTAACAATTTCTCCAACTCTTCCACATGCAAGGAATCGTTCGCTTTCACGGCATGCCGACACACGGTGGTTGCGACCAGATCTTCCCCCAGGCGCATGGACGACATCCGCCCGGTATCGTGTTGGAGTTCTTCCAAGACATCATTGAGAAAGCGGTTGCCATCTCGTTCGCTCACAAAGGTCGGCAAGGAATCCACCTTCAGGGTGTTGGCACCAAAGGCCTCTGCCCCAATGCCCAGCTTACTCAAGGTGTCGAGGTGCTGCCGCACGAGGTCGAACTCCTTGGGTGTCATCTCCAAGGTGACCGGCACCAGCAAGGCTTGCGTTGGCACGCCTTCAGACTCCATGCGCTTGCGCATCTGCTCAAAGAGAACCCGCTCATGCGCGGCATGCTGATCCATCAGCACGAGCCCGCCCGCATTCTCCATGAGCACATACAATTTCCCTAACACGCCCAGAATCTTAAAATCACTGGCCTCCGGCACCTTGCCAGGCGCTGGCTGTACGGTATCGGGCACCGTCTCGGCAGGCACATGGCTTTCTTCCGCCGGGGCCGAACGCGTGTCCTCCACCATCGCCGTCGTGTCGGCGTCGTGCGGTGGCGTTGATGTTGGTGCGGGCACTTTGGGAGGCGTCCCCTGATCGAGCATGGGAGACCAATCCTTGCGCAAGGTCTGTTGTTCCGCCTCTGGCATCAGCACCTCCTGACGAAACGTCTCGACCGGCGTTTCGAAAGGGGCGGCGACCGTCTGCGATGAAGCCGCGTTGTCTGTTTGATAGGATGCCGCCGCTTCCTGCGCGACAGCAGTCCTGGGGTCTCTCCGCTGTTCTAACGTTTGCGCCACCACATCCGCCAGCAAGGCTTTGAGACCATGCCCGTCGTGGAAGCGCACTTCACGCTTGGCAGGATGCACGTTCACATCCACTCGGCCAGGATCCATTTCCAAGAAGAGAAAGGTCACCGGATGCTGGCCTTTCATTAGGGCGGTGTGATACCCTTCCCGAAGCGCATACTGCAGCATGGCTCCCTCAATGGGACGTCGATTCAGGAAGATCATCTGTAATTGGCGATTGCTACGGCTCAATCCTGGCTCGCCAATGAATCCCCACACGGTCACCCCCTCGCGACTTGTTTCTGGAACCTCTAACAACCGTGTCGCCAGTTCATTCCCAACCATTCCACGCACACGCTCGAATAGGCTCTCCGTCCGAGGAAGATGAAAGACGGTGCGCTCATTGTGCACTAACAGAAAGCGGATCTGCGGATGCGCCATGGCGTGCACCCGCACTTGATGCTCAATATGACTGAACTCCGTATTCTCGGTGCGGAGAAATTTCCGACGTGCCGGTAAATTGTAGAAGAGAGACCGCACCTCGATCTGCGTACCAGGGGCCTCACCCGCCTCTTTCACCGAAAGCAATTTCCCACCATTCACAAGGATCTCCGTGCCCTCCAGCGCATTGGTTTCCCGCGTCGTGAGACGAAACTTGGACACACTGGCGATGCTTGGGAGCGCTTCCCCACGAAAGCCCATGGTGAGAATGTGAGAAAGGTCTTCCGACTTGGCAATCTTGCTCGTCGCATGCCGCTCCAGAGACATCAAGGCATCGGTCTTGTTCATGCCACTCCCATCATCGGCAATCTGGATGATGGAAATCCCGCCCCGCCTCACCCGAATCTCGATGTTGCGCGCCCCAGCATCGATGCTGTTCTCAATCAATTCTTTCACCACGGAGGCTGGCCGCTCCACCACCTCTCCTGCAGCCACCTGACTGGCGAGGGTGTCAGAAAGAAGTCGGATCTTGCCCATGATACGCGCTAGTAAAGGCGATCCGTGGCGACCAATCCAGGAATCATCGCCATTTGAGCATCCGGAGTGAGAACCACAGCGTCGATGGAGAGGGCACAGGCCGCCACGTGTGCCTTCTCAAGCGGAATCATGCTTCCAAGTGCCGCCATCTGCCGAGTCAGCACGAAGGTCTGATCCCAGCGAAGGCGATCAGAGGGGACGTCCACCATGACCTCCCAGGCCCGCACGAAGCGCTCCCACACGCGCCCATCCCGCAGACGATGCCCCACCACGGCTCGAATCGGGCCGCACGTCGCCACATCTCGGGTTTCCGCGATCTGCGCCAACGCATACAAGGGATCACGGCCTGCCTCGGCCTCGGCGACGTACCAGGCAGCGTCTGCCATCACGGGCCGACTCATGGATCCAGCCTCCCGCGGCGCGCACCATAGGGCATGGGGGCTTCCGCCACCCGCAGATGATTGCTCTCGGCAGCACCCTCTACTTCTACTTGTCCCACCATCGCCTCAGCCTCATCGGAGGCAGCAAAGAGATCCCCAAGACGCTTGGCTTCCAGCCCCGTCCCCTCACGCAACCTCTCTACCAAGCGCGCCCGCCGGTCCACTTCGCGCAACGCGAAATGGATCGCGTCGGTCTTCGTCGCCGCTCCCGTGATGGCCACCACGCGATCAAGCAAGTCGCGATCAATATTCAAGGTGCATTTCATCCATACACCATATGGATTCTTCCTATCCATCGCAACCGCATTCTTACTTACTTTCCTCTCTCCAGCCCCGGAATCACCGGAATCACGGATCTCCTGAATGGCGCATTGACACAGAAGGCCGCAGCCTCTACCCCACGGAGTCGCGAGATCCCATGGCAGAAGCCCACGAATTCACTACCGAACGTGCCAACCGCCTCTCAAGCTATGTCCTTAGCAGTCAGGGAGTCTCAAAAGTTTCACGCTATCGTCGGCGTCTAGTCCCGTGGGAGAAGATCCAAACGCTGTGGATCCTGGAAAACTCGTTCCTCCTCTTCTATTCAGACACTGGGTTTTGGGTCATCCCGCGCGATCAGATTCCCGAGGAAGCCCACACCTTTCTCATGAAGATGGTGCATGAGATTGGGGTCCGCACCAAGAGTCTGGGCTAGGGAATGAAAGGCACTATCGCCAGATCGCTGGGCTAGAATTAGTCCCCTGGCCGCTGCGGATTCTCCACCGGATCACGTAAGGCCCGTACACTGTGCAGACCATCCCAATTGCCCCCGCTCATAGGACGGGCACCGCGGCGCCGCTTGTTCCCGAAGTACTCTCGCTTGGCTTCGAAGAACGCTTCGACAAAGGCCTTGCTCCCAATCACGACGCCGTCTGAGAAGTAGCGAATCCGACAACGCAGCAACTCCGCGCGTGTGAGCCTGCCACCTTCCGCCTGCACCGTGGCCACCGCCTCCGCAGGGATTCCTTTCCGCTCCCCGTCAGCGCCGGTCGGCCACGTCTCTTCACGGTCGCTCTGCACAGGCACGCGCTCCTCGCCTATCCCAAACAGCAGCTTCCGATACTCCGCGCTCACCGCCACCCAATCGCTCTTTCCATTGGGTGTCACGATATCCGGCATCAAATGGCGCCCGAGCAGCTGTTGCGTCGCCCGTTTCCCCGCCACGGCTTCTGCATAGCCACACCACCGATAGTCTTTCGGATCCGCCACCATCCCTGCGCGCACGGCATTCAAATCCACATACGCAGCCACATTGATCAGGGCCTCCCCTCCCCCCTCAACGACCAAGCTCTTGAACCGATGCTCCCAAAGGCGCCCCACCCGGTCATGGCGTCGGTTGAACCACATGGTGAAGCGCTGGAGCAGCGTCTTCATGAACGCACTCAGATTGTGCATCCGATCCAAGAAGCTCTGCCGATACGCCTTTTCCTGAACCATTCCTGTCGCCCCAGGATTCAGGCGATGAAAGGTCTCCATCCGAATCCGGATATCCTCCAGTTCGTCCTCTGTATACAGGGCCCCCAAGCGATCCCAAAACACCGCATCCGAAATCTCCTCAACAGGAGCGGCAGGCACATAAACCACCAAATGATAATGGTTATCCAAGAGCGCCCAAGTCACCACCTCCACACCAGAGAAAGCCTCCACTGCGCCCATCAACTCCACAAAACGCGCCTTCGCCTCATCATCCAGGCACCATACCCGATTCGCTGTCCGCCCAAGCACATGGAAATATTGACCACGACCACCATCATCCCACAGCTGCATTCTTCTCGGCTTTCTCATTGCACCCAAGTCAACCACTACGTCAATCGATTGTCAACTATGGGCCTGTCCCTAATTACCACTTGTTGACCACGACCACCATCATCCCACAGCTGCATTCTTCTCGGCTTTCTCATTGCACCCAAGTCAACCACTACGTCAATCGCTTGTCAACTATGGGCCTGTCCCTAATTACCACTTGCTCATTGCACCCAAGTCCGCTTGTCAACTATGGGCCTGTCCCTTATAGTCCCTGCTTGGTCAACTATGGGCCTGTCCCTTATAGTCCCTGCTTGAACCACAGCGTCAATCGCTTGTCAACTATGGGCCTGTCCCTTGTAAACCCTTAAACCCTTAAACCCTTAAACCCTTAAACCCTTAAACCCTTAAACCCTTAAACCCTTAAACCCTTAAACCCTTAAACCCTTAAACCCTTAAACCCTTAAACCCTTAAACCCTTAAACCCTTAAAACCCTTAAAACCCTTAAAACCCTTAAAACCCTTCCCTAACAATCAACTATGGGCCTGTCCCTTGGAAACCCTTTGGTAACCACCGCGTCAATCGCTTGTCAACTATGGGCCTGTCCCATACCTTATCGCTTGTCACTCATTGCACCCAAGTCAACCACTACGTCAATCGCTTGTCAACTATGGGCCTGTCCCCAATTAACAATGCTCTTATACCTGTCCCCTTACAAAACATTCCCCTTGGTCAACTATGGGCCTGTCCTTGTCCCCTTACAAAACATTCGAGGCCGCACAAATGTGCGGCCTCGAGTTAACTAAAAAAATCTTGATGCAACAAACGGCTGCTAAGGACCATTCTACATCCTTACTGCCTCCTCCGGCGATGGCAGCAAAAAACCAGACCCAATAAGGATAGAAATGTAGACGATGGCTCCGGAATTACCGTAAGATTCGCATTAACTGCAGACGGATCTATGGCTCCGGGTCCTAAAGTAGTCGCATCAGTTGTCAAGACCGCGATGCTAATTGTACCGCCCGGTCCAGGCACCTCAAAGCTCAAGTTAGACTCACGGTATGCACCGTAATTATCTCCAGCGACAGGCCCTGCTTCCCCAGTGCTCTCAGGAAACCACATTATTCTAATTGGGTCGCCAGCATTGACGTTGGCCGGCTCTTGGATGTTGGTGAATGCTACCTGATTCCCACTAGTTGCACCAAGGTCAATGAGGTTAAACATCCCCAATACGACATCGTCACTTCCCGAACTGATGAAGTCACCAGCACTGTATCCTCCACCAGGGACAACAGGGTCAGAAAATGAACCATCCAAAGAACTTGCAACAACTACGACGTTCGTAGCAGCTGGCACTTTAAGGTTGTTCTCATCCCGAACCCCCTCAATATCAACATTGATGGTGATCGCCGCGTCAGCATTCACAAGTTGTGCGGCGAGAAACGCAGATAATGTCCAAGAAAGTAGCTTCATAAGAGGATTCGTATTCTAAATTGAGATCTCAATAATTCGGAGAGTTTAATCCAAAAATCGTAGAAGGAGCACCCCCTCCGTTTCCAGACTTCCGGATAACAGCAGCAGTGCCAGGATTGAAAACCTCTACATCATTGTAAACTCCCGCCAAATCACCCACCTTTTTCCAATTCCCATTCAAATAATAATAGGTAGCTGATGGCGCCTTATTAAACTGAGGGGTCTCGTTATCATACACAAAGAGTTCGTCCGCTCTATTACCAGCCGAAGCACTCGGAACAAATGCACCGCTCTCCACAAGTCCCGATTCCACGAGCGTTACGCCTATCGGCCGATCCAGTGAAAAGAAAATATCATTTCGGTTCTCCCCTGAATCAACGTCCATCTGAATGGCGTGGACCGCAGTTGGAACCCTCCCGGACACGCAGAGAACCGTATCCTCAGCAACATTGTGCCTAATCCAAAGAGCAGAACTTGGGAGCAAGATCAAATCGTTGTAAGTTCCAGCCAGATCCCCGACCCTCTTCCAATTACCATTCAAGAAATAGTAAGTAGCAGAGGCTGACTTGTTCACACCAAGTGTCATCGTATCAGGAAAAAACACTTCCGTGTCCCGCTGCCCAGCAGATGTCGCAGCGTGAACTCCATCTCCACCTACGAATAGCGAACTCAATGTCCAGAAAGGAACAATCCTAAAAGCGTCACCAGAAGCAACCTGCGTTAAAGAGTCCCCATTTAGATCGACGGTCACCTCCCCTGATGTGTTCCCAGTTACCGCATAATAAAAACCACTCTTGTCTCCCGAAGTAAATCTGACGTAGTGCGGCACGTCAGAAAAACCGTTGGCTGTCCAATCCACGTCCGCCGCAGGCGTTATTGTCGCCTCTCCCGCGTTCTCAGATGGTGCACTTCCAGTCACTCCAACAAACGCTGGCTTTTGATCGAAAGGAACTGCGACGAGTGTATCAGAATTACCCTTGCAGGTTACCTTGTTAAAACCGATCGCGGGCGAGCAGGCCGTTTCCGCCAGCGCTAGGGGCGCGGTGGCTAGGCAGGTGGCAGCGAGGGTGAGATGGGCGAGCTTCATTGGGGTCGACAGGTTGGAGGTTAGGAGAAGTTTAGTGATGTCGTCAAGAAATGGTTTCACAATCTTTAATACGCAAGGTGTGGGTGATCGTTTCAGGATTACGGCCAATTTCGTTAGACCTTTCAGCGACGAAGGCGTTTTCCCAAGCGGAGTGGTAGCGGTGACGACAACCCATCGGCCTCAGGTTAGAGGATTTTAGGCCGACGACAAGCAAATATCAGGTGATGAAGCGGTTTCCTTCTGGGTTCTGAGAACGCTGCCGGAAATGTGCAAGTAGGAGGTGCCATCCCTTCACCAACCACTGGAAAAGCGGTTCCTGCCTGATTCTGGCAACTCGCTGGTGTTGCGCTCCTTGGGTTCTCGCGTTTGGTGTGGCATGCGCAGTCTTGTGACCGGCGGGGCCGGCTTTCTTGGTAGTCATCTTTGCGAACGTTTGCTGGCGGAGGGGCATGAGGTGATCTGTTTGGATAACTTTTTCACGGGGAGGAAGGCGCATGTGGCGCCTTTTCTGAGCCATCCCAGGTTTGAGTTGGTGCGGCATGATGTGATCGATCCCATTAAGTTGGAGGTGGATCGGGTCTATAATCTGGCCTGTCCGGCGTCGCCCGTGCATTACCAGCACAATCCGATTAAGACGATCAAGACGTCGATCCTTGGTGCCGTGAACGCGTTGGGTTTGGCGAAGCGGGTGAAGGCGCGGGCTTTCCTGGCGTCGACTTCCGAGGTGTATGGCGATCCTGAGGTGCATCCCCAGCCGGAATCCTACTGGGGCCATGTGAATCCAATCGGGATCCGGTCGTGTTATGATGAGGGAAAACGGTGCGCGGAGACGCTGTATTTCGACTACCACCGGGAGCATGGCTTGCCGATTCGCGTGGCGCGCATCTTCAATACCTATGGGCCGCGGATGTTGCCGGATGATGGTCGGGTCGTGACCAATTTCATTGTGCAAGCCTTGAAAGGCGAGGATCTGACGGTGTATGGCGAGGGCCAGCAGACGCGTTCGTTCTGCTATGTGGATGATTTGATCGATGGATTCGTGCGCCTGATGGAGCAGGAAGAGACGGTGGGGCCTGTGAATTTGGGGAACCCGAGCGAGTTCACGATCCTGGAATTGGCTGAGAAGGTGATCGCGATGACGAAGAGTTCTTCGAAGATCATCCATCTCCCCTTGCCTGCGGATGATCCGCAGCAACGGCGCCCCGATATTTCCCTGGCGAAGAAGGTGCTCGATTGGGAGCCCAAGGTGCCTTTGGAAGAAGGCTTGGAGCGGACGGTGACGTTCTTCCGCGAGATGCTTTCATGAGAACAGCTCTCATTCCTGCGATGGTGTTTCTGGCGGCCTTGCTTCCAGCGGGGGCGCATCCGAATCATCAGCTGGACTTGGTCTACACGACGCCCGCAGCGGATTGGCAGACGGAGAGTTTGCCTCTGGGAAATGGGCAATTTGGGGCCCTGGTGCTCGGCGGTGTGGCGGCGGATCGTTTGAGGCTGTCGCGTCCCAGCCATCAGGATGAAAGCGGTCAACGACAGCCGTTCGCCGATCTGGTGATCCGAACAGGGCATGATCCCGAGGCGGCGCGGACCTACCTGCGGCGTCTGGATTTGCAGACGGCGGCGGTGGAAATCAGCTATCGTGATGGTCGCATACGGCATCGCCGTGAGTATTTCGCGTCGTTTCCCGATAAGGTCTTGGTGGGGCAATTGCGCTCGGTGCGCAAAGGGACCCTGAATGTGCGATTGGGATGGGAGTGCCGCCACGCGGGGCACGCGGTGCGCTTTGAGAACTCTCAGCGGCGCTTGATCCTCACCGCGGCGGGCCAGATGGCGACGGTGGCCTTGCGTCCCGAGGGTGGCACGATGACCTTTACTCAGGAGGAGGTGCGCATTGAGGGAGCGGATCGTTTGCTGCTCGTCCTCACCATGGGCACGGACGCCTCCCGCGTGAACGCTGTGTTAGATGCGGTGCGTATGGACGATGCTCGGGAATTGCAACAACGCCATTTGGGCGACTATCAAGATCACTTTCATGCGATGTATCTCACCTTGGAGGGTGGGGCCAAGTCTCACCTCGCGACGCCGAAGCGGATGCGAGAGTATCAGGCGAAACCGGAGGAGGATCCGGGATTTGAGGAATTGCTGTTCCAGTATGGGCGCTATCTCCTGTTGGCGAGTTCGGAGCGCGCTGAGTCCCCCATGACCGTCACGTCTGGCCGCGGGATCTGGTGGTTTCCCCCGGTGGCGGCGCCTTTGGACAATCGGCCGCTACCGGAGAATGTCGTCTCCCAGATCCATGCGGGCGTGTCTGCCTCGCAACTGCCTGGGCTAGCGAGCGCTTGGCAAGAAGAGATGCCTGGCGAGCCCGACGCTATTTATGGGCGTTTACGACAGCTATTGCAGACTGCCTTGGAGCCCAACCTGATGGTGCGCTCGCAGAACCTGGTCGCCAATGGTGCCCTAGTCGGCGATGTGTGTGGCTTGATGGCTCATGAGCGGGACGGCGTCTTGCATTGGGCGACCACGCTCCCGCAGGCCTGGCCGGATGGCAGTGTGGTGGGACTGCGAACACCACAGTATGAAGTGGCGTATGTCTGGCAGGAAGGCGGCTTTCTCGAAGGCTATCTGACCCGTCTGGAAACCGGCCCTGCGGCGATCGCAAGCGTGGTGCCCCTGATGGTGGATCGTCCGGGCGGCGAGGCGTCCCAGACGGTGGCGCCGGATGCGAATGGAATCGTGCGTTTCCCCATGGAGAAAGACGTGACGTATCGATTGAGGAATACGGAATGAAAGGGATGATGGCGAGATGAGCGCAGAGAAGATTCGGTTTGGGATTCTAAGTACGGCCCTGATTGGAACCGCGAAAGTGATTCCAGCGATGCAACAAGGGGCGAAGACAGTGGTGCATGGGATTGCTTCTCGAGACCTGGCGAAGGCAACCGCCGCCGCGAAGGCCTTGGGAATCGCCAAAGCCTATGGGAGCTACGAAGAGATGCTCGCGGATCCTGACATTGACGCGATCTACAATCCCCTTCCCAACCATTTGCATGTGCCGTGGTCGATCAAGGCGTTAGAGGCGGGCAAGCACGTGTTGTGTGAGAAACCCATCGGGTTGTCCGTGAATGAGGCAGCGTCTCTCGTCGCGGCAGGCCACAAGCATCCGCAGTTGAAATTGATGGAAGCCTTCATGTATCGGCACCACCCGCAGTGGCAGCGCGCGAAGGCTCTGGCCACGGACGGCAGCATCGGCGAATTGCGCACGATCCAGTCGGCCTTCTCCTATTTCAACGATGACCCCTCTAACATTCGCAATATGCCAGGGATCGGTGGCGGCGGCTTGATGGACATCGGGTGCTATTGCATCTCTCTCGCACGCTTTCTCTTCGATGCCGAGCCCCGCCGAGTGGTCGGTCTGGTGGAGAATGATCCCGCTTTTGAGGTCGATCGCTTGGCTTTGGGAATGTTAGACTTTGGCCATCACACGAGCAATTTCACCTGTTCCACTCAATTGGAACCCTACCAGCGAGTGCAGATCTTTGGAACGAAGGGACGTGTGGAAATTGAGATTCCCTTCAATGCTCCGCCTGATCAGCCGTGCAAGCTGTGGCTCCAGCAGGAGGAAGTGATCGAGGAGATCACCTTTGAGATCTGTGATCAGTACACGATCCAGGGTGATCTCATGGCTGAGGCCATTCTCAATGACACCCCGGTGCCGACGCCAATCAGTGATGCCGTGGCCAACATGCGGGTCATCGAGGCCCTCTTCGAAAGCGCGCAGTCCGGCGCCTGGGTATCCATTTGACGCTTGCGAAAGGGCCGATTGGTTTCATGGTAGCGTTAGGTGAGACAGGCGCTTTCTTCATTCCTTTGCCTCGGCTGGCTGGCATTCGCATCCTTGGGACACAGTGAGACGATTCTTCTTCGAAATGGGAGCCATTTGGAAGGAGAGATCCTCAAGCAATCGGACGAGGCTTATTTCATCGATCTCGGATTCGATATCCTGAAAGTTCCTGCCGATGCGGTCGCTGAGGTGGGTGCCTCTGACGAGGAGACGCCCTCCGACGCGGGTCTTGCTGAAGAGGGGGACGGGAGCGAAGGCGTGGCCACGATGGATGGCGAAATCTTCTCTACCGCAGTGGCTCCGGAGACACGCTCAGTGAAAGAGAATGCCGCGCTGCTCAGTGAAGCCGTGGTGCAGATTCGGACCCCCTCGGGGCTGGGCTCGGGCTTTATCATCCATCCTGACGGGTATGTGATCACCAACAACCACGTCATTTCTGGTGAGCATCGGATCGCCATCATCCTCTTCAAGCGCCAGGACCGGTCGCTCAAGAAGCTTCGCCTTTCCAATGTGCGCATTGTGGCGACCAGCCCGGTGATGGACCTGGCGCTGCTCAAGATCGAGGGCGAGGAGCAACCCAACTATCCGCACGTGCCCATTGGCCGATCTCGCGACGTTCGCTCTGGCCAGTCCGTCTTTGCGATAGGCAGTCCGTTAGGATTCGAGCGCTCGGTTTCTCAAGGGATTGTCAGTGTGCGGAATCGCGTCGCCTCAGGGGGCCTCATCTATTTGCAACACACGGCTCAAATCAACCCAGGCAACTCTGGAGGGCCGCTCTTCAATCTGCAGGGCGAGGTCATCGGGGTGCTCAACATGAAGTTGGTCGCCACGGGCGTTGAAGGCATGGGATTCGCCATTCCCGCGAGCATGCTCAAGCTCTTTCTCGAGAATCGCGATGCCTATGCCTTTGATCCGCGGCACCCGAACGCGGGTTTCCGCTACCTGGATCCTCCCGGCGCGGAGCCGGATCCCGTCGCCGAGACGGAGCCTCCGTTACAAACGGCGACGGAATTGTAGTCGCCTGTCCCGTCCCCCTCGACACCTTCAACCCCACGATCACCATGAACTGGCAACCCTTGAAATCCCTAACAGGAGCGCTTGTCCTGACAAGCGCCTTCACCCTTCCGACACTGGCGGCCGATGAGGCCCTGGTTGAACTCATCCCCGCGGAATCGCTGGCCGTCCTCCATGTGAAGGACGCCTCTGAGCTACCCGCGCGTTTGGAGGAATCCCCACTCGGCAAACTCTGGCAAGACGCCAAGTTTCAGAAATTCATCGCTCCGGCAATGAAGGAGCTGAATGAGGAAGCGCTGGACGATCCCTCAGCCAAAGCGGCGATGGAGACGATCAAAGACGCTCTCAATAATTTCCAAGGCGAGAGCGTCGTCGCGCTGATCCGATTGCCCATCGAGGCGATCATGGAGGAAGCTGAGAATGGTGGAGGAGACGACGATGATCCCGCCGTGAAAGACCGTCGCGCGCGCGCCATGGAGAAAGATCTCCGCGCCGTGGCAATGGGCAAGGTGGATGCTGGCAGCACCGGATTCCTGGACACCTGGCGCGATCTTGTGGAGCAGATCATCGCTCAAGAAGAGAAGAAAGATGACGGCGACAACGCGGAGCTGATCACGGAGAAGGTGGATGGGCAAGATCTCCACATGCTCCGCCTGACGCATCCCGAGGTGAAGAAGCCTTTCGATACCCTCACCTTCGCACAAGTGGGAGATGTCGGCATCGTTGGCTTCCCCCGCCAATCCGTGGAGGAAGGGTTAGCCAATCTCCAGAAAGGCCTGAAAGGAGACAATATCACGACCTCCTCGTTTGGAGACTATCACAAGCGCACGCCTGACAATGACGTTCATTTGCACCTCAACCTCGAGCCGATGATGGCACTGGCGCTCGACGCCGCAAGCAAAGCGGAAGAGGCTGGCATGTTAGGGCCGCAAGCAGCGGGCATGGGCATCACGGTGCAAGGGATCTACGACGCCCTTGGCTTGGGAGATCTACGCTCACTCAACATGAGCATGCAATTTGATGGCGATGCGAACATCCTCGGCACCGCCTTGCAGTTCACCAAACGAAGCGGCCTCATGAATCTCGTCGCCTATCAGAATGGCAAACTACCCAAGGCAGACTTCATTCCCGAGAATATCGGCAGCGCCTCGGTGGGTCTCTTCAGCTTTGGAGCCATGTATCAGGAAATTCTCACCATGGCGGAGAAGATTTCTCCCGCCATGGCGCCCATGATCAAGCAGCAGCTCACTGCTTTCGAGGGGCAATTAGGTGTTTCGCTAGAGAAGGATCTCTTCGGCAATCTGAATGACAACTTGATCTCGCTGCAGTCGGCATCCTTCGGTGGTGAAGGAGAAGACTTGGCGCAGGACGACATGGTTTTGATGATAGGGCTCAAGGATGAGAAGGGGTTCGAGGTGGCCTTCGATAAGGTGCTAGCATTTGTCTCTGGCATGACGGGCTTCGCCTTTGAGCCCTCCGAATTTCTGGGGCACAAGATGCATTCCTTTGAAGCCCCCGGCATGGGACCCGGCGGCGCGGCCACCAAGATCTCCTACTTGATGACGGACGGCTATTTCCTCGTGTCCATCGGCAAAGGGGAAACGCTTCGCAAGGTGCTCTCCAATCTCAAGCGCCCAGGCAAATCGCTCTGGGACAAGCCCGGAGTGAAGCAAGCCCTTCCACGATTGGGCGAGAACTTGGTCGACATCAGCTATGCCGATCTGGGCGCCCTTGCTTCGGGAGCCTGTGACACGCTTTCGCAATTCATCACGGGTGAAGATTCGCCTGTCGATTGGGACAACGCGCCCACCGCGCAAGAATGGCAGGCACTTCTTGGATTCATCATCTCGGGCACTCAGCTCGAGAAGAACGGCTTCTTTGGGAAGGCCATCATGCTACCCAATGAGTAGAGCCTCACGCTCCCTCATCGGCTGCCTGCTTTTAAGCCTTAGCCTCGGCCTCACTTCAGGGGCCGAGGTGGGTCTAGCAGAAGCCGATATTCTCAAAGTGGACTGGGACACGCGCGACCTCACGTCAGCGGATCTCGATGGCGATGGGCGCCAGGACTTGGCGATCATCAATAACGAGCAGGCGCGCATTGACCTCTACTACCAACTCGCTCCAGGCGAGACGCCCGGACAAACGGAGCGAAAGACGACGCCGGATCGATGGGAGCCCATCCTTGACGATGCCCCATTCGAACGCCTCAAAGTCCTGACTGGATCGGCGGCCTATGACATGGTCTTTGGCGATCTCAATGGCGATAAACGTCTCGATCTTGTCTACACCAATGATAGGGATGAAATCGTCGTGCATTGGCAGGGAGAGAAGAGTGACTGGACGGATAAACAGTTTTTCGAATTTCAGGACCTCGCTCCTCGGACGATGACGCTGTGGATTGGGGATCTGTCAGGAGATGGCAAGAATGACCTCGTCGTCTCCACAGAAACCGAATTGTTGCTCTTCCCAGACGGCAAACTCAGCGAGAAACCCACGCGCTACGCCACGGCTGTCGACGGTCCTCGCGCTCTGGCCGTGCATGATCTCAATGGTGATCAGCGCCTGGATCTGGCCTACTACGACCTCAATCGGCGATCGGAATACGCTCTTGTCGTCCGTTTCCAATCCGAGGATGGGCACTTTGTCAGTGAACGCTTCTTTGAGTTCAAATACACCAACAATCTTCCAGTCCCCGTCAACTGGGGCGAAAGCAATGAACAGGTGTTCATCGCCGTGTCCGGTGCCAATCACACCTTGGTGAGTCTCACCATGCAGCCACGACCTGAGAAGAGCCCCAATAAGGCAGGTGACACCACCTCAAGTTTCTTCAGAGAAGCTTACGCCATTCCTGGGAACTCTAGCAAACCGGCCCACTTTGCGATTGGCGATTTCGATGGCGACGGAGACCAGGACGTCGTGGCCAGCGACGGCTCTGGGGCGCAAGTATGGTACTATCAGCAGCAGCAGAGCGGCCAGTTACGTGCCCCTGAAAGTTTTCCCGCCTTCGCTGAGATCAGTGATCTTGCTAGTGGTGATGTCGATGGTGACGGGCGGGCAGAGCTCATCATGATGAGTTCCACCGAAGGCGCTGTGGGTGTGGCGCGCTTCACCGAAGAGCGCCGATTCGAGTATCCGGAAACGCTCCCATTATCGAGCAAGCCCACGCACATGGTTGCTGGAGACCTGGATGGTGATGGACGCGTTGAGATTATGTGCTCGGTCGAAGGTGATTCCAATCGGAAACACCAACTCGAGTGGACTGAACGCTTTGAAGGCAATTGGAAGCGTCATGCCCTGGAGGATTCCGTTAGTAGCCGATTGCAAGGCCTGCGCCTCTCTGACATTGATCAAGACGGAGACGTGGACCTCCTCGCGCTCTCTTCCGTCCAGGCTCTCGAAGCCTTCCTTCAGCAAAGTGATGGGACCTTCAAAGCACCCGAGACGGCGCCCGCTGGACTCGCTGATAACATTGACCCCAAGGCCATCACGCACGCGGACATCGATGGCGACGGCAAGGAAGAATGGCTCGTCACTCGAGACGCCTTCACCCGCACCGCACGCCTGGGAGCCGAGGGACGCTCTGAAATCCTCGATCAGATCAATGCGCCCGGAGCCGAAGCCAGTCTTCTGGTCGCTCACGCCACGGACACCGATGGCGACGCCAAACCCGAACTTCTGCTAGTCGACAGCCAAGATCGCAAGATTCACCTCATGAAGCGCGATGCGAAAGGCGTCTTCCGTGCCGCGGCAGCGCATCCTGGAATCGAGGAACTGTCAGGGTCTCGGCTGGTGGATGCTGATGGCGATGGTCATGAGGATCTCTTCCTCTTCGCCAATGACCATTTCTGGTGGTATCGCCTTCACTTGGACCCCATCGTCCTCACAGAGGCGCCTCTTTATGAGACAGACCTCAAGGACACGATCTACTCGGAGCTCATCGCCGCGCCGCTCAATGGCGACCCGCTCGACGATCTCGTCGTCTTTGATACCGATCCGAACCATGTGTTAGAGATGCTGCTCAGCCAGTCGAGTGAGGGCAACGCCATGCCCACGCTCAAGAGCGCGCTCCATTTCAAACTCTTTGAGATCGATCCCCATTTCCAGGGGCAAACGGGCGGGCGCTTCCAGCCTCATAGCGCGGTCTTGGCGGACCTCACGGCGGATGGGAAGCAAGACATCGCGTTGCTGATGCATGATCGGCTCGTCGTCTATCCTCAGAAATAGGATCTCCGTAGATGGAGCGGTCGCGATTCTGCAGCCTTTGGCAATGGGAGAATCCTGACAGACACGCCTACACCTTCTCATGACGCCTACCGACGATGATGTCTTTGAGATCATCCGGCGCGAATGGCGCGCGGCGGCCAAGGATCTGGCGGACTGGGCCATGGACTATTTGGTCAATCGGCTAGACGTCTGGGGGCAGTACACGCCCCTCACAGCCAAGGAGAAGCTGAACAGCACCAAGACTTACAAAGCCCTCACCCTACCTCAGAAATCCAAGCGGGGCTCGGACATGGTCACGCTCGACAAGTTGACGCGCCATTTCCGCAGCACCGGGGTGAAGCATCTCATTGGCCTGCACGCTGCGCACCCTGACAACACAGCCAAGTGGCTCGCGCTCGACATCGACTTGCACGAGCCTGAAGCGGCGGATGCGGAAGATGCGGCTCGGCGGAACTTTGCGGCCGCCCTCGCGTGGTGGGAGGAATTGCAAACCCTCGGCTACGACCCGCTCCTCCTCGACTCCAACGGTGCGGGAGGCTATCACTTACTC
Organism: Verrucomicrobiia bacterium; assembly: GCA_030425385.1. GTDB lineage: Bacteria > Verrucomicrobiota > Verrucomicrobiia > Verrucomicrobiales > DEV007 > JAACDM01. The sequence continues at coordinate 260,534 of JAUIAH010000003.1, read as the reverse complement.
ACCCTTTTCGCGCAGCCGGCACCGTTGGCGGATGTCCACGCGCTCGGGCAGCGACTCGTGGGGTCGTGGAAGGAGAAGAACATTGATGGCCCACCCGAACATTTCCCCAAAAGCGCTGAACTGTTAGAGGGCAAGCTCGGTGCCTGGTTACGGGTGTTTGGCATGCACCACACGAGACTGCATTTCACCAAAGTGTGGAGTGGTGATCCTTGGCTTGACGAACCTTGGTTGGAAGGCAGCGCGGCCATTGAGGCGATCATGAGCGTCCGCCCTGGTTCCCCACCTCCGACGGGAAAGCCCTCCGACTCTCGACCAGATCTTCCTAACCAAGGCACGACTCGGAAATCGCGTTTTGAAAGCAAGCGCCAAGACAAGCCTTTTGTATGTGTGGATCTCGACGGTGTCCTCGCACGGTACGAGGGATGGAGTGGCAAAGAGCAGATTGGCGAGCCCATCCCGGGCGCACTTGAATTCATGCGAACCCTCACGACTTTCGCCAAAGCGGTGATTCATACCAGTCGCGTTGAGACGGACAAGGATGCGCGACTCATCGAAGCCTGGTTAGACACGCACGCCATTCCCTTCGATCACGTGCATGTGGGACCAGCCAAGCCCAAAGCGGTCGCCTTCATCGATGACCGAGCGGTGTCCTGTCACCCGCAAGTATTGGGGCCGGCGGCTTTCGCCAGTGCGGAACAGGCCGTACGGGCGCTCTGCCAAGAACGCGATCCCGAATGGGAAGGGAGCCTCGCTGGAGGGCTTGGACGCGTCATCGCCTCTTGGGACACCCTCACGGATGCCCAACGACGAGCGGTCCTTGATATCCTTCCTTCTTGATAAGATGATTGCTAGGATCTGCAGCGATCCCTGCCGCAAACACCAAGAAGGGGCGACCGGCGGCCGCCCCCTCTCAGGATCTTGATCAATATCAATGGGTTCAGTTCTTTAAGAACCAACCGACAAGGTCATGCAAGTGCGTGTTCGTGCCTCAGCCTCTTTGAAGCGGCATCGCGCTCAATTTCTTCGCGTTTGTTCAGCTGCTCTTTCCTCCAAGCAACGGCCTGCTTAAGAGCTTTGTCATAGCCGACTTTGTCGACGGAGAATTTGCGGTTGACCGCCCTTCCTTTGGCTACCCGTGCGGTAACAGAGATGTAGGCCTTCACGTCGCCATTGCTCCGGCGGGACTCGGTGTAGGATACGCCGAGGTGACCGGTGTTGGTCTTGGCGTCGCGTTCGTTTTGCCAGGAAGGAGAAATACGTTGAGTCATGTCGGCTCTGAGTTGGTCCCGGAATCGTTTGGCTTCCGCCAGGGCGACGCGTTTGCCTCCGTGGACCCGGTCACTGAAGAGCTTGGTCTTCAGCACCCCATTGCGGCAGACGTGAACCTGCCAGCCATGGGTTTTCTCAGAGTCGATGCGCTTGATGTTTTGGGTCGATTGGTTGTTCTTTTGCTTTGGTTTAGGTGTTTTGCGGCGGATCCGGACGGACCTAGGACTTACGACGCTTTGCGCGACTTTTTTTTTTGCAGCCTTCCGTTTGGGTGCTGCTTTCTTTTTGGCGGCACGCTTTTTGGGAGCGGCTTTCTTCTTGGCGCGCTTTTTAGGAGCGGCTTTCTTCTTCACTGCACGTTTCTTAGGAGCAGCCTTTTTCTTGGCGGCACGTTTCTTAGGAGCAGCCTTTTTCTTGGCGGCACGTTTCTTAGGAGCAGCTTTCTTCTTGGCGGCGCGCTTTTTGGGAGCGGCCTTTTTCTTGGCGGCCCGCTTCTTCGTAGCAGGCTTTCTCGTTGCCCGCTTCTTCGTAGCGGGTTTCCTTACGGCGCGCTTCTTAGGCGCCGCTTTCTTCTTAGCACGTTTCTTTTTAGCTGGCATGACGTGTTATGGTTGTTGGTTTGATCAAGAACCAGGCCCCTTCTCCCCTGACAAAACCTGTGAGTCAAGCCGAAATGTTATGAAACCTGAAGTTTCTTTGTGAAGATGTAGGCATCCTAGCCGTTGCGCGAAAGAGCAGCCGATCGCGTTCCTGTGAGGGTTTGATGAGGCCGTTAGGCGATTGCCTGCATTGCACAGATTGGGCAGACCTTCTCCTTTGATTACGCTCAATTTCTTTGATAGCGAGCGATCAGACTCGCACCTCCTATGTGGCGCAGCATACTCATGCTAAACTAGTTACATCGACGCAATCTAACAACCTTTCGCCCCTTTCTACCTGAGGGCTCTGATAGTCTTAGCTCCTAGCGGCAGAAACGGTTAGGGGCGAGCCAGGGCTTTGGGTAGTGTGATTTCGCCGCTCCGTTAAGCATGTCCACTCCCTCTACGTTAGGAGTGTGTCTTACTGAACCGTTTGCACAACTGCTTGAAGACTTCGTCAGGCACGAAGCGTTGGACGGTTTCTTCCCATCCTTTGGGTCCTACCATGCCTTTGACTAGGCTTGAGCTTACTTCAGCGATCTCTCGCGGGGGCATGAGGAATACCGTGGTGATGTCAGGGCAGATGTCCGCATTCACATGGCGCATGACGCGTTCGTATTCGAAGTCCGCTGGGCTACGAATGCCACGGAGGATGTAGTCCGCACCCATGGAGCGGGCGTAGTCGACAAGGTAACGGTTGTCGAAGACATCCACCTGGATGTTGGAGTCGGGGAGATCGTTCATGATGGCAGAGAGCATGGCGATGCGTTCCTCAACCGTGAAGGTGTTATCCTTTTCGGGATTGGTACCGACGGCCACGACGATGGATTGAAAGAGGCGGGCTCCTTCCTGAATCATCCACACATGACCGGTGGTGGGTGGGTCAAAGCTTCCGGCATAGACGACGCGAGACATGGAGCGAGAGGGTTTCAGAGGTGAATGTGAGGTGTCGAGTGGAAAGGCTAGGGGGCGTACATAAAGAAGGCGCGGCTGTTGAACGGCCGCGCCTTCGTGGTAATTCGTGAGTGTTGTGGAACTAGATGACGTTCACGTTCTCCGCTTGGGGGCCCTTTTGACCTGAGACCACCTCCATGGAAACGCGCTGGCCCTCCATGAGGGTCTTACGACCACTTCCCTGGATGGCGCTGTAGTGCACGAAAACGTCCGGTGCGCCTTCGCGACCGATGAATCCGAATCCTTTTTCATCATTGAACCACTTCACGGTTCCTTCGACTGTGTCTGACATGGGTGTTACGTATTAGTTTGTGTTTCGAGTGGCCAGAACGGACCTAACCGACCATTTCTAGGAGGACAGCCGAACGGAAGATCAACAAATCGAGTCGAGAAGAGGTAGGTTTTACGTGCAGAAGTGCGAGTGAGGGCGTTCCGGCCAGGGCAACCAAGTGGCACGGAATAGGCGGCATTCAAGCTGGATTCGCGACGAAAGTGCATCGAGCGGGTGTTTTTAAAGTTCATTTTTTAGCGTTGAGTCGTTCTGTCCTTCGTTCGTATTCTGGGAATCATGAGACGATACCTCTTATCTTGTTGTTGGCTCATCCTCCTGGGAGCGCTCTTCGGGACGGGGTGTGAACGGACGGTCACGCGTGTCTCTCCGGCGTGGGGGTCCGATCGGCCGCGTTTGGCACCTTCGGAACGGGTGACCTTTGAACGCCGCCCCGAGAGTGGGCGACCGCGCTGGCGCGTGTGTGTCGCGTCGATCCGGGTGCGTGGCGGGACGGCGCTGGGCCGTTTTCCCGGGTCGCTGCCTCTCGATGAAACCTTGAAGGAGGCCAAGATTCTTGCCGTCGAGGCCCCATTTGAGGTGATCGGGACAGCGAGCACGGTTCCTCTTCCCGTTGAGAGTGGGAATGTGCGGCGATTTGGCCTGGGAGAGGGTGAATCCGTCCACCTGGTAAGAAGGCAACCTTTCGTCTTTCCCCGCCGCTACTCCACCGGAGGCAAGCTGTATCAGACTCTCACCAATGAGGACACGGGGTATGCGATCCACCTCACGCTCTCGCAGGTGTCTGAATCGGGGGCGCGGGTGGAAGTGGGTTACGAGGAAAGCCAGCTGGAGACTTATCGCCGCGATGCCGCTGGGAATCCGTTGCCGGTGCTACGGAGGGAATCCCTGGCGCAGGCGGTGACCCTTGCCGAGGGGGAAGTGCTGGTCTTTGGCAGCCAACGTCACGAACAGTCGCGGACACAGCTCTTTCGTCGGAAATCAGAGATCTGGTTCGAGCGCTGGGCAGTGTGGCTCGTTCCAGCTTCTCAAGGCTGAGAGCCTTCTCAAGAGTTTGTTGTAATTTTTATAATCTACGGCTATTTCCATATATGATTAGCCACTTCTCTACGATTCCTTCGCCTACGAGCTACAGTTCGCTCACGGAAATACCCCAGTTTCGGCAGTATTTCCTCGCTTCAGAGGACGGGCAGCCACTGGAGACGGCCTTTGAGAAGGGAGTGCGTTGCTTCCTGGTGTTCGACGAAGACAAGCAGGACTGGGCCATTCTGGAGGTCTTTGAGGGTCTAGACGGCCGTTGGCGTTCATTCTTCGAAGGGCAAGCCTATGCCTTGGAGCGGCAGAGTTCGAAACCTTCCCTCCTGCCTATCCTGGAGACGGGCGTGGACGATGGGATGATCTACACGGTGCGCCCCTACCATCGATCGGAATCGCTTGCCTCCTATGCGAAGCGTCAAGGGACTCTACCGTGGTCGGTGGGCGCTCCGATGGTGCGTGCCTTGGTAAAAACGTTCATTGCGCTGCGGGAGGAAGAAACGCTCTTCAATCGGCTCGATCTCTCAACGATCCGAGTCGCGCAGACAGTCGAGGATCACCTTTATCTTCAGGTCATCGGGTGCTCCCGGCAGCTTGAGGAGACGCACACGGAGCGGGAGCGGGTGGCGCAGATCGCCACCATTCTCACACAACTCGTGGACCTCAGTGGGGCGCCGGAAAGTGTGGATCGGTTGATCGATCTAGCCTACGGGTTGGACGAAGGTGACTGCCCTCAGAATCTCAACGCTTTGTTAGACGCCATTCCAGAAGGGGGTGGATTTGCGTGGTGGCCTCGTCGCCTGTCACGGATGGAGCACTGGGCGCCGCGGTGTCCCTTCCAACATCCAGAATTGAAAGCGTTTCGCGACCACTTCGACCCCACGTCTTCTGACAAAGATGCGGGCCGTGGGCGCGGGATCTCATCGCCCCTTCTTGGAGGCACCGCACCCGTGCCGTTCACGGCTACCTCGATCTGTCTCTTTGCGGCGGGAATCACGACTTCAGCCACAGGTTGGCACTGATCCGCACTGAGAAAGGATGGCAACCCACCAACGTTGCCATCCTTTCGTGCAGCCTGATCTGGGTCTTGGGGAACCCAGGGAAGGAATCCATCAAACGCCCATGACTACGACGCTGGGAATCCATTCTTTCAAGGTTCGGAAGAAAGCGAGTGTTGGTGATTTCGGTGATCTTATGCTTCGGTGCGTGTGGTGACACCTGAACCCCAGGCCCCTAGAAAGCCGACCCAGCGCGGTCAATTCGTGACGCGGGCGGGGATCGATGTGGTGACGTGCGTCGTGGCTCTCAATGTCGCGGTATTTCTCTACATGGTATCCCTGACCAGCACGGGAGGGTTGTTAGCCTTCATCGAGTGGGGTGCCATCAGTGTTGTTGGCCTCAAGGAGGGACATTGGTGGCAGCCAGTGACCCATCTCTTCCTCCACGGTGGCGACCTGAATCTGGCAATGCGCCTTTTCCATATTGGCCTCAACATGCTGGTGATCTATCAAGTGGGTAAAGATCTCCTCCTGGATGTGGGATCCAAGCATTGGTTAGGCATCTATTTCTTATCGGGCATTCTGGGAGGATTCTTCCAAATCCTGGTGACGCCGCAATCGCCTCTGGTGGGGGCCTCTGGTGCTGCCTTCGGATTGATTGGCGCTCTGGGAACCATTCACTATCACGAACGCCTCGAGGGTTGGATGCTAGGATGGCGGTTTCAAGTCTATGGAGGGTCATTCACTCGTGCCCTGGTGGTCTCAACGGCGTTCCTTGGTGTGCTGGCACTCATTCCCGGACTGTCCTTGCCATTGCTGGCGAACATGGGGCACTTCGCCCATCTCGGGGGTGCTCTGGGTGGCATCCTGTATGTGAAACTGTTTGGATTTGCCCCGAAACCGCTCACTTTGGAGGCGCTGCGGCACGAGCGAGAACTCAACGATTCCCGGCTGGAGGCGCAGCGCCGGACACCGTCATCGTGATTCGGTTAGGGAAATGGATTCTGTGGGGCGCCCTGGCGTTCATCGCGCTGCTTTTGATAGGTTTGTTAAGCCTGAATCTGTATCTACGATCACCTGGGATCCGCGACCGAGTGGAAGCGACGTTTCAGGGGAGGCTGGGGCAAGAAGTGCGCTATGAATCGGTGAGCTATTTGCCCTGGCGCGGCCTCAAGGTGCGGGGCTTCGAAGTCCCCCATCAAGAGGCGGTGGAAGCGATGACGGGGGCCCCATTCTTCCGGGCAGAGGCGGTGCTGGCCAAGGTGAGTCTACCCTCGTTGCTAGCGCGGCCGATTCAGATTGAGGACGTGCGTTTCCTTCAACCAACCGTCACGACGATACAGCGGTACGATGGTCAGGTGATGCTGCCGTGGACCGCACCTCCCTCGCGCCCACCCGAATTGGCCAATCAGGCCGTGAAGCCACGAGGTCCCGCACCAGGAGCTCCAAGCACGAAGACGCGTCCGCAACCAACGCCAGCCCCAGCAGAAACGCCTCCAACGCCCGACGACTCGGCAGCAGCGGTGTCATCGCCACCGGCCGATGCGCCACCAGCCCAAGCGGAGGAGCAGATACGTGTGGAGACGATTGCCCTGGAGGATGGCCGATTGCGTGTCCTCAGCCCTAACGGATCGCGCAGTTTAGTCGACATGCGAGGGATCGAGACGCGCCTTGCGGCCGATGCGCTCAGTTCCCGCGGAAACGCCATTCCCTTGGGATCACTCGGCATTCGTGAAACCCTGCTACTCGATGCCATTCGCGCGACCGATGCCGAGGCATCTGTTTCCATGTTAGGAGACGGCACCATCAGTCTGACAAAGATTCAAGCAGAGGCCGATGGAGGCGCAATCACCGGAACGGTCAAGTGGAATCCGTGGATGACGAGCATGCCTTTCGGGATTGCTTTCGACATCAATGGAGTGGCACTCGCAGCGACCGCGAAGCGTGCGACGGAGCGCTTGGCATTTTCCCGTGGGGGGTTACACGCGAGCGTGCAAGCGCAAGGATATCTGACGACTCCTGAAAGTTGGACGGGGAAAGGAGAAATGCATCTGTCAGAGGCAGCACTAGCTCGCAATGGTCTGTTAGAGTCGCTCGGGCGCTACATTGGCGTGCGGGAATTTGTGGAACTGGCTTTTGAGGAAGCCAAGAGCCGCTTCGAAATCCGGGGCCCGGTCCTCTGGTTTGAAGACATCCACTGGAAGACGGACAATTTAGAATTCAAAGGGCTTGGCGCGGTCGGGATGAATCAGCGCGTACGGATTGCGGCACGCCTCTACTTCAGCCAACGCGTGCGCGCGGTGCTCCAGCAGATCGAGCGGCAGCTGCCTGAACGCGTGATTCGCCCTTTCGAGCAAGTGGAAGGTCGCGAAGACTTTTATCGCGACTTTGTGATCAGCGGCCCGGTTCAACAGCTACGGACAGACTTCATCGGTTCAGAAGGGAGAACCTTTGAAGAGATGCTTCAACTCATCGAGGAGACCAGACAGAAAGAGGACGACAATGGCGCGTGATGATCCTAGGATCGCGTGATGAAATCCCTCTTTGCCATCCCACTCTGTCTTGCGTTCGCCCTCATGACGATTGACGCCCAAGTCTCACCGGAGATCCTAGCCGACAACCGCGTCACTTTCCGTTACACTTCCAAAGAAGCGAAGGAAGTGAAAGCGCAAGGGCAATTTGGTGAGCCCGTTAGTCTCACTAAAGATGCCGACGGACTCTGGACAGGCACGACGGCCGACCCGGTCTCTGCAGGGATCCATGAGTACTCGCTAGTGGTCGATGGCATCCGCACGATCGATTCGCGCAATCGTCAGCTCAAGCCACAGCGTTGGCCAGGCACCAGCATTCTCCACATCCCCTCCGATCCTCCTGCTTTATGGGATTGGCAGGATGGCATTGCCCACGGGACGGTTCACCATCACACCTATCGCTCCAAGGTTCTCGATGGGGCGCTGCGTGGGCTTGTGGTCTACACACCGCCGACGATGGAAGAGCCCATGCCGGTGCTCTACCTCGCCCATGGATACAGCGATGAACAGGGCACCTGGACAGCACACGGCAAAGCGCATTGGATCCTGGATGCGCTCATTGCTAGTGGAAAGGCGAAACCCATGATCATCGTGATGCCGGATGCCCATGCGGTGCCGCCAGAAACGCGAGATCGGGAGAACTGGGATCAGTATGCCTTGGACAACTCTAGAGCGTTCTGTGAGGATTTGATGCACGAAGTCATCCCCTTGGTGGAAGCGCATTACCCTGCGAGCAAGGACTCATCTATGCGTGCCTTTGCTGGTCTGTCGATGGGTGGGCATCACGCGATGACGGTAGCGCTCCAGCACCACACACACTTCTCGCAAATCGGGGCTTTCAGTTCGGCACCCCCGAAGGATCCTTTCATGGCGGACGGCTTGAAGGATGCCGCCAAGATCAACCAGAGTCTCAGCCTTTTCTGGGTGGCCTGTGGCGACAACGATTTCCTTTTCGAGCGCAATGAAGAAGCGCACGCCGCCTTCGAGAAGGCGGGCCTTGATCACGCGTATGTCGTTACGGAAGGCGATGACCACAGCTGGCCGGTCTGGCGTCGCTACTTGGGGGACTTCGCTCCGAAACTTTTCAAAGACTAACAGTCACTCTTCATGCGCGTGATCGCCGGCGACGCGGGTCGCTTACCCCTAGATGCCCCCAAGTCTCTCGCGCGCCCTAGCACTGATCGATTGCGCGAGGCGCTCTTCTCGATCCTGGGAAACCGTGTGGATGGTGCTCGGGTGCTGGATCTCTTCGCCGGGAGCGGATCCTTGGGGATTGAAGCACTGAGCCGAGGAGCCGACTCCGCGGTCTTCATCGATCAGGATCGACGTGCGACCCAGGCGGTGGAGGCGAATCTCAAGCGCACGCGTTTAGCCGCTAAAGCAACGGTGCTGACTCAGGAAATCTTCTCCTGGTGCCGACGGAATCGCGAGGTCTTCGACCTCATCCTCGCTGACCCGCCCTATCACAAGCATGAAAGCGATCGCAACCTGGCGTGCGATCTCTTGGCCTTGCCCGAGTTTGCCAACGGTCTCGCGGCCGACGGCTTGGTCGTGATCGAAACGGGCTCTGAAGCGTCCCCCACCAGCGAGAGCGCCTGGGAGCGTGTGGACACGCGACGGTATGGGGGAAGCCACTTGCATTTCTTTGAGAAACGGGCCTAGCAGTGGGCGTGGGGCGTTTCCTCTACAATCTCCTTCTCCCGATCTACCTGGTCGTCTCGTTGCCGGGGCTCGTCCTCAAGATGCGGCGGCGAGGTGGCTATGGCAGCCATTTCTGGCAGCGCTTTGGTATCTTTGACAGGGCAACTCGGGCGCGATTGGCGGCCATGCCTGATCCATGGTGGATCCATGCCGTCAGCGTGGGAGAAGTCCTTGTGGCGGTGAAGCTGATCGAGCGGATCCGAAAGCGATGCCCCGAGCAGCGAGTAGTGTTGAGTACGACATCATCGACCGGACACGCAACGGCTCGAGAGAAGGCACCAGAAGACGTCTTCGTGTTCTACAATCCTGTTGATTTGTTAGGAGTGGTAGGACGTATTCTCCGCATCATTCGCCCAGCCGTGATCGTCCTGATGGAATCCGAATTGTGGCCTAACTTAATCGCCACGGCTTCGAAACGAAGCATTCCGGTTGTCATCGCCAACGCTCGCCTTTCACCGCGATCGGGCAAACGGTATGCCCGCTTCCGCCGTCTGACCACGCCCACCCTCGATCGGCTGACCGCAGTCTTCACCCAGGAGGAAGAAGACGCTGTCCGTTGGGCGAAGGCAGGGCTCTCTCCGAAGAAGGCGCATTGTGTGGGAAGCATCAAGTTTGACCCCATGGCATCGCAACAGCCACCAGAAGCGCAGGTGGACTCTCTCGAAGCGATCCTCACTGAACTCTGGGGCGCAAAGGAGAATCGATACACTCTTCTGTTAGGGAGCAGCCACGATGGCGAGGAACTAGCCATAACACAATGCTATGCACGTCTTCGTCAGGACTTCCCACGGCTTCGTCTGGTGCTGGTGCCCCGTCACTTCGAGCGGGCGCAGACGATCCTCTCGGAGATCGAGAAATTGGCCCTACCAGTGGAACAGCGCAGCCTGTGGCCTGCTCGTCGAGAGGCCAACGACTCACGGCCCGCCATTCTGCTAGTTGACTCCACGGGAGAACTGCGGGCGTGGTTCCAGACTGCCGATGCGGTGATCATGGGAAAGAGTTTCCTGGGGCATGGCGGGCAGAATCCTGCAGAACCGATCATGGCAGGGTGCCCCGTTCTGGTGGGACCTCACATGGAGAATTTTGAGGCGTTGATGACCTTGCTACGGACGCACGAGGGCATTGCGCAAATGACGGGGCTCGATCATTTAGAAACCACCCTGCGTGCCTGGCTCGCGGCCCCAAGCGTGGCCGTCCCAATGGCTCAACGGGGCCTCGCTGCCTTAGAACAACATGCGGGAGCGACGGACCGGACGGTTGAGAAACTGTTGGAAATCGTGGGCAAGCATTGATTGATTGATAGAACAAAGCGCCGAGTCTTGTCGCCTCATGGAACCCGCGGTCCGCATCGATCATCTCACCAAGGTCTTCAAAGTCCCCAGTTTGAAAGGGCAACGCGTCACGGCCGTGAGCGACTTGTCTCTTCAGGTGGCGCCGGGCGAGATCTATGGCCTCATCGGCCCCAATGGCTCTGGCAAGTCCACCACGATGAAGGTTCTGTTAGGCCTCATCGCTCCGACGAAGGGCACCACCGCAGTCTTTGGGCAAGATAGCCGCAAGGTGCGGAGCCGGGTGGACGTGGGATTTCTGCCAGAGAATCCCTATTTCTATAAATTTCTCACCGCAGAAGAGACCCTGCATTTCTACGGACGTCTGGGAGGCTTACGCAAACGAGCGATCCGCGAACGGAGCAAGGAATTGCTGGCCTTGGTTGGACTGGAGCACGCGCGCGATCGGCGACTGAGCGGTTACTCAAAAGGCATGTTGCAACGCATCGGCCTGGCCCAAGCCCTGATCCAGCGCCCGCGCCTCGTCGTCTTGGACGAACCCACCGCGGGAGTCGATCCGGCGGGATCACGCAAGATTCGCGACCTCATCCTGAAGTTCCGCGAGGATGGCATCTCTGTGATCCTCTCTTCCCATCTATTAGAACAAGTACAAGAGGTCTGTGACCGCGTCGGCATCATCTTTCAAGGAAAGCTCTGCCGAGAAGGCCCCATGGAAGCACTGATGGCGATCGAAGACCAGACAGAGATCTTGTTAGAACGTGCCAGTCCAGAACTGATCGCACGCGTGAAAGCTCTCGTTGACGAGGATGCGCAAGCCTCGCTCCTGCGTGCGGGCCATCCGCGCACGACCTTGGAACGCCTGTTCCTGGAGGAAACTTCCGGAGAAAGTCCTGATACTCGAGGAGGATCTCAGGATGCATAACCTGGCCGTTTATCGCCATTTCTCCCCCGCGCGAGTAGGTGTGCTCGCAAGAAATACCCTAACACAGCTCGTGAGGATGCGGGCGTTCTACTTCCTTCTCATCTTCTCGGTGATTGTGCTCGTTTCAGCCTTGCTGATTCAGAACTTCACGTTCGATCCCGCACGCCAACTCAAGATCATGAAGGACATGTCGTTCTTTGCCATGTCGATGTTTGGCACCATCTTCGCCATCGTCGCGACTGCCAATCTGATTCCCAAGGATGTGGAAGATCGAACCCTTTACACCATCCTGGCCAAGCCTGTTCCTCGCTTTGAATACTTGCTAGGCAAGTATCTGGGAGCGATGCTTGTCATCGTGCTCAGCATGGCAGTCATGATGCTCATGCTGTGCGTGGTCCTCTACTTGCGACAACAAGCATTACTGACAGAACAACAGGCTTTGCTCGACGCTGGGGCTCCTCACGCAGAGGAGATTGCGGTGGTGATCGATGAACTCAAGGCCGATGGCCCCAGCACCTCTCTGATCACAGCCGCCGCAGCCATTTGCCTCCAGGCGATGGTGTTAGGAGCGGTCACGCTCTTCGTGTCGACCTTTGCGTCCTCAGGGCTGTTCACGGTTGTGGTCGCCTTCATGCTCTTCTTCGTCGGCTATATCGAGCCCGTGGTGGTGGATTACTGGAGAGGATCGATGGAGTCCCTCGGTAGCTTTGCCAATGCGTGCATCCACGTGGTCGAACTCATCTTCCCGAACTTCCAGAGCTTCAATCTGGTCGACGACGTGGTCTCGGGCAAGACGCTCCCTCTATCACTGTTCTTCAAGATCTTGGGCATGGGCCTCAGCTACGTGGTCGTGTATTTGCTCGCCGCCTATTTCATCTTCGCCGACAAGGAACTTTAGACCATGACGAAAGCCCGTTGGATCGCCTGTGCCGTGCTCGTCGCGTTTGGAGTCATTCGTATACCGATTGAGGATCGCTTGGCAGCCGATCTCAAGGCGCATCAATTTCATGAAATGACGATTCCTGATGGCTCCATGCGTGAGCAGTTAGGCCAACTGGGAGCCGCTGCGGCCTTGGGAGGGTTTCGCTCCTTCCTGGCCACCATGTTTGAATTGAACGCCATCGCTGCCTATCGCGAATCTGACTATGCCAACGTGGAAACGCGGTATCAGTTGGTCACTCAGCTTCAGCCGAGCGAATCGGGTTACTGGGAAACCGCGGCATGGATGATGGATTCGAACGCACGCCGATTCTATCTCGGCATGGACAATGAGGTCGATGTGAAAGCGCAGGGAAAGCGCGGCCTCCTGGCGCAACGCGCGGTCGAACGTGGGCGACGCTTCCTTGATGATGGGCTGCGTTATCATCCTGGAGACTACAAGCTTCAGATTGCCCTGGGGAATCACTTGGTCGAAAGGCAGCGGCCAGCGGATTTCTGTGGCGCGGCGGAAGCGTTTGCCAAGGCCATTGAGGCGCGGGACGACGCCACCCTACCGACACGCCATCACGCGCTCAACTTAGCGCTTTGTCCAGGGCACGAGCGCGAGGCTTACGTCAAGCTTCGCGCCATCGCGGAGCGGTTGGTGCGGGGTGATTACCCCATCCCGCTCGATCAGATTCCCGCTTCCTTGATCCTCCACATGCGCTACCTTGAGGAGTATCTTAAGATTGCGGAGGACGATCGTTTCCCCATCAACCTCGACGTGCTCAGACGGCTCTACGCGCGTCTCCGTCCGGGGTTTGACCCTGCGACCAATACCGATGAACGGCATGCGCACGTGCTGCGACGATTGGAAGACGTGTTAGCCATTCCCGAGGGTGATCGGATACGTTTCTGAGCGCACAGCTATCTAGAAATATAGACGCGCGAAGGAAGTCTCAGAGATTCCTACAGGAGAGCGGATTCGATTCTAGAGCCTTCTTGCGCCGCCGGAGAGGTGGTGTTACAGGACAGTCCCCCTCAGCACGGTCACTCGGCCGTCTCGTTTGATGAAATTTGCGATCTTCGGCGACATCCACGCGAATCTTGAGGCTCTTGAAGCAGTCCTCCTCGACGCGGCCGATCAAGATTGTACGCATTTCACCTGCATTGGCGACATCGTTGGCTACAACGCCAACCCGAGAGAATGCCTGCGAGTGGTCCAGCAGTTGGATTGTCCGGTGGTGAAGGGGAATCACGACGAAGAGGCCTCCATGGACACGGAGATCGTTGGGCTGAATCCACTGGCCCAACGTGCTTTGGAATGGACGCGTGAGGCCCTTTCGGAATCCGACAAAGAATGGCTACAAGATCTGCGTTTCGTTCGACAGGTCCGCGATTTCACCATTGTCCACGCGACCTTGGACAGTCCTTCCGGCTGGAATTACGTCACGAACAAGTTCGATGCCATGGCGAGCTTCGCCTACCAATTCACGCCGGTGTGCTTCTTCGGCCACACCCACACGCCGCGCTTCTACGTGAAAGACACGAGCGTGCAATTGGAACTCTGCGAGGTGATGCGCTTTGAGGAGGGAAAGAAATATTTCATCAACGTGGGCAGTGTGGGCCAGCCACGCGATGGCAATTGGAAGGCCTCCTACGCTGTCTACGACGTGGACAACCAGATGGTCACCTTGCGGCGTCTCGAATACGACATCAAGAAGGCCCAAGAGAAGATCCTGCGGGCGGGCTTGCCCGAGATGCTTGCCAACCGCCTGACTCTCGGGAAGTGACGGCCGTGGCCGAGGCGTCGATCGACCTCCGCTCCCTGCGGCGCGTCCTTGTGGTGAAACCAAGTTCGCTCGGCGACATTATCCACGCGCTCCCGGCAATCCATGATCTGAAGACTCATTTCCCGCACCTTGAGATCCGCTGGCTGGCGAATACCGAATGGACACCCATCTTGGAGGGCAATCCGCATCTGAACGGCATCATTGCCTTCCCCCGAAGCGCCTTCCGCGGCGTGATCGGCGGATGGAAAGCCTGGCGATGGCTGCAGCACCTACACCGTGATTTCCGCCCGGATCTTGTTCTCGATCTGCAGGGGCTTCTGCGCAGTGGAATCATCAGCTGGTTCAGCCGAGGCACGAAACGCGTGGGACTCAGTGACGCGCGCGAGGGCTCTTCCTGGTTCCATCACTTCCAGGTTCCCGTCGATCCGACGGCGCACGCGGTGGATCGATATCGAGAGGTGCCGCGCGTCCTCGGAGCCCCGCTCGCGAGCGAACCCGTCTTCACTCTCCCCAAAGGCACCCCGATCGATCGCCCACTCCCGGATGGGTTCATTGCCCTCCATCCCTTCTCGCGAGGCGAGGGCAAATCGCTCACTTCGGACCATGTGAACGCCTACTGCGCTCAGGCGCCGCTCCCCGTCGTCGTCTTGGGACGGGTGGATCCCCTCACTCGGGCGCAACTCCGCTTGCCGGAGCACTGCCTCGATCTTCTCAATTCCACCTCCATACCACAGCTGATCACCTGTCTTCGACGCGCGACGGGCGTTATCAGCGTCGATAGTGGCCCCATGCACCTCGCCGCCGCCCTGCAACCCGCCCGCACGCTCAGCATCCACACTTGGTCCGATCCCCGCAAGGTAGGTCCCTACTCCTCGGAATCGTGGGTTTTGAAAGGCTCAACCGTCGCTCATCGACAAGATCTCTCCGCGGAACGCTGCGCAGCACGTGCCCCTTTGGACCCCGAAGTGATCCAGGCCCTGATCACCTGGACGACTCAGATCGCGTCTTAGGCGGTAGATTTCCGCCCCAAAGATGAGAGAAAACCCATAAAGAAGTTGAGCCTTGCTGATATTGCTATTATGAAATATTTAATAAATGCCAACAAATCCACCGCATCCCCCATCGGTAGAGGCTTCAGACGAAGCCGCGTTGTTGGCGTATTTCTACGAGGAGGCTGAGCCCTCTCCGGTTCTCAGCCCTTCCCTCCCTCCTGTGCCCCTCAGTCGGCGGCGGCGCAAGCAGGGCCCAGAGGCGGAAACCTCGCCGTTGAGCATGACCGCGCTGCAGAGCTTGGCCGAACTCGACACGAGTCGCACGAGCCGTTTCCGTATGGGTGCTCTGGAGAATCGCTGGTTGGAGCGTCGCCGCCACCGTCGTGCCGAACGGGTGATGCTGAATGCAGCCATCTACGTGGCCTCTGCGCTCATCATTGGCGCCTTTGTCTTTGTCCAACTTGAGGATTCGATGGCCTCCAATCGCGAGGCTGCGGAGCGCAAGATCGGCGCGGCGCAGGCGGAGCGTCAGCAGCAATTGCAGCGCGATGAGCGCACCGCCCTGTCGACGGCTCGGCTCGCCCTCACCCAACCTCGATGGACGGACCTACTTTCTTACATTCATCAAGGGCGCCAACTACTTCCCATGGTGCGCGACCACTACACCTTGTGGAGCTACGCGCCTTTCCATGACCCCGAGCTGCGAGTGGTGGATCGCGAAATCACTCGTGGCCGCTTGGAACGCGTACATGTGCGTTTGGAAGGATCCAAGCCCTGGGCAAGTACGATCATCATGCAACGAGACGGGAACGCCTTCAAACTTGACTGGCATTCATTCCAAGATCGCTTCCGCGAAAAGGGCAGTCCCTCGTATCTCGGAGATGATCATCATTTGCATCTCCGCCTGGAAGAGGAAAGCCTCTTTCGTGATCGCTATTTCTCAACGCTAGAGTTGGGGAATGCTCACTAACACGCGAACAAACTGCGTTTCAAGCGGGGCCAGACGCACCATGCTCTTCCCGGATACCTGATAGAGATCATCACGTTCGATCTCGATCTGATTGCTTAGCCACAGATCCTGATCATTGGAAAGTTCCAGACGATAGGCGAGGAGGAGATTGGGACGCTTTGCGAGAGCGACGTGTGCATGGACACCGTTTGCCCCGGGCGCACTCACTCCAATGGGCAATCCCTCATGCCGAGCGTTCACGATCAACGGATGGGATCCGAGCACCATTTCGATCAGATTGGTCAATCCATCCGCATCGGGATCTGCTTCCCAACCACTGATGGCAGGATTGTCTCGCAAGATAGGAGCGACGAAATTTGCCGCTCGCCACTCCGCAGCCGTGATGACGGGATCCGCGAACAGCCCAGCCGCAGACGTCACCACTCCGTTAGAGGTAGATTCGCCTACCACCGCCATCGATTCCGCATCGATGACCCAGTTGACACCGTCGGAGGATTCCTCCGCGGGCCACGTCCACGTCTCTTCCGTCAACAAGATCCACTCACGCGTCGGTTGATCCACATTGAATCCCCACACATACGCACGACGGCCCGCGAGAGCCGCTGTCTCGGTGTGCAGTCGCGCGATCCCTCCCGTGGGCATGTTGATCTGATAGACTTCCCGACTCACCGGCGTCCACGCGTCAGCCCAGGATCCTCGATTGGTTACTGTCGGTTCGAAACCGACCTCAAAGCTCCCAATTTCAAAGAGGAAATGCCCATCCAAGGCCGCCCCAAGACTCGTCCGATGGTCGCCGACGGGAAGCTCCCACATCACAGTGCCAGCCACCCCATCGTGAAGGAAGAGGGCACTCGCGAGGAGGAGGGAAGGCCAGCGCATCCGCCCAACATGATTATGAAATCCCTACTTTCCACAACGAAATTTCATATTGTCGTAATTTTTAGAAACACCAATCACCTCAAATCCTGCTGGGCTCGGCCCAGGAACCAGTAGAAATGCTCGTCCACGTGCTCACGGAGAGACAGATTGCGCAAATCGCCCGGGCGGGTGAGCTCCGGCTCGTGCACAAATGTCAGGTCGTGTGCGCTCGTATCGGTCTCCCACAAGCGCATCCCCACACGCGTGACCCGATCGCGCACTGGAATGCCGATTAGAGGAGTGACACGATGGCGTTGCCCTGGTGCGAACACCTCTTTGGTACCGCCCATCACCTGATAGAAGACCACCTGACGGTTATCGAAAGCAAAGTCCTGTGGCGGCGCGAGTTCTTTCTCGCCGCGAATACCCGGCGCGGATTCATCTGCATGAGCCGGTGGAAACGCCGCCCCCGCCGGGATCAGTGGTTGCAGATGAGGACATCCCAACTCTGGCGTGTGACGGAACCCATAGGTGGCGCTTGTCGTCGGCGCACTCACCATGATGCCAGCATGGTGCAATCCATACCAGCAACACCCGCGGGCCACCGCCGATTTGAGGTCTTTGTCAGGCAACAGGATCTCCCGCGGAGCCTGGCGAGTCTTACGCAAAGCGTCACGCACCCGCTCCGTGATGGAGGGAAAGCGACAGCTTCGTCCCGAATAGATGACCGCATCTACTTGAATCTCACCCGCGCCTGCAACCACCTCACGGACCAATTCATCCATGGGAACAAAGACGCCTTGAAGCAATTCCGGCTGAGAATGCAGTGGGTGCTCCGGCCAAGGCGCACTGGTTTCAAAGAGACGCTTGAAATGAACGCCCGCCTCCAACCCCTCCCATTTCCCTTCAAACACCGCATCATTGATGATGTCTAACAAGGCCTCATTCGCCGAAAGTCGTTCCTTCTTGGCCATGGTCGCGCCATGACGCACCTTGATCTCCGTTGCCGCGCGATTCCACCGCTGCTTCAAGGCTGCTTGCGCTTTCTCATCCTTCCGTTTCACAAACGGGTCAAATGGACGAAACGCTTCCCCAAAGTCACTCCGCAATGCCCGGCAAAGCGCCCTCACCAAATAATAATCGATCGCATCCCCACCAATGCCGTAACCCATGCGCCCGAGGATCTCCACCTTGTAGCGACGCTGTCCTTCGATATCCAACGCCATGAAGCGCAGGATGGTGGCATTCATCGTAGACCCACCCATGTCGAACACCATGACGGTCCGTGGGCGATCCTTGGGCACCTCGCGCAAGCGGCTCAAATGATAGAAGAAGACGGCTTCTGCCTCTGTCAGGCAACGCACTTCCGAAAACTGCCCCAAAGCCACGACCGAGTCGCGCATCGCTTGAGCCTGTGTGAGGGTAAAGGTATTGGGAATCGCCACCACACAGCGGGCATCTCGCTTTCCTAGCGGAATGTCAGGATGCCGCTCACTCAGGAAGGTCTCGAAGTTCTCGTAAACATGCTGCACAAGCAAGCGACTCAAATCCTGCCCTTCGAAAGCAAGCTCTCCGTGTTCGAACCGGAGGCGAAGAGGTTCGCGATAGCCCAGGAATCGCTTAAAAGACTGAAAGGACGCCGTCCCTGGCATGCCGAAGTCAGCCAGAGCCGATGCTCCCACCAAACGGCAACTGCTGGGAATGGTAGCAGGCTCAAATGCGGGAGGCTTGCCCCGCTCCCAGAAAGGGCCGAAGACGACGAGCGACGGGGTGATCTTGTCATGCCGTTGCCGGTCCTGCTCCACGATGATGGTGTCTCCCTGCGCCCCAGCCGCGATGCAACTGCCCGACGTGCCAGGGTCAAAGCCGACCCATGTGTGCCCCAATTCTGGGCCGGCAAAGAATCGCAATCGGGTCCTTGATTTCAGATGCCGCGCCAAGAAGGCGAATGGCCAATCCCCTTCCACCGTCTCCACCGTGACCGTGGCCTCGATCAGGGAGGGTTCTGCTAGGGCTCCATTCAACCGAAGGACGAAGGGCACATGAGGCTCTACCTCCATCTCCATCGCCTCTTGGTCAGGGCCGAACTCTCGCCAGTCATCTCGCGCTTCTGCCAGGGTGATCTGCAACCCTTGGGGAGCATCGACATTCACTAACTGAACGGCCATTCGTCGAAATTTGCTAGAACACACTCGCAACATCGGCCAAGCAAACTCGGCCGAGACGGAAAGGTGGAGCACCGCTTCGTAGTCCCCACTCGCCACCTCGGGATCCGTGGTGAGGTAAGGTCTTCGTAGACGACCGAGCTTCGCATCGAACATTTCGTAACTATCGAAGGGAGGGCGCCATTCCAAGCGCAGCCTGCGCGCACTGGAAAGTCGTATCAAGACGGCTATCCCACCGAGCAGTAAGAGCATGAGTATCGGCGCTAACATACCCTCAGAATGAACGATACAAAGCAGGCGGGCATGGGCCAATCTAGCTCGAAGCCCTCTGGCAACAACCGCTTTTCCCCCGTCCAGTCAGTTGACTCCCAGAGGGCACGCGACATCTTCCTGATCATGCACGCGCGCACGTTTCTCTCAGGCATCCTCCTTCTCACCCTTCCGATGACCGCCCTCGCCGACGCCTGGCATCGCTGGCGCGGCCCCAATGCGGACGGTCTCAGCCCCGAAGCCCTCCCGGGATCGGGATCATGGCCAGAAGCGGATCTCCCACGTCTCTGGAAAACCAATGTCGGCACCGGATTCTCTAGCCCCGTGATTCAAGAAGGACGCCTCTTTGTCTCCGGCAATCAGCATGATCGCGACACGTTTTATTGCATCGATGTGAAGACTGGGAAGTCGATTTGGAAGCATCGTTATGACAGCGAACTCTGGCCGTATCTCTACGATGGTGGCCCCAATGCGACCGCTACCATTGATGGCGATCACGTTTATGTGTTAGGACGGCATGGTGAATGTTTCTGTTTCCAAGCCGCCGACGGGAAGAAAGTATGGGAAGTGAATCTTCACCAGGGACTCAAGTTGGAGAAGCCATCCTGGGGATTCACAAGCGCTCCGTTAGTGCTCGGAGAGACACTCTATCTCAACGCTGGCACACGCGGCCTCGCTCTGGAGAAAGCCACCGGCAACGTCGTCTGGACCTCGGGTTCCGGGGATGCGGCCTATCCTACTCCAGAGCCCGTCCAGTTCGGTGATATTGGGGCGCTCATCATCTTTGGACCGGAATCCTGTTCAGCCGTGCGCTCGAGTGATGGCAAACTTCTTTGGGAAACGCCCTGGAAGACCAAATATAAGGTCAATGCCGCGCAACCAATCATTCGCGATGGGAAGATGTTTCTCTCCTCAGCGTATGGCTTCGGCTGTGCGCTATTCTCTATCAATACTCAGGGGGCCAAGGAGATCTGGCGCAACAAGGCCATGGAGAACCACTTCAATTCCTGCGTTTTGTTAGGTGATCACCTCTACGGCATTTCAGGCACCACCGCGGACAAGTGCATGTTGAAATGCCTCTCCTGGCAGACTGGCGAAACCCTCTGGGAAGAGAAAGGTATGGGCATGGGATCTATCATTGCCACCAAAGACTTGCTCATCGTTCTCAGTGACCGCGGGGAACTCGTCTTCGCGCCCGCCTCTCCCAAGCGTTTCCAACCCGTCTACCGCACGCAGATCCTCGGTGGCAAATGCTGGACACCTCCAGCCATCGCCGATGGCCACCTTTACGCTCGAAATGCCAAAGGCGATCTCGTCGCTGTGAAGCTGCCCTAGATGACCCTGCGCGAGAAACAAGCGCAGTGGGTTGCCGATTTCCGTCTCATCGAACACCCGCAAGAACGGCTCGCCGCCATGGTGGATCGCGGTCAGCGGCACGCTACCTTGCCAGAATCCGAATGCACGGAGCCGCGCATCGTTCCCGGCTGTGTTTCCACCGTGTGGGTGCGTGGTCAGCGCGCGGAAACGCTCTGTCACTATCATTGCGCAGGACAATCCTCCCTGGTTGCCGGCCTCGCAGGAATTCTGTGCGAACTCTTTTCTGGGCATCCAGCCGAGGAGATTCTTGCCACCGACTTGGAACTGATTGAGGCCTTGCAGCTACCCCGCCAATTATCGCCCACGCGGGTCAATGGTCTCTATCAGATTCATCAAGCGATCCGGTCCTTTGCCCAATCGCCAGAGTCCGCTGCATGATCGATGCACACTTGCACCTGCAAGATCCGCGCCTTTTCTCAGACGCAGATGCCATCGTCGCCACCTGTCAAGAACTCGGGATTTCACGGCACATCGTGAATGGAACGTCTCCCGATGATTGGCCAACCGTGCTCACCCTCGCAGAGCGCTATCCTGATTTCATTTCTCCGTCGTTAGGCCTTCATCCCTGGCGGGTCAATGAGGCTCCCTCTGATTGGCATACCACCCTCACTGACCTCATTTCTCACCCAGCCGTTGTGGGCATAGGGGAAATCGGCCTCGACAAATGGATCCGCGATCACGATCTCCCCAAGCAGAAGGAGGCGCTCCGGGCACAGCTCGATCTCGCCATCGCACACACTCTTCCTGTCACCTTGCATTGTCTACAAGCATGGGGGCATCTGCTAGAAATCCTTGAAAGCACCCCAGCCATTCATGGACGCTTCCTCCTCCACTCATACGGAGGACCAGCGGAGATGATCCCCCCTTTCGTCGAGCTCGGAGCGTATTTCTCAGTTTCCGGCCATTCTCTACATCCTCGCAAACGCACGCATTTGGAAATCGTGCTCGCCGAACTGCCGGCCGACCGGCTACTCCTTGAAACAGATGCCCCTGACATGGCCCTTCCCGACGATTTGAATGCCCACGGGAAATCGGAGATCAATCATCCCGCAAATCTTCGGGTGATTCACGAACAAATCGCACAGATGTTAGGTCAAAACCTCGCCACCTTCATTGCCCAAACGCGGCAGAATACCGAGGCTCTCTTCGGAATCGCCTCACTTAACAGATTCGCCGCATTTCCACCGAAGCGATAGCGACTCAATCGCCACCGTTACGAAACCGCTCGACTCTTTCGAAGGTCCACCAATCCCCGCCAACGCTCCATCCCAGGCGATTTCAACGGGCGCGCGCCCTGCTCCCGCTTCACCCGCATCTCCTTTCGGTGCCTTGCGAAAACCTCTTCCACAAACGCCTCACTCCCTAACGCTATACTATCACTGAAATAACGCACTCGCACCCGCACCACCTGAGCCAAACTCAATTGCCCACCTTGACGCTCCACCTTCGAGACCGCTTTTGTACTCACCCCAGCACGCCGCTTTCTTTCTTCTCCAGGCACGACCTCTTTCTCTTCCCCCACCCCGTAAAGGTAACAGCGATACTGCGCCTGACAGGATCGCCACTGGTTCCCGTCCCCATTCTCGATTCCTAACATCCGCATTAACCCACGCCGCTGCGCCTTATTCCCCGCCACCGCCTCCCCATACCCGCTCCACCGATAATCCTTCGGATCCTCCACGATCCCCGCACGCACCGGATTCAGGTCGATGTAGGCCGCCATCGTCAACAACACCGTCTCGTCGTTTTCTAACAACACACTCTTAAACCGATCTTCCCACAACGGCCCCTTGCGCTGAACTTGTTTGTTATACCACTGCGTGAAGCGCTGCTTCAGCTCTTTCATAAACATCGACACATCCGCCATCCGATTCAGAAAGCGTTGCCGATACTCGGGATACCCCTTCTCAAGACACTGCTCCTTCATTCTCGCCAACATCTGCCGCACCTCCACCAAGCGCTCCTCCGAATTGGTCACCAAAGTCAAGCGACGCAAGATCTCATTATCGTCAATCCCCGCCCGATACGCCTCTGCGTTTGGCACCTCGATCAGTATGTGGACATGATTCGACATGATGCAGAAGGTGATCAACTCCACGCCAGCGAAGGCGCACTGGAGTTCCAAGAGTTCCCGAAACTTCTCCTTCACCGGCCCTTCAAGCACGAAGCGGCCCTCAATGATCCGAGACATCACATGGTAACAATTGGCGGCAGCCCCTGGCTCTCCTTTGATTCTAGCAGTTCTCATAACACTCCGATGATACCAGCAACGCGCCTACGCGCAATAGAATTATAACCTGTCCCTTATAATGAGAATGATGCTGATGCCGAAGCGCAATCAAATCAGGGTCCGTCCCTAGTATACTGTCCCTCGTCCCTAGTATACTGTCCCTTATAGTGAGAATGATGCAGATGCCGAAGCGCAATCAAATTAGGGTCTGTCCCTAATGTACGAGTGCGGGCTTGGTTTGTTTCTTGACTGGTGTGCTTGCCGTATGCGGCTAGGATGGGGCCACGATGATGATTCATAGCGTTTATTTCTGGTTGAAGGATGAGAAGAAGGACGAGTGCGGCCGCTTTGAGGAAGCTCTCCGGGCTCTTGTGAAGATCCCCGAGATCCAGCTAGGGCATTTCGGTAAGCCGGCGCCGACGGCAGAACGCCCGGTGACCGATCATTCCTTTGATTACTCTCTGATCCTTACGTTTGCCTCGAAAGAGGCTCACGATGCTTATCAGGTGCATCCCGATCACGATGTCTTTGTCGATGGGTGTAAGGATCTCTGGGCGAAGGTGGTCGTTTATGATTCCGAGCTTCTCTAGATAGATAGCAGGCCGTCTGCATTTACGGTTAGAGGGGAGGATCCCTTTGGGGCTTGCTATCCCTGACAGAATCACTTTCTTAGTCGTCCACCTTTGCGATCTTGAGCGGCAACCACCGGTTCAGTTCGCTCGCTCTCTCTTCGCAAGAACTCCTTGGCTGTTGCTCGCACGCGGAGGCGGATACCGTTTGTGGTCGGTTTGGCCACTTGGTTTCGTAGCGCGAAACGGCAACGCGATCGTCCATCAAACGATCCACGCGGAGGCATTGGTAGCCTTCTCCGCTCAGAATCGAGTAGTATTCGCCCTCACATAGCTCACCGTCATGAGCGACTGCCTGTCGGAATTGGGCAAACATGATCGGCTCTAACAGAAACGATAGCACTTCGTCATGGGGGTTCACTGCCATGCCCACGTTTCCCTGCAGGCACCGGCAGAGTAATACCATGTCAATTGCTCGGACCGTTTCACCGGCCCGATAAGCCTTTGAGGCGATCGTGGCTTGTTCGTCCGATGTGAAGACGCCAACGTGAGAACCCCGATCGCCATCGAGGAGCATGACGGAGGTCCAGTCGTCCGGGTCACGGAGAAGGATCCGCACCACGCTCCGCTCTAGAATTTCTAACAGACACGCGACTGCTCCCTGAGCACGCACGGCAACGAGAGCGAGCGCTTGTTCAAGGTGACGCCCCTCCGTCGTTGGTTCGAAGGACCTCGCGAGAATGGCCTCTACCTGTCCCTTCCGGGAGCTGTCAAGCGTCGCTAGGAGGTCGTCCATGGAAGTCCCCATGGCCTAACGTGCCCACCAAGTGGCCGCTCACAAGTTGGAAACAGCGCGGCTCAAACAGGCGATCAAATGCGCAACCACGCGGGGTTGAACGCAAAGTGTGAGCGGTATTCGTTCGGGCTCCTTCCGAAGTAACGCTGGAAACTTTTCGTGAAGTGAGCGGAGTCCGTGAAATGGAGATCTTGGGCGATGGCTGTCGCCGTTTTGTCAGTGAAAAGCAACTGACGGGCGGCGTGCTGCACGCGACGGCGCTGGGTGTAGTCTACCAAGGTGGTGCCGGTTGCTTTCTTGAAGAGGCGGCCTAAGTGATCGAGCGACATGCCCATGAGGGGCTCTAAGGTCGAGAGGCGGACGGCTCCGCTGAAGTTGATGCCCCCTTCAATCGCGCGCATCGCATGCATGATCTCTGGTCGGAGGGCAATGCGATTGCGCCGGCGCCAGTAGAAGCCGTATTCTTCGCTGATGTGAAGGAAGATCTTGAGCACGGTCAGCCGAGTCAGGGTTTCGTCAATTTGCTCCTGCTGCAGCTGATCTTTGAGCACGGTGAGATCCGACTGCACACAGTCAAAGGGCTCACGCTTGAGAGAGATGACGCTGATCGGGTGCTCGATGGTGTAGTCAAAGAGGATCGGCGCGAAGAACAGGCTGAGGAGATCTGGGCTGTCCAAGATCATGTGGATGTCATTCACCATCCACTCAGGAAGGTAGCGTAGCCGGATAAGGCGAACATCCGTGGGTTGGCGGACGAAATGGGTCTGTCCCGGCTGGGACACGATGACCGAGCCAGCACGCATGGACTGCAGGCTTTGGCCGTGTTCGTGGAGGAAGGTGCCGCTCAGAACGATGAACACTTCAGGCTGCTCGCGCGCCGTGAGGTCCAGGTCATGACTCAACTCAAATTCTTTGTAGAGGAGCGGCCAGCCATCGATGCTATCCACGTGATTGTCTCTTACTTCCGTATTACTGAATGCAACTGCTGACATGACGGGCAGATAATAGTAGATGGGTATAATTTCGCAATGGAAATTTAATACGAATCATATTCTTCATACAACCAAATGGTTGTTATATAGAAGAAGTCACCCACGGGGGTGATAGGCGACGTCACGAAGGTAAAGTCCTCCAGCGGGGGCGCAAGCGGATGTTTTCAAAAGTTCACGATCATCAAGGAGACTTAAGAGATCGCTTTCTGACAACTTGCCTTGTGCAAATCGGACCATGGTGCCCGTCAACATTCGCACCATCCGATAAAGAAATCCGTCTGCCGTGAATGACAGAACAAGCTGATTATCAGGCTCTTCGAGGATTTCCACTTTGGTTAAATTCCTTACAGTAGTCGCTGGAGGAGGGCTATTCTTGCCACGGTTGGCTGCGAATGCTTTGAAATCATGCCGCCCCCGGAGGCACTGGCCGGCGTGTCTGAGCGCGCCAACATCCAAGGAATTATGTATGTGCCACACGCGGTTCCAGAGCATAGGTGGAAGTATCTTTCCGAGGTAGAGTCGATAGACGTAGGTCTTCTCAGATGCGGAGAAGCGCGCGTGGAAATCCTGAGGGACGGCCTCGGCATCCAACACGCGAATGCTCCCCGGCAAGCGTGCGTTGAGTGCATGCGGCCACGCTTTGGCATCGAGCGACAGGTCGATGGGCGCATCAATGTGAGCGACCTGGCCATACGCATGCACTCCGGCGTCTGTTCGCCCCGACCCGTGCACGCGAGTACCAGACGGAAGGCCTCGAATCTCACTCAGGGCCGCCTCCAGATGGTCTTGGATCGTGTTCCCTCCCGGTTGGCTCTGCCAGCCACCATAGGGCGCGCCATCATAAGCGATGGTCCATTTCCATCGCTGCAGTGTCATACGGGAAGAACGTTAGCGATCGCTTCCGCGGCGCGGCCATGCGTTCCTGCCCCTCCTAACTGCGCCACTACCGAGGCAAGATCGCGTTGCAGAGCTTCCGCATGCTCGGGGACGAGCAACCGCTCCCATTCCCTCTGAAGTGCCTCCGGAGTGGCCTCCCCCTGGATGAGTTCTCGCACCACTTCGCGTTCGGCGAGAACATTCACGATACCCAAATAGGGAATGTGGACGAGGCGTTTGCCAATGACATAGGTTGGCCAAGCCACGCGATACACAAGGCAATAGGGCAATCCGAACCAAGCGGCTTCCAAGGTCGCCGTCCCCGACGCGACGGCTCCTAACTGCGCCCGCTGCATGAGGGCGTGGGCATCTCCCACCGACACTTCCACGTTCAAACCAGCCTCGCTCGCCATCGCCTTCATGCGTTCGGCGAGCCGTGGATTCGCCGCTGCGGTAGCCACCCGCCAATCAGGCCGTTTCTCCACGAATTCCTGGGCAGCCTCCACCATCATGGGAAACAGCTTGCGCACTTCCCGCTGGCGGCTGCCCGGGAAAAGCCCTAACAACTTCTTCTCACGCTCTCTCGGCGGCACGTCACTCAATTCATCGACTAACGGATGTCCCGCAAAGACGGTTGGTAATCCCGAAGCTTCGTAGAGCGGTTTCTCAAAGGGAAAGATGCAGATCATCAAGTCTAACATCGCGGCCATCTTGGGTATCCGCTTCCGATTCCACGCCCAGACTTGTGGGCTGATGTAATAGACGATCTTGCCTTCGAATCCCTGATCGCGCAAAGCCCGAGCCAGGCGCAAGTTGAAGCCGGGGTAATCGATCAAGACGACGACATTGGGGCTCCATGAATCGATTTCTTGTAAGCAGGCGGCGAAGCGCTTCTTGAAATAGCCATAGTTCTTCAGCACTTCCCACAAGCCCACCACCGCCGCATCCTCGATCCAATCGTCCATGCGTTCGCCTCCCACCGTCCGCATCTGATTTCCTCCCAGCCCTGCGAAGGAAAGCCCCTCGCCGCACAACTCGCGGAGACTCGCCATCAACTCGGCTCCGTGGGTATCGCCACTGAGTTCCCCTGCCACGAGATAACAGCGCGTGGCCATGCCTAACTCTTTCGCTGTGCCGTTTGTGCTGCCTCAATCAAGTGCGTGATCTCCAACGCCACATCCAAGGCGGCCGCTCCTGCTTGGCCTGAAACCTTGGGCTCCTCGCCTCGCAGGGCGCAATCAACGAAGGATGCCAGTTCCAACTTGAGTGGCTCCTCTTTCTCGACCTGCACAGGCTCTGTCACGATCTCGAGACCCTGTTTGCGATAAAGTTTGCCCTCTTGTGCCTGATAGTCGAGCGAGACATAACAGTCTTCCTGAAAGACGCGAATCTTGCGCAATTTGTCAGGACTGACGCGACTGGCGGTCACATTGGCCACGCACCCATTGGCGAAGGAAAGGCGCGCGTTGGCGATGTCTTCGCGGTGGGTGAGCACCGGCACGCCAACGGCTTCCACTTTCTCCAAGGGCGCTTTCACAAGGTGCAGGAGGATTTCCAAATCGTGGATCATCACATCCAGGACGACTCCGATATCCATGCTTCGTTGAGGAAAGGGTGAGAGTCGATGCACCTCGATGAAGCGCGGGTTTCCCAATTGAGCCTCCAACTTCTCCATCACGGGATTGAAGCGCTCGATGTGTCCCACTTGCAGGATCCGCTGCTTTTCCCGGGCGAGATCGACCAGGCGGCGCGCGTCTTCTACCCGATCACTGATCGGTTTCTCCACGAGCACGTGCTTGCCATGTGTCAGGAGGCGCTCTCCGATGTCTGCGTGGGTCACCGTCGGGGTCGCCACCGTGGCCGCATCGATCATCCTCGCAAAGCTCTCAAGATCATCCGTAACTGTCGCGCCATAGCGCTCGCCGATCGCGGCTGCCCGATGAGGATCCGAATCAAAGATGGCCACGAGGTCTGCTTGTGGCAATTCTGCGAGGACGCGAGCGTGATTCTGCCCGATGGCGCCCACGCCTGCCACGCCAATTCGTAATGGTGTCGTCATATGTCTCCTTTCCTTGCCACGATGGTGATTCCCCAATCCTGACAGCGTTTCATCACCTCATCTCTTTCTAACAAAAGCGTCTTGTCAGCCTCAATCACGAGAGCCATGATTCCTGCTCGATGTGCCGTCTCCACTGTCGCAGGCCCTATCACAGGCACATCGAAACGGAAATCCTGATTCGGTTTCGAAACCTTGGCCATGACGGCTTTCCCTTTGCCAAGGGCACCGCCACGCTCCATGGCGGCGTTCGTCCCTTCGAAGGCTTCCACTGCCAAGACGGTCCCATGCTTCACCACGACCGTCTGACCGATGTCCAGGCGACTCGTTTCCTTGGCGATCTCAAAGCCATAGCGCGCATCGTCTAACAATGCCTCGCTCGGCTTGGGTCCACAGACCACGCCCTCCCCTGGCAAATGCTCTTCCAAATAGGTTGTCGCCGGTAACAGATCGATCCCGTCCTTGGCCAACTCGTCTGCGATGGCTCCAAAGATCGTCTCTGCATTCCTTCGCTTCAATCGTCCTAACATCCGCACGATCCGTAAGTCTGGACGGAGATCGAAGAGATTCTTGGGCGCGATCTGTCCCACCATGACAGCATGCGCGACCGCCTCACTCTTAAAGAACTTGATCATCTTGCTCAGTTGGCCCACGCGGAACCACGCCCAGGCATCCGCGTCTGATTCCAAGCTGGGCACCGTCTCACCCTTGAAAGCCGCCACGACCAATCGAGCAACCCCAGCGCGCTTGGCTGCCTCCACGAACGTGCGTGGGTAAACCCCATTCCCAGCGATCACGCCTACGGTTTCTAACACGGGTCTCAAGGTCGCCACCAGACCCGGAAACGCTTTTCTCGTCAACTCACAAGAGCTGGATTCTGGACTCGTCTGGGTGGGGATTCCGTGATTCAGTCCTCGCCATGGAAGCCCTCATTGCCCACGCCCAAAGCAGTCCACTCGACGCTGACCAGGTCCAATCCGCTGCCAATGCCTTGCTAGATGCCGACCAGCCAGAGGCTCCCAAGGTGGCCTTTCTCAAGGCCTTGCACACCCGCGGGGAAACCCCAGCCGAGATCGCCCTCTTTGTGGATGCCTTCCTTCAGCACGCCATCATCCCACCACTTCAGGCAGGCGATGTTTCTGGGCCTATGATCGATGTGTGTGGGACAGGCGGAGACAAGCTCGATCTCTTCAACGTGTCGACGACGAGCATCTTCGTCCTCGCGGCGGGCGGCCTCACCGTGGTGAAGCACGGGAATCGTGGGATCACGTCCAAGAGCGGTGGCGCGGATGTGCTGGAAGCGCTGGGGGTGCCCATTGATCTTGGCCCCGAAGCCTTTTCGGAGGTGGTGAAAGCCCATGGCGTGGGATTTCTCTTCGCGCAGCGGTATCACCCGGCCTTCAAAGCCGTCGCGCCCGTGCGCGCCACCCTCGCGAAGGAGGGTCAGAAGACGATCTTTAACCTATTGGGGCCGTTGCTCAATCCCGTCAGCCCTGCCTATCAGCTCATTGGCGTCTTCGACGGCGCCTTGCCTCCCATCTACGCCGACATTCTCAAGCGTCTCGGGCGGCAAGAGGCTTGGGCCGTGCACGGCGAGACCGCCGATGGTCGCGGGGTGGATGAAATTTCCATCATGGGTCCCACCGCAATCCATCGGTGCCGCGCAGGAGAAGACTCAGATTCCTGGACCATCACTCCGGCTTCACTAGGCATGGAACCCGCAGCCCTGGAGACACTCCAAGGAGGCGATGCCAAGACCAACGCTGGCATCCTTGAGGGAATCCTCTCTGGCGAGATCCGCGACGCCAAACGGCAAATGGTCGCTGCCAATGCTGCGGCCGGATTCACCATCGCTGGCATCACCAGCACTTTGCTAGACGGCATCGCCCTGGCAGAAGAATGCCTCAACAATGGCAAAGCGCTAGAGAAACTGCGAGCGCTGCAGGCGACGAGCGCCTAGCCTTTCTTATCGAGATTCTGCTTCAGATCGTCTTCAGTCACCTGAGAAACGATCCCCTCCGTAGGCACTTCCATCTTCGTCAACCAGACGAGTGTATTCAGGATAACTTTGCGGAAACTCTCGTTGCCCCAATTGAGATGGAAATGACCGCCGGTGAATCCGAAGCCGCGCCCACCATCTTCCCGCTCGACCACCCACATCATGCTCTCGGTCCTCCCTTTCGATGACATGATATGGTCGTAGGGACCTTTGGGATAAACGTAAGGACCATCACGCACATCGTCCGACGGCTTCCCGATCAGGATGGGAGTGAATGTCATGCCTCCTTCCTTGGCAGGCGCGTTACCAGTGATTCCTCCGATGAAGCGCATGTTGAAGTACCATTCATCCTTGATCTCGAAAGGGGCCACGCCCTGGGTGACGGGATGCTCTGGCAATTTCTCAAACTTGGGTTCCCAAATAGGATTGCAGGAGAACATGTGCTCATAGCGACCACCGATCCAGGCGACCATCTCTTTCGCACCTTTGTCAGGGGGAACTTCCACGCCGTAGTGCATGCAGCCAAACCCTGTCCCTTTCTGAATGAGCCCATCCAGAATGCTCAAGTGATCATCCTGGATCGCGGGATGGCGACCGCCGCCATCGGCAAAGATGACGACCGCATCAGCCCCTTCGAAATCCGCCGTTTCTGTCACCCAACCCTGGTCATGCACTTCCACTTTGAGGCCTTCCACGTCACTCAAGCATTTCTGCAGCAGCAAGCATCCGGCGCGAAACTCATGCATCAAGGGCGGGTGACTGGGCTTGCCTGCGATCAGAATGAGCTTCTTCTCCTCTGCCGTGGCCACGATCCCGCTGCATAGAAGACTCCAAAGGATATAAATAGGAAGGTGTTTCATGGGAAATACGCTAACCCGTCACCGAATCTTCGTCCATGCTCATTTGACCTAGCACCGACCGAACGTTACGCTGGCAGGCGATGACCATCCGTCTCCCAGCCTTAGCGCTCCTACTTACCCTGACATTATCTTCAGCTCATGAGGTTCTCGTGCAAGGAAACGGCAAGCTTGCTCGAGTCGCCACGGATGGCGTCATCACTTGGGAAATGCCCTGGGACGGCATCCACGATATTCATGTGCTACCCTCTGGAAATATCCTGGTTCAGGAGAAGATGCGGAAGGTGGTCGAGATCGATCCCAAGACCAAGCAAGTGGTCTGGAGCTACGATTCCTCGACTAGCAATGGCAACGACGGAAAGAAAGTGGAAGTGCATGCCTTCCAACCATTGCCCAACGGACACCTCATGATCGCTGAGAGCGGTCCGGCACGCATCATTGAGATTGATCGCGAAGGCAAGATCCACCACGAGATTGCTCTCGAGGTTGATCGCCCACATCCTCACACGGATACACGTTTGGCACGAAAGCTAGACAATGGCCACTATCTCGTGTGTCACGAAGCCGATGGCAAAGCGCGAGAGTATGACGCCGATGGTAAGGTAGTGTGGGAATACACCGTGCCTCTCTTTGGAAAGAAGGAGCAAGGCGGCCACGGATTGGATGCCTTCGGCAATCGGCTCTTCTCTGCCATTCGTCTCAAGAATGGAAATACCCTGATCGGCACGGGTAATGGGCACAGTGTGATTGAAGTGACTCCAGAGAAAGAGATCGTTTGGGCATTGCGTCAGGATGACCTTGAAGGTATCCGCTTTGCCTGGGTCACCACTTTGGAGGTTCTTCCCAATGGCAACTATGTGATTGGCAACTGCCACGCAGGCCCCGGTAATCCCCTGCTCGTTGAGATTGAGCCCAAGACCAAGAAAGTGGTCTGGACCTTCGACCATTTCGATACCTTTGGAAACTCCGTTCCCAACACACAACTGTTAGACTTCGCGGGAGAGTCCATCCGTTAGAGCAGCGCTATGGACGTAGGCATCATCACGGTTTCCGACCGCGCGGCGGCGGGTGAATACGAAGATCACGGCGGCCCTGCCTTGAAGAAGGTGGCGCAGAATCGCGAGTGGACGGTACTCTGCGAGATCATCGTTCCGGACGAGGTGGAGGCAATTCAGGCCGCGATTCGGTCGTTCTCCAAGCAAGGATGCGCCCTCATTCTCACCACGGGTGGCACAGGAATCGCCGAGCGCGATGTGACGCCCGAGGCCATTCGGGCCATCATGCGAGTGGAGATTCCGGGCTTTGGGGAAGTCATGCGTGCGCGCTCGATGACGATCACCCCCAATGCAATCCTTTCGCGTGGCTTGGCCGCTGTGGTCGAGCGTTCCTTGGTCATTGCCCTCCCTGGCAAGCCGCAAGGGGCGGTGGACTGCTTGGGATTTGTAGAGGGCGCGCTGGCTCACGGCGTCAAACTGGCGCAACGCGTCCCGACTTCTTGTTAGACTTGGATTCATGGATGCCCGCAAAGTCATACCCAAAGAGCTGACCAGGACCTTGATGATCCCATTCATCCTGATCGCGCTCATGTGGTCGGTGGAAGTGTGGGACTGGTTCCTCACTTTCCTCTTCGCGAGCGAAGGCAAACCTTTCAGCATCCTCGACGCCTTTGGCATTCGTCCCAGGCAGTTGGCTGGCTTGCCCGGTATCATCCTGGCGCCTTTCCTCCATCGCGACTTTGGGCATCTGTCAGGCAACACCTTGCCGCTGTTGGGACTCAGCCTCATCCTTGCTTTCACAGGCATGCGCAGATTTCTCGCCGCCACCGTGATCATCGTTCTCGTCACGGGCGTGGCCGTGTGGCTCTTTGGACGCAAGGAAGCGATCCATCTCGGAGCCAGTGGAATCGTCTTTGGCTATCTCGGCTTTCTCTTGGTGAAAGGATTTCTGGAGAAACGCGCCCGATGGATTGCGGTCTCCATCGTCCTTGGCTTCCTCTATAGTGGGGTGATGTTCAGCATGCTCCCGAGCAAACAAGATGTTTCCTGGGAGTCTCATTTCTTCGGATTCCTCAGCGGCATCCTCGCTTCTTACATCCTGGCGAAACCTACGCGGCAACCGACAGTGCTTGGCATTCCCAATCGGGAATCGTTCTAACAACGCATTCATCCTCGCATTACCCTATGATTCCTCCGGAGGTCTGCCCTGTTTGCCAAGAAGAAGTACCGCGCCATGCCAAGGCATGTCCCGAGTGCGGTGCGGATGAACGCTCGGGATGGAATGAGGACGCCCTTCTCTACGATGGCTTGGACCTCCCCGATCATGCCTGGGGCGAGGAAGAAGACACTTCCATCCGATCACCGGATCACGTGCCGCTGATCTGGAAGATCATGGGCATCCTTGCACTCATCGGCATGCTTTGGTGGTTCATCGGCGCCCTCTTTCAGTAGGTGCGGCCCGCCAATCCTTTAGGAATGCGAGAGATCAGGACACTCTGACATTACCGTCGTTCTGATCGGATCTTCACTCACGATTTCAAGCTTTCTGATTTCTATGTAATGTTTGTATGAAAAGGGTGTATTCTATGGGTGATGCGCTCTCTGTTTCTTCCCACGATGGTGTTTGCGATGCTTGCATCGACCGGCCTCGGCAACGAAGCCATTGAGGACCAGCTCGCCCGCGAAATTGCCTATCATTCCGCTCAGCAACGCGCAGAAATGGTGCGTGATCCCATCCTCGACATGGTCGCCCGCCACAAGGCACGCTCCATGGCGACGCGGGATTTCACCGCTCATATCGGGCCTGACGGATTTGGCCCCAATCGGGCGATCCGGCTCGCGGGCTATGGCCTTCCCGATTGGTGGCCGGACAACAAGGATGACAATCATACCGAGTCTCTCGGATTTGGCTACAGTGTGGCGACGGTGGTCCGCGAATGGTACGGCTCCGCTGCGCACAAACGCCACGTCTTCGGAGAAGGCGATTTCTTCGGAAGCCATACCCATTACGGCGTCGGATATGCCTATGTCCCCGATTCGAAATACCAGCACTATTACGTCTTCCTGTCGGCACCTCCCAATGAAGCCGCCACGAAAGAGTTAGAGCCCTATCGCACATGGTTATTCGACCACCACACGCTCAGACAGATTGCAGCCATCAATGACGCGGACGATCTCGACGGCGATGGTCTCAATTGGCACGCCGAGTTCGCGCTGGGGCACGATCCCTATGTTGCGGATCCCATTCCCTCGCCCACCTTCGACCTGATAGCCCGATCCCTGACGTGGCCGCTGACTCCGCGCGAAGACCTCGGTTCCATTCGTGTCATCATCGAGCACTCAAAGGATCTTGAGTTGTGGAAACCCACGTCTCCGTATGACAAAACGAAGGGGTTGACCGTTCCGTTAGACGAAGAGCGCGGCTACTTTCGGCTACAGATTGTGTGGGCGGCCGATGAGTGAACAGCGATCACCTTTCTAGAAGAACGGATTGTGCGCCTTCTCTTCTCCCACGGTGGTCAATGGACCGTGCCCAGGACAAAGAACCGTCTCGTCGGGAAGACTGAGAATTGCTTCCCGATTGGTACGTAAGGCATCCGCATAGGAGACCATGCCCCCTCCCATCGAGCCCGCGAACACGGCGTCACCGACGATGGCTAAAGGTTTCGCGAGCCCCTGCACCACATAGGTGATCCCACCCACCGCGTGGCCCCAGGTGAGGCGAGCCTCCACTGAAAGGCCTCCACATTGAAAGCGGTCCCCCGGTTCGACGGGTGTCGCGCCTGCAAAGAGTTCCTTCGCTCCCACGTAGACGATTGCTTTGGGAAACGCCTCTTTGACGCGGTCGAGATCCATGATGTGATCGCGATGGGTGTGGGTCAGAAAGATCTGAGATATGGTGAGGGCGCGTGCGTTCGCTTCAGCGATCAGGGCGCTGGCATCGGCTCCGGTGTCAACGAGCATTGCCTCCCGAGTCTCCGCATCCCATAACAGATACGCATTAACGAACATGTCGCGGTACGGGGTGTTCTCCATGCGAAATCCTTCCAGGGGCGGCACTTGCGGATACCAGCTTCCGTGGAAACTCTCAACGAGCTTGTCAGGATTCAAATTCAGACATGGAGCCACTGCACGCACGACAGCTTCCTCTCCCTTCCCTCGCCGCAGCGCCTGCACGGCTTGAGGCGTCACCTGCGCGCTCTCGGCCAGGACATCATCCGAGATTCCCAAACCACGCATCGCCTTGCCCACGATGTCCTCACAGAAATCTTCTAACGCGATCTTCTCAGGCATCGGGCATTTCCTCATCCTCAAGCGTAACCGGCTCGCTAGGCTCTCCTTCCACTTCGTCCACACCGGCACTTGCTGGCTGGATCACTTCGGCTGGCACCACTTCCACGCGCTGACGCGCCTCTTCTCGACGTTGCTTTAACTCTTCTAACACACGCGTCACATCGGATTCAGTGGCGATCGCGCGTTCCAGAACCTCTTCGGCCGCTTTCCGCGCGGCCTGGGCATTCGCGACGCGCTTTTCTAACACATCTGCAACCAGTTCATCGGGATCGCCTAACCACTCGAGCACGACCTCTGATGGGATGGCGTAGCTTTTGACTCGACTGGCCCGCGCGATGTTGAGGCCCACGGCTTCCCCATCGAGATTCACCATCGCCCCTCCACAATGATTCGGCCGGATCTGCATATCCGTCTGAATGGCCGCGCGGTATCCTGAGCGATTGCGGCTCATCAAGCCACCCATCCGCGCCGTATTGTCCATCATCTCATGCTGCGGCATTTGGAAGCCCGAGCCGGAATCTTTATCCCCGAGCGTCACTTCTACCATCATCTCCTCTCCTTCTCGAAGGATCTGGAGCAGCACCACATCCCCTGGCTCTGCCTGGGCAATGGTGTTGATGAGATCCGGGGATGTCTCCATCGCATTGCCATCGACAGCCAAGATCACATCACCTGGCTCGATCTCTGCCTTCTCGGCTCCAGAGTTCCGCAAAACTTCGGTCACAAGGAGGCCTGTGCCCTCGTCCGCTGGACGCATGCTCACACCGAGAAATCCCTTACTCGCCTCTGACAGATTCCGTATCGGCAAGCTCACCGCCCCCACGGCCAGCGGCATGTTCAGTGTTCCGACCGCCGCCACCATCTTCCCAACCGGCAACGAACTCCCTGGTGCCCAGGTGATCGGTGTCAGGTCGAAATCGTGCACCCACAGCAGCGCGAGGTCATTCTCTTCATTCACCTCCACCAGCTCGGCCACCATCTTATCTTTGCCTAACAACTCCACCGCCAACTCCTCATCATCACCAATCTCGCTCGCCTTGGTCACGATCAAGCCTTCCTTGGCCACCACCGTTCCCAAAGCACGCACCTCATCTCCCTTGTAGACCTTGGCCGTGCTCGCCCGCGCCTTCTCCACCACGGGCGCATACTCTAACAATGTGCTGCGATGCCCTTTCTCGAAGGGCACCTTTACTCGTCGCCGATCCAGGTCCTCGAAGTAGCGGCCCATGGCCTGTTCGTAGATGGATCCACGATCCCGGCCGCGACGCTCGTCATCCGCGAACTCCTGCGCTGACAATGGGCTGACGCACACCGCCAACACACCTAATTTCCAAATGATTCGTGAATTCATGGCTACTCCTTTAAGAAATCAGCTCGATCCCCCATGCGCACTTCCAAGGTCACTTTCTTTCCCCTTCGATCCACCACGATCTCCACCGGGTCACCAGGATCCAACGAGGAGAGCAGGGGAAACAACTCGACGTACTCACTCACTTCTTGCCCATCAAAGCCCACGATGACATCGCCCGGCCGCATCCCACCCTCAGCAGCAGGATACCCGGAGGGCACTTCCCGCACGAGGACGCCATTGCGCGAGCGTTTGTCAAGATTCGCCCCTAACAGAGCACGATTCTGGCTCCGGTCCACCTGGGACTCATACCCAGGCAAGGCCTCCTCGAACAAATTCTTCAGTTTGCCCCAATGCTCCCCCGCCTCCATGCGATCCCAGAACTTGTGATAGACCGCCATGGCCACATGGATGTTATGTGAGTAACTCTGGGCAATCGATGAGTGGATGCCGATCAAACGCCCCTCCAAATCGAACAAAGCCCCGCCCGAATCGCCACCGGAAAGCGTGCAATCCGTCACGAGCAATTTCTCACTTTGCTTCTGTAAGACTCGCCCGATCCGCAGGGGAGCAGGCCGCTCGGGATCATAGCCCCCTGGGTGCCCCATCGCGACGACCCAATCACCCAATGATGCCGTGTCTGGTTCTGCCACGTCCACATAGGGAAAGGTCTCACCATCAGAAACGATCTTGGCCATGGAAGCATCTCGATTCATGTTGGCCCCTAACCGTTTCCCAGGAAACCGACGTCCATCCGCCAAATAGACAAAGATGTCTTCACCTGTCGCCTCCGTCACGTGGCCGGCAGTGAGAATCAAGCCATCCTCACTCACAATGACACCACTTCCCCATCCATCGATGCTTGGATCTGACGGCCCCAGCGCGACGACACTTGGGGAGACGCGTTGGAACACCGCCTCCACGGCAGCCTCGCGGTCCCGCAAGATCTGAATGGGATCGGGTTCCGGCAAATCGATCAATTCTTCATCAATCGGAATCGCCTCGGAGCGCTCGACCTCGGCGACCACATCTTGCGCCCACGACAGCCCTCCCAAGCACCAAGCCACTCCCAGCCAACACAATCGGAATTGGAATAAAGTCCTCATAACACGAGTATTACAAACTAGAAGCGCACCTTCCCCAGGGAAAGCGAAACCTCGCCGAGAATGCTTCTTGTGATCGCGTCACGGTGTGTTCTCAGCGGGAGCCTCCAGAATGAGACGCAATTCGCGCAGCAACTCCTCCTCAAAGGCCTCATCTGAGCCGATGTGGACCTGGAAGATCTCTCCATCTTTCCCAATCACCACGGTCTGCGGCACCGCCCGCACCTCGTAAAGAGGCGCCACCTTCTGCTCTGCATCAATCACCACGCGTAGCCCCAATTTCTTCTCGTCCAAATAGGCCCGCACGCGAGCTTCCTCCTCACCCACATTCACCGCCACGATCTCGACCGGCGCGTCTTTCAATTGCTTCTCGATGGAAGCTAGGGCGGTCAACACCTCAGCCTCGGGGCTCAGCCAAGATCCCCAGAAGGCTAACACGACCACCTCTTTGCCGCGATGCTTGGAAAGTTGGAATTCCTCTCCGTCAAGATCCTTCAACGTGAACGCCTTCGCTTCCGTGCTCGTCAGTGCCAAGGCCGGATTCTGCGCCGCCGTCTGGGCTTGCATCATCGCCTCAAAGCTTGGAAACACCGGCATTTCATCATCCGCCTTTGGCGCTTTGAAGGTATCCTCCTTAAAACTCGGCTTCGTATTCCAGGAATGCCATTCTCCTAACATGCCCACCTCCATCTCTGGTGCGCCGTCCCCTTGAGAGAAGAGATTCGAGAGATCGGGTTTCAATCGCAAGAGGAACGGTTCTTTCCCTTGCTGCACCCAGATGTTCAGGACCATCGTCGCCGCCTCGCCGAACTGGTGGGTCTCTGTCGTGAGGGCTAACTGATCCACCTTCACGTCATTAATCACACTTTCCCCAACAAGGGTCACCGATTTAAGATCGCGCTCCCACCCTTGGCCCACATCGGCGAACAGCAACTTGTTCAAGAACGAAAGCCCGATGTTCTGATCAAACACAATGTTCCCTCCGGCATTGGGATTGAATCCAAAGGCAGGGTTGCGCAGGAAGGCTGCTGGGGTCGCGACCCCACTTGCTTCGATTCGTCCCTGTCCCTCCAGGAGAAGAACGCCCTGCCAATCATCCAAGTAGGCATTCGGCGCACTGAAGAGCATGCCATCCCCACGGGATTCTAACACAAACTGTCCAGGCCGTTTCACCTTGTAGGTCTGGCGCAATTCCTGGGTCAATGGCTCCACCAGCTGCGGGTTCTTCATGGACGTCGTCATCACTGACTCCACCTCGAAAGCCTCCAGACCACGGTAGAACGCCGTCAAGCGATTCAAGATCTCTCGCGCCTTCGCCTCGTCCGCATCCGCCCAACAAGGCACCCCTGCCCCCCAGGCCAGGCAACTCAGCAATATCACTTTCCGAATAAGAGGATTCACCCCGGACGATAGTCCAGGGCCGTCCGGCTGCAACCACACGCGGACCACGACTCGCTCACCTTTCGGTAGAAACCATCATGGTGTGCCGCAAGCGATCTACTCGGATAGAAGCCTGATCGGAAGTGGGAGGTAGAAGTGCGGTTCTACGAATCACCATCTGCTTCGGCGAACTGGAGTCGCACTCACATAGGCCGATACGAGCCCCTAGAAATAGAAATAGGCTTAGAGGCGGGTGAGGTCGTCAAGGCCAATGCTATAATCTCCCTGTCCCTTTTTGTAGTCTGCTAGAAATAGAAATAGTCTGAGAGGCGGGTGAGGTCGTCAAGGCCAATGCTATAATCTCCCTGTCCCTTTTTGTAGTCTGAGAGGCGGGTGAGGTCGTCAAGGCCAATGCTATAATCTCCCTGTCCCTTTTTGTAGTCTGAAGCCTGATCGGAAGTGGGAGGTAGAAGTGCGGTTCTACGAATCACCATCTGCTTCGGCGAACTGGAGTCGCACTCACATAGGCCGATACGAGCCCCTAGAAATAGAAATAGGCTTAGAGGCGGGTGAGGTCGTCAAAGCCAATGCTATAATCTCCCTGTCCCTTTTTGTAGTCTGCTAGAAATAGAAATAGGCTTAGAGGCGGGTGAGGTCGTCAAGGCCAATGCTATAATCTCCCTGTCCCTTTCCTAGTCCTTTCCTAGTCTGATGCTGACGGCTTACGGTGGAATCCTGAGATGGAGGTGAATTCATCGAGTATCTGGCTCTTCTGTTGTCGTGATGCTTGCTGATAGCGGTCACGAAGTGCCGCCACTAGCTCCGTTCTTGTTCGCTTGCTTACTGATTTCATCGTCGCTCACTCGGGTAACATCCGAATGAGGCAACGGCTTCCGTTCAGTAACAATTTCGTGAGCCAATGCGCCTCCAGGGGCGCTACCAGGGCCGCCGGAGGCATTCATTGGGTCCGCACAGCGGCTGTTGCGCCGTCCGAGGACCTCCTGCCAGGTGACGCTTCATCACGGCGCCACCCCATCTCACCCATTTCCACTAGGAACAGCGTGACTTGAACGTCTCCCAGGGCATCTAACCATTGCCAATACCGCCTAAAAGGACTACAAACACTGTCGCAAGACTCATTCTCCACAACACGACAACACTCCAACTCCATCGATGAAAAAACTGTCTGGAATCCTCCTCGCGGCTAGCCTCGCCAGCGTGGCACCCCTCGCCGCCAACGAAGAGCCTAACACCTCGACCACCGCCGAATGCGCTGAAGCGTCGGCGGATGCGAAAGAGCGTGCCGCTAAGCGCAAGAAACGCCAAACGGCCCAATCCAAGAAGCTCCAAGAGTGCCAGGAAGACCTCAAGAAGGCCCAAGTAGCCAAGAAGAAAGCCGAATCTGCCCTCGCCCAGGCCAAGAAGCAGGCGGCCAGCAGCGCTAAGATCGCTGGCAAAGTGAAGGCACTGGAAACTGAAGTCCAGGAGCTTCGCAAGCAGAAGGCCAAAGCGGAAGCCGCTCTCGCCTCTATCAACAGCAGTCCTGAGAAGAAAGAAGCTTCATCCGCAGAATCTGGATCGAAAGCCAAATCCGTGGCGACCCTCGCCGATCACGAAAAGGCGATCAAAGAAATTGATGCCTGCCTGACCAAGGCCAACACGAAAGCCAAGGAGCTGGCAGAGGTCATTCGCAACGCACACAGTGAGAAAGTGGCGGCGGTGAAGAAAGCCGAGGACGCCTCAAAGGAATTGGCCGCCGTCCGCAGTGAGATGGACCGCGTGGTGAAGGAGCTTGCGCAAATGAAAGATCGGGACACCAAGCATCGCGAAGATTTGAAATCTCTGCAGACCAAGCTCAGCGAGTCCGCCAAGAGATCCGAGGACGAATCCAAGAAGCTCATCGCCGCCGCGAACGATCTCGCCGCCTGGGAGAAACGCGCCAAGCGCGCAGAAGACGATCTCAAGCGGACGAAAGAGGCGATGCAAACGTCTATCAAAGTGGCCAATGAAGCCAAAGCGCTCGGCAACCAATTTCAAGACAAGCTCACACTTAGCGCGAATCAGTTGGTCGAAAAAGATTCCGCGCTCGCCGCGACCCTCACATCACTCAAGAAATCTGAGAAACATGCCATCGAATGCCAGGCACGCGTCAATGAACTGAAGGCGGAGTTAGACCAGCAGACCAAACGGTTTGAAGCGACCACGGCCGCTCTCAAGAAGACTGAGAAGGAGCGTGACGCTCTGAAGCAAAGCAAATCGGCAGGCGAGAAACAGCTCGCTCAGCTACGCAAAGAACTTCAAGCCACGAAGACAACCGCTGCGAAAGTACCAGCCCTCCACAAGCAGATCGCCTCATTAGAAGCCACCGTGGCCAAGAACAGCCAAGCGGAAGCCCAACGCGCCAAAGAAACCCAGCGCCTCACCGATTCTTCTAACAAGCTCAAAGGTCGCCTCAACGAGATCCTCACCGAACGCGAGAAACTCCACGATCAGCTGACCCTTCTCCGCAATGAGTTCGCGCAGTATCGAGTCACTGCCAAGAAGCAGCACGACCAGAGCGCCCAAACCGCCGTCAACCAACTCCAAGCGTCCATCGCTCGCGAGAAGCACACGCACAAGGAAGCGCTGGCCTTGCGCGACCGACGCCTCGCCGAACTTGAGCGCTCGCTCAAAGCCAAGGAGGAAGCCCTGCAAGCCTCTTACAAACGCGAAAAGGACTCCGCTTCCAAAGCCGGTTCTTCAGAGAAAGCCCGCGAGGAAGAAGCCAAAGCGCGGGTGGCCCTAACAGAGGCCTTGGAGAAGCTTCGCAACGATCTCGAAGAATCTGAGAAGAAAGCCTGCGCCCTGCGCGAGCAACTCGACGAACTCCAAAAGATCGGGCTGGAATAGAACCCCATCCACGGACCACTCACCTTTCCCCCAATCCGCCGTCTCCATGTCAGTGATCAAGAAAGCCACCCTTCCTGCCACCACCGCGCTCCTCCTCTCCTTCAGTCCTTGTTCCCCTATGGCTTGGGCCCAGGACGCCACGGTGACAGCGGCCTCTCTACAGCCTCACCAAGATGCCAATGCCACCATTGCGGAATGCCTCACGAAAGCGGACGCTCAGGTCGCTCAGATTTCGGAACGGCTTCGGCAGTTTCGCGTTCAAGGGGAACGTCTGCAAGAATTGGAAGTGGCTTTGGCGAAAGCGACAGAGACGAAAGCCGAATTGCAAACGGCTCTCGCCCAAGCTTCTGACAAGAACTCCAGTGAGGGGCGACAGCTGCACCATCTTCTAGCAGAAGCACAGCGAACTCAGAACGCCTATCGCCAGGAGACGGAGCGGCTACGACAAGATCATCAGCATAGCCAAGCGACCATTCGTCTCCTTGAGGATGCCCTTAGCAAGGTCACGCGCCAGAAGTCGCTGTTCGAAGGGCATCTCGCGGAGAAACGGCAAGAACTCGCCAGCACAGAAACCTACGAGCAAGCATTCGCCGAAGCTCAGCGCACGCAAGAAGCTTATCGTGAAGAAGCGGAGCGGCTGCGGACAGACTATCAACGCCACGAATCCAAGATCACTCTCCTCGAGGATGCTCTTTCCAAGGTCACCCGCCAGAAGTCCACCATCGAAGGCCTTCTAGCAGATCAACAACAGCAAGCTGGAGATGTTGAAGCGCTCAAGCAACTGCTGTCAGGGGTCGAGAAAGAGCGCGATGCGTTGAAGACTCAGTTAGCGACCACTGAGAAGGAGCGCACCGATGCGGAAGGGCTCCAGAAAGAACTTCAGACCTTTCAGCAAAGCCTCGCAACCGCAGACGATGCACTCCGCAACGTCACTCGACAGAAATCAGAGCTCTCCGTTCAGCTAATTGCCCTGCGCAAGGACAACGACGCCCAGGTGGAGGAACTCCAGAAAGGCAAAGAGGCTCTATCAGAAGCGCAGAAAGCCAATAGCGACCTCGAAAGCGAACTCAGCGAGGTGCAAGACAAGCTCGCCTCGCTTGAGGAAGAAACCATTGCGCAAGCCACTCGCCTCACCAAGGAGCAGGAGACGCTGCAACAACTGCAAGAAGAGAAGGCGCGTACGGACGAGAACGTCGCTCTGTTAGAGAAAGAGCTCGCTCAGCTGTCTGAAGCCCAAGCCAAGACGAAGGCTCTCGAAGATGCTCTGACAGAATCCCAAACAGAACAGGAGCAACAGGTCGCCCAGATCACCGCTCTGCAAGCGCGCCTCCAAGAGTTGCAAGCGGAA
Source organism: Verrucomicrobiia bacterium (assembly GCA_030425385.1). Taxonomy (GTDB): domain Bacteria; phylum Verrucomicrobiota; class Verrucomicrobiia; order Verrucomicrobiales; family DEV007; genus JAACDM01. The sequence continues at coordinate 216,833 of JAUIAH010000003.1, read as the reverse complement.
GCCGCCGAGAAAGAGTCTCAGCGGCTCGCCTTCCAACAAGCGCGTGAAGACTTGCAAGCTCAGCTCGACACCCTGGGGACAACGGTTGAAGAGATGGCGACTGAAAGGCTCGCTTTGGATGAGCGCCTTCAGCAAGCGATCCAAGACCGCGACAGGGCTCTATCAGAAGTCGAGAACGCTCAGAATGCACACGCTGAAGCCCAGCAGGAACTTGAGCTTGCCAAGACCCAGTGGGACTTGATTGAGCAAGAACTCACCCGCGCGATCGCTGAAGAGGCTGTTGCCAAACAGACCATCAAGCAGCAGCTAGACGGCATTCAAGGGCAACTGGATACCAGCCAAGTGGGCCTGCAACAACGCAGCGGCCTCCTCGATGAGGCCAAGCTCAAACTCGCCGCCGCCGAAGCGGCCTTGCAATCCGCACGCTCAGAATCAGAGCGGCTCGCGGAGGCTGAGCAAGCCAAGGCCGATGCCCTCGCCAAAGCCAGAGAGGATGCTCAGAAATGGCGCAGCGAAGCCAGCCGCTTGCAAGAGCAACTGGCAACCATCAAGCCCGACGACGGCCGCGCAGACACCTTGCAAGCAGAGCTAACCGAGAAGGAAGATGAGCTCCGCACCAAGAGCGCTCAGCAACGGCAGTTGGAACAACGCATCTCCCAACTGGAAGCCGCGCTGCAAGAGCAGGATGCTCTGAAACAAGAGGTCGCCGACCTCCGGGTGCAATCGACGGACCAAGAAAGGCTCGCTGCCGAGCTACGCCAGCTCAAAGACAAAGCCGCTCAAGATGCTCAGGTCCTCGCACAATTAAAAGCAGACGCGGCCAAAGCACGCGAAGAAGCCGAAGCTCTCAAAGCGGCCCAAGCTGAGGAAGGCACCTCCGCGGCTGAAACTCAGGCTGCCCTCGCTCGCCTCCAGCAGCAACTCGCGGATCGCGATCGCCAGCTCGCCACGGCCAAACAAGGACTCACCGAGAAAGAACGCGCCTGGGAGCAGACCCGCATCACCTTTCAAGCAGACTACGATAACCTGAAGGCCGAGCGCGACGCTCTCCAAGCGCAAGTTGCCAATGCGCAGAAGCCTGAACCCGCACCTCCGGCCCAACCTCCCATCGAGAAAGAACTGTTAGCCATCGACCCCATTCGCTACGAACTTAGTTCCTCACAGATTGGCGATGAGCAGGCACGGGTCCTTCGTCAGGTCCAGAAGATCGTCTCCGTGTATCCCAACGCTCGCTTTGAAATCAGTGGGCACACCTGCACCATCGGCACTGCTTCAAAGAATCGTACGCTGAGTCAACGCCGGGCCGACCGGCTTCTCGAATACCTCGTCGAGGCGGGTATCCAACGCTCGAATCTCTCCGCCACCGGTTACGGAGAGGATCGTCCCGTGGCCAGCAATGCCAACGACGAAGGGCGCCGACGGAATCGGCGCGTGGAAATTCGCGTCACCTCTGCCGATGGCACAACGCTCCTCGACACCGAGGGTCAGTCTCGTGCCGAGGTCGAGCGATAAAGGAAGACTCTACGCACGCCGCCACGCACTCAAGAGGAACCCGACGATTACCATCGTGCTCGTTCCCAGAATGATCGTGAAGTGTTTGTGCAAAGCCGTCTGCCCTGATAGGGCCAAATAAGCAATCACAGCAGTGCCCAGTCCCACGGACACCATGGCCACGGGATTACCTGCCTTCTTGACGATTAGCCCTAACAAGAACAGCCCTAACAATCCCCCACCAAAGATACCTTGCAGATTCCACCAGGCATCCAGGGCGCTCTTCTGACCGATAATAGCCATGGCCGCCGCAGTGCCCACCAGTCCCCATCCCAGGGTCGCCCCACGCAGGACTCGCATCGACTGACGTTCGCTCATGTCCGGGCGAAGGCGTTTGAAGAAGTCGCTATGCACGAGCGTGGCGGAGCTATTCAAGCTCGTGTCCACACTGCTCATGGCCGCGGCAAAGATCGCCGCGATCAACACCCCCGTGACGCCATCTGGAAGTTGCGTCACCATGAAGTAGGGATACACGCGGTCTGGCTCCGCGGCTACGTCCGCGGGTAAGAGATCAGGCTGCGCTTGGTAGAACGCATAGAGACTCGTGCCGATGAGAAAGAACAGTGTTGAGGCTGGCAGAAACAGCCACGCGCCTAACCAAACACTTCGTTTGGCAGCAGCCTCCGAACGCGCGGTGGCGTACCGCTGCACAAATCCTTGATCGACCCCAAAGTTCTGAAGGTTGATGAAGATCCCATACACGAGCACGAGCCAGAAACTGGGTTCATGCAGCACCAGCCGAAAGCCTCCTAGGTCGAACTTATCTGCCGCCTGCGCGATCTCCCACACCTGACCGGGTCCTTCAGGCATGCGCATCAGGAGCACTCCCAAGCACAGGGCAGCGCCTAACGTCAGCACCACGCTTTGCACCACGTCTGTCCAAATGACCGCCTCGATCCCGCCTAACAACGTGTAGATGGTCACCATCACGCCCATCACGACAATGATCGTTCGCAGGTCCCACCCTGTGAGAGGTGCCAATGCCAGGGCGACCAGGTATAGAATCACACCGATCCGGCCCAATTGCAGCAGCAAGTAGAACGCCACGGCGAGCATCCGTGCCCACGGTCCGAATCGCCGCTCTAGATGCGCGTAAGCGGAAATGTCTCCATTCGCACGATACATCGGCACAAAGGCGCGCACAGCGATCCACGCACCGATGGGCAATGACAGCCCGAAGACCCAGGAACTCCAATCAGCACCAAAGGCTTTTCCCGTGTTTCCAAGAAACCCGATGCTACTCACATAGGTACCAAAGATGGACAGTCCCACCGTCCATCCCGCGAGGTTGCCACCTGCGGCCATGAAGTCCCTCGAAGTCTTCTGCTTCCGCGCAAACCAACACCCCATGCCAAAGACCCCGATCAGATACACGAGGAGAACGAGCAAATCCGCTGAGCGCAATTCACCAGGCATGATCAATCCAGGTAGAGAAACTCGCTAGAGTTGAGAAGCGCTCGACACACCGCTCGCCATCCCGCGGCGGCTGCCGTCTGCGCCAGCCATGCGCGCTCTTCAGACGTGGGCGATCGCTGATAGATGATCTTGTAGAGTTCATGAATGGAGGCAGGCTCATCAGGCGCGGACAAACGTGCCGCCAGGGCCTCCGCCATGTCGATGGTAAACGTGTGATTGAGCGAGGTGAGCGCTTGCAAGGGCGTGGTCGTCACCGAACGCCGAGGCGCCGAGAAGGCACAATCCGGCTGATCATATTCCGTCATGAGGTCCACCACGGCCGCGCGAACATTCTGATGATAGACCGCTCGCCGGTAAGTCTCCGGCCCGTGATGATCCAGGGGCACGTAGGTGGACACATTGTCCTGCAGAAAGCGGTAGAGGCGGAAACCAGGTCCACCTGCCGTCCGATCCAGTTTGCCTGCCACCACTAGCATGGAATCTCGAATCTCTTCCGCGGAAAGCCGTCTGGTTGGGAATCGCCACAACAGGCGTGCCTCACTATCAATCCGCGCCGCCTCCGCATGCCACGTCGATGCCTGCTGATACGTTTGCGAGAGCATGATGAGTCGGTGTATGGGTTTCAGACGCCAGCCGCTCTCCCGCAGTTTTGAGGCGAGAAAGTCTAACAACTCGGGATGCGACGGACGGCCACCCATGTAGCCGAAGTCATTGGGCGTGGTCACGATCCCCACGCCGAAGTGATAGTGCCAGAGGCGATTGACCAGCACACGCCAGGTCAGGGGATTCTGAGGATGCGTCACCCAATCCGCCAAGGCCACACGCCGCGCCGCCTCGGAGGCGTCCTCGTCCAGGACATAGCTGGGGAGGACCTCACTCAAAGTGGAGAGGCTTGCCGGCGTCACCCGTTCCCCCCGACGCTGAGGATCGCCCCCGAGGAAGAGATGGAAGGGCCCGCGCACGTCATCCTCGTGACGATGTCCCAGAAAGACGCGCCGCAACGGAGGCACCCTATCAATCGCACGATTCACTTTATTCAGAGCGCGCGCCAATCGCTGCTGCTCTTGCTCCTCCTCCGGCGTGCGCTCTTGGAAGAGCATCCGATGATGTCGATGCGCATCATTCACCGGCTGACGATCCCGACCATGCGCCACCTCCTGCCAGCGCTCGCCATCGAGAGACGTCTCGATCCGATAGTCCGCCACAAAGGTGAACTTGCCTTGATGCGGCACTTCCGATCCGCGCGCACTTGAGAAGACCACCCGATCGATCTCTGTGGGCGTTGCCAACTCGATCATCAAGGTGTCCGAGGCAGAAATGAAGCGTGCGCCAAACTGGCCATCGATCGCCAAGCCTGCGCTGTAGGCATCGCGAAAGTCTTCGATCCGCCGCGCCTCTCCCTCGGCCCGCCCTCCATTCGCTGCCAAAGCCACATTCTTTGGCTCTTTGTCAGCAGACCAGATCTCAAATTCATCGATGTTGAATCGTCGCGCTCCAGGGTTACTATCTTGGGCTTCGCACACGAGCCTCACGAAACGCGCATCGACGGGCGCAAAGCGCTCTTCCGTGAACCGACGATCGACTGGTGGTCGCGTCCATTGGCTCTCGTAATGCCCTTTCCGCTCCCTCGCCCTGTCCAAGATCCCATCGGTCAAAGCAGCCATTTCCGCCTGCAAGGTGGCTCTCTTTTCCGTCAACGGATGCATCGCTGCTGCGTGCGCCTTCCGTTCATCAGGCGTCGCTAGGGTGCTCTCCCCGTGGCGAATGCCTGCGAAAGTGGCGTAGAGCTGGTAGTAATCTCGCTGCGCAATGGGATCAAATTTGTGGTCATGGCAACGCGCACAACCTAACGTCATTCCTAAGAATGCTTCGCCCGTCGCGTTGATGATCTCATCGAGCGTGTTCGCCCGGATCTGTGCCTGAGCCACCGGGTCTTGATTCCCCACGTCATCAAAGGGACCGGCGACCAAGAAGGCACTCCCGATGGCCACCTCGGGATCATCCATTCCAAACACATCACCCGCCAAGTGTTCACGGATGAATTGATCGAAAGGTTTGTCTCCATTGATCGAGCGAATCACATAATCACGAAACGGCCACAGCGAGTTGATGATCACATTGCGCTCAAAGCCATTGCTCTCGCCAAAGCGAACCACATCCAGCCAATGACGCCCCCAACTCTCTCCATAATGGGGTGAATCCAGCAGGCGATCGATCAATGCCTCATAGGCCCGCGTGGGATCCTCGCGATGAGCCGCCACAAAGGTGTGCACCTCCTCAGGCGTGGGCGGAAGACCGACCAGATCGTAAGTCGCTCGCCGAATCAAGGTCCGCGGGGAGGCGGGCGGATTACGCTGAAGGCCTTGGGCGGCGAGTGCCTCATCGATATAGGCATCGATAGAGTCCTTCTCGGGATGGCGCAGTTTCTGGTACGCCCACCACTGTTTGTCAGTCTTCGCAGCCTCATGCAGGACCAATCCCTCGGGCCATGCCGCTCCCTCATCGATCCATTGCCTGAGAAGGAGCGCCTCTTCAGCGGTGAGCGGCTCGCCATCATCGTCGGGCATCTCAGGCTGCTTTCCTGGTGCGTCTGGAATCGTGACCGCATGCAGGCGACTCGCCGCACCATTCCCGGGTGTGACCCAGCCTTTCTTCGGATCCAAGACCGCATCAGCCGTCGCTAAGGAAAGATCTCCCTCCGACTGGTTTGGATTGTGGCAGCGGAGGCACTTCTGTTCGAGAAAGGGCTGAATCTCCTCCGCAAAGTCCACCGCATGAACGAGGCTCAACCCAGCGAAGAGCATGAGAATCAAGGAGCGCATGTCTCAAGAATGATGATTTCTCCAACTGAACACCAGGAAAACTCGGAAAGATCTTGTAATTTCCATAGTCTTTAGATAGGTTTCTTGAAATGAAACGGATTCTCCTCGCAATCACCTTGTGCCACCTGGCGGCTGCGGCCCCAGCGCAGGCCAATTGGGGTGATTTCTGGGACTGGCTATCGGGGCTTGGAGGATCAAGTGGTGAAAGCGACTCTGGCGGAGACGAAGGAACTTCAGGGAGCACGGAATCCCCGCCCCCACCTCCCCCGCCCACTGAGGAAGAAGTAGAAGCTGTGGTTGATGAAATTGTCACTTCGGCATCCTCCAACGGACAACAGGTCAACTCGGAAGCCATCGAAGACTATGCGACTCGATTGGCCATGACCCTCAAGACGCTCTCACCAGAGCAGCGCGAACGGGTTCTCAATGGCACCTAATCCCTCTCAGCAAATATTCACAATAATTATTTGCATTTTTCATAATCAGCAGATAGCTTCACTGCATATGAAACGAGTCCTCCCTATGATTCTCTCTCTCTACCTGGTGGCAGCTGCCCCGGTTGGGGCAGGGCCTCCCTGGGCAGGAGACTCCCCCGGTTCAGGTGGCCCTCCCCCATGGGCCGGTCAAGGCCCCCCACCTTGGGCGGGGCAAGGTCCACCCCCTTGGGCGCAAGGGCACGGACCACCCACCGAGGAAGAGGTAGAATCAGTGGTGAATGAGATTGTGACCTCTGCGGCATCCGAGGGACAGCATGTGAATGCCAATGCGGTTGAAAGCTACGCGACCCGCTTGGCCACAACGCTCAGATCACTCTCCCCCGAAAAGCTCGATCGTATCTTCAATGGTGGCTAGGCAATAGGCCTCAGAAGTTACGATTTGGAGACAACACGCCCTCCGCTGCCCGCTATGGTGGGAGCGTCATGAGAATCACGTCTGTTTGGATCGGCCTCACCCTCACTCTCTCCCTCGTAGCCTGGACCCCAGCGGCACGCGCCCAGGATGAGTCCATTGAAGACGCCTTTCGCGATGGCCTCTACCAAGAAGAAGTCGCTGGCGATCTTCAATCAGCCCTCAAGGTCTATGAAGAGATTCATGCGCGCGTCATGCGCCTCAGCGACCTTGGAGCGAAAGCGCTCTTCCGGCGAGCAGCCGTGCTTCGCAAGCTCGAGCGCGATGAAGAAGCCATCGCTCACTATCAAACGCTCCTCTCACAATACCCCAATCATCCAACGCTCGAACGCCTCACGCGCGAGCAGATGGTTTCGTTAGGCGTGACGCCCCCGGCCCCCGCCTCCGAGGTGCCCACCATTCCAGAAGCAGAACGACAAGAGATCGCTCGCCTGGAGCGGATCGTCGCCAACAGCCCCGATCTCCTCAACGCCAGCGAAGGCCAGACTCCACCGCCCCTGCATCAAGCTGCCAGCAAAGGGCAGATTCACGTGGCCACCTTTCTGTTAGACCAAGGCGCCCGCATTGACCTCTTCTCCAGTGGCACCCCCTTGCAGCACGCCGCTCGTGCGGGACACAAAGCCATGTGTGCGCTGCTCCTTGATCGTGGCGCTGAGAACAAGGCCCTCCTGGCCGCCTTGGAGCATGGTCGCGAAGCCGTCGCCCTGCTCTTGTTGGAGCGCGGCGCGGATCCGAATGGAGAGACTGACACTTGGAAATTTCAAAACAAGAACTACGCCGATGTTTCCCCCATCCACATCGCAAGCACCTTCAAGAGTTCGACCACTGTGCTAGAAGCGCTTCTCAAAGCCGGAGCCGAGACCGGCCGACGGATCTCCGCGCTCACTAACAGCGGAGAAGTCACCCACACCGCCCTCAGCTACGCGGTCTATTACCCACAGCCGGACAAGGTGGCGCTGCTCCTCGCCGCGGGAGAAAACCCGAACAGCACGGCCAAGATTGAAAGTTATCACCCCCACAAAACCATCCTTCAACTGGCGCTCGGCAAAGGAGAGGAGTCCGTGATTCAGCCACTGCTAGAAGCCGGCGCCAAGTGGACGCAGGGCGATCCCCAAATCACCTTGTCTGCCGCCGCCAAGCATCCGCGATGGCTGAAGCTCGCTCTCGAAGCGGGTTTGGATCCCACAGACGGCGACGGTGAAACCAGCTATCCCGCCATGCACGCCGCTGCTTGGCAATCATCGCCGGAATCGCTCGATCTCCTCCTCGCACACGGAACGCCCATTGACTACCGAGACCAGCATGGGCAGACAGCTCTTCACTATGTCGCGCAATGGGGACGAAGGGAACCGAGAAAGGCCGTGCCCGCTCTGATCCGGCTTTTGGAGAAAGGAGCGACCATCGATGCCAAGGAACATTCCAACAGCACGCCCCTAACGCTTTGCATCAACCATTGGGACAACCCATGGATCGAAGGCGCTCGGATCCTGTTGCAACACGGTGCCATTCCTCAGAAAGATTTCCTGCAACAGAATTCAAGCAAGACCCCTGACGCCAGCCTTTATGAAGAACTTTGGGATGCCTACTATCTGAAGCACAATCCGCAGCGACCTGATGCCGTGTGGATCAGCGACAGTAGCCAGCCGTCGTTCACCGCGATCCTCAACAGGCACGGCATCCCTCAACCCGGCACGCTACGCCAATGCCTCAAACGGGCCTCTTTAAAGGAACCTCTTTCGGCAGTCACGATCATCCATCTTTCCAGTGACGCGACAGAAATAGATCTCCATGATTTCCCTGACATTCCTCTACAGTGGGGCGATGTCATCCAGTTACCCTATCCTTCCACCCAACCGATCCCGCCGGAAATCAACGAGTGGATCAACGGCGAGAATACCATGGAGATCAAGGTAGTCGTCGGCGACCAGCTCGTGACGAATAATGACAGAGGCACCTTCGTCTTTGCGGACACCTCTCTCTATCATGCCCACATCGACACCAGAACGTTATGCGTCTCTCCCTACTTTCTAAACCGAGAGAACCACGTGGTCGAATGCAGCGCTCCAGACGGCTCCACCACCAAGACAGATCGGCACAACCTGCTCCACGGGGATACGGTGAGATTCACGACGGTGGAGGCCGAAGAAGACCTCAGCGAAGTCGCCAAGCAGGAGGGATTCTACGTGTGTCAGACGTTGGATGGTCCTTTCTGGCCCGTGAAACCGGTGCAGACATGGACGGACGGCCGCCTAGGCATCGAACTGGGTCTGATGACGCCCCATGGCTTGCCCCTGCTCCCCATCGACTGGGAGAAAGCCCTGGTTCGCCGATGGGTCGAAGGCGCTTGGGAAGAGAAACGCATCCTCGATGAAGACAACTTGATCCCGTGGGATGGAGGAACCATGCTCGTGCTCCCACCCACGGAGGGAGAAAGCTATCAACCAGACCCGACTCTGAAACAACGCGTTCTCGATCAACTCTCCTTCCCATGGCGCCTGAGACTCGACAAGGAACCCGTCACCATCCACGAGTACACGCCGACCTTTGTGAGTGCTAAGAAGCTTGACGGCCAATGGCAGTGGCACCGCGAGGAAGAGGGACCCAAAGCGTTCTTTCCCCTGGGCACGGAATTCGCGGCAATTATTACCAACGATAGCACAAATCTAAGTTTCAACAAAGGTGAGGATTTCATGCGCGAGTTGCAGATCACAACGATCCCGCGGGGACGAGTCCCCACAATCCGCAGGCCGACTCCGACTCCAGGCAAACGCCGCGTCATTATGCCTCCGGGTCTTCCTCGCTAACAGATGCGCTGGATTCCCTTCGCCCTCCTGCTGCCCTTGGTCCTCCTCCTCGGAGTGGGGACCTGGGCGCTGATGGGCGAACGCGAGCGGCGCATGGCCGCCTTGCAGGTGGAGGCGCGCTCTTGGGCGCGCGTCATTGCCGATTTGTTAGCCAAGGAAGCCACCCCAACCATCACTCTATCTCTTTCCCCAAGAGAACCCAATACCGCGCTCTTCCAACAGTTCGACCAAGCGCGCGCATCCGTCGACGCCTTAGAGACCCTCCTTGCCTCACCCGATCTCGCCACAGCGTACACCCCGGCGGGGCTTCCGTTAGAGCCTCTCGTTCACCACGCCCTGTATCGCTGCGAACCCTCAACCTCACGGGCGGACGCCGTCCTTCAAGCATGCCTGCAGCATCCTTCTCCCGTCACCACCCGATTGGCCTTCGACGTCACTCCTCATAGCACACGGATGCATCAGCAGTTTGCCAAGGCACTCCTGACGACGGACGCGGTGGCTGTCTATGAGGCTCTGGGACCTTCCTGGAGCCCGAGTGAACCTTGGCGGAGCTGGCGCGGCGTCTCGTGGCACGCGCACGTCGCCGATGAAGCCATTCACCTCACATCCCTGCCATTTCTCAAGGACTGGATCGCTCAGCAAGTCTCGCTTTCCCTCCCCGATCACCTCGCCTGGGAGATCGCTTGGGATGGCAAGCGCATTACCCCTGCCCTTTCCGAACGGCTGGCCGAAAGCCAGGCCGCTCCCTATCAAATTGCCATCGGTCTGGCCTCACCAATCCAATGGCAACGCGAGCAACGCCAGGCTCTATGGCAGATGATGGGCCTGTTAGTCCTGGCGACGATGGTGACCGCAGGTGCTCTTTGGGCCACCTGGCGTGCGCTTCACCGCCAAATGACGCTCGCCGCGCTGCAAAGCGATTTCATTGCCAGCGTCTCTCACGAATTGCGCACGCCCGTCGCCAGCATCGGTGTGCTCGCTGAACGTTTGGAGAGTGATCGCAGCACCGCTGCACAGATCTCACAATATCATCATTTCATTGCCCGCGAGACCAAGCGCCTGGCTGCTCTCGTCGACAACATCCTCGATTTCTCTCGCATTGAGCAGGGACGCAAAGACTATCGCCGCGAACCTGCCGACATGAAACGCCTTGTCGAGGAAACGGTCCGTCTTCTCCAGCCGCGCGCGGAAGAACGCGGGATCACCTTACATATTCACAACACACTCACAGACGACCAAGCCAGTATCGAGGTCGATGCCCTGGCCATTCGTCAGGCGTTGGTCAATCTCCTCGACAACGCTATCAAGTTCTCAGATGCGATAGGCCAAGTGGACGTGGTGCTCGATCACGAGCCGGAAGCCCTGATCCTTTCAGTGAAAGACCAGGGAGTTGGCATCGCCCCGGCCGAACAGGCCAAGATCTTTGATCGTTTCTACCGTGTCGAACGCGGGCTGCGCCGCGAAACACGGGGCGCGGGCATTGGCCTGAGCGTGGTCCAACACATCGCCCAAGGACACGGCGGCCACGTGACCGTCCAGAGCCAGCCTGCCAAAGGCACCACCTTTACGCTTCACCTCCCTTACATCCGCCCATGAGGATACTCATCATCGAGGACGAAGCCCCTTTACGCGTCGCCGTGGCCGATTCCTTGAAGGATGAGGGCTACCGCGTGCTGCAAGCCGCGGATGGCGCCCATGGATTGCGTACAGCGCTAGAGCAATCGCCCGATCTCATTCTCTTGGATGTCATGTTGCCCAAGCTCGACGGGTTCGCTTTGTGTCAGGAACTCCGTCGCCAAGGGCGGCAGGTTCCCGTGCTCATGCTCACTGCCAAAGGCTTGGTAGACGACCGCGTCGCTGGTTTAGACGCAGGAGCAGACGACTATCTCGTCAAGCCCTTCAGCTTGGTCGAATTGCACGCCCGCATCCGCGCGCTCCTCCGTCGGATCGACGCCCAGAAAGCAGGTCCAGCGGAGATTCAGTTAGGCGAGATCACCGTTCGTCTGAAAGAACGTCAATGTTTGCGCGAGGGCATCCGCGTTCCCCTTACAGCAAAGGAATTTGGAGTCCTCCAGCTACTCATTCAGCATATGGGCGAGGCCATCTCCCGAGATCGGTTCCTTGATGAAGTGTGGGGATACACGGCCTTTCCATCCACCCGCACCGTGGACAATCACATCGCCAAACTTCGCGCCAAGATCGAGGACGATCCCAATGCTCCTCAATGGATCATCACGGTACCGAAAGTCGGCTACCGTCTCAATCCGCCAAGTTAGGCCTCTTCGTTCCCACGGAGCACCTGCACACGGGAAGCGACCTCCGCCAAGGACGGCATGGTTAGGCTTTCTCGTAGCAACACGCGAAGCTCCGCTAATGGAAGCGCTTTGATTGCGGCCACCAACGGTCTCTCCAAAGGTCCCTCAAAACGTGACTCAAGTATCGTGATCACCGCTTCTTCGAGCCCTTCGTCCCGACCAACTTCGCGCCCTTCCTCACGGCCAACTTCGCGCCCTTTGCCGATGCCTTCTTCATAAATCTCCTTACCGGCACGGGTGTCTTTGATGCTGGGAAGGTCAAGGATCATGGCGAGGTCTTGGGCATTCTTGTCTTGCAACCGTTCGAGGAGCCAACTGACGAATACTTCCGACAACGCGTCAATCTGCTTGTCTGTCAATCCGCTCGATTGAATGCAACGGTAGTGCTTGGCAGCATCGCTTTCAAGCGTTTTGGCGTCCTCCTCAAGCACGGGTTTGAACACCGCGACGATGGGATCATCCGACAGGCGCTTTGACAGAGACGGATTCCAGATGATGCGGTCCTTGCGCCTCCAGTTCGGCGAACTCAAACGCCATCTCGGGGCAGTATTTGAAGAACTGATATACCTGTTTGTCCGTGCGCATCAAGGGTGCGCATTGACCCTCGCGTCTCCTACAAAGGCTGTCGAGCTTCCACACGCTTGATCCACTCAGAGGCTTTACACGGGCACTTCGGTTCGCCTACGATCCGCCAACCAACCAACACACCCCAAAAGACTCCTCTATGAAACCCCATCTCCTCTTAGCTTCCCTTGCTTGGGTGATCCTTCAGCTTTCCTCCCCTCTCGGGGCAGAGATCGTGATGGATTCCCAGGCAGATTTCGACCCCAACGGTGCCCAAGGAACGGACGGCTGGTCCTACGGTTATCGCTTGGTGGAGCCCGATGACGACCGTGAGAACTATGATCCCGAAGAAGATTTCCTCCTATTCAACGAAGATGACGGCTGGATTTGGGATGGCACGAAATGGGACTGGGGCGATGGCGATGTCCCTTGGACGGAAGTAGCCGTCGCCGCAGGTCATCCGAACGGCTCCAATAACGGCGAAGAGCACTGGGTGATCCGTCGCTGGGAGGCCAATGTCCTCAGCGAGCAAGCACTGGCCCTGACCTGGCACTTGCATAAGAATAATACCAATGGTGGCAATGGCGTGAGTGGATCCGTGCACGTGAATGGCGATCGCGTGGACTTCGCCTCCGTAGCAGGCAATGATGGCGTCGGCATTGACCGCACGGTCTACGTCAATGTCAGTCCAGGCGACTTCATTGACTTCGCATTGCTGCCAGAGGGCGAGGATGGCGATCCTGCAGACGGTGCAGATGGTTCCTCTTTCTGGATCAGCGGGGACGATACCATCCCTGGAGATGCCCAGCAACCGGACGGCACACCCTTTGTGCCCGCCGGATTCACTGATAGCGATGGCGACGGACTCCCCGACAGCTATGAGGAGGCCTTCTTTCCAGGAGATCTCACGGTGATGTCGGCTGAGACGGATACCGATGGTGACGGTTTGTTAGACATAGCGGAGTTTGAAGGCGGCACGAACCCAACGGAATCGGACAGCGACTCAGACGGATTTAGTGATGGTGAGGAAGTGGCCGAGGGCACGGACCCTCGCAATCCGGCGAATAATCCTGGCATCATTGCTGATTCTTCCGAGGACTGGAGTCTCGACGGCGAACACGATCCCACGGGGTGGTCGGCAGGCTACCGCGACCTGACGGCGGACGGCGGGACTGATGACTACCATCCCACGGACGACTTCATTCTCTTCAATGAAGACGATGGCTGGGTGTGGAATGGAAATGCCTGGGACTGGGCTGACGGCAATGTCCCATGGACGATGTTAGCCCCTCTAGAAACTCACCCTAACGGAGACAACAACGGCGCTGTCCAGTGGACCATCCGCCGATGGGCGCCTCAAGTGGAGGAAGTGACTCCTCTCGCCCTGATCTGGGAGATTCGCAAATCAAACACGAACTGCGGCAATGGAGTCACCGGTTCCTTACACATCAACGGGCAACGCGTCGATTTCCTCACCATTGCGGGGAGCGATGGCGAAGGCGAGACACGAACCTACTTTGCCAATGTGAAGCCGGGCGATCTCATTGACCTTGCCCTCAGCCCTCTGGGCATGGACGGCACCAACGCCGATGGATGCGATGGCAGTCAAAGCCTTCTCAAAGTCAGTCGAGGCGTACCCGCAGTGCCCATCCAACCTGATGGTACCATCTTCATTCCTGCCACCGCGGATGACTCCGATGGCGATGGCCTACCGGACCCATGGGAGGAGGTATTCTTCCCAGGTGATCTCACCAAGCTCATGAGTGGAGGCGATTTCGATGCTGACGGATCCTTGGACGAAGCGGAGCTGGATCGGGACACTGATCCGACCAATGCCGACTCTGACGGTGATACCTTGATGGACGGTGTCGAAACCAACACGGGAGAATTTGTCAGTGCCTCTGACACAGGCACGAGCCCACTCAAGACCGATACCGATGCCGATGGCCTCGCCGACAACGTGGAAATGGTGTCTGACCCGGCAACCGATCCCACCAAAGCTGATACCGATGGGGATGGCTTCAATGACAACGTAGAGATCGATGCTGGCCACGATCCAACGGACCCGGCCGACAATCCCTTCGTAGGCGTGATCGCTTTCTCCGAAGACGACTGGTCGAGGGACGGCCTACAGGGCGAGAACAGCTGGTTCTACGGCTATCGCAATCTCACCGCTGAGGGTGACGTGGAGAAGATCGATTACGATCCCGTGGCGGACTTCATCCCTTACACCGACGATTGGTGGAATGGTGCCACCTGGGACTTCCCAGATGGTGACGTCCCCTGGACCACCCATAGCCCCAATGGAACGCATCCTAACGGAGACAATAACAATGAAGTGCAATGGTCCGTGCGCCGATGGGAAGCCAACGTCGATGATCCCACGGCCATCGAGATCCGTTGGCTCACGACCAAGCAGAACGTCAGTTGCGGCAACGGCGTCACGGGTGCCATCCATCACAATGGCGTGCGCATCGATAGCTACCTCGTGCCCTTTGATGAGAACGACTCGGAAGAGCGCATCGTCTACGCCAATGTGGAACCGGGCGATGCCATTGATCTCATCAATTCGCCTTATGGTGAGGATGCCGATGGCAATGGCACCAATGCAGATGGTTGCGATGGCTCTGTCCAACACATGATCATCAGCACCCTCATTCCTGACAATCCGCTCCAACCTGACGGCTCCACCTTTGAACCCGTGGTGCTCGGCGATCCCAGTTTGAGCTTTACTCGGCGCAGTCCTTTCGGTGACCTCGGAGATACCACTGGCGCCGTGCAGCGGACTGTCACCTTGAGGAATGCGGGGACCACCCAGGACCTTACCATCAGCGGAGCCACCCTCACCGGTGCCGATGCTGATCATTTCAGTTACGCACTGGACCTCCCCATCACCCTCGCTCCAGAGGAATCGACAGAGCTACTCGTCACCTTTGATCCTCAAGGGAAAGACGGCGGTTTCGTGGCTTCGCTAGAGCTTGTCAGCAATGATGAGAATCAAGCTTCGCGGGTACTTTCCCTCAACGCCAACATCCCAGATCGGAACAAACTCATCGCCTGGTACAAGTTCGATGAAACCGAAGGCACGACTCTGAATGACTCTTCAGGGAACGGCAACAATGGCACCTATCTCGCTAACGGAGCCACACTCACATTGGGAGAAGCTGGTTTAGCCGGTGGAACCGCCCTCCGGCTCGCTCCTGCTGGTGAAACCGCCGCTTATGCAGAAGTGCCTGCCTTCCCCGTCATCGAGGGAGGTGCCTTCACCATCAGCATGTGGGTGCAAGCAGACGACGGGCTCGGCGCGGTCGCTGGACTCCTCTCCAAGAACGATGGACCTGACGCCAACGGTCGCCCATTTGCCATCGCCTCTGCAGAAGGGCGTCTCAACTGGTTTGGTGAAGGCGTGCCTGACATCGCGGGAGGTGAGACCAGCGCTTTAATCTCGGGACAAACCCAACATGTCGCTGTCACCTACGATCCGGCAGGACCTTTGGTCACCATCTTCGTCGATGGCCAGGCCACGGAATCCCTGGATGGCGCTTCTGAAATTGTCGACGTCCGCGCGGCGCTTCAGATTGGAGCCGTCAACGGCGCTTTCGGCTTCAGCGGCTTGATCGATGACCTGCAAATCTATGGCCGAACCCTCTCTTCTGATGAAGTGTCAGAGCTGCAGGCAAATCCGGGGACGAAGCTGGGTGGGGATGCGGAACCCGATCCTGAACCCAATCCCGATTTCCCGGGAGTCATCGCTGAAGTATCCAAGTCGGGCGCACAATTCCGGCTGTCGCCTGGCTCTGCAACGGTGACTTACCAAGTCGAGTATTCGGAAGACCTCACCAGTTGGGAAGTCATTGGCAATGACCTCACGGGTGACTTCGAAGACACGGACGCCACACGCCTCGGGAAGCCCGCGGGTTACTATCGCATCCGTGAATAGCCTGTTAGGATTGGTAACAGAACTTACACCGGGAGGGGCGACATTCGTGTCGCCCCTTTCTTATTCCTGAATGCGCGCATCCACCCACAGACCAAGGCTCGATGCTTCAAGGCCTGGCCAACCGGTTTCGCTCCGTAACGTGCCTTGGAAAACGGTGCTTGCTTCATCGTCCGGATAGGGATGCTTGGGCATGATGAAATGATAGGACCCGTCTTCCCAGGAGCCACGGTGCGGTTCATTTGAGGCCGTCCAACCGTTCCAACTGAAGAAATAGAGGTCGTTGGCCTTGGGAAGCTTCGCTTCATCCAAACCCTTCGGTGGCGTCACTGTGAGGGTGAAATGCGATTCCGTCTGGGACACACCCGCTTTCCAACCCGTGACGACCTGGGGAAGCTTTAGCCGTGCCTCCCCGAAAAGCGTTTCTTTGTCAGGGTCACCCATGGGCTTCTCACCCACCTTGAGTGTCAGGGAAACGTCACCGAACCCCGGCGTGCACCGTTCTTGACTGCAACACATGTAGCCCACCCGCCCCTTGAGCGTGATCGCCTTCTGGCTTAGCTCTTTGGGTGGGGTCATTTCCACCAACAACAGCGTATCATCGTGATATCCGTAGGCACCATGCCCACGCATGTCGACCTGTTCAGGTGTGGCCCACTGAATTGGTCCCGCTTGAAAGCCCTCTGGCAGCGTCCATTCGATGCTTGTGGGGAGGCCCACGATTCCGGGAAACTTATAGTAGCTGTGGTGGTGCGGCGCGTGTCGCAACAATAGGCCAACGGTGAAGGGTTCACCCGCCTGAATCTGCTGCAACTCCGACACCAGCGTGAGCGTCAAAGGGGGAGCGGACACCTCCCCAGCCTGACTCGGCGCCACGGAGAGCAAACCTAGCCCCAAGAAGCACCACTTGAATTTCTGAAGAATGGTCACCATCATGTTCACAAACGAATAAAACCCCGCGAATCCATCCGCAACGCATGAAATCCGCCTACGAACTCGCCATGGAACGGGCCGCCGCCGAAGGCCCTACCGTCACCCTGACAGATGAGCAGAAGGCCAAATTGGGCGAGATCGATACGCTCTATCAGTCGAAGATCGCTGAGAAAGAAGTGTTTCTCCGTGACCTCATCGGCAAAGCCATGGCCGCGCAGGACTTTGCCGAAGTGGCTCAACTGGAGGAGCAGCAACGCCGTGAACTGGCACGACTCCGGGAGAAGTGTGAGGAAGAGAAGGAGAAGGTTCGCAAAGGGTGATGCGACTTTCTACTTGGTAAGCACGCTCAGAGGTGCTTGATGTGACGCCACTATGGAAGAAGGCGTGACCGAACAACAGCTCCTGCAGATCCGGCAGGACAAGCTTGAAGCACTTCGCAAGCTCGGAGTGAATCCCTTTGGCGGCAAGTATCCCGTCTCCCATGAGCCGGGCCCGTTGAAGGCAGCCTTCGAAGACGGTCTCTCGGTGAAACTTGCGGGACGCATCGTGGCCCATCGCGACATGGGGAAGAGCCAATTCTTCGACATTGCAGACGCGCAGGGCCGCATCCAATGTTTCCTCAACGCGAAGGGCGTCGGCGAGGAAGCCTTTGAGATCTTCCAACTGTTAGATCTCGGTGATTGGATCGGAGTCGAGGGAGAAACCTTCACCACCAAGAAAGGTGAACCGTCCGTGCGTCTGAGTGGGTTGACCGTCCTATCAAAAGCCCTGCGCCCCATGCCCGACAAATTCCATGGTTTGGCCGATAAGGAAACCCGCTATCGCCAGCGCTATCTCGATCTCATGTCGAATGAGTCGAGCCGCGACGTATTCTTGAAACGCATCGGCATGGTCGCCGAGATCCGTCGGTTCTTGGAAGCGCGCGGCTTTCTCGAAGTGGAGACTCCCATGCTTCAACCCGTGGCTGGCGGCGCCGCTGCGCAACCATTCAAGACGCATCACAACGCCTTGGACATGCCTCTCTACATGCGCATCGCTCCCGAGCTCTTCCTGAAGCGTTTGTTAGTTGGCGGGTTCACCAAGGTCTATGAATTGAATCGCAATTTCCGCAACGAGGGAATTTCCCGGCGTCACAATCCGGAGTTCACAATGTTAGAGGCCTACTGGGCCTACGCCGATTTCGAAACCATGGCTGACATGGTTGAAGAGATGATCTGTCATCTGGCGGAGACATTCTGTGGCGGATTGCAAATAGAGCACAAGAACGACGCGGGTGACGTCACGCGCACCATCAATCTCACACGCCCGTGGAAACGTGTGTCTTACAAAGACCTCATCTGCGAGATTGACGCCAATTGGTTCGACTACACGCCAGAGAAGCGACGCGAGCGTTGTGCCGAGCTCGGCGTCGAGATTTCCGACGCCATGGAAGACTACGAAGTGACGCAGCAAGTCTTCGAGAAACTCATCGAGGAGAAGACCTTCGATCCATGTTATGTCACGCATGTGCCCAAGGAACTCGTGCCACTCGCCAAACAGAATCCCGAGGATGATCGGGTAGTCGACGTTTACGAGTTGATCATCAATGGACAGGAAATTTCTCCCGGCTATTCCGAGTTGAACGACCCCATCGTGCAGAGGGAGCGGCTGGAAGCCCAAGCTGGTGAAGAAACTCAAGATATTGATGAGGCCTTCATTACCGCACTGGAACACGGCATGCCGCCCGCCGGTGGGATTGGCATCGGCATTGATCGGCTGATCATGATGCTGACTGGCGTGGAGAATATTCGCGACGTGATCCTCTTCCCACACATGCGAAAGCGCGACTAGCCGGTTGACCGGTCGAAGGCGCGCCCTGACGTTCGCGCATGGGCACACGCACCTTCGCCATTGGAATTTGGTTCGCCTCTCTGTTAGTTGCATTCGCACGTCCTGCGCCTCATGTCATCTGGGAGAAGCCGCCAGAGACGATTGATAATCAGTACGCAGGCACGATCTACACGGCCCATGCGACCCTCGATGGCTACGATTTCCTTGAGATCGAAGCCCGCTTAGACAAGACGTCCGCGGAAGCTCCCAACGTCCTCCTCCGCCTCCAGACCAATCACGGCGTGCCCTTTGATCGCCTCACCGATTGGTTAAATGTCAGTCCCTACGTGAAAGACGGATGGCAACTGGGCACCTTCCAAACGGTGCGTGTCCCCATCAATGCCTTCCGCTCCTTGCCGCCATCGCCCTCCAACGACGGCGATGATCCTGTGAAGCGATTCGTCAACAAGTTCGGCCGCATCAATTTCGCTGGCGAGGAAACAGAAGACTATTGCAAGTCCGTCGCGGCAGACCGCTACACGCTCACCGTCCGCAAGATGACCCTAACGGCGACCTCAAAGCCAGTGCCCCCCACCGCGATCTTCGCGGTCGATACGGATGTGCTGGCGGTGGTCTTCCCCGATGCCGCCGACGCGAAAGCGCTAGGTGACTCCCTAACACTTCTCCGCCAGGGCAAGCCTGTTCCCATGGCAGACTTAGAACGTTGGTTCGTCCCCAAGTGGTTTGGACACGGTCGCACCCGCGAGGAATTCACCTTCTATCTCCCATTGAAAGAAGCACTTCTTCCTGGAGAGACGTACGGAGTCCGCTTCAAGGGATCCGAATCCCTCGACCCTCAGGCGCTGACCTTCCACTTTGATCCCCTTGTTAGGAAGACTCCGGCGATCAAAGTGAACCAGGAAGGCTATGCCCTGGCCGGGACACGACGCTACGCCTACCTGGGCTATTGGGCAGGAACCCTGGGAGCCATCGACTTCTCCGAGCATCCCACGATGCTGGTGCGCCAAGAAGGGAGGCCGGCATTCACGCGCGAACTTCCCATTGAACCCATGCCCCTCCGGCCCGAAGCACGCGGTCCCGATGGCACCCACGATCAGAGCGGCGAGCACGTGGCTCAGATCGATCTCAGCCTTTTGCCAGAAGGCTTCGGCTACTACCTTGTCTTGCCAGGGGTCGGGCGCTCACACCGATTTGAGATCTCGGACCTGAAGACGTTCAGCACTTACTATGTGTTAGGGCGTGGATTCTTTCACCAACGGTTCGCCGCCGCCAAGCCCGCCGCCTATACCAGTTGGCCACGCGAGAAAGCGGATCATACGGTCGCCTATGTGTGGGAAGAGCAAACCTATTCGACAGGTCAATTTCCCGAGGGTGGCCCCACCGACCAGCCGCTCACCATCCGTGGTGGACACCATGACGCGGGCGATTTCGACGTTCGCCCGCAGCACGCCCAGATCGCCTCTGCGTTGATGACTTTGGTAGAGTTCTGGCCGGAGAAATTTCGCGACGGGGATTTCGACATTCCCGAGAGTGGAAACGGCACCCCTGATCTCTTGGATGAAGCCCTCCATCAGCTGCAGGTCTGGTTGGATCTCCAAATCACTGAAGGACCTCACAAAGGAGCTATTCGACCGGGCATTGAAGCCTCTTCTCACCCCGATGCGGAGAATCTCTTCTTCGCGGATGAAGACTACCTCACCTACTGGACGCCTCGCCCTGATCCCAACGTCTCCGCCTACATCGCGGGCCTGATGGCACACGCCTCGCGCTTCGGACCGATCAAGGATCGCCCCACCCCGGCACAGTATCGCTCCCGCGCCCAGGCGGCCTTCGCCTGGGCCAAGGCAAACGGTGCCGCCGAACCCTCTCTCATGATGGGCGCCGCGCAATTGTTTGCAGCCGCCACGACAGATGAAGAACGCGCCCCCTATCGAGCGCTTCTCGAAGGACCTCACGGTTACCTCAACAAGCTTCCATCCTACTCGCAGTTTCCAAGCAATGGCCTCCTCCATTTCTTCTGGCTCCTCGGCAACGAAGAGCGCTACCAGCAGCGCTGGGTCGCTGAACCCCTTCTGAGCTACATCAGTTCACCCCATGCAGATCGGCGTCTACGGGATCAAGTGGTTGATTGGATCCTATCAAAGTCAGAAGAACATGCCGTCCGCAATGCCTTGGACGACGCCGCGCTTGAGCCCTATCGCTCGTGCGGACGCGCCAAGTCACACATTCCGTGGGGTCAAGCTTCCTCGCCATCGAGCGCTCTCCACGTTCTCTGCGCAGCAGTGGCGAACCGCTATGCTAGCGATGGGGATCAGGCCAAGGCTGGGCGAGCCAAACGCTATGCGGACGCCCTCTCTCTCAACGCTGACTATTTCCAAGGGTGCAACGCTCTTGGCTACTGCTGGATCACTGGTCTCGGAGAGCATCACCCGCAGCAACTGCTCGATATGGACAGTCTCGCCTGGGTCGATCGCTTCGGTCATGAACAAGTGCCAGGATTGGTGTCCTACGGCCCGAGCTCAGCTTCGAAATCCAACCACGATCGCATTCGAGAAGTCACTGACAAGCACGTCCCGCCATTCGCTTCGCTTCCGGAAGACAGGATGTTCGCAGACGTCTGGCCGCTGATTCCTTCATCAGAGTTCACGATCAACGAGACCTGCCTTCCCGCGCTCATGACCATGGCCATGCTGCTACCTGACAGAGACGCCTATTCCGAGAGCGCCCTGGCCCGGGTGCGTCGTGCGCTACGGGCATCCCACGTGGAGCGCAACCCGGGACCCGAATCCTATCCCGGCTTTCCGCCAGTCCCTGATTGCGACCACTGATGCTCCATAACCACCTCCTTATGCGCGTCGTCTTCTTCCTCCTTCTCACCCTGCTGATGGCAGGGGCTCAAGAGAAACCAAACATCCTTCTCATTCTCGCGGATGACCTGGGATTCTCTGACCTCGGCTGCTACGGAGGGGAAATTGCGACCCCGCACCTCGATGCCCTCGCCATGGAAGGGGTGCGCTTTTCCCAGTTCTACAACACCGCCCGATGCTGGCCCACTCGGGCAGCTCTCCTAACAGGATACTACCCTCAGCAAATCCGTCGCGACACCGTTCCAGGTGTACGCAGCGGAGGCAGCGGCACGCGTCCGTCTTGGGCCCCCTTGCTGCCCACCCTCCTCAAGGAAGCAGGCTACCGATCCTATCATTCCGGCAAATGGCACCTTGATGGCATGCCGATCGCTGAAGGGTTTGACCGGTCCTATTACCTCAAGGACCAAGGCCGTTTCTTTCATCCACAGGTGCACCACCGCGATGACAAGAAGCTCCCTCCGATCGAGCCGGGAACCGACTTCTACGGCACCACCGTCATTGCGGATCACGCCTTGGCCTGCTTGCAAGAGCACGCAAGAGTTCACCGCGACCAACCTTTCTTCCATTATCTCGCTTTCACCGCCCCGCACTTCCCCTTGCACGCGTTGCCGGAAGACATCGCTCGCTATCAGAATCGCTATGACAAGGGTTGGGAAGTGATCAGGCGCGAACGACGTGCGCGGCAACATCACCACGGCCTCTTTCCCAATACTCCCCTATCCCCTGTGGAACGCGATCTCGGCCCACCCTATCATTTCCCCACAGCGCTACAAATTCTCGGTCCGAGCGAGGTCAACCGCCCACTCCCTTGGGAAAACCTGACAGATCGCCAACAAGTTTTCCAATCAACGAAGATGGTGCTCCACGCTGCCATGATCGATCGCATGGATCGGGAGATTGGCCGCGTTGTGGATCAGTTGAAGGTGATGGGTGCCTATGATGATACGTTGATTGTCTTTCTTTCTGACAATGGTGCCAGCGCCGAGATCATGGTCCGCAGTGATGGGCATGACCCTCAGGCCCCGCCTGGTTCCGCCTCTTCCTACCTTTGCCTTGGGCCCGGCTGGTCCACCGCGTGCAACACCCCCTTTCGGCGTCACAAGACCTGGGTGCATGAAGGGGGCATTGCCACTCCTTTCCTGCTCTCATGGCCTGCCGGTCTTAAGAAGACCCATCAAGTCGTCGACCAAGTCGGCCATGTCATTGATCTCGTTCCCACCATCCTGGAGCTCGCTAACATTACCCAAGAAGAGGGCGAAAGCGTACCGCCACGCCCAGGCCAAAGTCTCCTCCCAAGCCTCCGAGGGGCCGAGGCAGCGCCTCGCACCCTCTGGTGGTTGCACGAAGGCAATCGCGCCTACCGCGCAGATCAATGGAAACTGGTGGCAGCCAAGGGCGATCCTTGGGAGCTCTACGACCTATCGAAAGATCGCTCGGAAACAAACAATCTCGCCGACGCTTTTCCTAACAAAGCCTCCGAACTGCAACAGGCCTGGGAAACACGCTGGAAGCAATTCCAACAGCAAGCATCAGGGGATTGAAGCCCCTCAGGCCATCGCCATTTCGTGAGCCGTTTCCACGACATTGAGAGCATGATTCCCGATCTTCTCTAGTTGATTTGATAGGTCGATGTTCAGCATCTCAGCGCGAATGTCGCCTCCATCCTGCATACGCACCATCGCGGCGCGATTGAACTGATGCCGCTGATCATCAATGGCGTCTTCCAGCGCCTTAGCCTTCTTCAAGTCCTCTGCCGTGATCGGCTTGGAAAGGTGCTGTTCACAGAATTCGATCAATTCATAAACGGCTTCCGTGTGCGCCTTCAATCCATCGACCACCTCGGCTGGCATCGGATGTTGTTTCTTGTATTTCCGCTGAAGAAGCTTCATGAGACGGAATCCGCAATCAGAGATCTCTTCAAACTCAGCAACCACCCGCAGCATCCCCGTGATCTTGGTTGAATGAGAGTCGCTCAGTTCGTTAATCGAGCAGCGAACCAGATAGTCCGTGATGTCATGCATCATGAGGTCCGCTTCATCCTCCTGCTTCTGCCCATTCTCCACGATGGCAGCGATATCAGCCCCTGGATCATCTAGCATCTGTCTAAAACCACGAAGCATGTCATGATTGAGATGAGCCATTTCCCTCACCGATTTCTCTGCCTCGGGCAGGTTCAATTCTCCCACATCGATCATGTGCTGCGTGATATACCGCAGACGTTGTGGGCCGTCACCGGTAGGCTCTTTATCCTTCACCCACTTGGTCACCACCTTGGCGATCAAAGGGATAAAGCCGACCAGTAGCGCAATGTTCAGCAAGTTGAAGCTCGTGTGGAAGATGGCGAGATTGAAGCCGATATCGGAGGTGTGATTGTCTGTCCGGAAAGATTCGGGGAGGCTTTCCCCGAGTGCCTGCACCCCCTTGGTGAAGAGGTAGAAGACGACGAGCATCCAGATCACCCCAATGATATTGAAGAGGAAATGGGCACGAGCGGCACGTTTCGCATTCGTATTGGCCCCGAGCGATGCCAACCACGCCGTCACGGTCGTTCCAATATTCTCTCCTAACACAATGGCGCATGATTCATTGAAACCAATCCAGCCCTGCACCGCAAGGGTCACGGTGATCGCCATGGCAGCAGAGGAAGACTGGACGACCAAGGTGAGGACGACACCGATGGCGAGGAAGATCAGAATGGACCCGTAGCCGTAGTTGCTCAGGCTCTTGATCGTGCTCAACCACTGCTCGGCTTGCGCTTTCACGACGGGATCGCTGCTGGCAAGCATCCCCTTCACATCGGGCACAGCCCCTTTGAGAAGGCCGAGTCCATAGAATAGGAGGCCAAAGCCAATGAGGATCTCCCCAATGCTTTTCGTCCGGTTCTTGCCAATGAAGATCATGGGCATGCCAATCCCGATGATAGGGATGGCAATCTTCGAAAGGCTGAACTTTCCGACCGCGGCAATGATCCATGCGGTGATCGTCGTTCCCAGATTCGCCCCCATGATCACACTGATCGACTCCACCAACGTCAACAGACTCGCATTGACGAAACTCACCACGATTACGGTCGTAGCCGAGGACGACTGGAGGAGGCAGGTGGTGATGAAGCCCGTGAATACCCCTGTAGCCCGATTCGTCGTCATCGTCGCCATGATCTGCCGCATCCGCTCGCCAGCAGACCGCTGGATCCCCTCACTGAGGACCTTCATGCCGAAGAGGAAGACGCCAAGGCATCCAAGGATCTCGAGAATCGCGAAGAGAGTGCTCATAGGTACGACCGAGGAATCGGTTGGTCGTTGGATACTGCATTTCGACACAGATCGGGGTGATGCTTTGTCACGTTTTCGTGACATTAGGAGAGCTCCAACCTGTCAGTATCGGTACATTCCAGGGAATTGCCTCACTCGCCTTCTGAATAACTCTCGAAATATTAGCAATTATAATAATAATTCTAACTCGTATTCCTAACGATGATTGCCATTCCGAAAACCAGGGGAACAGTGCGTCACGATGTCGAGAACCTCTGCCAGCCTGATCCTAGCCGTTCTGGCGCTCGCTGGCGGAATGTGGTCGGCAATGGGGGACACTGTTGCGTGGACGCCCAAGCGAGGCTCCCTGGACAAGGCAGGGTTCACCAATGGGCCCTCAGTCTACCGCGTGATGAGTGCGGAGGACGTGGAACTGACGTTCAAGATGACGCATGTGGCGACTTCACCTGGGCTCTTCACCTACTCGAAGTGGTCGATCGATCGCTGGGGTGACCCGGAAGGCGTCGTGAGTTCGCCAGCGGGCTCGTGGCAATCGGTAGGCAATGCTGCCAATGCGGTGTCCCTAGATTTCTGGGGCTACTGGGGCAATGGGGGCTCTCCCCTGACGGCTGGCGCACAGACTGCCTATGAAATCGAGATCGCCTTTGAACGCCCGGTCGAGGACCTAACGTTCCAGCTGAACGCGATCAACGCCTTGGTGACGGACGGCGGAAACAACGCCTTCGACCGCGTCACGCTCTCCTCCTTTCTTGATGGCGTGGGGCAACCATCACCCGTTTACGCCAATGCTGGAGACGGATTCATCCGCTCGGGCGATACCTTGACGGGCGATTTCGCGGCACCCATCGGCGATGACACGGGGATCACGAGTACTTCCGATGAAGGGTCCGTCCTGGTGAGTTTCCCTCAGGTCATCGATCGCGTCGTCCTTTCGTTCGTCTGTGAGGCCCAACATCCTCAGGCGGGAAGTTTCCAGGATGCCGTGCAGAACTGGTCCTTCTCTTTGGGCGACCTCAACTTCGAACCGCTTGCGGCTCAGAACCGCAGCACCCTCAGTTGGGAATCGAAGCGAGGCACGCTCACGAAGCCTGGCTATGACGAGAGCACGGCAACTTTCCAAGCCGCTTCCGACGATGACGAAGTGACGGTTCAGTTCACCCTCGAGGGCTTGGGAACGACGGACGACAAGTTCAGTTATTCGCAGTGGGAAATCGATCGCTGGGGAGACCCGACGGGGCTGGTGACGGATCCTCCCGGTTCCTGGCAACTCGTTTCCAATGGCTTTAATGATGTGGTGTTAGGCCTCTGGGGATACTGGGGCACCACGGGCGAAGCAGGTGCTCCCCCTGTGGCCATCGGTGATCAGACAAGTTACCGGCTCACCATGAACTTCGATCAGCCGGTGAGTGATCTGCGCTTCCAACTGAATGCCATCAACGCTCTCTTAAGTGGCGGCTTCAATGCCTTCGACACCATGACGGTTAGCGGCTCGTTAGGATCCGCTGGATCTGTCGCGCCCACGTTCACTGATGCAGGCACGGGCTTCGTCCAAACGGGCAACGTGTTGACCGGAGACTTCGCCGTTCAGATTGGGGGCGGTTTTCCCAATGTGACCGATGACGGATCCGTCGAGGTACGCTTCCCAGATGCGCTCGATAAAGTGGTCCTGACATTCATCTGCGAAGCCGATCATCCGCAACCGGCCCAGTTTCAGGGAGGTCTGCAGAATTGGTCCTTCTCCATTGGTGATCTATCATTTCTTCCGGGAGTAGCGACGGAAATCGTGTGGGCACCTCGGCAAGGACAGCTGATCAAGCCGGGCTTCAACAATGGCCCGGCAACCTATCAAGCGGGATCCACCGAGGGCGGCGTCACCGCGACCTTCGACCTCACCCATGTTGCCACGAGCAATGATAGGTTCTCGTATTCCCAATGGGAAATTCATCGCTGGGGCGATCCCCAATCCCTCGCATTGCCTCTTGGCTCCTGGCAAACGGTGAGCAATGGCTCCAATGACATCGTGTTAGGATTGTGGGGCTACTGGGGAGGTGACAGCCCCCTCGCCATCGGCGATCAGACAGAGTACCAATTGGCGATCACTTTTGATCAACCGGTCCGCAACCTCAACTTCGCACTCAATGGGATCAATGCTCTCATCAAGGAAGTTGACGGATTCAATTCGTTCGACATCCTCACACTCACCTCCTTTCTCGGGAGTACCCCTCAAGGGGCACCCACTTATTCTCAGGAAGGGAATGCCTTCATTCGCGTGGGCAACACGTTCACTGGCGATTTCACCAATCAGATCAGTGGCGTCTACGGAGGCCAGCACGTGAGCGATGCCGGTTCCGTCCGGGTGCGCTTCCAAGAGACGATAGACAAGGTCGTCCTCAATCTGGTGAATCGGGCCGCACATCCTATCCCAACGTCCTTTCAAAGTGGTCAACAGACCTGGTCCTTCTCCCTTGGCGACCTCTCGTTCGACTATGATGGCAGCGGCGCCACCCAGCAGCTGCAGCGGTCCGATGACTTACCAAGTCACCACATGTCGAGGAGAGAACATCTGCACGTCTCGGCGACAACGCGAGGAGACCTCATGCTCACCCTCCCAGACCAATTACCCTTTCAGGGATCTTGGCATGTAGAATCCTCCCAAGATCTTGTCCACTGGGAGCGCTGGACAACACCAGGTCCGGTGAGGACAGGCACTCAATGGCGTATTCCCGCCGAGGATTTGCGCGATGCCGATCAGCGATTCTTTCGCCTCGCTCCTGCAGGACTGGACTAACGATTCCTTCCTTACCGATTCATTCTTAGCGACGACGCCCACGAATCTGCCACTTGGGATCAGGGCGGTGCGCTTCGTCCATGAAGGCCGCTGCTTTCTTGACGAGGTCAGGATGTTCTGAGGCCACGTCCGTCTCCTCGCCAATATCCTTGCCCAAGTGATAGAGCTGCATCTTGCCATCGTGCATCGGCTCGCGGATGGCCTTCCAATCCCCAAAGCGGACGGCTTGCCGACTTCCTTGTTCGTAGAATTCCCAATAGAGATAGGGATGCTGCTCCTGCTCAGTCGCTTGTCCAAGGAGTGTGGGAAGAAAGCTAATCGATTGGATATCCTTGGGCATCAGTTGCTTTGTGAGGGCGCACACAGTGGCCATGACGTCGCCGAAATACCCTTGGTGCTCAGAAACCGCACCTGCCTCGATCCGTCCCGGCCAGCGCGCGATCGTCGGCACGCGAATCCCGCCTTCAAAGAGGGCCCGTTTCAATCCCCGCAGCGGGCCATTGGCATCGAAGAACTCTGGATCATTGTTCCCCTCACGATGGGGACCATTGTCCGAAGTGAAGATCACGAGGGTCTTCTCATCGATCTTGTATTCCTTCAACCGGTCTAACAAGACACCGATATCGCGATCCATCCGAGTGATCATGGCGGCCTGACCTTTATCTGGGCGCGGCCAAGGCTTGTCGGCATAGATGCCATACTCTGGCACCTCTTGGCCATCACCGGTGCCACGTGTGCCCTCGTTATTGGCGTGGGGAATCGTGTAGGGAAGGTAGAGAAAGAAAGGCTTCTCGTGATTCTCAGACAGCCACTGCATCGCCTCTGCATGAATGAGGTCGTGCGTGTAGTCGACCCGCTCCATGCTCCAGCCTTCTCCACGCTCGGCATTCTCCCACTGGGGGACGTTTCGCAAGGCTACCCGTTCCTTGTTCCGATAGAGGAAACTAGGATAGTAATTGTGGGCGTGGTGTTGATTAAGATAGCCATAACACACATCGAAACCTTGATTATTGGGATGTCCTGGAGAGGTGCTTTCTCCCAACCCCCATTTCCCAAAGAGCGCCGTCGCATAACCTGCGTCCTTGAACACTTCGGCGATCGTCTTGTCCTCATCTCGGAGGGCCTGACTTTCAATGTTGCCTGCTCCTGCATTCCCACGCACCCAGCAGCGCCCCGTGTGCTGCCCTGTCATGAGCACACAACGAGACGGCGCGCACACCGTGGCTCCCGCATAGAACTGTGTCAGCTTCATGCCTTCCGCCGCCATCTGATCCAAGCGCGGCGTCTTGATCTTCGTCTGACCGAAACACCCTAGATCCCCATAGCCAAGATCATCCGCCATGATGAAGATGACGTTGGGCTTGGCCGGTTCATGATCATCCGCCAGCGCTGAGAACAGGCCTAGCAAGAGAAAGGAAAGCGCGCATGTGAGTTTCATAGCATCGTGTGGATTAGGCCTCATGATAGGGGGCGGTGTCAACGTCATCGCCGACATAGTGAATGCGCAAATCGTTGGTCAGGCCGGGGCGACCGATGGGCACACCTAGCACCACCACAATGGGGTCACCCTTCTCGACCCAACCTTTCTCCAAGAGAAATCCATCGGTCTCTCGAATGAAATCCGTCGTCTGATCCGGGAGTTCCCGCCACTCCGGCCACACACCAAACATGATAGACATGCGACGCAAGGCGGCGCGGTCCGCACTGAATGCGACTACCGGCAGCGGGAGACGCAATTGAGAGAGGTAACTCGCGCCTCCTCCATAGGACGACCAGCAAGCTACTAACGGAGCCTCCAACTCTTGCAACACAACCCCCACCCCGCGCGCTAATGCAGCCGTCCGATATTTCGAAGCACGCGGCTTGCCTGGCAACCACGGCAAATTGGGATCTTCGCGCCGCTTCTGATGCGTGTAGAGCCCGACTTCCCGCAGTGTCTTCACCGCCTCGACCGGATATTTGCCCACGGCCGTCTCTCCCGACAGCATGACGGCATCCGCACCATCGAGAATAGCATTGGCAACATCGCTCACCTCCGCACGCGTCGCCGTTGGAGATTCGATCATGCTCTGGAGCATCTGTGTGGCCACAATGACAGGCTTTCCTTGATTATTGCATTCAGCAATGATCTCTTTCTGAATCACTGGCACTTGTGCCAGATCCATCTCAACGCCAAGGTCTCCCCGCGCCACCATGACCACATCTGTCTCAAAGACTATCTCTTCCAAAGCATCGATGGCCTGAGGCTTCTCTATCTTCGACACCACCGGGATAAACTTCTGGGATCCATAACTAGCAAAAGCGCTAGGCGAACCCTTGGATGTCGGCGGTGCCGGCTGGGGCCGGGCTCCCAACTCGCGCAGCCGTTGCTTGATCGCTCGAACATCTTCCGCATGGCGGACGAAACTGAGCGATACAAAGTCGAACCCCTTCTCCACCGCAAACTCAAGACAGGTCTGGTCGTATTCCGTCAGGGCAGGCAAGGTCAGGTTGGTCTTGGGCAGATTCATGCCCTTAGACGAGGTCACCACGCCGCCCACATTCACCACTGCGGTGACAATGGTATCCTCGCCCTCACCCGCGCGGGACACGCACCGCAAGCGAACGCTGCCATCGTCTAACAAGATGGGCTCATCCGGCTGGATTTCGTCCAGCACTTCCGGACAAGTGGTTGAGAATGTCACCGGCGTCTGCGCGGTCGTCCGCGTCGTCGGCTTGACGAATCGCACGTGTTGCCCCTTCTCTAGCTTCACCCCACCTTCTTCCACTTCTCCCACACGCACCTTGGGTCCTGACAAATCCCCCAAGACGCCAATGGGCCGCCCGAGCTGATCCGCCACCTGCCGCACAAGGTCTAGCATACGCGCAAACTCCGCTTGTTTGCCGTGCGAAAAGTTGATTCGGAAGACACTCACACCCGTGCGGATCAGCGCGGCAATGGTGGCTTCATCTCCAGAAGCAGGACCCAGGGTAGCAATGATCTTGGTGAGGCTGTGCCGATTGTTAGGAATCTCCATGGTGTGTTTATGATGCAGTCGTTTCGGGAAAAGTGAGCGTTTGCGCACCTCTCATCGGACGGGTGACAAAGAGTTCGGCCACATGGCCCGTGCGCTTCTCAAATCCTTCATCCATGCGATTCATGATCGTTTCCGCCGCCTCTGTTCGAATGAGCCAAACGGTGCTACCGCCGAATCCCCCACCCGTCATGCGTCCACCATACACCCCACCTGCCAATCCAATTTCTCGGCCGGTCGCCACCATATGATCCAATTCCGCACAACTCACTTCATAGTCTTCCGCTAGGGACTGGTGGCTCGCGTCCATCAATTCTCCCAGCTCTTCCCAGGACCGTTCGCGAACAGCGTCTACTGCTGTTTGTGCCCGCTCGATCTCGGTTACGACGTGTCGCGCACGCCTGTAGAGTGATTCCTCTAACAAGCCACTAGCAGAGGCTAGGATATCGGCGGTGACAGCGCGCCAAGACGTGCGTCCCAGGCGCCGCAAGGCCAACTCGCAATCGCGTTTGCGCTTGGCGTACTCTGAGGTTGCCAAGTCGTGACTCACGCCTGTGTTGGCAATGAGCAAGGTCACGTCGGGATCACTGAAAGGAATGTGCGCCACCTCCAGGGTGCGACAATCGATGTCTAGGAAGTGATCTTTCTGACTGAGCACACAAGCGAACTGATCCATGATTCCGCAGGGCACCCCAGCAAATTCTTGTTCCGCGCGTTGACACAAGAGCGCCTTCTGCTTCGGCGCCAGAGACTTGCCACTAGCTGATTCAAAGAGCGTGGCGAAAGCAACTTCCAAAGCCGCACTACTGCTCAAACCACTTCCTACCGGGATCGTACTTTCCACCCACACCTGCATCCCAGGCACATAGACTCCGAGACGTTGATACCCCGCTACCACCCCTAGCACATAACGCATCCACCGAGGTTCCAGATCCTGCGCACTGGGAATGTCAGCGAGATTCAAACGGGCCCCTTCCGGAAAGAGATCGCTCTTTACCAGAAGCTCGTCCGACCCTTCGCTCGGGGCGGCAAGCACCGTCAGGTAGCGGTTGATCGCCGCGGGCAAGACGGTGCCGTCATTGTAGTCGATGTGTTCCCCGATCACATTCACGCGGCCTGGCACCCTGGCACCCCATTGGGGCGCGCACCCGAAGACCTTCTCGAAAGTCTCCGTCGCACGAGGATCGGCAGGAAAGGTCGCGTCCATCGGGTTCCAGGCGGATCGTGCGCTGAATCTCCCCTCCGCGCAACGCCTTTGTCGGCGTCCAGAGGAAGATCACTTGCCAAGGAGGCGAGTTCGACGTCATAAGAGCTACATGGCAAAGTCAGGTCTGGGCACAGGACTCGGAGCCCTCATCGGGTCTCCAGAGAAACGTGGTGAGAATGCTGGGAAATCCCCCTTCGCAGCATCCAAACGCGCACGCCCAGCCGCCGAGCCCGTTGACGGAGAGGCCGTTCAAGAAGTGGACATCTCGCGCATCCAGGCGAGCACGCTTCAGCCCCGGAAACATTTCCGCGAAGAGCAGCTGCAAGAACTGGTGGAATCGATTCAAGAACACGGCGTCATCCAACCGCTGATCGTTCGGGCTGCCGAGGACGGCCAGTTGGAGCTGATCGCCGGTGAACGGCGGTGGCGTGCCTGCCAACGCATCAGTGGTCTCACGAAAGTCCCCGTCATCATCCGCGAGGCCTCTGACAAAGACGTCTTAGAGATGGCGCTCATCGAGAATCTTCAGCGGGAAGACCTGGATCCCATCGAAGAAGCCGAGGCCTACGTGCGCCTCTCTCGAGACTTCAGCATGCGCCAGGAGGACATCGCCAAACGCGTGGGCAAGAATCGCGCGACGGTGGCGAACACCATGCGTTTGTTAGAATTAGACCCTGATGTCCAGGTACATCTGGCTCAGGGACGCCTCTCCGTTGGCCATGCCAAGGTCATACTGGGATTGAAGGAAACGGAGAGCCAGAAGCTCGCTGCAGAGACGGTCGTCAAACAGGGCCTCACCGTCCGCGCTACCGAACGCCTCTTGCAACAGCTCCAGGATCCTAACAAAGGCAGCAACAAGAAACCTAAGAAAGCCACGCCCAGTCAAGCGGAAGCGGCTTTGCCCGGCGCGCTCTTTCACATTCAGAATCGCCTGCGCGAACATCTCGCCACCAGCGTGCGCCTCGTTCCCGGCAACAAGAAAGGCCGGATCGAGATCGAATACTACGGTGATGAAGACCTTGAACGCCTCTTGGAAGTGATGGGACTTGAGCTCGATGAACTCTAGCAACACGCCTAAACTGGTCGCCATCGGCGTGACCCTTCTCTTCATCGCTAGCCTAGCCACGTGGAAGTTCTCCTCCAAGGCCGACGATTACGCCTACGATCCTGACAACGCCACCTACCACCTCTTCTCGGGAGATCTCGCCTACGCGCATGTCGAGAAGCTGGTTGGCTTCGGTCCCCGCCCGGCGGGAAGTGACGCCTTGGAGGCCTCTCGACGTTATCTAGAAGAGCAGCTCATTGCTCTCGGCTGGGCCACGGAACGGCAAGCCTTCGACGACGAGACGCCGATTGGAACCGTCTCTTTCGTCAATC
Organism: Verrucomicrobiia bacterium; assembly: GCA_030425385.1. Classification (GTDB taxonomy): domain Bacteria; phylum Verrucomicrobiota; class Verrucomicrobiia; order Verrucomicrobiales; family DEV007; genus JAACDM01. The sequence goes on along the minus strand of JAUIAH010000003.1, from coordinate 183,227 downwards.
TCCGCGCCCGCTTTCAAGGGGACCGTCCCATTGCCGACCTCTGGTCGCGCCGCACGCCCGTGCTCATCGGCTCTCATTATGACACCAAGCTCTACGAAGACTTCGCATTTGTCGGTGCGAACGATGGCGGATCCAGCACGGGCGCACTGATCGAGATCGCGCGCGTGACGGCGAAACGCCCCACCTTAGCAACTCAGTTAGAGCTCGTCTTCTTTGACGGCGAGGAAGCCTTCGAGGAGAATATCACGCCGACTGATGGTCTCTATGGAAGCCGATACTATGCACGGCAAGCGCGCAAGCTCCCGAGTGATCAGCGCCCGACTCACGGCCTCATTCTCGACATGATCGGTGACCGCAATCTTAACATCGGAGTGCCGAACGATAGTCCCTACAAGCTCTTCGAAGCCCTGACCCAAGCCGCCGCCGATCTCAACTACAGCGCCTACTTTGGCAAACACAGCGCCTCCATCATCGACGACCATGTCCCTCTCAATCAAATAGGGATCCCCACCATCGACATCATTGATTTGGACTACGCCGTGTGGCACACCGCTGGTGACACCATGGATCAGGTCAGCGCCGAAAGCCTCCGCATCGTTGGCTCCACGGCGCTCTTGTTTGTGGAGAAGTATCTTCTAGGTGAGTTGGCAATGGAGCCGTAGATCTCCAAGAGGCACGGTTGAAGTACCCATGCCATGAGTCGACAGAGAGCTTAGTTTCTGCGTGATGTAGCTGTTCCAGCCCCACTGATGTGGGGAAACGCACTGCACCGAGGGCTGAATTTCACGTTCAAATTCAAATCGGGTCCATGATAGTCCGATGACGCCTTACTTGATGAAGGGGGCGCGGGTTTTGTGGAGGCGATCGGTGGTGGAGTTTTCGAGGTAGTCGTATTCGATCCAGTAGCCTTGGGCGGCGACGCTGCTGAGGCGGTTGACGTGGTCGTAGCCGTAGCGGACTTCGTCGTCTTGGTTGGGGTCCGCTGCGGTGCCGATTTGGAAGCCGGTGGAGCGGGAGAGGTCGTCAAGGCCATTGCGGCTAAGGTCCTGTCCCTCTGCAAGGCCATTGCGGCTAAGGTCCTGTCCCTCTGTATTGCTGTTATCTCCTCATTTAGGTCCTGTCCCTATCTCTCGTTGCTGTCCCTTTCTGGCCTCGTTATTATCTCGCACCACCAACCTCTACGTGAACAATCAAAGGCTTGCTTGGAAGATAAATAACCAATGGACAGAATTCCGGCTTAAAAACCCTTCCTAATGATTCATGCCTTACCAACAGCCTTTCTCCCTTGAAGAATATAGTGTGTGATCCAGTATAATTGCAGAACAACCCTCTAACCAGATAAGGTTTTGTGCCCCTTGGCGGCTTCATTTCATGCCCCACAAAATATACCACTTGTCTCGGTGACAATAATATTGCCGATGTCTTGTTTAGACGTTCTAGCGCCGTCAACATGCTTGTTACTTTGACTTCATGATAACTGGAAGGTCTTACTCTACTTTCTCGTTCAGTTGTTAACGAACCTTGCCCAGGATCTTGTGGACTCAACCACTTCTCCGGAGAATTTGCCTGCGCAAATCCCGCCAAGACCAAATAAACAATGGCAACCCCAATCCATCCAACCCTTCGGAGGACCCGACGAATTCCTTTTAACACTCTCCTGATTTCTATCATGTTCATATATATTTTATCTAGATTACGGGCATTGAATTCCATTAGCCTGAACAAGATCACGAATTGTCTCGTCCCTAGTGACAGAACCTCCGAACTGCCCCATCATCGTTCCTTCGTAACCAGGTTCCGGAGTGCCAGTTCCTGAATATTCGTCGGGTAGATTCATCAGATGCCCCACCTCGTGGGCATATGTCCAATCAGATGCAGATGCACCCCAAACGCCCGAGTCATTTCCTCCGTTTACATAGCTATGATGGTTAGAGTCACTCACAATTGCGATTTCATTATCATTCCACACCTGCCACGAATATCTCGCCCATGTATTCACGGTGACATCTGCCTCGATAAACATTTTACAACAGTTACCGACTATCCAATGAGGCTCTGCGTTCCACTCATTTGAAACTGAATGCTCTATTCTGTTAGCTATTGAATGAAGATTAATAGTTACCTTGTTGCCGATGTGCTTTTCTTGCCTGGCGATGATAGGGCCTTCTCTATGCTATCCACCAATTCTGGAGTCACTTCTAGAAATTTCTCTCTGTCAGTAGGTCCACTCAATGCTCGCCAACGCACTATCTTGCCTGATGGTAAAAGTTCCCGTTTGAGGAACATCACTACAGGAGTTTTCTCTTTGCTTTTTTCAAGAGCATAATCTGTGCTTTCGTGAAGGCCCAATGCCACCACTGTGGTATCGCCAGGTTTTAGCGTATTGCGGAAACATTTGATGACTTCTATCTTGTGATTAACGATCGCGCCACTCAGTATGCGCGTGATTCGACCAATCACAATAACATCACTCATTTCCACCTTGGTTTGCACGCTTTCAACAGTCGTTGTACGACTAGCCGACTTCATGGCTTCTTTAACTTCTTTAGGCAACTTTCCACGCTGTCCATACGCCGCTAAGCCTAACAACGCCACCCCCGCGAGTATAATTGTATTTGTTTTCATAAGTAACTGGGAATCTAATTATCAAATCCCCATTTCGTGAAATCGGGATGCGAAGGCGAAACTCCATCAAGCGCTAAATCGGTCCAGCTAAATCCATAGATTCGCCGACTTCCGACACGAGATCCATTGCATGTATCCCAAATGTAACCCCTAAACTCGAACCACCCGGAATATCTCCAATTATTTCCAAAAGCGTTAGGCGCATAGCCTGGGCGATCATAGCCAACATATTCAATCTCCGACAGAGAATCTGTCCGAAAGTAGGCATCGTAAAAGGAGTGGGCCTTAACTTCAGAACCTGCGATTGACTGCCACGTCGTATTGGCTCCAGGCACGTCTGAGCCGTACCCGTCGCGAACGTAGGAATTAGAGGGAACTAGCTGCCCCCATGAGTTTGAATTCATGGCCGGGTCATTCGAAATAATGGTGCTTGAAGACGGACTTTGAGAGCTTTCCACTAGGTAGTTGGATACATCTTGCCTAAAGTCGCAACATTCAGGGCAACAATCACCACTCGGAGCACTAAACGTTGCCTCTATTTCGAAGTAGGCAAAAATATTTATCGCCTCAGTTGTCGATAATCCATAAGGATTCCATGTTACAGATAGTGGCTCAGACACGCAACATCTCTTCAGTCCTAGAATGTCAGCGCCATTAATACAGTCATTTAGAGCAACCGAATATAAACCGATTCCACCATTTTCTCCAATTGGATCTCGCGAAAGCCACTTGCCATTATTCGGATTGTAGTATCGGTAGCCGTAGTAGTTGTATCCGGATTCACGATCCTGTGGTTTGGTGCTGAAGCAGTATCGGTTGGGGATTAGGGATTCTGTGGTGGTGTTCCCGAAGATGTCGTAGGTGTTCTGTTCTAGGATCGTGCCTCTTGGGTGGGTGACTTGGGTGATGTTTCCGTTGGCGTCGTAGTGGTAGATCCACGTATTGGGTTTGGCTCCTTGGATTTGGGCAAATAAGAGGCCGCCGACGCCTCCGGCTCCTTGGAGGGTGCCGCTGAGGTCTTTGCCCCATGTGTAGGTTTCCACTGGTTTGGTGTCGCCTTTTTGATAGACGGCGATGAGGTTCCAGCCGTCGTAGAGGTAGCGTTCGTCGGTGCCGTCGTTGATCCAGCGGGCGATTCTCCGGCTTTGGTGGTCGTAGGTGTATTTAGCAATGATAGAGCTGCCTTCTTGGATGGCTACTAAACGGTTTTCTCCGTCCCAGGTGTAGGTTCGGTTGTCCTCGCGGGTTTGATTGCCGTCAGCGTCGTGCGCTGGCGCGCGGGAGATGGAAGATGGGAGATCCGAGATGGCCGTATATTGATTGAGGGCGTTGGCCTCGTACTTTGTGGTTTGGTTGCCTTTGCTTGCTTCTAGGCGGTTGCCGATTTTGTCGTATTGATAGGCCTCAGGCTCTCGCTCATCTGTGTCTGGGTTGCTGGCGGTGATGCCTCCGGTGTCGGGGTCGTAGGTGAAGTGGTCCGTCCATTCTTGACCTGCTTGCTCGCTGGTGCGGGCCATGCGTTGGGCGTCGGCGTTGTTCTCGTAGGTATATTGCGAGAGTTGCTGGTCTAGGTGAAAGCCGACGCGGTTGGTCACGCTGGGGATGGTATCACGGCCGGGTTCGTAGGTCCATTCCGTTTCCTTGATGAAGGGGGCGCGGGTTTTGTGGAGGCGGTCGGTCGTGGAGTTCTCGAGGTAGTCGTATTCGAACGGATCCTTCCTATCTTGATGCTACAATGGCTCTCGACCTTTGTAATCGATCGATGTGACTTTTCGCGCTTTAGTCTGAAGTAACCTCATATGACAACGACAGTGATCCATACAGAAGAAGTGAAAGCGACGAAGCGACGCGCCTTCTGGGTGCGGGTTGGCCGGTTCCTTGGAATGACGGCCTTGCTGGCTTGCTTAGGTTATTGGATAGGCTACGCGATGGAGAGTTCCTTCATAGCGTCCCTCAAAGCGCTTCCCTACGGCGTGCTGAGTGCCATGGGGATCTCCCTTGTAGCGGGATGGGTGCCCATTGGATTCTACTACGAAGGCCACCGATTCCGGTGGGTCTACATTGTGGGATTCTATCTGGCGACCTTGGTGGCCGCTCTCTTCATCGGTCTTTCCGTAGCCGCCGCCCAGATGTAGTGAGGGGACAATCAGTCCCTTTAGAATGCAGCTGAACCGGGGGTGCGCGGAAACGGGATGACGTCCCGGATATTCGCAACCCCGGTGACGAACATGATCAACCGCTCGAATCCAAGACCGAAGCCGGCGTGGGGCACACTCCCATATTTCCTCAGGTCATGATACCACCCGTAATCCTCCATGGAGAGCTCGTGCGCCCGCATGTTCTCTTCTAACAGACCAATACGCTCTTCTCGCTGACTGCCACCCACGAGTTCTCCGATCTCGGGCACGAGGAGATCCATGGCCGCCACGGTTTTCTCGTCATCGTTGCGCCGCATGTAGAAGGGCTTGATATCCTTGGGATAATCACAGACCGTCACCGGCGCTCGGAAATGCGTTTCTGTGAGGAATCGCTCGTGTTCAGACTGCAAATTGAGACCATACTCCACCGGGTACTCAAAGGACTGCTTTGACTGGAGAAGAATCTCCACCGCTTCCGTGTAAGTCACACGTTCGAAGGGCTTCGTCACCACATGCTCGAGGCGTTCTAGCAGTCCCTTGTCTACGAACTGATTGAAGAATTTGAGGTCATCCTCACAATGCGTCAATGCATCACCGATCAATGCCTTGACCATTTCCTCAGCCAACTCCATGTCACCCTGAAGATCGCAGAAAGCCATCTCGGGCTCGATCATCCAGAACTCACTGGCATGGCGAGAAGTGTGAGAATTCTCCGCGCGAAAGGTAGGCCCAAAGGTATAGATGTCCGCGAGAGCGCAGGCAAACGTTTCCCCTTCCAGCTGTCCACTCACCGTCAGATAGGTGGGACGACCAAAGAAATCGTCGGCATCATGCTGACGCTTCGCTGCGTGCGGATCGAGAGTGGTCACGCGGAACATTTCTCCCGCGCCTTCGCAATCGCTTCCTGTGATAATGGGCGTATGAACGTAGACGAAACCACGCTCCTGGAAGAAGGTGTGGATGGCATGGGCCAGGCGACTCCGCACTCGAAAGACGGCTCCAAAGAGATTGGTCCGAGGGCGCAGGTGAGCGATGCTCCGGAGGAACTCACGGCTATGCCCCTTCTTCTGCAGGGGATAGTCCTCTGGGCACTCCCCTAACACACGCACTTCAGAAGCAAGTATCTCCCACTTCTGGTTCTTCCCTTGTGAAGGCACAAGCTTCCCCTTGATGGACGCTGCCGCCCCAGTGGCCAAACGGCTCACTTCTCCGTAGGTAGGCAGATCGGCGTCTGCAATGATCTGAATGCTGCGCAAGCATGAGCCATCGTTCAGCTCGATGAAAGAGAAGGCTTTCGAGTCGCGCCGCGTGCGGACCCAACCGGCCACCTCAACCTCATCCAAGGGTTCCTCGCGCTGTAGAATAGAAACGATACGTGTTCTCACAGACAATCAAGAAGACAGAGATTCACGGCAGGACAACAGCATCACTGCCAGGGAAATTCTCCGGCATCGGGATAGTCACCCCACCCGTGATGGCCCATTCTGTCCCTCGCTGCAAAGTGGTGAAGAAGCCCTCACATTGCATCGAATAGTCGGCATGTCCCATCGGCGTGTGAAACACGCGCCCCTTGCCATACTCTAACACCATGATCATAGGCTCATCGCGCTTCGTCGCTTTGCTAGGCGACGTCGCCAACACCTTCATATTGCGCGCGGGCCCCCGCAGCTCGGAATACAGTTCATCCTTGGCGTGCTTCCAAGTCTCCGGCATGCCCTTGGTGATCGGATGGGTTGGATCCACAATTTGGACGGGAAACTCCCATTGCTTGCCATGGGAACCTCCACGGCCTTTGGAATCATCACGGACTAGCTGGCCCTCTTTGTAGTAGATATAGGGTCCATTTGCCTCATTGCGCCGCCCCCAGCCTCCGAGGCCGATCATCTCATTGTATTCCGGCCACCCCGGAAAAGCGTTATTGGCTGCGTGCACGACGACAAAAGCGCCGCCGCCCTTCACATAGTCCTCAAAGGCATCACGGACCGGTTCCGGCCAGAGTTCCCCATTGTAATTGCTCAACACAGCGTCGTAATCTGCAAACGCAGGGCGCCACGTGTCCCACCCCTCGTCCGCGCCTTTCGGCGGACTCGTCGAGACCTCAACCTCAAAGCGCTCGCTGCTCTCGAGCGCCTGTCTCAGCACTGGGGTGGTGACGGCCCATTGGTGGTTGTTCTGGCCATCAATGATCAAGACTTTGTAGACCTTCGCCGTCGCGGCCGCGTCTTCGTCCTTGGCGGCTTGGCCAAGCCACAGGGACGCCAGGAAGACAGTCAGGAGAAGTGAGAACGGAAGAAGAGTGCGGACAGGTTTCGCCATGGGTATCAATGCAACGTTTCCGAGGAGGTAACCCGGTGACCGCCATTCCGCAAGGTGGGGACGAGGATTGACCATCACTTGGCGATGTGTGTAGGGTCCGAAAGCTATCTTTCCCCCGTCATGGTCTGCTTCGCATTCTTCCTGCTCATGCTAGGGCTCTTCTCGTTGGCCCTGACAATTCCACTCCTCATCGCAATCATTCAGGGCTCCATGAACGATGGTGGTAAGCCCGCCCCCAAAGCGCGCGTACCCGATTCCCCAATCCGGCCCGTTTCCTCTCCGGCACCTCAACCCGAAGCGGGTGCGCCAGAGACGGCCAAGGGCACGTTGACAGCCCCGCTGCCTCCCCTTCAGGAATCGCCTCCTCCCAGCGCATCCGTCGCTGAGCCGGAAGTGGTCAGGCCTCCCGCAGAACCGGTGGCATCCTCTCCTCGGAAACCAGAGATTCCTGCCGGGATGCGCTTGGATCCCGAACTTGGCCTCATTTATGAGAAGGCTCCAGACCCAGAGGCCCAGGATGATCTCACGAAGATCAAAGGGGTGGCTTCCGTGTTGGAGAAGCGGCTTCACGCATTTGGCGTCTACACGTTCTGGCAGATCGCCAACTGGGACGACGCGGTGATGGCGAAATTCTCCGAACGGCTGTCCTTCAAAGATCGCATCCGGCGGGATCAATGGCGCAGTCAGTGTGCGCGCTTGCACGAAGAGCGCTCCAATTGAGTGGCAAATTCTTGCCTCCGAATTATGGTAACGGACGTTTCTCAAACGAGCGAACACCCCTTGACGCTCGTTCGGTGCTTACCCCGTCGCCATGACTCTATTCAAGATCCTACCCCTCATCACGCAGCTCGTCATTCCCCCGGCCAACCCCTCTCTCGAAGACTTTGATCAAGGTCTCGAGCTCCCAGACATCGGCTACCATGAACTGCGCGTACTCACGCCTCGCCTTCTAGAACTCTACCTGGTCAACTCTCAAGATCAGCCCGGAGGTTGGGATACCTCCACGCGGCCGATCTCCATGCTCCCGCCCTTGACCGCGCCCTACTGGTGGGACTTTCTCGATGGGCGCGCGCCTCGCGCCAATGCACCCACGCCTGCCTCATTCACGGTCGAGATCGATGGTCAAGCCGCAGGCATCGAACGGGTGGGGTTTCGTCGGCGCAGCTTCCACGGAGACCGCACGGGTGAGGTCCTGCGGGTGGGCCAATCCATCTACCTTTTGTTAGACCAAGCCGTGCCTAACAATGCGGTTGTTTCTGTCCGCGATGCTCCAGGATCTGCCACCCCTTACCTGGAAGATTTCTCTTTCGAAACGCAGTCCCATCCCAATCGCTTGAGCCCGCTGATTCATGTGAACGCGTTAGGCTATGGAGCCACGTGGCCAGTGCAAGATGGCCCTGGGGACAAGATTGCCCACGTCAGTCTCTTCGCTGGCGACCTTGGCCGCATTTACGCCGATGAAGAGGCGGGGCAATGGATGATCGCTCCCGCGACCATTGACGCCATTCTCACGGATGAAGCCACTCCGCTTGGCCTCTCGTTCGCAAGCCGCTTCGAGATCATCGACGCAGAGACGAAAGCAGTCGTCTTCCAATCGGATCCCAATGCCTACACTGTGCGCGACGACAGCCATTGGCCGACATACAATGGTGTGTTAGAGCTCGATTTCAGTTCATTGGTGACTCCGGGAACGTATCGGCTGCGCGTGCCGGGACTTGGAGCCTCCATGCCCTTCACCATTGGAGACCAGATGGCCATGACGCTGACGCGAACCCTGGCGCACGGGCTCTACCATCAACGTTCCGGAGAAGATCATCAATTGCCCTACACGCGCTTTGTCGATCCACCGGGGCACCTCGCCCCCGCTTCGATTCCTTTTGATGATTGGCAGGATGGCTGGGCCTATCGCCGAGGCCGTGAGGCATCGAACTTCGTCTTCGCGCGCGAAGACCTCGCAGCTGATCATCCAGCGGCTCAATTGCGTTCCCCTGAGACATCGCTCTTCCCTTTTGTGGGCGATGTCGCCGCCTGGTGGCCGTTCGATGGCAAACCCGTCTTTGAGGAAGATGTGATGATCGCCGGATTCAATGAGGGAACTTATGAGGGCTTCACGATCACCGACCCTTTCGCCGGCAGCCCCTTGGGCCATGCGTTTGGCAACCAACCCGCACGCTCCGCCTATCCTGGCCGCTCTGCGACCGATACCACTGAAGCCATCACACCTCAACAGTCATGGGAAGCCCCAGATGGACGCAGTGCCAACGAACTCTCCGGATTTCATGGTGTTGGCTTCATCAACACCTATCAAATCTTCGAGCCAGATCCGGATGAGATCGATGCTCCCCCGACGGAGACGCGGGCCACGGGAATCTTGGAAACCACTCCTTTCACAATCGAACGCCCCTGGATCTCCTTTCTCATCGCGGGGACCAACCAACCCTACGATCTCGATGCTGGCGGCCAACCAAGCGGCGTCACCGCAATTAATTTGTTAGTGAATGGAGAAGCGGTGGCAACAGCTACCGGTCAGGATCGCAATCTCCTCCAAGCTCATCACTGGGATGTCACTCCCTGGCTGGGTCAAACCGCCACAGTTCAGATCATCGACAGCAGCATTATTGGGTATTTGTTAGTCGATGAAGTTCGCCAATCGCATCGCGATCAGGTGCGGGATCTTTCCTCTCATCGTCACGCCGGGACCATGAAGAATGGCGCCCACATCACGGACCGCCAGAGCCAAGCCATTCTCGGCCTCAGCTTGGTCCTTGATGGCGACGATGATCACGTCGTCACCCACGCCCTGCCTCACCTCACGGGAGACACGGCGTTGACCATCAGTCTCTGGCTCAAGCTCGATGACCGCGACCGTTCTCAAACCGTGTTTGCGAAGGGGCCTGCAAACGGCGTCACAGACTTCGCCCTGACCTACGATGGAGACAGCCGCCGCCTGCGCTGGCGCGTCGGCACCCACACCGTCGAAGCCGCCACCGCCTGGAACGATTTCAGTTGGCACTTTGTCAGTGCCACCTTCACGGCAAACGATCCCGCAGGCCTGCGTCTCTGGATGGATGCCCCGAGCACGGTTGCAACAGCCAGCACGGCGGGAACCACTAGCCTACCAAACACGGATGCCGTCCTCCATCTTGGAACCGATAGCGCTCTGACAGACGGTCTGTTTCTGGGAGGCTTGATGGACGACCTGCGCATCCGTGAGTCTGTGGTTGCCGATGACGAACTGATTGCAGCCAGCAAAGGGGTGGGTCCGTGGGTTGATGTTTCGTTGGGGCACTTTGACGCGGGTGACTACAGCAAGTACATGATCAATAGCGCCCTGACCTTGCACACCTTCATCTTCACAGCGGATCAGTTGCTGCAATTGCCAGGAGATGGAAACGACCCTGATCCCATGGACAACCTGGGCCTGCCTGAAAGCGGCGACGGCATCGCGGACATCCTACACGCCGCCAAATGGGAAGCCGATTATATTGTGAAGATGCAAGACACCGATGGCGGTTTCTTCTTCCTCGTGCATCCTCGCAACCGCACCTTTGAATCCAATGTGCTTCCTTCCGAGGGAGATCCTCAAGTGGTCTGGCCCAAGACACTTTCCTCCACCGGAGCCGCCGTGGGTGCCTTGGTGGAAACCGCCTCCTCTCCTGCCTTTGCCCGCCATTTCCCGGAGGATGCCGCGCGCTACATGGAAGCGGGCATGCGCGGTTGGGAGTTTATTGTCAGAGCAGTCGAGACCCACGGCGTCGATGGCGCCTTCCAACGACTCTGGCATTATGGCGCCGATGCCGAGGCCCGTGACGAGGTTGGCTGGGCGGCAGCGGCTCTCTTTGCCGCGACCGGCGATCCTCAATACGAAGCGCGTCTCCGCGAGTGGATGCCCTGGGATACCGCTGAACTTCATGGTCTCGCCTTCGGATGGCGAGAGTTCCGCCGTTTCACCTGGTTAAAAACCTACGAATCCACCGGGGCAGCCATGCGCAACTATCTCTTTGCGGGTCGCGGCAATCGCAGTGGACGCAGCATCAGCTACGATGACACCCCTGTGGGACCGAAAGCCTATCATGAACACGTACGCGACGAAGTGCTCGGCTATGGCAAGGATCTTCTCGAGTGGACGGAATCCAACCCTTACCGTTCCGCCGTTCCGTTAGAGTCCAAGAAGTTCAACAGCGTGATCTACTTCTTTGCCATTGCCAATGGCTTTGATCTGCTCACCGCATCGTTGTTAGACTCGAATCCGGACTATTTCAGAGCAGTCTTGAGCAACCTCAACTACCACCTGGGTTCGAATCCCTCGAATCGCACGTTTGTCACTGGATTGGGCTGGTCGCAGACGCATGAAATTGTCTCTCAGTTCGCGGACAACGACGAACGCCAGTTGCCTCCAGCAGGCATCACGGTGGGAAGTGTGAACACCGGTGTGCCTTGGCTGGCTGAATACCAAGGATTGCTCGGCGTTCAAACCTACCCACCGGCCACCAATGAAACGGACATCGCCACGCCTTACGGAGTCTATCATCGTCCCATCGATGTCTGGGATGTGAGCAATGAGTTCGTCATCCCCATTCATGCCAAGGCCTTCGCGACGGCCTCCTACCTCTATTCGATGACGGATGAGAGCCGTGCGTCAGAGACGCCTGCGCCAGCCATCCAGATCCTGGGTGCTCCTGGACGCGCCGAAGTAGGTGGACTCTACGACTTGGAGGTCATTTCATCTGAGGCTGATCTGAGCGATGGGCGCATCGTTTGGGAGGCCCCGGGCCACGAGTTTTCGCAATCGCGCACCTACACGATCACGACGGACATTGCACGCGAGTCTTGGGTCGAAGTCGAAGTGCTGTGGGAGGACGGGAAACGTAGCTATGCACGGGCGGTCTTCGACGTGAAAGACGAGGTCACGCAAAGCACCGAGCAGTATCAACCCACGCCACTCGTGCCAGGGACCGCACCTTATGCCAAAGTGCTAGGCAATCGCAGCGTTCGGCTCTATTACCCCCTCGACGAGCATTTCGAAGATGTCATGCAGGCCGTCCCATTGCGGCGTGGCTATGCCTCCGATGCCTATCGGCTCCGCACGGATGGCGCTCCCATCTTCGACAATGGCAACTTTGAATGGCCTAACTACGCGGACTCGCGCCCGAACTTTCGCGCCCTGCGCCTGGACAATTCCGATGATCTGTTGGAAACACCGGATCGCACCCTCTTCGCACGCGAACTGTTTCCCCCACAAACCGAGTGGATCAGCGTGGAATCGATCATCTACATTGAAGAATTTGATGAGAATCGTGGGGCAGCCTACCTCTTTGGCCTCGACATCGAAGCCCAGGCACAGCCCGTGCGTTTGTGGCTTTACAAGGATCCCTGGCAAGGGCCGGTCACCGGCATTTATGGGAAGTCTCAGATCACTGATCTGAGTGCCTTTGTCCCCCCTGGCGAATGGCTTCATGTCCGCACCGTCATGGACCGGACCCACACGACATTCTATCGCAATGGCGAACAGGTGGATCAAGTGCCCACGGAGGCCTTCGATGAATGGCTCAATCCTGAACGTCGGATCAAGTTACTCCTCGGCGGCTTTCGCGGCTATGTCAGTGACTTCATTGTGAAGGCAGGTACGGGGACACCGGACAATCCCGCGGGCATCGCTCTCCCTCCTCTCTCACACTATTCCCAATGGGCCGTGGACACTCTGGGCAGCGATGCCGAGGCTCTAGCGGATCCCGATGCCGATGGTGCCACCAACCTCCTCGAGTATGCCCTGGGAACGGACCCAGCAGCGAATGACGGTCCGGCGCAACGCTTGCAGTCCTTGCTCGATGGGCAAGGGCGTACCGTACTCTACTACACCCGCCCCATCTACCGCCCAGGCGTGCAATACGAAATCACTTACTCGACAGACTTGGACCAATGGCAGTCATTCGATCCCCCCTTGGAACCGAGCCTCGTGGAGGAACATGACAACGACACCGATTCCATCTACTTCAACGACGATCGCTTCCAGCCCGGCGCCGGTGGCCAACGCTTCGTACGTTTGGAGATCACTGCTCCGTGACGCGGAATCGGACAAACTCGGTTCCTGACAATGGGCCCAAGCGTTGGAATGTCGCAAATTGCCAGGACCCTTCCAAGATCGGCAATTCGACAGGTTCCCACTCAGTGGCGGGTCGCCACGAACCAGGCGAGAGATCGCTCGAGGATTCGAGAACGTAGGTCAGCCCGTCACCCGCATAGCCTGTCAATCGCCTGTAGGCCACCTGGGTGCGTGTGGCGTTCCCTACGATATATTGCTGCACCAACGGCGGCTGAGAAACGGCCACTTCCAACGGCGATCCTACCTCATACGCGACGACGAGCGTTGCCGATCGGGACGGCCGCCCCTCAAAAGCCACAACCTGGCGCGGTCCTTCCCCTTGCAGCCGGAACGTCAAGGCCCCTCCAGATTCCCATCCCTCCTCGGCGATCAATGCCTGCAACAGATTGGAAAGGTCCGGAGAGCGCTGGCTCGTCGAGGTCGATGCCTCCAAGGGCCACAGAGGTATATCCCACGCAACCGCTTCATCAGACCACCTCCGGTCAAGAAGTGATTCCCTTTCTAACAAAGGCGCCGAATCAAGGGCACGCTCCACTTGGATCGTCGCTCTAGCAGAACGCGTGTCGGGCCGAGCGGAGGTGAATTGCAGGTAAGCCCTCGCAATGATCGCTTCGCGAGGAATCCGCACGTCGAGGAAACGCAGCGCTGTCTGATCGCTCTCGAAATCGATCACATTTCCGCTCGCTTGCCATCTCCCCTCGACGACAACGCCGTCATCGTCCCCAGAGGCGATGGGAATGTACACTTGATGGGGATCGCGCACACGCAGCCAACCGGTGACTGTCGACGGACTCACCCGTGCGCCTTCCCGCCAAGTGGCTTGCGCTGTCACGTAGACGTCTTGAGACACAACCAGAGGTTCGATGTAGATTGGCGAATCGGCCGTCACCGGAGATCCGTCAAGCGTATAGCGCACCACAGCATCGGGCGCTGGTGGGTCTGGCGCGAGCGTGATCTTCATGAAACCCTCGCCTAACAAAGCGGTCGTCACACGAGGGCCATGAGGCCGCCACGGATAGTCCTGACGCTCCGGCTCCCCACGCGTTCCTGCTTTAATCATCTGAAAACGATCTCGCACCTTGCCCTCAAAGTTGATCATGTAGCCGGTGAGCCGATCCCCTTCCAAATCAAGAAGGAACGAACCCGCCTCTGGAACTGTCCGCCGCATCACGGGCATGAATCCATAGTGTTGCACTGCTCCGCGGCCATGCCCAGCCACCACGGCTACCGTGCCTTCGTGAGGGCGCAAGCCAGCGCTTTTCCTATAGGGGCCGTGCCCATCGGGATCACCGTCACCATCGTCTAGCACCACCCCATCCACCACCGTGGGCGTGGCGTACGCTCCATCAATGAGCATGGAACGTTCATATGTGTGCGAGTGTCCAGCCAATACCAGATCGACGCCATAAGCTTCCAGGATCGGCATGATGTGCGTACGCATTTCTGCTAGTTGATACTCTCTATCACTGTCATGCGTCCCCTTGCTATAGGGAGGATGATGAAAGAAAGCGATCAACCACGGACTTTGGACACGATTCAAATCCTCTCGCAGCCACTGTGCCATGACCCCATGGGGCGATCGATCCAGGTCATGGCTATTCAAGCACACGAAATGAATGGGACCGTAGTCGAAGGCGTAGTAACTCTCCGTGCCTGAAGGAGCGCCGCCAGCTTCCCCATGCTTGGGCAACACATACGCATCAAAGTAAGGGCCCCTAGCCGAGACTCCACTAGCTGTATGACCCTCGTGATTGCCCATGGTCGGCCAGGTCACTGTGTGGCGCAGCATCCTGGCATAGATGTCAAAGAAGTGCGCCTGAAATTCCCAATCCGCCCCATCATTGTAGGCCATGTCCCCGAGATGTAACGAGGCATCGACCGGACGCCCGGTCGCCGCCACCACTTCTTGCATGGCCTGGAAAGACATTCGCTGAAGATCATTTCCACTTCCGGTGTCCCCCACCACCCAGAAGCGAAGAGGACGGGAAGCTTCGCGAGGCGGGGAGGTCCTCACCGTATGCAGCTCATCTCCTCCGATCAATCGAAGACCATCGACATCGATGGCGTAGAAATACGCTGTGTCCGGCTCTAGATCAGTCAAGGTCCACTCATACTGATAAACATTGTTAGGACTATCAAAGAGCCACTCTCGCTCCTCATCATCAAGGGGAGTCAGATCCTCACCGTCTTCGCCAAACGCACCGCCAGCCGGATAGAGCACTCGCCCCTCACGGAATTCGCGAACCAGTTGGTGCACATCCAGACCAACACGCACGACCGGCTCTTGCAGTCCCACGGTCCGCCAGACGATCACCGCAGAAGTGGTCGTGGTGTTCTGAATATAGGGCAAGCGACTGAAGACCGCCGCCTCTTCCTGAGCCTCCAATCCTTTTCCTAACAACACCCCCACTATCAGAATCCACGTGAAGCCCTCATTCATCACAGAGAATTAACCGGGTAAGTAGTAGTTGTCAGGCAATTCAAAGGCATTCTGCACCCGCTGAATGTCCGGTCGTTTCCCTTCCTTCAACACCACCTCGATCACATCGAACCGGAAACGAATATCGCGGCGGTGAAGGAGTCGCACCCACTCCAGCGCTCCCCTCGCGATGAGTCGTTGCTTCTCAGCGTCCACTGCATCAATGGGACGCCCAAAGTCAGTGGACGTGCGCGTCTTCACTTCCACAAAGACAAGATCCTCTAGATGCCGGCAGACAATATCGACCTCGCCGCCTTGCGGCGCCCGGAAATTACGCCGGAGAACACGCATCATCTCCTGTCGCCGCAGAAAGTGCGCCGCCAGATCCTCCCCCAATCGGCCAATCTCATCTTTATCTGCATCTCCCAATTGCACGGGCGTGGCCAACGGATCCTCACGGAAATCATGCCACCATTCTCGCAGCGCCGAGCCTCCCAAGGCTTTCCACAAGCTCTTACCGAGATGCCAGCGTTCATCGAGGATGTCGTCCATGGCCGACACAATAAGACAAGACGGGCCAGGCTCCAACGCTATGATGGTGGCCACCATTGACCTGCCCACCTTCCACCCTGAGCCTGTCCTTCGCATGAATCGCCGCTTCCTAGCTTTCGTCATCACCTTCTTACCCTCCGTGATCCCCTTGCTCGGCCAGGAATCAGAAGAGACGATTCAGACCGTCCGTGTCCCCGTCGCCCGCGATGCCGTCCTCTTTGGCGAGGACACCTTTGACGGCCTCGCCCGGGCCAATGGCAAGGGCGATTCGCTCACCGTCGGCGCATTGCAAGCAGGCCTGATTCGCCGCGCGCTGATCGACTTCGAACCCGATCGCTTTGTTTCCGCTGGAGCCATCGTGCAGGAAGCACGCTTACTGCTCACCGCTCTTTCCGCCCTCAGCTCGCCGGCTCTCTTCATCTTCCCACTGGACCGCCCGTGGTCACCTGGCGTGACCGATCCTGAAGACGAATTCTCAGGAGAGCTCGCTCAGAATGGGGATGTGACCTGGCTCTATCGGAATTACAACACCGTTGAGACTTCCCGCGTGCCATGGCAGACGGAAACGGGCGGAGGTGACTTCAACCCCGATCAACCATTGGTCGCCGATTTCGGCGTGGTCGTGAACGATGACACCAATGAAACAGACCTGCCAGCCATCGCGTTTACGAGCGAGGCCTTCGTCGCCGATGTGCAACGTCTGATCAATGAACCCGACGCTCACTTTGGATGGATCTTGTTAGGCGAAGAGACCAATTTGGTAAGCAATGCGGTCCAGTTTGCCAGTGGGGATTACCCGGAAGAAATCAATCGGCCGATGCTCGAGATCACCTTCGCGGCTCCATCTGACGTGGTCAAAGTCGTGACCAATTACGATGCGCTCACCACCGTCGGTGGCCGTGGCGAGGACGGTGGTCGCGACAATCATTGGCGCGGCCGCTATGAAGGGGGCCCCGCTCTGGACGCAGAGCTCTCTCGCCCTGCCGTCGCCGTCGAAGCTGCGGATGGCACCCTCTATGTCACTGATACTTACGCCCATAGCATCCGTCGCATTGATCTCGATGGCACCATTCACACCGTGGCTGGAAGCGGCGCCGAGGGATTCAATGGAGAGGAGGGAGATGCATTAGAAATTCAGTTAGACCAACCCAACGGCCTTGCGATGATGCCGAATGGCAATCTCTACATCCTCGACATTGATAACCAGCGGATACGCAAGGTGACGCCTGATGGCCAACTCTCCACCGTCTTTCACGACACGACAGATCCCCCCTTCCTCACTGGGCGCGGCTTGTGGGTTTCTCCTGACGAAAGTACCATCGTCTACGGAAGCCGCACCGCTGTGAAACAATGGAGTGGCGCAGCAGGTACCATTGAGGTTCTGGCGGACGGCTTTGAACGCGTTTCTCAGCTCGATTTCGATCCGCACACGAAATCCTATCTCGTCACGGACATTGACGATGGAACCATCTGGCGTGTGCCTGTCGATGGGGGTAGCCGAGAGCACATTGCTGGCGGAGGACGAGGCCGATTGTCTGGCATTGATGCCACCGAAGCCGAATTGGAGCAGCCTCGAGGCCTCGCTGCTGCCGGTCATGGCGGCTATTTCGTTGCGACTGAAGACGGCGCCCGTCTCTGGTACATGAACCCAGACGGCATCGCCTATGTGCTGCTGCGAGGGACTGGAAATGGCAATCTACTCGATGGCGATGGCCAAGTCCTGCGCAACTTGGCAGCCATGGATGACGTCACGGTGATGAGTCAATGTTATAGCGTGAGCCTCTCACCCTACGGCGATCTCGTTCTGGTGACCAACGAGACGGGATTCATCCGTCGCATTCCCAAAGGGCTTATCCCTACCCTCACTGGATTTGGAATGGAAGACGGCCTGCCCACCATTCGCTGGGCCAGCCAACCACAACGATTCTATCTCATTGAATCGAGCGAGGATCTGCTTCAATGGAGCACTCTCACAGATATCGCCTCCTCACGCAATGACGCGAGTTTCGCTGACGCCGCTGCAGAAGAGCACCCTACCCGACACTACCGCGTGCGATTCTACTATCCCTGAAAAGCTCGGCTACGGTTCCCGCACAAACGACAGGATCGTCGCGGGAGACCATTTCCCATCCTTGAATGAGCGCGCCTGCACGGTCGTTCTCCCGGCTGGAAGGCGGAGCGGTTCAGCACCTGAGTAGCGAACGATTTCAATCTCGGGAGTGATGAGGAAATCGGAGCTGCTTTCTCCATCCATCCCATGGATTGCTAACACATTCTCTCCCTCACGGAGCAACGCACGAGCGTGGTCGAGTGAGAAGTCAGCAAAGACTCTCGCTTCGTCATCAGGATGATCATTGATAGCCGTCGCCTGCCAATCGGCAAGGTCGGGCGCATTGGCAGCCACTACGCGTTCTCCATTGAGGTAAGCGACGAACCCGTCATCATAACGCATGCGCAAGGTAAGCTCGCCGTCCTGCACGATTGCAAGATCATCGAGGGCAAACCGAGTTCTCACATAAACGGAGGTATTCTTCGCATGCATCACCTCTTCCAAATCGAGCCCAATCAATTGCCGATAGTCCATGCGCGTGTCGTATCCCACTCCCGATCTCCCCACCATCCAAGCGGAATCATCAAAAGGGAGACTCGTCCACGCCATGCCTAATTGACCATCCCGCGGCACATGAGCACGCACGAGGGCAGGCGATCGCAAGAGGCTGATACGATCCACTTGCGGAATCTCCATCCGAACCGCGCTGGACGATCGATTCCCATCCGGCCCACGAGGATCCGAGCCATCGGTGGTCGCATAAATCACGCCTTCGCCTGACTTGGCAAACAATTGGAAAGGCTCAGAAACGGGCCCACCGCTCCTGGTGAAGGTGGGCGCTGGCAAGCCGGTATACCACCCACGGTAATGCAATTGCCGAATCAACGTCTCATTGCGCCCAGCCATGAACTCGCGAATGCGATCCACCTCTTCTTTCCAATCCTCTCGGGTGCGCGAACGATCCCAACCACCCGCGTCTCCCCATCTCGCCGAATGCGCAATGATTGCCTGATCAATCGTGCGCTCGCGTTTCGCCAAGCGCTCCAAACATGCCTCTGGCGATAGCGCTCCGCCACCATACAAATGCTGCTCCGTCCGCTCCGTGAAGCGCTCGACGTAATGCGGACTGGCCGCCAACCGCGTGTGCAACCAATGCACATTGAACTGCCGTTCACTCATCCGCCATCGCCCCTCGTCGATATAGGAACCTGTCATATCTTCCTGGCCCAGACCTAACGAATGCTCTGAATCGTGTTCGAAGAACTTGAATCCGTCAGGATTGCGGCGGTTGTAGATCGAGAAATAGTTATTTCCCTTACTGAAGACACCCCCTGGACCATCTTTGTCCCCGGTATAGAACGTGATGAGCATGTAATCGATGATATTGTCGATATCCACCAGGCGCTCGTATTCTGGATTGGGGGACCCATCCACGGTGAGCCCCTGCACACGGAAATAATTCTCCTCATCCTCAAATCCCTGCAACGTCGCACGAAAGAGTCGTCCTCGAGCCTCGCCGGTTCCGTCCGCCACCTCCCCGTGAGTCTTCACGGTATCATAATCTTCTTTCTTTCCGCCAAGATACGTGGCGCCGAAAGAAGCCTCCGCACGTTCTTGCGTCATATAAATCCCCCAATAGTGCCCATTGAGATACAAATGATAAAAACGACTCCGCGTGTAGGGTTGACCCATGTCTCGCTGCGTGTCGCGCGACCACACATCACGTAGCAGGGTGTTCCCGCGCCCATGCCCCATCGCCCAGGAGTAATTCATACTTGAGCGGAAATCGATTTTATCATATTCATCCGCCCCTTCTTTCCCAAAGAGTGGATATTTCAGTTTCCCTTTACCGTATTCTTTGCGAAAGATCATGCGAAATCCATGTTTCGGGTTGGCCCCTTGCCGACTGAAGCCACCCCGCATGCGCAAACCTCCATCGATCTGAAACCCGTCCTCTCCAGTGGGATGGATCAATTCGACTGAAGCCTCTCGCTCCCAATCCCGCCCGCTACGATCTGCATTCACATAGATGCCACGCCGTCGATCAAATAAGCTATCGAGCGGAGCCACTATCGAAAGCGTGGGCAGTGCACGAAGAGAGGCCTTCACGACCTCTGGCGAATGCGCCTCCACGACCTCTCGGCTCATCCCATAGTCGAGCTCCTGCCCATTGACATAATTGCCAGGCCAGTCCGGAGGCGACTCCCGATCCGATTGCCGCACGACATCATCAAGAAAGAAGAATGTCCTCGTTTGGACCCGCGGAGACCGATACCCAGGCTTCGACGCCATGACACGCAAAGTTGTTGTCTTTGTCAGGGTAAGCGGTTTCTGGTAAACCGTGCCCGAACCAACCGACGGTAGACTGCCATTCATGGAGAATCGAATTTCGGCACCTTCCGTCGCAGACGCTAATGTCAGCACCAGCGAATCCTGGTAAAACCCCGCTGCCGCACTGAACTCCACGGGCTCTACGAAACCGGCCAACTCTGGGCCATTCGGACGTCCGGGGGAAGGCTCTAACAAATAGCCCACGCGATTACGATCTCCCTCAATCAATCCGTAAGACACATTATCGAATTGCTTGGGAAACTCAGGCTCAAACGCATGGCAGAGTGTTTTCCCATCAGGCTTAACAAGGGCGAGAAATTCGCCATCACCGTCCAATTTGAAATTGGTATGAAGCGCTTGAATATGACGACGAGGTAGGCGCACGCGGCGTTGTTGGTCATTCAAGCGCCTCAGAAAGCGGTCCAATTGTTCAGGTGACAAGTTATCAATCAAGCCCTCCGGCAATCCAGCATCCAGCAATCGTCGTCTCCGCTCGTCTTGACGAAAAGGCTCGGGAACTTGTTTCTTCGAGTTTCCTGACGCATGCACTAAAAGATAACCGCCAGCAGGCAGCGTGATCTTAGGAAACGTCCACTGTTGGAGGTCGTCTTTGGAGTCTGTCAGCGCATAGCCCTCAAGTTGCAACGCGTCTGCAGTCGGATTGTGGATCTCAATCCAATCGGAAGGTTCGCCTTCATCATCACGATGACCGGAAGCATTCTGCGCCATGAATTCCGAAATCACGGGTTCCCCCTTTAACGAAGAGGCAGCGAGCCCCCACAGCGCACAAACGAATAGGATCCGGACCATGAGAGAGATGTTCGCCTCCCTGCCTGTGAAATGCAATGGAATCACGCCACTGCCAGTCTTGACTTTCCGTCGTCACCCCCTTGGATGCTCGCCATGTGGTTCGGACTGGCACGACGCCGACAGCTCATTCTTCCCACCTGGAAAGGTTGGATTCTCTTTCTGCTGATCGCCTTAGGAGTCTTCTTTCTCGTCCTCAGAGGGCTCTATCCTTTCCTCGCCCATGATGACCGCCTCGGCCAAGCCGACATCGTCATTGTCGAAGGCTGGATTCCCGATCTAGTGCTCCGTCTTGCCAAGGAGGAACTCGACGCCAACCGGTGTGACTTTATCTGCGCGGCCGGAGTGGATCTGGACAAAGGCCACGTGCTTTCCGAGTGGAAAGACTGGGCCACCCTCTCGGCTGAGACCCTGAAGGGGATGGGGGTGCCTCCTGATAAGCTCATCGTCGCGCCGGGCGGTCCCATCCAGCGCCACCGCACGTACAAGGGATTCGAAGCCGCCAAGGCAAAGCTCGAGGCGCTCGGTGTTTCCCACAAGCGCATCAACATCGTCTCGGAGGGCGCCCACGCACGGCGCAGCCGAATGGTCGCTCACAAGATCTTTGGAAAGGACATCGCCATTGGCATGATCGTCGCCGACCCCGAGACCTATTCCCCCGCGAGCTGGTGGAAATCCAGCAGCGGCATGAAATCGGTCGTCATGGAGCTGATCGCCTCTACCTTCGAACAATTCGCCGACAGCGGTCGTTGAAGGCCCCGCACACCCATCGACCGCTTCCCAATAACAGCGCCTCTGGATAGCAGCACACTGCTTTTATTGAAATGAGGTTGACGCCGATGTGGTAGACTTCGCTCCAGCGCCTTCCGATAACAGCGCCTCCCGATAACAGCACACCGCTTTCGCCTCCCGATAACAGCACACTGCTTTTATTGAAATGAGGTTGACGCAGATGCGGTGGACTTCGCGCTAGCCTGGTGTTGTTCCCGCTCGGGTTTGGCCCACAATGACCGCATGAACCGTCGCTTGCCATTCTGGCCCAAGATCCTGCTCGTTGGCTTTGGCTTACTGGTTACCGAAGGGTTGGCCCGCGTCTACGTACGGTGGATCGCTCCGACTCCCATCAGGCACCAGTTCTCCGTGTTTGAGGACGTTCCTCCTAGGGAGCGCCGAGTGAGCACCCATCCGTATCTGACTTATGTGAACACTCCCGGCTACACCCAAGGCGACAAGCACCACAATGCTCTCGGTTGGCGAGGGCCTGAAACGACATTGACCAAACCTGAGGGGACTTTCCGAATCCTGGCGCTCGGAGGTTCCACAACCTACACCGAAGCCGTCGGCGCTGACCGTGAGACCTTTCCAGCTCACCTCCAACGCCTGTTGCGTGAGGAACATGGATATTCCACGGTCGAGGTCATCAATGCGGGGGTTCCCGGCTACAATTCCTTTGAGTCCTTGATCAATCTCTGCTTTCGCGGATTAGAAATGGAGCCCGATCTGGTGCTGATCCACCACGGCGCCAATGACGTTCACTGCCGCTTTGTACGTCCTGGGCACTACCGCGCGGACAATCGCGGTCGGCGGAAAGCCTGGGAATGGGAAGATCTTTCGTGGCTAGAGCAGCACTCGACCATGTATCGGATCGTGAAGAGGCTTCACAAAGGGTCCCATATTGGGTTGGAACCGTTTGTGGACGCCGACACTTACATTGGCCCCTACAGCCAATATGAGGATCCCAATCTTGCCTTCGATAAATTGCTAGATGAACACCCGCCAACGCATTATCGGAATAACCTTCGCAATATGGCAGCCATTTGCGCCGAACACGGAGTCGAATGCGTGCTTACCACCTGGGCTTGGTGTCCCGGTTTTGAGCATGATTATGCCAGCTTTGATTTCTATCAGCGCGGCTTCCGAGAACTGAATGCCGTCGTCCGAAGCCTTGCTGCAGACAAGGAATTGCCTTGTTTCGACTTTGCTTCACAGATGTCACAGGAGAAGCGCTATTGGCACGATGGTCGCCACGTCAACCGAGATGGTAGTCTCCTCAAGGCACAGCTCTTTGCCAAGTATTTGGTGAACAACCACTTATCGGGCGCTGAGAGCACACGGTGAACGATTGCACTTCGCAAGGAGCGGGCTACCCTACACCTCTCATGGCTATCGTTCCTCGGCGATTCTCCACTTGGCTCCGGTGGCCGCTCGCAGCTTGGCTCCTCATAGCGACGGTCCCCGCACAGGATTCCTCTGAGGTTGAGGAGCCCGAGGGAATGGTGGAGGCATCCGCCGATACAACCCGCATCGAGGCGATCGAGGCCAACTTACAAGCCATTACAAGAAGTGATCTACTGGAATCTCTCGAACGCGAGACAGGTATCCAGGAAGCTGAAGCACGCCGTCGACACCAAGGGCTCAGCAATGATGTGGCCCGGATTCACCGGATCACGGAAGGCCTTCAAGGCCGCCTTCTCTGGCTCATGCTCAGTGCCTTTGTCCTTCTTCCTATCTCACTCTTTCTATTAGGATGGTGGCTCGCCCAACGTTTTAAGAATCAGCACGACGAGTTGAAGCGCCAGCGGCTTCGCCTGGAAGGAGTGGAGGACAGTTTGCGTCATTTGCCAGGAAATTTGCCCAGCCCGACGTTAGACACCAGCCAAGTCGCCGATCGGCTGCGCGATCACCTTGGCGAGAGTTCTCGCTTGTCGACGGACCGCGCCACTCCCGCTTCCGGGGCTGCCTCACCCTTCTTTCAGAATGACGAATGGATTCCCAAAGCAGTCGAAGGCCCGCGCCAATTTCTCGACTCCTTAGCAGACATCCGAGAACGCATCGGCACTATCTATGATGCGCTTTCTGAAGCCGAGGACCCTGGAGAATCCTTAGCCCTTATGAGCTGGATCCTCTCACGCTTTCATCACAAGCAAGCATCGCTGCCTCAAGCCCGTTGGCGGGCACTCCTGCAGGCCGCTGAGGAAAGTGGTTATATTTGTGATCTCTCGTTGTCTGAACGTCTGCAACGCACATCGTCTCCTGAGGAAGGCGCCCGGACGATTCACCGCGCCCTCTACCGCGATGTCCTTGAGCAGAGCATCAGTGATCACCTCATTCTCGTGGAGGAATTGCGCCATCTCCCGAATTTCTGCGGCGCTCTTTCGTCTCATGACGGATGCCAAGCCATTGCCGATCAAGTGAACCCTATGGTGGAAACCCTTCTGACGAAGACGAGGCGACTCGCTGGTTATACTCCAAACTACGTTCCACTGTTCTCCGACTTCACGGACACCGACGCCAGCTTCGTGCGCAACAACGCGTCCAAACAGCTTCCACGAGTTTACCGTCACCTGGATCTGCCGCGTCGACAGATCCTCTGTGTGCTCGCCTATGGCTTGCGGCGTGAACGGGGTTGGGAGAATGAAGAAACGCAAGTCATCCTCAGCTAAACCGGTTTTCCTAACTAAGGCATGAATCTGGACGCCCTCACAGAACGCTTCAACAACGTTTGGCCAACGTTGCTGAAATACTTTCAACACGCCAATCTGCTGAGCCTTAAGTTCTGGGTCACGCCGATTGCCACCGTGCTCATCATGATCTTCATGGTCTTGATCATGGCCAAGGTCTACCGACGCCCATACCCTAACTCAGATACCAATCCTCTACCAGGCGATCCTCCTGTTCGCTTTACCCGGATCTTTAATCTATGGCGCGCCTGGCTCGTTGCTGGCTGTCTCACCGCTCTTCTCCTTGTGGCATGGATCACCTTTGTCAGTCGCCGAGGAGAAGCCTTCCGGACCAATTATGAATTGCCAACATTGATCAGCTTCACCATCGCCATGCTCTGCCCAGTCATCGCCTTGGTGAAACTTCGAGGAAGCTTCACACGGCAGAAGTTAAAGAATTTGGCACCACAGGCGCATACCCCGCGAGAAGAAGTGCGCACAGTCACACGTCTGCGCCGTGCGTTCCGTCAAACGAAGGTTTGGCTCTTACTGCCTCTGTTAGGGCTCGCCGTACTCTTCATTCCAGGTCTAAGCAAGCCATCACTGGTGGCCATCCTTCTCGATAATTCGGGCAGCATGGAGGAGCCCATTGCACAAGCTCGTGAGATCCTTCGTACCATCTTGCCTCAATTTCCTAACAAATCGAAATTTGTGATCACCACTTTCGACCGCGAACCCACCTACCGGTCTATCGGAGAGATCATGGACGTGACGCCCGGCCAGATGGATTCCCTTTCCGGCTCAGTGCAAGCTTTTGAGAATGCCGACGAAGCGATCGCTCACATCGAAGGCGTGAGCACCGACCAAGGATCACCTATCAGCGAGGGCATTTGGAAAACTTACCTTGATGTCAACCAGCAAGATCCCCTCACATTCCCCAATCGCCTCTTTCTCATCATCACCGATGGGAAAGATCGGCGCGTGCTCTACCGTGAAACGGACGCGCACTATTTCAATGGAGACGAGGGCTTTGCCACCGTCTTTCCCAGTGACATGGTGCACTTCATCGACGTGCGCCTCGAACAAGATGCGGGTGGTGAAGGCGAGTCCTTCTTCCGTGCTGCTGAATCGGCCGGAATGACTTACAATGATGCACAAGACCCGGAAATGTATCAGCGGGTGTTGAAGGACCTGCTGAGCCCATGGACGGTGGACAAGGATCTCGTCTTCATCACCGTTCTGATCTTCGTCATCTGCGCCCTTCTAGCACTCTTTATCACTCCCAAGCGCATGCAGCGCGTCCGTTAGAGCTTCACATTCTATGTCGAGATTCGCTATTGGCTTCCTCATCTTGATCACTGCTTGTGTGCAAGCAGTCGCTCAGGAGCGCGCCTTACCTAAAGACATCTTCGTCTTGGTGGATGTGTCAGGCTCAATGACTGGAACTCGATATGGCATTGGGCACGACAAGGTCATGCAAGCGAAGACTCTTGTCCGCGACTTGCTCACTGACCGCTTTGATTGGGGCAACCACGGGCGTTGGCAGTACACTCTTCTCTCTCCTGAGATCCAATCCATCACCAGTCAGAGTGCCAATCGCATCCCTCTGCTAGAGAGAGGGAGTCACCTGTTTCTCAAGCGTTTCGGAGATCCTGCCTCCTCAAAAACCCCTGCGCTCCACCGCGTCATCAGCGATCCATCGCGGGATGTGGAGGAGCTCTTTGCGAGCTTTCCCAAAGCGAATGATTTCCGCGATCAACGAACTTTTCTTTGGTTAGCGAGGGCCAAGACTCGGCAAGAGGCTATCGCTAGAGGCCTCACAGCCTATTTGTTAGTAGAGATCACTGATGCGCGTGAAGACAAGGAGAACATCGTCGATACAGACGACCAGATCGCGGTGAGAGAGTTCAAGAGCCTCAAGCATGTGCCGGTGAACGGCGAGATCGGGGCTTTCACCCACCGGGACACTCAAGGGGAGTATGTCCTTCAGGTGAACGTCCGTTTGGTTAGGCTAGCGGGCGACACAACTCCGACAGGAACCGGAAGCGCCAAGTTAGGGAATTTGCAGGTCCCCCAAGGCCTTCGTGAAGGGGGGGATGCCGTCATTTCTTGGGATAGTTTCAATGCGACCGCAGGAATGGAATATGAAGTGACGCTTACGCCTCCGAATGGAGTGCCCTTGGTTCAAAGAACGCCGACAGCTCGCGTCAGCTTTCCAGCGCTCCAGGCAGGGAGGCATCAGGTAGACGTCACCACGCAAGACGGCAACCGGCTACAAGGCAGCTTCGATGTTGGCAATGCGCAGGCGACGTCAACTGATGATCCAAGTGCATTGAGCGAGATCATTCTTCAGTCACCACGGAAAGATATGGTGATCACTTCAGGAAGCGTTTCTGTTAGTTGGCGTGTGGTGAATCCCCCACCCGGGTGTCAGTATCTGGTCACCGTCACGGGGCCACCTGGCGCCAAGATACCCAAGAAGACCGTTGATGGCACCCGTGCATCATTCTCGCTCCGTCAATCGGGTGCTTATCGCGTCCGTGTCGCTGCCACTGCGCGGGGAGTCAAACCAGCATCGGTCACTTTCCAGGTGAAGAGCATGGCCGGGAAGAAAGCACTCTACACTTTCCTAACACTGATTCCCATTGCGGTCATTGTGGGGATGGCCATTCGCCACGCCAGACGTCGGCGACAAAGCGGTGATGATTTCGATGACTACGCAGACGGCCTCGATTGACAAATTTCCGTTAGGATCTCATCCTGATTGATCATCCCGCAAATCTCTCAAACTGCGGATCTGCCCCCACTGCCCCTTAGGCAACTTCCTACCACCGTCCTTCCGATTGGAACCAAAGTAGGTGCGCTTGGCTTCAAAGAAGGCGTCGACGAAAGCCTTCGACCCAATGACAACGCCATCTGTGAAATGGCGCACCCGACAGCGCAGTAGCACTGGCAGAGAGAGATTCGCATGCACTTTCGCACGATCTGTCGATGCACCCTCAGAGGGCTCTCCACTGAGGAGCCTTCCATATTCCCGACTAACAACGCGCCAATCTCCTTGTCCATGCATCAAGTGCCCCAATCCACAGCGCGCCTCTCGTTTCCCCGCCATCGCCTCTGCGTAGCCACACCACCGATAGTCCTTCGGATCCTCCACCATCCCCGCCCTCACAGGATTCAGATCCACGTAGGCAGTCACCGCCATCAACGACTCCTGCCGACCTTCGATCACCAAACTCTTGAAACGCTGTTCCCACAGCCGCCCCACTCGGTCATGGCGCTTGTTAAACCATGTCGAGAATCGTTGCAGGAGTGTCTTCATGAACTCGCTCAGGTCCCACATTCGCTTCAAGAACGTCTGCCGGTAAGACGCCTCTTGCGCCAACCCTACGGGACCGGGATTCAACCGATGAAAGAGCATCATCCGCATCCGGATCGCGTCCATTTCCTCGCGCGTGTAGAGTGCCGCCAAGCGATCCCAGAACGCCTCATCGCTCAGATCGTTCTCCAAGCCCTCGCGATTCGGTACAAAGAGAACCAGGTGGAAATGATTATCCATCAAGCAGTGGCTCACCACCGCACACCCTGAGAACGCCTCCGTCTTGCGCATCAAGCGCACAAACATTCGTTTCGCCTCATCATCCAGGCACCACACGCGATTCGCCGTACGTGCGATCACATGGAAATACTGCCCTCGCGAGCCCTCGGAGGTCCAAATCTGCATCTGACGTGGCTTCATCCCAACCAGCTAACGCCCCATCGCCTCACCTCGTCAACCGCTATTTCAATAAAAGCAATGTGCTTTTATTGAAGTGGCAGAGAGAAGGCGCACCTTGTGGGTGCGCCTTCTTCGAGAATTTGGGTGGGTTACTCTTTGTCCCCGCTGCTGTCTTCGCCCGGGCTCCACTCTTCGGTGGCCAGGTTGAAGGCGTGCTCGAGTCCAACCAGATCTGCACTTGGGCGGAGAGCCTCGAAGGCTTTGGTTTCGCGCTCGAGTTGCTCCTGATCGTAGTTGGCCGCTTTGATCGAGAGTCCAATCCGACGCTCTACTTTGTCGACCTTGATGACGCGCGCTTCAACGTCGTCACCCACTTTGAGGATGTCTTTGACCCGTGAGACGTGATCTTCACTGAGCTGTGAGATGTGCACGAGGCCGTCGATGTCATCCTGCAATTGCACGAAGGCTCCGAAGCTCGCGATCTTGGCAACGGTGCCCTTGACGAGGTCGCCAACCTTGAATCGGGTGTCGATCTCAGACCATGGATCATTCTCCAGTTGCTTGATGCCCAAGCTGATACGCTGATTGGTCTTATCGATGTCAATGACGACCGCATCGAGTTCCTGCCCTTTCTTGAGCAGCTCGCTTGGATGATTGATCTTACGCGTCCAACTGAGGTCGGAGACGTGTATCATGCCGTCAATACCATCTTCCAGTTCCACAAAGGCACCATAGGCGGTGAGGTTGCGGATCTTGCCGTTGATCTGGCTGCCAACGGGGTAACGGGTTTCCACTTCGTCCCAGGGATTGGGCTCCAGTTGACGCACACCCAAGGAGATCTTCTGCTCTTCCTTGTTGATGCCCAAGACCACGGCCTCGACTTGCTGGTCGAGTTCGAGCACATCGGATGGACGGGTGATCCGCTTCGTCCACGAAAGCTCAGAGACGTGAATGAGGCCTTCGACACCGTCTTCGATCTCCACAAACGCCCCATAAGGTACGAGCTTGGTGATCTTCCCTCTGACTTGGTGCCCAACAGGATAGCGATCTTCGATGTTCTCCCATGGATTGTCTGCCATCTGCTTGAGACCGAGCGACACGCGCTCTTTCTCGCGATTCACTTCCAAGATCATCACTTCGAGATTCTGCCCAATGGCCACCATCTCGCTTGGATGACTGATGCGGCCCCAGCTCATGTCCGTGATGTGGAGCAAGCCGTCCATGCCAGAGAGATCGACAAAGACTCCGAAGTCAGTGATGTTCTTGACCAAGCCTTCGACTTTATCGCCCACCTGCACCTCAGAGAGGAATTTCTGGCGAAGCTCGGCGCGTTCTTGCTCGATGACTTCGCGGCGGCTCAGAACAATGTTCTTCCGATCGTCGTTGACCTTGACGATCTTGAACTCGAAGACCTTCCCGACGTACTCAGCGAGATCTTTCGGTGGAATGATATCGATCTGGGAGCCTGGCAAGAAGGCCTCGACGCCCACATTGACCATGAGTCCGCCCTTGACGACGGATTTCACTTTGCCCCGCACCAGGCCACCATCTTGGTAAACCTTGACGATCTTGTCCCAGTTCTGCTTGTGAGCGGCTTTCTCCTTGGAGAGGACCACCATGCCCTCATCGTTCTCAAGGCGCTCTAGAAGGACTTCGATCTCGTCCCCCACTTCAAATTCTTCATCCTCGAATTCCGTGATCGGAATCGCTCCCTCTGATTTATAACCGATGTCGACCAGGACGACCTGCGGTTTGATTTCAAGCACCGTACCGTTGACGATGCTGCCTTCTCGATACGTCTGGAACGACTTCGAGATCATGTCTGACAAGGCAGACAATTCTGTTTCTGTACTCATATAACTCGTTAAGGGTTAGGTTGTAGGTTCGTTGATAACGTCCGACAGTGCCCCCTTCGAAGCCCGGTCACGGGGGCGCCTACGACCGGGGCGGGGAACTAGCCGCCTTGGCAGAGGAAACGCAAGCGATACTTGGTCTCGCCAGCACTTTCCTTCTAGGTAAACAAGGTCATTTGCGGAGACGAACTTTCCGGCTGCACGTCGCCCTTCTCCTTGGCGCGCGTGGGACGGGCGCGCTTCTTCACGGGCGGCGCCCCCTCCTCGCCTTGAGCGCGATTGCTGGTCTCCAAATGATCCAGGATGGCCTGCGCCCGTTCGATGATTTCTTTGGGTAACCCGGCGAGACGCGCCACCTGAATACCATAGCTGCGATCCGCAGCGCCGGGAACGATCTTTCTCAGGAAGATGATCTCCTCATTCCACTCACGCACGGCAACGTTGTAGTTCTGCACGCTCGGTCGACTTTGCGCCAGCGCCGTGAGTTCATGATAATGAGTGGCAAAGAGTGTCCGCGCTTGAATGTGATCATTCACATGCTCGGCCACGCTCCAGGCAATCGACAAGCCGTCAAAGGTCGACGTGCCTCGCCCAATTTCGTCTAACACAATCAGACTACGATCCGTCGCATTGTTGATGATGCTCGCCGTCTCATTCATCTCGACCATGAAGGTTGATTGCCCCCTCGCCAAATCATCATTGGCCCCGACACGGGTGAAGATGCGATCGACGAGACCGATCTCCGCCTGCGTCGCTGGGATGAAGCTGCCCATCTGCGCCATGAGCACAAGCAACGCAACTTGCCTGATATAAGTCGACTTTCCAGCCATGTTAGGGCCCGTGATGAGGAGCAGTCGGTTGGCTTCGTGATCCAGAGTGGTGTCGTTAGGAACAAACTTTTCGTCCGTCAATTGCTGATCCAGCACAGGATGCCGTCCTTCTTTCAGGTAAAGGTTCTTGGATTCATTGAGAACCGGCCGGCAATAGTTGTAGAGCCGCGCCTTCTCGGCCAACCCAGCGATGACATCAATTTCTGCTAGAGCATCTGCCACCACTTGCAGAAGCCGCAGCTGCTCTAACACCTCACCTCGCAAAGCAAGAAATTCCTCGTGCTCAAAGGCGCGCATGCGCTCATCCGCCCCCAAGATCTTGTTCTCCATCTCCTTCAGTCCTGGCGTGATGAATCGCTCGGCATTGGCTGTTGTCTGCTTGCGATGGTAATCTTCTGGCACTTGTGCCAGATTTGCTTTCGTCACTTCGATGAAATAGCCAAAGACAGCGTTGTGACGCACCTTGAGCGACTTGATCCCGGTGCGATCAATCTCCTGTGTTTGCAAATCGGCAATCCATTGCTTCCCCTCAGTCGACGCTTTCCGAATCTCATCGAGGTCCGCGGAGTAACCATCACGAAAGATGCCACCTTCCTTGATGGAAACGGGCGGCTCCTCGACGAGCGCTTTCTCAAGCCGCTCACAAAGGTCAGGAAACTCTGGCAAACGCTCCAACCACTCTCCTAACAAACTCGCTTCCTCGATGGAAGGCAAGGCTTGGAGGTGACCACGCAAGTCAGGAAGGCACTGTAACGCCCCTAACAAGTGACGCAGATCACGACCATTACCCGTGCCTTGACTCAAGCGCCCAAGCGTACGCTCCACATCACGGATACCCTTCAGCCCTTCCTGCAACTGCGAGAGGACGAACGGCTGCTGCAAGAAGGTCGCGACGGTTCCCTGACGTTTGTGCAAGGCATCCAAATTTCGCAGCGGGTGCAGCATCCAATCACGCAACTTACGAGCTCCCATCGGTGTGCGCGTTTCATCAAGAGCATGCAAGAGCGTGTGCTGCTTGCCCGCGCGGCTGGAGACCAGCTCCAGATTCACCTGACTGGCGATGTCGATGAGCACCCCCGCATCTGTGTGGTATGGTTGCAGGGAAAGAATGTGATCCAACTGTCGCCGAAGGACTTGTTGCAAATAGTGCATGAGAGCACCCGCCGCACTCACCGCCGCAGTGTGTGTCCCACAACCAAATCCATCTAACGAATGCACCTTGAAGTGCTCTTTCAACTGATGGACCGCCTGATCAAAGAGAAATGCGTAACCGTCATAGGCTGCACCCCCTGGCAGATCCCCAAAGAGCTTCTCCTGTTCATCACTGAAGAGCAGTTCGGAAGGCGAGATACGATGCACTTCGTCTCGCAACGCCTGTCGATCAGTGAACTCCGTGACCCGGAAATCTCCCGTGCTGAGATCGATGTAAGCCAATCCTGACACTTTCTTGGCTTGATAGACGCCCGCGAGATAATTTGACTGGGTCGCTTCTAACAGATTCAGATCGCTGATCGTCCCCGCGCTGATCACTTGGCTGATGGCCCGTTCTACAATCTTACCTGGCTGGGGATCGCTCGTTTGTTCCGCGATGGCGACGCGTTTCCCTGCCTGGATCAGTTTGCCAATGTAGCCTTCTGCCGAGTGATGGGGCACGCCGCACATGGGCATCCCGTTGCGTTTGGTCAGCGCCACGTTGAGGATCCCTGCCGCTTCCTTAGCATCGTCGAAGAAGAGTTCATAGAAGTCGCCCAGACGGTATAAGAGAAGCACATCCTCGGGCAGGCTCTTTCGCAGGCCCTGGTACTGTTGCATCATGGGGGTGAGTTTCCCGTCTTTGCTAGCCATGGTGTCGCCAGCCTAGAGCACGCATTTCTCGCTTGTAAAGGCGTTGACCGCTTCGCCAAGCAGTGCCAGCCTCGCCTAACCGAGTTCCTCACCTATGAAGATTCAGATCGAGTATTGCGCGCAGTGAAATTATGAACCGAAGGCTGCTAGTTTAGCAGCTGACTTGAAAGCGGCGACGGGAGTGGATGCCGAATTGATCGCTGGCGGCGGCGGCATCTTCGATGTGACCGTGGATGGCGAGCGGATCTACTGCAAACACGACCTCGGTCGCTTCCCTGAGCGAGGTGAGGTGATCCAGATCCTCCAATCGCGCAACTAGGCGTTTCCAGGCGCCACCTTGGGAAGGAAAGGCTTCACGAAGGCATCTTGGAAGTCGTAATGCCCTTCGAAATCTTCCTTTCGATCGTCCTCGGTCTTCCCAAAGACCCGTGCCTCGATGAGATTGAAGACGATTTCACCAAAGTCGGCGCAGGAACGGATGTTCCACTCTTCAAAGACCGTCATCACCATGGGGCCAAACTCTTTCAGCGCGTAGGTGCGGATCCCATCGGCAAGTTCCTTCCCTGAAACGTGACGCTGCTCGGATGCATCCGCCGGTTGACGCACTTGGCGCAGGGTGGCATCAAGCGCGTCACGCATGAAATGGTAGGCACCTAACGGATATCGTGGATCCCGTTCGACCAACTGGCCCACGGCTTCATCGAAATCTAATTGCTTCGCCATCAGGGAAGGGAGTCGGTTGCTGACTCAGGAAATGGTGTGTTTGGAGTGGTAGTCGTCGGTGCAGGTTCGGCTTCGTAGCGCTTGTAACGCACGAACGATCCAAGCACGAGGATGCCAAGAAGCAGTAACAGCAGGGCGTGCTCCTGCAAGGTCAAACGACTCGTTTTAGGCGGGCGTTTGGCACTCATCTCGGACTATTCCAACGCGTTCTCCACCTCATCCATGTATTTAGAAATGGGATCCTGACTGGCCCGCGACCCACGTTCGATCTCCCTTACCTGACGGAGATAGTTGTCGAAGACGCCCGTCTTCGTGTCCCGAGGGCGTCTCTCATGCTCATCCATGAAGATTCGGATCGCGTCCAGCAGCTGCGTCATGCGCCCCCGCTCCTCCGCGAGTGCCTCCAAGTGCTTCGCCACCCCTTCGGGCCGACCAGCGAGGAGCTTCGCGACCACCTCCTGATAATCTTGCACCAGGGGGCGATAGAGGGGAAATGAGCGCACGTTCAGATGCAGCAATCGATCGCGAACCGGGATCAGAATCTCCTCGCGGTCCGCCCTCCCAAGAAAGCGCTCAAAGTCAGCCAACGTCCCTTCAAACGCCTGGGTGGGCCGCTCCCCCTCTCCTGCCCCTGCATCCTCAGGGGCCGATCCCTCATCTCCCTTCTCGTTGTCTTTCTCCGCCTTCCCTCGCGACCACAGATTGCCAAGAAATCGGATCGGCTTCGGGGACCGCTCGGGTGCCGTTTCCGGGACAAATTCCAGGAAGGACACCTGCAGCGCTTCCGCCAAGGCGCGCTCGGTCGCTTCTGGATTGAGAAATTCCATCGCCTGTGGAGCCGCTAATTTCGAACAATAGAGGATCCAGGTCTTCTCCAGCCGCTCTTTGGTCCCACGCAAGGCCGGGAAATACCGCGCCAGGAGGTCGTGCCCCCGCACGCCATGGCTTCCCCCATGCCCATGAAGCAGCTTCGCAAACTTGGCGGGGCCTCCCTGCTGGTCCAGGAGCATGAGGACAAAGCCACTCGCAGAGGCCTCATAAACAGAGCGCGACACCGCATCCACGTCATCCTTGGTCGCCGTGAGAATCTCGTCTGCTGGCGTGATCAGATTCAGCTCGAACATCGTCTTGAAGAATCCGCTCGGGCGCCCCGCTTCCCGCCGTTTCAAGGCACCTGGCAATCCCACTCGCAGCCATCGGGGGATCAGTTGATCATTCACGGCCACCTCCACATCACGCAACGCCATCTCGAACATCAGCATGTGCAAGAGCGCGGCCGTCATCGTCTCGCGATCAAACGCCGCGCTCAAGGTCACCCGAATCTCAAGCGTGAAGTGATTCCCAAACTGACTCACTTTCCAATCGATCGACTCCTCAGGAGAGGGATCCGTCAAGCGCCCCGCCACGCGGATGAGAATGCGATGGTGCCACGCATCCTCTTTGTCCTTTTGCAGGGCCTGGAGGAAACGGTTCTTCACTCGCTCCGCATAGGACGCGAAGGCATTCCGGATCTGTCGATCCCCCCCAATGATGCGAAACTGCTTGCTGGCACTCGTCGTCTGACCCATTTCCGGGATGACCACATCCGCCTCTGTGACCTGCGCATGAACGACCGAAGCGGCCGTCCACACGAGAATGAGGGGCAGAATGAAATGACGGATCATGAGCGAAGCGTAGCCTTACAAGTTTCGCGCTTCTGCGCGCAACTAGCAACTAGGCAACCTGCACCCGGCCATCAAGTACAAGATATTTCATGAATAATGATAATTTCCGCTTGATTAATTATTATCATAGCCAATCAATTCACCAGCCACCCAACTGCCATCGATTTCCACTCCCGTAAAGAGACCGTGCGTCCGTCCCCCATCGGCTACACGGTCTCTATACGTGAGGATGGTTGACAGGCGTCTGCGGCAACTCTCCGCGTAAGACGGCGGCGACGTTCTCCGCAGCCACTGCACGCGCTGCCAGCCGTGCCTGCCTCGCAGCGCCACCTAGGTGAGGTGTTAGGAGCACCTGAGGCAGGGCCCGCAATTCCTGTGCCACATAAGGCTCTTGCGGAAACACATCGAGTCCCGCCCCAGCCAATTGACCACTTTGCAAGGCACCTAACAATGCCGCTTCGTCGACCACCGCACCCCGAGCCAGATTGATCAGGTATCCTCCGGGCTTCATCTTGGCAAGCAACGACGCGTCTATCAGATGCCGCGTACTTTCCGTCAGGGGAATATGCAAGCTCAAGACATCCACGGCCCTCACCAAATCCTCAAGCTCACGAAAGCCATCACTCTCATCAGGTGACTGACGTGTGTGCAAGACGGTCATCCCAAATGCCCGAGCACGCTCCTCCACCGCCCTAGCAATCTTTCCATATCCGACGAGCCCCAAAGTCAATCCACCTAACAAAGGCCCCTCCCACCGAGCTGGCCGCATCCCCTCATCGTGCCAAATACCCTCACGAACATACCGATCTCCGCGGACCACATTCCGAGTCACCGCCAGGAGCAATGCCAGAGTCGCATCGGCTGTTGAAGCCGTGAAGGCATCAGGCGCATTCGTCGCCCAGACTCCGCGCCGCGCCATCGCCTCCACGTCAAAGTTGTCCGTCCCAATCGCAACATTCGCGACGATCTTCAAATGAGGCGCACGCTCTAGCAGAGCCTCGTCTACAAGCACCTCACCCTGACTAATAATCACCTGCGCCTCAGAGACACGGTCGAGAAGTTCCTCGCGAGGCATCAGGGTCTCAGGGTGCGTGGCAAATTCCCATCTCAGCGGAAGCTCTGCTAGAGCCGGAAAGTGCTCTTTAGGGACCTGGTTAGTGACAAGAACGAGAGGATCAGAAGAGGTCATGGATCAACGAAAGGACGACGAGAGCGACCTTCCTAACGAGATCCGACAATCGTCAAGCCCTTAAAAAATAAGGGTTTTCTTAAAAAAGTGCTTGTTGAAAGGGCAAAGCTTGGGCAAGAGATTGCGAAATCCCCTAGTTAAAACCTACTCAAACAACATCGTGGCCAAGAAACCATCTACCATTAAAGACAAATACACCAAGACGCAGATCCTCGACGCCATCGCTGAGGAAACCGAGCTCAGCCGCCGTCAGGTCTCCGCTGTGCTCGATAGCCTTACGGACGTCATCGAGCTGCACATCAAGAAACGTTCTGTGGGTGAGTTCGTCCTCCCCGGCCTTCTCAAGATCGCTACCGTGAAGAAGCCAGCAACGAAAGAGCGTGAGGGTATCAATCCATTCACTGGCGAGAAGACCATCTTCAAAGCCAAGCCTGCTTCCGTTGCCGTCAAAGTCCGTCCGCTCAAGAAGCTCAAGGACATGGTGGTCTAAATCCAGAGCGAACGCGACTCGCTGCTCTTTCAACGACGTCGTTGATTCCCTCACAAGCCAAACCCGCGTGACCTCCCGGTCACGCGGGTTTGCTGTTTCCACCCCTCACCATTTCCTCACATCATGCCAGACAACGGCGACTCTCACTCTCTTCCTCACGAAGAACCCATGCGCTATGCGATGCTCGGTCGCGATGATTCTACCTTGGCAGACAAGTTAGAGAAGTACTCTGGTGAGGCGGACTGGGAAATTCTCAAGCCTCATCTCGAAAGTGGGGCACTCATCTATGTTGACCCCATGCTAGACCTCACGCAGGTGGGGCGAGCCTTCGCGGAGGATGATCAGGACCAGGTCCACGCTTGGTTGAAGAATGGAGACCTCGTCCGACCCTCCGCGCCTCACGGCAGCTACTGGCAATCTATGAAAGCCACCTTCATCTGCCAGGTGGTCTCCCCCTTCATCCTGATCCAGCCAACGGACCCAGGAAAGCGCTAGTGCACTGACACTTCCACGTGCCGGAAGCTCCGCTCGACAGTGTCGTACAATCCGTAGCTGACGACGCCAAAGCGTCCCATGATTTCTCCGGGATTGGCCCACAAGGTGTCACCAATAGTCTCCACATACCGTTGGTGATCATGCCCCGTAAAGACTGCATCGTAGGCACCGCTTTGCGCTAACCGTTTCCCTAACTCGGGATAATGTTGCAGCGCAATCCGTGCCCCATCGATTTCAAGCTCTGCCAAAGGGTGATGAAAGCGGACGTGAGGGAATTTGCTAGCCACCTGACCTAACAAGAAGACATCGCCATCATTGTTCCCGAAGACAGCATCGATCGGCCCATCGTACCCTTCCGCAAGACAGGCGAGCGCAAAGGGGGCGCAGAAGTCTCCCAAGAAACACAGCTGCGCCGCTCCCGAATCTCGTACGGACTGCAAGACCGCCTCCAGATGATCGAGGCGATCGTGACTATCGCTGAGGACGGCCACTACCATCGGCCAGTCTCACGCTACAGCGCAGTCGGGATGTGCTTGTTGGCGTTCTTCTGGAATTCTTCGCCGATCCGTTCGGTGATGATGTCCTTGTAGGTCATACCTCCTGGGATCATCGGCAACACGTGTTCCGTATAGGGAACGATGATGTCGAGCACATAGGCCTCTTTCGCCGCAAGCATGCGCTCGATTGCCGGACGCACATCCTCGCGGTGCACCACGCGTTCGCAGGTGACCCCGAAGGATGCGCACATCTTCACGTAGTCCGGATAGATGTCTGAGGGCTCATCCGGACGCCCAAGATAGGTGTGTGCCCGATTGCTCTCGTACTTCAAATCTTCCCACTGCACCACCATGCCGAGGTGCTGGTTGTTCAGAATGATGGCTTTCGCAGCGATGTTCTCCACCTTTGCCGTCGCCAGCTCCTGAATGTTCATAAGGAAGGAGCCATCGCCATCAATGTCGACAACTTCCACATCTGGGTAGGCAAGTTTGGCTCCGAGCGCTGCTGGATACCCATACCCCATGGACCCGAGTCCAGCGGAAGTGATGAAACGCCGTGGCTTGTCGAAATGATAGAACTGCCCCGCCCACATTTGGTGCTGCCCCACGCCCGTGGTCATGATGAGATCGCCGCCGCTTACTTTGAACAGCTCCTCAATGGGATACTGCGGCGGGATCAAGTTCGGATCCGGATCATCATACTTGAGCGGATTGTTCGCCTTCCAATCAGCGATCTGCGCATACCACTCGGGAAATTGGTCATGCCCGCTTGCTTTCGGCTTGGCGCCAGCCTTGTCCAGTAAGGTGTTGAGCCGCGCCAGTGCCTCTTTCACGTTGGCCAGGATGGGCAGTCGAACGTCCTTGTTCTTGTTGATCTCGGAATTGTCGATATCCACGTGCACGATCGTCCCGTGCTTGGCGAATTCTGACACCTTCCCGGTCACGCGATCATCAAAGCGCACGCCGAGAGCCAGCAACAGATCGGCCTCATTCACGGCATTGTTCGCGTAGACCGTTCCGTGCATGCCGAGCCATTTGAGCGAGAGATCATGGCTCTCGGGAAAGGCCCCTATTCCCATGATGGTCGTCGCCACCGGGATTCCGGTCCGCTGGACAAATTCGTTCAATTCTTCACACGCTTCCGCCGTGATGATGCCACCGCCACAGTAGATCATGGGGCGTTTGGCCTCCTTGATCAGCCCGATGACTTCATTCAACGCTACTTCGTCCAGGGGTCGGCTGGGATCGTAACCTCGCAAGTGGACCTCATTCGGATACACCGGCTGCGCCTTCGCCTCTTGCACATCTTTCGGCATATCGATCACCACCGGCCCCGGTCGACCCGAGGTCGCGATGTGGAAGGCTTCTTTCACGATCCGCGGGATCTCATTGATGTCCGTCACCAAGTAGCTGTGCTTCACCACGGGCAAGGTCATCCCAAAGAAATCCGTCTCTTGGAAAGCGCCTCGCCCAATCATGAATTGCGGCACCTGCCCAGTGATCGTCACCAAAGGCGTGCTATCGAGAAACGCATCCGCAATCGCCGTCACCAAGTTCGTAGCCCCTGGGCCGGACGTGGCCATGCACACACCCGCCTTGCCAGTTGCTCTCGCGTAGCCTTCGGCTGCAAAGGAACCACCCTGCTCATGGCGCGGCAAGACCGTGCGGATCTGCTTGGATCGTGTCAGCGCCTGGTGAATGGGCATGCTCGCCCCGCCAGGGTAGGCAAACATGACCTCGACGCCCTCCCGCTCCAAACAGCTGACCAGGATCTCCGCCCCGGTCATGGCTTCGCCACGCTCTTTGGCGGGCTTGTCTTGCTTGCTCTTTGTGGTGGATTGTGAACTCATGGTGATTCTAGAGTAGACTGGAAGGCTAGTTTAGCGGGCTTTCCTCTATAGCTAAAGCGAGAAAGCGCAAGTTCTCTGGGGCCTTGTGAAAGGGACACGCTGGCGTCACCCAAGTCGAGGCGAACACGCATGACCTCATAAAGGGCTACGTGCCCACCGAGCACGGCCTAAGAATCTGCTCACCGATGCGATCTATCGACGGCCGCCCCTCGCCATTTCGAATCTAGCTTTCTCGATTCAACAGGCTTTTCGCAGCGTGCCTGGCAAAACCTTCTCAGCTTTCCGAAAACTCGCATGCCCGCGAGCAAGCCAGCGAACCAAGCTGATTAAATTATAGAAATTATAGTGGAAGCATCGTTTATTGGACCCTCATCAGTCGCCTCCTCCCATGCTCGCGAAACTTGAACGCCGATCCAGAAAGGGATTCTCTCTCATCGAAATGCTCGTCGTGATCTCGGTCACGGTCTTGGTGGGGACGGCATCCTACCCTACCCTGCGCAACCTTGGAGGACTCACCTCCCAACAGGAAGCAATAGCCAAAGCAGAGGCACTGACCGCCGCAAAGCTTGCCTTTTCCCGAAGCAGTGATCAGGCCGCGGACGCATGGCTCACCGCCGAGTCCGACCAAGAACGGTTCGACCACCTCCATCCCTACCTCAAGCAAGCTGGTTTCCCTCAAGCCGAGACCTCGCTCAGCGCCTTCTCTGCAGATCCTCCGTATGACCAATTCGACCTCGGCAATCGGCTCCGGTCGATTGTGCGGGTCGCATCCACCAACTAGCATCATCCCATCGTGAGAATCCATCGCTACAGCTCACGAGGCTTTGCCATCAGTGAAATCATTCTGGTCGTCACCACGGCGACTTTAGCGATAAGCACTGCCTTCACTGCCTTGTCCGTCCTCACAAGCATGCATGGGACACAAAAGCAGGTGGTGAATGCTCGCGGCGACGCTGCCTCTGTGCTTCCTGCTGACCATATCAGCATGGAGGTGACGCTCTTTCATCTGGAATTCCAAAAGCTGATCCATGAAGCCACCATGACCTATGTTATTGGAGGCAATCGCTGGAATCCCAACTCTGAGGCAGCCGCCAATTTCTCCTTCCATCCATCATGGGATCAGAGCCATTTCCATCTTCTTTCCGCTCTCGATCGGCCAGAACATGCTTGGAGTAGTTATCGGGTCACGCAAAGCCTTCAGGAGGCCTACCCGAGTGCATTTGATTCACCCACACCTCAATCCCCTTATGATTTTACCGTTCTGACAGTTCTAGAGAATCGTGAAGTCAGTGCAATCACCACGCATCGTTTGACCGATGAAGGAGACTGGCATTTCTCCACGGCTTCCATCTTCCTCCCGGCAGGAAGCGGCTGGGAAGAGCATCTCAGCTACCGGTGCGCTCTACGAACGAGCGACTTTCAAAAGCATCAAAGCCGTCTCCATCTCGGAGCCACGCACGCTTGGCTCCGTCATGATGACGATCATCAATTGTGGGCGCGCTCTGAGGAAGGCATCTGTCAGGTCTCTTTCCCAGACCACCATTGGCACCTTTCACTCCATCCCGAATCCAAGACGGTCACTTCCAAATTCACTTACTTTCTGTCCGTGGTGAAATGAACATCCAGCGATCTCCTCAAGGCGAACAGCGGGGATATTTCGCGCTGAGCATCGCCCTTCTCCTTACTGCAGTGACTTCACTGCTCGTCCTCAATCTCGGAGCGAATCTGTCTCGGATGGAGGCAGATTCGATCCTGATCGAGGAGCGGGAGAACTACGCCATGGCACGTCAATTGGAGGCCATTGTCCACGCGAGCTTGCAGCGGACGATCGGACAAGAGGCCTACTACCACGACACCGCCACTGATGTGGTCACGGAGATCAACGACCGTCTCACAGGGATGCAACTGCCACCCAATAGCACCCTTCATCTCTTGGATGCCACCTCGGTGCAGTCGCTCACGCCGGTCGCGTTCTATCCCCAATCCCGTTCTCGAACATCACGTATGCCCATTTCAGGAAAGGTTCCCATCGACGATCTCCCGTTTGGCGCAGCTGCCTCATTTCTCCACCAAGGCTATTACGTTTCTGAGAATGGCGCCTCCCCCTCATCTATCCATTTCGGGTGCAAACGATCGGGTGAAATCAATCAAGGCATCACGATTGATGTTTCCTTTCGCGAGGTCGCGCTCACCTCACAGCGGCTAGTGCTCTATACAACGGAAGAGACGCGCCCTCTCAATGCCCCCCAGCTAGATCAATTAGACGATTCCTTGGGTTTCCTCATCACCCGCCACCACCCGCGCGCGGACGGCGGTGAGATCATCGATGACATCAACCTGTTAGGATCACAATCCACCACTCCTTCCTATCGCCACCGCGCGCAAGTGACCGAAGCCCTTTTCCCTTATCTGTTTCATGGCCCATATCTTGAGGATCTCGAGATCAGCGGTCAGACCACCGTGATCAATGTTAGTAGCCTGCCCCAGGCAGTGGAAGACCACGACGGACTTTTCACTCAGGAACAAGAGGACACGCCTCCAGGCGACCCCATCCCTCCGGTCGAGGGCAATTCATGCAAGATGGACATCAGCCGCTTTCCCGGAGCGGAAGTTCTCTACCTAAAGCATCCTTACGAAAGCATCGACATCACTTTCCTCGAAAGCCAGCCGTCCAACGCCCCTCTCATGATCGTCGTCGATGGCGGATCGGGTCCTGGCGATTTCACCATTGGCTTCGAAGAAGTGATCACGCGGCCGGTGCTGTATGTGCTGACCTCCA
This sequence comes from Verrucomicrobiia bacterium, assembly GCA_030425385.1. GTDB lineage: Bacteria > Verrucomicrobiota > Verrucomicrobiia > Verrucomicrobiales > DEV007 > JAACDM01. The sequence goes on along the minus strand of JAUIAH010000003.1, from coordinate 140,513 downwards.
CCACTGTCACCTTTTCAGGATCGACTCAAGGAGGAGGAGCCATTCCCTCCGGCGCCATCGCGGGTGCCTTCCTTCTCGATGATCATTCGTTCTTTCAGTACGACTACTCTAGCGCTCAGAACACACGGGTAATCTATGGGACGATCCTCGGTCCAAGTTCATTGCTAGAACGTGCCTTTGTCGGCTTCGGCAATCACCCCACCCCGGTCCTTCAGCATCCCGCTGAAGGGTACTATGAGGCGCTTGAAGAGATCTCCCCTCGCGTGCTTCTCGTCGATACCAAATCCACCTTGAACCCTATTGGAGAACTCAATCCATGAAGATCCGATCATGCCGTGGTTCTTGCCAAGCTTCCGCAGCCTTCGAGTTGGTTGCTGTGGTTGGCATCTCCGGTCTCATTTCATCTAGTATCCTCCCATTGTTTGGAAGCACGATCGAGCTCGAGCGATTTCGAGCCGTCCAATTGAAGGAGAAGCAGAATACCTATCTCTTCTCAATGGAAGCCAGTGGTCTCGGAATGGCAGTTCCTTTTACCCATGACCTGGAGGGCCTGACAACACCATGACCTGGGAAGACCTGATTACTGATATCGTCGACACCATTCCGAGTGTCTCAGACATCATTCTATCCGAGCAGGGAGACTACTGTGTGCTCGCCAATGGATCTGCCAACAAACTAGAACTTCCCGAATGCCTTCGATCTCAATGGAAGGCCCTGATGGACAGACTCTTTCCGGAACGCGAGGTGCAAGGATACACTGTCGAAGGTGCCGTCACTTTGGCAGGGCATCGCTTCCGTCTATCCGCTCTTAAGCACCGCAATGGTCAATCGGTGGTCATGCGGCTTCTACCCGCAGCGATACCTACTCCTGAGACGATTCATTTCTACCCTTCTGTCGTCGACCATTTCAAGAGCTTGGACCACGGGCTTATTCTTCTCGTAGGCCCCACCGGCTCTGGCAAAAGCACCACCATTGCGTCTCTATTGCAGGAGCGCATGCGAGTGGCACCCGAGAACGTGATCACTATCGAGGACCCAATTGAATATCTCTACCCTAGCGACACCAGATCGAATATCTTCCAGCGAGAAGTAGGGAGGGATTGCGCCTCGTTTGGGGATGGCCTTCGAGACGCTTTGCGACAGGCTCCTCATGTCATCATGCTGGGGGAAATCCGCGATGAAGAAACAGCCCTCACCGCGTTAAAAGCATCCGAAAGTGGGCATTTGGTCGTCTCCACTGTCCATGCCCATTCCGTAGATCAAGCCTGCCTGCGTTTTGTCAAACTGCTCGCCAATCACCATGTCGACAATGTTTGTGATGCCCTTGCCGGAACGCTGCAAATGGCGATTGCCCAAACCTTAATCTACAATCCAGAACTCAAGCGACGCGTCTCTGTGCATGAAGTGGCTCTGATGACCAGCGCCATCGCCACGCACATCCGCAATAAGAAATTTGAACGCATTCCCAATGAACTGGTCGTCGGAAGCAAACGCGGTCAGTTCAGTTGGGAACGATCGGTGGAGCAACGGGTGGCTTCTGGACTCCTCCCACAAGATTTCGATGCCGCCACGCGCCTTGCTGTCTAACCACTACCCGTCATGATTCAGGCAACCTTAGACATGCTTACGATGAAAGCGTTTCGGGCCGATATTCGCGATCATCGAATTCCTTTCGGTAATCGCGATATCGACGAGAACCTGTTGGGTATCGACGCATGGAGGACCGGCGTCTCTCTGTGCAATCTCCAACTCAAAGAATCTCCCGGCGTCATCCTATCATCCACACAGGAATTTGATGGCCTTCATGATGATGAACTCAAAGAGGAGATCACCAATCGCGCTCGAAGCCACTACATGCGATACGCCATCGGACTTCTCAGCCATGGCTTCACCATCGAGCTTCGCGAAGGGCTGGGAGACTCTCTTGAGTCCGAGTCTGAAGTCATTCGGAGAGAGCCCGCGGCGATCCTTGGCGGTGGCATTGAAAGCCAGTCTCGATATTCCCTCGTCAGGCACCCGTCAGATCCTAGCCAGGCTCTTGTGATCACGTATGCACACTCAGCCATCGCACGCCTCGAAGGATTTGCAAAAGGCACTCCTATCACTTTTCTGCAGATTGCGGGAGGCGTGGAGCTCGCCCTGTCATCTTGGTTGGAAACAACCGCCGCTCATGGATGGCAATCTCAGCCGATTGATTTGGTCCTATGGGATGCCCCTACGGTCACCATCGTCCAAGTGAATGAAAGTGGATTCACGCCAAATATCTTCTGTAGGACAGACGGCTCGGGAATCCCTCCGGCGGAATCTTCCATCGTTCTGAGCGGGTTGAAACGCTATCTCCGCTCCGGAAGCCGCGTCGTTCTCCTGGATCTGTCCCTGGAACGCTCAAAGGAAGGTAGTTTCGGAGAGCTGCTTTCCGAGATGCTAGGGGACGAGGATCTCACCATTGGGGACGTGAGGCACCCCTTTGAATTATTACTCACCGAAGGACGCCCATGAAACTACACGAAAGAGACCTTCGCAAAGAGCGGTCGACTTATGAGCCCAGGCTCCCGAGTTCCCTCAAACTCGCCGTCATAGGCTTCTATATTGCATCGTGTGTCGGTCTGACCGCGATAGCGGCGAACGCACTCCAGTACTGGAACCACGAGCGTGCCATCCATGCCCTCCAGCAGGACAAAGGCAAAGCTTCAAGCCAACAAGCAATGCTGGAATCCGTCACCGTCGAATTCAACAAACGCCAAGCCCTGGTCGCCGACATTCAAGCCTGGTTGGATCAGCGATGCGCACTCGATGCCGTTTACCATCAGTGTGCTCAAGTCGTCCCCCGCGGCACCCTCGTCAGCAGCCTGTCATTACGACACGACCCGCAGCGTTCCGCTCTTCAATTAAAGGTCGGCGTGGAAGGATCATCACAATCGTACAATAACCTCTTTCGCTCATTCACCGGATTCTTTACCACTGCACCAGGAATGAAAGTCGCCGATATCCGAATGGATCCACGCCCCAACGGAGCCTCCATGGAGATCGACGTCCTCTTGGAAGATCACGTCCAATCAATCTCCTCGCTTACCCACCATGACAGCTAAGGCACCTATGAGAACGCTAGCGCAGGGTGCCACGGGATGCCTGATGATCCTATTGGCCTTACTCGGAACTTTCCGCTGGACCGCGAGTGCGAAAGAAGCGAGTGCCAAGCAAGCGGAAACGCTTCGCGCCGAGATTCAAATCATCGATGCGGTGATCAAGCGACTGGATCACCGCATCACAGGCGAACGGGCTTCCTTTCATCAAGCGGAGAGCTTCTATCAACGTTGGCTCCCTGAGATCTACCGCTGCGAGGACTCTGATCAATTGGTTTCTGATCTCATCGTCGATGCCTACGCACTCAATCTGATCCTCATGAAGAAAGGCGTCACCCATGATGAATCGGTGGATCTGCGAGGCCGCTCGGGAACTCTTGATCGCCTCAAGATTACCCTGGCAGGACGCTATGATCGCCTTGTTCGCTACTTGGATCGCATCCGGACATCCTATCCGTTCCTCACGGTTGAATCCGTCGACTTTGAAATCCGTGAAGCGACCGTCCACCTGACATTAGAGATTGGAAAGTTTGATGTGGAGATTCCGGAGAATGACCGCGCCATCTTAGAATCAAATGGAGAATGGAACACGCAACAATGGGCTGAAGTGAATGATGATGACGATAAACTGTAGAATACCGCTCAATCTGATCGTCGCCATGCTACTCGGGCACAGCACGGCCGCTGCCTCAGAACTCGACTATGTGATGCCCGCAGACCTCTCACATTCTCTCGTCTTGGGGAAAACCCTTCGCAATCCTTTCGCTGCTACCCTCGCAGCAAGTCACCGCAACTTGAAAGGCTTAAGACCCGAACCCTCGGAAGCGGCTGAAGGCCCTGTCGAACTCCGTTATCGACTTCAAACCATCATGTTCTTCTCCGAGAACTCGCCACGCAATCGTGCAGTGATCAACGGCGTCATTTGCCGCCCTGGGGACGCCCTCACTCCCCCCGAAGGTGATTCGCCCATTGATGTTCACGAGATCACTCAATCAGAAGTTCGCCTCCGCCAGCTAGACCCAATCACCGGAAAGGTATCCATCATTCGCTTGAGGAAATCCAATGCCAGATCCGCCACTGAAATCGCACCCAAGAACCAATAACCCATGAATGACCGCCCAGAGTACGCCGCCGGGATCGAATCGCTTACAAACGATCTTCTTCCCAAGCGATCTCAGCCCCTCCTCCACACCGTTCCCCGGGACCCTGGAAACAAACGGATCGCGGGCACCCTATTCGTGGGGTTTGTTGTCTTTGCACTCGCATCTGCGTCTTGGACACTCGCCGTAGGCACCAAAGAGTCTCAAGCCAGCTCTCGAAGCGCTCCTTCTGACATTGGTATCGCCGAGGAGTTTCAGATCACCGCCGACCGTACTGTGCCCTTGCCATCCGGCCCCACTGAGACACCGATCCCCGATCAGTCGACATCGCGCGTTGATGATCATGTCCGTGTGACACCCGTCGCCACCCAAGCACCTCCCACTGAAGAACCCACTATCGGAGCGTCTCCACCCCGCGTCGACGTCTTGCCCCCAGATGTGAGTGATCTTCCGTTATCGCTCTTCCAGGAGGAAGCTCGCCTACTCCAACTCCCCGCGGCTTCTCTGAGATTCAATGGAGAGCCACTTTCTCTGGCCGTGGCCATGATCGCCGACGCCGCAGGCATGAGCTACGCTAGTAATGGAGTGTTAGAAGGCAACGTGACGGGCTCCCTCGTCGGAAACCCCTTTCGCCTCCTTAAGAACCTCTCAAAAGTTTATCAGTTTGAGATGGACTACCATCAAGGCTTATGGACGTTCGTCGGCAAGGAACCTGTCCCAGCAATCATTTCAACGACGCCGCCGAGCATCGCACAGAAAGGACCTTCGGAAAGGCGCGCCCCTCTCATCACACGCAGCTATCGCATCTCCAATAACATGCTGGAGAGGCTCGAGATCAATCAAAGCGGAGGATTCTCTTCGAGATCGTCCAGTGCCGGAGGCAGCAATGGCGGCTTCGGTGGCGATGGAATCGCTTCATCGGGCAATCTCCTCGCCGGGCGCACGGTGTTTGAGGCCAATTACGATCGGATGATCGACGATCTCAACGTATTGCTGCGAGGAAATCTCGGTCCCAATGAATCCACGGGCTCAGCCGTGTTTCTCAACGAAGATGGGAATACCCTCATGGCGGTCGCCACCGCCGATCAGCATCGGCTAATTGAAGCCTATTTGAATAACTTTGATAAGAAACAGCGAGCCATTGCCCTAGAAGTGAAACTGGTCCGCACCAAACGCAATCCGAGTTCTCTCGTGGGGGTTGATTGGAGTCAAGGAGTCAAGTTCGATCTTTCGGGAACCTTCGATGAAGGGAAAGTAAGCCTCGATCAATTGGTCGGCGGTCTCGGAGGCAATCCCACCGGCGTCTTGCTCTCCAACTCGCAAGCATCCATCACGCTCGACGCGATCAAGAACGATTCGCTGACGAAGCGCATCTCCTATATTGAGAAGATGACCCTTGATAACCGCGAAGTAGTTCTTTCCAACGTGATCGAAGAGCCTGTGATTGGCGACCGCGAAGAAGTCGATTCCGAGTCTGGTCTACGTGTCCTCCTAACTATCGATAAAGAGATCATTGGAACCGTCATCAATATCCTTCCACGAATCCTTCCCGACGATAAGGTGAAGATGCGGTTGCGATTGGAAGATTCGAACATTGTCCGTTTCAAACAATTCTTTGAAGGGTCCTCAGGCGGGGAGTATCCGGTCATTTCGAAACAAACCTATGAAGGCCCTGTGGTGATTCAGGATGGGTACAGTCTCGCCATCACCGGATTTGAGACCACCGAGGAAGTTCAATCCAGCAGCCGCGTTCCCGTCCTTGGAAGGCTCCCACTGGTTGGCAAAGCCTTTGGTCGGGACTCCACTCAGGAAGAACGTTCCTATCTCGTGATCTTCATCACGCCTCGCATCCTGAATGATGCCTCTAGCGGTGTCGACTACACGATGCGAGGGCATCATCTTGGGCGAGAGGAACCCGTGGGTTCCATTCAAACCGCACGCTTTGAGACCTTCGATGCTTTAGATCGTTATGTGTCCGGGATTCGCCGACAACACGATGCCTTGATGCAGGAAGTGGATTTGAAAGGGGTGACCAGCGCGACAGCCGCCGAAGCCGATTTCGTTTATCGTGAGCTGGTAGCTCTAGCAGAACACCTCCAGCAATTCCAAACCAGCGGCATCCAAACGGATCGGGCCTCGAAGATGCTCGATTTCTGCGAATCAGGGATCGCGAATACCTGGCAGATTTGCCAACAATCTCCACCCCAGCTTTCGGCGACGCCCATCACCGCTTTCAAGGATGACGTGCATCAGCGGTCGACCGCCTTTCACGCGGCGAAACGTGCATCGACTCGCAAATCTCAGCGACGTCCTTGGTCTGCTCGGCGCAAGGGACGATAACCGATCATTGTTCTGAAAGATGAATGCCGAGTATTCTGAATTTCGCTTTCACAGTTTCTGGGTGGAGTCTGCCAATCAGGCACGCCGTCAAGTGAATGTCGCCTGTTCGCCAGAGGCTCTTCCCTATGCCATGCATCCTGCTCCAGATGAGCACGTTCGCCCGCGCAGATTGGGAGCCCTCGAGCGGATGCTTCACCAACTCCTCTCATCCGAACGTCCATCCACGACCGAACTCATCGATTTCTTCGAAGGGCTCCGCCGTTGTCTGAATATCGGACTTTCATTGCTCGAAACCATGGAAATGGTCGTCGACTCGACCCGTTCCCCCATGTTCCGTGGCCTGGTAGCCACCATGCATTTGCGCATGAAAGAAGGGGAAACTCTCTCGCAAGCCATGACACGCTTTCCCAAGGCATTTGATCCTTTTGTCGTGGCCAGTGTCACGGCAGCCGAGGAAGCCGGTAATCTTCCCGAGGCCCTCGATCAGATCACCTTTGCCATGACTCAGGGGAATCAACTCAAGAAGAAGCTCATTTCAGGGATGGTCTATCCTGGCATTGTCGTTGTCATGGGAATGCTAGTCGTTGTGCTCCTGAGTTTCACCTTGATCCCGGCGACAGCCAAGAATTTCGCCCAATTCCAATCACAAGTGCCTTGGTACTCCACCGCTGTGGCGGAAGCGGCGACGATCGTGCGCCAGTTCTGGTGGGCAGCGTTTCCGCTGTTCGGGCTGACGTTCTATTTCCGCTCAGCCATCGCGCAATTCTATCGCTCTCGATGGATTCAAGATTGGTTGATCCGGACGCCCATCATTGGACCCGTACTCAGAGGATTGGCGCTGTCGCGTGTCTTGCGGACGCTGGGAACACTCCTTGGATGTGGCGTCGACGTTCGGACGGCCTTCCGACTCACCGCCGAGACCGCAGGGCAACCCGACTACAGCGCCTACGTTTCCAACATTGCGCATCACGTTCTCAATGGGGATGAATACTATGAAGCTTTTCTCAGAGAACGTCATCTCATCGGCAATGACGGCATGCGAATCGCCAACTACATGCATATCGGTGCGAAGACAGGTGATATCACCAATATTCTAGAGACGCTTGCTGCGGTCCAAGAGGAAGATGCTTTTCGCAAGACAGAGAAGCTTCCAAAACTATTGGAACCTATCGTCATGGCGGGCCTGGCCGGTGTCATCGGAGTGATCATGGCATCCGTCTATCTTCCGACTCTCCTTCTCGCCCAGGAAGTCATTCAATCACGATGATTCGATGGTTGCCAACAATTTGACGCCTAACGATTCGAAAGAAGAGGAGTCACCATTCTTTCGCTTCGAGCCCGAGCCGCGGAAACGTGATGCGCTCATCCTCGACGCTTATCAACATCATATCGCCCCCTACTTGGGACGCCAAGAGGCGTGTACGCTCGAGGCCGCCCGCCTCTACGCCAAATATATTGGCACCTTGAATCTCGACCTGGCGATCGATAAATTCCCCTGGGTTCCGGTGGGTGTTCTCGGATGCCTTCCGGTGATTGGCCACCTCGACCCGATCGGCTTTGCTCAATCAGCTCCGCTTCCTCAGTGGTTCGCGCCTCGTGTCCTATTGACGGAGGAATTCTACTTAAAGAGTATGGAGCGCTTTCACGCTGCCTTATTGGAGGGGCAGGACAGCGATTGGTTTGCGGCGCCCCACGCACACCTCCCTCGATTGCGTCCCAGCTCGACAGACTCTCTCGACACCCTGGCTTGGCTCTCTGATTTCGGCATCTTTCAAGCAGATCGCGTGGACGAATGGCGGCGCGTCCTGGATGACATGCACCGTGGCGAGCCTGACACAGAGACCCTAATCACGACCTTTGCAAAGAATCCCATGTTTGCCGGATTTGATGCGGCGTTGAAGTATTTGGAGGAAACCCAGCCTTGCGTGGACGTCCGCCAGCTCGCCATCGATCCCGTCCTACAATCAGCCATTCCAACCACTGTAGCTGAAAGCAATGATCTCTTGGTCTACCACGATTGTCGCACAGCCACCTTTGTCCTATCGCCCCACACAGAACGTTTCCATCTTGGCGATCTGATCGCACAGAAGCGAGACGTGGACCGTGAAGTGTTCTTCGTGCTTGTCTCAAGCCAGCACCAACGCCCTCACCTTGCTTCACAAGAAGGTCTCCGCATCCGCCAACTAAGCATGGCCGGTGTCGACTTCGAAGATGAAATGGAGGATCCTGAAGCGGAAGAAACCGCGGAAATCACCATTCGGAAAAGTGATGTCGCCGATCTGAATGTGGCTGAAGGGGTTTCCACGGAGCATCTGGTTCAGTGGCTCCTCTTCCGAGCGGTAACGATCGGCGCTAGTGATATTCACTTTGAACAATTGAGTACAGGCGCACGGGTTCGCATGCGAGTCGACGGTACGCTCATTGAAGCCCACAAGATGGGGTTGAATTCATTGAAAGGAGTTCTGGCCATGATCAAGAATTCCTGCGGGATGAATCCGAGTCATTTGGATACCGACGACAATCGCTTCACTGTGAGCGTGGATGGTAAGTCTGTCGACGTGCGGGTGAGTGCCGTCCCCTTTCGAAGGGGTTACCAGAAGATCGTCATGCGGCTTCTCGATAAAGGCGCCGGATTTAAGAAATTGAGCGATCTCAAACTACCCGATCGCCATGCCTCCATTATTGGCAGAGCCTGTCGGCAAACGCAGGGCTTGATCCTCGTGACCGGACCCACCGGAAGCGGCAAATCGACCACGCTCTACGCCATGCTGGATCACCTCAATCAGGCATCATCCAATATTCATACGATTGAAGATCCAATCGAGTATGAATTGGATGGACTGAATCAGACACAGATCAATCTTCAACGAGGATTGAATTATGAGAGAGTCTTGCGCTCCCTTCTCCGTCAGGATCCTGACACCATGATGATTGGCGAAATTCGCGATCGCGAGACCGCGGAAGCTGCCGCCAATGCGGCCCTGACAGGGCATCTGGTCATGAGCACCGTCCACGCGCTTTCGGCGATTAGTACCGTTCGACGTCTCACGCAAATAGGCGTCCCGTCTTACATGCTTGGCGAATCGCTTATCCTCCTGCAGGCGCAACGACTCGTCCGCCGCCTCTGCGAATGCAAACGCGCCACTCAGCCCACAAATGAACAGCTGGAATCCTTCGAAGCCCAAGGCTTAGAGGCTCCAGAAATTATCTACAAGGAAGGGGGCTGTTCCTCCTGCCTGAATACCGGAACCAAAGGTCGCCTGTCCGTCATGGAACTCTGTCAGGTCGATGATCGCCTTGGAGAAATGATCGCGAACGGGGCGGGCACCATGGAACTCGAATTAGCAGCCACTGAGGCAGGCTTCCAATCCCTTTATCGCGAGGGATTGGAGCATTGCCTGCAAGGCACGATCAGTTACGAGACAGCGATGACGCTCAACAAAGCGTGGTAATCACCGATCACTTCTTTCCGTTTCCGTTTCCGTTTCCGTTTCCGTTTCCGTTTCCGTTTCCGTTTCCGTTTCCGTTTCCGTTTCCGTTTCCGTTTCCGTTCTCGTCATCGACCGTTCCAGAAGGATCCACCTCTCCATTGGGCCCTCCATGTCCTTGCCCGGGATTACTAACATCGACACCGTCTTCGTTATTCCCGTGCCCATTATTCCCATTCCCATTCCCATTCCCATTCCCGCTCGTTGGCGAGCACTCGCCGTCCGGGTCGCTCGGTTCACTAGGAGGTGCCGTCAACAGCGTGACCGGATCTTGGATGGCGTCTCCCAGATCCAATTGTTCATAGGGAGCGGATGCGGCGTATTCGCCCAGTGAGGTTTCGTCTTGGCTGTAGAGATAGGGCTCGATCAGATCGAAGCGGCTGTCGTCATCATCCACATTCTGCCATTTATCCTTGGAGTAGGGATCGGACCTGTAGAAGAGGGCTTTCGCAACGGTCAATGCCTCCGCTTTTGTCTGAGCCTCAGCGTGGTCGGTTGCCTCCGAAAAGTTTCGGACCACCGGATAGGAGAGGGCAGAAAGGATGGCAATGATCGAGATCACCATGAGCAACTCCGGCATGGAGTAGCCCTGCGTACGGCTATGGATTCGATTAGGGAATGTCATAAAGTTTGTCTCCTTCGTAAATGGCAAGTTGAGCAGGGCTGTCGCCCTCGAGCTTGACGGCGAAGCCGCTTTCGAGGTGCTGTCCAATAAGATAATGGTAAGGATCTTTGTTAGGAGGAATATCCATTTCAAATCCAATCTCATGAGGGTCAAGTTCCCCGTCGTTGTCAGCGTCCACAAAGACGCCCGCCCCGTGTGTGAGCCGTTCACACAGCACGGACACGCCAGACTCCACGCCCTCAAGATTGGTCCCAATGCTCCCGGCGCGGTGCGCTTCCCGCAGGATGGCATTCATGTGGTGCAGGTTCGACTTGAGAACCGTCAGGCTGGCAGAGTTGGTCACGTTGGAAACCAGTGGGATGGCAACGGCCCCAAGGAGCCCCATAACGGAGAGGACGAGAAGCGCCTCCAATTGTGTGAACCCACGCGCCCCACGCAGAAGAGAGATTCCTTGCTTCATCCAAGGAATAAATGGAAAGTTTTCATAAATACAATAATTATTATAATTTATTGCATTAGCGCTTCTTTCGCTTCTCGATCGCCAGGTATCTAGACAGCTAGATGTCTAAGTCCCAATCCTTGGCATGCCGCTCATCTCCTTTCCGCAAGCGGCTCCCGGAAATCAATCGCGCTTGCCAAGGAGCCTCCTGTTTCTACGGTCGGTGATGGCTGCCCTTCTCTCCGCCGATGCTTCTCAGGATCCCTTCTTTATCCTGGGCCCATGCGTGATGGAGTCGGAAGCGTTCACTTGGGAGATGGCTCGCGCCGTGCAGGCCATAGGTGAGGAGCTGGGGCTGTCCGTGATCTTCAAGGCTTCCTACGACAAGGCGAATCGCAGTGCCTCCTCCTCGTTCCGTGGACCAGGGCCAGAGGCGGGTCGTGACCTTCTGGGCGCGATTCAGAAGGATTTGCGCCTTCCCGTGACGACCGATGTGCATACACCCGAAGAAGCTCGCCTGCTGGGAGCAGTCGTCGACGTGATCCAAATTCCCGCCTTTCTTTGTCGCCAAACCGATCTCATCCAGGCAGCCGCCGAAACGGGAAAGGTGGTGAATGTGAAGAAAGGGCAGTTCCTCGCTCCCTGGGATGTGAAGAACATCGCCGTGAAACTGGAGGCGTTTGGGTGCCAAGATTTCTATTTCACAGAGCGTGGCGTCTCCTTCGGTTACAACAACCTGGTCGCGGACATGCGCTCACTCTACTGGATCCGGGAACAAGGTTACCGCGTCATCTTCGATGCCACCCATTCCGTGCAGCGGCCGGGTGGTCAGGGTGAGACGAGCGGCGGCGATGGAGTCTTGGCACCTGTGTTAGCGAGAGCTGCCGTGGCTGTAGGCTGCGATGGTGTCTTCATGGAGACGCATCCAAACCCGGAGGCAGCGCTATCAGATGGGCCAAACCAAGTGCCTTTGAGCCAATTAAAAGAAGTGTTAGCCACGCTGCAGCGCGTGCATCAAGCCGCACATCATGGTTAGGATGATTCTCTTCTCCATGGTCTGCCTGCTACCAGCCGTCGCCCAGGAGCAGGCATCTGACGCCGATCCTAAGCTTGCGAAGAAGCTGCGCCTGGCGGAGATGGTGCCGTTGAACGTGCCCATCCGTGACTTTCGCCTGCCCGAGGTCGACGAGGAAGGCAACTTGACTTCAGTGCTAGAAGCCAAAGCGGTTCGTCGCGTCAGTGCGAGTGTCTTCGAAATGGACGACGTCAAGGTGCAACTCTTTGAAAGCGGTCAACCGCCTCGAGTGCTCACCACTCGACGAGCCAAGGTCTACTTGGAGCACGATCTCGTCACGGGAAAAGACTGGGTGACCGTGAAGCGTACTGACGATGGCACGACCGAAGTCGAAGGCCGTGGCTTTGTCTACCACCTCAAGCAGAAGATCTGGAGCGTGCTCAGTGAGGGCAAGACGCGCTTTGTTCTTCCAGAATCCGAGAAAAGTGATGAAATAACCCCTCCAGACGCACCGTCCAAATCGCCATGAAGACGACTGCCCTTTCCATCCTCTTTCTAGCCATCAACACGCTCCTTTCTCCTCTCGCCTGGGCTCAGGAAGAGGAGGACCTGGCGCTGTTCAAAGATGCCTTGGAAGAACTCAAGAAGGCCAATTTGACTGAAGAGTTAGAGCTTCGCCGACTCCTTCAAGACGCCGACTTGGAGAGCCTGGCCGATCCAGACGAGGCCATTCGCATGGCCAAAGAACGGATGAAAGACCTTCAGGAAAGCGGCTTCATTTCGCCGGATGTGTTAGACAAAGCTGCCTCTGCCGTCGGCTTGGAGAGTGGCACTAGCGACGAGAATGTCGCGTCCACCGATGTATTGGGGCCCCCTCCTTTAAAGGCGCCCAAGACCAAGCCGGAGAATCCCCTGGAAGGAATGATCTCCATCGAGAATTCAGGGAAATTTGTTGGGAGCACGGACGACGGCGTGCTCGTCTTCTCCGACGATGTCTTTGTCACTACCGATCAGTTCACCATGCGCTGCGATCGCTTGGAGGTCCATTTAGAAGAACCCGACCCTAACAAAGGCGCCAATGATCGAGGCATCAAGTCGGTGGTAGCTACCGGGCGCATGGTGGTGATCAAAGGAATCGATGAGAAGGACCAACCGGTCGAAGCGCGTTGCCAAACGGCCATCTATCAAGATGACGTCATGTATCTGCGCGATTGGCCAGAGCTCAAGATGGGCGAGCGCATGGTGAAGGCGAAGGACAAGAGCGCCTACATCAAACTTGAATCCAGTGGGAGCGGAAGCGACCGCAAGCTGCGGTATTCCACACACGGCGCGATTGACATTCAACTTCCCAAGGTGGATACCGGGGAGGGGAATTCTTAGAGTTCATGGCGCACGGCAAATCGAAGTCTACGCAAGCAACAGATCGCCATCCTGAGAGGGGAGAAGCTCTCTTGGCGACGAAAGGTCTGGTCAAGGTCTACGATGGCCGTGCCGTCGTCCGAGGCGTGGACATCAACGTGCGCCCAGGCGAGGTGGTGGGTTTGCTAGGGCCCAACGGCGCTGGCAAGACGACTACCTTCTACATGATCGTGGGCCTGGTGCCACCGGATGGAGGTGACGTGATCTTTCGCGAGCATGCCGTGACGCGCCAACCCATGTACAAGCGGGCACGTCTCGGCATGGGGTATCTCCCCCAAGAAGAGTCTATCTTTCGCAAACTGACCGTGGAACAGAACATCATGGGCGTGTTAGAAACGCAGCCCATGAGCCGACAGGAGCGGAAAGCACGCTGCGAGCAACTGTTAGAGCAGTTCGGCATTGCCAAGCTTGCCAAGAGTCAGGCGCTCACGCTCAGCGGTGGGGAGAAGCGTCGCCTCACCATCGCCCGTTCGCTGGTGACCAATCCCAGCCTCCTCATGCTAGATGAACCCTTCAGCGGCGTGGATCCAAAGGCCGTGAACGACGTGCAAGAAATTGTCCGCGACCTTCGCGATTCCGGGCTCGCCATCCTCATCACCGACCACAATGTGCGGGAGACGCTCGATATCGTGGACCGTGCCTACCTCATCTACGAGGGGAAAGTGGAGAGCGAAGGCACGAGCGACTTTCTCATCAACGATCCTATCACCCGGGAACTTTACCTGGGAGATCGGTTCAGCATGTAATATGGTCTTATCTCGAAACATAAACCCACCCAGATTAATCCTATGCAGACAGCCAACGTAAACTTGCCCATCACGGTGACCGGACGCCACGTCGAAGTCACGGAAGCCATGCGCGATTTCGCCCACAAGAAAGTCGAAGGGCTTCACCTCGACTACCCCCGCATCATCGAGGCCAAAGTCATCCTCGACGTGGAAGATAAGAAACGTCAGATCGCCGAGATCATTCTCTTCTGCGCGAATCACATCACCATTGAGGCGAGTTCCGAAACGGAGGACATGTACAAGTCCATTGATGAAACGATGAGCAAGATTGCGCGGCGTATGCGCAAGTACAAGACGCGCCTACTCAAGAGCCACCGTCCACGTCGCGACGAAACGATCAAATACATCAGCGAGCAGGTCTTCAAACCTGACGTCCCGGAAGTTTCTGACAGCCAGGAAACTGAGGAAGCAGAAGTCGCGCCTGTCATTGTGCACAAAGAGAACTACCGCATCCGTCCTCTTTATCAGGATGAGGCCATCATGGAAATGGAACTCAGCGAACGCTCTTTCATCGTCTTCCGGCACGCCAAGACCGACACGCTTTCCATTCTCTTCCGGCGCAAGGATGGCGACTACGGGATGATCGAACCCTAACAGAAATCCCCCTGCTCTCATGGACGTCCCCGTTCCCAATCCGAGCGAAGACGCTCCGATCCTTCTGGATAAGAACCAGAACACGAGTAAGGCGCCCATTCGTCGACTCAAATCGATGAGTGTGCGCGACTTCTATGAGAGCTACCAGCAATCGCTCCAACTCGTCCTGGTAGGATCCGAATCCGGATTCGAGCGCAAGATCATTGAGCCAGAGCTCAACCGCCCTGGCCTTGCTCTCGCAGGTTTCTACACCTACTTCGCAGAGCAACGGATTCAGGTCATTGGAAATGCGGAGCATTCCTATCTCACCTGTTTAGAGACCAAAGACGGGCTCGCCCGATTTCGAGAACTATGTCGCCAGGCGGTACCCTGCCTCATCCTCGCCCGTGGCCACAGCCTTCCCAAGGCCTTCATGGACGAGGCGCATCGCTTGCAGCTCTCGATCTTTCAAACGGAGATGGCCTCCATGCACTTTCTCAATGCCGCCACCATCCGCTTGCAGTGGGCCTTCGCGCCCACCACCACCGAGCACGGGAGCATGGTGGACATCCATGGGATCGGCGTGCTCCTGCGTGGCGAAAGCGGTTCGGGAAAGAGTGAGACCGTCATTGGCCTCATCGACCGCGGTGCCACCCTGGTCGCCGATGACCTGGTGCGCTTCCGCCGGATCGAAGGGGGCGACATCATGGGCACCTCGAAGGAAGTGGGGCGCAATCACATGGAAGTGCGCGGTCTTGGCCTGATCAATGTCATGGCTCTCTATGGCATCGGCGCGGTCCGTTTGGAGAAAGCGCTGAACGTCGTCATCACCCTTCGGCCCGCCGACGACATTCATCAATTGGAACGCCTCGGTTTGGAACCCAAGACCTACCGGATCCTCGGCTTGGATCTGCCTCACGTGGAACTCCTGGTCGCTCCGGGCCGAGACTTAGCCAAGCTCATCGAGGTCGCCGCCATGGATGTGAAACTGAAAGTGTTTGGTCACGACACGGCTGTCGAATTCAACAATCGCCTGCTGCGCAAACTGCGCGATCACCGCGACGTCTGAGCGTCCACTCCCACGCCCGTGAAACCCTCTTCCACGCACGTCATTGTGGTTCCCTCCTACAATCCTGGCGTGGTGGTGGAAGACGTGGTCCGGAGCCTCGCGAACATCTGGGCACCTGTCTGGGTCATGATCGATGGGAGTGATGATGGTAGCCCCGAGCGCCTGGCGACTCTCGCAGAAACGCTTCCTAGCGTGACGCTCTTCCGCTTCACAGAGAACCGAGGTAAAGGCAGCGTGATGTTAGAAGCCGTCCGCCGAGCGGAGGCAGAAGGCTTCACGCACCTGCTATCCTTCGACAGCGACGGCCAGCACCCCGCCGATTGCATCACAACCTTCCTCACACTCTCTCAAGAACAGCCAGACGCCATGATCTTGGGAAAGCCCAAGTTCGGTGCGGAAGCTCCGATCGAACGCGTCTGGTGGCGCAAGATTGCCAACGGCTGGACCGCTTTCATCACCCTGGGCGGCGGCATTGGTGACTGCCTCTTTGGTATGCGAGTCTATCCGGTGGGCGCTCTACGCCAGGCCTTGGAATCCACTCGCTGGGCTCGCCGCTTCGACTTTGAGCCCGAAGTGACCGTCCGCCTTTCCTGGCAGGGAGTCCCAGCCCACAATCTCGACACTCCGGTCCGCTACCTCAACCGTGAGGAAGGCGGTATCTCACACTTTCGCTACGGGCGCGACAATCTCCTGCTCTTTGGAATGTATCTCCGTCTGACGATGGGGATGCTACGCCGACTCCCGGTCTTGCTGGCACACCGCAAGCGCTCCTGAGGAGAGCGGGCCTAGGCTAGGCTTGGCACCGAACGTGCTCCTTTAGGTAATACCAATTCCGCCAAGAGTATTACACGCGCGGTCATCCCTCATGTCTATGAAGATCAAGCCTGACTCCGTCCTCATCACTATCACTATCGCAGCATTCACTTTATTGGGGAGTTCGTGCTCCAAGAAGGAAACGCCCACGACCAGCACTCCCGAACCGGCCACTCCCGAGCTTGAACCCACACCAACGCCCACTCCTCCTCCCACGTCGAAAGGAGAGATGCTCACCATCGGCTATAGCGACTGGCCTGGATGGGTCGCTTGGGAAATCGGCATCAAGAAGGGCTGGTTTGCCGAGGAAGGCGTCCAGGCAAAGTTCGAATGGATGGACTATGTCGCCTCCATGGAAGCCTATGGCGCTGGCAAGTTAGATGCCGTCTGCATGACCAATGGCGACGCCTTGGTGACCGGAGCCACGGCGAAACCGTCCATCGGGATTGTGATCAATGATTACTCCAACGGCAATGACATGCTCGTGGCGAAGCCTGGGATCGAATCGGTGACTGCACTCAAGGGTAAGAAAGTCGCACTTGAGGAAGGGTTTGTCCCGCATTTGCTAGTGCTCAAAGCGCTTGAAGTCAACGGCCTGTCGGATGGCGATATCACCATTGTGAACACCCCAACGGATGAGACCCCCCAGGTCCTTAAGTCCGATGAAATTGCCGCTATCTGCGCCTGGCAACCGAGTTCCGGGATGGCGTTAAAACAGGTACCGGGATCCAAACCAATCTACACCTCGGCCGATATTCCCGGATTGATCTACGATTGTCTCTTTGTCACGGAAGAGAGCTTGAATGCTCGCCGAGAGGATTGGGTGAAAGTAACCAAAGTTTGGTATCGCATTGTCGACTACATGAAGAATGAAGACAACACAGATGACGTCCTGGCCATCCTCTCTGCACGCGTGGGCGTGACTCCTGACGAATACGAGCCTTTCTTAGATGGCACGCACATCCTCTCCCTTGATGAAGCTCTGGTTGCTTGGCGCAATGCTCCCGGGTTGGCATCGGTATATGGATCTTCTGAGATCTCAGATGCTTTCAATGTGAAGTTCGAAGTGTATCAAGACGCGCAAGATTATAAGGCCTACTTTGACCGTACCCTTACGAAGGAAGTTGCCAAAGCCATGAAGTAACAGACAACAGCATGGCGGCGCGCGAACAAGAGTCCTGGTTTGCAGTGGGCCGATCGCTCTCCCGTGAGCGGTCGCGCCTCCTCATGCTAGGCTCGTTCGTGCTCCCATTGTGCCTTTGGGCACTGATCGCCTACCTGCCTGTGTGGGATTCTCAGATTCGACTGACTCTTTCCTCAACGACGGAAAGCGATGCGTTTCCCACCGTTTATGTGCCCGGGGATCACATGGCATCAGATCGCTTCGCCGCCTTTCAAGAGGCTGTACGCGGGGACAATGCCCAACTAACTCCCGGAATCACTCCCGCTGCCACACGGCGCACCAACAAACGGATTCTCCGAAGTCTAGCGCCCATCGCGGTGACCCAGGGCTGGTTGACCGCCGACAAAGAGAACGACTACGCTGCCCTTTATAAACTCTGGCAAACGATCGCGGAAGGAGCCGAGAGCGCCCCTATCTCTGCCGAGAATCAGCGCCTGATTATTCGCAATTGGGCAGCTCTGCGGAACGTGTCGCCTCATTACGACTCCAATAACTTCCTTTCTGATCCCTTGGCTCAATTGATCCCCCAAGGACAATTGGAAGTCAAGCGACCCGCCTTTCTTCCAGCGCCTCATGAAGTCATTATGCGCGGTTGGGAAGATTTCCGAGGGGAATCTGAATTGGGTGAACTGCATGTGTGGAAGCGCTACGGGGTCTCTCTGCGCACCATTGCCCTGGGTTTCTTCTTTGTCTGTATCGTCGGAGTACCGATCGCTCTCCTGTGTGGCACGTTCGCGTTCTTCTCTCGCTTGATTGAACCCTTCGTCGATTTCTTCCGCTACATGCCCGCCCCCGCCTTTGGAACCTTGTTGATCGCCCTATTCGGCATTTATGATGCCCCCAAAGTCGGCCTGGTCTTTCTCGGCACGCTGCCTCAACTCATCCTGATGGTGGCCAACACGACGCGCATGCTCGATCCGGCTTTGCTCGATGCGGCTCAAACCTTGGGCGCCAATCGCCGTCAATTGATCACCCGTGTCGTCATTCCAGGAATCCTTCCCAATCTCTATAACGACCTTCGCATCCTCTTGGGTTGGGCATGGACCTGGCTCGTCATCGCCGAACTGCTAGGCGTCAAGGCAGGTCTCACTGAAATCATCGATACTCAGGGACGCCGATTTCATTTCGATCATGTGTACCCAATCATTCTCCTCATCGGTCTCACCGGATTCCTCACCGATCAATTCCTGGCTTGGTTTCGCGGGGTGCTCTTTCCCTATACCGAGGAAGGAGCCAGCGCGAGCGCCCGAGGAGCCGCCCGTGTGCTATCCAAAGTGAACCCTCTTCGTCTTAGACGCACTTTCCAACCCAAGACGCTTCCGGCAAGCACGTGAATGTCATGATCTCACCCGAGCTCAAGTTGCCCTCCTACACGGAACAATCGCCTGAAGTCGCGGCCCGCTTTGCCCGGCTCAACCAACGGGACCTCATCCTCGACGTGAAACGGATCAGCAAACGCTTTGCATCCCCTCAGGGAGCCGTGACCGCCTTGCAAGATGTCAGTTTCACCGTCCACCGACGCGAGTTTTTATGCGTGATTGGTGCGTCCGGCTGTGGGAAATCGACATTAGTACGTATCCTAGCAGGATTGGAGACGGCTTCCGAAGGCGAATTGCTCGTCGATGGAAAAGCCGTCAACGGACCAGGTCCCGATCGCGGCATGGTCTTTCAAGGATATACGCTGTTCCCCTGGCTGACCGTCAAAGAGAACGTGATGTTCGGTCTCAAGATGACGGGACATCGCCAAGCTGTCGCCGAATCCGAAGCCCTGCAGTGGATCGAATTGGTCGGCCTGATCGAATCTGCTCATGTGTATCCTCACCAGCTATCTGGCGGAATGAAACAGCGGGTAGCCATTGCGAGAGCGCTCGCCAATCAGCCGCGCATTCTCTTAATGGATGAGCCGTTTGGAGCCTTGGATGCGCAGACACGCGCTCAGATGCAATCCTATTTATTGCAGATTTGGAAGCAGGTCGATATCACCGTGATCTTCATCACACACGACCTCGACGAGGCAGTCTATCTCTCCGATCGCGTGTTGGTTCTCGACCGCAATCCAGGGCGCGTGAATGAACTATTGGAGAATCCTGTCCCACATCCTCGCAGCCCGCGGCAATTCCTCTCCCCTGAGTTTCTCGCCGCCAAAGCGCGTCTTGAAGAACTCATCCATCCCCCTGGCGACTCCACCGAGGAGGATCGCTTGCCCATGCTTCGAATGACGCCTGTGGGTGACGAAGTCTATTAAATCTCTGGTAGATGATGTGCTTCCAGAGACCGCGCGTATCATCGCCCCAGCACAAACACATGCAAGGAGAATTGATCTCCACATACTGCATGGCATGCAGCTTGCTACCCTTTCCTCTATTAAACTCATGAATAACCGATGGTACGTTTAAAAGAAGAATACGCCGCGCGCACGCTCGAGGGAAAAGTCGCGCTGGTGACAGGAGGAAGTGCGGGGCTGGGAGCAGAGATTGTGCAACGATTCACGGATTCAGGGGCCTGTGTGGCCATTGCCGATGTGAAAGCGCCGGAGTCCGGAGACTGTCATTTCACACGAGCCGATGTCGCCCATGCCGAAGGGTTCGCCGCGGCCGTCGAAGCCGTCATCGAGGATATTGGCAAACTCGATATCATTGTCAATAACGCCGCGATTCAACCTCACGGCATCCCCTTGGAAGATACGACTCCCGAGCTATTGGACCGTGTCTTTCACACCAATAGTCACGCTGTCTTCTATGGCTTGCAACTGGCCAAGAAATATCTCTCAGAAGGTGGCAGCGTGATCAATACAAGTTCCTTTGTTGGGTCTATTGGAGCTCCCAATTGTCCCAGCTACGCGGCTTCGAAAGCGGCCGTGGATCATCTCACACGAGTGGGTGCTATGGAACTCGCCCCCAAGCAAATCACCGTCAATGCCGTGGCTCCCGGATTGATTCTCACGCCCGCCGTTACCACGATTCCGAACAATCCTGAGATTCGATTCATCGAGGAACGCACGCCTCTCGGCCGCGCAGCCCTTCCCGCCGACATTGCCCCCCTCTACGAATTCCTAGCTTCCGACGCCGCACGGTTCATCACAGGCACCGTGATTCCAGTAGACGGCGGCCTTTCTGCGGGCTGGAACCGTTACGACCTTTCGCCACCGCTCGAATGGGTGGACGGCCAATGGCAAAGCTAGATCCCAGCGGAACCGTTCATCATCCCGCTAACAGATCCCTACAACAGCCCATCCGCCCGGAAGGGCCGGGAGTGGGTGTGTCTACCCGCCATCAACCGCTGGATGTGAATGTCTCGCCTCGTGGGGAACCGGCTCTCTGATGGCACAGAAACTGCGACCTAGCGGTATTACTTTCCAGATGAATTCTCACACGCATGACTGATCCTGACGACGACAAGCTGTATTCCAACGTCACCAAGCGGATTAGCGTTTCCCTTCCCGGTGCCGTCTATCAGGCGTTGGACGGGATCATCAAGAAACAGGGGTTTGAGAATCGCTCTCAGGCCATCGCCGAGATCATCATGGCTCGGGATAGTCAGTTAGAACAAGAAACAGGCAATCGCATCACCGCCGCTGTCATCACGTTGGTGTACGATGTGACCAAAGGCAATATCCAGAAAGAGCTGGCTGAACTGCAGCGAGAACATATCGATGAAGTGATTAGCACGTTGAATGTGTTGCTGGAAGACAATCACGTGATGGAGGTGATGATCGTCCAAGGTCCTGGCCGGAAATTGCGGGCCCTCGCCAATCGATTCATCAGCAGGAAAGGCGTGCGCACTGGAAAACTCACCATGGCATCGCAGATCATGCCCCCCATTCACCCACTTCCCCAAAGCCACCTCGATCAGCAAGTCCCCTATGAATCTCCCACTCTATGATACCACGATCCACGGTGGCGGCATGTGGTCCAAAGTGATCAGTCGTGGGAAGACGCTCCGACTCACCGATAGCGAGGGCGGCGCCAACGTCTCCATGCTGCTCTACAACGCGCATGAACACCTGGAGCGCTACAACATGCCGGATACCTTGAAAGGTCAGCAGATCTTCTATCTCACAGCTCCCTACTGTCTCCACTCCGACATGGGACGAATATTCTGTTCGATCACCCAGGATACAGCCGGCTGGCATGATACGGTGTGTGGCTGTTCCGATGCCGCCACGATTGCACGCAAATATGGACGCAGAACTTATCAAGAGGCCCGCAACGCCTTTTATCGAAATGGGAAAGACAATTTTATCATTGAATTGGCGAAATGGGGATTAGGAAAACGCGATCTCGTTCCCAATCTCAATTTCTTCAGCAAGGTCGCGACCGATCACGAAGGGAACCTCACCTTCCATCCGCAAGCCGCCAAAGCAGGTGCCGTGATCGATCTACGCTTCGAAATGGACACGCTGGTGATACTCAACACCTGCCAGCACCCGCTCGACCCCAACCCTGAGTACGATCCCAAACCTGTGAATCTCAGCGTCTTCACCACTGAAGCACCTGGGCCTGATGATCCCTGCCGATGCTCGTGTCCTGAGAACGCACGCGCATTCATCAATACAGAGGATTACTATCACTTATGCGCATGACAGAAAGCTCCCTGGAAGTCGCCGATGCCAGCTATAGCACCATCATTGAGGCCGGCGATCATTGGACGCACGAGATCCATCGCGGCCAAACCTTCCGCATCATTGATCTAGAAGGTAATCAAGCTGCCGACACGCTCTTCTACAATGCTCACGACCCTGTCGAACGCTATAGCGCGTCTGACACGATTCAAAGACAAGCACATCTCTATCTCACTACGGGAAGTGCACTCATCTCAACGGAAGGCAACACCCTGATGACGATCGTAGCCGATACCTGCGGACGCCACGACACCCTGGGAGGAGCCTGCTCGCGCGAGAGCAATACGATGCGCTACGCGTTGGAGAAAGAATCCATGCACGCGTGTCGCGATAGCTTTATCTGTGGCCTTGCGGCCTGGGGGCATGGCCTCGGAAAGCGCGATATCACCTGCAACATCAATTTCTTTATGAATGTTCCGGTCACCCCCGAAGGCAAGCTCACCTTTGAGGATGGCATTTCCGCACCAGGACGCTACGTAGAAATGCGCGCGGCCATGGATGTGCTCGCTCTGATCTCCAATTGCCCTCAATTGAACAATCCCTGCAACGGGTACAACCCAACTCCCGTGCAAGTCGCCATCTGGGACTGATACCTTTATGTTCTCAAAAGTCCTGATCGCGAATCGCGGTGAGATTGCGTGCCGTATCATTCGCACCCTGCAACACCTCCAAATCTCTTCCGTCGCTATCTATTCGGAGGCGGATGGCGATTCTCTCCATGTGAGTGAAGCCGACGACGCACACTGCATAGGGAAGGCAACCGTCTCAGAAAGCTATCTCCAACAAGAGACGATCATCGAGGTGGCTAAGGCGACCGGAGCAGAAGCCATCCATCCAGGCTACGGGCTGCTAAGTGAATCCCCGGACTTCGCCCAGGCATGTGAAGCTGCCGGGTTGGCTTTCATCGGACCAGCTCCAGAGCACATGCGCGCGTTTGCTCTCAAACATGAAGCTCGACAACTCGCCGAACGTGCGAATGTCCCTCTGCTGCCGGGATCGGGCGTCTTACAAAGTCTCACAGAATCCCTAGAAATCTCAGCGTCTATTGGATACCCGGTGATGCTTAAAAGTTCCGGTGGCGGCGGCGGGATTGGCATGGCCATCTGTGAGGATCCCGAGGCTCTTACCGAGCAGTATGAACGGGTGCGTCGTTTGGCAGGCGCCAACTTTGGCAACCAAGATATCTTTATCGAGAAGTATGTCACTGATGCACGGCACGTCGAGGTCCAAGCGCTCGGCAATGGCCAAGGTCACATCTGGACCCTAGGAGAACGCGATTGCTCTCTCCAGCGACGCCATCAGAAAGTCGTCGAGGAGACACCCGCTCCAGGTCTCGCTTCGACGACTAGAAACGCGTTATTCGAAGCGGCGACTCGCCTTCTGCAAGAGGTCCACTACCGCTCCGCTGGGACGGTTGAGTTCCTTTATGATGCTTCAAGCGAAGCCTTCTACTTCCTGGAAGTGAACACGCGCCTACAGGTGGAGCATGGCATCACCGAGGCCGTCACTGGCATTGATCTCGTCGAAATGATGCTGCGGATCGCCGCCGACGAACCCATCCAAGTCTCCCCTACTCCTCAAGGACACGCCATCGAAACCCGTGTCTATGCCGAGAACCCACACAAAGACTTTCAACCATCCACTGGGCTCCTTACCAACGTCGACTTTCCTGATCATGTCAGGGTCGACACATGGATCAGCAACGGTTTGGAAGTGACGCCACACTATGATCCCCTGCTTGCGAAGATCGTGGTCCACGCACCCACACGCGCCGAGGCGGTCTCCGCCATGGCCACGGCCCTGTCAGAAACACGTATCGATGGTATCACCACCAACCGCGCCTATTTGCAGGCCATCATGGAATCTGAGGTCTTCACTTCCGGCAAAGTTGCGACCCATGTCCTTGATCACTTCTCGCCGGCCTCCCCCACCTTCGAGGTTCTCTCTCCTGGCACCCTAACCACCATCCATGATGATCCTGGCAGAATCGGCTATTGGGAAGTAGGGGTCCCACCTTCGGGCCCCATGGACAGCGTAGCCTTTCGCTTGGCCAATGAACTCGTTGGCAATCCCAAAGATGCTGCGGCCCTTGAGATCACGTTATCGGGGCCTTCCCTCCAGTTTCACCACGATACGGTGATCGCTCTAACGGGAGCCGACATGGGAGCCACCCTCGATGAGACACCGCTCGAGCCGTGGAAGGCGTATCCCGCCCGATCGCGCCAGGTGCTTCGTTTAGGCAATGTGATAGGTGCTGGTGCCCGAGCCTACCTCGCCATTCGAGGAGGCATTGATGTTCCTCCCTATCTCGGCAGCCGATCGACCTTCGCATTGGGTGCGTTTGGAGGGCATGCTGGTCGCCCTCTACGCATGGGCGATATTCTATCATTTGACCAAGTAACGCCCGCATGTGATCCCATCTGGTCACTGGATCCGAGCCGCATTCCTCATTATGAGTCCACTTGGGAGATCGAGGTCCTCTATGGACCTCACGGTGCCCCTGAGTTCTTTGAAGAAAGTTATATCGAGACCTTTCTTGCCACCGCTTGGGAAGTCCATTTCAATTCCGCTCGCACCGGTATTCGTCTCATCGGTCCCAGACCAGGTTGGGCGCGTGAGGACGGGGGCGAGGCAGGGTTGCACCCGTCAAATATTCACGACAATCCCTATGCCATCGGAGCGATCGATTTCACTGGCGACATGCCCGTCATTCTGGGTCCAGATGGTCCCAGCCTCGGGGGCTTTGTGTGCCCTTTCACGATCGTGGAAGATCAGCTATGGAAGATGGGGCAACTCAGCGCCGGCGATCGCGTCCGCTTCCGTCTTGCCACCGCCACGCTTGAGAATCCTATCATGGCCACAGAGGGCGATATGGTCTTTCGGCGGTCTGGTGATCGCAATGTCTTGATTGAGATTGGCCCCCCCACGCTCGATATCGGATTGCGACTACGAGTGCATCAGCTTTATGAATGTCTGCAGGCAGCCAAGATTCCGGGCGTCCTCGATCTCACTCCAGGCGTTCGCTCTCTCCAAGTGCACTTTGATGAGACGGAACAATCGAACTCCATCGTTAAGAAGGTGTGCCAACTCGCTCGAGCGCTTCCACCCGTCGAGGACTACGAGGTTGAATCGCGAATCGTGCATCTCCCCTTATCATGGGACGATCCATCCACACAGGAAGCGATTGAGAAATACCATGCCACCGTACGCCCAAATGCTCCGTGGTATCCGAGCAACATTGAATTTATTCGTCGCATCAATGGCCTCGACTGCGTAGAGGATGTCTACCAGGCGGTCTTCGATGCCAGCTATGTTGTTCTCGGCTTGGGTGATGTCTACCTTGGGGCACCCGTTGCGACACCGTTAGATCCGCGTCATCGCTTGGTGACCACCAAATACAACCCTGCCAGAACGTGGACTCCAGAGAATGCGGTTGGGATCGGAGGGGCCTATCTCTGCATTTACGGAATGGAAGGCCCAGGCGGATATCAGTTCGTCGGCCGCACCCTCCAAATGTGGAATCGCTTTCGCACCACTGAGCACTTCACTCCCGGTAAGCCCTGGTTGCTGCGATTCTTTGATCAGATTCGATTCTTTCCCGTCACCACGAAGGAACTCGCCACTATCCGATCAGATTTCTTGCGAGGCCGCTATACGATCCGTGTCGAGGAGAGCCACTTTCGCCTCACAGAATACCAGCAGTTTCTTGAGACCCATGCCCAAGCCATCGCGGCCTTCCGCCATCGACAACAGAAGGCTTTCCATGCAGAGCGGCAGCGCTGGGAAGATGCCGAAGAAGTCGTCGAAGACTTCCAGCCACCCGAGGACTCAGAATCGATCCCTCCGGGCACTCTCCCATTGGAGTCCCCCATCGCCGGGAACCTTTGGAAACTCTGTGTGACCGAGGGTGACGCCATCGAGGAAGGCCAAGCCATCGCCATCCTTGAAAGTATGAAGATGGAAATGACCATTCAATCACCTTACCAAGGCACCATTTCAAGAATCCTCGTCCTCCCAGGAGCCACCATCTCCCCCGGCCAAACGGTGGCCCATGTGAAAACGTGATGACCATTTCTCAACTTCAATCCGACCTCCGCAGCGGCAAGGAAACTCTCGCCACTCTGCTAGATCTCATCACAGAGCGCGCTGATCGCGAAGATCCCGCGATTTGGATCCATCGGCTCACTCGAGAAGAGCTGCAAACCTACGTTGACCGCATCCAAGGTCAGGAGGATCTTCCCCTCTACGGTATTCCCTTTGCCATCAAGGATAACATTGATCTCGAAGGCGTCCCCACCACCGCTGCGTGCCCAGAGTTTGCCTATACCCCCGCTCGCTCAGCCACCGTCGTCCAGCGATTGATCGAGGCGGGAGCCATTCCCATTGGAAAAACGAACCTTGATCAATTCGCCACCGGATTGGTTGGCGTACGAAGCCCCTACGGAGTGCCAGGCAACGCCTTCGATCCCAAACTCATTCCTGGTGGCTCAAGCTCAGGCTCAGCCGTGGCCGTCGCCAAGGGCCTTGTGAGCTTCGCCCTTGGAACGGACACAGCTGGCTCCGGACGCGTTCCCGCCGCCTTGAACCATCTCATTGGCCTCAAACCGACCTGTGGTCTTCTGAGCACCAAGGGCGTGGTGCCCGCGTGCCGCACCCTCGATTGTGTGTCGATCTTCGCCACCACTGTGAACGATACCCATGCAGTGCTGCAGGTGGCTCAAGGGTTCGATTCGCAGGATCCCTACAGTCGCCCACCCTCACCCATTCCCCAAACGAATCCTTCCCCCCTTCGCGTGGCCATCCCTCGCCGCGATCAATGGGAGTTCTTCGACGATCCCCATTCCAAGGCAGCCTTTCAGTCCTTTTGTGAACGCGCAGCAGCCTCCGATTGGACCCTAACTGAGATCGATTTCTCCCCGTTTCTTGAGATCGCACGCCTTCTCTACGAAGGGCCCTGGGTTGCCGAACGCTACGCCGCCATCCAACCATTCATCGAATCCCATCCCGAGGCTCTTCATCCCACCACTCGCCAAATCATCGAGAACGGACGCAACTTCAGCGCCATCGAGGTCTATCAAGCCTACTATCAGTTGCAGCGGCAACGACGCGCCTTGGAGACCTTCTGGGATACAGCCGATTTGTTAGTCACTCCTACGGTGGGCACGACCTACACCATCGAGGATGTGCGCCATGATCCCGTGCGATTGAACAGCAACCTTGGCTACTACACCAACTTCATGAATCTGCTAGATCTAGCAGCCATCGCTGTTCCCGCGTCCATCATGGAGAATGGCCGTCCCTTTGGAGTCACACTCGCTGCGCCCGCCTTCAGCGAACCGATTCTCCTCCAATCGGCTGCGTTGCTCCGGGAGGAATCCTTGGCATCGATCCATCCACCCCTTCACGATCTGCCCTGTCGACTTGCCGTCTGTGGCGCACACCTTCATGGGCTTCCCCTGCATCACCAGCTGGAAGATCGGGGCGCGGTCCTTGTCGAACGCACCACGACTTCTCCCCACTATCGGCTCTACGCTCTTCCCAGCACCTCTCCAGCCAAGCCAGGAATGATTCGAGACGAATCAGAGCAGGGAGGCACGATCGAGATTGAAATCTACGCCTTATCAACGGAAGCCTTTGGCTCATTCGTGAGCGCCATTCCCGCACCTTTGGGTATTGGTCGAATTGAGACAGCTAGTGGTGATAATGTATCAGGGTTTCTCTGTGAACCCTACGCCCTTCAAGGCGCTACTGAGGTGACCCACCTGGGAAGTTGGCGGACATACCTCACGCATCAGGCGCATTCGTAATACGGCGCCTGCGACTTCATCATACCCGCCTACCAGTATTCATTGGTTATCAACATTGGCGCATGGAATGGAATCATATCGATTCCTTGCTCCATCCATACCGAATATTACGCAAATTATCCTTGGAAGCAGGAAAGCCCTGCAACCCTCTCAGGACCAATTGTTTTTAGAGTAGGACGGCTGTTCCACAGGCCGAGGGATCCCCTTGCAGATTGCATATCTCACACACACTTGGCACCCAGCATGCTCTCCTTCCAACCGACGCGGATAACCAATCCTGTCACCCTATATCCAACTTATCCAAGCAACCTATCAAATGAAGTTCATACCTCTTGCGGCTAGTCTCCTCATTGCTCCTGGCATTGCCATGGCGGGCGAATTTGACGTCCCATCACTTGTCGATCCACTACCAACGCCCGTCACCGACGGAGGAAGTATTCTCGGCTCAGCCGTATCAGGTTCTCTTTCCCTTGACTACAACTCTCATTTCATTTCTTACGGCGCAGACGTCTGGGGAGCGGGTGATGACTTGAGCGATGCCCTCTTCAATCCTTCCCTCGAATTGACCTTTCAGATTACCGAGAATGTTTCCTTCATTCTTGGCACCTGGTGGGATGTGAATGACAATGCTGTTTCTGATATTGGAGGAAGTATTCAAGAAATCGATGTGTGGGCTGGCGTCGGCTTTGGTCTTGGTCCAGTCGATGTGACCGTGCTCTACCAGGAATGGCTTTACGGCGGTGAGTCGGAACGCATCCTCGATGTCATTCTTGGCATTGATGCTCCCTTCAGCCCTAGCCTCACACTCCATAACCGCCTCACCGAAGGCGCGTCCGGTGGCGACACCGGACTCGTCGCCGTGCTAGGCTTCGAGCACGGTTTCGAAGCTGGCCCCGTCGAGTTTGCCATTCCGCTCAATATCGCTGGTGCCACGGATGGTTTCCACGGTGGTGATAGTGGATTCGCCTATGCCTCTTTGGGACTCAATGCCACCCTTCCTTTGGCAATGATCGACGAGAAACTCGGCGCGTGGAATCTTCACGGAGGGTTCACCTATTATGTGACCGATGACGACGTCATTCCCAACAATCCAGACGATAGCTTTCTCACCGCCAATTTCGGCATCGGCATCGATTTCTAACTCGTGCATACCCATGGGTAAACGAATCATTCATAAAGCACTTCTGCTACTGGCCACCCTTGGCTTGGCCAACAGCACTTTGACCGCCGAGACGGTCAAAGTTGGCGTTCTCCATTCGCTCAGTGGCACCATGGCCATTAGCGAAACCTCGCTACGCGACATTCTTCTCTTCACCTTTGATGAGATCAACGCGGCAGGCGGCGTCATGGGCAAGACGATCGAGCCGGTCGTCGTCGACGGGGCCTCTGACTGGCCGCTCTTCGCAGAGAAAGCTGAGCAACTGCTCGTTCAAGACAAAGTCGCAGTCACTTTCGGCTGCTGGACATCCGTCTCCAGGAAATCTGTCTTGCCGGTCTATGAGAAACACAAAGGACTTCTCTTCTACCCCGTCCAATACGAAGGGGAAGAAATGTCACCCAACATCTTCTACACCGCGGAGGCCGTCAACCAGCAGGCCATCCCAGCTGTTGACTTCCTGTTAGAAGAAGGGCTCAAGAAATTCTACCTCATCGGCACAGACTACGTCTACCCTCAAACAACGAACCTCGTGCTGTTCGAGTACCTTCAGTCTAAAGGTGTGCCCGTAGAGAATATCGGAGGAGGACTTCGCAAAGATGCCTCTGGAAAAGTCATCTCGGCCGGGAACTACACGCCGTTTGGACATAGCGATTTCCAACAGATCGTTGCAGATATTAAGAAGTTCGCGGCGTCAGGAGATGCCTGTGTGATCAATACCATCAATGGCGATGCAAATGTGCCTTTCTTTAAGGAATTTGCCGCTTCTGGAATCACCTCCGAAGATTGCCCAGTGGTATCATTCTCGCTTTCAGAGGATGAGTTTCGCTCTCTGCCCGCAAAGGATCTTGTTGGTCATCTCGGCTGCTGGACCTATTTCATGTCAATCGACACACCCGCGAACAAGAAATTCATCGCGGACTTCAAATCCTGGCTTGGCAAGACAAGTGTCCCTGGTCTCATCAAGGAGGACCGCGTCACCTGTTCCCCTATGGTACTCTCCTACAACGGCGTTTATCTATGGAAGGCCGCGGTGGAGAAGGCGAAAAGCTTTGATCCCGCGAAAGTCATGGAGGCTCTGGAGTCTGGCATCACCTTCGATGGACCGGGTGGCAAAGTTACCACTCAAAAGAATCATCACTTAACGAAAACAGTCTACATCGGGGAGACGTTAGAAAACGGTCAATTTGCCATCGTCGAGAGAATGGCCGATGTCGTTGGTGAACCATTTTTGAAGGGAACCTTCAAAAAACAATGACACTTCTACGTGTTCCTTGATTAAGAAAGACATTAGAGCCGTATCTCTAGTGTTGTCCTTGCCCGTTGGTTTAAGGGGTTTCGCCAACGGGCAAGGACTCTTTCTTTCCAAGCCTTGCTAACTGTCGCGTTCATGAATAGCAAACGTCGCGAAACGTATCTCGTCCTCATCTACTGTTTCGTGATGGCGCTTCTCCCAGCTAGCCACGGACAATCAACGGAGGATTCTCAAGCCCGTGCTCTCTTGGTAGAACTAGTTCTGGGAGATGACGATTCTCGTGCTTCAACATTAGAAGAACTGGCCAACCATGGCGATCCGATCATCGCGACATTCGTGGCTGGATGGCGCGGCGGCCAGGTACTCCGCGATGGAGATGACACCGTCCTTCTAAAGATCGGCGAGCAATACACAGACCTTCTCACAGGAGTTGCAACCCAGGCGAATCCAGAGAATCTCAAAGTCAATCGCCCCTCTCGCAAACTCCGCAAAACCCTAAAACGGATGGTCGATCTCATCGATCTCAGCTCGCCTGACCTTGGGAAGCGCATTCAATCTGCGCAGAAATTGGGTCTGAGTCAGAACCCCGAATATCTTCCCGATCTCAAGGCGCGAGCGGCTTTGCAAACCGATGCGAAAGTCAAAAGGGCTTTCAACGAAGCTGTTTGGATCTCGGAGCTCAGCAACGGTACGGAGGCCGAGAAGCTTGAAGCCATCAAAGCCCTTGGATCCCTAAAGTCCTTTCCTGCTCGTGATTTCATTGAGCGCTGTGTTAGCGCTGAAACCGAACCCACTGCTGAATTGAAGCAAGCTTCCCAGCAGGCCCTGCAGAAGATCGACAGTCATCGAGCATTGATCGATGTCATCGGCACCCTCTTTCGAGGATTGAGCCTGGGCTCCGTCCTCCTTCTTGTCGCTTATGGACTAGCGATCACCTTTGGCCAGATGGGCGTGATCAATATGGCTCATGGTGAATTCATCGCCGTGGGCGGCTACACGGCCTACATGGTGCAAAACTGGTTCGGGTCTACCTATGGCGAGGGTTCGCCCTTATATGGGTATTACTTCTTAGTCGCCATCCCGCTGGCGTTTCTTGCCGCCGCTGTTGTGGGGGCGGCTCTTGAACGCGGATTGATCCGGTTTCTCTATACGCGGCCGTTAGAGTCCCTCTTGGCGACCTGGGGCATTTCCATGATCCTTCAGCAATCCTTTCGCCTCTACTTCGGCGCAGCGAATGTATCGGTTTCTTCGCCGCCCTGGTTGGCCGGAAGCCTTAGTGTCGGAGATTTCTCGATGTCCAATAGCCGTGTTGCTCTCATTGTCTGCGTGCTTTTCGTCGTGATCGGCACGCGTTTGCTTCTCACGAAGACACATTGGGGTTTGCACGTCCGCGCCACCATGCAGAATCGCCAGATGGCATCGTGCCTCGGGGTTCCTTCAGGCCGCGTGAACATGATCACTTTCGCCTTTGGCTCGGGTCTAGCTGGTCTCGCTGGTGCCTTTCTTTCCCAAATCGGCAACGTGGGTCCATCCATGGGACAAACCTATATCGTCGATAGTTTCATGGTGGTGGTTGTCGGTGGTGTGGGCAACCTGCTGGGAGCTGCAATCTCATCGATGGGGATCGGCATGGTGGACCAAGGACTCCAACCAATCCTAGGTCCCGTCATGGGGAAGATCACTGTCTTGTTGATGATTATTCTCTTTCTCCAAGTGAAGCCGGGAGGGCTCTTTCCCGCGCGATCCCGAAGCCTCGACGACTAATGGGCCATTATTTGACATCAGCCACTCAACTCCTGCGTCTTCGCGAGAAGTGTGACCTGGGAATCATGGCGCTGATCGTGGCAGTGATGATCGCAATGCCTCTGGGAAACGCCTGGTTTCCCTCGGAGTCCACGCTCCACGTATCTGGATTCACACTGGGTGTGTGGGGCAAGTATCTTTGCTACGCGGTGCTTGCGATCAGCCTCAATCTATTGTGGGGCTACACCGGTTTGCTGTGTTTGGGACAGTGCCTCTTCTTTGCGCTCGGCGGCTATGCGTTTGGCATGTATCTGATGCTCATGATCGGTGAGCTCGGCTCATATGGCAGTAAGCTTCCCGATTTCATGGTGTTCCTGGGTTATGAAGAGCTCCCTATTCATTGGCGTCCGTTTTATAGCCCTATCGTCGCAATCGCTGCTGCCATGCTCGTGCCTGGTCTGGTGGCATTGATCTTTGGCACACTCGCATTCCGATCACGTATCAAAGGAGTCTACTTTGCCATCCTCACTCAGGCACTGACTTATGCGGCAGCTCTCCTGTTCTTTCGAAATGACTTCACCTTTGGGGGCAATAACGGGTTCACGGATTTCCGCTTTATCTTTGGGGCAGACATTCGAACGGATGCCACCGCGCGATGGCTATTTGCTGCTTCCGCCCTGTTATTATTGATGGTCTACTGGCTGGTTGCCTGGATCCTAGAGACCAAGCTTGGCAAGATTCAGCGAGCCATTCGCGATTCAGAGAACCGCGTTCGCTTCTCTGGCTATTCCACCACTCATTTCAAGGTCTTTATCTTTGTATTGAGCGCCATGATTGCTGGCTTGGCCGGTGCCCTCTATGTCCCTCAAGCCGGGATCATCAATCCCAGCGAGATGTGGCCCGCAAAAGGGCTCGACATCGTCGTTTGGGTCGCCGTGGGCGGGCGGGGCACGAAATTCGGTCCCGTGATTGGAGCCATCGTTGTGAATCTGTTGAAGAGTTGGACCACTCGAGCGTATCCAGAAAGCTGGCTGATCATCCTGGGGGCGCTCTTTGTAGTCGTGGTTCTCTTTCTGCCCAATGGCTTGGTCGGCTGGTGGGCTCAGATGAAGTCCAAATGGAATCAGCGGGCGAGTTCCACCCCTCAGACTGACGCCGCCACTGCCTAATCTTTCCATGGTTGCTCCTGTTTATCGCGATACTGATCTCGTCCTTTCGGTCGAAAGTGCGACCAAAGCTTTTGATGGGTTCAAAGCAATCAATGATCTCACCTTCTATCTCAGTGATGGTGAGTTGCGCACGGTCATCGGTCCCAATGGGGCGGGCAAGAGCACCTTCATGGACCTTATCACAGGGCGGGCTCGTCCCGATGTTGGCAAGATTATCTACCATCGATCAGACGGGCACGACTTTGATCTGACTTCACTCAAAGAGTTTCAGATCAATCGCATGGGAATCGCACGCAAGTTTCAGACTCCTAGCATCTATTCAAAGCACACCGTGTATGAGAATCTTATCCTTTCCCTCAATCGCGACCGCGGCGTTTGGAAAGCCCTATGCTATCAAGAATCTGCTGAGGACCGTGAGGAGATTGAATCCGTTCTGAATCAGATTCGGCTCCAAGACCGTCGATATGAATTGGCAGGCAGTCTCTCCCACGGGCAAAAGCAATGGCTTGAAATAGGCATGCTCTTGGCTCAGAAACCGCGCATTCTTCTCGTAGACGAGCCGGCAGCAGGGATGAGCGACGAGGAAACCGAGCGCACCGGTGAACTCCTCTTGAGCTTGGAGGGCAAACATAGCGTGATCGTCGTTGAGCATGACATGGTGTTCGTCCGGCAGATCGCCCGTCAGGTCACGGTACTGCATCAAGGAAGCGTCCTCAAAGAAGGGACCTTCTCACAAATCGCCACCGATCCGACGGTGCAAGAAGTCTACTTGGGAAGAACCAAACACGAGGCGGAATGAGCGAACCCCAGGACCAAGCCAAACTCGAAATGGAAGGCGTCCTCGTTTCTTACGACGAGTCCTTGATCCTTCGAGGCATGAATCTCGTCGTTCCCAGCAAGGGCGTCGTCGCCTTGTTAGGCCGCAACGGCGTCGGTAAGACAACGGTGCTTAAGACCATCATGGGTGTCGTCAATGTGCTCGAAGGCGATCTACGATTCGATGGCACTTCCCTTCAGAAATCGTTGCCGGAGAAACGCTCGCGCATGGGCATCGGGTACGTTCCCCAAGGGCGCGAGATCTTTCCCGGCTTGACGGTATGGGAAAATCTTAAAGTAAGTCTCAGCGTCCACGGGAAACGCCAAGCGAAAGAGCGATTGGAAGAAGTGTATGAACTTTTCCCCGTGTTGAGTGAAATGAAACATCGCAAAGGCGGCGTGCTGTCCGGGGGGCAACAACAACAGCTAGCCATTGGTCGAGCCCTGCTTACCAATCCCTCCCTCCTCCTTCTCGACGAACCTACCGAGGGCATTCAGCCATCGATCATTGATCAGATCG
Source organism: Verrucomicrobiia bacterium (assembly GCA_030425385.1). Classification (GTDB taxonomy): domain Bacteria; phylum Verrucomicrobiota; class Verrucomicrobiia; order Verrucomicrobiales; family DEV007; genus JAACDM01. The sequence continues at coordinate 105,491 of JAUIAH010000003.1, read as the reverse complement.
AGGACGCCATTCAGTATTTAAAGAAGACTTATGCGATGAGTATTGTGCTTGTTGAACAATTCTTGGACTTCGCGAAAGCCACGGCGGACTCATTTGCCATCATGGAGCGCGGTGCCGTTGTGGAGAAAGGAGCCATCACCGATCTCAATGACGCCATTACCTCACAATACCTTTCTGTATAGATCGAGAAACCCATGCATCTGACCCCACGAGAACAAGAGAAGCTCATGGTCGTCGTCGCAGCAGACCTTGCTCGAAGGCGACAAGCGCGCGGCTTAAAACTCAATTATCCCGAATCCGTCGCCATCATCACCTACGAGATCTTTGAGGGAGCTCGAGATGGCAAATCCGTGGCCACCCTGATGGACGAAGGGACCCGCATCCTCACCCGAAACGACGTCATGGAGGGCGTTCCCGAAATGATTCATGAAGTGCAAGCGGAGGCCACCTTTCCCGATGGCACCAAACTCGTCACCGTCCACCATCCCATCCAATGATCCCCGGAGAAATCATGCCTCTTGCCGATGCGGAGCCGTTGATTGCCAATCGCGATCTCGAAACGCTCACCCTCATGGTGGCCAATACGGGCGACCGCCCTGTGCAAGTCGGCAGTCACTATCATTTCTACGAAGTCAATGAAGCGCTCACCTTCGATCGTCCTGCAGCACGTGGCTTTCGGCTCAATATTCCTGCCGGGACGGCTGTTCGATTCGAGCCCGGCGACGAACGCGAAGTATCGCTGGTGGCGCTCGCTGGGAACCGTGAGGTTTGGGGTCTAAACGGAAAGGTCCATGGCGCGCTATGAGTCTTGAGCTTACTCGGCAACAATACGCGGAGCATTATGGCCCCACCGCAGGCGACCGCGTCCGCCTCGGCGACACGGCCCTGATCGTCGAGGTGGAGAGAGACCTCATTGCCGAACAGGGGGGGTACGGAAACGAAGTGAAGTTTGGAGGCGGCAAAGTGATTCGCGACGGGATGGGACAGTCCTCCACGGCGTTGGATGGCGATTGCCTCGATCTTGTCATTACCAATGCGTTCATCATGGATCCTGAGGTCGGCCTGCTCCGCGCTGACATTGGCATCAAAGCAGGCCGCATCGTTGGCATCGGCCACGCCGGGAATCCCGATATTCAGAATGGGATCGGTTCAGCTATCGCTGATCCCGTCACCGGGAAATACGATCCCATGATCATTGGAGCGGGAACCGAAGCTCTTGCGGGTGAAGGTCTGATCGTCACCGCAGGCGGCGTGGACTCTCACATTCACTTTATCTGCCCTCAACAGATCGATGAGGCGCTTGCGAGCGGCGTGACCACGATGTTAGGCGGCGGCACGGGTCCTGCCACGGGTACCAATGCCACGACCTGCACGCCCGGGGCATGGAATATCCATCGCATGCTAGAGGCCTCCGATGCCTACCCCATGAATCTTGGCTTTCTTGGAAAAGGCAACTGCGCCACCCAACCCCCTCTGAGCGAGCAGGTGCTCGCGGGTGCCATCGGTCTGAAGCTACATGAGGATTGGGGAACGACACCCGCCGCTATCGACGCATGCTTGTCCGTCGCTGACGCTCTCGATGTCCAGGTAGCCATCCACACAGACACCTTGAACGAATCTGGCTTCGTCGAGAATACCCTCGCCGCCATCGCGGGACGCACCATCCACACCTATCATTCGGAAGGTGCTGGCGGCGGCCATGCCCCTGACATTCTTAAAGTCTGCAGTCACGCGAATGTTCTCCCCTCGTCGACCAATCCCACCCGCCCCTTCACGATCAACACCATCGACGAGCACCTCGACATGTTGATGGTTTGCCACCATCTGGATTCCAAGATCCCTGAAGACGTCGCCTTTGCCGAGTCTCGCATTCGCCCACAAACCATCGCCGCGGAAGACATCCTTCACGATCGTGGGGCAATCGCCATGATTGCCTCAGACAGTCAAGCCATGGGACGCGTGGGCGAGGTCATCTCCCGCACCTGGCAAACCGCCCACAAGATGAAGGTCCAGTTTGGCACGCTGTCCGGCGAAAGCCACCCGGCGGCCGATAACTTTCGCGCGCTTCGCTACCTCTCCAAGTACACGATCAATCCCGCCATCACGCACGGCATGGCATCCGAAGTGGGTTCACTCATGGTTGGCAAACTCGCTGACATCGTTCTATGGAAGCCCGCCTTCTTTGGCGTCAAACCTGAGCTTGTCCTCAAGGGCGGGATGATTGCCCTGGCCAATATGGGCGATCCCAATGCCTCGATCCCCACGCCCCAACCCACCTACTATCGACCACAGTTCGCGGCCCACGGGAGAGCCCGTTTCAACACCTGTGTGACCTTTGTCAGTCAAGCCAGTCTGGATCAAGGACTTGCCGATCGCCTCCACGTCGATAAGCGCCTCTTGCCGATTGCCAACACTCGCAAGATCACCAAAGCCGATCTTCTCTACAATGCTAGTTGTCCTGACATTCAGGTAGACCCAGAGACCTACACTGTCAAAGCGGATGGCGATGAGCTCACCTGCGAGCCGCTGAGTGAAGTTCCCCTAGCTCAACGTTACTTCTTATTCTAACAAATGGCCATCCTCGTCGAGAATGTCATGTCGGCTTGTGAAACAGCCATCCCAGTCCGAGTTGATCGCCACACCCTTTACAAACGCCGTTGGCGCGCCAAGGCGACCGACGGAACCGAGCTCGCCGTCGACCTAGACGCTCCCGTCAAGCATGCCACCTGTCTCGATGGAGGTCACGGGCGCTGCTTTCGCATCGAGCAAGAGCCAGAAGACGTGCTCGTCATCCCCATGCCAAAGACTCCCGAGATGGCCGCCAAGATTGGCTGGTATCTGGGAAATCAACACCTGCCCGTCGAAGTGCGTCAGGACGAGATCATTCTCGAGCGGCTCTCAACGTTAGCCACATCGTTAGATCGCATTGGCATCCCCTACAGCCTGAGGCGGGACATCTTCCTCTGCAAGATGCATTCGCATCAACACTGACACATTGCCCCTATCGATGACCGCCTATCACTGGCTTCCTCGCCTCCTGCACTTCACCGATAGCGCTTCGCCCGTCGGCGGCTACGCCCATTCCTTCGGCCTCGAAGGCGTATGTCAAATGGGCCTTGTCCATGATGCTGTCACCCTATCACAATTCCTAAAACGTGACGTCGCCCACGCCCTCCGCACCATCGATCTCCCCCTGCTCGCCCACGGGCACCAGGCGGCCATGGATAGCGCGCAAGAGGCTCTGGATCGATTGGATCACCTTTCCTGGGCCCTTCGTCCCACGCACCAACTCCGTGAGGCCACCAGTAAGATTGGTCGACAACAGTGGCGACTCTATCAGAAAACGTGGAATCCCGCGGTTCAGATCACCTTCGTCCACTATCAAAGCCCAATTGTGTTGGCGGTGATCTGCGCTCATGAAGGCATCCCCCTTGAGCCTGCGCTGCACGCCATCACCTACCAAACCTACGCAGCACTTCTCCAAGCAGCCTTAAAGTTGCTTCCCGTGGGCCCCACGGCAACGCAGCAGATCCTCACAGAATCCTTGGACGCCCTCGTCCCTCATCTCGATGAAGCCGCCCGTCTTCCAGAGGCAGCCATCGGCAGCTTCAATCCCGTCTGGGATATCGGCGCCGCCCGACACGAAACGGCACCCGCTCGGCTCTTCATCTCCTAACAACCGCATACCCCATGAACCTCAAAGCCAAACCAGCCATCCGCATCGGCATTGGAGGCCCCGTTGGATCCGGGAAATCCACGCTCTGCATCAAGCTCTGCCAACACTACGGCCAGTCCCACAACATGGCCGTCATCACCAATGACATCTACACCAAGGAGGACGCGAAGATGCTCATCCGACACGGCGCTCTCCCAGAAGAGCGCATTCTAGGCGTCGAAACCGGTGGCTGCCCGCACACGGCCATCCGCGATGACATCTCGATGAATCTCGACGCCATTGAGACCCTGCAAGGACGCTTTCAAGGGCTAGAGTTCATCCTCATCGAGAGCGGAGGAGACAACCTCACGGCCACCTTCTCACCGGAACTAGCCGATGTCTTCATCTACGTGATCGATGTCACGGAGGGCGACGATATCCCACGCAAAGGCGGACCTGCCATCGCTCATTCCGACCTATTATTAGTGAACAAAGTGGAACTTGCTCCCCACGTGGGTGCCAACGTCGACCAGATGAAACAAGATTGCGCTGAGAAGCGCGGGACCCGCCCCTTCTTCATGACAGACCTCCGATCAGAGGTGGCTCTCGACGACCTCTACGCATGGTTTGACCGCGAGGTCCTCTTTACTGATGCCGTCCCCGCGTGATCATGGTCGGCAGCCTGCAAAGCCATGCCCAGCTCACGTTTCGCTACGACCAGGAACGGCAACGAACGGTGCTCACTCAGCGGAAAGCCGGAGGTCTCTGCCATCTCAGCAAGCCCTACTGGGACGGCGAAGTGCTAGGATTGCAATTGGTCAATCCGACCGCTGGACTCTTCTCCGGAGACAGCCTTCACTTGGAAGTCACTCTTGGGGCTCACGCCCAAGTCGCTCTCACGTCACCCAGCGCCTCGCGCTACCACACGATGCCAGAAGGGCGCGCTCACCTCACGCAGACATTCACTATTGGCTTAGGAGGTTGGTTAGACTACTGGCCGGAAATGACCATCCCGCAGCGTGACTCCGACGTTTGCCAAACCACCGCCATCCACCTGCAGGAAGGTTCCAGCATGGCATTCCTCGATCTCATGGCACCCGGACGGGTAGCTCACGGCGAACACTATCAGTTTCGCCGATTAGAGACTCGCCTCGTCATCTTTCGTGAGGGCCAGCAATTGGTCCAGGAACGCTGCGTGCTCGAGCCCGCTCAATCGATCTGGCCCCTTCATGTCCCAGGATGGGACCTTTGTTATTACGGAGCAGTTTGGATCAGTGGCGCCCAAGCGGCCCCTGCGATCGCCCACATTCAGGGCCTTGACCTTGGGGAACGCGCCAACTGTCTCCACGGTGCCACTCTCGTCGCGAATCAGTTAGGCGTGATTCGTATCTTGACTCGCTCCAGCTTCACACTCCGTCAAGCTCTCCACGAATTGCGCCAACACCTCCGCACGCACGAGAATCGCCTTGCCACACATTTCCGCAAACTCTAACTCAACACCAAAGACTTGATCATGAAACACATCCTCATTCTTCTCGCCCTATCCATGACCCATGCCGCCGCACACCCCGGTCACCCAGGCCATGAGGACTGGCCGTTTGACGACTTCTCCTGGTCGCTCACCGCCACCCTTCTGGGCGGCCTCCTCATCGTCGGCTGGATCATGGCCAAGCACACGAAGGCCGATTAGGCCCTTCCCACAAGCAGAACGCTACCCAACTGGGGGCCAGGCCCGCGCGATCCCACTTTGTTGAGGGCGCGCCTTGCCTAGTTTAAATAGCTGTTTAAATTCTAGTTTAAACGCCCATTTAAACCGCGCCCTGATGCCCACTTCCCGAACCACCACCCGCCGCGACGGCGAGGCGACTAAGCAGAAGCTGCTGGAGGCCGCCTGCTGCGTGTTCTCGGAGAAGGGATTTCGCGACGCAACGGTGGGCGAGATTTGCCGCCGGGCAGAGGCGAATCCCGCGCTGATCAGCTATCACTTCGGGGACAAGGCCTCGCTTTACGAGGCCGTGTGGCGACATTGTGTGCTACAAGCGCGGCAAGTTTACCCGGTCGATGGCGGGGTTGATCCCGACGCACCCGTGGAGGTGCGTTTCCGCGCGCACATTGATACCTTTGTGCGCTGCATGGCGGACGCGGGCGAGTTGAGCCACTTACACCGTCTCAATCTCCTGGAATCCGCCTCGCCCAATCCCTTCATCGGCGAGGTGATCCAGGAACTACGCCAGCCACACACCGAACACCTGTGCTTGCTGCTCAAGGAACTCCTTGGTCCAAACGCGACCGAGCAAGACATCGCCCTATGTGAGAGCACCGTCATCGGCCAGTGCCGCATGGCCCGTGCGGGACGCGGCAGGCGCACGCCCGATCTGACCACGCCACTGTCGCCGGATGAGACCCAGGCATTGGCCGACCACATTGTGGAATTCACCCTCGCTGGCATCCGCGCCATGCGCCAGCGCATCGACCAACGTTGAGCCCATTCAAATGATGAGAAGTCTAACCCTATTGGCCACCATCCTCGCACTCAGCGCCTGCAAGCGCGCGCCAGACGCCAGCTCGAAGCCCGGCGGTCCGGACGTGCAGAAAGTGAAGGTGGCGACGGTCACGACCGCCGAGTTCTCCGACACGGTGGAGGCCTTGGGCACGGTTCAGGCGCTGGAGTCGATCGACCTCTCGGCCAACGTCACCGAGACGGTCAAAGCCCTGCACTTCGAGGACGGCGACCGCGTCAAGAAGGGGCAGCTCTTGGCCGAGCTCAACGATTCCGAGGAGAAGGCGATGCTCGCCGCGGCACGCGCGCAGCTGGCCGAGCCGGCGCGCGAGGCCGACCGGCTGCGCGGCCTGGTCGAGGGCGGCGCGGTCTCGGAGGTGCGCCTGCAAGGCTACGAGACGCAGATCGACATCGCCGAGCAGAAGATCGCCGAGATCGAGGCGCAGATCGCCGACCGCCGCATCGAGGCGCCGTTCGATGGCGTGTTGGGGTTCCGCAAGGTGAGCGTCGGCGCGCTGGTGGCGCCGGGTGACGTCATCACCACGCTCGACGTGCTGCACCCGGTGAAGTTCGACTTCACCGTACCGGAGACGTTCCTCGGCGACCTGGAACCCGGGTTGGAGGTGGTCGCCCGCAGCGGGGCCTGGCCCGGCGAGGTGTTCCGCGGGCAGGTCACGGGGATCGACAGCCGGGTGGACCCGGTCACGCGCTCGGCGACCGTGCGCGCCGAGGTGCCGAACGAGGGTCTGAAGCTGCGCCCGGGGATGCTGATGACGACCGAGCTGGCAAAGAACCGGAGCGAGTCGCCCTCCGTGCCGGAGCGGGCGCTGGTCGCGCTGCAGCGCCAGCAGTTCGTCTACGTCGTCGAGGCGGCGGACGGCGGCACCGTGGCGCGCCGGGTGCCGGTGGAGATCGGGCGCCGCCTGCCGGGCTTCGCCGAGGTCGTCAGCGGCCTCGAGGCCGGGCAACGGGTGGTCACCGACGGCCTGCTCGGGCTGCGCGACGGGGCCGCGCTGGAGGTCATCGGCGAGTTCGAGGGGCCGGCGGAACCGTACACCCCAGGGGGGTAGCAAAGCGATGTGGATCTCCGACACCTCCATCCGCCGCCCGGTGGTGGCGACGGTGATGAGCCTGCTGCTGCTCACCTTCGGCCTGGTGTCGTTGACCCAGCTGCAGGTGCGCGAGTTCCCGGACATCGACCCGCCGATCGTCACCATCGAGACCAACTACACCGGCGCCTCGGCGGCGGTCGTCGAGCGCCGCATCACCCAGCTGATCGAGGACCAGATCAGCGGCGTCGAGGCGATCAAATCGATCGAGTCGGCGAGCCAGGACGGCAGCTCGAAGGTGACCGTCGAGTTCAATATCGACCGCGATATCGACAGCGCCGCCAACGACCTGCGCGAGGCGGTCTCAGGCTTGCTCGACAATTTGCCCGACGAGGCCGACCCGCCGGAGATCACCAAGGAGGACTCGACCACCGAGGTCATGCTCTGGCTGAGCTTGATCAGCGAGGAGCTGTCGCCGGTGGAGCTGGCCGACTACGCCGAGCGCTACCTGGTCGACCGCCTGTCGGTGCTGCCCGGGGTGGCGCGCGTCCGCGTCTCCGGCGCGTCGAGCTACGCCATGCGGGTGTGGATCGACCGCACCGCGCTGGCCGCGCGCGGCCTGGCGGTGGCCGACGTCGAGGACGCCCTGCGCAGCCAGAACATCGAGCTGCCGGCCGGCACCGTGCAGTCGCTCGACCAGCAGTTCACCGTGCGCGTGGAGCGCGGATTCGTGAGCGTCGACGACTTCGCCAAACTGGTCGTCCACCGCGGCGACGACGGCTTCTTGGTGCGCCTGGGCGAGGTGGCGCGGGTCGAGCTGGGCGCCGAGGAATCGCGCCGCATGTTCCGCGGCAACGGCGTGCCGCGCGTCGGTCTGGGCATCATCAAACAGAGCCAGGCCAACACCCTCGACGTCTCGCGCGCGGCGAAGGCGGAAATGGAAAGCATGCGCGAGTCGCTGCCCGAGGGCATGGACCTGCAGGCCAGCTACGACACCTCGGTGTTCATCGAGGAATCGCTCAAACAGGTCGCCAGCACGCTGTTCATCGCGGTCGGGCTGGTCATCGCCGTGATCTACCTGTTCCTCGGTTCGCTGCGCGCCACGCTGGTGCCGGCGGTCACCGTGCCGGTCTCGCTGATCAGCACCTTCATCGTGGTGAGCGCCGCCGGCTTCTCCATCAACCTCCTCACCCTGCTGGCGCTCATCCTCGCCATCGGGCTGGTCGTCGACGACGCCATCGTCGTGCTGGAGAACGTCTATTACCGCATCGAGCAGGGCGAGCACCCGCTGGCCGCCGCCTTCCTCGGCACCCGGCAGGTCGCCTTCGCCGTCATCGCCACCACGCTGGTGCTGGTCGCGGTCTTCGTCCCCATCGCCTTCCTCGAGGGCGACCTCGGCAAGCTGTTCACCGAGTTCGCCATCACGCTCGCCGTGGCGGTGATGTTCTCCAGCTTCGTCGCCCTGAGCCTGTCGCCGATGATCGCCTCGAAGGTGCTCAAGGCGAAGACGGCGCGCGGCAACCCCCTGACCCGCCTGGTCGACAGCGCCTTCCGCGGCTTCGAGGCCGTCTACCGCCGCGCGCTCGGCTGGCTCCTGCGCGTCCCGGCTCTGGTCTTGCTAGTCATCGCCGGTTTCGGCTTCGCCAGCCACTGGCTCTACAACCACCTGCCGCGCGAGTTCACCCCGAAGGAGGACCGCGGCGTGTTCTTCGTGATCACTAACGCCCCCGAGGGCACCGGCTACGGATCGATCCTGGAGACCATGGACAAGGTGGAGGACCGCCTCGACTACCTGCACGAGGGGGGCGAGGCCGCCTGGGTGCTGGTGCGCGCGCCGCGGGGCTTCGGCAACATCGCCGACTTCAACCAGGGCATCTCCATCGTCGTGCTCAACGACTGGTCGGAGCGGCGCTCGGGCTGGGAGATCATGGACGAGGTGCGCGGCCGGGTCGCCGACATCCCCGAGGTGAAGAACTTCATGGTGATGCGCCAGGGCTTGACCCGCGGGCTGCAGAAGCCGGTGCAGTTCGTCATCGGCGGGCCGACCTACGAGAAGATCGCCGAGTGGCGCGACCTCCTGCTCGCCGAGATCCGCAAGAACCCGAACTTCGTCGGCGTCGACTACGACTACAAAGAAACCAAGCCGCAGCTGCGCGTGCAGATCAACCAGAACCGCGCCGGCGACCTCGGCGTGTCGATCCAGAACATCGGCGAGGCGCTGGAGAGCCTGCTGGGCTCGCGCCGGGTCACCACTTTCATCCAGGACGGCGAGGAGTACGATGTGATCGTTGAGGCGGAGTACGACCAGAAGCGCTCCGCCGACGACCTGTCGAACATCTACGTGCGCTCCGAGGGCAGCGGCGAACTCATCCCGTTGGCGAACTTGGTGACCTTGGAGGAGGTGGCCGACTCGGGCACCCTCAACCGCTACAACCGCATCCGCGCCATCACCGTCGAGGCCAACCTCGCCGAGGGCTACCGCCTGAGCGACGCGCTAGCCTACCTCGACGAGGCCGCCGCCCGCGCGCTGCCGGAGGAGGCGATCGTCAGCTACAAGGGCGAGTCGCTCGATTTCAAGGAGTCGGGCAGCTCGGCGATCTTCGTCTTCCTGCTCGCGCTGCTGGTCGTGTTCCTCGTGCTGTCGGCGCAGTTCGAGAGCTTCGTCCACCCGGTGACCATCATGCTCACGGTGCCGGTCGCCGTCGCCGGCGGCTTCCTCGGGCTGTACCTTACCGGCCTGGCGCAGAACATCTACACGCAGATCGGCACCATCATGCTCATCGGCCTCGCCGCCAAGAACGGCATCCTCATCGTCGAGTTCATCAACCAGCTGCGCGACGAGGGCAGGGACTTCGACGAGGCGGTGCTCGACGGCGCGGTGCGGCGGCTGCGGCCGATCGTCATGACCGGGCTCACCACCGTCATGGGTTCGCTGCCGCTGGTCATCACCAGCGGCGCGGGCGCGGAGACGCGCAATGTCATCGGCATCACCATCTTCTTCGGCGTGCTGGCGTCGGCTCTGTTCACCTTGATCATCGTGCCGATGGGCTACCGTCTCATCGCCAGACACACCGGCAGCCCCGACCGGACGCGCAAGCGCCTCGAGGCCGCCCTCGCCGAGACCCAGACCACCGCCCCATGAAGCCGAGTTCCATCTTGATGGCCACGTTCGGGTTGGCGCTCGCCTCCTGCACCGTCGGCCGCGACTACGCCCGCCCCGACGTCTTGGCGCAGCTGCCGGCTAAGTTCGACCTGCCCGCGGGCTGGAAGGTCGCCACGCCCGGCGGCGAGGCGAAGGGTGACAATGACTGGTGGAAACGCTTCCGCGACCCGCAGCTCAACGCACTCATCGCCCAAGCGGAGGCGGGGAACCAGGAACTTAAGGCAGCAATGGCTCGTGTAGACCAGGCCCGCGCCATTGCCGGCGCGGCCCGCGCGGCCCGCGGGCCTCAACTCGACTTCAATCCTGCCGTCAGCCGCGAACGCCGCTCCGGCACCACCTCAAACAACTTTGGTGCCGGAAGCACCTCGTCCCTCCTCGCGCTCCCCTTCCAGATGCAGTATGAGATCGACCTCTGGGGCAAGCTCCGCCGAGGGGTGGAAGCAGCCCAGTTCGATGCGGCCGCAGCGGAGCCCGCAAGGCGCGGCGTGCGCCTCACCCTGCGCGCCGAACTGGCGAGCCATTACTTTGAAATGCGCGCGCTCGATGCCGAGATAAGCATCTTCCAAAACGCCATCGCCCTGCGCAAGAAATCGCTCGAGCTCAACCAGATGCGTTTCGACGCTGGTGACACCGACGAGGTCGATGTCTCGCGCGCTTCGACCGAACTCGCAGCCACCGAAGCCGAGCTCGCGGCGCTCAAGCGCAGCCGCTCCGACCTCGAAGACGCCATTGCTGTGCTCATCGGGCAACCCTCATCCGGCTTCCGAATCGCCGCCGCCCCACTCGCATTGGAACCGCCGCAGTTGCCTGTCTCGGTGCCCAGCGAAATGTTAGAGCGCCGACCGGACATCGCCGCCGCCGAGCGCACCATGGCCGCTGAGAACGCACGCATCGGCATCGCCCAGGCCGCCTTCTACCCCAGCATTGGCATCACCGGGAGCGCCGGGCTCCAAAGCGCCACCATTGACAAGCTCTTCGACATCGCCAGCCGCACCTGGGGACTCGGACCACAACTCTCGTTCCCCGTGCTCGATGCCGGCCGCAACCGGGCGGAGCTCGCCCGTGCCCAAGCCCGTTACGACGAGACCGCTGCCGACTACCGCCAAGCCATCTTGCAGGCCGTGTCCGAAGTGGACCGCGCCCTCACCGGCGTCGCCCTGCTCGGTGAGCAAGCGGCCGCCCAAGTACGCACCCTCAAGGCCGCCCGCCGCACCGTCGACCTCTCCCAAGAACGCCACGCCGCTGGCGTCGTCGACTACTTCGAAGTCGTCGATGCCCAACGCACCCTCCTCGACGCCGAACAACAAGCCGCCCGCGTCACCGGCGCCCGTCACATCGCCGCCGTCACCCTCGCCCGCGCCCTGGGCGGGGCGTGGTGAACACCCAAGTCCATGCACACACACGCCTTGAGACTTCGTCCCGGTGAGGATCCCAAAGTGGTTCTCGACACGCTTGTTCGCGAGCGCGGTTGGTCGGCCGTGTGCGTGCTTTCTGCCGTGGGGAGTTTGCGCTCTGTAGCACTGCGCTTCGCCAATCAAGAGCAAGCCATTCTCCTTGAGGGTCCTCATGAAGTGGTGAGTCTCACAGGGACGTTAGGACCTGATGGTTCCCATCTGCATCTCGCCGTGAGTGATGGCTCCGGCCACACTCTGGGCGGGCACCTCAAGGAAGGTTCGGCGGTCCACACAACTTTGGAAATGGTGTTAGGCATCCTGGATGGCTGGGTGTTCTCAAAGAAGCTCGATCCGCAGACGGGCTACCTTGAGCTTTCGATCGCCATGAAGGATTCATGAGCCCACCAACAAAGAAGGGCTTACGATTTCTCGTAAGCCCTTGGAAAGTGATGGAGCGGGTGATGAGATTCGAACTCACGACATCAACCTTGGCAAGGTTGCGCTCTACCCCTGAGCTACACCCGCTGAGAGGTTCCGGAGATTTCCACTCGTGCCGACCTTTGGCAAGTGAAAAGGGAACGGAAACCGGACTTCTCTAGATCCGGGTGGGTTGAGGCCTTTCGTGGGGGCGACCGCAGTTGGGACAGGGTGGGCAGGCGACGTCGCTTTGGTCGCGGTATTCCCATCCACAGATGTGGCAGTGAATTAGGGTGCGCTGCGCTCGACGTTCGCGTCGGTTACGGATCCAGTTTGACCCGACCCACACCGTCCAGAGCCAGAGAAGGATCGCTCCAAGATAGATCTCGAGGAATTCGCTGATGGGAACACGAATCATGGGGCGCGCTGGAGCGTGACTTCAACCGTGACGGCTCCATCATTCTGAAAGGGCTCAAAGGTGAGTCTGGTGAGGGATGCCTGCAGGACAGGTGACTGGTTGGGACTGAGGGGGGTGGCGGATTGGACGGTTCCTTCTGGGAGGATGGCCAGTTTCCAGTGACTGGGAGCGGTATCCGTCACCGCGTCGGGGGTGTTGAGCACTCGGGTCCAGTCCATTTGAGGATTGGCGCGGTAGCGATCGCGCCAAGAGAGCGGGAGGGTGAGACGCCATCCCGGCGCCAAGGCAATGCCGGGCTCTTCCGGTTGCTTTTCAGGGAGAGGCGGGAAGATCTGCGGGCTGTAGAGCACTTTCTCGCTTGGCATGGGGGCCGATTCCGGCAGAGGCATCAAGCGCACCTCCACCGACGCCAAGCTGGATGGATAGTCGTAGGAAGGGATGGGAACGCTGAGAGGCGTGTCCGGGGAAAGACCACTCCCATAGGCCGCCACGTAGGCATCGATCTGCCGCAAACGCGTCTGGGAGAGGGGCGCTTCGGGGGAAAGATAGGTGATGGTGTTAGGCTGCGGCAGTTCCCGTACGGTCTGCGGGTCCTGGATCTGGAAGATGTAGAAACAGAGGCCGTGAATGATGAAGGCTGCGATGATGGCGATGATCGTGCGCTGGATGGTCTGCGTCACAGGTGGCTGCCAATGGAACAGCGTTTGAGATGGATCGGGATCAGCCATCGGTCTTTTCCTGAAGATTCGCGACGGGCTGGGGAGCGGAGGCCGTGGGCTTGGGGTCGGTCGCTTGAAAGACGTGGTAGCCTCCGAGAAGCGCCGCGTTCTGGACCGTGATGATCGTTCCGGCAGAGAGTCGGCGGTCCATCTTGAGATAGACGGCGTCATGCCCATCCTCAGGCTTGTGTTGCAAGCGTTCTAACAAGCGCTCCAAACTCATCCGTTGCCGATCAAAGAGAACGAGAGGGGGATCACTCGCGGTGATGAGAACAACGTGAGCTCCCTGGATGGGAGGTAACTGCGCTTGAGACACAGGCAACTCGATGGACACACCGCTGTGATGGATGAACGCGCTGCTCAAGAGGTAGAAGACGACCATCAACGCCATCACATCGAGCACGGGGGCGAGATGGAGAAGCGCGGGGCGACGATCCAGCGAGGACTCTAACTTCATGCCTGACAGCAACAAGGGTTACGGCTCAAGCGTAGCCGACCTTGGCCTGCTTAGGAAGGGCGATTCTTCCGATGATTCCCTTTCCTACCTGCCTCGCCCCCATCGCCCGGCTGATGAAGCTGCGATTCTTCGATCGAAATAATGGAGGTCTGCTGCCGGCTGTCTTCGATGAGATTGATGATCTCGATGCCGCCCCGCTCGATGTCATGGAGCAACAACTTGGCACGCGAGGCGAGAAAGGAATACAGCACGTAGGAGGGGATCGCGACGATCAAGCCCGTGGCAGAAGTCACCAGACTGCGATAGACCCCACCAGCAAGGGAGAACGAAGAAGCCACCCCCACGCCTTGATTCACCTCGCCAAAGGTATCCAACAATCCGAGCAACGTGCCTAACAAGCCAATCAATGGCGCCACGTAGGCAATGGTAAGAAGAATGCGGAGGGAACGCTCCACTCGCGGCACCTCCAATTGACCCGCCTCTTGGACGATGTCCCTCAAATACTCGCGTGAGTAATCGTGCCGCATGAGGGCCGTCCGCATCACTCGAGCGGCTGGCCCAGGGGTGAGCGCGCATTGGTGCATGGCCTCCGCGAACTTACGCCGTCGGATCAGATTGGCCAAGCCGTCTAGCAATTGGCCGATATTGACCGACGCGCGATGGAAGTAGAGGAATCTCTCCAGAAAGATAGCAAAGCAGACCATGCTGCATCCGACGAGGATCCAGACCAGAGGGCCGCCACTGAAGATAAGGTCGAGCATGGGAGGAGAAGAAAGACATAGGGATGACGCAACGCCTTGAAAAGTAAGAAATGCGAATCAATCCCGAGAAATTCCCAGAAATGCTAGGCAGGTGCTTTCGGCACCAATTGTTGATTCAATCTGGGAACAATGCGCACCAGCGACTGACGCAACTCCGGCACGCTCGCGGTGCTGGCGTGCAGCGTGAGCAGCATGAAGCCCCGCACCAGGGGAGCCACATAGAGCATCTGCTCCCGTCCTTGATGGCAGATGCCTCCAAAAGTCTTGTCCCCGAGGCGATGCGCGAGCGCTTTCGTCGCGCCGAAGGATGCGGAAGCAAGCACGCCGAGGGCGTCGAGATCGGCGTGCCGCTGCGCTCCCTCCCATCGCACCAGCACGGCACCGGTGGGATCCAACAAGGCCACTTGCTGGGCTTTGGAAAGACGCGCGTAGGAATCGAGCCCCTCTTGAATCGTCTTGATTTGCCGCACCTCTAACGAAGCGGTCGTCAAAGTGGGATCGTCGGCAATGGCTGCGCTCATTAGATAGTGTTATGATCAGGTTTTACCAAGCAGGTGTCCCCGAAGTAGATCGCACGCGGCTAGCACGTGCGGCCGCTTCCAATTGTCGCTGTTCATGAAAGCGCCTCAACACTTCCCCCGAAAGCACTTCTAAAGTTTCCAGCACTCCTTGCCCCGTCTGAGCGGAAGCCTCAAAGGCCGGGTAGCGGTTTGGGTTGAGCGTCTCTTCCAATTGCGCCAAGGGCACGGCATTGGGAAGATCCCGTTTGTTGTATTGAAACACTAACGGAATGCCATCAACCTCCCTACCATTATTACGCAACGTGCCCACCAAATTCTCCCAGGCTTCCAAATTCGCATCCCAACGGGCAGGATCCGAATCGGCGACAAACACCAGGCCATCCACCCCGCGCAGAACCAGCTCGCGGGTGGCGTTGTAGACCACTTGACCAGGAACCGTGTAGAGAAGGAACTTCGTCTGGTAGCCCTCAATGAGGACGGGATTGACGGGTAGATAGTCGAAGAACAGGGTGCGATCGGAAGAGGTATTCAGTGAAATGAGATCCCCACGCTGCTCCTCGTCCAACGCTCCATGAACGGCAGCGACATTACTCGTCTTCCCTGAAAGCGCGGGCCCGGAGAAGACCAGTTTGAACTGGGCTTCCTTGGTCTCGTCATTGACCGTCGGCATGCGCTTTCCCCGAAACGATTCGCCGCCCTAGCCTAACATTTCCGAAAGCTCGCGCGTCACCAGGGTGAGGCGTTCGCGCACACCGGGTTGGAACTGGACGGCATCTTGCAAGACTGCTAGACAAGCTTTGGGCGCATTGAAGAAGCTCATCGCCCCCTGGCCGGTGCGCAGCGTGAACGATTCCGCATTGGTTACCTGAAGATCTTCCGCCAGGCTGATGACTTTGTTATACGCTTGCTGAGCTTGAGCTTCGAAAGCTTTCGTCTTGCCCTCGTCCGCACCACGGCTCGCCTTAGCTGCACCCGATTGCTTATCGATCAACACGCACACTTGCAAACCGTCGAAGGATGCCAGGCGATCGAGCACATCTTCCAGACTCAAAGGCTGTTCCACGCCAAAGAGCGCGCGGAGAATCAGCTGTTTGGGATCGGACTCAAAGCCGAACTCGAAACCAGGAGCTGCCTGAGCGGGTGCCGCTGGCTGGGCAGGAGCTGGGGCAGCCTGCGCGGGAGCGGCAGCAGGAATGGCAGCCGGTTCCACAGGCGTTTGGGGAGCGGCCGCTTCCGCAGCCGGCGCACCGAAAGGCGTGGGGGCTTCGGCAGCCGCTGGAGCGGATGCCTCAAACGGGTTGGCAGGGGCCTCGGCCGCAGCGGGCGCGCCGAAGGGTGACTCAGCGGGGACCTCCGCCTTGGATGGAGACGCCGCCTGCTCAGGAGCTTCGAACGGTGAGGCAGGGGCCTCGGCCGCAGCGGGCGCCGCGGCACCGAAAGGTGATTCTGCCGCGGGTGCAGCTCCGTTCTCTTGGGCAGGAGAGGGTGCTCCGAAAGGTGATGCGCCGTTCTCTTGGGCGGGTGCGGCAAAGGGCGAGCTTCCATTGCCCTGAGGCGCTGCCGCAGGCGTCGCGGCTGCTGCTGATGCCGCAAAGGGATTGGTTCCGTTCTCGGCGGGCGCGGCAAAAGGAGACGTATCGCTACTCGGCGCGGCAAAGGGAGACGCGTCCGCGCCCTCTTGCTCGGCAGCCGACGCTGCGCCAAAGGGTGAAGCAGGCGCCTCGCTTGCTGGAGGAGCGGCTTCCGCAGGGGGGGCTGGCGGCTGCTGTTGCGCAAAGGGCGACGCTGCTGGAGAAGCCGGAGCGGCTGCGAAGGGGCTGCTCTCGCTCGCTGCGGCCGCAGGTGCTGCAAAAGGATTCTCCTTAGGTGCCTGGGCGGCGAAGGGACTTGCTTCCGCCTCGGGCGTCGCGGCTGCTGGCGCGGCAAAGGGATTGGCACCTGGAGCGGGCTGAGCCTCAGCGGCGAATGGGGACACTGGCGCCTCGCTACTGGCTGGCGGTGCCTGCGCGAAAGGCGAAGCCGCGGGGGCGCTTTCAGCAGCTTGCGCGAAGGGCGAGGCCGCTTCCGCAGCTTCCTTGGGAGGCCCCGCTTGAGCGAAGGGCGACTCTGCGGCAGGAGCGCCAGCCGCTTGGGCCGCAAAGGGGCTCTGGAAAGGAGACGCCTCTTGAGGAGGCTGTTGGGCAGCGGGCCCTTTGCTCTCGGGCGCGGCCGCAGCAAAGGGAGAGTCTACCTTGGGCTCCTGAGCGGCCGCAGCCGTTTGAAACGGGTTATCGGCGGCCGGTTGAGCCGGTTGGAAAGGTGATTCTTGAGGGGGCATTGCAGGCTTCTGTGGAAGTTGTTGTTCGATTTCGTTGATAGGCAGCTGGACAGCTTCTTCGCGATCGGCTTTGGCAAAAGCTGGCCGGTATTTCTCAAGGCACCCAGCAATAACATCGCCAAGCGCCACCGTCGCTTGCCCGGAAGCAAGCTGAGATTGGATGAGCGACACCGGCAGCTCTGTCGTCACATTCGCCGGAATCTTCTTGGCATCAAACCCGAGTTTCGCGATGGGCAGCCCCTCCAGGATACCACGTAAGTTTAGGGAAATCGTATGGTCCTCCTTGGCGGAGACTTCGTCTGAACCTTCTGATGACAATGCGACCCCTGGCGTCGTTGGCGGCCGCATGGGTGCGTGGGCAGGCCGCTCCGAGCGCAGACTAGGCATCTCATTCGCAGACGGATACACTTTCACCGTGGGAGCCTCATCCGCTTTGTAGGCAGGGTCTTTGCCAGGAGGTTGACTATTCTCAGGGCCCGTGAGAGGACGCACGCCCGGGACACGCGGACCGTTATCTGATGGTTGAGAGAAGTTCATAGACACTGGTGAAGAGCAGGGGGAAATCAGTTCAGGTGCCCTTGCCGAATCGCTCTGGGACTCGGCAAGGCGAGGAGGCAGGCCCAAGAAGACGTGATGCTCGGGGATGGAAACCGTGGCGTGGGCGGGCACCCGATACCTGGGCCGGAAAAGGTGCGGGCAGACTTGCTGAATGGCTGCCAGTTTGAAAGGGATGGGGCCATCCGTCGAAGCGACGTCCACCAAGGGCGTGATCTGAACCATTCGCCGGAGATCTCGCGATGCCAGGACGGCTGGATCAACCGCATCTGGCGGGATCCGAGTGACGAGGGCCTCCAGCGGCACAATGACCACATCGCGCCCATGACTGGGCGCTCCTCCTGAGCACAGCTCAACGCCTTCGATCGGAGGGGAATCCGATCGCTCCGAAGCGTCTGTGGTGCCGGTGCTTGCAACGAATGCCATGGGTGAGATTCAAGGAGCCGGGGCTCCGGTTTTGATAAATAAATGCAATATTCATAAACGCAAGGTTAAGAAAGCCTCAACTTTAAAAATTTGAGGCTGCCAGATTTTTAAGAATCCCGTAGCTTCGCTGATCTCGGCCTTTCCAAAGCCTATCTGACGCTAGGAACGGAGTGAGGCCGCGCCATAGGCCATCATTTGATAGGCGGCTGCCCAGGCGAGAAAGACGGTGGGGAGCGCCCAAATCAGGCCGATCACCAGAGCAAGCAACCCGGCGAGCACGATGACGATCGACATCAGCCAGAACCCAATCAGGTTCAGGACATTGCCACGCGTGACCTCCCAACTCGTCTTCAACGCATCGACAGGGCTCAGGTTGCGATCCGCGACCAAAGCCTGGTAGGGGCTCAAGCGGATGGCCAAGTAGATCCCTGGAATGATGAGGCACACGAACCCTGCGATGACGATGAGCAGGTAGAGAACGGAGGCTCCCACCCCATTGAGAAACATCGGTCCACCGGAGAAGAGATCCGACACGAGCGGGTTGTTTCGCCGGATGTGATTGAGCGCGTAGCGCATGGCTCCGAGGCCGAGATACACACTCAAGAGACTTTGAACAATCTGTGAAACCGCTGCCAGGAGCAGGTAGGCAGGGGAAGCCTCGCCGCTCTGTTCCGCCACGAGCATCACGGCCACCTGGAAGGGAATGGCGACGACAAAGGTGATGCCGTACATCAAGAGGCCGAAGAGAACCAACGGACCAAGATGCGTCTTCGCCCGTCCCCATCCCACACTGAAGGCTTCCATCACGTCCAGCGGATGATTGCCCACCTCTCCGGTGGTCACGTTGCGAACCTCCACCGTCGACGGCGGGGCATAGGGATTGAAATCGGAAGCCTCTGGCATCGCTGGAGGCTCTGGTGACGAGCCGGTTGTCGGAGCCTCGGTGAGCAGGCCCTCGATCGTTCGCGGATCCACCCACTCTGCCATCGACCGACGCCAAACCTTCACATCAGCCATCTCCAAATCCACGTCTCTCAGTAAGGCCCGCAAGGCTTCTGCCGTGTGCGGTCCACTCTGTTCCCGATTGATTGCCAGGTGCCACTCGTTGCTCATGATCTCACAGATGGATGGTCACCCGGATCAGCGCAACCATTCGAAATGGATCAGGCAAGGATCCCTCGCACCACTTCACCGGCGACATCCGTGAGGCGGAAATCACGTCCCGCATACCGATAGGTCAATTCTTCGTGATTCATGCCTAACAAATGCAAGATCGTCGCATGCAAATCGTGGATGTGCACCTTCTTCTCAATGGCCACCCCTCCAAGTGGGTCGGTAGCTCCATAACGTTGTCCTCCTTTGATCCCGCCCCCTGCCATCCACATCGTGTAGCCGCGATTGTTGTGCGGACGCCCATCCTGATTCGGCGCCTGCTCGCGTGGCGCCCTCCCAAATTCACCGCCCCAGACCAGAAGGGTATCTTCTAACATGCCACGATCTTTCAAATCCGTCATCAGCCCAGCCATCGGCTTATCGATGCCCTCACAATTGGTCTTCAATCGCGTCAAGATCCCCTGATGCTGATCCCAACCACCTGTGGAAATCTGGATAAAGCGCACCCCTTTCTCGGCCAGGCGACGCGCCATGAGACACTGCTTCCCAAAGCGATCCGTCGCCTTGGGACCGATGCCATAACGCTCTTTCACAGCAGCACTCTCCTTATCGAGATCGATGACCGCGGGCACCGCCGATTGCATACGGAAAGCCAGTTCGTAGGACTCGATGACGCCCTCCAATTCCTGGTGCTTCTCCACCCGATCTAACAAACCGCGATTCAGCTTCTGAATCAGGTCCAATTGCTTCCGCTGGGCCTTTCCTTTGAGCAGACGATTGCGGATATTGGCAATCGCATCACCGCCGGTCGCCAGAGGCGTGCCCTGATACGCCGCAGGCAGGAAAGCAGAGCCGTAATTCTGCGCTCCTCCTGCACCGCCGGGCGGATTGATCGTGACAAAGCCAGGCAGGTCTTGGTTACTCGTCCCTAACCCATACACCACCCATGCCCCGAGAGAAGGCCGCACAAAGTTCGTGCTCCCCGTGTGCAGCATCACACTCGCCTGCGGATGGGCGGGACTGTCGGTGAACATGCCATTGAGCAAACAGAGATCATCCGCATGCTGGGCTAGATGAGGAAAGAGTGAGGAAATCATCAGCCCGCTCGAGCCATGCGGCGCAAAGTCGTATTGCGGCCCTAACAAGCGCACGTTCCGCCCGCCTCCAATGAGCGCAGAGGAAGTCGATTTGCCATGGTTGGCCGCGAGCTCAGGCTTGTAGTCAAAGGTCTCCAAATGGGATGGCCCACCTTGCATGAACATGAAGATGACACGCTTGGCCTTTGCTCCAAAGTGCGCCATCCGCGGCGCCAGCGGACTGCGATACTCCTTGGCAGCGGCTTCGTGTGCCAAGCCGGCCAACGCCAGATAGCCAAAGCCGCAGGACGTCGCTTTGAGAAGATCACGACGGGTGGTGAGAGGTGATGAAGAGGTCATGGCTAACGGAGATAACGGAATTCGGCACTCGCAAAGAGCGCTTGGAAGAGCCCGGCCCAGGCTCCTTGGGGCTTATCGGCAATGTCAGGATCATTGAGAAAAGCGCGGGAGCTCTCGCGCTCCTCCGGAGTGGGTGGGCGTCCCAAGGTCCAGCGATATGCCGCCCCCAGACGATCCTCGGCCCTCGCCTGGAGCAAGCGCTGCGCGGCCATGCGTGCCTGATCCATGACAAAGGTATCATTCATGAAGTAAAGCGCCTGAGTGGGAACCGTCGTGATGTCACGGCGCCCCATCACCTGGCTGGGTTCCGCAAAGTCGAAGACTTGGAAGAATCCTGGCAGAAATCCACGGACCACTGGAAGGTAGACCGCGCGCCTATTGCGCCATGCCTTATCAAGCCTCTGAGCGGCCTGACGCATCGCTTTGGAAGTAGCAAAGTACAAGGGCGACCCTTCGGGGCGCTCCCTCTCCAACTGGCCACTGATCGCGAGGATCGCATCACGCAAGGGCTCAGCTTGGAGACGTCTGACATGAGCCCGCCATAAGAGCCGATTCTCGGGATCCACCGCATCCGCTTCAGGGAGATGCGCACTGCTCCGGCGATACGTCTCACTCAACATGATCTCACGCACCATCGTCTTCACTGACCAGTCGTGCTCGACGAAACGCAGCGCAAGGTGGTCTAACAACGCAGGATGGGACGGCCGTTCTCCCATGTCGCCAAAGTTATCCACCGTCCGCACCAGACCATGGCCTAACAAATGGTGCCATAACCGATTCACCATCACTCGCGCGGTGAGCGGATTCTCAGGAGAGGTCAGCCAGTGAGCCAGTTCTAGTCGGCCACTCTGCTCCGTGGTTGGCAACTGACTCTCGCCTTCCTCACAGAGCACTTGGAGAAACCCTCGCGGCACGCGATCACCCAAATTGTTCGCCTCGCCGCGCACGTTCACCCGACAATCCTCGATCTTCTCAGCCTCGCGAACCCCCATCGCATAGTTCGCCGTGCGATCCACAGTGGGATTCTTCTTCCCACGCGGCGGGTTGTTCACCAAGCGCCGCGTCTTGGCAATCGAGCGCTGCAGGGATTTCTGGCGTTCTCTCAGTTTCGCCAACGCCCTCCCTCGACGGTTCCCGCCACCCTTCCCTAGAGCTTTCAATTCGCGATTCACCTTCGCCAACTGCTGCTGCTGATTGCGCAAGCGTCGCCGCGCCTGAGGATCCACCGCTTGCTCCTCTTTCGCCACTACCTGTGCTGGCACAGATGCTAGGGAGACAAGCAGTTCAGGATAGAAACCACCTCGATTCCCGCCTTGGCGACTTTGATAGCCGGAAAAGGTATCCGTACTACGGAAGATCCCCGCAAGCGCGAAGTAGTCCGTCTGTGGGATGGGATCAAATTTGTGATCATGACAGCGTGCGCAACCGGTGGTCAAGCCGAGGACCGCTCGACCCGTCACATCAATCTGCTCGTCCACGCGATCCATCCGATACTGCTCCCGATTGCGCTCATTGAGATCGAGCGATCCCATCGCCAAGAATCCCGTCGCCACCGTCAGCCGATCCCGTTCTGCATCGCTCTCCGCCGGAAGGAGATCACCCGCCAACTGCTCCCTCACAAAAACATCATAAGGCTTATCCTCATTGAAGGCGTCAATGACATAGTCCCGATAGCGCCAAGCATAGGGAAAGGGAAAGTTTCGCGTTCGTCCCATGGACTCGCCATAACGCACCACGTCCAGCCAATGCCGTCCCCAGCGTTCTCCGAAGCCCGCCGAGGCTAACAAATCATCCACCACCGCAGCGAAGGCCTCTCTGTCAGGCCGCGAATCCCTCACAAACGCCGCCACCGATCGCGGCGACGGGGGCAAGCCCACCAGGTCAAAGGACGCCCGACGAATCAGCGTTCGGCGATCTGCCAAGGGTGCCGGTTTCAAGGAAGCGTCGTGCAAA
Organism: Verrucomicrobiia bacterium; assembly: GCA_030425385.1. GTDB lineage: Bacteria > Verrucomicrobiota > Verrucomicrobiia > Verrucomicrobiales > DEV007 > JAACDM01. The sequence goes on along the minus strand of JAUIAH010000003.1, from coordinate 82,637 downwards.
CGGGCCTCCACAAAGGCATCGATCGTCTCTTTGTCAGGAGTGGGCTGTGGCTTTTGAAAGGCCCAGAAATCGCGACTCGCCTCAATGTCAATCTCCACACTTGCCTGGTGCGCCTCCCCTTCCCGAGGATCGGGAGCCCCCATGGCAATCCATTTCTCCAGGACCGCAACGGCATCCTCTGAGAGTTTATATTTGGGAGGCATCTGCAAGTCCCGATCGTCATAGCGCACGGCGTGCATCAGCAGACTGGCGTCGGGATCTCCCGGGATGAGCGCTTCACCCGAATCCCCACCCTCCTGCCACCCCGCAGCAGAATCCAAGAGGAGCCCGCCCTTCAAGCGCGATGCCTCTTGTGAGTGGCACTGGTAACAATGCTCCGCCAGCAACGGACGGACCTCCTTCTCAAAGAAGGCCAACTCAGCGGGCTTCAAAGCCGCCTGCAAGGGAAGAGCGGCGCCAAGGAACGCCAGCAGCATGGGGAAACGCATGGGGAAAGATGAGGGATTGGGCCTTCGAAAGCAACCCCATTGCCCGCGATCCATCGCGCCATTGATTCCTCCGGTCCTCGCGTCTAGATACCCGTCATGGCCCGGACAGACTACTTTGCTACCATCGGACTTGAAGTGCACGTGCAACTCAAGACGGCCTCCAAGATGTTCTGCGGATGCGCGGTCGAATACGGTGCCCCACCGAATAGCCGCACCTGCCCCGTCTGCCTCGGCATGCCCGGTGCCCTTCCCGTCCTCAATCAAGGCGCCATCGAACGCACTGTCCTTGCAGGCCTCCTCCTCGGTTGCACGACGCCACCCATCTCCAAATGGGACCGGAAGAACTATTACTACCCGGACATGCCCAAGAACTACCAGATCTCGCAATTTGATCTGCCCCTCTGCCTCGGTGGTGGCGTGCCTCTGGATCACTTCGCCTATCCCAAAGATGCGCAGAAGGCCATCGCCAATCCTGGCAAAGTCGTCAAACTCACACGCATCCATTTAGAAGAAGACGTCGCCAAGAGCACCCACCACAGCTCTTCTTCCTCGATTGATTTCAATCGCGCGGGCACGCCCCTCATGGAGATCGTGAGCGAACCCGATATTGAATCTCCCGAAGAAGCTTTCGCCTACCTCAATTCCCTCCGACAAATCCTCGTTTATGGCGATCTGTCAGACGCCGATATGGAGAAAGGGCAAATGCGTTGTGATGTCAACGTCTCCGTCCGCAAACGTGGTCAGGAGAAATTGGGTACCAAGATCGAGCTCAAGAACATGAATTCCATGAGCAATGTCCGTCGCGCCTTGAAATACGAAATCGATCGTCAAATCACCGAACTCGAAGAAGGACGCTCCATCACTCAAGCCACCTGGCGCTGGGATGATGATCTCGGCGAGACGCAGATGATGCGCACGAAAGAGGACGCGCACGATTATCGCTATTTCCCTGACCCCGATCTTCTCCCGGTAGAAACAGCCGCCATCCTCACCAAAGTGCGCACCGCCGTGCCCGAGCTTCCCCATGAAAAGCGCGAACGCTTCGTCACCGCGTATCAGATCAGCGATTACGACGCCAGCGTCCTCGCCAGCGAACGCGCCCTCGCCGATTACTTCGAAACCGCCGCCGATGGTGCCAAAGCCCCCAAGAAAGTCGCCAATTGGGTGATCAACAATCTCCTCAGTGTTCTCAACGAAGGCAGCATCCCTATCTCCGATTGCCCCATCCCCGCGGAAGCGCTCCGCGAACTCGTCGATACCATTGAGAAAGGCGAGATCAGCAACAACCAAGGCAAAGAAGTCTTCGCCGTCATGATCGATTCCGGTCAAAGCCCTGGCGAAGTGATCAAAGAGAAAGGCTACGAACCACCCATGAACGACACCGGGGAATTGGATGCCTTTATCGATCAAGTCATTGCCGAGAACCCCAAGCCCGTCGAAGACGTCAAAAGCGGCAACGTGAAATCCATCAATTTCCTCACCGGCCAAGTCATGAAACTCACCAAAGGCAAAGCCAACCCCAAAGTCGTCAGCGAATTGATCGGCAAGAAGCTGAGTTGAGCCACTCGGTGATTAAGAAGGTGAAGATTACAATCACCTCAGCAGATCTTGAACTCACTTTTCCCGAGCCAGAGGAGCCATTGATTCAGGGCCCGGGCGAACCCTGCTCGTGGGGCGAATTCATGCTTGAGACAGCCGTTCAGACCAATTATTGGCTGGAGCATTTCGGGCCAGATCTTTCTCCACCACCGTTTGAGGAACGCTTCTCGCTCCACCATTGACGAGCCCCCGCGCAACAAATGCGAGCCATACTCCCAGTATGGAATGTGAACATCTCGATCGCTCGACGGTCTCATCAATCTAGATAGAGACTCAATTTGTATGCGCACAGGAGGAATCATCGTCGCTTATCTAGCCATGTTGTCGTGGGGGGCACATCCCTGCTCGAAGGCCCAGACGTTGATCCAGAAAGAATTGCTTCAGCAAGTGCGCCTTCCTTCACAAGGGCATCCCTTTGCCTTCGATGCCGATGGAGACGGCTTGGATGAGATCGGATTCTCCGAGAAGGGGAAAGTGGCCTTTGTACGCAATCTCGGAGAGGGGAGATTCGCTGCAGACCCTGACATCATTTCCATTCCAAGTCACGTGTCTTTACGCATCGAACATGCCGCCGATATGGATGGGGATGGTGATGAGGATTTGGTGGCTATCCAAGATGTGGTTCGCAGCCATCATGTGTGGATCATTCAGAATAATCCCGGCCATTTCCGTGCCTTTCGAAGCACCGAAGAATTCCTTCCGGGACCTGCTCATTTCCGATGGGGCAATCTGGATGGAGATCGTGATATCGACATGGTATCCATACAGCTTCCCAATCGCTATCAAGAAGAAGGCCGCATTCACATTCATCGCAATGATGGAGCCAACCACTTCGAACCCCATCAAGAGCTTCCCGGAGACGCCGATGCCTTTGTCCTCATTGACATCGACTATGACTTTGGCGACAGGGAGGACGATGAGCGAAGCTTGGATATCGTCACCTTTGATCGCCTCCCCCTAGGACATGCGGATGCTCATGACCTCGGTATCGATGATGATAACAAAGCGGCTTATTGGCGACTTCAGGAAGCGCGACCGAGCGTTTATCTGAATGACGGGCAGGCCAGATTTGAAGAACGGCGCCTTACCACTCCCGTGGTCGCACGAACGATGTGGCATTCCATTCATGGCGTGGGACCGCAGATACTGGTAGAACAAGTGGGTCACACGATCTACGCTCATTTCTTTCGCCACGGACTTCCGCTGTCTCAATGGGAATTCGTTTCCTCAAAAGTCGATCATTTTCGTATGACGTCCACGTTCACTTCGGGGGACTTCGACGGCGATAACTTGGTCGATGTGGCTCATGCCGTGACCCTGAATCCACTTGGAACCGATGGACCAGCCAATTTGGTAGAATGGCTTTGGAATCAGAAGAATGCGGCGTTCACCACGACCACCTCCCCTGCGCGCTATCGCACCATGGTCACCGGAGAGTTCAATGGACGTCGAGGAGATGAGATCCTCGCATTGACCACGCACATCATCCCTTCCCTCGGAGCGTATGCGGATACACTCTCTTGGGTGGAATTTGAGGAGAGGCAACCGAGAGAGCATCAACTCCCGCTGCCAACGCTAAGTAATCGCCACAAACCTACACGCACGCCCAACCCCTAGATGAGAAACTTGGGTTTCCGCACACGCTCCGCAGATTTCAGTACAATGTCGATTCTATCTGTGATCATCTGAGACATCTGTGGTTATGAAACTTCGGTGAACCACAGATTTCACAGAGGGCACAGATGACAAATGGACCACCACCTTCCAAGCTCCCATTCCTATTGGTCTCTATCTGTGATCATCTGAGACATCTGTGGTTATGAAACTTCAGCCTTTCTCACGGTTGCATGGCAAGCTTTGCGGCCCCCACTTGCTCAGGCGGTACTTCTGTGGTGGACTGCCCGCCCATGCCGACGGCTAAGAAGAAGACAACGAAGACGGTTCGCAGCAAGAAGACGACGCGGCGGAAAGCGCCCGCGGCGGCGGCGATTCGCGTGCGCGGGGCACGCCAGAATAATCTGCGGGGCATCGACGTCGACATCCCTCTGAACCAGTTGACGGTGGTGACCGGTCCAAGCGGCTCCGGGAAGTCTTCCTTCGCCTTTCATACGCTGTACGCCGAAGGGCAGCGCCGTTATGTGGAAACCTTCTCACCCTACACGCGGCAGTTCTTTGATCGCATGGACAAGCCTCAGGTGGATACCATCGAGGGCATTCCTCCAGCGATTGCCATCGAACAGGCGAACCATGTGAAGAGCTCGCGCTCGACCGTCGGCTCACTCACCGAGGTCAATGACTACCTGAAATTATACTTCCCAAAAGTGGCGGTGGCCCATTGCCCCCAGTGCGATGCCATCGTGCGCCCTGACAATGCCACCACCATTGCCCGTGAGATTCAGGAACGCTCAGCAGAGAAACGTATCCTCATCACTTTTGGCGTGCCGGTCCCTGAGAAAACGGATCCCGCCACGTTCTTCGCCTTTCTGCAACAACAGGGGTATGTGAGAGTGTGGCTGTTCGGCAAGGATTACCGAACCGACGAACCGGACAGTTATCGGAAACGCTTACTGCCAGCGGTGGTGGATGTGATTCAGGACCGCATGAAGGTGTCGGCAAATGCCAAGGGACGCTTGTCGGAGGCGTTGGAGACCGCTCTGCGGTTTGGCAAAGGAAGGGTGCAAGTCGTGGAGGTGGATTCTGGTGAGGCCTACGCGTTCTCTTCTCACTGGCATTGTCCTCAGTGCGATGTGGATCTGCGTCCACCTTCTCCTGGGCTCTTCAACTTCAATCATCCCCTGGGTGCCTGTCCCACCTGCCGCGGCTTTGGCCGGACGATTGGGATCGATTTGGAAAAGGCGCTTCCAGATCCCAGCTTGAGCTTGCAACGCGGCGCGGTCGTTGCTTTCCAAGGAAAGAACTATCAAGAATGCCAACACGACCTCTTGGGTCATGCCGCCATGCGAGGCATTGATCTCGCGGCACCCTTTGAAGATCTGGACCCGAAAGATCAGGAATGGGTGCTCTTCGGTGAACAAGGTCAAGGTGGCGATCCTGAAGAAAGTTGGCGCGATGGCACTTGGTATGGCGTCCAAGGATTCTTCGATTGGCTGGAGAAGAAGCTCTACAAGATGCACGTGCGTGTCTTTCTCAGTCGCTTCCGATCCTACACCACTTGTCGCAGCTGTCAGGGTGGCCGCCTCCAACCCGAAGCATTGCCCTATCGGTATGACAACCACACGCTGCCGCAACTCTGGCAGATGCCCATTGATGAACTGACAACTTTCTTTGAAGAGCGTCCGCCCGAGGATGGTGATCCCAGTGCAGAACTTCTTCATGAGCAGATCACCAACCGGTTGCGGTATCTGAATCACGTGGGCTTACACTATCTCACCCTAGACCGTTCCACTCGCACCCTTTCGGGGGGAGAGTTGCAACGGGTCAACCTCACCACGTGCTTGGGCGCCTCCTTGGTCAACACGCTCTTCGTCATGGATGAGCCTAGCATTGGCCTGCATCCTCGTGACATCGGTCGGCTCACGGATGTCATGCATCAGCTTCGCGACAGGGGAAACACACTCGTGGTGGTGGAGCACGAAGAAGCCATCATTCGCCACGCGGACCACCTCGTCGATATCGGCCCAGGGCGCGGCCTTGATGGCGGCAACCTCGTCTATGCTGGCAAGGCGACGGGGCAAGGAGCGAGCAATTCCCTGACATTTGATTATCTTACTGGCAGACGCGTGGTCGAGGTGCCGCGCACGCGTCGCAAGGTGAAGAAGTCCGCCCGCATTGTCATCAGAGGCGCACGCCAACACAATCTCCAACGCGTGGATGTCGATGTTCCCTTAGGTGTCTTCTGTGTGGTGACGGGCGTTTCTGGCTCTGGCAAAAGCACCCTCATTCATCACGTGCTCTACCGTCACCTTCTCCAGCAACGCGGCGAGAAGAGCGAAGAAGAACCGGGGCGCGCCAAAGCCGTGACGATCAAGGGAGCGCTGGATGAAATTGTGATGGTGGATCAAGCACCTCTCGCCAAGACCCCACGCTCCACGCCCGCCGTCTACATTGGCGTCTTCGACCTCATCCGTAAGCTGTTCGTCGCCACGCCAGAGGCGAAAGCCAAGCACCTTTCCGCAGGATTCTTCAGCTTCAACTCGGGCCGAGGGCGTTGCGACCGCTGTTCAGGTGCCGGTTTTGAGAAGGTGGAAATGCAGTTTCTCAGCGATCTCTACGTCACCTGCCCTGAATGCGAAGGCCGACGCTACGGACCCGCTGCCTTGAAGATCCTCCTGGACGGAAGATCAATCGCCGATGTGTTAGAAATGACGGTGGATGAAGCCGTCACCTTCTTCGAGAATCAGCAAGGGAGAAACGCGGCCAAGATTGTGGAGGCGCTTGCGACGCTTCAGGACGTGGGCCTTGGCTACCTGCCGATGGGCCGCCCGTTGACCACATTGTCAGGAGGAGAAGCACAACGTCTCAAGCTCGTGGGCCATCTCCTTGATCGCGATAAAGTGGGGAAACACGCTTTGCTGATCTTCGACGAACCCACCACGGGCTTGCACTTCGATGACGTGGCGCGGCTTCTCAAGGTGCTGCAGCGACTCGTTGATGCCGGACATAGCGTGCTTGTCATCGAGCATCATTTGGACGTGATCAAATGTGCGGACCACGTCATTGACCTCGGACCCGAAGCGGGAAAACACGGTGGTTTGTTAGTCGCCCAGGGCACACCTGAAGAAGTGGCTCAAGTTACGACCAGCCATACAGGCCGATTCCTCGCCGCCTTGCTCAACGAAGGCGGCAGCGTCGCCGAAACACCCCATTCCTACCGCGCTCTGCCCAAAGCCGCTCCCGCAAGTGACCGCATCGCCGTGCACGGCGCTCGCGAGAATAATCTCAAGAACATCGATCTAACATTGCCTCGCGATCAGCTGGTGGTCGTGACGGGTCTCAGTGGTTCGGGCAAATCCACCCTCGCCTTCGACATCCTCTTCGCCGAAGGCCAGCGTCGTTTCCTCGACAGCATGTCTCCGTATGCACGGCAGTTCACTCAGCAACTGGAAAAGGCCGAGGTCGACCTGATCGAAGGTCTCCCGCCAACAGTCGCGATAGAGCAGCGGATCTCGCGTGGCGGCGGCAAATCGACCGTGGCCACAGTGACAGAAATCTATCACTTTCTCCGTCTCCTCTTTTCCAAAGTCGGTGTACAGCATTGTCCCGACTGCGAGGTCGCCGTGGAACAGCAAAGCGTCAGTGTGATGGCCGCCAAGATCGCGCAGGCGGCCAAACGACGCAAGGTGCGCCTGCTCGCTCCTGTCATCAAGGCGCGCAAAGGCTTCCACACGGACGTGGCCGATTGGGCCGGCAAGCAAGGTTATGAGACCTTGCTAGTAGACGGTGCTTTCCAGGCGGTGGAAGGTTTCGAGAAACTTGCTCGTTTCAAAGAACACACCATCGACGTCGTCATCGCCGAACTCGACGAGAAAGCAGTGGCTGCTTTAGGACCGGAAGGGTTGCATGAGAAAGTGGAAGAGGCCTTGCGCGTCGGGAAAGGCACCGCCAAGCTCGGAGCGACTGCCGATGGCTTGGAGATTCTCAGCGCAGACATGACCTGCCCCTCCTGCGGGCGAGCCTTTGAAGAGCTCGATCCCCGACTTTTCTCGTACAATTCCCCTCACGGTTGGTGCCGCCAATGCCGCGGCTATGGCGAGGTGGAGAAACGATCCAACTGGGATTGGCCGCGCCCAGGCGAATCGATGTTAGAGCTAGAGCTGCAGGAAGAGATGCGCCGCGGGCGCGCCGGGCGCGACGACATGATGCCATGTCCCGATTGCGAAGGCACGCGTCTGCGTCCCGAAGCACGCAATGTCTATGTGCGAGATCTCCCGATGGAAACGCTCACCGCCGCCAGCGTGATCGATGCCAGCTCGCAGTTGCAGGCGTTGTCCTTCGAGGGGCGCGATGCGCTTGTGGCACGCGACATTCTGCGCGAAGTCACGCAACGCTTGGCATTCCTGGAACACGTGGGTCTGGGTTACTTGGGACTCGATCGCTCCGCCACGACTCTCTCGGGAGGCGAGGCACAGCGCATCCGCTTAGCCGCTCAGTTAGGCTCTAATCTTCGCGGCGTACTCTATGTGTTAGACGAGCCCACCATTGGCCTGCATCAGCGGGACAATGTCAAGCTGCTCAATACCCTGGAGAAGCTGCGCGATCAGGGAAACAGCTTGGTGATCGTAGAGCATGACGACGAGACCATGCGTCGCTCAGACCAGATCATCGATCTCGGTCCTGGTGCGGGCAAGTTCGGCGGCGAGGTGATTGCCCAAGGCACCCTTGCGCAGATCAAGCGGAAGAAAGCCTCCATCACGGGACGCGCCATGCGCGAGCCCATGGCGCACCCGTCTCGAGGCGAACGCCGTCCGATCCCCGCCAAGGGCAATTCGAAAGCGTGGTTGAAGGTGAAAGGGGCTCAGACAAACAATCTGTCAGGGATCGATGTGGCGATCCCATTAGGGCGATTGGTATGTTTGTCAGGCGTCTCTGGATCAGGGAAGAGCAGCTTCATGCGAGGCGTGCTCAAGCCCGCGATCGAAGCCCATTTGGCGAAGGGCACGAAGGGATCATCGACATCTGCACCCAAGACATGGAAAGGTCTCACTGGCGCTCATAGCATTGCCGCCGTCTACGAAGTGGATCAGTCTCCCATTGGCAAGACGTCGCGCTCTACCCCGGCGACCTATGTGAAAGTGTTTGATGAGATTCGCAAACTCTTCTCGGGCGTGCCCACGGCGCGGATGCGCGGCTACACGCCGAGCCGTTTCTCGTTCAACACCAAAGATGGACGTTGCGAATCTTGTGAGGGCCACGGGCAGATCAAGATGGAGATGACTTTTCTCCCGACTTCCTATGTCCGTTGCGAGGATTGTCAGGGGCTGCGCTACAATGCCGCCACCCTCGAGGTCGAGTATCACGGGAAGAACATTGGCCAAGTCATGCGCATGACGATCGACGAGGCGGAAGCGTTCTTTGCCAGTAATCCGAAGATCCACCGATCGCTTCGTTTGCTCAAGGAGACGGGCACGGGATATCTCCAGCTGGGCCAACCCAGCCCCACTCTCAGCGGCGGCGAAGCCCAGCGCATCAAGTTGGTCACCCAACTCACGAAAGGAGTGGCCCGCTCGGAGAATGCCCGTTTGCGCCAGCAGTCCGCTGATCGGAAAACCAATCTCTACCTCATCGAGGAGCCCTCGATCGGCCTCCATCTCGAAGACGTCCGGCGACTGGTCGATGTCCTCCATCAGCTCGTCGACGACGGCCATACCGTGGTCGTCATCGAACACAACATGGACATTCTAGCGGAGGCCGATTACCTCATCGACATCGGCCCCGAAGCCGGCGCAGACGGAGGGCAGATCGTGGCCCAGGGCACGCCCGAAACCGTGGCGGAATCCAAAGAGAGCCGCACCGCCCCCTTCCTGCGCGAGGCGCTTGTGTGATAATTTCAACGAAATGACGTGGTGGGTGAAACGTAGCGACTCGAAATCGCGTAGCACCGCCTGAAGTGATCCGTCATTCAACCCTCGTTCTCAGAGAGGAGCTGTCCGCCGATCTGAGGCAATGCCCATACTCAACTTTGCTTGGGTGTTGGCCAACGACAAATTGCTTCGTGTTGGTTAAATAACAGCCGCCTGGGAACCCAATCCCAGGCGGCACCAACCCCTCTCGCTCCTGGGAGAATCGTGCTTTCCTCGTTGCGTCGTCCCGCCGTATGCCTAGCCTGCAGGGCCTTGCGCCCACCCATGGACTTTGCCCTCTTAGTCGCTTCCACCGTCTGCTATGCCGTCGCCTGCGGCGTCGCCTTGGTTGGTCTGCGGCACCAGGTCCGTCCGCCGACCTGGGCCAGGATTGGCACCATGGCGCTGGGATTCGGCTTTCTCTGTGGCTTTCTCTACTTGCGCGGACAGGCTCATGGGCGCTGCCCACTCACCACGGGATTTGAGGTCCTCATCTTTGTGTCCTGGGCCATTGGCCTCCTTTATTTCGTGGTGGGGCCCGGATTCAGGCTCTCACTCCTCGGCTTCTTCGCCGCACCTCTGATCGTCCTGTTTCAGGGCGTGGGTCTGTTTCTCTACGCCCCTGCCGAGCCCATCTTGGGCCCCAATGGCAAGCCGCTCCCTCCGGATTATTGGGTGGAAATGCATGCGGCGCTTTCCCTCGTGGCCTACGGCGCGTTTGCCCTCGCCTTTGTCGCGGGCGTCATGTTTCTCCTCCAGGACCGCCACTTGCGATCCGGCAATCGAGGCCAGCTCTTCTATCAACTGCCACCGGTTCACTACCTTCATCAGGCCATCGAACGCTTGCTCTGGTTGGGCTTCATCCTCTTCTCTACCGGCATTCTAGCCGCATTCATGATGGAGCGCCTCCCAGAAGCACACAAACTGGCGGCCATCGGATTCGTCTGGTTGATCTACGGCTTGATCATCCTGCATAAATTGATCCGCGGGTCGGGAGCGCGACGCCTCGCCTCAGCCGCCGTCTTTGCTTTCCTCTTTCCCGTTCTCTCCTTCTGGTTTCTCTAACACCCACCCATGGAACTCATCTGTTACGGCTACAATCACGAGACCGCATCCGTGGCCTCTCGTGAGAAAGTGGCATTCACTGAGGCTCGGTTGCCCGAAGCTCTCCGTGAGGTGTGTTCGTTAGACGGTGTCGAAGAGGCTGTCATCCTTTCTACCTGCAATCGCATGGAGATCTACGCGCTCACCGAGTCCTCCACCAATGTGAGCGTGGCGAAGGAACGCCTGGGTCATTGGCTACAGCAACGCTTCGCCCTGAATGCCGAGGACTTGGCCGCCTTCTACCAGAAAGAACGCGAAGACACCGCTCGGCACCTCTTCGCCGTCGCCAGTGGGCTCAATTCCATGGTGTTGGGTGAAACGGAGATCTTTGGCCAAGTGAAGAAAGCCTACGCCTTCGCTCAACGGGCAGGCACCACTGGCAAAGTCCTCAATCGCCTCTTCCAACGCAGCTTCCAGGTCGGGAAACAAGTCCGCACACAGACCCATATCACGCGTGGCGCTACCTCCGTTGGTGCTGTCGGCGTGGAGATGGCCGAGAAGATCTTTGGCGATTTGAGGAAATGTCAGATCCTTCTGATCGGGGCAGGTGAGATCAGCCGTCGCACGGCACAGAGCCTGCAATCGCGCGGCGCCAAGGCCATCATTGTTTCCAATCGCTCCTACGACAAAGCCGTGGACCTCGCTGAAGGCATTGGTGGACGCGCCATCACGTTCGATGCCTGGGACCGCGAATTGACGCGCGTGGACATCATCATCAGTTCTACTGCCGCACCGCATCACGTGGTCACCCCAGACACGCTTCGCCCCTCCCTTCGCCAACGCCGCGGGCGCCCACTCTTCCTCATCGATCTCTCCGTTCCTCGCGACATCTGTCCCGAAGTGCAGCAGTTGGAAAGCGTCTACGTGCACGATCTGGACGCCCTGCAACAACTCGCCGAGGCGGGCAAGGCTCAGCGGCGGGCACAATTGCAAGTGTGTTATGACTTGGTCGATCGCCATGTCGAAGGTCTCTATGCTGACGTCGCCCGCGGACAAGCCCCCACCCGCACACGCGGTAAGGATTCTGGCGACATCAACCCGATCACATCCACATGAAACCTCTCGTTCTCGGAACGCGCGGGAGCGATCTCGCCCTCACACAGACACGCATGGTCGCCGCTGCTTTACGCGATGCCCATCCCACCCTTCCAGTGGAGACCCGCGTCATCAAGACTATCGGCGACAAGCGGCCAGACCTCAAACTGACGGAATTCAGCAGCGAACAGATTCTCGACAAGGGCATCTTCACCAAGGAATTGGAATTGGCCCTGGCCGCAGGGGAAATCGACGCCGCCGTGCACAGTTTGAAAGATGTGCCGACGGAGATCGACGCCACATTCACGCTTCCAGCCGTGCTCCCGAGAGAGGACATCCGCGATGTGCTCCTGACAGAAACTGCCTACACCGCTCTCACCGATCTTCCACAAGGCGCATGCCTCGCAACGAGCAGTGTGCGCCGTCAGGCCCAACTCCAATGGCATCGACCCGACGTCAAGATTCGCGAGATCCGCGGCAACGTGCCCACGCGAATGCACAAGTTGCTGGCTGATTCCGAGTTGGATGGCATCTTGTTAGCTGTGGCCGGCATCAAGCGTTTGGGCTATTGGGAAACGGACGCTCCCGCGCTGCCATGGGAAGGCACGGACATCTTCGTATTGCCGTTAGGGCCTCCTACCTTCCTCCCCGCCTGTGGACAAGGAGCAGTGGCCTTGGAAACACGCGCAGACGACAACGCTACCATTTCCACCTTACAGGCGATCAACCACGCAGAAACCATGACGCGCGTTCAAGCCGAACGCGCCATCCTCGCGCACTTGCAAGCAGGATGCCACACGCCCGTGGGCATGGCAACCACCCTGGATGGCGATCAGTTAGCCATCCATTTGCGTGTCTTTGATGAAGATCAGTTAGATGCCCCGCCACGGGAATCCCACGTGCGCGGCGCGGCCGCCGATTGGCGCGCCCTCATTGCCCCCCTGATGGATCAGCTCAAATGACTCAAGACCCCACTAAAGGAATCTGTTATCTCGTCGGCGCAGGCCCCGGCGACATCGGTCTCGCCACTCTACGAGCCAAGGAATGCATCGAGGAAGCGGACGTGATTGTCTACGATTACCTCAGCAATGCGGAAATGCTGCGATGGGCAAAGCCAGACGCGGAGCTCATCTACGCGGGCAAGAAAGCGAAGGATCACACGCTCACCCAAGATCAGATCAATGCGTTGCTCGTCGAGAAAGCCAAGGAAGGCAAAGTCGTCACGCGCTTGAAGGGCGGCGATCCCATGATCTTCGGACGCGGTGGCGAGGAAGCCGAAGAACTCGTGGACGCGGGCGTTCCCTTTGAACTCGTCCCCGGGATCAGTTCCACCATCGCAGGTCCCGCTTACGCAGGCATTCCGGTCACCCATCGGATCTGCAATTCCCAACTCACGATCTTCACCGGTCATGAAGACCCGACCAAGGAGAGCTCTAGCATTGACTATGGAGCCATTGGCAAGACGCCCGGCACCAAGGTGATGCTCATGGGTGTGCAACGCCTGGGCAAGATCACCGCAGCCATGTTAGAGGCAGGAGTGTCTGCAGACGAACCCGTGGCCTTGGTGCGATGGGCTACGACTGGGCAGCAGCGCACGCTCGTGGGAAGTGTCGGCGATATTGCCGAGAAGGTCGAAGCTACCGGATTTAAGGCCCCTGCGGTGGCCGTGTTCGGCGATGTCGTGCAGTACCACCAGACGATCAATTGGTTCGAGAATCGCCCTCTCTTCGGCAAACGCATCGTCGTCACACGCACCCGCAAGCAAGCTGGCGCGCTGAGCAGGCGTTTGCGTTTGTTAGGCGCAGACGTTTATGAGCTGCCCACCATCAAGATCGCGCCGCCGAAAGATTTGTTAGGCTTTGCCGAGCTCGTGCAAGATGCCCACACCTACGATTGGCTCATCTTCACGAGCCCCAATGGGGTCGATGCCTTCTTTGAAGTCTTCTACAAGATCTATCAAGATGCGCGCTCCATCGGTGGCGTGCGCATCGCCGCCATCGGACCAGGCACCGCGCAGAAGCTGAAGAATTTCCACATGGCCACCGATCTCCTCCCAGAGACATTCGTCGCCGAAGGCTTGGTCGAAGCCTTCAAGAAACAGGGCTCGGTGGAGAATCTGAAGATTCTCTGGGTGAAAGCCGAAACCACGCGCGACGTCATTGGCGACGAGTTGAGCAAAGCGGGTGCCATTCTCGACGAGGCTATTGCCTACCGCACGGTGAAAGAAACGGAGGACCTTACTGGTGCTCGCGCCCGATTTGAAGAAGAAGGCGCGGACCTCATCACCTTCACCAGTTCGTCCACCGTGGATTGCTTCATGGATCTTGGATTGCCTCTACCGGAGACGCTCAAGGTCGCTAGCATTGGCCCCATCACTTCAGAAACTGCCGAGAAACACGGGCTCGCGGTGGACATCGCTGCCGAACGCCACGACATCCCCGGGCTTGTGGACGCCATCGTGCAACACAAAGACCGGTTTGGCGCAGACACCAGCCCCTAGCGAAAGTACCCTTCCACCCAACCGCGCGAGCCCTGAGGAGGGATCGCATCTGCGGCCTCACTCCCGTCGGCCAACGTAAAGGACACTGCGAAGGGAAACTTCCCCGGCGGCGGGTTCCGCGTGAAACGCCCCCCGCCCTCGAAAAGCCCATCAGCCACGAGATCGAAGCGTCGCACCCGCTTCCCTTCCATTTCCACCACTCCGTAGAGACTCGCCTCATACCGACGTTTGCCATCCGCAGCCTCAAGCAACACCTTTCCTTTCACGACGCCATCCTCAAAGGTGATCAAGGAGTCTCGCAATTCCTCAGGCTTCCACATCGGCGGTTCTCCACGCGTGTTGTCGACCAAATGAAAGCGCGCCAAGCGCATCAGCAGAGCGTTAGGAAACTCTCCCGCGACCAAAGCGTCGTGCTCGGCCTTGGTGATCCAAAGATTGTCACGGCCCAGCGCAGACTGAAAGATCTTCGTCCAACGATTCTCCGTTTCTTCAGGATAACCGCCTAACACCTTCGCATGCACACGCACCACGAGCCCGCCTGCAGGTGGTGTCGGGCTATAACGCGCATCGCGTTCGCCATCCGCGATCGGTGCTGCCGCCAACGTCTCTTTCTCTTTCCCTTCCTCATGCGCATTCAGAGCCCTGACTAACAAGCGCGCCACTTTATCGGGATCGCGATTGTTATTATAGAAGAGCAACGCCCCTCCACTCGTCGCGGCGTAGAAACCTTGGGTCGTCTTCTTGAAATCATTCCGAGGACTCTGGCCCGCGATCTTGCGATAGAACCGCCCTTCCGCGTCCTGCTGGCGACGTTGATAAGCCTGATCAATTGCCACGGGGATGTAGGCATCTGTCAGATGCCGAACAATGTCAGGATGAGCAAAGGTCGACGCACGGTCGAGCACCCCATTGTTTCACGTACACCCGAGGGGATGCCCATCCATTGCCCAAATAAAGAGTGGCTTCCCCGCAGCTACCGCTTCCCGCTGAGCCTCTAGGAGAGAAATCCGCCAAGGAATCTGTCGCCACTGCTCCTCTGAATCAGGACGCAGCTCCGCTCGAAGCGCCTCAAAGCGCTCCGTACCGACCTGCGGCACCTCTGCCTGAGAAATCACTGCCAGAGCCACAAGAGCCACGACGCCAAGGGGGATTGGATTGAAGAAACAACACATGATCGACAAACTACTCCACGCTCCATCACAGGTCCAGAACGATCCTAAAAGTGGGTCATTTGATCCCGCGATGTAGAAGTCGATAAAAGCGGCGAGGAGACACGGATTCAGAATCATCCCATTCGATGAGATCATCAATTCAATGGATCAGTCTCCGCCTTTAAGAAGGCCCAGTGATTCGATGCCCAGGTTCAATTCCTATGCTTCGAACTCGACGAGAGAAAACCGACGACGAATCTCTTTCAGCGCTTTCGCTCTCATCATTTCATCCTGAAAAGCACTATATCCGATTCCCAACAAGAATTCTAAATATTCGGAATTGGATGCCGCCTCAGCATTAGAAAGCCCAAAGACTTTTTGAATTGCGCCCTCAAAAATCAACTGCCCGGCCAGCCTCACATTGCGATCATCATCTTCAAGCAAAGCTAATAGCTCTTCTCCAATACACTTAAATCCATAGTTTTGGATTAACAAAACCATGGATGTCGTATATGGGGATGTTCGCACTTCAGTGCGTATCTCATGTCGAACTCTTAGAAAGAACTCCTGCATCACGACATTCTCTCTTTCCACCACATCTTTTCCCACTACAGCTATACCACCATTACGAACCTTCTGTCCGCAAACCAAAGGAAACAACACATAAACCAACAAAAGCGCATAAATAGTTACGTAGACTTTCATACAAACGTAATCAACAACTCTTAGACAGCATGAATCGCCTCAGGTAAACCTTTTGCAGGATCTGATGGAGTTGTGACATCTAACACCAAAAGCCGGTCGCCCTCTGTCACAATGGCGTGGTTGCCCGACAGGACAATGGCCTCGGCCTGACCGGGCGTGTCAAAAACGCCCACTTGAACGGGCAATGTGGGATCACTCACATCAATCACTTTTATTCCGGCGCGATCATTAGCCAGAAAGGCGTGATTCCCAGAAACAACGATCTGATGAACCGGGTGACCACTTCCTAACGCATTCCAAGATCCGACCTGAATAGGCGGTCGCCACTGAGCGCTCGAATGCTCAACCAATGCGGTGCAAAGAAGTGCGCCTCCGAGGAATGGAAGGAGAATACTCTTGGCGATAGCGGCACCCGTGAACCAATCAAAGAATTCCATTCGCACCAATCCCTATACGAAATCCTTCAACACGGCCATCAAGAACTCCCACACAACCGCTTCCCGTAGTCACCGCCATCGCTGAAGGTGCCGGACCGCTCTTCTTTCGGATGAGCGCCCGTCACATCCCTCAAGGCCAACCCTGGCGAAACCAGTGAACGGTCTCAGCACCTCACCTCAGGTCCAGGCAGACCGTTTGGCCATCGTTGTTGCGGCAGAGGATGCGTCCGTCGACGACCGTAGGTTGGATGTAGGTCTTGCCACCGAGCACTTGCATGCGGTGGTGAACATCGATCCCGTCCGCCCGGAGCTTGGCTGCGACGAGCTCGCCGGTGCGTCCGAGGAAGAGGGCGGCCCCATCATCGCTGATGACGAAGTTGCCTTTGGGGAGAGCGTCCGATTCCCAAAGGGCCTTGCCGGTTTGAGGATCGAGGAGTTGGAGGATGCTATCATGACGACTCTCGTCATTGAAGGCGACGAGTTTCCCCTCGAAGGGCGTCCCGCTGTGGAAGAGCAAGCCGTGTCCAGGCGTGGACCATTCTTGGGTTAGCGCCTTGCCATCCCAGTGGAAACCACGGGTGCCTGCTTCGCCGGTGTGGGAAATGACTAAGTAATCTTGCAAGAGATGCGGGGTGGCGCAGTTGCAGAAATCACGCGTGGTGGTGGCATGGCTGGCGAGGAGGTCGCCCTTGTCGGGATCTCTCAGCTCTAACGCTTCTCCTTTAAAGAGCACGAGGAGGTCACGATCATTCACCGAGAGGATCTGAGGCGTGGCATAGCCCGCTTGACCCTCGCCTTGTTGCCAAATCACGGTCCCATCTTTGCGATTGAGACAGACGGTGCTGCCAGCGTTTGCATGCTCGTCATCCTGACCGATGTCTAGGTAGAGGCGATCGCCCGCGATGGCTGGAGAATTCGCGTATCCGTAAACAGGCATCACGCCTCCTAAGGCATCGACGAGATGGGTCTTCCAGCGGATGTCACCATTGGCAGCATCGAAAGCTAACAGATGTCCAAATCGGCTCAGATGATAAACCGTGCCGTCAACCACGGCGGGAGTAGCAGCGGGCCCGTAGGGGACAATGGGCATCTTGTGGCATTTGGTAGGCACTTCCATGGCGTGCTTCCAGACCACCTCGCCTGATTCAAGATCGAGGCACCAGACGGTGTCTTGGTCCTTCCCATCATTGCCCGCTCCATAGACGCGTCCGTCCGCCGCCGCAAAGGCGGCGAGACCGAGGCCGAGTTCAGCACGCCAAGCGACCTTGGGCTCGCCCAGGGCCGACCAGCGCTCCAGCCAACCCGTCTCTGGCGTCGTCCCATTGCCGCGCGGCCCTTGAAACTTGGGCCAGCCAGCGGTGGCTGGGTGAGAAAGGTGAATCCACTCCGGGCTCGCTTTCTGATGGCCCGGGG
The DNA here is from genome assembly GCA_030425385.1 of Verrucomicrobiia bacterium. Lineage (GTDB taxonomy): Bacteria > Verrucomicrobiota > Verrucomicrobiia > Verrucomicrobiales > DEV007 > JAACDM01. Next base: position 64,685 of record JAUIAH010000003.1, on the reverse strand, counting down.
TGACGCCTCCCATGACTAACAGAGAACGCTCTTTGCCTGGCAAGAGTCGGTGAAAGAAGCGCGGCTGCGCCAATTTGAGAACTGGCTCCCAGACGTCGCCGTCAAGATGCAGAAGCGATCCTTCGGCACCACTTGCATAAACTTGATCACCGATGGCCACACAAGCGAACCCGAAGCCACCCAGTTTGTGCTCAGGGAGCGCGGGACCCTCGGACCATTTGCCACTAGCAATCTCATAGATGTGGGTGGAACGACTCGTCTCGCCTTCCTCATTCATCCCCCCCAAGACGTAGATCTTGCCCTCGGCCGCGGCCACACTGATGGCGCGCTTCGCGAAGGGTTGCGGATGCGATTTCCACCCTTCTTCAGGCTGGTCCAGATCGAGCGTGACAAACGTCTCGTGCCAGTCCCCGCCCGCGCGAAGATTCCCTCCACTCAGATCCCAACCACCGAAGACGTAGACGATCCCATCTTTTATGATGCTGTCGTGGCTGGAGCGTCGGCTTGGCATGTCTGGTAGGGGTTCACCCTTGCCTAACTGACCACCCTTGACGGCATATTGCGTAGCAGTGGCCGTGCTCCACAGATCCTGCCGTTCTCCTTCTTTCTCATTGCGCGCGGCCATGCCACCGATGCGGAGAAGGACAGTGCCATCAGTCACCAATGAGGCCCCTTGAGCGGGCTCCCCCTGCGCGACCTGCGACCACTCGCCCTCTCCCGGCGCCCAGGCATAGAGATTCCCATTCACATCCTCGCGGTTGTAAGCATGGGGCCTCCCTGCATGCCCTCCATAAACATAGAAGCGCCCATTCAACGCCGTGGCACCAAAGCTGGCGACGGGTTGAGGCAAGGCTGGAGGTGGCGGCGTCTCGGCATGTAGCGGCGATGCTAGAATTCCAAGAGCAATGATAGATAAGATTCGCGAGGTCATGAGCGTTAGTTCTCAGGTAGGGTGATATTCAGACGGTAGTAGCGAGCCGCATGATCGGAAGCAGCAGGAAGGGAGATGGCAACGGTTTCCGTTCCATCTTGATTGTCCTGGAAATCGGATATCAACGTCACTTCCTCCGCTCGATGCCACTCCTTTAGGTCGAGCGAATATTCTGGAAGGTAGGCGACTCGTTGCTGATCAGGGGGCAGTTTCCACCGCCGATGGGTGATGGTTAGGGTGCCATCTTCCTGTTGTGCGATTTCAGGGGTGAGGAGACCGGCATCGGCATGGTAAGGATCTCCTCCAAAGGCATATTCTAACTGATTGATGAACCCATCCCCATCGTGATCAGCGAAGGGGCCACTGATGGCGTCGTCCAGATCATCCGCGTCTTCGCCCGTGGTGAGAATGTGATGAAACATGGTCTCCCGCCACGCCTCGTAGGAAAGCGGAGCGTAGAGCGCTGTGGCCGCGTAGTCAGCATCTTCAAAGCGATGATCGACGGCCATCTCGGTGGTCCCAAGAGGATCTGCCCAGCCGACAAAGACGAATTTGTCAGGATCGCTGGGCGCAACCGTGAGCTGAGCGCTCTCTCCGGGGCGGAAGAAACGCGATTCACCTGTCTCAGGATTGCTCCCTTCAATCATCAGCGGTTTGCCATATCGAGGTTGGGGCTTCTGATCCACAGACAACAAGTAACCCAGTGTTCCTGCGTAATCAGCTTCGGCGATCACATCGAGCTGTGCTTGATAGATCGGCATGGAAATATCAGGGGATTCCAGGTGAATGACGAAATCCTTCACCGGCGGATCTTCTGGGGTGAAGATCCATTCGACTCCTGAGGCCGTCCGATCCGTGAAGCCGCCTTCGCCGGGCTGGTGAAAGGCATGGTATTTCCCTGGAAGCGTCACGGTGATTGGCTCACCCTTGGAACTCACACTTTGATAGGAAAGGCTCACGAGTCGGAGATCGATCGTCGTACCGCCAGTTTGAAATTGGCAGACGATGCCTGTGAGAGGCTCTGCGCCGTCGTGGAAATACTCGATCTTGAACGTCGTCGCGCCGCCATGGCTATAGATGCTCCCCGAGCCTGTGATGAACGCGCCCACCTGCTCCGTCTGGGTGATCGTCACGTTGTCGTTGTAGTTAGAAACGTGCCCTTCCGTGTCGGCACTATCAGGACGCGCAAAGTTGGGAGCTTGATACGCTTGCGTAAAGCTTTCCCAATAGGTGAATCGGTGCCCTTCTTGACCCCTATTCGGATGGATGACGAAATCGCCAAAGTAGGTCTGTGCGGATGCCGCCACGGCAGAGACTAACAAGAATAAACTAATTCGCTTCATGACACTTTCGTGATTGCTTGAGTGGTCCCACCCGCCTCCGCCCCAGAGATCAACAATACCCAAAGATCGTCTGAACTCGCGGCATCGGAAGATTGGCATGACCATCAATGGGCCGCTCATCACACGGATTCAGAGGCCCGGCTTGCGCTCCCTTGCTATCTATTAGCGCTATCTTGCGAAATTTCCTCGAATCGCAAGCCAACGCCAATTTCCTGCAAGCCACCGCGCTCCCTTCAGGTAGGATATGATTGACTCCGCTAATGGATCCGATGACTCGTCGCCTTCTGATCGCTTGCGCCTATGGTGGCGCGGTGGCGTACCCGCTCCAGGCTCAGGAGTTCCACCAAGGGAATCGCTTCGCTTTTCCCTGGCCCGCAGCGGTGGAGAATGAGAGCCTCGTGCTGGAGCGTTCCTCCGATTTGCAGACGTGGACCGCTGTTCGCGTCGTCTCAGGCCGGCACGATCGCCCGGCGCTGGTGTCCGATGTTTCGTCGAAAGGACGTCAAGGCTACTACCGCGCCCGCGCTGTGGATGCATCCACAGACACAGACGGCGATGGCATTCCCGACCTCTCTGAACTTGCGGAATGGCCAGCCCAGCACCCGCTCAACCCTGGGACGCCCATTGCAACCGGCGATGGCGCTCTTGCGCTGGCGTCGAGCGCTCATTTCCAAGAACTGGCCTATCAAGATCTCACACAACCCGAGTTGGAATTGCGTGAGGTGAAGTTTCTGGTGGCCGGGCTAAACGAAGACAGCCCGCAGATCTGGTTCATGAATACGGCGCGCCACCGGAGCCATTCTCTCTTTGCAAATCAAGTGTTAGGCATTCGCGACTTTCTCCAGTTTGGCTACGCAGGTTCCGTCCCCCGAAAGTACTTTGCCGGCACTCTCGTCTATCGCCCTAACACCATGCGAGATGATGGCTCGAGGGGGATCTACTTGATCGAGTCCCTTCCTAATGACCCCATTGATCTTCCTTTCATAGCGCGAATCTACGATCTCGTCAGTCTCGGCGCTCCCGACCTCGAGGCTCCGATCGCCTATCACCCATCAGGCGATGTCCAACGCGCGCTCTGGTCGGAAGCACGTCAGGCATTCGATCATTCCTTTGTGACGGTGGTCACGGATGAAACCCTCTACGCTTCACAGCCCTATCAAGCACTCAATGGCGGAGTGAGTTACGGATGGCTACGCTTGGCAAGCGGGGCTGCCATTGATACTCTTCGCCCCTCTGATATTGCCATCTTTCAGGCCATCCCAAATGAGATCGGTCGCCTCGCAGGCGTCATCACGGAGACACCGCAAACACCTCTCTCTCATGTCAACTTGCGCGCACGCCAAGATGGGGTGCCGAATGCCTACGTTCGCAATGCTTCCTTCGACCCTGCGATCGCTCCATTCATTGATCAACCGGTGCGCCTTGAGGTGACGGCGGCGGGACTTACCCTATCCAAATCGAGTGCGACCGAAGTCGAGCACTGGCTGGACGCCATTCGACCACAAGATGAGACAGTGTTAGAAGCGGACCTTACCACCCAGGATCTTCGTTCTCTGGCAACCTTGGGGCACACGGATTTCATGGCCTACGGCTCCAAGGCTTCGAATCTTGGCGAGCTTGGCAAGATCATTCCCGAACATAGCGTGTCGGATGGGTTCGCTGTCCCCTACTCTTGGTTCGAGGAAGCGATGGCCGACAGTGGCCTTGACCAATGGATCGCCGCACAGCTGCCCCGGTTGGAAGCGGTCAATCGCGAGACCCGGAACGCGTTGCTGAAAGCGATCCGCAAACGGATCCGCGATGTAGCCGTGTCCACTGAGCGTATCACTCTGCTAGAGGCACAGCGGGCCACATTCCCAGCGGGCCAACCTCTCCGCTGTCGTTCAAGCGCCAACAGTGAAGACTTGTTAGGATTCAATGGTGCGGGACTTTATGAGTCATACACACACCGCCCTCACGAAGGGCTATTGGTGAATTCTATCCGGCAAGTATGGGCCAGTCTCTGGACGGAACGCGCCTTTGAAGAACGCGCCTTCTACCGGATCGACCACCTCACCGCCAAGATGGCTGTGCTGGTCCACCCTAATTTCGATGACGAGCTGGCCAACGGCGTGGCCGTGGCTACCAATCTCTTCACAGCCGGAGCACCTGGCTACACAATCAATGCCCAGTTAGGCGAGGACCTGGTAACCAATCCCAGTGCCAGCGCCGTGCCAGAAGAATGGATCGTGGTCGGTAGTGGACCCAGCCCAACGCATTGGCATCCGGTCCGCATGCGCGCCTCGTCCCTGAGCCGTCCAGGGAAGGATGAGAACGTGCTGTCCGTCGACGAGACCACAAGCGTAGCAAGTTTGTTAGAAACGATTACCAGTCATTTCAAAGAGGTGACCGGAGCCGTCTCTCCCCGCTTCGCCATGGAGATCGAATTCAAGATCACGGCACAGGGAGCCCTGGTGATCAAACAAGCTCGCCCTTGGGTTCGCTGACACTTTCACCTTCACCATGGGCACTCTGGATCATTGGGAAGCACGTTGGGTTGGCTGGGGCATGGACTGGCCCTGGCTAGGAGCGGTGGGGAGCGTCGTCAGTTCAGTGCTGATGCTCATGGCCATTCTCGCCTGCATTGCTCGGCCCTTCCGCTGGTCCCTCACCTTCGCAAAGCTCGGCACCTTTGTCGCGCTGTTTGCGATCACCATGACCCTCGCAAGCACTCTCAAAGATCTAGTTGCCCGGCCGCGACCAGCTACAGCGGCCCAAGCCCCCCATGCCGAAGCACGCGAGCGCAGTATCCATGGCCTTCCCTCTTCCCATGCTACTCTGGTAGGGACGGCTACTGGCATCATCGTGGCTCGGTCGCCACAGATCGCCGTGCGGGTTGGGGCTCTGGTTTTCGCACTGGTGGCAGGGTGTGTACGGGTTGGAAAGGGACTCCACTACCCATCAGATGTGCTCGCGGGTTGGTTGCTGGGACTGACCCTTGCCTGGCTTGTGTGGCACCAGATGGAGCGATGGAGCAGCAAACGAGCGCTCTGCTAGTTGGTTAGCGATTCCGTGAGAATTCGCTTGGGCGACAGCCCATTTGATTGGTGAACGCTTTCGTAAAATGTGAGAGACTGCGATAGCCTACTTCCACCGCCACTTCAGAAACATTGAACCGCCCGCCTTTGAGCAACCGCGCCGCCTCTTCCAGTCGAAACCGACGATGACACTGCCGAATGGTTTGCCCTGTCCGTTCGGAAAAGATGCGGCTGAGATAGAACTGGCTGCAACCCACGTGGGCAGCCAATTGTTTGAGATCTAACTCGCTATCGAGGTGACTTCGAAGCCATGCGTGAGCGCTCTCCACACGATCATCGCATATCTTGTGATACCGCAAGCAGAAGAACTCATCGTCTGCCGCTGCGGGTGCACGTTGCAAGATCGAACACAGAAGGCGCCGCCATTGGGCCTCCAGCCAAACCTTCTGGAGCGCCCCTTCCGGCAATCTCCCTAACCTTTGTGCCAATTCCATTTCTTCTTGTTCTAGCGGAGTGGTCAGAACCACGTCGTCGTCGCCTTCTTCCAACGTTTGCCACTGAGGCACCACTGCCTTCAACGTTCCGCCCAGAAATGTGTGCAACCACGATGGGCTCGCCCAGAAACACACCGCTTCATGGCGCTGCGCCACCAAGCCCTCTATGCGCGCCTTTCCATCCACCCATGTTACGGCCACGGAACGTGGAGCCAGTGTCGTGCCTTCGCCTTCACCCCGCTGCCAGCGTTTCTGCCCATTCAGATTGAGCACGAGGAGGAGACCGCGTTCCCAATGACTTTCCCAGCAGATGGGCTTCGCGGATGCGGCATGCTCGAAGCGCCGCCAACAACTCCCTTCCGCCAGGGGCTGTGCATGAAGAGAGATGATCAAGACAGGGCACTCTATTGCGACTGAGTCTCAATTGCAACACGGAAGCTTGCGCGCTCGGCAGTTGACTCTCGGATGTCCTCCCGCTTCCATGGAACCATGCAGCTGTTTGACCTGACAGGGAAAGTTGCGCTGATCACGGGAGGGGGCCGCGGTCTGGGACGTGCCATGGCGATGGGATTTGCCGAGGCCGGCGCTGACCTCTTCCTTTGCGCACGCACTGAGACCGAATTGATCGCCACCCAACAAGCAATCGTGCGAGCCACAGGCCGCAAGGTGGCCTATGCCGTCGTGGACATGGCGGACCGCGAATCAGTTAGGCATTTGGCCGCCACCGCTCTCAAGGAAATGGGGCGGGTGGACGTTCTGGTCAACAACGCGGGCATCAACCGTCCCCAACCCATCGACGCCATCGACGACGAGGATTGGGACATTCAAATGGAGGTGAATTTGAATAGTGTGATGACGCTCACTCGAGCCCTGGTTCCTCAGATGAAAGAGCGCGGTTGGGGACGGATCATTCACATTTCTTCCGTCCTCGGCGTGGGCTCGAAAGAAGCACGCAATGCCTACTCCGCGACCAAGGCCGCCCTCATCGGACTCTCAAAAGCCAGTGCCCTAGACCTCGGCCCTCACGGAATCACCGTAAACTGCATCGCCCCGGGCCCCTTCCTCACCGATCTGCCTATGAGCTTGCTCGATGCCGAACAAAAACAGCGTTTCGCTGACTTCACCGCCATAGGACGCTGGGCTGATCCCAAAGAGATCGTCGGGCCCGCCCTCTTTCTTGGCAGTGACGCCTCCAGCTATGTCACTGGTGAGACATTGTTAGTCGACGGCGGCGCGTATGCCAGGGCCCTGTGACTTTTGAAGCGGGCATCGCATGATGCCATTTCCAGAACGCCCTCCGCCAAGGCCTCCCGAGCAAGGCAGCCCATAGGCATTCCTGCATCACACCCTAGGCCTAGCACTCACTCCGACCGTTCCTGCAAGTCGCGCAGCGACCGCAACTCTCCCCAATCCCCGCCACGCATCTTCCGTCCACCATCCTTCCGCTTCGGCCCAAAGTACTCTCGCTTTGCCTCAAAGAACCCATCCACAAACCCTTTCGATCCTATCACCACCCCATCCGTGAAATAACGGACCCGACACCGCAACAGCGCCGCCAACGACAGCTCCCCTCCAGCCTCACGCACCGCCGCCACCGCTTCCGCAGACGCCCCCTTCCGCACCACCTCCCCAGTAGCCGTCACCTGCGCCTCCCCCATCCCAAACAACACCCGCCGATACTCCCGACCCACCACACGCCAATTCGGAATCGCCCGCCCCTCGCGCAACGCCTCCTCCTGCATCAGAAAGCCCAACCCACGACGCGCCGCCGGTTTCCCCGCCACCGCCTCCGCATACCCACACCACCGATAATCCTTTGGATCCTCCACCATCCCCGCACGCACCGCATTCAGATCCACATACCCCGCCACCGTCATCAACGCGTCCCAACCGCCCTCAATCACCACACTCTTAAACCGCTGTTCCCAAAGCCGCCCCACCCGCTCATAACGCTTGTTGAACCACACCGTGAACCGCTGCAATAGGGTCTTCATGAACTCTGAAAGATCATGCATCCGGTTCACGAAATCCTGCCGATACGCCTTCTCCTGCACCACCGCCGTCGCGCCCCCATTAAGCTCATAAAACGACGCGATCCGCGCCCGAATCGCATCCATCTCCTCCCGAGAATACAACGCACTCAACCGCGCCCAGAACTCTTCCTCCGGCAAATCATCCACCCCAATCGTCTCCGGCACCTGCAGCACCAAATGCAGATGGTTGTCCAGCATCGTCCACGTCACCACGGTCACATTCGCAAAGCGCTCCACCTTCCGCAGCAGCGTCGCAAACCGCTCCTTCGCCTCCTCATCCAACAGGAAATGCCGCCCATTGACACGTAATACGACGTGAAAACACTGCGACCCTTCGACTAACAACATGCGACGCGGCTTCCTCATAATCTACACCTACACCCGACTCTTGATCTTGACAACCGCTTTCTTATTATTTCTCCTGTCCCTTTAAAAAGAAGCTTTCCGCAGCAGCGTCGCAAAGCGCTCCTTTGCCTCCTCATCCAACAGGAAATGCCGCCCATTCACACGTGCTACGACGTGAAAACACTGCGCCCCCTTGACTAACATCATGCGACGCGGCGTCCTCATAATCTGCACCTACACCCACCTTTTGATCTTGACAACCTCTTTCTCATTATTTCTCCTGTCCCTTTAAAAGAAAGGCTGGTGTGCTTTGTTGACGGTATCGCTGCCGCCCAACCAATCACAGGACTCGATTGGTGTTCCGCAAACTGCCCTCATCCACAACTTCCGGTCATTTCTCAGGCTGGCCTTGGCATTTCTTTGTTCCTGCGTACTTTTAACGCTACTGACCATGAATCCACGTTTGATCGTTCCTTGGCTGTTGCTGACTGCTTGGCTTCCTTTTGTGGCGGCTGAAGAGAGGTCTCTTTCGGAGGAGGAGAAGATTGGGCATGTCTTGAATCGCGTGGCTTATGGACCGAGCGCGGCGGATGTGGCGCGTGTGCGTGCGATGGGCGTGCGTGCTTATTTAGATGAACAGTTGCACCCTGAACGCCTTGATGGGGTCGAACCGGAAATTTTGAGGGAGGCTGAAGCGTCGCTGTTTCTTGATATGATTCCTGGTAGCCGTGCTTTTCTCGTGCGTGAGGGCGATACGTGGCAGTATTTCAAAGGGAAGGTGGAGCCACCGCGAGGTTGGCAGGCGCTCAGCTTTGTGGCACGCGGCTGGCCCACGGGGCGCTCTGGGTTTGGGTATGGCGATGACGATGATAGGACGGTGATCGATGATATGCGGGGAACGGATGAGCAAGAGGGTTTCCTTTCGCTCTATGTGAGGCGGGAGTTCCATGTCGCCAACCTGGACTCCATTGGTCATTTATATCTCCGCGTGGGTTATGATGATGGTTTTGTGGCTTATTTGAATGGGCGTGAGATTCTCAGAAAGAACTTGGAAGGATCACCTCCGCGTCATGATCAGAAGGCGAGCGTGTCCAGTGGCACGGTGGAGCGGGGTGAACACGATGTGTTTCCGATACCGGAGGCGAAGCGGTTCCTACGGAAGGGGAAGAATGTGTTGGCGTTTCAGGTTCACAATCATCGCATCGGAAGTTCTGATCTCACCTTGATTCCAGAGTTGGCTTATGCGTCTGAGGCCCCCGCCCGGATCGTGGCTGGCGTGCAACAGGTGCAGGAATGGATGCATTTGCGCGGCGTGTATTCACGCAAGCAATTGCAGGCGGTGATGGCGGAGTTTTGGGAGAACCATTTCTGCACGGACTTCGATAAGGTGGAGGATTATATTGATGACATGCCTGCATATGAACGGAAACAGTCTGCCGAGGGGGAAGAGCGGGTTGAACGGCAGATTCGATCTGAAGCCGCTGGGATTGAGATGCAAGAATACACGTTCTTATACAAGCATGCCTTGGGACATTTCGGAGACCTCTTACTCTATAGCGCTACCAGCCCGTCCATGCTGATCTATTTAGATAGCGTGCTGAATTTGAAGGAGGAACCCAACGAGAATTACGCGCGCGAGATTCTGGAGCTTTATGCTTTCGGAGTCGACAATCGCTATACTCAGAAGGATATCGAAGAACTCGCTCGCTGCTTCACCGGGTGGACAATTCGCAAGATGGATCCGAAAGACAAACCGTCCTTCCCTCAATCCGCACGCAGTCCTTCGATCACGCCAAGTCAATCGATTGCGCAGGAGCGGGTGTTGCTGGATGATGGAGCGGAGTGGCGGTATTTCAAAGGACGCGTGGAACCGACTCCCGATCGGAAAGGCGCGCCCACCACTCGATGGGCGCAGACTCGATACTCCGATGGCAGTTGGCTAACGGGCGCGACGGGAATCGGCTATGACGACGGGGATGACACGACGGTCCTCAAGGACATGCAAGGACGTTATGTTTCGGTGTATTTGCGTAAGGAGGTTCCAATCACATTCCCGCGCGGTTATGAGGATGTCCTCTTGGAGTTCACGTATGACGACGGTTACGTGGTTTATGTGAATGGACAAGAGGTCGGTCGCAGCGCGAATATGGAGGATGCGGGTTCGCCTCCCGCGCATGACTATATTGTGCCGGAGAACCACGAGATTGACGAAGGAGTGGACACGATCGATCTCAAGGCGTTACGCGCGTTTCTCAAACCACCGCCCGCCCTGAATACCATTGCGATTCAGGCCCACAATGGTTCGCGCAATAGCAGCGATTTCTCCATTCGCCCACGGATCGTGGCGCGCAACTACGAAGCGGGTAGCATCCCCCTCACGGATCCGCTAGGAACGTGGACCTTTCGATTCCGGCCCGACGCGCATGATACTGGTGAGAAGATTCTCTTTGAAGGGACGCCTCACGAAATCCGGGTGCCTGCTGGACGGGAGGGGCGAGCTGGCGTGCAAGACGCGATCCAGGTGATCGATGCGATGGCCGCCCATCCATCTACGAGCGAGTTTATTGTTGTCAAATTGCTCAATAAATTCGTTTCCGATGAGATCTCTTTGGAAACCTTTCACAACCGCACCGCACCACCAGCGTTATTGGCGCTCATGGACGAGGCAATCGCTGCCTGGAATGCGACGGAACGGCCTGGCAATCTGCGTCATGTGATGCGGACCATCCTCGATCCAGATCGCCAAGCGAGCGCTTTCTGGTCGCGGCGCGCCTACGGAGCCAAGATCAAGACCCCTATTGAATTTATCAATAGTGCTTACCGTGCGTTGGGGGCGCGTCTTGTCGGCGCCGCACCGACCGCGCGCATGGAAGAAATGGGCATGGACCTTTTCAGACGTGATGATCCCGATGGCTACCCCGAGTTGGGCTATGAGTGGATGGACACGCATAACTTGTTGGAGCGCTTGCGTTTCTGCCAGTCCCTCGCGGTGAACGGCGAGGCTGCGGCGGGGGAATGGTCTTTGGAGGACCTCATGGAGAGCGATCAGCTGGAAACTCCGGAGGCGATCATCGGCTATTTCAATCGCCTTCTGTTCCAAGGCAAGCTCCCAGCTCGGCGCCAGGCAGTGTTCCTCGATTTCGTCCATACGGATGACGAGGGATACCGCGACCCAGTGGAATCCTTGCCCAAACGCGCACGGCTCCATCGTTTGCGCCAAATGGTGGGGATGATCTTATCAACGCAGGAATTTCAATTTCAATAAATCCGCAACCGCTCGCCCATATGTATCATCGACGTGATTTCCTCCGAATGAATCTGGCTGCCGGAGCTGCCGGATTGGCCTTGAATCATCCTTTCCTTCTGCCCCGCCAAGTCCTGGCGGCACAGCGACCTGCGGATGACAAGCGCTTGATCTTCATCTTTCAGCGTGGCGGCAATGATGGCATCAACACGGTGATCCCGCGTGGAGACCGCGACTACAATCGGAAGACCCGCCCGACACTTTATATCCCTCAGGGTGATGCGCTCGACCTGGGCAATGGCTTTGCCCAAGCCCATCCACGATTAGAGCCCATGATGGATCTTTATCACAATGCCAAGAATCTCGCCATGATCCATCGAATTGGTTATTCTGACCAAAGCCGTTCGCACTTTGATAGTCAGAATTATTGGGAGCATGGCGTGCCGGGGGAAGAGCGGAAAGATGGGATGTTCTTCCGTTTGCTCCAGGAATCGCTGGATCTATCTGACCCGAAGAACAACTTTGTGGCCGCGTCGGTATCGAGTTCTCAATTACTTGCTTTGCGTGGCGAATCACCATTTCCAAGCTTCAAAGCGGCGGAACGTTTCCGCCTGCAAGGATCGGCTTCTCTGGCCCGGAAGACCTTGGGCAAGCGCGGCACGGGAGGTGACCCTCGAGCGCGCGGAGTGTTAGGGCTTTATGAGCGCGACCTGCTAATGGATTCGAGCGAGAAGAATCTCTACACAGAATTGGTACAGAACACGGGCCAAGCGTTGGGCGACACGCTTAAGAAAGTACAAGACGCGGCGCGGCAAGGTTACCGACCCTCCAATGGTGCGGAGTATCCAAATGGATCCTTTGGCGATAAACTCAAGGAAGCCGCCATGCTGATCAAGCGGACGGACGTGAAGATCCTTGGTCTGAATATTGGAGGTTGGGACACGCACGCTGACCAGGGACAGGCGAATGGTTCTCATGGCAATCTGCTAGGCCAGGTGGCGGAAGGTTTCCAAGCGCTCCACCTCGACCTGGAGGAGCACTGGGAGAATCTCCTGGTAGTGACGATGACAGAGTTTGGCCGCACTTCGAAAGAGAACGGCGGCAAGGGCACGGATCACGCCGAAGCCAGCACAATGTTCGTCGCTGGCGGTGGTGTGCAAGGCGGCGTCTACAACTGCAACGCTCAGACCTGGAAGGACGGCGATCTCTTCAGCGAGCGCGACCGCTACCTCGCGCGGAGGACGGATTTCCGAGCGGTCTTTGCCGAGATCTTCACGCGTCATTTCCACGATGACCCGGCAACGCTGGACAAGGTCATCCCAGGTTATGCGACGGCGGCAGCAGAAGACCCGGAGCATTTCCGCTTTCTCGACTTCCTCGTTTGACGGCTGCGCTGTCTTGTGGCTAAACGACTGCTCAGGACCGTTTACAAATTTATGGGTAGAGCTTTCGAATACCGCCGCGCCGCCAAGGAGAAACGTTGGGACAAGATGTCCAAGATGTTTCCGAAGTTGGCGAAATCGATCACCGTTGCCGCGAAGGAAGGTGGACCTGACCCTGAGTCCAATGCCAAGCTACGCACGGCGATCCTCAATGCGAAGGCGGAGAACATGCCGAAGGACAACATTGAGTCCGCCATCAAGCGCGCCACAGGCAAGGATGCAGCCCTTATCACGGAGATCAACTACGAGGGCAAAGGGCCGCATGGCGTGCTGATCTTTGTGGAATGCGCTTCGGACAATACCAATCGGACGGTTTCCAATCTCAAGACCTACTTCAACAAAGGTGGCGGGCAGCTCGTGCAGGGTGGTTCGTTAGAGTTTCTCTTTGATCGCAAGAGCGTTATTGAGTTTGAGAAGAAAGAGGATCACAACCTCGAAGAGATTGAGTTGGAACTGATTGATGCTGGCCTTGAAGAGCTGGAGGTCTCCGATGACCGCGTCTACGTCTACGGCGAATTCACGAGCTTCGGCAACCTTACGACTGCCTGTGAGGAAATGGGCATCGAGGTGGCGAAGGCCTCCGTGCAGCGGATCCCTAACAATCCAATGGAATTCACGGAAGAACAGCTCGAAGACATCGAGAAGCTCATTGATCGCATCGAAGACGACGAAGATGTCCAGGCGGTCTATACGAACAGCGCCTAGGTTCCGTTCTTTCAGAAGCGGCTGAGCAACGTGTCTTCTACCCGAGCGGATTTCTCGGGATGATCCAGTGTGTAATGAAGCCCGCGGCTCTCTTGTCGGCGTCTGGCGGACTCGACGATCACGGCCGCCACATCGACTAGATTGCGCAGCTCTAGCAGATCAGCAGTGATCTTGAAGTGCCAGTAGAATTCGTGCACTTCCTGTTTCAAGTTCCGCAAGCGCGTGGCGGCTCGTTGCAAACGCTTGTCCGTCCGCACGATACTCACATAGTCCCACATCAAACGACGGATCTCATCCCAGTTGTGGTAGATGACGACGAGTTCATCCACATCTTCGGCATCGCCACTCTGCCACTCGGGAATGGTGATCTCGATGTTTGACCGTCCCAGGGGTAAGGCACTCACGACGTGCGCAGCTGCGCGGTGGGCGAGCACAGCACCTTCGAGAAGCGAATTGCTCGCCAGGCGATTGGCACCATGCAAGCCGGTGCAGGCGACTTCACCGATGGCGTAGAGGCCCTGCAAGGAAGTCGCCCCGTGGATGTCCGTGCGCACGCCGCCACATTGATAGTGCGCTGCCGGGACTACCGGGATGGGTTCCTTCGCCGGATCAATACCATGCTGCAAACAGGTCTGGTAGATGTTAGGAAACCGATCTTCCAGATACTCCTTGGTGTGATGACGCATGTCGAGGAAGACACAGCGACTTCCCGTTCGCTTCATTTCCGAATCAATGGCGCGGGCGACGATATCGCGAGGAGCGAGATCCTTGCGCTCATCATATTTCGCCATAAAGGGCTGATCATCGCTTCCTAACAAGACACCTCCCTCTCCTCGCAGAGCCTCTGAGATGAGGAAAGACTTCACCTGAGGATGGTAGAGTACGGTAGGATGGAATTGAATGAACTCCATGTTGCTGATCATCACGCCCGCCCGCCAGGCCATGGCCACGCCATCACCGGTGGCTATGTCAGGATTACTCGTATAAAGGTATACCTTGCCACATCCCCCTGTTGCCAGGATGACGCGATCGGATCGAAAGCTCTCCACCACGCCTGCCTTCTCATCCAGAGCGTAGATTCCCACACACCGATTCTCGGAGGGGAGTCCCAGCTTCGCGGTCGTGATGAGATCAATCGCGTAGTGGTGCTCGTGAAAGGTGATGTTCGGCTCGGCTCGCGCCGCGGCTAACAATTTCTCCTCAATCTCTCGTCCCGTCGTATCGCGCGAGTGGAGGATTCGACGCTTGGAATGGCCACCTTCGCGTCCCAGGCTCAAGACTTGTTTCCCCTCATCCTCATGCTGATCAAAGGCGACTCCGAGGCCGATCAGTTCCTGAATCCGATCCGGTCCCTCCGAAACGATCGTTCGCACCACATCCTCATCACATAGCCCCGCGCCCGCATCAAGCGTATCGGCCACATGGAGGTCGAAGGAATCCTCCTCAGCGGTGACACAAGCCACCCCGCCCTGCGCCCAAGCGGTGCTGGAATCCATCCCCTGACGCTTTGTCACGAGTGCTACCGACCCATGCTTTGCAGCCTTGAGCGCAAAGGTGAGGCCCGCAATGCCGCTACCGATGACGAGGAAATCCGAATGGGTCATCCTACCATTCTAACCGTTTTCCCGTTCGGGGCCAAACTCAATATTATCGATCAACCGGGCGGCGCTGAAGTAATAGGCGAGCGCCAGGACCACAGGGCGGTCTACCACACTGACAGGCTCTAACGTTTCCGCATCCACCAACTCGAGATAATCGATCTGCCCTTCCGGGATCTGCTCCAATCGCGCACGCACCAAGCGCAAGAGAATACCCACCGTCGTGTCTGGCGCTTTCTCCCACTGCGCTTTCCCGGCCTGTAGGGCGCGCTGGATGCCCGGCGCAGCGCTACGCTCACTTGGCGTGAGATTCTCATTCCGCGAACTCATGGCCAAGCCGTCCTCTTCCCGCACAGTCTCGCCACCCACGATGTCCACAGCCAGATTCAAGTCACGTGCCATCCGACGAACGACCGCGAGTTGCTGATAATCCTTCTTTCCAAAGACCGCGGCGTTCGGCTGCACGATATGAAAGAGCTTGAGAACCACGAGGCACACGCCAGGGAAATGACCTGGTCGACTGGCTCCGCACAGACTTTCGGAAAGGCGATCTTCACGCACACTCACAGAATGATCGGGCGCATACATCTCTCCCACTGGAGGGGTGAAGAGAACATCGACCTCACACCGTTCGCAAACATCCTGATCGTGATCGAGCGTCCGCGGGTAAGCTTCGAGATCTTCGTTAGGGCCAAATTGCGTCGGATTGACGAAGGCACTCACCACAAGAGTCCCGTCCTTGCCCGCAAGCGTTCGTCCCTGTCGAATGAGGGACGCGTGCCCCTCATGCAAGGCACCCATGGTGGGAACGAGAACGACAGGACCAGGAAAGTCCGCGCGACGGGCTTCCAGATGAGAGCGCATTTCTGCGATCGTGTTGAGATGAGTGATAGGCATGATGGAGAAGACTTCACGATACCCCGCCTGCCTCATTCTCAAATCCTTTCGGGATCACGCTCCGAAATCCTTCCGCATCCAACCAGGCGAGAAGCGCCTCAAGCAATGGCACGCTCATGGGACGTCCTTGGTGCAGAAGAATGATGCTGCCAGGCCGGATATCCCGTTGAAGCCGTCGCAGCGCCTTGTCGGCATCATTCCCCACCCCATCAAAGCCACGCGCGTCCCAGCCGATCAAGCGGAGTTGAAAGCTATCCAGGACCAATTGAAGCCAGGGAGGCGTGAACCCGACCGGTCCTCGAAAGCACTGAGGACGTTGTGGCACGTGTTGCTCCAAACACGCCTGAGTCTGCGCGATCTCCCGCGCCATCACCCAAGGGGGCGCACTCCAGAAGGTTTTCGCGGGATGCCGATAGGTATGATTTCCGATCGCATGTCCCCGACTCGCGATGGCTTGTGCCCACGCAGGTCGGACGGCAACACGCTCGCCAATGAGGAAGAAGGTGGCCTTGGCACCGTATCGCTCTAACATAGACAAGATCGCTTCCGTATCGTCACACGGTCCATCATCGATCGTCAACCAGACCTCCTTCTCCAACGACTCCCCCGACCCTATCTGGCGCACGCCTCGATGACACCACGCGAAACGCGGCAACAGCGTCTCCGCGAGCATGCCCACATGCGTGCCAACAAAGATTGGCCAGGCCATGCCAAAGCCAGCCTTCTGCCAAACCACGAACCCGATCCCGTGCAAGCACGTGAAGACGAGCAGTCCCCATGCGCGCCTTTCCACCAACCAGGCAACCAGATTCAAGATGAGAAAGCACCCTAGCGGCCAGGCCAGCCAGCGACTCAGCGGGAAAGATGCCCTCACAGAAATCCACGCCATCATCCCTGTGGCCCACCAATGGAGGCTTTGCGGCCAATGATAGGCCTGTCCAGGAAACCAACGTCCCCAGATTGATCCCAAAGCCGCGCACCCAAGGGCAATCACGTGATAGAGCGCGAATCCTAGCGGAACCCCCAACCACCAAGACCCTATAACATCAATCGACCAGAGCATCTGAAAAGCAAAGACGACGATGGCCAATCCGTAGACTTCCCCTGCGTGCTGTCCTGGCAGGGTCGCCGCCTGGACAGCATCAGCCGAAGTGGAACGTTCGTGAAATGATGGCCACCATCGGCGGCCCAAGGCAGTGCAGGGTCCAGGCATTTATCCTTCCGATATGGGGTTGAGATTGGTTTCCACCACCAGCCACTGATTCCAATGACGCTGCACCTGCTCTTTCAAAAGCACCACCCATTGCGCTCCCGCTCGTTTCAGATCCTTCTCCTTGTCACGACCGGTCCGTTCACAGTGGAAAGCCTCCCCCACGTGCACGCGATACCGACAGCGTCCTAGCCTTGTCATAAACAAGGGATAAATGGGGCATCCCGTTGTAAGGGAAAGGATGAAAGGGCCTTGTGGGATCTCGATGGTATGCAAGGCATCCCACGGGATGGTCATGGGAGAGACATCGAACAGGACGCGATCCGCTTGAATAGCGACAGCTTCTTGCCGTTGCAAGGCTTTTGCCAGCGTGATGCCTAACATGCTCCCAGGCTCATTGTAGATCACACGGTAACAATCACTGTCATGACTGGTCAATTCCGCCTTGCGAAGCGCCTGTAACTCAGCATTGCGTTCGGGGGCGCGCACCGCGTGGACGGTGCGTTCGAAGCGCCGAGCAAAGACAGACCCGGCCAAGTCGTAATTGCCCATGTGCGCCGTGATCAGGATCACCCCACTCGGGCAAGCGCGGAGGGACTCGAAGTTTGGCAAGCCCTCAAGTTCCCAATGAATCACTCCTGGGGCTTCCCGCGCCCGCACGCCATCCACGGCGACGGCTGCAAAGTGCCAGAACACTTGATAGGTGCGCCACTGTAGGGACAGCGCGTGGTCCTGAGGAAAGAGCGCTCGAAGATTGTTAGCAATATGGCGCCGGAACGTTCCCGCCACTAGATAGAACCCAAAGGAATACCCAGCGAGCAGGATTGGCTCGACCGTCCATGGACAATGCCGCACTCCCCAAGACAGGTAGCGACTCCAGAAGCCACTGTAGGCTCCAAAGCGCTCTCGCCATGGCCGTCGAGCCTTCATGGATATCGCGAAATCATGGACAAAGGGCCTCATGCAACGACTCAACCACCCCCGTTGTCAATCGAGAGTCTCCTTCGGCAAGCCAGCCGGGTCGGCAAGGCAGGCGAACTCCCAAACTAAAATTAGAGTCAGACCCTTAATGTGTTGACGTGGCTGATAATCAACGTAAGACCCTAAATACGTTGACTCCTTTTGTGGAGAGGATTGGGATTGGAAATTACTTCAATCTTCGAACACCGTGGCATCAAACGGCGCATGGCGATCCAGAGTCGCGGTGGCAGGAGGCATCGGGTATTTCAACGGCGTTCCACAGTTGAAGAGCACGGCGGTTTCTTCTCCTGATACCAAATCCGTCCGCAAGGCCTCCGCATAGGCAGCCGCGGTCGCCGCGCCTTCAGGTCCTAACAAGAGCCCTTCTTGGTGCGCGATCTCGCGTTGCGTCTCAAGAATGGCTTCATCGGGCACTGCCATGGCAGCTCCACCACTCTCGCGTACTGCTTGCAAGATCAAGAAATCTCCCACTGCCTTGGGAACGCGAATCCCAGAAGCCACCGTGGATGCCTCCATCCACTCCTCGGCGAAAGGAGCCCCCAACTCGAACGCCCGCACGATCGGGGCACATCCCGATGCTTGCACCGCCATCATGCGCGGCCGCTTCTTTCCTAACCAACCCACAGCTTCCAGCTCGTGAAACGCCTTCCACATTCCGATGAGGCCTGTGCCCCCTCCTGTGGGGTAAAAGATCACATCTGGCACATCCCAGCCAAGCTGCTCGGCCAGTTCCAAGCCCATCGTCTTCTTTCCCTCAATACGGTACGGCTCCTTCAGCGTGGAGAAATCAAACCACCCCATTGCCTCCTTTCCCTCGGCCACGAGTTGCCCACAATGATGGATGTATCCATTGACTTTCCACACCCGAGCCCCTTGCAAGGCAATCTCCCTCACATTCACCTCAGGTGTGTCTTCGGGGCAGAAGACATAGCTCTCGATCCCTGCTAGAGACGCATAAGCAGCCAATGCCGCCCCAGCATTCCCATTCGTCGGCATGGCGATCCGGCGAATGCCTAGCTCTTTCGCCATGCTTACCGCCAAACAAAGACCGCGGGCTTTGAATGATCCCGTCGGCAACCGCGACTCATCCTTGACCAGCACACGCCCGCCACCCTTCCAGCGATTCAACGGTAACAGCGGGGTCCGTATCTCGCCCAGGGTGAGGCGATTCCCCGCCGAAGCCACCGGGAGAAATTCCCGATAGCGCCAAAGGTCTTGCGGGCGCGATGCGAGATCCCGTTGATCCAACCCACCCTTGAGGGCAGCTAGATCATACCGAGCCAACAACGGCTTTCCTGCCTGAGACAAGTTATGGGGCTGGCCAGCAGGATAAGTCTCCCCTGTGGCGCTGCATTCGAGGTGAGTGAAGTAGCTCTTGGTATCTGGTAATGGAGAACCCATGCCGCCTGCTACTGAATCCCACAAGGTCCCGTCAAGGGCAGGATAGATAGATAGATAGGTCTTGGAGATCGCGGAGCACACGATCATGGTGGTGAGATGATGGACGCAGCGTCACTCAAGCCCTCTGCGGAGCACATGGATGCTCTTGTGAAGGAGGCTCGTCGCCGCCAGACGGTGACGGGCCTCGTCGTGGCGTTGATCATTCACGGATTGCTTGGCCTGGGGCTGGCGCTCTTTGCCCTACCATTGTTGCCACCGAAGGAGCCCTCTCTTATCGTCGCAGCCCCTACGATTCCCAGCACCACGCCCCATCCCGAGCGCACGGTGACCCCTCTTGCCTCACCCGAACGCCCCGCGGCCCCTAGCAGTGCAGCGAATGCTGTCGTCACTGCGAATCGAGTGACTCCGGTGGCTGTCCCGCAGATTGAGGAAATGGCGGACATGGCTGTGTTAGGCGTCGATCTCGGAGAAGGGGTCGGCTTTGGGGCCGGCCTGGGGTCGGGAGCAGGCCTGGGACTGGGAAGCACCACTTTCTTTGGCAACCAAAGCGATGGGAACCGTATCGCTTTCGTCGTGGATGTCTCCGCGTCTATGAGCAATGACCAGTTCACGTTGATGAAGGCGGAGTTGACGCGCTCCCTCATGGGATTGTCGCCTGGCACGCGTTACCAAGTGATCTTCTTCTCAGGACCCGTGTGGTTTGCAGGGCAACGCGTGAATCGTGAAGGACGCCATCGTGCCGTCATCGATGGGCCTCGCGGGAAGAAGCTTGTGTGGGAAAGTGAGGATGGGAGCGCTGATGGCTTTCGTTTCGCCGATGGCCAACAGCCTTTACCCGCAGAGCCTTGGCGCACGGCTAGTCCGAGCAGTATCCGCCAAACCACACGGGATGTGGACGCAGTGGGCAAGTCCTTCGGCACTAGCTGGCACATGCCCCTCCAAATGGCGCTGAGCATGGATCCCAAGCCCGACGTCATCTATTTCATGACCGATGGCGCCGTTCGCGATGCCGCGACAGCGGTCAAAGACATCTCACAGTGGAATCGTCGCGGAGGGAAGAAAGCCAAGATCTTCACCACCGCGATGATGGAACCCAAGGCGGCAGAGCAACTCTATGAACTTGCTAGGAAGAATGGCGGAAGCTTTTCGAAGGTACTCAAAGACGGCACCATCGTGTCGGGGAGGAAAGCGCTCCCGTGATGGGTTCCTCCAATCTACCAAACTAGCTGCCAGCAAAGCCTAACGATTTATCGAGCCAATCGTCCATCTTGAGCACCTGGCGGCGTTGCTTGTAGGCAAGGCTCTCAGCGCGCGACTGGGCTCGGCGCAGCGCCATGGTGGCGAGCGGTCGGCGGCACAACACGCGCCGCTCTTGGGAGGAAAGGTGTTTCTGAAAGAGTTCATCCTCGAAACTCAGAAAGAGCTGCGCGCTACCTGGATCTCCCTGACGCCCAGCCCGCCCCATGAGCTGACGGTCGATCCGCGAAGACTCGTGAGGTTCTGCCACGATGACGTGCAGCCCTCCCAGCGGGACCACCTCATCGTCTAACACAATGTCCGTTCCTCGACCAGCCATATTGGTCGCAATGGTCACCCGCCCACACTCCCCAGCCTTGGCTACTATCAACGCTTCCTCTGCTAAACGCGCCGCATTGAGGACCTGACAGGCAAGCCCCACGCTTCCCAAGCGCTGCGAAAGCTGCTCGCTCGCGTGCACACTGCGCGTGCCCACAAGAATGGGACGTCCCGAGGCGTGCACCTCCTGAATGGCAGCGACGATCGCCTCCCATTTGCTCTCGGCACGATCAAAGGCCTGCAGCGGCAAGCGCGTGGTGATCTCGGGTCGATGCCGAGAGATACGCATGACTGGCAATTCGTATATGTGCCAGAGTTCGGAAGCCGCTTCCCGCGCTGTGCCGGTCATTCCCGACAGGTAGCGATAGCTACGCAAGAATCGTTGGAAGCTCATGCGCGCGATCGTCTCATTGGGCGGCGTGATCTCCAGATCTTCCTTCGCCTCAATGGCTTGATGCAATCCCTGACGCCACGTCCGCTGTGGCATGGGACGACCAGTGAATTCATCCACGATGACGATCTTACCTTTCTCGATGAGGTACTGCTGATCCACATGAAAGAAGGCGCGCGCGATGAGAGCACTGCGGAGCAATTCCCACCGCCGCTTGGGAGCGCACCAGAGGCTTCCCATGCTCTCACCCCTCTCTATCAATTTCGCCTTTCCCGCATCGGTCAAGCGGATCTCCTTGCGAGCTGCGTCCGCCGTATAGTCGACGCCTTCCATGAACGCTTCTGCTAGGGCGGCTCCCTCGCGAGCCGCCGCTGTCAGCACCGTATTCTCACGCGGGCGCGAAATGATCAGGGGAGTGACGGCTTCATCAATCAGCACCGAATCCGCCTCGTCCACGATCGCGGCCACCAGAGGCCCACCGAGAACGCGCGGTGAGCGCGTGGACGCACGCATCTCCCGGATCAAGGCGCGACTGGCATGCGGTTCGGCATCACGCGCGAGCGCATCGCGCAGGAGATCGGCTAACACTTCCTTAGCTGTCACATGCGTCACCTCCTGAGCATAGACAAGCCGACGCTCCTTCGGCGGCATGCCCGCGATGACCGACCCGCCACGCAGCGCACAACAGTCATAGAAAGAGCGCATCCGCTGCGCATCGCGGCGCACCAGGTAGTCGTTCACCGTGATGACATGACAGGGACGTCGTCGAAAGGCAGAGAGGGCAGCAGCCAAGCCCGCCACGAGCGTCTTTCCCTCCCCGGTCGCCATTTCCGCCAAGTGCCCCTCATTGAGAGCAAGCACCCCTTGCAATTGCACCAAGTGGGCGCGCCATCCCACCGTGCGAGAAGCCGCTTCGCGCAACCCGGCGAGCGTCTGCAGAAGCCGATCCTCGGGCAAATGAGCCCCTGCTCGAGCGCAGTCCGCGCGGCAATCGTGGAGCTGCGCTCGCAACGACGCCTCATCGAGATCTTTCCATTGCCTTTCCAAGGCATCGATTCTTTCTGCCTGACGTTTGCGTCGCTGTTTCTGTGAGGGTCGCCGCTGCCAGCGCCCGATGGCCCCATGCACAAGGGCGTCCGCCCCCTGATAGTTGGCAGGTGCGGACATGGGCGGATCAAAGTTGATAACGTTTCTGCAAGAGTTGACGCAGCCGCCGGATCCCGCGCGGAAGCAGGGGCTCCTTCCCTACGAACAATCGCATCTTGCCCGCATGCCCATGATAGGTCGCGATCTCGTCCGGCATGGCCATGTCCCCACGCACTTCGAAGAAAGGCTCCACGGATCGTCGCCCACCAGGGTCATCCAATTCGGTAGCCACCTCGCCCCCACCTTGCCAACCCAAGGCCGCAGAAGGCAACTGCCGACGTTCTCCTGGCACCATCTCCAAATCGGACACCGTGATCACTTGGTGTGCCTGTCCAAAGAGCCTAACTTCCGCCTCTTGCAAATCGCGATCAAAGAGCCTCTTGGCATCATCCTGATCCACTGTGGCGCTGAAGACAAAGGATGCATCATCTAACAAGAGCCCAATGGGCGCACCGCGAGGCACCCAGGTCCCCAGACGCTGTTCCAACTCTGGACTCACCCAGACACCCTCATGCGGAGCGCGAATCGCCAACGCCTGACGTTGTTCCTCCAGGCGGGCGAGCACCTTCTCCGCGCTGGCCATTTGAGATTCCAGCGGTTTCATCACGCTCGGATCCTGATCCATAGCCGCTAGCATGCGCGCTTCAATCTCAGCTTTCGCCCCCAAGGCTCGAGCCGTTTCGTGTTCCAGATCGCGATTCACGAGCCGTGCGATCAGAGCGCCCTCCTTCACCTTGGTTGCCGAGGACACCGCAATCTCGGCAATGAAGCCACCCGTTCCTGTGTAGATCTCGCTACGCTTCTTCGCCTGGAGCACGCCCGGAGCACGGAAATGGCTGGGAAACGCCACGAACTGGAGGAACGCAAACACCCCTAACAGAAACCCTAATGAGACAGCAAGGGCTCTGGGCCGGTGCCGTTCTAACTCTGGGGCGAAGAGGAGATAGTGGCCCAATTTGACAAGGGGCACCATGATCCAGCTCACGATACAGATCACGGCCATGATCAATCCGAGGATGAGGAAGCGATCCGCCACGAAAAGCACGATTCCTGTGAAGACTACTAGCCGATACACATTGCTCAGCATGCCGAAAGTCGTCAGCCAGCAGCGTTCTCTCCCTGAGCGCGCCGGACTCTCCGACTGTTTCATGCCAAAGAGATAACGTTTGCACACATGCTTCAGATGTCCGGCCGCCCGTTGGTGCAGATTGGGAATTTCTAACCAATCTGAAAGCATGTAGTAGCCATCGAAGCGTAGCAACGGATTGATATTGAAGAGCAAGGTCGATACCGAAGCGATGAAGATCACATTGAAGCACACATTGTGCAGGATTCCTGGAGCCGTCTGCGACCAGATGAGAACTGCGATTGCCGCGATAAAGCCTTCCACGAGCATGCCAGCCGCTCCGACTAAGATGCGCTGCCATCGACTGCGAAACCCCCAACTAGAAGTCGCGTCCACATAGGGAATCGGTGTGAGGATCAAGAGCATGATGCCCATGGTGTGCACCTCGCCACCGAAGCGTTTGCAGGCGTAGGCATGCCCAAACTCATGCAGCAGCTTGACGACGATGATCGAAAGATAGAGCCAGATGAGGTTCCCAGGGGCCAGGATCCCTTGCGATTCATCGCGCAAGCTGGGGAAATGCTCCACCACCACCTTAAGCGCCCATCCAGCCATGAACAACCAGATCGCCAGCCCTACCCAGGAGAAGACCAGACGCCCGAAGGCCCGGGTGCGATCCAAGAATCTGTCAGGATCAATGAGGGGAAAGCGCATGAACATGATGTTCGTCAAGCGCGCCCGGGTCTCACGCTGTTTCCTCTGGGTGAAGCGCTCGAAGAGTTCACGGCTATCAGAAGCCACGTGATATTGTAAGAGATTCGCATGATAGAGCTGCGATAGCATTTGAATGACCTCTCCCTGTCCCGGAGTGGCTTCCGGATCACGTTGCAAACTTTCTTTCCACACCTCCTCCACGGTACGATCTGGGCGCAGTCGGCCAAGGAAGGCGTAAGCTTCGGGTCGGATTCGGAAGAACTGGTTGCTCCAGGGATTCTCTAACACATGCCAGAGCTCACCTCGATAACGCTGCCGACGCACCACGATCCCCGATCGCAAATGAAGGCGCTCATTGGCCACGCGATACCACGATTCACTAAAGGTCTGGTCGTTGCTGGTCATGGAAGGCGACACGTGCGGTGTGAACCGACACGTCACTTCGTGCCACGCTTCGCGCGGCGATGCAAGAAGGCGTTTCTCCCCGGCACACTTGCACCTTTCGCGCTTGCATGGAGACTGCCCTCCACCGCATCGTTTCCCAAAGCCGTCTTATCAGTGTCAGAGCCCGCCATCACCATCACCCACGGCGCCTTGCCGCCATTTCCTCCACGACGGGCCGCTTTCGTCGCCAATCTCCTCTCACTCTTCTATGGCAATCGCGAGGAAACCGAGTTGCTCCGGGAAAAGGTCGGACAAATCGAGTCTTATGGCGGACGGCTCATTCCCATCCTCAATCTCCTCTTTCCTGGCGGAACCCCAGACCTCGTCTTGGAGAAGGCACCTGAAGAGACCCTCAACCACTACCTGCAAGACGAACTCGGCCTGTCACTGCCCAACATCGTCACACTCGAACACGACGATTACCTGGCAATTGTGCGTCGCCTTCGCGCCGGCAAGCCGTTGGAAGAATTGGCCGCCATTCCCGAACGCTTGGCCACCCATCAGTTAGACTGCCTCCACGGATACGTGACCGATCCCGACCTTTCGATTCTAGCAGAATACTGCAGCGCGGCCACGTTGAGCACCGAGGAGGGGAGCCGCAAAGGCAACAACAAGTGGTTGCTCCACGATCACTTGGAGAAAGAGGGCCTCCCTGTGTTTGACACCGTGATGGTCGATTCCCCCGATGCGGTGCCAACTGCTCTTCGCCAGCTCCGTGACCAAGGCTATGCACGCGCCGTGCTCAAATCTCAAGTGGGTGCCTCTGGAATCGGCATTCATGCCATGGATACGCACGGCTCCGTGGATCCAGTCCCTGATCTCTTCTTCTTTGAAGGTCCTTGCATGCTGCAAGGCTGGCTCGCTCCCGGTCATGGCAACATCAGCGCCGTCTACAGTCCAAGCGTGCAGCTCTATTTGGAGGCAACGTTAGGCGTCTTTCTCTATGACTTGACTGAGCAGATTCTGGACGAGGCTAGTATTCATGAGGGCAACGTGGCACCCCCTCCCCATTTCATAGATCGCCCCGCGATGCAGGAAACGCTCTACGAACAAGCCGCTGTCGCCGGACGATGGCTCCATGACCAGGGTTACCGGGGCACAGCCTCCGTCGATTTCCTCGTGACGGAGACAACGGACGGCTCCATGCAGGCCTATGTCTGCGAGATCAATGCCAGAGTGACCGGAGCCACTTACCCCGCCGTGTTGGCGCGTCACTTCCAACCCAAAGGTGCCTGGCTCATGCGTAACTTACGCTTTCGCCAACCGCAAGCGGCCCAAAGCCTTCTCAGCCTCCTCGACGACCATGGCCATCTCTTTCGCCCGGGCATGCCCGCAGGCATTCTACCTATCAATTTGAATGCGGATCCCTCCGGGCGCATTGTGAAGGGCCAGTTTCTCTGCCTCGCCGCCACCATTCCCGAGTGTGAACGCTACTTGCATTTGGGTGAAGAAGATCTGCCGGTCACCTTTGACTTTGAACGCGACTAATCGCTTCCTGATGACGCCCCTAGCAGAACGCCTCACCTCGCTCACGCGCGACCTCATGCTCATCCCGAGCACCGATAGCCGCCCTGACGAACGCCGTCGAGCCGTGCAGTTTGTGCTCAATCACCTGCAAGGAATCGATTCCCTTGAGATCAAGCGCTACGAATCTCAGGGTTACGAATCGCTCGTGGTGACTCCTAAGGGCTGTGATCACCCCGACGTCTTGCTCTGCGGGCACTTGGATGTGGTCGAGCACGCTTCCCTCGACGCTTACGCGTCCACAGTACGCGATGGTCAGATCCATGGACCAGGTTCGGGTGACATGAAGGGGGCCGTCGCCATTCTGATAGAGTTGTTCCTCCGTGTCATTCGGCGTCACCCCAGCGCATCTCTGGGACTCGCGATCACCACTGATGAAGAGATCGGCGGCACGAATGGGCTCCACTATTTGGTAGAATCCGAAGGCCTGCGTTGCGGCATCGCCATCATTCCCGACGGCGGTGCCCTCACCAACGTCACCATTGCCGAGAAAGGCATCATTCACGGTCGCCTCTGCGCCGTCGGTGAGTCTGGGCATGCCGCTCGTCCCTGGCTGGCTTGCAATCCTCTCACAACTCTCATGGACGCCCTGACCGCCCTGAGGCATCATTTCACGGAGCAGATTCCCCCTGCCACCGCTAGCGCCGAGCATTGGTATCCGACGTGTTCGGTGACACAGATCGCCACGCCTAATCAATCGATCAACCGCATTCCCTCGGAAGCGTGCGCGACCCTCGACATCCGTTTCCCACCGCCTCACACCGCCTCATCCATGGTGGCTTTCATTGAGGAGCTTGTCAGGAAACATGACCCCAAGCATTCCCTCACCTTCAACACCATCATCACCGCCGAAGCGACGACCCTGGATCCGGACCCCGTATTTCTCGCGATCACGGAACGCCTCACGCACACACCGGTGACCAAAGTCCGCGCTTCAGGAGGCAGCGATGCCCGATTTCTCAATGCGCACGGGATTCCTGTCATTCTCTCGCGCCCCACCGTGGGGAATCTCCATGGACACGACGAGTGGATCGACATCGCCAGCATGGAAACCTACTATCACATCTGCGAAGCCTACCTAAGCGACCGCCTCGCGCTCGCACTCTAACAACGATAGAATAGCAGGAATTAGAAAGAGAATCACGAGGGATGAGACCAGGGTTCCGATCCCCACGGAGATGGCCATGGGCACGAGAAACTTTGCCTGGATGGACGTCTCGAAGATCATGGGACCCAACCCGAGAAAGGTCGTGAGTGAGGTGAGGAAGATCGGGCGGAAACGGCGCTGTGCCGCGAGCTTGGTCACCTGGCCTGCATCTCGCCCCTCTGACAGATACCGATTGCGTGTCACAGCTAGGACAAAGGCACCGTTCACAACCATCCCACAAAGGGCAATCATGCCGAAGACACTGAAGACACTGAGTTCGAACCCGAGCAAGATGTGGCCAACAACCGCTCCTGCAAGACTCCATGGAATGGTGAGGAGAACGACAAACGCCTGCACGTAACTACGCAGCAGCGACGCCATGAGCGCATAGATCACGAAGACTGAGGCCACCAGCCCCCAGAGCAAGCCATCCATCGCTTCCCGTTGCTCCCGCTGTTCCCCTTCAAAGGTGTAGCGAAGGCCTGGATACTTAGCTAGAATGGCAGGCAGTTCATTCTGCGCAAAGGCACCTAACACTTTGTTTCCCGTTGTTTCTCCGAGAATCACATTGCCCGTCACGTTGAGGACGCGCGCGCCGTTCACCCGCTCAATGCGGACAGGGGCGCTGGTGGAAATAACGTCAGCAGCTTGGCCGAGCGGGATCTCACCCCCATTGGGCGCGCGCACAAGTAGGTCTTCCAAACCGGAGAGTGATCGGCGCGCTTCTTCTGGCAGTTTCACCATCACGCGCAACTCATCATGCCCGCGCGGCTGCCGCAGCGCCTCGGCGCCATAGAACGCATGGCGGATCTGTCGCCCCAGCTCGTCTGCCGTGATCCCCATGCTGCGCCCGGCCGGCTTGATCTCGAAATTGAACTGCGGCATCTCTCGGCCAAAGCCTTTGCGGACGTCTTTCACCCCAGGGTAAAGCGCGATGGCTTCCGCCACATCGCTCGCGGCCGCACGCAAGGTTTCCACCTCCGGATGCGCCAATTGGATATCGATCTCTGCCGACCCACCCGGCCCGAAGATGTAGTCGAAGAAGAGCGATTCCAGATCGGAAATGGTTCCAATCTCCTCACGCCACACACTGGCAAATTCCCCACCCGTGATGGTCCGCTGACTTTGAGGGACTAGCGTGACGGACACTTCGGCTTCATTGCTAGAGCGCTCGGCGATCTCATTAAAGATCCCCACCAGAATCCCTTCCTCCCCCGTGCGCTCGACTGCCCGTCGCGCGGCCGCCTCAATCTCCATAGCCACTTCACGCGTGCGATCTATGGGCGTGCCAGAGGGCATCTCGATCTCAGCCTGGATGAAATTCGTCTCAATGGTCGGGCGAAACGCGAAGTCGATCCGTCCACTCGCGACGTACCCACCCACCACAGCCAATGCCGTGACGAAGACACTGATCGTGATGGCGCGATGCCGGATCGCTGCCTGCAAGAGCGGCTCGTAGCTACGTTCCATGACGCCGTCCAGATGCTCTCGGAAGGCGGCCTGCTTCCTATCAAAGCGCTCAAACAATGACAACCGTCCATCAACTGCGTGGCGCTGGCGTTTGCTGCTCAAGTGAGCGGGTAAGATCAGCAAGCACTCCACCAGTGATACCGTGAAGACAGCGATGACCACCGCCGGCAGTACCTTGAAGAAGAGCCCCGCCTCCCCCGTGACGAAGAGCAAGGGTAGGAAAGCGATGATGTTGGTCGAAACCGCAAACACCACCGGCACCGACATCTGACGCACGCCTTCCACGGCCGCATCCAAGCGCGGCATGCCCTGACTGATCTTGTGAAAGATGTCTTCGCCCACCACCACGGCGTCATCCACCACGATGCCTAACGTGATGATAAAGCCAAAGAGTGAAATCATGTTGATGGTAGCATCGAGCACCGGCAGAAGGACCAGCGACCCGATGATCGAAACAGGAATGCCAATAGCGGTCCAGAACGCCACGCGCAGCTCTAACAGCAATCCCAATGCGAGCAACACGAGGATCAGACCGATGGCTCCATTCTGAAAGAGAAGGGAAATGCGTTCTTGATAGTCATCCGAGCGATCTCGCGTGAGAGTCACTCCCACTGAGGGCGGCAGACTGGGACGCTGTTTCTCGATGAAACGACGCACGGCAGCCGCGATCTTGAGGGGCGGCTGTTCCTCCGAGCTGTAGACTGAGAGGAAGACCGCGCGTTGCCCATTGAAATAGGCCTCCCGGTCTGACTCCTCAAAGTCGTCTCGGACTGATGCGATCTCTGACAGACGCACCTTAGACCCGTCCATGGTACTGATGACCTCTAGATTGCGAAATTCACTCGCGAAGTCACGCCGCTCGGTCGTCTTGAGCAGGATATCGCCCCCAGGCGTCTTCAATGTTCCCGCTGGCACATCGAGCGCAGAAGCATCAATGGTGCGCGCCACATCACCCAAGGTCAGACCAAGCGCACGAAGCTGTTCCTGAGGGATCTCGATGTGAATCTCCGGCTCACGCATCCCTGACACAGATACCAGAGCGATGTCGGGATCGGCTAACAAGCCATCTTGCAACTGGCGCGCAAAGTCCACCAAGGTGCGTTCACTGAGATCGCCATAGACAGCGATGCTCATCACGCTACGGCGACGCCCACTTCCTAACGCAATGACTGGCAACTCCGCATCGTCAGGAAAGAGGCTGACCCGCTGCACGGCGGCGGTAATTTCCTGGAGAGCCCGGTTCCGGTCAAAGCCTGGATTGATCTCCACGACCACGCTCGCCCCCCCTTCACGGGCATTGGCAACGACGCGCCGCACGAGTTCCATGCCACGCAGTTCGGACTCGATCGGCAAGACGATTGAGGTCTCCACCTCCTCCGGGCTGGCCCCACGGTACTGCATGCGGATGGAAACCGTATCAATTTCGAAACTTGGATAGACCTCTTGCTTGATCTTGGTGGCCGCCACCAATCCCACGGTCACCACCGCAATCATGAGGAGATTCGCCGCCACGTGATTGCGGGCAAACCAGGCCAGGAGGCCCCGATGCTCTGTGGGCGAAGCGGTCACGGCGAGGTGGCTCGAGGTTGCGCGGATACCTGCATGCCTGGGAGCGCGGCCCGGAGGTCACTCACAATGACACGCTCCCCTGCCTGGAGCACATTCTCGACCAGAAGCGAGTCCTTGCGTTTCCACAGCACTTTCGTTTGGCGAATCTGTAGGGTCTCGGCCTGATCCACGACCCAAAGCTCATCGTCACCTCGCAACGCTTCCCGCGGGATATCGATGACGTTGTCCAAGGTGCCGGCCTCGATCCGCACCCTCACAAAGTTACCCAGGAAGAGAGGTGATGCCGAAGCCTCATCGCTGCCATACAATCCTAACGGATCATCGACTCGAATGAGCACGCGCGCCTTGCGCGTATTCGGCTGCAGATCAGTTAGCAATTGATCGACGACACCTGGCCATTCTGCTAGGCTCTCACCGCCGCGATCGTGAATGACCGTGGCTTGCGAACCCGAGCGGTCTTGTCCTGGGAACTGAATCCACTTCAAGTCCTCGAAAGGAACGGTCACTTGCACCCAGAACGCATCCGTCCCGGCTAGCTTGCAGATGGTATCGCTAGAGTCGATCAGTTGCCCTTTCTCGACCGATTCCTCAATCACCACGGCGTTGAACGGCGCGCGAATGGTGGTGCGTGTCAGGGCGAGCTCGGCCTTAGCAATCTCATTCTTGGCCTTGGCTAACAACGCCTCCGCTCGTTCCAAGTGCGGTTGGCGCAGCACTAAGGCCTGGTTCACGTCATCCGCCTGCAGATCCTTCTCCAAGAGAGCGAACTCGCGCTGGGCAATCACTTGCCTGCCTTGCTCAACCTCGATGGCAAACTCGGCTTCCTCCAAGGCGGCCTGATGTTCCGTGAGAGCAAGTTCGTAATCCGCTGGATCGATTCTAACAAGCTCCTCGTCTTCGCGCAGGCGCCCTCCCAAGATTAGCGCGGGATGATGCGCCAGGATACGCCCACGCACTTCTGGCTTGATGGTCACCTCGCGGATGGGAAGCACCACGCCCTCGGCGGTGACATGAATGGTCTCCGTCGCCCCCGTCGCTTCCATCACTTGGACGATCTTGACGGCCTTCGGTTTCTCCGTCGGCTCGGTCGTGGGGGCAGTCATCATCAGATACGCGGTGACACCCCCACCCAAGATGAGGATGACCAGAACAAGCAGAATGCTAGGAAGCGATTTCGAGGAGCGATTCAAAGCGGACACGTGACTATCGAGATTGTTTCCCCATCGGGCCTCCTAGCGCGCGATGCAAGGCGATGCGGGCACTCAACCATTCGCGCCGACTGGTGATGCGATCACGTTCCAAACGCTGCACGGTGACGAGTGCGGTGAGCACAGGCAAATAATCGGTCAGTCCCTGGCGGTAACGATTGCGAGACTCTCGCAACAAGCTCTGCGCGGTATCCAGTTGTTCTTCTAACAAGTGGAGATGCTTTCCTTGAGCGCGCTCCAAGGCCAAGGCGGTCTCCACATCGCGCACGGCTTCCAAATAGGCATTTGACAGGGTTGCCAAAGCCTCCTGCAGGGCCGCTCGTCGCTTGGCGATCTCTGCCTGGCGCACCCCACCATCGATCAAGGGCGCGGTGACTGCCGCTAGCGCATTGGCAACGATGGTGTCTATGCGAGGACTGCCAAGACTGCTGAGACCAGTCCGGAGCGACACACGCGGGAGACGATCGGCAATGGCCTCGGCAACCTCGCGATCCAGGGCCGCGACCCGGTTCATGGCTGCCAGGAGGTCCGGACGCTGTCGCCATAGATCCATGGGAACGCCAATCTCGCCAAGCGTTGGAGGCACGGGCACTTTGCGCTCGGGAACGGCGCTTCCAGTTCCAGGAGCACGGCCTAACAACACGTCGAGCGCATACTGCAATTGCCGCAAACGTCCCTCCACAATCGGCACCAATGTCTTGGTCGCCGCCAATTGCTCCCGTTGCTGCAGGACATCCACCACTGAAGACTGTGCCTGCCCAAAACGCAATTCCGTGAGGTCGAGCAAGGTCTGCCCAGCTTCGATCTGTTCTTCTAACAAACGCAACTGCCGTTGCTGCTCCAAGAGCTCGAAGTAGGTCTCCGCCACCGCCACAGACAGCAGCAAGCGCGCGCCTTGCCAGTCGGCCACCGTGGCCTCACGCTCCAACCGCCGAGCATCCCGCGCCGCACGCAGACGTCCCCACAAATCCAGCTCCCAGTCTAGCAACCCTCCCAAATCAGCGCTCGTCTCCCGATTCGGTGAAGCATCGTCGGCATCGGCGAGAATCCAACGCGTCCCAAACGAGCCATCGGCCGTCACCTGCGGAAGGAGTTGTCCCCCGGCTTGGCGAAACGCGGCCTCTGCCTGGGCAATGCGGGCCGCTGCCGCTTGCAATTCGAGGTTGCGCGACAACGCCTGTTTCATGAAGCGATCGAGCGCTCCTTCGTGAAACGCCTCCCACCAGGGATCGCATACAGGCGCTGCCGTCTCAAACGAACCGCCTTCATGATAGTGCGGCGCTACCTCCACCACCGCAGACACCAGGCCACGCGATCCTCCCACACACGACGGGAAGATCAACGCTAGCATGAGCGCCAAAGCCAGGACGAGAGGACGTAGAATCGACAAACCGACAGCTATAATAGGAAAGCGCTAGCCAGCGAGCTAACTGAGATGTTTCTTGAAGAAAGCCACTGTCCGTTCCCAGGCCAACTCCGCCATCTTCTCGTCGTAACGCCCCGTGGAATCATTGTGAAAGCCATGGTTGGCTTTCTCATACATGTGCATGGTGTAGTCCACCTTAGCGGCTTTCAAGTCCTCCTCATACTCGGGCCAACTCGCATTCACACGGCCATCGAGTTCTGCCAGTTGAATCAGCAAAGGTGCTTTGATGTCTTTGCGAATCTCCTTGGCAGCAGGAGTGCCGTAGAACGGCACGCCCGCGTTCAGTTGATCTGGGATGGCGGCGGCTAACATGTTGACCACATAGCCCCCAAAGCAGAAGCCCACCGCGCCGAGCTTCCCCGTGCTTGACTCGTGCTCCTTCAGAAAAGTCGCTGCGGCAATGAAATCCGCTTCGATCTTGGCTCGCTCCATGGAACGCTGCATTGATCGACCCTCGTCGTCATTGCCGGGATAACCGCCTAACGGATGCAGCGCATCGGGAGCGAAGGCGAGGAAGCCTGCCTTGGCCACCCGTCGAGCGACATCTTTGATGTGAGGATTGAGGCCGCGATTCTCGTGCACGACCAAGACCGCTGGCACCTTGCCATCCGCATCAGCAGGTTTCACCAGGTAGCCACGGCCTTCCTCATGACCATTGGGCGAAGGAAACGTGGCATAGGTCGCCTTGATGTCAGGGTCATTGAAAGACACCTGCTCGGCGTGCGCGTAGTTGGGCATGAGGGCGTCTAACAACACATTCATCGTCAATGTCGCCGTGACCAGGGTAGACAGTCGCGTCATGAAGGTCCGCCGCCCAATGACTCCGTGGGCGTATTCATCGTACCAATCAAAGGCTTCCTGTGGGATCGGCGGGTGTTTCGTAGCAGTCGCATTCATGGAGTTCTTGGGATGGTTGAGTTCAGACTCAGTTTCTAAACCTCACCCAGAAGCAATCGACGCGGCAAGCGAATAGAACACACGATCACGGAGCGAGCCGCTCGATCATCCACGACGAATCTTCCTGTTTCGAGTAGA
This sequence comes from Verrucomicrobiia bacterium, assembly GCA_030425385.1. Lineage (GTDB taxonomy): Bacteria > Verrucomicrobiota > Verrucomicrobiia > Verrucomicrobiales > DEV007 > JAACDM01. Next base: position 30,329 of record JAUIAH010000003.1, on the reverse strand, counting down.
GAAAGCGATCATGCAGGCGCCCCGCTCCGCCCTGCCAGAACTCGATCGTGCGCGGCACGACTCGATAACCTCCCCAGAAACTGGGAACGGGCACTTTCCCATCGCGAAACTTTTGCTTCACCTCGGTTAGCTTCATTTGGAGGGCCTTGCGGGAGGAGATGACACCGCTCTGCGAGGACGCCCACGCCCCTAACTGACTCTCCAAAGGACGCGTGATGAAATACTTCAAGGTCTCGGCAGACGAAATCTTCTCAGCAGTACCTGAGAGGTTCACTTGACGCTCCAGAGGGAGCCACAAGAAATGGAGACTGACATTCGCATTCTCCGCAATCTGCTTTGCCTTGTTGCTGCCGTAGTTCGTGAAGAAGACGAATCCCTGGGCATCAAATTTCTTGAGCAGCACCGTGCGCTGCGAAGGATGGCCATCAGCGCCACAGGTAGCCACGGTCATGGCATTCGGCTCGAGGATCTCGGCCTTGCAGGCCTCCTCAAACCAGAGGGCAAATTGATGGATTGGGTCGTCCTGCAGGTGCTCTCGATGGAGCCCATCGGCTAGATATTCGCGGCGGTGATGACTGAGATCTTTCACGTTACTTGCTAGGGTTGAGATTGGGAAGATTGAGACTGAATCTGTCGTAGGAGATCGCCGTAGGCAGGTTGTTGAGGGTGGCGCCGGACGAGTTCCTGCGCATAGGGCAATGCAAGATCCCAGCGTCTTCGATCGCGACAAATCGTGACGATGCCAGAGAGATACTCGGCGTTGTCCGGTTCGATCACGTGCGCCTGTTGAAGCACCGGGAGAGCTTGTTCCAAGGTGCCGAGTTGATTGAGAGCCACTCCATAGAAGAAATGGATCGCCGCATTATCAGGCATCAACTGCGCCGCTCGTGCGATTGAGCGCACTCCCCGCTGATAGTCTTTCACCCGAATCCAATGACGCCCCAGGGCCTCGTGATAGATGCCATTGTCTGGCTGCAGTGCGACTGCCTCTTGCAGAAGCTTCTGCGCCTCTGCAACATTCCCTAACCGAAATACCAAGTCGGCAAGATTGACCCGTGATTGGGCATGCCTCGGTTCCACATGGATGGCTTGACGATAGGCTTCTTCCGCCCGGTTGGCATCGCCCAGATTGCTGTAGAGCACGCCTAGCCCCATGTGTGCTCCGGGCCGGTCAGCCACGGCTTGCAAGGAACGTTCATACTCGCCCAGCGCACGATTGAACGCTCGCTGATCCTCACCCTTTAGCAATCCTAACGGAACCGCAGGGGCCAAGACACGCGCCGCTTCGATACGCACAGAGCGCAGCGGATCGCGCAGAAGAGCAGCCGCCAACTGCACCCGTTGGCGCACATCGATCGCTTCCAAGCTCGTCAAGGCAGTCTCGCGGACGGCCGGGTTGGGATCTGACAACGCTGTCAAGGCAGCCTGCGCGCTGGCCTGAGTCGGCCGTTCGCCCAACACCGCTAACGCTGTCGCTCGTACAATGGCTGGTGATTCCTGATCAGCCAGGAGATCAACCAGCCGTGCTTCTGCTCCTTCAGCCCGCGCGCGCCCCGCTGCTAACATTTGTCCATAGTGCTCAGGAAGCGCAGGCTTGCCACTTTCTTCCAACCACGCACGCAACGCCGCAGCCGCCCATGACGCCGACTGATCCTTGTGGCATTGATTACAGGCATTGGGCGTGCCCATCGTCTCGGAAAGATCGGGCCGGGGGATGCGCAAACTGTGATCCCGGCGTGGATCGACGACCATGTAATGTTTTGTAGGCATGTGGCACTCCACACACTGAGCGCCACTTGAGCCCATCTCATGATGATGATGTGAGGGCGTGTCATAGAGCCCCGCCTGATGACATTGCGCGCAGAGGAGATTGCCCTCGAAGCGTGGCTTCATGGTGTGTGGATGATGGCAATCCGTGCATTGCACCCCTGCATGATGCATCTTGCTTTGCACAAACGATCCATAAACGTAGACCTCTTCATCAATCTGTCCGTCATCATGATAGAGGAGGTCCTCAAGGATGGAGGGCCGATGCGTATCGGCAAAGCGTTGGCCATGGGTAAAGGATTCTTCCAGGATGCGACGATGCGAATGGCAGCGCGCACAAGTTTCCAGCTGGGTTTGAGATTCGAGCGGGTGACTGCGTACGGGCTTGTTGGTTTCCGGATCCTGCAGCCAATGGCCCGGGGATGCCTCTTTGAGCTGAACCACCAAGCCCATGGCGTCACCGGCATAGGTCTCTGGCGCTTGAGCCCAGACCACATGCTCGGAGCCAGGCCCGTGACAGGCCTCACAACTGACATTCATCTCAGACCAGGTGGTTTGATACGTGTTGCTCGCCACGTCGTAATTCTTCTTCAGTTCAGTCGAATGGCAGTCGGCACACATGTAATTCCAATTGAAATGCTCGCGTGTCCAATGCAGCACATCATCATGCGGCATCGCCTCATTGGGATAGAGATGGAACCATCGTTGCCCGCCCTCCTCCGCTGGACGCGAATCCCAACAAATGTTCAAGGCTTGGTAACGCCCACCGGGAAAGGGAATCAGATACTGCTGTAAGGGATAGTGTCCAAAGGTATAGTCGACGGGATACTCGGTCAGGTCACCCTCGCCATTCGGCGTCCTCACAAAGAAGCGATCCCCTTTCTTAAAGAGCGTCGATTTGATTCCAAAGTGTGAGAAGACCACGTCATCGAAATCGCCGAGCACTGTCTCCGCATTCGCAGCCTGCATGGCCAAATGGTGATCGCTCTCTTGCCAATCGTCCATTTCCTGCTGATGACAGGCTGCACACCTCTGGGATCCCACAAAGGTGGCTTTGTCAGGGCTAGAAGATCGTTCTTGGCGCACACCCGTTGCTTCTTTCCGCTGGCACGAGACGAGAGTCGCAATCAGCAAGATGGCGGCGAGGAAGTGTGGGAAGCGTGGCATATGGTTCTCCGAGAGAAACCTTCGTCTCATGGCAGCGACAACGATGCAAGTTCAACGCAAACATGCCCAGTCGTGCTTTGCGGACGCCTTTAAGCTTAGACGACGCATCTGGGAAGGATCACTACAACTTCAGCCGCTCGTTTCGAAGATCCACCAGCCCCCGCCATTTCTCCATCCCCGCCGCCTTCACCGGGCGCGCCCCACGCGCACGCTTCACCCGCATCCCCTCCCGATGCCGCGCAAACACCTCCTCAATGAAGGCCTCACTCCCCAAGGCCAAGCCTTCACTGAAGTAGCGGACACGCACCCGCACCACCTGCGCCAGGCTCAATTGCCCTCCCTGTCGCACCACCTTCTCCACCGATTTCCCCTGAATACCTGCTCGCCCTTGGCCAGCAGCCTCGCCAGCCTCCGCTTCCCCAAACCCATACAAATAAAGCCGATACTGCGCCTGACACGTTCGCCATTGCTGAGGACCCCCATGCTCCACCCCTAACACCCGCATCAATCCCCGACGCCGCGCCCTATTCCCCGCCACCGCCTCCCCATACCCGCTCCACCGATAATCCTTCGGATCTTCCACGATCCCCGCCCGCACCGGATTCAGGTCGATGTAAGCTGCCATCGTCAGCAACACCGTCTCGTCATTCTCTAACAACACACTTTTAAACCGATCCTCCCAAAGCGGCCCCTTGCGCCGAACCTGTTTGTTATACCACTGGGTGAACCGCTGCTTCAGTTCCTTCATGAACATCGACACATCCGCCATCCGATTCAGAAAGCGTTGCCGATACTCGGGATACCCCTTCTCAGGACACTGTTCTTTCATCCGCGCTAACATCTGCCGCACCCCAATCAACTGTTCCTCGGAGGTCGTCACCAACGCCAACCGTCGCAGCAACTCCGCATCATCAATCGCCGCGCGATGTTCCTCCGCATTCGGCACCTCGATCAGCAAATGGATGTGATTCGACATCAAGCAGAACGTGATCAACTCCACCCCGGCAAACCCGCACTGAATCTCCAAGAGTTCCCGAAATTTCTCCTTCACCGGCCCCTCCAGCACAAACCGCCCCTCAATGATTCGAGACATCACGTGGTAACAGTTAGACGCCGCCCCAGGCTCCCCTTTGATTCGAATCGCTCTCATCACCCATCCCTACCCCAAACACCGCCACCCCGTCAATGTTATTGTGGTCAGACCCTTATAAAGCAATGGAGTTTGCTTTGATTCGAGGGGCCATCCTTGTTCGGCTGATGACTCTTCCTGTTTCTCAGCCGAAACGCCTTGCCGTGACAATGGGCGATCCCGCGGGAGTCGGTCCGGAAGTTTGCCTTCAATTGGTGCAGCGTCGCGAAAGCATGCCTGGCATGATGCCTGTGATCTATGGCGATCCGATGGTCCTTGAGCGCGTCGCCCATGTAGTGGGTCTTCCCATGGCTCCTTCCGAGTGCGTCAATCCTGTCAGAAGCTTGACTGACTCCCTTAGCATTGTGCCTGCACGCGTGGAGGCACGCTGTGGTCAAGCTGCCTATGCCTATCTGGCCACGGCGATTGAGGACGCTTTGGCCGGGGTGGTGGATGCAATCGTCACGGCGCCGCTGAACAAGGAAGCCTTGCATGCTGCTGGATTCCCCTATCCGGGGCACACGGAGATTCTCACGGCCCTCACGCAATCCACCAAGACTTGTATGCTACAAGTGTCAGACGAAGTGACGGCTTCTTTCGTTACCTGTCATTGTGGTTATGCCGAGGCGCCACGACTGCTCACACGAGAGCGTCTGCGAGATGTGATCGATCTTACTGGGGAAGCGGTGAGGAAGATTCGAAACCGACCGAAGGATTCGATTGCGATGGTGGTGTTAGGATTGAATCCCCACGCAGGAGAGCATGGTCTATTTGGACACGGCGAAGAAGAGCGAATCATTCTGCCAGAAGTGGAAGCCGCGCGCCTTCGCGGGTGGAACGTGCAGGGCCCGATTCCTCCTGACACGGCTTTTATTCCTTCCAAACGTCAACAGACCGATGCGTTCATTTGCATGTATCATGATCAGGGGCATATCCCCCTCAAGGCTCTGGCCTTTGACTCTGCTGTGAATGTCACTTTGGGATTGCCTATCATTCGCACATCTGTCGACCACGGTACCGCTTTTGACATTGCTTGGAAAGGTCGCGCAGACCCAGGATCCCTCCTGGCAGCGGCACAGCTTGCCGTCGATCTCGCAGGATAGAAATTATGGAATATACACCAATGCTATTGGGTGGCCTAGCTATGGTATTAAGGCCGATTTCCCGTGTTTTCTAGGTGACGGCGCGAGGCTTCGGTGGTAACGGCGCGCTGTGGGAGCGGACACCGAAGATCACCGCACGAAGCCTATGCAGCAGCCATTAGACCCCTCTCCCGGACCCAAATTCTGGATGGATGGGAAGTCGATTCCCATCTACAACCTAAGCGCTCACGGATTCTACGTTTCCGGGAATGGCTCCACACCCGGAAGCGAATTGAAGGGTGTCTTGGAGTTCGACGAGGGCCAATCACTTCCATTGCGAGTGCGAGTTCGCTCTTCGAATCCTGACAAAACCCACTACACCTTCCTCGACCTGAGTCTGAAGGACCAGCAGGAATTGGGTCGCATGCTTACGTCAGAAGTCGCCTATGGCGAGATGCTGAATGACATGAGCTACGATCAGATTGCTGGCGGCGTCGCCCAGTCTGATCCACCGCACCGGCCTCCCCCAGGAGGGAGACCTTCATCGACTCGGAAGGCGCGCGGAGTTGTCGCTGCGGTACTACTGCTAGTAGGGATCCTCGGGATTACTACCGCAGTGTGGTTCTACTTCCGCAGTCAGCTGACGATCCCCATCTACAACGCTGTCTTGTTAGGCAATCTCGCATCCGTCAAGGCACCCTCGGACGGAATCGTGGAGCAGATCTTGGTCAAGGAAGGTGCTGTTGTGACCAAGGGCGAGCCATTGTTTCGAATCGTAGACCAGAAGGTGGAACATGATTATGTTAATGCCAGGGCAGAGCTCGCCGGTGCCATGATCGAGCGCGATCAAAGTGCAGAGGCCGTGAAGACTGCCGAGAGGCAAACGGCAGTCTTGGCTCAAGCGCTAGGGGAAGATCTCAAGTTAGCGGAAGCGGCGATTCGCATGGCAGAAGCGGAGGTCCGACGCGCACAATCGCTGGCAGAACGCTTAAAACCCCTGGCTGACCGTCGAGTGATCGTGAAGGAGAAACTAGACGAAGCCGTGATGACGGCCGAGCACGCGAAGTCTGCATTGGAGTTGCGTCAGCTGGAATTGAAGCGACTCAGTCAACGAGAACGTGTGCTGCGCGAATCTGATGTCCTCTTGGTTGGGGATCGATTGGATGAGACGCTTCCCCGGGCCCGCGCTCACCATGCGACTTTCCAAGCGAGAGTCACGGCTTTGGAGGCGCAGGTGGCGCATTTGGAGGCGTTGCGGAAGGGCTTCACCGTGACGGCAACTGGTGAAGGCGTCGTTTACGCAACCTATCAACATCCTGGCAGTTTCGTCAAATCAGGGTCCGAAGTGCTCGCGATCTCAACCTCGGAAGAGAATTGGGCGATCGGGCACGTGCATGCGAAGAAAGCATTGAAGGTGTTTCCTGGTCAGAAGGTGCGCGTTCACCTGCCTTCGATGGATATCGCGGTGGAGGGACGAGTGGCCGCCATTGGTCACCGAGGCGTCTACAGTCAGAATGGCTGGAATCCCGACTTCAGAGCCGATCCCACTTTGGTTCCTATCAAAGTCACCTTACCCGATATTCCAGAGAAGGCTCCAGCAGGTCTGCGTCTGGCCATGGCCATTCAATTGGACCACCAGTGGCCCTGGGAGAGCAAGTCCCTGCCCAGCCAGCAGCCGGCATTGGAAGCTATGGCCAAATCTAAGTCTGCTGACTTTCGATAGCTTATCAGTCAGGGCGAGCGATCGTGAAGAACTCACGTGTCTTGGTGTATCCGTCAGGCCCATGCATACGCCCAATGGGACGGTAGGCATCGAGATTCACATGCAGGCTCTCTGGGTCTAAGATGCCGTCCTGCACATGGAGGCGTTTCACCACGCCGATGACGAGTCGATTGCGACCGATCTCCAAGGTGCTCCACTCTGTGCATTCCAAACTCACCGGCGCACTGGCGATGCGGGGTGCGCGAATGGTTGCGCTAGGAGCAGTTTCGAGATTCACCGTCGCCAACTCACTCTCGCCGGATGGCAAAGAAGCCGCGCAGGCGACCATGGCTTCGGCCAACGCCTCATTGGCAAGGTTCACCACGAAACAGCCCGTGCGACGGATGTTACGCGCGGTATCCTTCGGAATCCCTGGAGCGCGATCTCCAGGAGCGACGCCAATGATAGGTGGTCGACTGCCAAAGACATTAAAGAAACTGAAGGGTGCGGCATTGACATTTCCATCCGCATCGACGGTTGTGATCCAAGCGATGGGGCGCGGCGTGACCAGCCCGGCGAGGAGCTTGTAAGCCTGCGGGAGATCCTTATCTTCAAAGTCGAATTCCATGCCACGAACCTGGCGGCTTAGCGAAGCGGGGACAATGGAATTCGATGGCGATGAGAACCCGCATGCTCGGCCCTGCCTCCATGAACGTGCGATCCTCTGTACTTTCCTGCCTCGCCTTGCTCGGAGATGCCATATGGCTAATTGGTCTGGACGATGATGTGAGGATAGTGATAATGGACAAGAGACCGCACGCCTAAAGTAGGAAGCAGAGGAACAGCGCAAGGGGCGCTTTGATTTGCAACTTCATGGCAGCATGGCGAAGGATGTGTCTATTGAAGCAATTGACTACTTACCCATTCCATGAACCCAGAGAAACCGTCTTGTTGTAGTGGTGGCGGAGGCGCCGACGCTCCTGAAGAGAAGAATCGCGCCGTCTCGCTCAGTGATTATGGCCCATTGATAGTTCTGGTAGGGTTTAGCTTGCTCGCTGCCATGGCGAAGCAGCTGCATTATGCTGGAGGATGGGACACCCGCACATGGATGCATGATTTCATGGGCTTCTTCCTGGTCAGCTTTGCTATGGTGAAAGCGTTCGACCTCTCGGGGTTTGCGGATGGCTTCCAGAAATACGACCTGCTGGCGGGGCCATGTCGTCCTTACGCCCTGCTATACCCGTGGATCGAGCTGGCGTTGGGACTCGGCTACCTCGGGCACGTGTTCCCTAATATTGTGTATAGCGTGACCATCGTGGTCTTTGCTTTTGGAGCGGTCGGCGTGCTCATCGCGCTGCGAAAGGGGTTGGATCTCCAATGTGCCTGCCTGGGATCGACCCTCAAGGTGCCGCTGACCAGGGTGGCGCTGACAGAAGACCTTGCCATGGCAGCCATGGCAGGGTGGATGTTGTTCTGACGTATTCTGATGGCAGGAGAAAGGAGTGGCCCAAACGGGGCTTTTGCCTTAACTTCTCAACACGTGCGAAACGCATTCATAGGTGTTCTGATAGGACTCGTTCTCGCTGGTTGCCAATCTGGCAGCCCTCGCGGGCCGGTGCGCTTGCAAAGCGTTCATGAAGCACGTGGCGTGATCAATGCCTCTACGATGGCGGTGGTGCCGACGACACCTCGCAATATCAATCTCTTTGACCGTTACGCGCCCCGAGCAGATGCTTTGTGGGCACGTGATTGGACCAAGCGCCTTGATTTCACAGGGGTCGCCATGGACCAGGTCCGAACCTGCACCCTCATCTCGCCTCGGCACGTGCTCATGGCGCAGCACTATCAGCGGAACCCGGGCGACGTGGTCAGTTTCCATGATCGCGCCGGACGCGTGCACCAACGGATCATCGAAAGGCGCCTGGCTGTCCCTGGCGGACTGATGCCTGATCTGGCAGTGGGGTTGTTAGAGCGCGATGTGCCGGTGACTTTTTATCAAGTCCTGCCCCCGCGGGCGGACTATTCCGAACATCTGGTCGGCAGTCTCGCGGTGATCACTGACAAAGACCGCAATCTACTCTTACGCCGCATCGCGCATGTGGGAAATCGCCATTTGCGGTATGGGCGTGCGGGAGACTTTGATGCACGGTATGCGGATCCTTTGATCACAGGTGACAGCGGCAACCCTGGCTTCATCATTGTGCAGGGCCAACCTGTCTTGATCGAAACGCATACCTTTGGCGGCATGGGGCAAGGCCCTTTCATTTCCGATCCGCAGAACTACGCCGCCATCAATGACTTGATGCGAGAACTCGGAGGGGGTTACCAATTGTCACCCATTGCTATTGGACCCTAACGGGGCGCGAGCGTCCCGAATCTCGAATCTCCAAGCAAGCGGCCTCTAGCCGTTTGGCAATGTCAGGATGTTTCTCAATGAGATCATTCTCTTCGCCAATGTCACTATCCATGTCCCAGAGAGAGTAGGGCTTGGCAAACGGTTTCCCCTTGGGCTGCGCACGTCCTCCCGATCCATTACCCAGCACGAGTTTCCATTTCCCATCGCGAATGGCAAACACGCCAGAAGCGGAATGATGGATCACGGGCGCGCGGGTAGGTTGCTCTGTCACTTGCGTCATGGCGGGGAGCCAACTGAAACTGTCCTCTGCCGCCTCGTCTGGAAGTGCCTGGCCCACGATCTCGGCGCACGTGGCGAAGAGGTCGACGTGGCAGACCGGCTGGCCGTACTCAGATCCTGCCGCGATGGTAGCGGGCCAACGGGCAAAGAATGGCACGCGATGACCAGCTTCCCAAATGTCCGCCTTCGTGCCGCGGAAGGGACCATTAGCCGTGTGATGCCGTGGGTGATAGGCTTGCACTTTGGCATCTAACACATGTGTGGGGCGATCATCTTCCCAGCGGTGCATGAAAGAGCCGTTGTCACTGGTGTAGATGACCAGGGTGTTGTCCGCCTGATTGGTCTCGTCCAAGGCCTGGAGAACGCCACCTACAGTGGCATCGACCTGCATGACAAAGTCGCCATATGGGCCACGCGTTGATTTCCCGCGAAAGCGTTTGTGAGGAAGGACAGGCTTGTGTGGAGCCGTGAGTGGGAAATAGAGGAAATAGGGGGAATCAGTGTCCTGCTGCTTTCGGATGAAATCAGTGGCCTTGCCTAACAAATGATCTAAGCACTCCTCCATGTCGAAGTCCGCGCCGATGGGGCCTTTGCGGAGAAAGGCGGGAAATGCTTGTGCCGGCTGAACACGATCTGGTTGACCTGTCACTTTCCCATCTTCGATGTAGACATAGGGAGGGAAGTCGAGGGATGCAGGGATGATGTAAGAGTAGTCGAACCCGCGAGTGTGGGCGCCATCCGTGAGAGGCTTGGTGAAATCGAGGTCCGTGGGAGTCCCGTCTGGTTCAGGCACAAAGCCGAGACCCAAATGCCACTTCCCCACGCAGGCGGTCGTGTATCCGTGCGCGCCCAGGAAGGATGCGACCGTTGCTCGGCCTGATTCGATCAAAGGCTTGCCGTATCCATTCAGCACGCCGCGCTTCAAGCTACCGCGCCAGCAGTAGCGTCCCGTCAGGACGCCGTAGCGAGTCGGCGTGCACACGGCAGAACCCGAATGGGCATCCGTGAATGTCATGCCTTCACGGGCTAGCCGATCAAGGTGAGGCGTGGGAATGACCGAATCTGGATTGAGAGCACGGACATCGCCGTAGCCCATGTCATCGGCGAGGATGAAGATGATGTTGGGTTGCTCAGCACCGAGCATTGGCAACAAGAGAACGATCCAAAGAAATGGAAAGAATACGCGCATTCCTCAGGCTGACGGCACCTGAGGGGAAAGGGAAGGCAGAAAGCGCTGATCCCAGGGGGAGAAGTGGTGGAGCATAGCGGACTCGAACCGCTTACCTCTTCAATGCCATTGAAGCGCTCTACCAGATGAGCTAATGCCCCACATCTCCCGCAGCAGCTGCGAGATGGTGAGTATGGCCCCCGCGCGGGGGGACGCAACCCGTTTTTTAAGAGGGATGGCCACTGGCCACTTGGCGGTCGGCAGGGAGCACGATAGGGTGAAGACCATTACCTGCCATGAACAGCGCTGATCCATCTGCCATCGATGTCTTGATCCTGGGGGGGTCACTCTCCGGTTCCTCGATGGGGCTCCTTCTGAAACGTCAGAATCCTGAGTGGTCCATCAAGATTGTCGAGAAGGGCTCGGCTTTCAAACGTCGGGTAGGCGAGTCCACGTCCGAAGTGGGCGGCTGTTTCCTCACCCGCGTGCTGCGCCTTTCTCGACATCTCTCGCAGGAGCACGTCGTCAAGCATGGGTTACGCCTTTGGTTTCAACGTGAGGGCAACACGTCTTTGGCCCGTTGCGGCGAAATCGGCCCCTTCTTTCAAGCACGTTTGCCCACTTACCAAGTGGATCGCGCGGTATTGGATCAGCATGTCTTGGACCTCGCGGAGGCGGCGGGGTGTGAAGTGCTCCGACCGGCACATGCGACGGGCATGACGCTCCAAGGTGTGGATGCGAACGAAGTGACGGTGAAACTGTCAGATGGCTCCGAGAAGACCGTCCGCGCGAAATGGGTTGTCGACGCCACCGGTAAGGCAGCCGTGATTGGGCGACAGCGCCAAACCTTGCGCCCTCTCTCAGAGCACGTGACGAAGTCTGTCTGGGCACGCTTTCGCCATGTGCGAGACCTGGACGGACCCGAGCTGAAGAGGCGTTATCCCGAATGGGCCATGGCCTGCGACGTGTCTCGCGCCTCGGCGACCAATCACCTCACGGGACGCGGATGGTGGTGTTGGCTCATCCCCTTGCGGAATGGCGAACTCAGCGCCGGGCTCACTTATGACCCGCGCTATTTCCAACCGCGTCGCGAGGGCACCCTCACGGAAATGCTCCTCGATCATTTGCGATCACACCCCATCGGCGCATGGCTCTTTGCCGACGCCGAGCCCGTCCCTCGCGACACCCTGACATACACACAGCTGGCCTACGAGAATACAGAGGTAGCAGGACCCGGGTGGGCGTGTGTGGGGGATGCGGCTGGCTTCATGGACCCGCTCTACAGCCATGGCATCGATTTCATCGGGCACACGGTCATGACGACGAAGGCCTTCATTGCCAAATCGCTAGAGGGTGAAGACGCTTCTGGCGATTGGGAGGCGTATCGTGAGAACTATCCTCAGTGCTATCGGCGATGGTTTGAGGCACTCTATCGCGACAAGTATGCCTACCTGGGCGATGCCGAGTTGATGAAAGCAGCCTTTCTGTTAGACATCGGCACCTATTTCATGGGGCCTGTCCACTTCGTCTATCGGCATACCGAACGCGAATTCGCCCGCATGCCCTATCACGGACCGATTGGAGGATGGTTCGCCCGATTCATGCGATTCTACAATCGCCGCCTGGTCGCTCTAGCAGAACAGCGTCACGCTGTAGGGCGCTACGGCATTCGCAATTTGGATCGCAGCTTTCTGATCAAGCCTGGCTTTGCGCCAGGCCCAGCCGCCATCAAGCCCTTTATCAGAGGTGTGCTCGCCTGGTGGCGCTGCGAATGCCGCGGCCTCGCCTACCGCTTTCTCCCTCGATCGACGCAGACGACAGAGCGCTTGCCGATGAGAGGAAGAAGAGCGGATTTGGCAATGTCCGAAGGCGACCAAGTTTAGTTAGTCGCTCAATGTCACTCGAAGACGCACAAAGGATTCCATGTCGGCGGGCAGCGAAACATCCACTTGGTCCACCGATTCACCCTCGGTAAGGACCCAATCGCCCTCGGGAACATCGAGCGATTGCCACTCTGCGAGACTCGTCGAGGTCTCAAGGCCCACCGTGACTCCAGTCCGGTCCTTCCCGACGGGGTAGGCGAGTCGGAAGGTACCGTCAATGCTGGAGAACTGCAAGGGGCTGGGATTGGCCTGGCCAGGAGGCGTGTCGAAATAGAACTCCACGACATTACTGAGCCCATCGCCGTCGCCATCCTCCAGTGGTGCGGCGTCGGGGAGTCCTGCTTCGGCCATCCATTCGGTGTAACTCTGACCCGTCGGATCGCCGCCGCCTCCACTGCCATCACCGGGCATGACGGAATCGATCAAGGCGAGGAGGCTGTCACTCTGCGTGCTCGAAAAGCCATGGGAAAAGTGCAAGAGCTCCCATGGTTTGTGTGAAGGGGAGTTCGTCACCCCATTAAGGATCACAAACGCGCGGCGCTGACCGGTCCCTGGGATGCGGCTGGGAGAGAGCCCCGTGTAGTAGGCGAATCCTTCACGGATCTCCGTGCGATCACTCCCATCAAGGACGCAGTCGACGCCAGCGAGGTCGAAACCCCAGCGGGCGGGATCTTGCATGACGCGTTGATCAAAGCCAGCATTGTCTTCAATGCCTAACGCAATGCTCACGATCTCGACGCCGTTTGCATTCAGGTGACCATTCGCTGCCACGCTGCCTAACACTTGGCTGCCAAACTGGCTGCCCATGCTGCCTCACGTACTTCACCACGGCGTGTAGTAATAGGCGAGGATCACCTTGCCTTCATGCTGCTCGAAAGTCGTATTGGAAAGCGTGCCATTCTCAAAGATCGTATGGGGGAGCACCTCAGACGCATCGCCCACAGCAAGTTGACCAGACGCCACGGAAAACGATCCCATGGCAAGAAGGACAGCCGATAGATAGGTTAGGGTTGATTTCATGGTTAGGAAGTTTGGGGTTGGGATAACTACTCAGGTAGAGTGACGCGGAGGCGAGCAAACGGAGCGGATTCCGAAGGAAGCTTTACCTCGGCTTGATCCATAGCCCCCTCCGTAGCAATACGAAAGTCATCCTCAGGAATCTCTAAGATGTGCCAATCAGTAAGCGAGTGGGACGCTTCGATTTCCACAGAGACTTGGCTCCGGATCTTGCGTGCGGGAAAGGCCATCCAGCGGGCACCGTGGCGATGGACATACCTCAGCGGACTAGCACCGGCGATCGTGGGAGAGGTGTCGAAATAGTATTCCAACGCATTGGACAAGCCGTCTCCATCACTGTCCTCGAACGGGTCTTCCCCGGGCAATCCCGCCGCGACCATCCAACTCGCGAAGCTCTCTTCCTCGGAGGCACCGCTACGCTCTCCCGGCATTACGGAATCGATGGCAGCAAGAATCCGATCTCGCTGTTGGCTAATGTAGTATGGCGACGTGTGCAGGACTTCCCAGGCTTTGTGGTTGGGAGAATCAGCCACGCCATTGAGGATGACAATGTTGCGCCGATTCTTGTCGATAACAACATTGGCCGAATAACCGGAGTAGTAAGCGATCCCTTCGCGGATCTGTGTCCGCGTGTCACCATCAAGCACGCAGTCGATTCCGGTAAGGTCGAATCCCCAGCGAGCCGGGTCTCGCATGACGTGCTGATCATAGAAGGAATTGTCTTCGATACCTATCGCTATGCTCACGATCTCCACACCGTTGGCATTCCGGTGACCCTTCTCAGCAATCTGACTCAATACTTGGCTGCCAAACTGACTGCCCGTGCTGCCTCACGTACTTCACCACGGAGTGTAGTAGTAGGCGATCACTATCTTTCCTAATAACTGCTCAAAGTGCGCATTTGTAAGGGCGCCATCTTTAAAGATTGTGAGGGGAAGCACTCTCGATGTTTGGCCAACAGCTGGCCGCGCGGAAGCGAGCGATAGTGCCCCAAAGATACCCAGGAAGGATGCTAACAAGAGTGTCGTCCGTTTCATGGTTAGGAAGTTAGGGAAACTCAGAAACTGTAAGTATAACTGAGCTGGACCAAACCCCAGCGACGATCCGCGTAGAGGTTCTGGAGAAAGAGATTATCCTCCGCAAGGGCATCGTAGTTGGTCTGATAGTAGCCCGCATAGAGATTCAAGGCACTGTGCACGCCTTGCCAGCGAAGCCCCGCACCAAACTCAAAGGACTCTAGTCCAGGGGCCGAACTCGTGAAGCCGCCAAGCGAATTCTCAATCTCGCCCGTGTCTTCGTAGTAGCGTGCGTTCACGCGGACAAACCACTCGTCGGCGACCTGATACTCTAAGGTGCCCCCGATGTGATAGGCTTCGAACGACGGTTGCTCCACCGCATAGCCGCCTAGCAGACGCAAATAAAGGGCGTCCGCCAAGGCAATATTCCACCCAGTCTGTGCCGTCCAGCGCTTCTCCCGGTTGGTCGTGTCTGTGTATTGGAAAGTGTTCTGAACAACGACGCGGGAAGAGAGGACGTTCTCTGTCTGCAGTTGAAGCAATTTGGTGTAAAGGTCAGGGCGACTCCGCTCCAGACCATTCTCGCCGATGTCGTAGGCGGGCGCGATGGTGTCCTTGCCATAGCCTCCGGTCAGACGCACTTTGGCCATGATCGGAATGTATTCCCACTCCAACCCGAGCGTGTAGCTGACGCCTTTAGGTGCGGGATCGACAAATGAGGGCACCCCTCCGAAAAGTTGATTGTAATACTCGCTGATCCACAACGAGCGGTAGTCAGAGAAGCCGTCGTAGTAGGCGACGGAGCCAACGAGATCCCACTGACTGGCAAGCGTGACGCGTCCATCGAGCGCGTAGGTAGTCCGATCTTCGGTGAGCGTCGTGTCCGCTCCAAAGATGCTGGGCTCGTAGTCGAGATCAAAGGTGCTGTAACCAACCGTGAGCCCGACGTCGAAGGGATCCGAGGTGATCCGTCCGCCCAAGGCGTGTTCGCTCAGGACAATGCCGTCCGCCCAGAGCACGGACGACTCGGCATCGAATCGCGTGCGGAACGACCACGAGGAGAAGAGGCCTGATTCCTCTTCGAAAACGGGGTCCACGTCCGTGTCGACAAATTCGCCGGCTGGCAGCCAGCCCACGCTGAGCCATCCAAGCACCCCAAGAGCAAGCGTCTTCACCTTCATCGAGCGATCGCCTTGATGTTAGTGACAAGAACTGCAGCCGCCTCCAGAGGCTCCACCGGCACCCACGCGGCCAGTCTCGATCTGGCTTGTCAGACCACAATCGAACTTGTGTGCACCCGTCCCTTCAAAGAGCATCGAGGGTTGAGAAATAAACTGTCGCTCACTAAGAGGCAGGGTTTCGCAACTGACGAACAGTGCCGACAAGAGGCCCAATGGGAGGAAGAATAGCGACTTCATAGGGAATTGGTGAATGGATACGAGAGCATGGGATCTTATTCCCGACAATAGCAGAGAAATGAGGCATTCTTGACAAGTTTCCCTAGCAATTCAACTTTTCGTGATTGTTATGATGGAACGTCTCTTGCTTGGTCGATGGTATTTGCTGTGGAGTTTCGCGATTCTGGGAACCCTCGCATCAGGGCAGGGTCAGATCGTCATCAACGAGTTGATGTTCCATCCCAAAGGGGAGCCCGTGGAGGATCCGCGAGAAGAATGGGTGGAACTCCACAATCTCACGGATACTGAAGTCGATCTCAGTGGCTGGGAGTTGACGCGAGGGGTAAACTTCATCTTCCCAGATGGCGTGGCGATCCCTGCCCATGGCTATCTCGTGGTGGCGGCCGATCTCACCGCTTTCCAGTCTCTCTATCCTGAGATCACCGCCATCGGTGGTTGGGAGGGGCGTTTGAGCAATGCCAGTGAATCCATCCGCTTGCGCGACGCAGACGGAGAGGCGATCGATACGGTCGATTACGCGACCGAGGGTGAATGGGGCTTGCGGACGATTGAGAAAGTCGAGCAAGACTTTCTCGGCCGCACCTGGAGGAATCTCGCGGACGGCGGGGGCCGAACGTTAGAACTCATCCAACCTCACTTTGCCATCAATCAAGGACAACTCTGGACCGAGAGTCTGACAGGAGGCGGCACTCCCGGTCAGGCCAACTCTGTCCTTGAGGCTAACATTGCCCCTGTCATCACCGCCGTCTCGCATCAGCCGGCAATCCCTCGCACGGGCGATACGGTGACGATCTCTGCTAGAGTGCGTGATGATCACGATCAACTCGGAGACGTGACCATACACTATCGCGTCTTTGGTGAAACGCCGTGGACACCCGTGCCCGCCGCCCCCATGGGAGACGATCGGTTTGAAATTCGCATCACGAATGTTCCCCCGGAGGGCATTGGCGAATACTACGTCGAAGCGTCGGATGAGACGGGAAACAGCCGCACCTGGCCCGCGCCCGCCCGTGAGATTGAGACGGGAGCGATCCTGCCCGTTTATGGGAATGAGACCAACGCGCTGTTCCAAGTCGATGACGCGCACGCACTGGATAGGTGGCAGCCCGGTGACACGCCGATCTATCTCATGATCATGACTCCTGACGAGCGGGCTCGTTTAAAGGCCGCCCAGGATGCGAGTGGTCCGCGCAATCCGGTCAACGCACGCTTTCATGGCACATTTGTCAGTGTGGACGGCACCGGAGTCCAGGTCATCCATGGGATGTCCGTCCGTGATCGTGGCTACAGCAGCCGCTCAGGCAATCCCGTGAACTTCAACGTCTCCTTTCCCAATGACCACCTTTGGAATGGGCGCCGCTCGATGCAGCTCAATTCACGTTACCCGTTTAGCCAGGCCCTGGGGGCTGCTATGTTCCAACTAGCAGGATTACCGACAACGGAGGCTGTCCCCGTGCGCGTGCGCGTCAATGGCACGGACACTGCAGACCGTGGCACCGTGGGATACGGCCATTATGTCAGGGCGGAGCCCATGAATGGGGACTGGATCGAACGTCTGTATCCGCACGATCCCGATGGCAATCTCTATCGCATTGATGATCACGCTCGACTGGGCACCGGCCAGTTCACCTACGAGGGCGACGAGAACGACCCTTACAATATCACCTATCTGAAGCGCACAAATGAAGATTTGGACGACTTCAGTGATATCATCGCACTCACGGATGCTCTGGATCGCGCACCCATGGAATCCTTCCGCGAGGAAGTAGAGAAGGTGGTGAATGTCCGGCAGTGGTTGCGCTACCTGGCGGTGAATACCCTCATCGCCAACATGGAAGGCGGCCTCGCCACTGGGCGGGCGGATGACTTTGGCATCTATCGCGGGGTGAATGACCCGCGCTTTGTCCTCTTGCCGCACGACTTCGATACGGTCATGACGATTGGGGAGCGCAACTTCGCCCAGGAGGACATCTTCATCTACCGGCAGATCGATGGACTGGAGCGGTTGTTAGGGCAGGACCGGCAAACCATTCGTGAGTATTACCAAACGTATCTGGAAATGCTAGAGGGCTGGTTTCGCCCTGAAATCATTGATCCCGTCATTGACCAGGTGATCGGCTCATGGACCCCGGAGGAGAAAGTGGCCGCTGCTAAGCAATTTGTGAGGGAGCATCGCGAAGCCATTTCCCAACAGATCCCGCAAACCTATGGGGTATCGGTGGACACCGACTCCGCCATGGAAGTTCGGGGCTTGCGCGTGACCGATGGCTTTGTCTGGTTGCGAGGGACTTTCCATGTGGGCGATACGGGAGCGATCTTTGTCAACGGACGAGCGGCCGAAATCTCCTATGGAGAATCGAGAGGGAACGCAGGGACTTGGGAATACGTCGTCCCGGAAACTCACCTCCGCCCTGGCATCAACGCCTTCGAGATCGCCTATCATCGTGGCGAAGATTCTTCCAGCGAAAGGGTACACACGGATCAACTGGAGGTGTATTTCCGATCACCTGCCCAGGAGATCTCAGGCGACATCACGGCCACGGCCACTGAGAGCGAGGGCGAGCTGGTTGTGGCGATGCCTAACAACATCGAGATGGGGCGCCCGTTTCCCGTCCGCGTCCAGCGGCTCAAAGAAGGATCTCGTCTACAGGCACACCCAGCATGGGAAGTGGCCCGATTAACCTCTGCGATTCCAGGAGTGACCTTCCAGCCAAGCGCCATTGTGCTAGAGAATGGCTTAGGAACAGCCCTGGTCACGGCGCGGGTTCCAGATCAGGATCAATTGGATGCTTTGTTAGGTGAAGAAGACATCCTCGTCACGCGAGATACCCCTTGGAAGGTTCACTTCCGACCAGAACCTGTTGAAGCGGGGTGGAGCGGGACTGACTTTGACGACAACGAATGGGTCCAAACCGGAGCACCGGTAGGCTTTCCGCCAGATCAAGCCAACGGTGGATTCCTTCCGCCAGCGTTCCCAACCTCTCATTTGCGTCATACGGCAACATTAGACATCGAGGCGTATCACCAGTTCACCCTGCGGATGCGCTACGCGGATGCCGCCTCCGTCTGGGTCAATGGCGAACGCGTGATCACCACCCCTGGCCTTGGCGTTGTCGTGACGGAGTCCACTCTTTCTACCATCGATCGACCAGGGATTCCCTCTGAGTTTGAAGACTTTGTCATTCCCATGGAGCATCTCGTGCCAGGCCCTAACGTCTTCGCTGTTCAGATTCACCAGGGCCCTCACTATGATTCCACGAATCCCTTTGATGTCGCAAACGACCAGTATTTCGAAGCGGAGATCATTGGCCAGAAGGGCGTGGGAGCGATCGAGGAGTTCAACCTTGAAGTCCGTGCGGGACGCAGTTCTGTCAGTCGCCTCGTTAAGGTTGTGGAGGTCGCAGGACCATCATTCTTTCAAACGGTCGGTGGGGAATTGCAAGAGGGTCAGCACCATGTCTGGAGCGGACGCATCCTTGTGGCAGAATCGGTAATCCTTCCCGCGACGAGTACCCTCACCATTTCCCCTGGCACCCTGATTCGCGTGGCGCCCGATGCTGGAGTGGATGTGCATGGCGTCCTGAATGCCCAGGGCACGGAATCCGCGCCCATCCTCTGGGAGCCAAGCGAGACGGACCTCCGTTGGCGGAGTCTCCATATCGTGAACGGGGGCTCTATCGAGATGGTCCATGCATTCATCAGCGGTGCTCAAGATGGATTAACGGTGGAAGAGGGAACGCTCACATTCACTCACGGCCATATCGAATCTAACGTCGCCATCCGTCAACTTGGAGGATCCGGCCCAACTCTGATCCAGGAGAGCACGATCGAAAGCTTTCCCGGAGGCATCGAGAATCACGGAGAGATGACATTGATAGGCAATACCATCCTCACGGGCGTGCTGGCATTGGATGGAGAGACCACTATCACAGACACCGTGATCACCAGTTCTGTTGAAGGCGTGCACAGCGCGGCTTCCGTCAGTCTCACGGGGAGCCGGATTACGGGAGATGGCCTAGCCGGCGTGCGCGTCGTGGGCGGCACAGTGGCGATCGATCACACGATCATTCACGGTTTCTCCACGGGCGTTCAGGTAGAGAGAGGAACCCTGTCAGGCAATCATCTCACCCTTGTAGGCACCAATGGCTTCGACCTTGGAACGGAAGTCGACGTTTCTGTCGCAGCTTCAATTCTCGATACCGAAACAACAGTCTTAGGCAATGGAGACGCTCTCGATACGAGCGCCCTCTTTCTTGACGCTCCTTTGTTCGTCAATGCCGCGTCATCAGACTTCCATTTGCAAAGCCATTCTCCCGCGCGGGGCGCTGGCCCTGCGGGTGTCGACATGGGAGCGCTCCCCTATCAAGAAGCAGAAAGCATCGGCGGAACCATTCATTGGCGGGCTGAGGATGGCCCCTTCCATCTCGTAGACGATGCCACCGTCCCAGAAGGAAGCCTCCTGCAAATCGATCCCGGCGTCAGCGTCTACGCAGATCCAGGCGTTCGCCTCACGGTGTTAGGAACCATTCAAGCGTTAGGAACGGAGTATGCCCCCGTGCGATTCTCCGAGCACCCAGAGGCGGCGGATGAAGACGATCCGCTCTTGCCCGGGATGCAGATGGGGCCGCCCAAATGGGGTGGAATTCGTATCGTAGATTCGCTCTCGCCTGACAATATCATCCAACACGCGGTGTTTGTGAATGCCCAGCCGACAGACAATCAAGGCAGTATCGGAGTGATCCGTTCTGAGTGCTTCATCGAGCACTGCACTTTCTCGGGAACGCATTACCGCATGATCTATGGGCGTAACTGCTCACTCACCGTGCAGCATTGCATCTTTCCTGACATGTTTGCTGAGGACGAAAGCCCGGTGGCCCTTCGCTTGGATAATGTGGCAGAGCAACTCAAAGTGGAATCCCCAGCCGTCCCCGATGATCCCCGCTTCGTGGGGGGCTTTCCCGTCAATGGCCATTTCCGAGTCTATCACAATCACTTTTATGGAAACAAAGGCCACAACGATGTCTTTGACGCGGACAGCGGGCGCTGGGGTGAGAGCACCGTGCTCGACTGCCGTTACAATCACTTTCATGGTCCCGTCGGCGATGAACACATCGACCTCGGTGGGGATGCCTACATCGCTTTCAATGTCTTTGAGAATGTGCGGAAAGACGAGTTCACCTCGGACCGCGGCTACGCCAATGCCATCTCGACGGGCGATCGCGGATCGGGCACAACCATCGTCGTCACAGGCAATGTCTTTCGCAATGTGGAGCACGCTATCAATTGCAAACTCGGCACAGGAACCATCTTCGAGTTCAACGACTGCCTCGATTTCCCTCAGGACTATCGCTACGAAGTGGGCAACATCCAGCAAGACGTGCGGTGCGCAGCCGTCAATCTCTTCGTTCCCGAAGACTTTGCCCCCACCCCAGGCGATGGCGCCTACCTTGGCTACAACGTCTTCTACGGATCGGCATCCTCGGGGATCTTCAACCAGACTGGGTTTCCGCGTCTCATCAGTTGGGCAGACCTCGACCAGCCCAACCGCCCTGACAGAACCAGCCAGATTCAGATCGATCACAACCTCATCGATCCTCAACTCGAGGATCCAGAAATCGGCTCCCAGCATCCTGGAGGAATCTTCGATGAACGCTGGGGAATGGGAAATCTGTCAGGCGAACCTGAGACGCGATTCGCTAGCAACGGCCTACCTATGGGGGCGTCGATCCGGGAATGGGCTCACCTCACCGGTGGCCCCCTTTCACGAAGTGCAGAGACACACGCGACCTTCCAAGTCGGCGGTCCTGGAATCTTCGCCTACCGTTGGCGACTCAACGACGGGCCGTGGAGTGACCCTGTGAGCATTGCACCAGGAAGGTTCCTCCGCGACGCGCCCACCGTTCGGTGGAGCACTCTCGTGCTCGAAGATCTTGTGGAAGGCAATCAACGTCTCGAAGTGTTAGGGCAAGATTTCGCCGGAAATTGGCAACCCGAGGAGGACGTCACTGTTCGCGAATGGGCGATTCAACCCAATAGTACAGACATCGTCCTGCATGAGCTTCGAACCGTGGGCGAGGATGCGGTGGAGCTTCACAATCGGGGACTCGCCGCAGACCTGACGGGCTGGCAATTGGCGGAGAGCTTGACTGATGAGAATCCTTACATCTTCCCCGAGGGCAGCACTCTTGAAGCTCGTGGCTATCTGGTAGTCACCGAGGTGACCCTCGATCGGGATGGAGACGCCCTCTTCCTCCTCGATCCTAACGGAGAACCTGTGGACGAGATCCGCTTCGGCTATCAACCAGCAGGCTACACGCTCGGGCGTTTGGGTGGTGCATGGACATTGACCGTGCCAACGCTCGGAGCAGCCAACGTGAAGCAGCCTTTAGGTTCAGCAGAGGAAGTGCGTATCACGGAGATCCTTGCGGCCACGGATAAACGTTTCCGAGAAGACTGGATCGAGCTCTACAATGATAGTTCACTTCCGGTCGCGCTCGCGGATTGGCGCCTCACAGACAACCCTGAGGGTGATCCAGAAGCGCATCGCTTTCCCCCTCACACCTATCTTGCCGGCAAGACTTTCTGGAAACTGATTGCGGACGGCTCATCCGCAGATGGACACGTGGACTTTGCCTTGGACGCTAATGGCGAATCACTCGCATTGATCTCTCCCGATGGTCAGATACGAGAGATCGTATTGCTCTCACCCCAAACCCAAGACACCTCCCAAGCATGGACGTTCGATGGGGCGAGCTTCTTTCCAGAATTCCCCACAGACGGATTCGCTGCGACGGCAGAGGCCATGGTGCAGGCCCTCCTCCTCATGGATCACCTGCGCATCAGTGAACTGCACTACAACCCGATCGATGGAAGTGAGGAAGAGTTTGTGGAACTCATCAACACGGGAGAAGTAGCCATTCCGTTAGAAGGCGTGCGGTTCACACGTGGCATTGAGTTCATCTTCCCTGAGTGGATGCTTGAGCCAGGAAGCCGCGTTCTCATCGTGCGCAATCGAGCGATCGTTGAGGCACGGCATGGAACGACGCTTCCCATCGCCGGCGAATATACGGGCAAGCTCGACAACAGTGGGGAGACGCTCACCCTCACATTACCTGAGCCCTTCGGTGCGGCGATTCTTGATTTCCGTTACGAGCCCATCGCCATGGAAGGCCATTCCCTTGAGGCGCTCGACCTCGACCTGCCTCTCTGGCAGAGTGGAAAGGCCCCTCACGGTACGCCAGGAGGACAGAATGCTCAAGACGGTGGCGGCGGCGACCCCTCGCCGACCGAGAAGGAAGCGCTTCTCCAATATGCTCTCGGTGATCGCGCAGCCTTCTCCGCCAGCCCAAACGCTCTCGTGCTTTCGTTAGGAGATCCGCCCGCCGATGTTGCCTATGTGATTGAAGCTTCTTCTGATCTTCTGACCTGGGATGCCATCGTGGAGCGCCCGGCCGGATCGCCATGGCCTGACTTTGTATCCGTGGCCGCAGTGCCAGAAGGCGGCGAACAGGTCACCGTCCTGCTACAGCAGCAGGACGCGATCTACTTCCGCCTCCGCGTCAGCCGGGAGTAAGAAGGATCGGCGGATACCACAGGGTTTGATCGTATTCCTTCGGGGAATGTTGTAGCCTCGACGGCGATGTGGCGATGGCTGGCAGGATTCTGTCTGTCATCGCCGGACCTCAACCTTGTCGCCCTCATGAATCCATCGATCCATTCTCGCCTGTTCACATCTCTCGCTCTCTTCTTGTTTCTGATCCCATTCCTCTCCCTCTCGGCGGCCCCTGCCTGGCTCGCCCCACAAACGATTCACGCCACCGCCGCAGGAGACATCGGTTTCGATTCGCAACCGCAGGTTGTAAGCGATGGCCAAGGAGGATGGCTCGCCGTTTGGAGTTCTAACGAAGACATCTTGTCGAGTTCAGGAACAGATCCAGATATCTTCATCGCCCGATCGACGGATGGCAAGATCTGGACGTTTCCAGCTTTTCTCAATCGCAACGCCCCCGGCGACACGGGCGCGGATTTCCGCCCGTCTGTGGCGACGGATGGGAATGGAAGTTGGGTTGCTGTTTGGGAATCAAACGAAGATCTCAATGGTGCTGGCACTGATCGCGACATCCTCTCTGCGCGATCGAACGATGGCGGGGTCACCTGGACCGCTCCGCAGGCAGTCGACTCACAGGCAACCTCGGACACCGGGTCCGACACCAATCCTGACATTAGCGTCGATGCTTCTGGTAGATGGATTGTAGTTTGGGAAACAGACGACACGCGAGGAGGCACGCTGGGAAGTGATCAGGACATCCTCGTGGCCACCTCCACGGATGGAGGGGCCACCTGGTCCAATCCTCTCCCGGTGAATGCTGGGGCAGGCACTGATTCCGCAGCAGATTTCCTTCCAACGGTGGATGTGAGCGGAAACGGCACGATGTTAGTAGCCTGGGCAACGGATGATACCGGGACGAGTAACATTCACACCTCGCATTCACGCAATGGCGGAATCAACTGGTCGCCACCCACAGGTGTCTTTGTCAGTCCAGGAGCGGACCAAGGCCAGGACTTTGGACCTGAACTTCGCGCTGGAGATCTCCCTGGTGAATGGATGCTCGTATGGGAGTCTGGCAATACGCTCGCCAACGTCATTGGAGACGACCAAGACATCCTTCAGGCATTCAGCGACGATGATGGCGCGACCTGGTCCGCACCTGCTGCTGTGAATCGCAATGCATCCCTCGATGATGCGCTGGATCTTAACCCATCTCTCGTCCATACCCGTTCGGGCTCGCGCTCCCTTTGGGTGGTGGCGTGGAGTTCGGAATCAGAACGAAACGGCTCAGGAACCGACGCCGATGTTTGGATAAGTGCCAGTCTCGACAACGGGCAAACATGGACGGTGCCTTCTTCCGTAGGAAATAGTGCCGCGAATGATTCGATGAATGCTCAAGACCTCGAGCCCTCCTTAGCGGCGGGAACCGATGGCCAGTGGATGGCGGTGTGGACCTCCTCACATGATCTCAATGGAACCCTTGGGAGTGACTTCGATCTTCTCTTTGCTCTCGCACCGAAGGACTTCTTCCCAAGCATGTCTGGCCCTCTCAATCATCAAGCCAGCGTCGATACCGGATCGGATTTCCAACCATCGCTCGCCACCGATCATCTCGGCACGGTGGTGTGCGTCTGGTTCTCTGACGAAAACCTTAACGGATTGTCAGGGACGGATCAGGACATCTTCGTAGCCCGATCAATCGATGGTGGAAAGACCTGGAGTCCCACATCCTTGCTAAACACCAATGGCACAGGCGACACCGGCACGGATCGCGATCCCAAAGTGGTCTACGTGGGCAATAACACTTTCCTTGCAGCCTGGACATCCAACGAGAATCTCGGAGGAACGTTGGGGACAGATTCTGATCTCCTCCAGTCCCGCAGCATTGATGGCGGCCAGACCTGGTCCTTTCCGAGCCCCTTGAATACGTCAGCCACGTCTGACAATGGAAACGCTGATCTCGATAGCGAGCCGTTCCTGGCCAGCGACGAACAAGGCAATCTGGTTGCCGTCTGGTCGATCAGCGGTGCCTTTGGCATGGATGGTGACATCGCCTGGGCCCGCAGCACGGATAGCGGCCAGACGTGGTCTTCCATCCAGGCGATGAATCCCGGTGCGGCGACAGACAATGCCGACGAGTTTGGCATGAGCG
Organism: Verrucomicrobiia bacterium; assembly: GCA_030425385.1. Taxonomy (GTDB): domain Bacteria; phylum Verrucomicrobiota; class Verrucomicrobiia; order Verrucomicrobiales; family DEV007; genus JAACDM01. The sequence continues at coordinate 4,644 of JAUIAH010000003.1, read as the reverse complement.
TGCACGCCTCTGTCTCGGGAACCTTCATCGCCTCTTGGGTGTCTAACAATCCCACAGGAGGGATTGGCGCAGCGGTAGGCGGTGACGACGATCTCCTCTTCCGCCGCTCGACTGATGCCGGGGCCACCTGGTCAGCCGGTGCTTTTCTCAATTCGCAAGCGGCCACGGATGGAGCAGAGGAAGATGACTTTGCGCCTCGTCTCGCCGCTGATGGCCACGGCAGGTGGATCGCGACGTGGTATCTGGAAGGATCAGTGGAAGGCACGCCCATGGACGGTCACGATGTCCTTATAGCCCGTTCGATAGATGACGGCGCGACTTGGGGACCTGAGTTTGGACTCAACAACATCTCAGGAGAGACCGCGGAAGACTTCTTCCCATGGATCGCCACCGACCGCGCCGGACAGTGGACCGTCGCTTGGACAACGGACGAGCCACTCCTAGGTGGCGCCACCAACGCCTTCACCGTCGTCGTCAGTTGCAGCACGAATCACGGCCTGACGTGGACCACACCCACGACGGCTGATTCCTATGCCCTGCCAGGATCTCGCAACGACTTCTCCGCCGCAGTGCTCCCCACGAACAGCGGACTCCTCACGGCGTGGGCGCGGAGAGTGCCCCCTCTCCTGGGCGATTCCGACATCGTTTACGCCCTCGTGCCTGACGCCCTCGCGGGGAACGCAGCCTACCGGACCTGGCTAAAGCAGTATTTCCCGGAGGCAACCCTAGCAGACGCCTCGATGCGAGCATCCATTTGGGGCACGCACGCTGATCCTGATCGCGATGGCCTGGTGAATTTGATAGAATTCTTCATGGACCTCAACCCCACGCTCTTCGATGCGCACCTAGATCTCGATGCCGTGGCGAACGGAAACATCATTGAAGCCACGTATCGGAGAAACAAAGCCGCCGTGGGGCAGGCCACCGGCATCTTAGAATGGTCAGAAGACCTGCGCCTCTGGAAGCAGAGTGGGCAAACCCAAGCCAACGGAACCCCCGTCACGATCACACAGACAGCCCTTGCAGACGCAGGAACACACGAGCGAGTCACCATGACAGTCACCGGAAGCTTTCCTCTCTTTCTTCGCCTTCGCGTGATCCTACGCTAAGCGAATTGTCTCCATCTTCCCAGAACGGAACGGCCAGTGAAGCGATTCGCTTCTTGACTCTCCATTCCGCTGGGATAAGCCGTGTCTGAGCGCAAGCGCCGACGTGGCGGAATTGGTAGACGCAGCGGACTTAAAATCCGTTGGCCGCAAGGCCGTGCGGGTTCGAGTCCCGCCGTCGGTACCAACTAAAGGTGAGCGAGTTACGAGGATTGGTTTTGAGTGAAATGGCAGGGTCAAAATGGCAGCTGTGCAGTAACTGTGCACTTTTTCGGTTCAGTCCAGGCCCGATTCTGGGCTCAAGTGTGCCCACCAGTGATCACCGTTTGAGCGATTTTTTGACGGCCGAAGCGACCGAAAATTGGGCACGTTTCGTCAGGCCAGCAGAGACTTCTCAACCTCGATGATGTCCTCCATTCGGTACCGCAAGAGACGCTGATTGAACCGCACCGGGTTGAGCAGCCCTTCGCGTTCCCGACGCTTGATCGTCTCCTTGGAAACTCCCCAGCGTTTCGCCAGTTGGTCTCGACTGATCAACTCGGCTTGGGGAGCATCGCTATCAATCTTGCCAGTTTGAGATTTCATTGAGACACCTCCTTGTTCGGAAGTTCGATCACGATGAAAGCATTCTTTCCATCGAGCCGGGCATTGACGACGTCCTCGATGATGAGCGCTCGACCACGTATCCCGTCTTGCTCGGTGTCGAGGTGCCTCAGCCGCGCTTGCCGCTCCAATTCCACGTAGGGCCAGAGCGTCTCCGGCACGGAGACACGTTGGATGCGAAACAGATAAGGCACGAGGAACCACGCGATGATCGATCCAATGACGAGCACGATCACGCTGGAGAGCACGGACGAACTCAGCACTGGCAACACACGAGCGTATTTGCCGATGGCAACTCGGGCTGATCGCATTTCCTCTCGGAGCTTGCTCGTTTCCCGCTTCTGGGTTTCGGAGGCATCGCGCATGGTGCGATGAAATCGCTCCATGTCTTGGTAAGCCGGAAGTTCCAGCGAGCCTTTGAGGATCTCCGAGAACTGGTTCCCAAGACGCGTCGCTTGGTCTTCGGTGAGACCGCGCTTGGTTTCGTCTAGCATCGTGGCGACAGTCTCTGGCACTTCTCGCATCTCGGTCATGAGCAGGCCCATCCCTTGCAAGAGCAGGAATTCTTCGTCGTCTTCGGCAGTTTGAAGGTGATCACAGATGGCAAGGAACCGCTCTCGCGTCACATCTGGCAGACTTTCGGTAATGCGCTTGATAGTCGTTGCGTTATTCATGGGTGTCATCGCTAGGGTTTGGAAGGAGGATGGAGGAAGCGGCATCGAAACCGGCGTAGAGATTCCGCTGGTAGCGGCGGGCACGGACGATCTGCATCGTCTTGCGGAAGAACGGAGCCTTGGCCTTGCGACTGACTACGTCATCCAGCGACAACTCCTGATTGCGGAGTTCCGTCTGGAACTCGGCCACGCGAACGTCGGCCTGCATGACGCATGGCTGAAAGGTGTCGGTGAACTGCTTCACCAGCGGGTTGTCGTGCCAGTATTCAAACGCGCGGTCGGACTCTAGCATTTCGTTGAGAACGACAAGGTAATCGACCCGATGCTGCAGATGCTTGGCCCATTTGAGAATGGAGAGAACAGCCCCCGGATCATTCGTAGTGACGCCAATCGCCGTGAAGCGAATGTTCTCTTCGCGCGAATCCTCAAACATCCTGGCAAACCAATCGTAGGTAGCGGTTCCGGCACCTGCCCCCATGTCTGCGAGCACGACGCGATCATCAGTATCGCAAACCTCAAAGAAATGATCGAGCGCCCCGGGAACGTGAAGATCGAGCTTCACCGTATCCGGAATGAAGTTCTTCAGACCGCTCTTATCCGTGTTCTCGATGTCAAAGTCGATGAATCGAGGAGCGACGCCCTGACGTTGATACCAAGTGGCGAGATTGATGGCGATCTCGGTCTTGCCGACACCGCCTTTGCCGCCTTCGGTGAAGACGACTCTGATGGGAGGAGTGGGTTCGTTAGAGGACATGGGAATGCATGTGGTTTGGATTGCAGGTTTGGTTAGATGAAAGGGGCTTGTTGAACGGCGGCGTTAGGGCTCCCTTCGGGCAGGAGGAGGTGCGAGACGCGGTCGAACTCCCCGTAGATCTGACGGAGCAGGCGCCTCGCGTAGGCGATGCGGCGGGAGTAGCGGAAATAGGGCACGTCCACTTGCCGACCGATGATCTTCTCCAAGGTCAGCGCGTGGTTGCGGACTTCGCCTTGGTAACGAGCGCGCCGAGCGCGCACCTCGATGACACTTGGCTTGAGCAAACGCTCGAACTCCGCCACACCGGGGTGCTGGTGCCAGAAGTGGAACTCACCTTGCGTCTCCGAAAGACGATTCAAGACCACGAGGTAATCGACGCGGGACTGCCATCGCCTGGCCGATTGCAGGATCGCGTTGACGGCACCCGGATCATTGGTCGTCACCCCAATCGCCGTGAACCGAAAGTGATAGGCATCCGTGTCCGTTCGCGTCCTATCAAACCAATCCACCAACGCCGGGCCGGAGCCCGCGCTCATGTCGGCCAGCACCACGCGATCCTTGCCATCCAAGCCTTCGAAGAAATGGTCGAGCGCCCCCGGCTTCGATGCCTCGAACTTCAACGCATTTGGAATGAAGCTACGAAAGGAACCCTTGGCGTTGCTTTCGGCACCGAAGTCGATGCATGTCGGCTGAATGCCCTGACGTTGGTACCAAGTCGCAAGACACACCGCCACCTCCGTCTTGCCAACGCCACCCTTTCCGCCATCGGTGAAGACGACGCGAATGGACGATGCTTCAGATGTTTGTCTCGAACTCATTCGGGCCGCGATCCGGTTCGAGTTTTCCAAGTCTCCATCGGCAGCGACTCATCGAAATCAAAGGCCGACTTCTCCGCGGGCGTTGGCCGGTTTGAAGGGCGAGAGGATCTCCGTGTTGGACTCGCAGGTTGATCGACCTGCGTTTCGCCCTTGCCCTTCACGATGCGACGGCGGTCACAGAATTTCCCAACGGTGCGCGGATGGATCGTGAGACCATGCCGCTCTAACAAAAGGGTCGCGATGGCGTGGTAGGGCCACTTCTTCTTCCGCGCGAGAGCGATCTCCTGTCGATGCGATTCGAGGCAGCTCTGGTTCGGCCGGACATGTTCAGGGAAGTCGTCGGAATTCATGATCGTGAGCGGTCACGAGGTAATTCGTCATCCGCCGCCGAACATCACAGACAGATGCCCGAAATCGGCCTGCAACAGGCCCGCGCAAGCGCCCTGAACAGGGCTGTCCACGGGCGGCAACCGGGCCATTCGCTCGAGATCGGGCAGGTGCTGGCCCGGTTTCGGCCCCGTTGTGAACCGCGGCCTCGCAGAGACACAAAACCGGTCTCGTCAGAGAACGGGTCTTGTGTCATCCAAACAATCCCTCTCCTCTCACCCCGGGATTTCTCGTCCCTCACCCAATTTCAATCGATCTGTGATGTAGCTTCCGAAAAAACGAATTACCCGGCGTGATCACCG
>JAUIAH010000026.1 GCA_030425385.1 Verrucomicrobiia bacterium | reverse complement strand
AAGACCCTTATGAATTGCCGAACGGCTATCCATTGGTGCACTCGGAAACGCTCCCGCAATGGAACTACACATGTTATCCATTTGAACCTCTAAAAGCTCATCTTAACTAATTCTTGCGCCATTCCTTGCCATATTTCAAAGACCAATCCTTGACTTAAGGTGGACCAGTAGAGAAATCCTCTTTCCGCGTCGACCTCAATGTGCCTCGGGTTAGCGTTCTCAACAATGCGCGTCACGTTCTGCCCAGAAGCATCAGAGCGATAGATATGCCCATCCTCTCTGCTGAAGAAGAACCCTCTCAGGACTTGTTCTGCTCTCGCGTTCACTTCGGTAACGAAGCACCCTACGAGAAACACCAAAATTCCCCTGATCATCAAGCCGCCATGCATAACATCAACGAATCACCACAAAATCGAGGAAGTCCAGCAAGATCCCCATGGAGAGTCATTCCTGAAGCGTCGCGGACAGACGCATGAACCGGCGCACGCCAGAGGGATTGGACAGGACCAGCTTGTCTGCGATCACCACGCGACCCGCGGAGTCATCCACCTCGACAAGGAAGCCGTTCGCAGCTACGAATGCGCCCCCACCAAGGCTGGTCGCTGCGGTTTCCCATGGACCCGCAGGGGTGTCGGCAGCCTCCACAACCAGATCCACGTCGGTCGCGGCCCGTTCGCGCACAAAGCTTAGTTTCAATCGGTCTTGAGTATACCCGAGGAACAAGGGCTCTGAACCGGCAACTGACATCGGATCACCTCGTAATACATATTCGAGCAAATTGGTCCAGCCATCGCCTTCAGGATCTCGGTTAGGACCTGAGGTGGAGGCGTCTGACAATTCTGCCGGCTCGAAGTGATTGCCCCGCCAACGATCCAGGCTCCAATTGGCCACGGCTTCCCCTTCGAGCACGATCTCCAATGCGTCCTCGTTAGGATTCTCATAACGAATCTGAAGCGTCGCCGCCTTGGCTCCAATCGTCGAAGGCGAAAACTCAACCGTGAAACGCATCCCTTGGTTGGACTCAATCGTCGCACTGGGTGGCGACGTAATCGTGAAGTCGTCGTCATCAATGAATGCGGTGATTCCTGTCAGACCAACCAAACTGTCGTTACGAATCACATAGGTCAGCTCACGCAATCCACCCGATGGAGCGCTCCCGAAATCTCCGATGTCTTGGCCGAGAATCAGCCTCCCCTCTCGTTCAACCGCCACCTGATAGGGAAAGGACAACACACCCACGGTGTTCCCGGCAGGATACCCAACGACCAGGCGGTGAAACCGTTCGTCGTACGCATGGGGCATGGAATGGCCGCCACCAGTAACCGTCCCTAAGAAACTGTTCTGCGAAGCAACCGTTCCTGAGGTCGTCGCGTTAGGATCGATCAGCGTCATCGCACCAACATCAGCCCTCACAATGTGATCCCAATAAGGGCTATGAATGGCATAGCGCCCATGGGGCAAGGCATAAACACCTCCAGACCCTACCTGGTCTCCTGGCGAGTCGCCAGTAAGTGAATTGTCGCGCCTAATCGCACCTCGGATCTCTTCCGTGCCACTACCCCATGTCACCGCTCCTTCATCCGTTTCTGGCCAGACCCCCCACGTCGGGCTGACCACCACATAGTCTCCATTGGTCAACACGGTCACTCCTCCTGATGCGATTTCATTCTCCGGCCAATTAGAAACCAGGGAGTTATCGGCGGAAACGGCACCAGGCCTATTTCTACCACCCCCCGCCCACGTCACCGATTCACTTCCAACCATCAAGTAATGACCGTTTAAGAGGGGGACCAAAGGATAAACGTCCCGATTGGGATAGGGGTAGCGGAAGTAATCGCTCGATGGCAGGCTCCCGGTCCTGACCGCTTCGCCACTCATCCAGATGTGGCCGAAATGATTGTTGAGAACCAAGTTGCCATCCGAAAGGGGCGTGATCTCACCGGGAGGATACAATGAATTGAGAAGGTTTACCAACCCAGAAAAACCTTGATCGCCGTCCCCAAACGTAAGGAGAGTGCCCGTCTGAACCAAGTAGTTCCCATTTGGCAAGGCCATCGCGCTCGAAACCCGATAACCACCCCAACCGAGCAACGAGTTTGATTCATTCACGGTGCCACTCAGCCCAATCGCCCCATTCGCCCACGTAGCGGCGTTTCGCTCTGAACTAAGAACCACATAATTGCCGTTGGTAAGAGGCAAGACACCCCTCGCCCCGACCGCTTTGTCCGCAGTCTGCCCAACAAGCGAGTTCTCCATCGAGACCAAACCATGGGATCCCATTGCCCCATCTCCCCAGGTGGCGGCTCCGGCACCTGCATTCCAAGATGTGGATAGTATCACGTAATGACCATTGGCGAGGGCTGTCACGCCTTCACGCCCTACTCGGTCGAGCGCAGAAGAACCCACCATCGAATTGCTGCTCGAAAGCTCCCCAACCCTCCCCACGTTCCCGTCACACCAAGTGGCTGCCCCTGTGTCTACCATCTCGCCATGATCCCAAAGAGGACTCTCCACGACGTAGTTCCCGTTCGTGAGCGGAACCACCCCATTCGCGGCATGGCCTGATACATAATCGAACGATGTCGAGCCGACGACCGAATTGTTAGGGGAAACCGTTCCAGACACGCCAGTGTCCGCATGTCCCCATGTGACGGCTCCAGCATCGATGATTCCAGCACGGTCCCACTTGGGACTCGCGACCACATAGTTTCCATTCGCAAGGATCGTAATCCCACCAGAGCCCACTTGATCAAAGAAGGTTGAGCCAATAAGCGAATTCTCCGCAGAAACGGGCCCGGAAATCCCTGTGGCACCATTCCCAAAGGTGACCGCACCACGACCTGCCCAGGCAGCACTGCTCACGATGTAGTTGCCATTCGGCAGCACGGTCAATCCACCCGAGCCCACTAAATCGAATGATGTTGAGCCTACCAACGAATTGGTAGACGAGATCATGCCACCAACGCCATCGATCATGCTCGCCCAGGTGACCGCACCGGCTTCATCATTCCACTCTGGACTCACGACCACGAAGTTTCCGCTAGGCAGCACCGTCACCCCACCCGAACCAACACGATCACCCGCAACCGCCCCAGCAAGACGGCTGATCTGAACCAAGGCTGGGCTATACAGATAAACCGCTCCGGCCCCGTCATCGTATTCGGGATCGGTGACCACCAGGTTTCCGTTAGGCAGCGCAAAGACCTCCGTTCCAAACGCACCACTCATCGCAGGGCCTTCAAGAATAAGTGGACCTACGGGAGCTTCAGAATCAATAGGATCTTGCGTTGATTCTCCCACATCAATAGCGAACCCTACCCGATCAGCAGCGAGGAACGTTCGTGGTCCATACTGCCCAGTCAATAGATCAAGCTCGAGAACATCTCCACCTTCGACTACGTAGCCAGTATCCGTCCCTAACAAAGGGTAAATGATTGAGAGACCGTCAAGGCTTGGAAAGGTGACCTGCCGTGTCTCTTGAGTCGTTCGATCATAACGCCCCACTCCAAAAGACATCTCTGTCGTGGTGTAGCCAAAGATGATATCCCCAGTATCGGGATCAACGGAGACACCCGTGATCATTTCCGCAAAGGGGAAGGCTATGGAGGTCCAAGTCGGTTGAGAATGATCGAGATTTGCGATCTCAATATTATCAAACGGATCTAAAATTTCGTTTCCAACGACGTGAAGAAACCATCCGTTGGGGGCGTTGAGAGGCAGTTCCGTCTCGATCTGCGTTTCTGGGTCAATCCGAAAGATGCGATTCTGAGAGGTCGCGTCAGCCTTGATGTAGAAGAGCGCGCCATCGGATGGGTTCACACTGATCGCACCGGTCATGTTCCCTGCGTTCGCAAGAAGCCTTGGGTTCTCACCTGACACGGTTGTCTGCCAAATCTCAAAAGTTCCTTGATCCAACGTCGTCCAATAAAGACGTCCTCTTTCCGAGTCGACCTCGATACGCCTAGGATTGGCATTCTCAACGATTCGCGTCGCGTTCTGCCCAGAAGCATCAGAGCGATAGATATGCCCATCCTCTCTGCTGAAGAAGAAACCTCTCAAGACTTGTTCAGCTCTCCCGTTCACTCCAGTCACGAGACACCCCACGAGAAACACGAGAATTCCCCTAATCAAGTGGCCATGCATAACACCAAAGAGTGGTTGGAAACCTGATAAAGTCCAGCGGTTCTGCGAGCGAGCTAACCAGCTATTGCGAAGAGGGCCGCACCGATGACGTTTCGAACCTAGCTGCTAACTCTGGCGAGAAATGGCAAGGGATTGGCAGGTGGAGTGTCTGTCCTGGCTGATTCAAGAGCTAGTAGGTGCTTTGGGCTTGATCTCTGCTGGGAGTCTCCGTGAGTGGTCGGCTCATGGCAGCTTCCAACGCCCTCCTTTCCGCGCACGAATTGGTGCTTTCATTTGGGACACATCAGGTGCTCGATGGGGCCACTGTAGCCGTGTATCCTGAGGAGCGCATTGGAATCGTCGGGCGCAATGGCTCGGGGAAGACGAGCCTGCTCAAGATTCTTGCTGGGAGCGAAGCCCCCGATCAGGGCAAGGTGTCGTTGCGCTCCGGGTTGGTGAAAGGCTATCTCTCGCAAGAGTTCACCTTGGATGAGGAGGCGTCGGTCCTTGAGAATGTGCGGTCTGGGGCTGCCGCAATCCTGTCATTGATCGAACGCTATGAGCGGGGTGAAGGATCTCCCGAGGCAATTGAGGCCTTGAGCAATGAGATCGAGACGGTCGATGGCTGGAATCTGGATCAGCGCGTTGAGGAACTCTTTCAAACGCTGAATCTTCCGCCGCGTGATCGGGTCGTGCGCTATCTCTCCGGTGGGGAGAAACGGCGCGTCGCATTGGCACGAGCGTTAGTGGCGCAACCCGAGTTGCTCATCCTCGATGAGCCGACTAACCACCTCGACACCGAGACCATCGATTGGTTGGAGGATTATCTTTCCAGTTACCGGGGGGCGTGCCTCTTCGTGACGCACGATCGCTATTTCCTGGATCGCTTGGCTACTCGCGTCGTCGAGGTGGCCGATGGCAAGTGCTTCACGCATGACGGCAACTACGGCGAGTATTTAGAGGCGAAAGCCATTCGCCAACAGCATGCCCAGAATACAGAACGGCGGCGCCAGTCCTTTCTCCGGAGGGAACTCGATTGGGTGCGCGCAGGCGTGAAGGCGCGGACGACGAAGTCTCGCAGTCGCCTGGATCACTTTTATGCGGTGAAGTCCGAACAGGCCCCTACGGAAGAACTCAATGTGGACCTCATCATTCCCGATCCACCGACGTTAGGAAATGTGATAGTAGAAACGAAGGGCGTCGGGATCGACCTTGCTGAAGGCTTTCTCTTCAGTCACCTCGACTTTGCCTTGGAGGCCAATACGGTGACAGGCATTGTGGGACGCAACGGTCTCGGAAAAACCACGCTTCTGAAATTGTTGATGGGTGAGTTAGAGCCGACGGAGGGAACGGTGAGGATCGGGAAACGCACGGAGTTCAATTATGTGGATCAGAACCGCATCGCGCTGGACCCAGAAAAGAGCGTTCTCGAGGAGGTGAGTGACCAGTCAGAAATGGTTCAGTTAGGATCGGAGCAAGTCAGTGCGCGGGGATACTTGCGACGCTTCCTCTTTACGGATGAACGGATCAACACCCGGGTGGACCTCCTGTCTGGGGGAGAGAAGAGTCGCTTGATGTTAGCGAAGATTCTGCGTCGGCAGGGAAATGTACTCATTCTGGATGAGCCGACCAATGATCTCGACTTGCCCACTCTGCGTTTGTTAGAAGAAGCGTTGTTAGCCTTTCCAGGATGTGTGTTAGTGGTGAGTCATGATCGCTACTTTCTCGACCGTGTCTGTGATCGGATCGTAGCCTTTGAAGGACAGGGTCAGGTAGATGTCACTCCGGGGAACTACAGCTATTATTTGCAGAAGCGGCGTGAGCGGGAGCGGCTCTCCAGAGCCGTGGAGGCCTCGCAGAAGCCCAAGAAGAAGAAACGTGCGGATCGTCCCCGCAAGCTGACCTGGAAAGAGGAAAGAGAGTTGGAGGGGATGGAGGAGACCATCATGGCGGCGGAGAAGGCGGTGGAAGCGCTGGAAACGACGCTGAACGATCCCGATTTCTACACGACGCGGGCACACGAGGCAGAAGCGATGCATGCGAGTCTGGCTGAGAAGCGCGCGGCCGTGGTCGCACTTTACGAACGATGGGAGGCCCTGGAGGCCATTCGCCAAGCCTTCGAAACGGCCAAATCGCGTTGAGGTGCGCACTCTGGACGACTTTGGGGTTCCAATGCCCACGACCAATCGCATAGCCTTTTCCCATGACGACTCCCGACTCTTCTACCACGTCTCTCCCTTCCTCTCGCCGTGATTTCCTCAAGTCCGCGACGGCGGCCACGTCCGCTTCTGCTCTGGCAGGGATCACGCTCCCACATGTTCATGCTCAGGAAGGCGGGAGTGCGGTGCAGGTGGCGCTTGTCGGCTGTGGCGGGCGCGGTACCGGAGCTGCCGCGCAGGCTCTTTCGGTGAAGGCGCTTCCCACGAAGCTGGTCGCCATGGCCGATGTCTTCGATGGGAAATTGAATCGCAGCGCTGGCGGACTTGAACGCAAGTTCTCTCGTCGTGAGGAAGATAAGGGGAAAGTCGACGTCCCACGTGAGCGCCGCTTCATAGGATTCGATGGCTATCAGAAAGCCATGGATTGCCTTAATCCCGGTGACATTGTCATCCTCACAACGCCCTTGGCATTCCGATGGGTCCATTTCAAATACGCTATCGAGAAGGGGCTCCATGTCTTCATGGAGAAACCGCTCACGGCAGACGCACCGACGTCCAAACGCATGCTGGCCCTCGCTGATGAGGCGGATGCCAAAGGGCTGAAGGTAGGGGTGGGGCTGATGGTGCGGCACTGTCGCGGGCGCATGGAGTTGTGGGATCGCATTCAGAATGGAGAGATTGGGGACATCCTCACCATGCGCGCCTATCGGATGCATGGTCCGGTCGCTTCGGCCTTCTCTAACAAGAAGCCGGAGAACCAGTCGGAGCTGCTCTATCAGATTGATCGCTTTCACAGCTTCATCTGGGCTAGCGGGGGACTCTTCAATGACTTCTATATTCACCAAGTGGACGAGTGCTGCTGGATGAAGAATGCCTGGCCCGTGAAAGTGTCAGCCATTGGTGGACGGCACTATCGGGGTGTGGTCGATGGGCAGCCTAATGTTTATAACGACAATTATGTCGATCAGAATCTCGATACTTACGGGTGTGAATACACCTTTGATGATGGCACCAAGTTCTTCTTCACCGGCCGGACGATGTTTGGGTGTCGGGACGACAATTCTAGCATTGTTCACGGCACGCGGGGCTCAGCTGTGGTGTCCACCGCTGGCCATACACCGGGCAAGGTGCGCATCTTTGGCGATCAGCATCAGCCTCGGCGCGGTGGGGCCTTGTGGGCCTACCCGCAGCCGGAAGAGAATCCCTATCAGTTAGAGTGGGATGACCTTGTCGAGGCGATTCGCGACAACACCCCATTCAATGAGGTGCGGCGAGGCGTCATGGCGAGTGTGGTCTCTAGCATGGCGCGTTTCGCCGCTCACACGGGTCAAGAGGTGAAGCTCGAAGATTACCTGGAGAACGAGACGGAGTATGCGCCCGATGTCGCCACCATGACGATGGAGAGTGATGCCCCCATCAAGGCGGATGAGAATGGGCGCTACCCAGTGCCAGAACCCGGCAACAAGAAGCGCCGGGAGTTCTGACCGTTAGCGGACAAAGAAGGCCAAAGCCTCGGTTGCGCGAAGGGCATTCTTTCGCTACTCAGAATAAGGTCTTGGACGCGGATCCGCCCTCTCGGCTGGTCTTCGCCTGATTCCCATATTTGTGATATTCACTCCTCCCGCTCGGCACGGTGGATTGATTGGAAGTTGTTGTTATGGTAACTTCGGTCAAACACTGCTGCTCGGGTCCCCAAGCAATCATGGCCACTTTATTGATCGCAGATCCTCATGGTGAACCTCGTCGGTTTGAAATCTCCGAAGATGGGGAGACCACCATTGGGCGACAGCCCGAGAATGCCGTCTGCATTCCTGATCCCCACTTGTCGTCGACTCATGCGGTGTTGCGATACGACGCGAAGCAGAAGGGCTTCTTCGTCCGTGATCTCGGTTCCCACAACGGGACACGGGTGAATGGGGCGCGACTGGGAGCAGAAGAAGTGCGCTTGCAGCCGGGCGATCGGATGGTCTTGGGCATCCTTGAAAGCACGCTTTTGTTGGATGCCGTGGCGCGGCCGCTTGCGCCGAAGCCGTTGCAGCGTCCGTCGATAGATCGTCCCAAACAGGAGATCCCTATCATTGACGTCGAGACGATCAAGGCAGCCACTCGGCGTCCGATTCCTGATCCATCGGACACCGATGGGAAGACCGTGGATCTCGAAGAGCTTTGCCGCGGGCTGATCCAACGCATTGATCTGATAGACGATTTGCTAGAGCGCTACCGTGACGTCAAGAAGGACCCTGAAGTCGTTTCGGATTTGGATGTTTTAAAACAGTCTTTCCAGGACATGCTGGCCCAGTATGAGGTGAAGACATTCTCCTTCGCGCCAGATACCGAGATTGATAGAGAGATGCGTCGAAAGATTCAAATCATCGATACCTTGCGTGAAGGAAAGGCCGGTAAGAAACCAGGGAGCAATCACATTGTCGCCACCTTGCACGATGGGTATCTCCGTCAGCCCGAGGGGGCTAAACCCGTCATCTTGCGCAAGGCGCATGTGACTGCTAGGAAGGTTGTTGCCAGTTAGCCCATGTGGCTGGTGACGTGTCGCGAACCTCATGAAGAAGCACATTGGCATTGATCTGGGTACCAGCACATCGGGCCTCGCCTACTTGCGTGCTGATGGGAATCCCGAGATCGTTCCCAACGCAGATGGCGAACGCTTGACGCCCTCGGTGGTCTACTTTGATCCTCACGAAACGATCAAATTGGTAGGCTCGGCCGCCCGTGATGGTGGTGATGCGGACCGCACCGTCTTCGGTATCAAGCGTCGCATGGATGATCCGAACTACGTGGTGGAGATGGATGGTGAGAAATGGACGCCGACGGAGATCTCCGCGATCATTCTTGCCAAACTCAAACGCGATTGCTCCACCATTCTGGGTGATTTCGAAGAAGTCGTGATCACGGTGCCTGCCAATTTCAACGAATTGGCCCGGAAAGCGACGATCAACGCTGCACGCATTGCGGGCTTGGACGTGAAGCGGATCGTCAATGAACCAACGGCTGCGGCCTTGTACTATGCCCATGCCAAACAGATTTCCGGGCGGGTGATGGTCTATGATCTCGGGGGGGGGACGCTAGACGTGACGATCCTGGATATCGATCCCGCAAGTAATCACTTTCGTATTCTCCTTTCTGAGGGCGCGCGCCATTTGGGGGGCGACCATTTCGACGAGGAGATTCTCGATCTCTACGCGGCACAGTATCGCGAGCAGAAGGGGGGCGAGCTCTACACCAATGAGGCAGAGAGACGTCGTGCCCTCCAGTCGGGGGAATCGGACAAGAAGATGCTCTCCAAGTTGCAGCAGGTTCATGGCACGGTCGGGAATCGTGAGCGGGGTCTCGCCCGCGTGGAACTGTCGCGTGATCTGTTTGAGGCAGCCGTCCGTCGCTTGTTGACGAGAACGGTGATGTTAGTCGAGCAAGCGTTAGACTCGCTGCAGATGGAGGCGAACGCGATCGATCATGTGGTCCTGGTCGGAGGGAGCACGCGCATGCCGGTGGTGCGTCGTTTGCTACAGGAGACGTTTGGCTTTGAACCACTCTCCTGTGGAAATGTCGATGAATGTGTGGCTCTGGGAGCAGCACTATTTGCCAGTCAGGTCTCCGAAGTCTCCGAGGTGTGCAACCACGGATATGGAACGCTGGCTCTCGTGGATGATCCCGAAACTGGGCACGAAACGCTTCAGAACTCGGTGGTCATTCGCAAGAACACGCCCATCCCGTGCTCCATCACAGAAACGTATGCCACGTCAGAGGACAACGAGATGTCGATCGCGGTTGATATCACGCAGGGGGAAGATGAAGACCCGCGCTACGTGGATGTGATCGGACGCATCACCTTGGACGTTCCAGAAGGGCGCCCTGCGGGTTGCAAGGTGAAGGTGACCTATAGCTATGACGCCAACCAGCGCGTGCATGCGCGGGTGACGGATGAAGATTCTGGCATCAGCAAAGAAATACAGATTGAATACAAGGGAGAAGGCGTTCTCTCGGAAGAAGAAGTGTTAGAGAAGGTCAAGCAGTTCCGAGAACTCAAGATCGAGTAGGCGTATGTTATTCAAGTTTCTTAGAAAGCTCTTTGGGCGACGCGAGGCTTCATTGGAAGAGGAGGCCGCACCGACGGCCACCCCTGACGTGGTGGAGGACGTTGCTCATGTCTCGGCGACGGAAGCGGATCCGGTCGCGCCATTGGCGTGGGACGCGTCGGCAGAGGAACTCTGTGATTTGCGCGATGGCATGACGGAAGATGAGATGCGGGCGCACTTGGCCAAGCTCTACCGTCGTCACAATCGGGCGGCTAGCAGCTTGAATCCTGAGTTGCGTGATCAGGCGGAGCGCATGCTCGATGCGATCGTGGAAGTGCGTCATCGTTACCTCGATCACATCGAAGAATGAAGCGTCGTCAGTGCCTGCGGGTTTCGACCGGTGCTGCGGCATCGCTATGGCTGCCGCGATCTCTGCGCGCCGCCCAGGAACGGCGTGTGGGGCGGGGGATGAGCGCTGAGCTCGTGATCATTGGTGGTAGCTTGGGAGGATGCGCGGCGGCGCTGACCGCGCTTGAGAACGGATTGCGGGTGATTCTGACGGAAGAAACAGATTGGTTAGGTGGTCAATTGACGTCTCAAGCGGTCCCGCCAGACGAACACGCGTGGATCGAAACCCATGGAGCCACTCGCCGATACCGATCCCTACGGGAGGAGATTCGATCATACTACCGGCGCCACTATCCTCTCACAGAAGTTGCAAAGAACGATCCAAAGCTGAATCCTGGAAGGGGATCTGTTTCGCGCCTATGTCATGAACCGCGAGTCGCTCTCGCGGTCATCGAGAACGCGCTCGCGCCTTATCGTAGTCGTGGCCAATTGACGGTCCTGCTAGAACATGTGCCTCTGCGTGCGGAGCGAGTTGGAGCCCGGGTGCGCACCGTGGCCGTGCGTTCTCAGCGAGACGGGGTCGAGCGCGAATTGCAAGCGCCATGCTTCGTCGACGCCACGGAGTTAGGGGATCTCCTGCCATTGACACAAACCGCCTACCGCACGGGCGCCGAGGCGCGCTCGGAAACTCAGGAATGGCATGCCGCCGAGAAAGAGGATCCCGCCAATCAGCAAGCGTTCACCGTCTGCTTTGCGCTGGAGCATCGACCTGGCGAATCACATGTGGCGGATCCTCCTGCGGACTATGGCTTTTGGAAAGACTTCGTGCCTACGATGACACCTCCATGGCCTGGGAAGTTGTTAGACTGGACCTACACCCATCCTCGCAGTAGGGAGCCCAGGAAGCTAGGATTCAATCCGGTGGGCAATGACCACGATGGCGTCGTCAATTTGTGGACCTATCGGAGGATCGCTGCCAGTACCACCTTTCAGCCGCCATCCGGTCATCGCGACCTCTCACTCGTCAATTGGCCTCAGAACGATTACTTTCTGAAACCGCTGATTGGCGGAGGTGAGATGATGAAAGAGGCGGCCATTCGGGAGGGCAAGCAGCTGAGTCTTTCGCTGCTCTATTGGATGCAAACCGAAGCACCGCGCCACGATGGCGGATTGGGTTATCCTGGATTGCGTCTACGACCAGAAGTGATGGGGACCCGTGATGGCCTTGCCAAGTATCCCTATGTGAGAGAGTCCCGCCGTATCTTGGCGGAAACAACGATTGTGGAAGGGCACTGCGGAAAGGCGCAACGGGAAGAGGAGGCCGGGCCTGGAACTGGTGCCGTCCGCTATCCGGATGCCGTCGGCATTGGCTATTATCCCATTGATCTCCATCCGAGCACAAGTGGGGACAATTACATCGATTTCGATGCCCTTCCTTTCGAAATTCCGCTAGGGGCTCTCTTGCCGCGTGAGGTGGAGAACGTCTTGCCAGCGTGTAAGAATCTTGGTTCGACCCATGTCACCAACGGATGCTATCGCTTGCACCCGGTGGAGTGGGGTATTGGAGAGGCCGTGGGGGCCCTGGTCGCGTATTCGCAGACGCATGGGCTCCTTCCGCGAGAGGTCCGGAACAATCAAGCACGCCTGACAGAATTTCAAAAGTATCTTGAGAAACAAGGGGTGGAGTTGGCTTGGCCTGTCACGTAGTTTCCCCCACCTTGGCGTAGTATTTGGAGTAGTCGTAGGCGTAGTACTCTCCGATGTAGGCGTGATCGAAATTCAAGATCACGCCACCGACGGTGACCTGACGTTGTTCGAGATTGGTGAGGGCTTTCTCCGCCAACCGTGCTGGTGTCCGGTCGAGACGGATGACGAAGAGCGTGGTGTCTGCGAGAGGGGCAAGTGATAGGGTGTCGTCAGCAACTAGGACTGGGGCGGAATCGATGACCACGTAGTCATAGACCGCGTCAAGGCGCTGGAACATTTCCCGTGTGGAATGACGGAGAAAGGCCTCCACCGTATCGATGGACGCCTGCCCGCGAGGAAGGAGATCGAGCAATCCATGCCCAGTGGGCACGATGACATCGGCGAGTTCGCAATGACCGGTCAGGACCTCGCTGAGTCCCTTGTCATTGCGCTGGCCGAATCGGTCGTGCAAGGCACCCCGGCGAAGGTCGCCATCGATGAGGAGGACCTTGGATCCTGACATCGCGAAGACAGTTGCCAGGTTGCTCGCGACGGTCGATTTGCCATCAAAGGGGATGGCGCTCGTGACAAGGATCGTACTGGGGCGAGTACCGTCCCATTTCTTGTAAAGGATGGAGGATCGCAGCTTGCGATAGGATTCTGCAAAGAATGGGCGCTCATCATCAGCAGAGACGAGGCGTTGGCTCTCATCTCGGGAGATTTCAGGGATCGATCCAAGGAAATCATAGGCAAAGCGCTCAAAGTATTCGGTCGAGGAATGGAGGCGATCATCAAAGTGATTGATGAGAAGGAGGATCCCTGCACCCGCAACCAGTCCTAGCAAAGCCGCAGAAATGAGGGGTTTGCGAGAGTCCTGGTGCGCCTTGCTCGGAGCTGATGCCCGCTCCATGACGGTGAAGTTGTCCTGGTCGAGACTTCGCGCTTGATCGACCTCGTGCATGCGAAGTAGGAGTTCCTTGTGATTCGTGCGTGTGCGGTTGAGTTTCTCTTGCAATCGCTGAGATTCTGCTAGGAGCCTTTGCATCTCGCTGGTCTTGGCTTCCCACGCGGCGATCTCCTGATTGAGATTCTCCAATTCCACTTCCAACGCCCGGGCTCTCTCCGTGTTCAGTGTCTCGCTTTCTTGCCGGAAGACGTTGAGGAGGGCTTTCAAATTAGCAATCCGTGCATTCAGTGAGCGGATCTTGGGATGCTTGGGCTTCATCACTTGCGACATGCGATTGAGTTCAACCTCTAGCATGGCGATCTCGCGTTTGGTTCGGAGGAAGTCGCGTTCTGATCCGGCCAAGGAATCGTGAGGGGTGGCGTGACCATCATCGGCAAGAGTCATGGGGGCGGAGATCAATTGACTCCGGCGGTTGATATCTTGCTCCACATCAAGCTTGCGGATGAAGCTCAGGCGTGTTTCCAAGCTCGCACGCTTATCCATGAGGCGATCGAGGTATTCTGCCGCCTTGTTCTGGCCTTCTTTCGCGAGAATCAAATCGTGCTTATTGCGATATTCCGTGAGCGCGTGCTCTTCCTCTTCGATCTTCTCAGAGAGCCGGTTGAGCTGTTCCGTGATGGCGGAGAGTGTTTGCCCCGAAACGCTAGCCCGCATTTCACTGCGAATCGCCATGTAATTGTCCAGGACGCTATCGAGGTAGGCCTGCGTGTACGGACCGGACTGTCCTCGAGCACGTAGGTTGATCACGCCTGACATTTGTTCGCGTTCCACAAATAGCCGGACGGAAGAAGGCTTGAGGTCGGGATGAGTCAAACTGAGCTGATCTTTGACCCGCGCGCGGAGATTCCGGCCCTCCAGGATATTCTTCTGGGTGCCGAAGAGGTGGCTCATTTCCTCCTGATACGTAGAGGACTTGCTGAGCTGGATCCTTCCTTGCAGTACGAGCTTTGCGCTGGAGGAATACTCGACTGGCTGTTGGCGAAGTTGATAGGCTCGATAGCAAACGGAGATGCTGACTAACAAAAGCAAGATCCACCATCGACGCGTGATCAAGCGCCAGTAGCGCTGCCAACGCTCCGCGTGCGGACGACTTGTCTGTGTTTGATAGGGAAGGGTCGTCATGGACTAGAAATTGATTAGTTTCCGATCCACAATAATGACGTCACCTGCATGGAGAGGAATATCATGTTTCAGGCGTCCGCGCTGCATCACCTCGTGGAGATCGATGGTGTACTCCTTCGGTTCCTTGGAACGGTCCGTCTTGCGTAGGAGGCGCACGCGCTTCTCATTGGCAAATTTCTCGAATCCGCCGCTGCGAAGAATGGCGTGACTGACTGTGAAGACTTCATCATCGGGTAAGGGATAAATGCCAGGCCGCATGACCTGCCCCATGAGTGTGTAGCCTGTGGTGGCATTGACCGCCGCATGGCGTTGGGTGGCATTGGCGGTCCGTTTGTGTCGCGCGCCGTAAGTATTGTAGTCGAGGCCGAGGAGGACCGTCGCCTTGTAGTAGTAATCTTTCTCAAGAAGGCGTTTCGCCTTGAGCGCGACCTGTTTGCACGTGAGATCCTTGGCGCGGACGCGACCGATGTAGGGAATCTCGACTTCACCCGAGTCCGTGACGATGACGCGAGTGATGGGATCCTCATCCTCCACGATACGAAAGCTGAGAACATCGCCGACGATCAGTTTGCGAGTGTCGTCTAGCACTTCCATGGAATTGCTCGTGGCGACGGCTGCTGCTGACTGCGAGACCCGTGCGCTTCCCTCGGCATCATCAGGCGCTCCCAGAGACGAGACGACGAGAAAGAAGGAGGTGCTGCAGGCAGCGAGGATGACGATGAGCGGACGAAGCATGTGTGCGGTTGATGTTAGAATGAAAGAGAAGCTCCCAATCGGAGCCGATTCTCTTTGGCCTGGCGATCTCCCCGGATCTGCCAGTATTCGTAGGATGCGGTGAAGCTAGAGTGCTCGTTTAGCTGCCAGGAGAGCCAGGTCTGGCCGCGCACGGAGGAGTAGCTCCGATTGACAAGATTGGAGTTCGTGTCTCCATAGGTTCCGCCAATTCCAAGGCTAAGGTAATCCGTTAGGCTTTGCTGCGCGGCGAGATTCGCCTGCATGTAATCCAAGGATTCACGTCGCGCATTTCCACGCTCATCGGAACGCCCGTAAGAAAGATAGCCACTTAGGCGGAGACGGCTATCAGCATCCCAGTCGATGCCGTAGCGAATATAGTGAGATTCGACAATGTTAGAAAAGTCGCTCAACTGACTCTGGCGCGCCCAAGTAAGCGTGTGGCCAAAGGTTTCATTCAACTGATTTGAGATGCCGAGCGATCCATAGAGGCCTTGGTGATCGAAGGCAGGTGCCGTCGTGCTCCTATCAAATTCCCATTCTTCAAAGCCCAGGTTGGCGGAGATCGAGGTGTAGTCTGAGACGGCCCAGGTGGCGAACAGACCCACTCCGAAGTTGTCTCCATCGTTTCGTGAATGCGCGTCGTAATCGATCGCAGAGGCCGTGGCCTCGATGCCAAAGTGATAGGAAGCATCGTCGGTGTATCCGATGCGGGCTGAGGTCGTATTCCAATGGTGATCGATCCGTGTGAACGCGCTATCAAAGGCTTCCTGAGTGCCCATTTCATAGCCGAGTTCAATGCTCACCCGCTCGTTCATCAGCCACGAAATGCGAGCGCCACCCGCATTTGACCAGCGATCGGCCACGTCGACAGCATCGAGGCTGTAGAGGCTGCGGCCAAGGTCGCGGCGGATTTCCAATCGGTCATAGAGACGAATCTGAACTGTTTCGCCAATGTGGATCAGGTAGTTGATCTGTGAGCTGGGGATCACGTTGAGGAGAAGGTCGCCACTTTCACGACCATCACCTGGTCCATCGATCCAGTAGTCCGCGCCCATGCCTAGTCGAAGATCGATTGCTTGACCCTCACTGATTTGCCAAACGCCGTCGACCATCATACCCATCGTGAGACTGAGGGCATCGGCTTCGTCACTTGGGTGATGGAAATAGTTGTCGGTGCTCTCAAGGATCGTCTTCCAGGTGAAGGCCAGGTCGAGCGGGCCTACCGATAGATTGGGGTCTGAGTGGCCCGTTTGTTGGCGGTAGGCTGAGAACCCTCCATGGACAGGGGCGAGTCCCTGTCCTGCCGCCGTTTGCTGCACCGCCGCATGGTGGCGACCTCCTGCATGCGTCTGGGTTGGGGCCCAACGGTGTTCATTGCTGAGGAGGCGGTTCTCATGAGAGAGCGATCCCCATTGGCCGACCTGGCGAATGCGGCCATCGCGATCTCGCCAAATCCCGGACCGGCGTTCCAGGGCACGGTCTTGGCGCGCCAACTCATAGTAGTCTGCGAGAAAGGGATCCCTATTGGGAATGGGATCGAGGGGAGGCGCGGCCATTTCTGTCGATGCCCATGCATTCTCGTCCTCGCCCTGGAGGCGAGTAAGGAGACAAGCGAGGAGAAGGAAACTGGAAAGAAGCCGTTGCAAACTACAGTGAATATGAAATTTATACTTAAGACTTTCAACATGTTAATTCCCGTATCACGTCAAATTTGCTTAAATATCTGGGCAATATGAAATGGTCCCTCTTGGTTCTGTTTCTCCTGGCTGTGAGTGGAGAGGCCGGTGAGCCCTTTCCAAAGAATGTGGCCCGGGCTCACCTGGGAGCCCGATGGATCGCGGGCGACGGTCCGCCATTGCATGATGACGTGTCCGCAACCATTGCCATTCCAAGGGGGAACCAGACCTATCTGCTTGATTTGGGAGCTCAGTATTATTTGTCCCGGTTAACCTTTGGGGCGCATGGACTTTCAGGTATGGTCGCGATTGAGACATCGGTCTCGCAGCACTTTCCGAAGTGGCATGCCGTGGGTGAAATCTCAATCGATTCGGGGGCACAAGCCCTCGCGCTTCGGTCAAGCCAGGCGCGTTTCGTCCGCTTTCATGTCAAGGCGACGCGTGCGGGTGAACTTTACGGCTTGGGGCTCTTTGGCGTGCTTTGGAATGACGAGCTTCAGCCGATGGACGCAGCTGCTCTCCGGAAACGGGGCCCTGTGCTGTCTCATGAATTCAGTCTGACGAATGGCTTGGCGGGGCACCGCGTGGTGGAAACGAGTTCAGGGGAGGGACGGTTGACCTGGCTAGCGGATGAAGATGTGGCCACGCGTTACGCTTTTGATCGTGACGATGCACGCCCGCGTTTCGTGATCGACTTGGCGGCCACTGCTGACGTGGGCCGAATCGCGATTCTACATTCCAAGGTATCAGGAACCTGGGCGATGAAAGCCACGGGAGCAGAAGCGAAGGCCGATCGCTCGACGGGGCTCACCGTGTTCGACGACTGGACAGGTAGCCTTCAGCGTCTCGTATTCGAGTGGGAAGGGGAGACGCCAATGATCATCGACGACGTGGTGGTGCTCGCTTCCCATTCGCTTCCAAGGCACGCGATCGCGCGTGTCGGCTACGGGAAGAACAGTGGCTATGGGAAGAATGCCAAGAATCCGTCGCCAAGCGCCGATCCCAAGGTTTCGGAGCCGAGATCATTCGTTCCCTACTACGGTCCTCGGGCGGCTGGGCCCATTGGCGATGAGGGACCGCGCCAACCAGGGACGTTGGAAGGGCCAGACGAGCTTGATGGACCTGTGATCACGCCTGCGAGTCGCTAGATTGAGAATCTTTGCGACTTTGCGTCGCGACGCCTGGGCCCATTCTCACGGTCTAAACCCCTTCGGGTTGATTAAAAGCCAACCCAATTTCCCCGAGGATGCTTCCTTCAACTTTAGGTAGCCCAAACTATTCAAGAGGGCGATCAATCGCATCTTCCTAACAAACTCACGTCTCGCGCACCTTATGAATTGTGATAATTATCACAATCATGTGTCGCAGAAATGGATTGGTTCAGTTGGTATTGTTGGTGTGGTGTTTGGGTAACGTGGCTGGGAGCGAGTCCTGGGAGTCCGCTATCGGATTCCAACGCTTCCTCGATCGACTGGGTGATGATCGTCCTTTGGGGCGGGAGATTGCCATCAGTCAAATCGAGGCCGCAGCGGTAGACGGTGGCTATCAGCCTCAGGATGGGTCTGGCGAATTTGAGGGTGAGGATGCCTTCGCGGGGAAGGCCTTTCGGACCGTCTCATCGGCGTCTCGCGCTTCCGGGCACGCCAGATTGGTGGGACAGTTTCTCTACGGGACCCAAGAAACCAGCGGATTCGGTGCTCGCAGTCTTTCTCCCAGTGTCCAACGGATTGATCTCTACCGGGCGGATGTTCGTGACTATCTGAGCAAGGATTTCTTGCAGCCAGCAAGTGATGCGGCACCCAAAGTCGAGCACAACGCTATCCAGAATCATTCGTGGTCCGGTCAAATGGGGGGTGCCTCGGTCGATTACATGAATGCTAAGCTGCGACGGCTCGACCATAGCATTGTGCGCGATGACTTTCTCTGTGTGGTCGCGCTCGCCAATGGACGCGATACCCCGATTCCCCCATTGATGGCGTCCGCCTACAATGTGCTTACGGTAGGCTGCTCCCATGGAGATCACAGTCGGGGTGTGACCCATCCCGACTTGGATGGACCAGATCGCGGCAAGCCGGATCTCGTCGCCCCTCTTTCCGCGACCAGTTTCGCCACCCCTGTGGTGAGCTCGGCCGCGGCTGCTTTGCTAGAGTGCGCCAAAGCCGATCCTGAATTGACTGCTGCGCAGCATCATCCCGTCCTCAAGGCGATTCTCATGGCAGGCGCAGAGAAGGGACCTCTTGAGGGCTGGGAGCGACAGGACACGCGCCCTTTCGATCCAGTCTTTGGAGCGGGGCAGCTTAACATTGATCGTAGCTATCAGATACTCACACAACGGCAATGGCATCAGGACACCCTTGCTTCGCAGGAAATGGAGGTGATTCCTCTCACTCTTTCTCAGCCTGCCTCCTCAGTTTCGGTGGTGCTTTCGTGGAGTCGCCAAGTGCGCATGAAGCGAGGCAAGGTCACAGGCACCTCTGTTGCTGACATGAGTCTGCGCCTTTATCGTGTCAATCAAGACGATCACTTGGAGTTGATACAAGAAAGTGTCAGTCCGAATGAGAATCGAGAGCATCTCTACCTCCAAGGGCTCTCTGAAGGTGTCTATCAATTGCACATTGAAACCGACAACACGGTGTCTTACGGAGTCGCGTGGATGGCTGATGAGATCCCTCGACCAGAAATGGGCTGGGAAGGAAACACGCTCACGCCCACCGCGCTCGTGGAGGGCATCCGTTATGAGTGGCAGGAATCTTTCGATCTTAGGGAATGGACGATTGTCAGAACCTTCACGGGTGGCGAGGATGCGGAAACGACTCTATCAATTCAACCAGAGGCGCCCCGAGCATTTTATCGATTGCGAGCCTTGCCTTAGCGAGCCGAGAAGAACAATCTCACATTGACGGAGCCCATCCGCGGGGTGTTTCCTGTCGTCATCCGTTTATTGCTATCTCATGAGCCACGAAGACCGTTTCACTACTCTCGATCTCACCTTGCCCCCGGCTCCCAAACCGGTCGGTGTCTATCGTCCGCTGATTGTCGTGGACAACATGGCCTATCTCTCTGGCCATGGCCCGTTATGTGCCGACCGCACCTTGATGACGGGGCGCGTGGGGGATGAGGTGGATTTGGAGAATGGGTATGCGCAAGCGCGTCAGGTGGGATTGGCCATGCTGGCTACTCTTCGGGACCAACTGGGCTCGCTTGATCGTGTGGTCCGGGTGGTGAAGCTTTTGGGCATGGTGAATGCCGCTCCCGATTTCCTGGATCATCCCAAGGTGATCAATGGTTGCAGCGAGCTCTTTGCACAAGTCTTCGGAGATGAAGCGGGCGTGGGTGCCCGCAGTGCCGTCGGGATGGGGTCTCTGCCAGGCAACATCGGCGTTGAAATTGAGGGAATCTTTGAGATCACGGGATGAAGACTGGGACATCTCAGCCACTCAGTGCACGCACCTCTCGACGCGAAGCTGGCCTCATCCTGGGCATCTGGGGTGCCTTCGCACTCTGGGTCTTGGGTTATGCTAGTCTCTACGCCTACCGTGTGGATCCGGCTGAAGTTTCGCTCACCTTAGGGCTGCCTTCATGGGTCTTCTGGGGAATCGCCCTCCCATGGATGGCGGCCACTCTAACCACGATTCTCTTCTCTACCCGGATCATGCGCGATGAGTGAAGGAACCCGCAGACGCCCCGAGTCCGCTGTCCCTGACAAGACCCTCGAAACGCTCGCACGCAATTTCTGCCGCGAGGCCAAGGATTATGGCTTCGGTCAGGTAGACTACCTCAGGTATGTGAACTATCTGTTAGAGTATGCTGACGAATCGCCTGAAGGTGCGCCATCGCCGCCGGTGCAGCAGGTGGACCGCGAAGCCTGCAGGGCACTTCCTCTGTCGGGTAAGCGGGTAAGTGTGCGAGCCTACGATCCTGGCAAAGATGCGGAACACTTCAAGCGATGGTTGGCAGATGCGTATGGGCGCTACTTCCTTTTGTCGAGAACGAGCGGGCGTCGCACAGATGTCGATGCCCTCACCGATAATCCATCGCATCACGTGGGTGTCATCACGGTGGACGATGACACCCCGATCGGATCCGTGGTTTATCTGAATCACGACGAAGCCCGTAGCAAAGCAGAACTGCGAAAGATCATTGGCGAGCCCAAGTATCGCGGTACTGGCCTGGCCAAAGAAGCCACCGAACTCTGGATTGCCTACGGCCTCACTGCCCTTGGTCTCAAGAAGATCGTCGTGAACACGCTGCACACCCATTTCCGTAACATCCAGCTCAATGAAAGCCTGGGATTTAAGGTCGAGGGCCTCTTACATCACGAAGCTTTCATTGATGGCAAGTACCACGATGTCCTCCGCATGGGTTTGTGGTGGGAAGACTTCGAGAAGTAGGTGGGTCTCACAAAGTCACCGGCTTGCGCTTGGGAGTGGTGATGTAAGGGGCGGCGAGATAACAAGGCTCCAAGGGGCCTTCAGTGGCAGTCCATGGCTTGGTCCTCTCTATGAGACGCGTTGCTGTGGGGCGATCCTGGATCACGCCGGGGTAGGGGATGCGTTGATCGAAGGTGGAGACGACTTCGCCGCTCTTGAGCGCCTCTTGAATCGCTGCTTCCCATTGGCGACGATCTTCCGTGAGGATCTTTCCTGACAATCTTCCATCGACGATGAGGCCGCGATACCAACTCTGCCTGCGCGCGTCCCCCACAATCCAATAGCGAGAATGCGCGTCACCCACACCTGCTCCGATAAAGGAACAAACTCCAAGGCGCTCGGCATGATGACTGAGCGCCAGTGCCTCCGCGATGGCGATAGCGATGCGCACTCCAGTATAGCTCCCGGGCCCTGTCCCGACCACCAAACGGTCGAGCTTGCGATCTCCAATGGCCTCTAGCAACGTCCTTAAAGGAGCATAGATCTTGCTATTGTGTCCTCTCTCAGCTTCAAAAGCATGCTCTCCCAGAAAGTGGTCGTCATCGAAGAGTGATAGACTTCCATGCGGGGTGGACGTTTCGAGCGCGAGGGTGAGCATGGCAGTCAGGATGGCAGGCGAATGAGGAGGCGACCACCGCTTTCTTCTTCATGTTCCAATCGCCACCATTCGGTCCCAGGGGGAAGAAGTTCGGGAAATCGGTCTGCCCACTCTGCGATGACCACACCTCGCGCATCGAGGTAATCATCCCAACCGATCTCTAGCAAATCTTCGGCCTGATCGAGCCGGTAGAAGTCAAAGTGATAGACCGGAAGGCGGCCTTCGCGATACTCATGGACGAGTCCAAAGGTTGGACTGGTGACGGTGTCAGCGCTTTGCAGTCCACGGACGATGCCCTGACAGAAATGCGTCTTCCCTGCGCCCAGAGTTCCCGTCAGCGCGATGACGGCCCCTGCTTGCAGGCGCTCGCCGAGAGCCGCACCCGCGGCGTGGGTATCCTCAGGGGTGGCAAGAGATCGGGAGTTCATCGATCTCGTTTGAAGAGTCTGACGAAGCGTTCGTAGAAATTGGCGGGATCCTTGCGCTGGGGGCGACTGACGGCACGACGTCGACCGTGTTTGATGTCATCCGCTACTTTGATTTCGCGTATCCACCACTGGAACTCTTCCAGGCTCTTGGGAAAGCGTGAGAGTCCTTCGTGCGCGGCCAGGTTGGCTTCTTCATACTCGCCTCGTTCAAAGTGAAGCTTTGTCAGGAGGAGGTACGTGTCTGCCGTGGCTTCTCGCGGCGCTTTCCTGAGGAAGTTCTGCAGGTCTGCGATGCCAAAGAGGCGCGTGCGGTGGCGACGTCCAGGCTCCGAGTCCGCTTTCTCCAGTTCTTTAGCGATGCTGTAGTAGGCAAAGGCTCGGCCTTCGTAGGCTTCGGTACGCTCAGGATCCGTCCGCAAGACTTCGGAGAAGGCTTGCTCCGCTTCAGAGAAGCGACCTTCTTTGAGGAGGATTCCAGCGAACTTCAAGCCGTGATCCGTGTCTTGAGGGTTGGTTTCCGCATAGACTTGGAGGTCGCGGATCGATGCGGCATGTTCATCGGCCTTGGTAGCGGCTTCCGCTCGGAGTTGAACAATGTCAGGCCAGTCCGGCTCGGCGGCCAAGAGTGCGTCTGCATCTTCCAGGACTCCATCCCAATCCTGCAGCTTATGACGGCATCGCAGACGATCACAACGCGCATCCATGTCATCTGGGTGAGCATCGAGGACGTGGCTGAGATCTTCTTCAATCGTGTAAGCTGATTCTAACAAGTTGTCCTGCTGGAGGAGAAGCCGCGCCCGCGCACGTCGAGCTGCCAAGCGATCCGGGTCTAACTGAATGGCGAGGCTGAGATCCTGAATGGCTTTGGGAAGGCTTCCTTCTTCTCGATAGGCGAGGCCACGTAGAAAGAAGGCTTCCGCTTGTTGGCGATCTGCCTGGATTGCCTTGGTGAATTCTGCGATGGCCAGATCAAGATTCCCTAAGTGCCGATGACTTTGACCACTGAGCAGCCGGAGGGATACTGTTTGCGAGGCATTACCAGGCTGGCGGAGGGCCCAGTCCACAGCGCGGGGCACCGCATACCACTCCTCAAGAAGAGCATGCATCCGGGCCTTGAGAAGAGTGCCTCCAGCGTGTCGAGGATCGATTTCTAACAGTTGCCTCAATGTGATCAGGCATTCGGAATGTTCACCGAGATTGGCTTCGGTCCGTGCTTGGGCAAACAATACCCATGGCGTGCGATCGTGCCCCGAGCGTCTCAGGCGGGTGAGCTGTTGGCGCGCGCCACTCCAATCCTGCTGTTGAAACGCGGTCTGCACCGCCTGGATGTCTGGTAGCGCTTGGGGCAGCGGCTGAAGGGTCGGCGTCGTGATCGGGGGAAGGGAGACAGCCTTTTCGGGAATGGGGCGTTCGGGCGCTGCCTCTGCCAAAGGCGTGTCAGTAGAACATCCGCGCCATTGGGTCGCCAGGAGTACCACGGCGCAGCTGCCACCGAGCGCCCACGCCATCCGCCGAGGGCGATGTTTGGGGACGGGCAGATCCCGCAAGGTGCGGACTCGCCGATCGACCGTGACTCGGCTCGAGAGGCGTTCCCTGGTCAGGACGTCCGATGCGGGCTCCTCCTGGAAATCTTCGGGAACCACCGGATCGCGCAAAGTGACATTCGCGAGTTCGAGATCTAGCGCTTCTGCCACGGCTCGGACGGAAGACGGCCGTTCACTCGGCTCCTTGGCCAGGCAGGCTTCGATCGTTTCCTTCCAAATGGCGGGTATGGGATCCAACTCCGCGCTGAGTTGCTGCCGGGTGTCGCTCAACGAGGGGACGGGTTCATAGAGAATCTGCTCGTAGAGATCGTCGCCCACGAAGGGAGGTCGACCCGTCAGGAGTTCAAAGAGCGTGGCCCCCAGGCTATAGACGTCATCTGCGACCGAAGGCACCTTTCCCTGGATCTGTTGCGGGGAAATATAGTCTAACGTTCCGGCGAGATGGTAGCCTTGCCGACGGTGGTCGAGGCGGCGCTTGGGGATCGCTTGAGCGATCCCGAAATCAGCGACTTTGAGGTTTCCTTGAGTGGTGACGAGTAGATTCGACGGCTTGAGATCGCGATGGATGATCTTGGCCACCGAGTGAGCGTGGTGAAGCGCGCGGCAGAGTTCCTCCACCCAGAATCGAATCTCGTGAGGATGGAAACACGGTGGGATGCGTTTCTGCAAGGCGGCGCGGAGATCGGGCCCGTCCACCGCTTCCATCGCGATGGCCGCATGCTTGCCGTCCCTGACAAAGTCATGAATGCGGACGATATTCTGATGAGTGAGCTGCTGACAACGGCGAGCCTCCGCTTTCAAGCTCTCGATCTCATAAGGGTCGAGCTGAACCTCATCTGACAGAAACTTCAACGCTCGATCCACACCGAGTTCGCGGTCGGTGGCCAACCAGACGGGTCCCGTGGAGCCTTCGCCGAGCGGGCGAACCAGGACATAGCGATCCCCGAGCACAACCTGACCTGCAACCAAGTCAGGAGCGCCCTCAGCACTTTTGGAGCTGGGGGTATTCCATAAATTCACCACGAAATGAAGAAACGGCCGTCCGACGGCAACGGCGGGAAGCTAGCATGCGATCGGTGTTCGTCACACCGGAAAACCACCTATGCGCCCTTGCACTCGTTGGGCGCCCCTTCTGCGCCGAATGCCCGTCGTCACCGATCCACTTCCAAGAGCCGAAAGCGGTGGAAGGCGCGGGGAGCGTCCTCTGACAAGCGGATCCGTTGCGTTCCGTTAGGCAAGGATTCTATGGTGTCTGCCTGAGGTTTCCATGGTTCCCAATGGGCTGCGTCGACGCTGCGCTCGATCTCGATGCGGGCGCGCTCGGCTCTGGGGACGAGCAGGTAGCGGCCATCACGGGTAGGGTGCTCAAGGGCCGGTAGCCAGCGGTCCTCCGGCCGAAGGGGATGCGTGTCGGCGAGGTATTCGGAGAAATTCGACGCCCCATCGCGATCCGCATCGGTGCTAGGATCCGATAGCGCCATTGCCTGGCCAAAGGTCTCCGCCCAGGAATCATATCCGCCTCCTAGAGAGCGAATCCATGCCTCGATCAAGGCGACGCCGTCGGCATCGATCTGATGGGTAGCGAGCGGCGGCATGGGAGGCAGGCCTTCTTGTCTCAAGAGCCGACTGAAGATCATGGAACGCTCTGGTCGGCCCGGATGAACGACTTGATAATCCGCATCTCCCAAGTTGTTGACTAGCATCCCCTTGATGATGCCCGTCTCTTCAAGAGGCACGTGCGCCCTCGCATCCCAGAACCCAAGGGCTGGTCCTCCCGGTTGATGGCACTGGGCACAGTTGGTCGCCAGGTAGGCTCGAGCACGCGCCTCAAGTGATTGCGAATTGTCGGTAGATGACGCCAAAGCTGGCAAGGTATCGAGCGCTGGAAGCGGCGCGCTGAAGTAACCGGCGTCTGACAGAGCTGCCAACTGGTTAGCGGTCTCTTCCGGGTAGGCGTAGTCACGGTGGAGTTGAGCCGTGTGGAAACTGAGAGCATGCCCGGCGGTGCGGGTGTGGCACGCGCGGCAGGCGTTCCGACTGGGAAAGGTCCATGGTTGCTCCCGCACGCCTTGGGGTTCGTTGACCGCCAAGAGACGCGTTTCTCCCTCGGCATCCACGAGGTCTGCGTCCGTCTGCGCCTCATTCCACGCGTAGGTGAGGCCATAACTGCCCTCATCCGTCTTCACCAGAAAACGCGTCTCCAGGCGGCTCCCGCCTAGCTCAAAGTGCTTGATCCAGGTGGTGCCGACAGGAAACGTCCAGGGTTCTTCTGGATGAAAGTCGATGGTAGCATCAATGTCAGGCACTGAGAACCAGCGTTGTTTGTCTGCGCCATCAGACCAGAATGGCACTCTGGGTTCGTAGGGAACGATGCCCACTTCAGGGGTGAGCGTTTCCAAGTCGGAGAAGGCCCCTGTCTGCGAGAGCTTCTGGGGAATGAGCAGGGTGAATCCGCTACTGCGCCGGGCAATGCGTTTCACGTCTCCTGTGTCGTAGGCGCAGAAGAGCACGTCTCCATTTCGCGGGTCGAGACCGAAGGCGCTGATACTGTCATCGCTCGCAATCTCCTCGACCCTCACACTGTCATCGTCGTTCTCGTGCAAGGCCCAGATGCGCCCGGATCCGTAGTCGCCAAAGAGGTAGGCCTCATAGAGTTCCGTGTGCGCTTCGCCACGATAAACGACGCCTCCGGTGACCGAGACGCCTTCTGATCTCGGGTAATCCCAGAGTGGTTCAGCAGGGGTAAACGTATCCGGTTCATTGGCCCGTCCGGGTCCACTGGTGAATCTGCGAGTGCCCTCACGATAACTCCAGCCGTAGTGTTTCCCACGCTCGATCACATTGATCTCTTCGCGACTGCTCTGTCCCACATCGCCGACGTAGAGTCTCCCCGTGGCCTGATCGAAATGCATCCGCCAAGGATTCCGCAACCCGACGGCCCAGAATTCGGTTCGCACCTCTTCAGGGTTTACGGAATTTCCCAGAAATGTCGTGGTCCCAATGAAGGGGTTGTCGGGCGGGATGGTGTAGGTGTCAGGATAAACCGCCGGATGCGCATTGGGTGGCAAACTACCAGGAAGCTTGTCCACATCGATCCGAGCAATGGCGGCGAAGAAATCGCGATCGAGGAATCGTCCATTATCATAACGATCATTGGCGCCCCCTTCATCACCCAGAGCGATGTAGAGATAGCCATCCGGCCCGAAGTGCAAGTCGCCGCCATTGTGATTGCTCGCCTCGTCCACCTGATCGATCAGGGGTTGTTCAGAATCGCGGAGCGCGCGATTCGCATTCTGTGAGTCTGTCAGGAATCGAGCCACCCGCTGGATGCGTTGGCCATCGATCCGCGTCGTGTAGAACACATAGAAGGTGCGGTTCGAGGCATACTGTGGATGAAAGGCGAGCCCAAGGAGACCGGACTCTCCTTGGAAAGCTGTGTCGGCCGAGAGATCGAGAAAGGTCTCTTTCTGCGGAGCCTCCAGATCAGGAATCACGGAGATGACTCCTCGCTGTTCTAGGATGAAGAGGCGCCGGGTCTCCCCGGGAGGCGTCACGATCCCTACGGGGCGCGTGAAACGGACGCCTTCAAAGGCGACCTCCGTCTTGAAAGAACCCTGCGGCAGTGTGGCCGGGAGGCGAAGGGTGTCATTGGCCACGCGGGTGATGGGAGCGGCGTGGGTAAGGTTGATGAGTGCGAGCAAGCTGATGATGCCAACGGGAGACTGATGGAGGTGCACGGCGAGGGAGGGTGTGAGGATCAGGAAAGAGTATCAAGGCAAGCAGTGAGGTGCAAATGCCGCCAGCGGTGGTGGCCAGGGCGGCCATGCTGTGCTTGGATGCCGACGTGAAACACGAGCCAGTTGAGGAAACGAAAGTTGAAGTGCGTAGCTACTTTGTCAGGGAACGGAATGCCCTCGCGGTTCGGGCGGCGTTTGAGCCCCTCTATGTCGATCACTACCTCCATCTCATGCAGCATGGTATGCGACTGGTGCCCGAGATTGATCAGCCTTTGAAGGATGCTCTGGCAGCCCTCACACTCTATCTCGCCTCGCGCCCGTGGGACGAAGATGCCGCATGGACCATCAATTTCCAGGAGCCCCTCTTCAACCTCTTCGTCACAGGAAACAGTCAGGGTGAACGCGTGGCGGGGCGTGCCTTTACGGAGGACATCCGTGTGGCCGAGCGCAATCGATTCATCACGCAGATTCGCGATCCCCAAGTAGGGATTCGCCAAAGTGTCATTGAGTTTGAGGGGTGCGACCTCTTCCGCATCGCAGAGAAATTCTTTACACAGAGCGAACAACGTCTCACACGTTTCTTCCGGCACGGAGTGGAGGACTTTGTCATGGTGTCCGCGCAGCCAGATTGCGATGAAGCTTGGCTGCGCGCCCTCACGGATGAAACCATCCGCACCCTCGATCAGGAAGAAACCTTACGCTTGCTGGAGAAGCGCTTCTATCGCTATCACTGTGGTTGTGATCTCGAACGGATCCTGCCGACGATGGCCTCTTTCTCTCCTGAACTGGTGGACGAACTATATGATGGCGAAGAGGTCATTCGCATCCAATGCCCGCGCTGCGGTGCGCGTTTTCCGTTAGAGCGCTCGGTGTTGGAAACCTACCTAGCAGAACACTGAGGGGCCTGCGCAAGTCGAACCTCTACGCTTGCTCGAGAGCTTGTTGCATGAGGAGCGCCGCGAGTTCTTGCGTTGCCTCGTCAAGAGCGGCGTTGGCTTTCTTGAGTCTGGCCAATTCGCCGCTTTGTAAGGCACCTTTGACCTCCTCGGCGGCGGCCTCGATGGCTTGGCGATCTTCTGACGTCAAATGATCGCCCACGAGGGCGAGGGCCTGATCGACGGCGGGGAGCAATTCGTCGCTTTTGAGTTTGGCTTCGGTGAATTGGCGCTCGCTCATGTCATCGAAAGCGTGATCCACAGATTCGGCGATCATGGCTTCTACGCGTTGGTCCGCGACGTCGACCGCGGCATGCTGGATCTCCAGGACGGTGTCTTGGTTCGTCTTGGTATCGCGGGCGAGAACTTCGAGAATGCCATTCTCATCAATCTTAAATTGGACGCCGATGCGCGCGCTGCCTTTCGGACCGGCTTCGAAGGGCACGCTGATTTGTCCGAGTTCCCAATTGTCGCGCGCCATCTCGCGTTCCCCTTGCAGCACGCGTACGAGCATGGACGATTGATCGGCCACGGCATTGGTGAACATTTCGCCTGCCTTGGTGGGGATGGTCGTATTGCGTGGGATGATAACGTTCATGAGCCCGCCGAAGCTTTCGATGCCGAGAGAAAGCGGCGTGATGTCTAACAAGACCATGTCTTGCAAGGATCCTGACAGGATGCCCCCTTGAATCACCGCCCCTTTGGCCACGGTTTCATCGGGATTCTGAGTGGTGTTCACTTCGCGTTCGAAGAGTTCCGTGGCGAAGGCGCGCACCGCCGGCATGCGGGTCGATCCGCCGACGAGCAGCACTTCATCGAGATCGTCCAAGGAGAGGCCCGCGTCGTGGAGAGCCCGCAGGCAGAGTGGGCGTGTACGTTCCAGAAAGGGCTGGGCACACGTCGCGAGCACCTCGCGGTCTACGAGGGTTTCCAAATGAACGCCTTCTTGAAGGAATGGGAGGCGAACCGTATGCGTGGATGTTTCCGTCAGGGCGATCTTAGCCTGCTCTGCTGCTTCATAAAGTTTGATCTGAATGTCAGGCTGCTGCTGGCTCAATTCGCTTCGGTCGGCTGCGTGGGATGCCCAGAGATGTTCGGCAAGGGCTCTATCAATATCATCACCACCGAGGTGCGTGTCCCCATTGGTGGCGAGCACATGGAAGAGCCCATCGTTGATTTCCAGAATGGAGATGTCGAAAGTGCCGCCGCCGAGATCATAGACGGCGATCTTGGCTCGTGATTTCGACTGATGCAGCCCAAAGGCGAGGGCGGCTGCGGTGGGTTCATTGACGATGCGTTGTACGGAAAGTCCTGCGAGCATCCCAGCCTGTTTGGTGGCTTGGCGTTGTGCATCGTTGAAGTAGGCGGGCACGGTAATGACGGCTTGTTCCAAGGTCGATCCCATGGCGTTCTCGGCCGTTTCCTTGAGGGTGCGGAGGATGAGAGCGGATAGTTCTTCCGGGCTCCATGCGCGGTCGTCGATCACGATCCTTACAGAATCATCATGTGCGGATGTCAGAGGATAGGCCACGGTGGCTGGATCCACCTCCGCCAGGCGCTTGCCCATCAGGCGTTTGACGGAAGTGATCACACGCTCGGGTGCGAGTGCGCGTTGGCGCAGGGCTGCGCGCCCAACGATGGGTTCACCGTCGGACGGAAAGGCGATAGCAGACGGAATCGAACGTTGGCCCTCCGCGTTGGCGAGCAGGATGGGAAAACCAGCATCCACCGTGCCGACGAGTGAATTAGTGGTACCGAGATCGATTCCGAGAATGGCCATGAGAAGGCTTTACGCGGGATCGATCGTGAGACAAATCTCAATCCCATGAAGATCACACGCGTTTCCGTTTATCAGGTGGACCTTCCCTTGCACGAGGGCAGCTACCAATGGTCTGGCGGCAAGTCCGTCGAGGTGTTTGACAGCACGGTGGTCGCCATAGAGACGGACAGCGGGCTTGTCGGCTATGGCGAAGTGTGTCCGTTGGGATCCGTCTATCTGCCATCCTTTGCGGCGGGGGCGCGTGCGGGCATTGCCGAGTTGGCACCGCATCTCAAGGGGCTGGATCCGCGGCAGCCTTCCGTGATCTA
The DNA here is from genome assembly GCA_030425385.1 of Verrucomicrobiia bacterium. Classification (GTDB taxonomy): domain Bacteria; phylum Verrucomicrobiota; class Verrucomicrobiia; order Verrucomicrobiales; family DEV007; genus JAACDM01. The sequence goes on along the minus strand of JAUIAH010000026.1, from coordinate 80,468 downwards.
CCAAGCCATGGATCGTGCTCTCAAAGGCCATCCTTACGCCAAGTCTGCCATTGATGTGGCTTGTTGGGATTTGTTAGGCAAGGCGTCGGGGCAACCCATCTGCCACTTGTTAGGCGGACGCTTTGGCGAAGATCATGTTCTCTATCGCGCTATCTCTCAGGAGTCTCCCGAAGCCATGGCGGCAAAGGTGGCGGGCTATCGGGAGGAAGGCTATCGTCGCTTTCAATTAAAGGTCGGCGGGGATCCCGAGGTGGATATTGAACGGATCCACGCGGTGTCCCAGTTGATGGAGAAGGGCGATGTGCTCGTCGCAGACGCCAACACCGGTTGGCTTATGAAAGATGCGATGCGCGTGGTGAGGGGAGTGAAGGATCTTGATGTCTTCATTGAACAGCCCTGTGATACCTACGAGGAATGCCTCTCGATCCGTCGGAAAACGGATCATCCCTTTGTGCTGGATGAGAGCATCTACAATATCCCTGAATTATTGCGGGCGGTGCATGATCAAGCCATGGACGTGATCAATGTGAAGATCTCCAAGCTGGGAGGCCTAACAAAGGCCCGTGAGATTCGTGATGTCTGTGTGGCCATGGGCATCGCCATGACTATCGAGGATACCTGGGGAGGCGATATCGTGACGGCGGCCATCGCTCACCTGGCGCACAGCACGCCGCCCAATTTGCTATTCACCTCCACGGACTTCAATAGCTATGTGACGAAGAGCATCGCGACGGGTGCTCCACAGCGGGTGCAAGGGCGTATGGCTGCGTCTACCGATCCCGGATTGGGTATCGAACCGCGATTGGAGGTGTTAGGGGCCCCTGTCTTTGTCCTCTAGGAGTCCGTCAGTCACATAAGCGAGGAGATCGGCCAGATCTTGCGCGCTCAAGCCTGCTTCGAGCCCTTCGGGCATGGCGGAGTGTTGTTCAGTGAGGATCTCCGAGATCTCTGAACGCGGCAAGGTGATATCCACACCGAGAGGCTGACGAATCGTGATGCTCTTGGCATTCTCAGAGAGAAGAATGCCACTCACACTGGTGCCATCATGCCGTTGGGCAACGGAAGCAAAGTAGCTGGGCAAGACTTCACGATTGGGATCGATGAGGTTGATCAACAGGCGTTCCTTTCCATTTGCCCTTAGTGCTTTTCGGGCGGGGCCAAGCGTCTTTCCCTCAGCATTGGGCTCATGGCAGGATGCGCAGCGCACGGTGTAGTGTTGCTTCCCAGCGGCGGCATCTCCTGCGAGAGCAAGGGCGGGGCGGGCCGCCATCACGGCAGTTTCGCGCTCGACTTTTGTCTTGGGCACGAAGAGAGAACGCGCGCGGAAAGCCACCGTTCGATTGCGGTGATTCTGTAAGGACGCCACCTGACCGGTTGTCAGGGCCGAGCGTCGGATGATCCCCGCGTCGATCCGGTCGAACAGGGCGAGGATGTGAGGGTCTCTTCCCAAGCAGTGGGCAATGATCTCTGTCTGAATGGGGGTGGACCATGCCTGCCAGGGATCGAGAAGCGCCTTGGGTAGGTCAAATGACGGAAGGGGGACAAGAAGCTTGATCAATGGCGAGATGAATGCGTCCTCAGAGGATTCTGCGAGGAGGGGGAGGAGTGACTGCGTCGTCTCCTCGTCGGCAAGCGCTCGGATCCATTCAAGGCTTTCGAGGCGCTCTGCGATGGGGCGGTCGCGGAGGCGCACGCGTGCGAGATGCGCGTCCAAGAGGCGCGTCCTTTCCTTGGTCTCGAGCAATGATCGGATGTCTTGGCCAGCAATGGCAGCCGCTTGGAGATACAGACGTTGGTCAGCGGGCGATAGGTGCCCATACGCCTCGGCGCTGGGAGCTGTCTGGGCGGCGATGACGAGCAATGGGGCGGGAATCGTGGTGGTGGACGTTGCCATCGCAAGGACCAGTGAAGGCGCGTGAGGCTTCATGGCGCGTCGCCAGGCGGCGCGACACCAGGAGTCCTGGGGGGCGAGTGCTGCCAGTTGTCGGAGAAGGTCCTTGCTGGGAGATGCTTGTTTAGGGAAGGCTAACAATGCGCGAAAGCGCACTCGAGGATCCGAATCGGCGAGTGCCTTGCGCATGTGCGAAACCAGCTCCTCTGGACTGCTGCGCGCGATGGCGGCGACGCGAACCCATGGGTCGCGGTCACGCATGGCTGTAGTGAGATCCGTGGCGGTGAAGGCGTCGTGATTCGCCAACGCGTGCACTGCCAATACGCGAGTCTCTGGTTGAGGTGAATGCAAGTGTTGGCGGAAGCCATGGATCGCTTCTGGCGTGGGGTTCTCGTGAAGGAGGCGAGCGGCCGTGCGCCGCTCCCAGGAAATGGGGCTTCCAAGGGTCGCCAACCAGGCCGATGTGGACCCTTCAGCCAAGGGAGTTGGCATGTGGCGGGCTGAATCGACGGGGAGAATGCGGTAGATGCGCCCGCGATCGAAGCCCGCATTGAGATCGAGATGCTTCTTGATGCCCTCAGGTAACGACCAGGGATGCTCGATCACTTCGCGATACATGTCGGCGAGGTAAAGCGCGCCCTCGGGACCGGTGCGCAAGAAGCAGGGGCGGAACCAATTGTCTCGGCTGGCCAGCATCTCGCGATTCGCTTCGTCCGGTAGGCGTCTTGCGATGGGCTGAACTCTAGCAGACCAGTCGAGGGTTTTGTGATGTACCAAGTTGCTGCCCACGTCTGCGGTAATGAGTTCCCCTTGGTGATGGGTGATTCCCGTGGCCGACGTGAAGTATCCAGAGACGCGTCCGCCACCTTCCACGGGGCCTGGTACCTCGCCCGCGAGCCGCCAGCGAGTCCTCACCAAACGCCAAGGCTCGTCAGGACTCAAGCGGAACACCTCAGCTGCGGCGCCATCGTCGGGGATATCGACGACGGGAGTGGGGAGATCGCGTTCGCCTTCTGGGTAGGCGACCCAACGCATGTGATTTGAGTTGCTACAAAGAAACTTGTTTCCCCAGTCATCGAGCGTCATGCCGTACTGACCACCGCCAATCTCGGCTCGAAGTGCATGGGTGTTAGGGTCAAAGGAGAAGTCGCGTCCCCGCAATACTAGTGCCTCCGATTCTGCTTGATCGGGGCGGCGCAAACGGGCGCCGTTGAGGGAGGTGGCTCCGTGAATGCGCCCATCGAGTCCCCATTGGAGGCTATTCGGAAGGGCTTGCACGTTGAGTCGATCCTGTCCGTGAGAGAATCCCGTGAAGATCACCGAGCGCTGATCGGCTCGCAGATCGCCATCAGTGTCTTTGAAATAAAGCAGATCTGGAGTGGCCACGACGTAGACACCACCGCGCGCGCAGCAAATGCCGGTCGGCCATTGCAATCCCTCGGCAAAGACATGGCTCGTTTCGTAGAAGCCATCGCCGTCACCATCTTCTAACACACGCACGCGCCCCAGAGACTCGTCGCGGCGCTCCGAATATCCTCGCATTTCAACGACAAAGAGGCGGCCGGAGGCATCCCAATCGAAGGCGATGGGATCCATGACGTTTGGCTCGTGAGCGATCAATTCCAAGCGGTAGCCCGGGCGAATGGAGAAAGTCTCAAGGGCCTTATGGGGTTCCGTGGGAGGAATGCGAGGGAGTTCGGAGGGATCAGCTTGCGGTGCTTGGGAGTGCGCCGTGACGCAAGCACAGATGAGAAGGAGGGCGAGGCGAGGCAGCATGAGGGCTTGTGCTAGGAAAGCAGAGTGAGCGGATTGGCGCGGTTCTCCAACGGTAGGGAAACAGTGCGCCCCAAGCGGTGGGATTCGAAGACGCCGGCAATCATTTCCGTGTTCACCCGACCTTCATAAATACTAGCTTCTGGCTGCACGTCACCCGTGATCGCGCGGATGAGGTCTTCGCAGGCGGCGACGTTTCCAAGATGATGGCTGTTGCCTTCAATCGTTTCTGGTTTGCCGAGTCCCTGAGAACTGATTGGTTCCCAGGATTTCCCCGAGCGTCCGGGTGACCAGCTGGGATCCTCTAGCAGAAACGCCTTGGGCAAATACCCCACCTCGTGGATCTCAATCACCCCTTTAGATCCATAGATTTGAAGGCCAAAGCGTGAGGGACGAGAACCGTGACCTCGCCAGGAGCCAAAGTAGGCGCTGGCACCGCTTTCCAAGCCATACATGGCGGTGAGGCGATTTCCTGCCAGGGGACCGATGCCTTCTGGGCCATCGACGACATGCTCTTTCGCGACCAATTGGCGATCTTGATAGACGCGGGCGCTGCACCAGATAGGAGCGCCGCCCAGATAGTGGACGAGATTCAGCATGTGAGAGCCTAACACCCATAGATCTTCACCGCCGCCGCGGCGATCCTCCTTCCCACGTGCACGAAATTCGAGGGGTTCGCCAATGACATCGTCATCGATGAGATCGTTGACCCGCTGGAGAATGGGGCTGTAGCGTGTTTGGAAGGCGATCGCCACTTTGGTGCCATGTTTCTCGCATGCCTCGACCATGGCGTCCGCCTCGGCGAGGTCCCGGCACATGGGTTTCTCCAAATAGATACCCTTCACACCAGCCTCAGCAGCAGCGATGACCATGGCGGCATGCTGATCCAGCCAACGAGGTGCGATCGAGACGAGGTCGGGTCGAATCTCCTCTAACAGCTTGCGATAATCCGCGAAACCTTTCGCCGCTGGGCCTAACCGATTCACCGCCTGCTCGAGCCCTTCTGGATCCGCGTCGGCCACGGCGACCACCTGAGTCCCGCCCACGTCCTTCCACACAGTATCTAGTCCGTGTCCATAGTTGCCCCGCCCGGTGTGCCCCAGGACGGCCACGCGATAGGTGTCTTCATTCGCCATCGTGGCGTCAGATTAGGAAATGCGGGCAGTAGAGGGAAGAGGAAACCGCGTCACTTCCATGCCAGAGGAGCGATGCGGATGCCGTCCAGGTCACTCGTCAAGGCCGCGATGTACCATTGGTGATCATGATAGATGAGTTCGGGAGCAGCGATGGGAAGGTGACCGAGGAAGTTGCTGTCGTCGTCCACTCCAAACCACGTGGGATCTGCTGAGCAGTAGACGGATGTCTGCTGTTTCCCTGCGGCATAGTTCTGGGTGTGAAAGAGATAGAACCACCCAAGGTGGCGGACCACGTGCGGGCACTCGAAGTTCCACCACGCGTCGCCAGCCTGACCCCCTGTCATCACGCATTGACTTTCAGACCACTGGGTGAAGTCCGTGGTCGTTCGTAACCAGATGCCGTGTGCTCCGCGCGGGTGCGCCGAGTAGTAGCAATACCACCGTGGGCCGATCTGGATGAGCATGGGATCGCGTGCATGCGCCATGGGCCCTTCGCCGAAGAGGCCTGTCATCCCGCGTTCTAACGCTTTAGTAAAGGTCTTGCCATCCACGGAAGTCGCGAGGCAAATGTGGCGATAGTCCCCATAGAACATCTTCCATTCCTCTTCGACCCGGATCACGTAAGGTGCCTGCATGCCGCCCACGGTTTCGCCCACCGTGCCGTCGCCTGTGAAGGTGATGCCTCTCGGCTCCCAGTTGGGCATTGTTAGGTGCGTGCTCTCCCAGCGATGAAAGATGCGGGTGCGGCCGGGGTGCTTGGTCTTTCGGATACATGACCACAATTGCCAGTCACCGTCGGCAGCCTGCCAGATTCCGAAGTCGACTGGCTCCTGCTCGTCACTTGTCCATTCCCCGAGATCAGGATTCCCGGCAATCGTGATCCATTCACCAGCAATGGTAGGATGACGTTTGACAAGAGTGTCAGATTCAGCGGCTCCCTTTCCCAAGAGCAGAAGGGTGAGGATGGGCACGGCAGCGGGCGGAAGAAGGGTGTGACGCAGTGACTGGATGAGTGGATCCCCAAGAGGCATGCCAAAGGATACCATCGCCGCCTGGACGCGCAATCGTGCCTGCTCTGAGAGAAATCGTGTACCGATTGCGAATCAAAGCCGTTGAAAGAGAGACAAGCCACTCTTCGCGTGGCTATAAATACAAGAAATTCTGGAATAATCGCATCTTTCGCCTTCTCTTTTCTCATGAAACTGCCATCTCTCACCCTGGCGCTTGCAGGAACCCTGAGTCTCGTCACCGCCGTGCCTTCCGCCGAAGCTGGATTCGGGTCACTCGTCAACCGACTCAAACGTGCTTCCAAAGGGAAGGAATCAAGCGTGCCTCTCCCGTCAGCCGTCAAAGATGCTGACTACGTGGAGAACGGCGCTTTCCCTGCCGATAAGGTGCAGCTGGGGAAATTCCTCTTCTTCGATAAGATCCTCAGCGGCAATCAGAATATTTCCTGCGCGACCTGTCATCATCCCTTGGCTGGCACCGGCGATGGGCTCTCCTTGTCTGTGGGTGAAGGCGGTCTCGGGCTGGGGATGACGCGGATGACGGGTGCCGAGGATGAGCGTATCCACGAGCGGGTTCCACGTAATGCACCGCCACTCTTCAATTTGGGAGCCCGCGAATTCAAACGCATCTTCCATGATGGGCGCGTCGAGGTGGATCCCAATGAGCCTTCTGGATTTGTGAATCCTCAAGGTGATGACTTGCCGCTCGGGTTGGAGAACATCGTCGCCGTGCAAGCCATGTTCCCTCCGACATCGGGTGCCGAGATGGCTGGTCAGGAGGGCGAGAATCCTGTCGCGGACGCGGCCGCTGCTGGGAATCTCTCCGGGCCTGGCGGGGTCTGGGATCTTCTGGCAAAGCGTCTGCAAGCCAATGACGTCTACGTCGAGTGGTTTGCGAGTGTCTATGCGGATGTGAATGTGCCAGAAGACATCACCATGGTTCACGCTGCCAATGCGATCGGAGCCTATGAAATTGATGCCTGGCGGGCGGATCAGAGCCCCTTTGATCGCTATCTGCGCGGTGATAAGGATGCCATGACGCGCTCAGCGGAGAAGGGGATGCGTCTCTTCTACGGCAAGGCCAATTGCGCTTCCTGTCATTCTGGCAAGTTCCAAACGGACAATGATTTCCACGCCATTTGCATGCCTCAGATCGGTCCAGGCAAGGGCGATGGTCCCAGCGGCATGGAGGATCTTGGCCGTGGCCGCGAAACCCTGAGAGCAGAAGACAATTACCGTTTCCGCACGCCGTCTTTGCGCAATGTGGCCCTCACCGCTCCATACGGGCATGCTGGCGCGTTCAATTCCTTGGAAGCGGTGGTGCGGCATCATCTCTCTCCGCAGGATAGCATGATGAACTACGACTTCGAGAGGAACACGGCCCTGCCGAGCGATGACAAGCTCGACCATCTCGATCAGCAAGCCATGCAAGATCCAGAGATCGTGGAGAAGATCGTTCGGGCGAATACCCTCAAGGGTGTTTCTCTATCAGATACCGAATTCCGGCAGCTCATGGATTTCCTTCATGCCCTGACAGATACCCGTCATATCGATATGCGGGCGGATATCCCAGAGGCAGTGCCCAGTGGTTTACCCGTGTTCGATTGATCCCTCGGGTTTCGCCGGTTAGTGAGGATTCTCGCGCGGCTTCAACGTGATGGAGCGGAGATCCATGAGGAAGTTGCGTATGGTTCCAGCCGGTCGGGCAACCAGTTCATGCCTGCCCGCCGATAGGGTGATCTCGCCAATCGTGGTTTCGCGGAAGCCGTTCCAATTGCCGGTGCCGCTGACTTCGAACCTTGCCTGTTGGTCCTGGGTTTCCACAATCAGAGTGTTTCCCGAGGAGCTGTCGGAACAGGCATAGTCTATCAGAATGGTATAAGTGCCTGGTTCGCTACAATGATAGGTCCAAATAGCCCGGTCCTGCACATGCGTCCATTGGCCAATGTTGAGATAGCGGCGTTCGAAGGAAATGGATGGTCCGTGGAGGGAAGCCGCGGTGCCGGGCAGGTCCAGCCTTCCCGTGGGATGGGGATGAATCTCGGCCGGCTCGTTGAACTCAAAACTCTTGCGGGGCGGTCGCGCGGCCTGCACAAAGGCGAGGAGGTCGGCGATGGCTCCGGGTTCGAGGTCTTCCACCAGTCCCTCGGGCATGAGTGAGCGTCCGGTTGAGGTCAGATCGCGTAGGTCTTGCCGCAGCGCCTTCTGCAGGTGACCATTGGCCAACCGCAATTGCACGGCGCCACCAGACTCTCCCTCTAGCAACCCTATAAAAGCTCCTTGAGAGGTGGCGGCGGTGTAAGCGAGGTACTTGTCTTCCACAGCGGCGTTTGGATGGAGAATGGCCTCCAGGAGGAATGGCTTTGAGGGATTGGTGAGGCTTGTGAGATCCGGCCCTACGGGGTTTCCCTGACCTTCAAGTTCGTGGCAGAGTTGACAGCGATTGACAAAGAGCGTCCGACCACGTTCACGCTGTCCCTGGGTTTCGAGGACTTCACGGGTGAGCGCTTCATGCGCTTGAGAGGAGGCGGTGTCGGCGGCGGACAGCGCCTTCGCCTTGTCGCGGACTTGGGTGTCAGGATGGCGCCGGAGCAATCGGATCAGCCCAAGTTGTGGGGTCTCCTCAAGCTTGGTGACCAGCCGCCGTGCGAGAGCGGGCCGCGTGCTCAGCCATTGGCCAATCTCTTGGCGCAAGCGGGGCTCGATACTCGGCCAAGAGCTGATGAGCCAATCATTGATGTCGGATTCGAAGTGTCGGCCTAACATCCGTACGGCCGCCATTTGGAGGTCGAGTGGGATCTTGGGTTGGCACCACTGCGTGAGTGTGTCATGCGACCGAATGATGCCCCCTGCGGCGCAGACGGTTTCCAGGGCAGCCACTCGCAAGGCTGTCTCGGCTTGAGCGTCTTGATAGGTGCTTTCAGCTTTGACTAGCAAAGGCTCTAAAATCTCGCGCTCAGCAGGCAGGGCGATCTGCGCGAGTTCGAGAGCCCACACCGTGGGTGACTCGATTTCTGCCAGTCGGGAAAGGATTGCTGGGCTGGCTTCTGTGCTTAGAATCCACCCAAGCCATTGGGCATCGTCCTCGTCATAGGTAGCGTCTCGGAGGTGCTCGAGAAAGGCTGCTTGATCCGTGGTCATGGAACTCACGCAGGCCGCTCGCACGTAAGGATCCTCATGGGCGATCCCCAAGGCCGCCAGGGCGGCTCCCTGCTCTGGCAGATTCCCCATGGCAATGGCTCGTGCGAGGAGGACGCTGAGATTGGTTTCCTCGGGAAATCTCCAAGATCCCCCTAGAGAGGTTGTCATGCGGGTGGCCTGCCGTCGCACGGCAGGATGGTCGTCGGCAAGGGCGCGTGTGATCAGCTCTCGTTCGGCCAGGCCGAGGCCATCGAGAGTGGCCAAGACGTGCAGCCGATGCTTCCAGTCCTGAGCATTGGCATGGGCGAGCAGCGCGGCCTTGGCATCATGCGGCTGACGTTCAAGAAACTGGCTTTGTGCGAGGTCGCGGACGGTGCCGCTATCATGCCCTAACATCGCAGCGAGCGCTGGCGAATCGAGTGTGGTGAGATCGGGCATCGCCTCAGGCGCGTGCCCTGTGGGAGCCACGCGATAGAGGCGTCCGCGGTCGTGCCCAGCGCGCACATCGAGACGCGATTCCCAATCGTGGGGGATCCACTCGGGGTGCTCGATGACGTGGCGATACATGTCGACAACCCAGAGGGAACCGTCGGGTGCCGTGCGCATTGCCACGGGACGGAACCAGGTATCGGTCGAGCTCAGGAACTCGGAGGTCTGCTCACTCGGTGCGCGCTTGCCCCGAAATGTCACGCCGTTTGCTTCCAAGACTTGCCGATGCACAAGATTATGGACGGGCTCCGCGATGAAGGCGTTGCTCTCATAAGTGCTCCCTAACAAGCGGGCACGGTAGATCATGGTTCCACAGGCCGAGGTGATACAGTTAGCCGTGTGGAAATCATTGAAGCGCTCGTGTGTGATACTGGTAGGGAAGATTGGCGCATTCCCGGGCACTTCTGGCAAATGCACCGATACCTTGGGAGGGGAGAAGCGCGGGTTTCGAACGAGGTCAGCGTGGTCCAAGACGTAGTGCCAAATAGGATTGGAATTGTTGCAGCCAAACCAATCGCCCGCGTCATTCCGATTCCTTCCGAACTGGGTCTGGCCCGAGGTGAGCGCTAACAACCCTTTATCGGGGCGAATCCGGAGGTCGTGATGGCCAAGACGCACGCTTTCATTCGTCTTGAGAGAGCGAACGGTTCCACCCGAATCCCCGTTGGCGATGTAGATCCAATTGTCCAAACCCCATTGCAAGCCATTGACGAGGTGCTGCTGATTGCCCTGCCCAAACCCAGTGTAGAGCACTTCCTGCGTGTCCGCTTGGCCATCTCCAGTCGTATCGCGAGCGTAGAGCAAATCAGGAGCCGCTAAGATCAAGGCGCCTTCCTGCCAGGGAAGGACACCCGTGGGGTAAGAGAGATTCTCTACAAAGAGGGTGCTCGATTCATAGTGCCCATCAGCGTCTTGATCTTCCAAGTAGCGAACACGCCCGCCGGGCGCCCCTTTGCCATCGGTTCCCAGGGGGTAATCGCCCATTTCGACCACCCAGAGACGACCATCCGCTCCCCAGGCGATGTCGATGGGATCCATGATCAGGGGTTCGCAGACAGCTAACTGCACGTCGAGATCGGGATGGGTCCGCATGGTGCGGAGAGCGGCTTCGGGTTCAAGCGCCTCGGCGCCTAACAAACCGTCTTCTTCTTCTAGCAAAGGGGCGAAAGGAACTCGGCGAATGACGTTCGGCTCGGTGGCGGTGTCCTCATTCTGGATGATGAAACTCGTGGCATCCATCCATACTCCATGATTGCTGCCATCTGGATTCACAAATGGGGGCGGTCCTGTTGAGGTGCCGTCATGAGGTCCTTTCCGTCCGCGTGTCCAGGAGTCATCCTGACGGAGATAGAAAGCGAAGCGTTCAGCGTCGGAATACACGGCGTCGAGATCGCCGTCTGCATCCAGATCCCAGAAGCGGAGGGCCGATGTGTCCGGCTCATCACTGACACCGTCACCATCCAAATCAAGCAGAGGTGGCGCATCGACCAGAGTGACTTCCGCAGTGTCTGTCCACGTCTGGGTGGATGACTGCCAGAGTTTCGCTCGGCCATCGGCGAAGAGGACATCCATGTAACCGTCTGCATTGAGATCGCGGACTTGGGTGCCGGAGAGCGTGCCATCTGAGCGACGGATGGGTTGCCCATCTAAAAGGTAGGTGTCCAGCCGTTCTTGGACGTCGCGAAAGCTCAAGAACTTGAGTTTGTCGCCGTGTGTTCTGGCTGCGTGATCGATGAGTTCGGCGACTTGGTGATTCTCAATCCATCCATGCGGATGAAAGACAAAGACGTAGAGCCCCTGCTTGGCGACGGTGGCATCGAGGGCGGCTTTGAGATCAGTGACCGTTTGGGTATGGTTCACACCTTGCAGATACTGCGCCTCCCAATCGGACGGCACCGTACAAGGAAACTGCCAGTGGCGTTTGCCAATGAGATAAGGGTAGGGGTAATTCTCGATCGTATTGACGAAGTCTTTTCCCAGGGGCACGTAGCGCTCGAATCGGTTCTCGTTTCCATTGGCAAAGAGCGTAGCGGGAAGCTCGGGATCAGCGTTGGTGAAGATTTGGAAAACGGAGGAACAACTAGGAAGGAAGTTTCCCCCTGGAGTGAGCGGCGTGAGGATGTCATCGTAGAAGCGCGGGCTGACCGAATTCATCGAGTCGCAGCACGGCATGCGGTAGGTGACGGGACGCATGTTCGGGATCTCGTCTAACAGATCAATGCATTGATGTACCGTTTGGCGTGCTTGTGCGAAGTCGCTCTTCTGCAGAAGAGGGCAGGGGTGATCGATGGTGTGTACCTCGATACTGACGCCCCGTTCAAGGAAACGCTGCAAACCGGGTGCATTCGGATCGATGGTATTGGTGAAGATGCTAAGAGGTGCCGCTCCGTACGCCTCCTCTAGGCGTTGCAAGATGGGTTCCAGATACTGCGCATACGGGTCGACTTCCCGCATGTCATCGATGGAGAGGACCGCGGCGGCTTCCACTCCCTCGTCACCGATCCATTGCGGCGTCGTCAGTTTGGGGCTGGTGCGATCAGGCCAATAAGGATTGGTGAAGCGGTCGGTGAGAACAGTCGAGTCGTCCCGCGTCACTTGTAACGGGGAAGACGACGATTGGAAACCTGGCCGCCACACCAGGAGCAGCACTAGCAGAACGAGAACACCGATGGGATAGAGTGGTTTCGCCATGCCCCATCATGGCGACGAACGATCTCCGTGTCGAAACCATTGTGCATCACTCCCAGGCGATGGAAAGGAGCGAGACGCCTTGGCGAGGGAGGGTGATGGTGGTCGTCGCGTTACCGTCAGCGAGGGCAAGAGGCGCATGCTCCTGGATGGTGGCAAGTTCCGAACGCTCTTCGAGAGTGCGATATTGCTCGCGATTTGGAGCTACAGGCCGTCCCATGTCGATCCAGGCTTGATAGGCATTCGAATGGGCGGCATCAATACGGAATTCTGTTAGGGAAGACTCGGTCACCGTCTGTGGAAGGCCTTCAAGAGTGATGGTGATGGCGGCGGGCGGACCCGGAAGGTCGTCGTCGTGGTAATGCCAGACCATGGCCGTGAGGCGTTTGGCATCGCGATCCACGGCTGCCAGCACGCCCACGTCAGGTTCTTGGCGGACCCCGTCTTGCACGATCGTATCCAGAGCCACTTGATTGGAACTGGTGCTCTCAACGCGCTGGCCTGACATCTTGCTCATCATGCGGAACGTATTCAGAACGGGCATGGCGAGTCCATTGCTTGCGAGCTGGCGAAAGCCTGCAAAGTAGGCCTGGTCCTCGAACGTGAAGGCCCAGGTCAAGGCCCCGACAAAGTTGACTCCATGGCGATCAGCCAGCGCGTGCTTCCGGGCGAAGCTTGCTGCCGTGTAGCTGGAATACATGGTGCCATTGCGGTAGGCGAGTTGCTCTCCTTGGCAGGCGGCGCAGCCCTCAGGATCCGATTCGCCGATGACGATAGGGGTCTCCATCAATTCGGGAAATGAGGCGACGATCGCAAAGCCACGATCAATGGTGCGGAGCTGATTCGCGATGCCCATGCGGACATGCCCATCGACGTAGCGTGGCGAGCCTTTGGCGTGAAAGGAAACGAAGTCGAGGGGCGTGCCGGTCTCGCCGGTCGCGTGGTTCCTCCCGCGAAGGCAGTGTTCATAGAATGCGCGGGCGAAATCACCCCCGTCACCCGCGACGTCAGGACCGCCCACCCGCGCTTTGGGAATGGCGCGGCGCACAGCGGCGATGGCGTAGTCGTGCAACTTTCGGAACTCCTCAGGGGTGCCTTGCCAGTAGCCAATGTTAGGCTCATTCCAGGTCTGCCACCACCATTGTTCGACCTCCTCCATGCCATAACGTTGAGCGCAATGACGTGCCCACTGATACACGACTTCTCCCCATTTCTCGTAGTCATTGGGTGGATAGGCCCATCCTGTATACACATCATTGTAGGGCATGCCTGGTCTCCAGGTGTGTTTGTAAGGATCAGGCTGGGAGGACAAGGCTTCGGGCATGAATCCCAACTGAAGATAGGGGCGTACCCCGCGTGCCCGATAGGTATCGATGATGAGGTCAACGATCTCGTAATCATAGACCGGGTTGCCCGCGGCGTCTTCGGTATAGAGATTGGTGCTGCCCCACTTCAGGGCGGGCGCTCCGGGTCCCGTGGTCATCAGGTTATGCGCACGGAAATAGACCGCATCGGGCTTCATGGCACCCAGTTGGCCTAACAACTTCTTCCCATCTTTCATGTAGGCATAGTTCGGCTCATCCGCTCCGAAGAATCGCCAAATGGGTTCTAACTTGGCGAGAGGCTGATCCGCGTGGATATGCATCTGCACCTGGACGGGATCTTGCCCGAAGGCCACGTTGATGATGAGAGAGAATGCTAGTGTGAGGATGAGGAAGCGGGTCATGGAGACGTTGTGTTGGTGGTTGTCGTGACCTGAGGCCAGCCCTCTGCGTCCCATTGGAGTTCGAGCATTCGCAACCGAGACCGGCCACGTTGGTCTCCGTCATAGAAATGGTGCACAAGCCATTCCTTGTCATCACGTTGCAGAATGGATGCATGTCCGGGGCCGATGTGACGTCCTGCCGACGCGGCCACGAGGGTTCCACCGCGGTCACGCAAGTCGGTGCCGTCGCGGTCGAGGAAAGGCCCCGTGACTTTCTTACTGCGCCCTACACGTATCTCATAAGTGCTCCGAACACCGCGACAACACTTGCCCCAATTTAGGAACAAGAAGTAGTCGCCACTGGGCCCGCGACAGAGAAAGGGGGCCTCGATCTCGGGTGCCTTGGCGAGATGAACGGGCTCCGCATCATCCGCGCGTAGACCCGTCTCACTATCCAGTTCAATGAGAAATAAGCCGTCCCAGAAGGACCCAAACGTCATCACGAATTGGTTCGAGTCAGGGTCGCGGAAGACGGCAGGATCGATGGCATTGAAGCGGTCGGTGGGCTTGGAAAGGATGACGGGGCCACGGTCTTCCCATGACCATTGAGGTGACTTCGGGTCCAGAGTCTTCCCAACGGCCAACCCAATGGCCGAAGTGTTCTTCCCAAATGTGGAAACGGAGTAGTAGACGAAGAATTGCTCGCCGATCTGGATCACGTCCGGTGCCCAGAGATGCCCACGGTTCTCTGGGACATGGTTGCCATGCCATGCTGGAATCGCATCGCGGTCAAAGAGTTGTCCTTCCGTTAGCCACTGGCCATCCTCAGTTTCGCGCATGAGCTTGACGCCCCGCCCCGTGCAGAAGAAGCGGTAGACGCCATCGGATTCGATGATGGTCGAGGGGTCATGGACTTTCTCACGATCAAACCGCCGCCGCTCGCCCTGTTCTTGAGCCCACCCAACGGTGCTGAGGAAGAGGACGACGGAGATGCTTCGACGAAAGAGAGACATGAGGGCTAGTTGGTGGTCGGTAGGACCACTCTCACATAGCGCATTTCTCCGTCGCCGAGAAGCTTGATCTCGACCGTTTCCAAGACGTCGCCTGGTTGGCCGTCATCGAAGATCGTCGTTTCCATATCGGTGCCTTCTACCCCGACTTCCCAGGTGAGGAGGTCGTCGCTAAACTCGAGGGCCCATGGATTCTCGTCGGACATCCGGCGATAGAGCAGCATACGAGAGCCGTCTTCAGCGAGGGATAGCTTTGGAAGATTCTCGAATCCTGTGCCCTGTTTGGGATGCAGGTCGAAACGATGTTCGATGGCATTGACGAAACCATCGCGATCGGGATCAGCCATGGGGTCACGATCGGGATGCCCAGTCTTGAAGTAGCCATTCCAATCCATCCACGCTTCATAGGTGAATGTGTCAGGTGCTGGCGTCGGGAGAGGCAATGAGCGCACACGGAGGTGATTGAGGCCTATCAGTTTACCGTCCCCTGCCTCTCCTCCTGCCGTCACGTAGCGGAAGGCGAGGCGGCACTGGCGCCCAGAGAACGCGTCGAGAGATACGCCAGAAATAGGGGACCATTCGGAATCGACCGCGCCACTGAAGTCCACCGCCACCGGGAGCCAATGCAAGGTGGTGGGATCTCCTTCGGCGCTGTCGCCTGCACCTCCCACGAGCACTTCAATACCGGTGCCATCGAAGCGTTGGTAGTAATCAAAGGATAGCGTGGTTTGCGCCCAAGGAACGATGTCAAATGGGGGAGAAATGAGCCAGTCATCGCTCCCAGCATCGGCACCGAATCCATTGATCACTGCTCCGGTGCGGCCGCCTAACGATTCCACCAACCAGTCGGCGTCGCTTGTGGCACTGTAGCTGATCCAAGGCTCGGGGATCGGTGTTTCGTCCGCACCGTCGAAGACGCCATCTAGGATCAAATCACCTGCCTCGATGACATCAATGCTGAACGTTTGCGTCGCCATCTCATCGCCGCTATCGACCACGGTGAGAGTGACCGTGTAACTCCCGCTAGCCGTGTAAGTGTGCGTCGCTTCAGCCATGGCGCTGGTCGCCTCGTTACCGAAGTCCCAGCTATACTGATAGGGGCCGGTGCCTCCTGAGGCGCTGGCAATTGCAGAGACGGGCTCGCCTACGGGAATCTGGGTCGTGCTGACACTCGCTTCCACCAGGAGAGGCGGGGCACTTTCTGACAAGGTCACGCTGACGCCATCCACCCCCACGAGACGACCATCGCCGCCTCCCGTCCCATTGGAAACGTATTTGAATGCTAGTCGAGTGGTGGCTGATCCCATGCCCGCGAGGTTGATGCCGTCGAAGGCAACCCATTCGCGTTCGGGCAATCCTGAGAAATCGATACCGAGAGAAGTCCAAGTGGCATCATTGGGGTCACCATCCGCGTAGTCATTCGAAACGAGCACATCCATATCAGGACCGCCGAAGCGGACAAACGTGCTAAAGGAGAGGATAGGAAAGAGGTCGCCGCTGAGATCGGCCACCGGAGAAATGAGCCAATCTTCGCTCGCGGCGTCCGCACCGAATCCATTCATGAATGCCCCTAAACGGTCGTTCCAGTCTTGGATCGACCAGTCGGCGTCACTAGCCACGCTCACTGTGGTCCAAGGGCTTGCAATGGGGGCGTCCAGTTCGCCCTCAAAGTCGCCCACAATCAATGCTTCAGGGTCGCCCGGGTCTGATTCGCTGGATCGAATCACCTGGACATTGTCGATGCCGATCCGTTGGCCATCTCCCCCACCGGTGCCGGTAGAAGTGTAGTGAAACCCTAACACAACATCGCCCGTAAGAGGAATGTCAAGGTCAGTGAGCCGCGACCAGTCGTCCGCCGAAAGGTCGGCCAAGATAGGCACCCATTCCGCAGAGGAAGGATCCTCCGAAGCGGGATCATAGGTGTTGGAGGCAAGGATCTCAAAGGTGCCGCCACTAAAGAACTTGTTGAAATCGAGATTGAGCAGTCCCTTGTCTTCGGATCCTAACAGGATGACGGGAGAGATGAGCCAGTCGTCGCTGCCTTCGTCCGATCCAAAGCCATTGATAAAGATGCCTTGCTGCCCACCGATGGTGTCCAGTTCCCAAACGGCAAAACTGGCGAGACTGATGACTTGCCAATCATCGGACGGAGGATCCCCGTCGAAGCCGACGAAGTCTTGATTGAGGAGAACCGATGCCGCATCGATGATCGTGATGGCTTCGGGAAGCGTGTGGGTGCGTTCATTGCCATCCGCATCCATCACCGTGAGCTGAATGGTGTAGGTGCCAGGCGTGGCGAAGGTGTGCGTGGGAAGGGCGTCACCACTGGTCTCTCCATCCCCAAAGTCCCAAGCAAATGTGTAAGGGTGTTTGCCGCCGGTGATGTAAGGGTGAAAGGACACGGCCTGACTATTGGTCGCATCACTAGCAGAGACGTTGAATGTGAGCTCGGTGAGAGGAGGGATGGCGCTTTCTTTGAGTATACGAACGTTATCCACGCCGTAGGTGCGTCCATCGCCACTACCTGTGCCGCTTGAGGTGTATTTGAAGCCCACGCGAAGATCGCCTTCCAAGCCAGCCAAGCTGAGTCCACCCACTTCCGTCCATGCTTGTTCTGGTAGGGTCGATAAGTCGACGTTCAGTGATGTCCACGTGGCTTCGTTAGGGTTGCCGCCGTCGTAGTCGGAGGAAACGAGAATGTCCATCAAGGGGCCATCGAAATTGCTGTAGAGATCGACGGCGAGCACGGGAATGTCCGCGGCGACCACCGAGAACGGAGGAGAAATGAGCCAGTCCTCGCTAGCTTCGTCCGATCCGAAACCGGATACCACGGCCCCCGTACGGCCTTCCTGAGCCTCCAACCACCAGATGGCATCACTCGCTACGCTAACGCTTTCCCAGGGGGCTGGGATGTCAGTCTCTTCGGGTCCTTCAAAGTCTGTCTGCACGAGCACATTGCCAGCGCTAACTGCAGTGATGAGGTCCGCCTGGGTCACGGTCGTTTCCCCGCCGAGCGCATCCATGATCGTCAAGGAAACGGTGTAGATTCCCGGGGTCGCATACTGATGAGAGGGATTCTGTTCTTCGCTGGTGCTGCCATCCCCAAAGTCCCAGGCATAAGTGTAAGGGCGCTGGCCGCCTGAAGGGAGCGCCGAGAAGGTCACCGTGTCCTCAGTCGATGGCTGGACCGTCGAGGCCTTGACGACGGCTTCGAGAGCTGGAGCCTCCGCCGCGCGAAAGACGCATACATCGCCAATGCCAATGAAGCGTCCCTGAGGCGTGTCGCCGCCTACGGAAGTGTATTTGAAAGCAACACGGACTGCCTCACCCGTGATGCCGTAGAGACTGATGCCGGTGTAGCTGGTCCAGGCGGTATCTGCTGCGTTGGTGTAGTCAATGGCAATCGGTGTCCAATTGGCAGTGTTAGGATCTCCCTCTGCGTAATCGGTGGAAACGAGTAACTCAATGTGAGGGCCTCCGAACTCCGTGTAATAATCGAAATTGATCAGGGGCACATCCGCATCCGTGATCGTGATCGGTGGAGAGATGAGCCAGTCTTCATTCGGCACGGTGACGAAGGTGCCATCCAGGGCGATTCGGTCACGATCCCCTAAAAAGAAGACGGACCATTCGTCGTCACCGGACACATTCACCGGGGTCCACGGGTCCACTTCATCGAGAGCAGAGGCGAGCAAGATGGCATCGGGATCGGCATCAGTGATAGTCACTTCATCAATGCGCCACACGGCGGCGTCGCCGCTTTCGGCACCCACGGAGGTGTAATGAAAGGCGATGTAGAGGCGATCACTCTTGTAGGGGGAGAGATCGATGGTTTCCGCGAACTGCGCATCCCAGCTGTCGTTGTTTGGTTCTGACTCTGAGCCTTCCGTATAGAAAGGAACCGTCGTCCAAGTCGCGGCAGCGGGGTCAGTATGGGTGGCGGGGTCATAATCACTCGAGACCTTTAATTCAATGTGAGGGCCGCCGTAACGAGCGATGAATTTGAAATCCAGATTCGGATTGGAGACGTCTCCGAGGTCGAGGGGATTGGTGAGGATCAGCCAGTCGTCGCTGGGTCCATCTGCTTGATACCCATTCATCTCGGCAAAGCGTCCATCAAAGTCGTTCTCCAGCCATCGCCAGGCGAAGTTACTCGTCACGCTGACTTGAGTGAAGAGTCCGAGGCTAGAGCTCTCCTCGAAATCCTCCTTCAGTAAGACGGAAGAGGCGGCAAAGAGGGACGATAAGGAAAGCGCAAGAAGGGTGCAAAGGTGGGCAGCGAGACGTTTCATGATTTCAGGGTAGGGGATCGGCGCGACGATAGAGGGGCCGACGATGTACGCAAAGCAACGTTTGTGCCAGCTGGTCCGCCTGGCAAAAGGAAAGGCAGCGCGAGGGCCGCGCTGCCTTTCCGGCGGCCTTGAAGGCCAAATGATGAGGCGTCCTTTCTCTCTAGTTTCCTGAGATCAGCACGTCGTCGAGCGCAAAGCCGAAGCCGTTGTTGCCCGCGTCCGAATCCGTGAGGAGACGGAATTCAACGAAGATTTCCTGGTCACGGGCCTCTGTCGGGATGGGGCGATTGAACTCCACCCAGCCACCACTCGATCCAGTGAAGATAATGTCAGAGTTGAAGAGTGGCGTGCCATCGGCGTCGAGGAAGTCGAGGCGGACCCCTTCATCCTCTCCCATCTCTTGGAAGTACTGGAAACGGAGGCGGGGATTACTCACCCCAGTGAGATCGATGATAGGCGAACGCAGCCCAGAATTGGCGTTGTCGGTGTAGCCGTCTTGTAGACTCGTGGCGAAGACATTCGTGCCTTCGATCGCGGTGATCGTTCCCTCGGCGGGCATGCCTGATTCCCAGACGCCTGCATCGACCGTCCAGCCATCGGCACCATCTTCAAAAGTGGATCCAAGAATCGGAGGCGGTGGCAATTGGACCACCCGGTAGTAGGCTGCGGCGGCATCGTCTCGAGCGACTTCCGCTCTGAGTTGAGCACCATCCACCACGGAAACCGTGGTTTCCAGAGCCGTCCATTCGATGAGGTCAGCGCTCGTTTCCATCTCGTGAGGTGCACTCACATCCAGCGCGAGGAAATCGATGCTGACCTGATCGGCATCGCTCTCGAAGGAAATGATATCGAGCTGGGGAGCAGGCGGCTCAACGAGGGCAAGCGCGGGCTCCACTGAGCGGATCCCAGCGCCGTTCCGAGTGAGGATGAACATGCCAGACGCGCCTTCACCGGCACCGAAGACTTCTCCATAGGCGCCGCCTCCACGTTCGAAGAACAAGGCCTCGATGTCGTAGGTGCCAGCCGTGAGCGCGATGGTGGCCACGGTCCGACTATTGCCTGTGAGGCAGTCACAACGGATGGTGTCTCCCTCCAATACGGCTTCCCCGGTGGCGTTCTCCACGATTTCGATGAACTCCTGTCCAGGGATGCGGACCTCCATGCCGTCATCGCTTTGGAAGCCAATCATGTAGGTGCCGTCTTGCGGAATGACTAATTTGGCTGTGCCACTCACGGCGAAGTCGTCGTCATCGCCGCCGGTGTCCCCGGGAATGGCGATGTCACCTGGAAGGCTGCCCGTGGCTCCGTTGTTGCCGATATTGAAGGCATCGACATTCACAGCCACGCCGGTCGCTTCGATATCCAGAAGTGCTGAGGCAAGGTCATTGATTTCATCGCCCCCTGGTGCTGAGGCGATGATGTCCCAGCCGTTCTCATCGACTCCGGGCACAGGGAAGTTGAGGAACGATTCGCTTTCGCCTACGAGGGTCCAGCTGGCGGCAGGATCGGCATCGCCACCTTCAATCGCCCCTTTGGAAACGTAGAATTCGCCGTTGTCGCCACCGCCGCGCTCATACCAGAAGAATTCGACGAGGTAGGTGCCAGCTTCAGTCACCCGTAGGACGCCGCGCGTGTTGGCGTCTCCGGTGGGGGTGTTGTGAAACAGGGTCGATGGATCGCCAGGATCGATTTCCCCAGACGCGCCCGTGTCAAAGCTGACGAAACTAGCGCCATGCACCCGCAGGCCAAAGCCATCGTCCGAATGCACGCCGAAGGTGTAATCGCCCGGTTGAGTGATGCGCAAATAACCACGCGCGTATTGCACGAAGTCTTCAGCGGTCCACAGGTCGGAACTGGTCACTTCCTCTGGATACTGAAGGTCGTCGGCAAAGATGCCACCTCCGGTGTAGTTGATCACTGGCGAAAGGGTGTCGAAGAACTCGCCCTCCCACGTCCCGTTGGCCACGGCCTGAATCGCGGCGATGGCTTCGCGGGCGTCGTTGATCTGTTCGAAATCACCGGTTCCACCCCAGAGATAGCGCACGCCGAATTGGCCTGCCGCCGGTTCCGCCCCAGGCAGGGGATCGATGGGAAAGTAGGGAACCGGCAGTTCGATCGTGCCTGAACGGCCGACATCGTTCCCCAGCGTATCCATGGCGGTCAATTCGTAGGTGAGAATGGAGGCCGTCTCGAAGGGCGTCTCGGGGGTGTAGAGGATCGACGTGATCTGCCCCTCTTTGGTGATGGTGGCGTTGACCTCCTCGCCGTTGAGCGTCAGCGCAATGCTTCCATCCGCCACGGCGCTGTCTTCGCCATCGGTGATCTGAAACTTCACCTCTTCGCGAGAGAATTCGAGCCCGGAGACCACAGCTTTAGCCGCCGCAAGAATGGTCAAACTCAGATTATCGAAGTGATGATGCTGATTGGCATCACCCGTCCGTGCGCCAAAGACGATTTGCCCTGGACCAGGGAAGTAGTTCACGGGGAGGGCATCTACGATGACCTCACCTTTCCATGAAATGGTCAATTCGCCGGCAGGCGTGAGGTCTACCTCGAACGGCTGCCAGGTCAGTTCGCTGAGGGGATCATCGACGTTGAGAGGCCCTGTTTGCAGCGACTCGATGTCATCGGCCTCACCATTCAAGGTAGGAGCCGGCACCTGAGTGACGAGTTCACCATCGACCCGCACGCTGAAGCCAATGACGTCCGTGCCGCCGCTGTACCATGCATCGAAACCGATGCCGAGTCCGGTCTGCGAACCTTCTTCAGGGAGATCGGCCTCGTTGGTGGGGGAAGCGGCATAGCCGACGCCTCCAGCGCCTTGTAGCAAGGGATCGCTCGGCCGCACGATGTTGACACTGAAGCCATCAGCGGGCTGATCAGTGCCGCCTCCAATCCGGCAATCGACGGAGAAGTTCAGTCCTTCAATGGGTTTGCCACCCGTCGGGTCATCAAAGATGATGGCTGCACGGGTGCCGTTGGTGGCGTCCGTTAGGCTGAGGTAGCCCGTGTCATCGACACCACCACTGGCACGCCACTCGGTCGAGCCGGGGTTGTTCGTGATGATGTCAATCTGGTCGGAAGGATCCGTGTTGAAATCGAATGTGAAGTCAGGCTCCGGGTCCTGCGCATGCAGGCCGGACAACCCAGCTCCGGTGACAATGGCAATGGCAGCATGGTGCCGCCACGCCCCGACTTTGGAGAAGATATCTGGTATCATCTGGTTGGGGTTTGGGGGTAACAACGTTATCCCTGCTACGGCAAGTCAGCAAGTGAGAGAAGTTAGCGCGCTTGTCTCAAGCGACTTGGCCTTGGAGTTCTTCCCTCACAAAGTCATCAATCATCTGGCTGATGCCGGCGTCCGCTTCAAACCCCATGTCGAGCGCGCGTTTGGGAGCGAATCGCACGGGCCATGTGCGCACGATGCGTTCGATGACTGGATCTGGTTCCCATGAAAGGCGATCGACCACCTTCTCACCGCCGACGGCTCGCATGGCATCGACCATATCTTGCACGGTGGTGGTGAGGCCAGGGAGGGCGAGCGCGCGATGGAATCCCCACGTCTCGGCGGGCAAGCGTTCCGCGTGGAGAAAGCTCTCGACCACTTGCTTCGGGGAAAGCACCCAAACACCGGTCTCGGGCGCCACGGGACAGGCGTAAGGCGTGCCCTGAAGAGGCTCGCGCACGACCGCACTCGCGAAACTGGACGCGGCTTTGTTAGGCTTGCCGGGACGTACGACGATGGTCGGGAGCCGAAGGGCGCGTCCATCGAGAAAACCGCGACGGGTGTAGTCGTTGATGAGAAACTCGGTGATCGCTTTCTGCCCGCCATAGGAGGTTTGCGGCGTGAGCGGCGTGTCGTCTTGAATGACCTCAGGAAGATCCCCGCCGTAGGCTGCCACGGAACTGGCAAATACCAAGCGAGGGCAGGTTTCCAACGCCCGTAGACTTTCTAACAAACACTGTGTGTTGTGCAAATTGACACGCATCCCGAGGTCGAAGTCTTCCTCGGCCCCGCCGCTCACTACGGCTGCAAGATGGAAGACGACTCCTGTATCCGGCGTGATCAATTGGTCTAACAACGCGGGCTCGCCGAAGTCGCCTGGCAGAAAGTTCAGGCGCGTGTCTTCGGGAAGCGGGACGGATGGCTCGGCAATGTCATTGAGGACGAGCTTGGTGATCGCGCGCTCTTCGCCACTGCTATCGATCAAATGACCGAGCTCTAACAATCGGCGAGCGAGACGTAGACCAATGAACCCGGCACCTCCGGTAATGACGACTTTCATGGAGGGCAATCTGCCTGGTGGGAAGAGCAAGCTCAAGCCTGAGTTTGGCAAGAACCTTTCAGCCTTGTTGATCCATGTAGGCTTGCAAGATGACTACGGCAGCCGCTTGATCGATGATCGGTTTCGATTTCTTGGTAGTCTTCCCCACAGCGTGGAGGTGAGCCTGGGCCTCCACCGTCGAGAAGCTTTCGTCTATCCAATCAAGGGTGATGGTGTTAGGGAGTTCTTGCAGCAGGCGATCGGCAAACGCGCGCACTTTCTCAGCTGCCGGTCCTTCCGATTGATCGCGCCGCAGCGGGAGACCGAGGACAATCTTGGCGATGCCTTTCTCCTGAACGAGTTCGGCGATGCGCTTGAGCGGGTGCGTTTGTCGACAATGAATGGTCTCTAACGGATGTGCGAAGAGGCCTAATTCATCACTGATGGCCAGCCCAATCCGAGCATCGCCGTAGTCGACGCCGAGGAGACGTGGTTGGAGAGCGGGGGAGGGGTCCACCCCCAATCAATGGAGTTCCTTGGGCACCGCGTCCACGAGCTTCTTGATGGCATCCGCCTGATCGCGTTGAGCGATGAGGACGGCGTCATCCGTCTGCACCACAATGAGATCTTCGACTCCTAACAGAGCAATGCGTTTGCCTTCTTTAGAGAAGATGATGTTGTTCTTGGCATCGATCTGGGTGAGCTCGGCATTGGAGCGATTGTCATTCGCGTCTGCCTTCAAATACTTGGCCACCGAGATCCAGGAACCCACGTCGTCCCAGTCGAAGATCGCCTCGAGATTCAGCACACGCTTGGCCTTCTCCATGAGGGCAAAGTCGATCGAGATCTTTGGCAGGGTGGGAAACTGTTCGTTGAGGAGCGCGGGGAGATCATCGGTCTCGGCGACAGCGTCAATAAACGAGGCGAGTTCCGGGACGTGGGTCTGCAATTCGGTGCGCACCGTTTCTGCAGACCAGATAAACATTCCGCCATTCCATGTGAAGGTGCCCTGATCGAGGAATTCTTGCGCCACCTCGGGGGTCGGTTTCTCGCGGAACCGCTTCACTTCGTAGACGGGCATGTCGCAGACCCCATCGGGCAGATCCGCTTCGCCAGCGCGTTCGATGTAGCCGTAGCTGGGGCACGGCCAAGTGGGTTTGATCCCAATGGTCACCAGCGCTTCGGTGTTCTCTGCGGCGGCGGCGGCGTTCTTCAAGACCGCCTGAAATTTGTCCACCTCGGTGATGAGATGATCTGCGGGCAGCACCACCATGACCCCCTTGGGATTCCGTTTCCGCACCCATCCCACCGCCAAGGCGATGGCTGGAGCTGTGTCGCGTTTGGCAGGCTCCGCGATGATATTCTCATCCGGAAGATCGAGGAGATCGCGCACGCCAGCTTCCTGATCCACATTGGTCAGGATAAGAATGTTCTCCTTGGGAATGAAGCCTTCCAGTCGCGTGACGGTCTTTTCCAGGAGGGTAGCGTCGTCGAAGAGATTCAGGAGTTGCTTCGGGCGCGCATTGCGACTCACAGGCCAGAAGCGCGTGCCGCTACCACCGGCAAGAATCAGAGCGAAAGGGGCGTTGTTGGACATGGTGTGTCACTGCTCCTTTGAATCATTGAAATTTCAAGAAGAATGAGAATGCGCAATCTCGGGGCGTTGCACTCTTGGAAGTAGCTGGGAAACTTCCGAACTGGTGACGGTATCCACGCCATTGATGTAGATCGGGCCGAAGAAGCGCGAGCCGTGCTGCTTGGTGCGCACCACCAGTTTGAGGACCGAGAGATTCATGAGATGGCCCGTATGGCGGACGGTTGTGTAACGCAGGTCTTTGGCAGGGAAGGTGGCGATGACACGCCCGCCCGGGAGTCTCTGGAGGCGCACCTCTCCATCCTTCAGGACGAGCCGAAAGCTTTTCGGGCGATGAATGAGCGCGAGAAGGACAATGAATCCAAGGGCGCCCATGAACATCCCCTGGTGCACCTTCGTCGCCAGACCTCCCTGCATGATGGACTCCAAGACAAAGAGTGCGACCACGGCAATGACCATCGCCAACCAGCGCATCCAGTAGTGGATGTGGTGGGAACGGATATCGATGGACTTCTCCATCCGCCTCCCGTAACGAGATTCTCGGATGGGTGCAAGCGTAGATGACACTCGAGGTCACGGGCTGGCCTCGATCATGACCTGGAGGAAGCCACGACTGCCTGCGTCAGGAATGCTCCATTCCACGACACGATGGTTCGCATGCGTCTCGATCACCTGGCGCACCACGCCTTCTGGTGACCACCCTTGGAGGTCGGTCGATTGCTGAGCCGTGAGCTTCAGTCTCGTGGGTAGGAGAGACTCGGGGTGCCGCAAGTAGAGGAAACCCGCCTCTAAGCGCTTCTGAAAGACGTCTTCGTCACGGACCAAACTCGAAGTGCCCAAAGCAAGCTCGGCCCATTCGGTGAGCCCATCGCCATCAATGTCTGTATTCGGACCAATGGCATGGTGATCGGCATAGGCATCCCCTAACAAGGCGTCGATCAACCGATTCTCACGCGCATCGGGAATCAGATCGCCGTCCGAATCCGATGTTTCGTCTAAATGAGGATTGAGCCCATTGATCACGTAGACGGTGGTTTCGCCCGCCTTGACTCGGATCTTCTCACGGAAGGTCGCCCCACGACTATCTGCCTGAACACTCACGGTGGAGTAGCGTTCCGAACCGTCGACGGCATTTGTCGCCACGACGCCATTGGCGAAATAGATGCCGTGGCGATTCACATCCTGTTGCCCGAAGAGAGTGAAGTCCGCATCCAGGGTCACTTGGCTGATAGGCTCGATGGAATAGGCGGTGCTGCGCGGTCCCACGACGTAGAGGGAGCCTGCTGTGAGTGGATCTGGATGGGAGCGATGGCCCACATCATCTCGTCCACCACCATGCCCTGGCAAAGCACCCACGACCTCCGGTTCGGCGTTTGATAGAAACGCGCGGATGGGTTCCCAGGACTCATGTGTGTGGTCATCAATATGCGTCATGCCCTCCTCACCGGAATGATGAAGGGGAACGTAATAGGTTGGATAACCGAGATTCTCCATGCTGCCGCTCGTGCATAAGACAACTTTATCACTTTGATTGTAGATCCCTGGCAGATCATCATTGGTCGCGACGATCGTGAATAAATCCGGCATGTCATCTGCGCGCCGCAGCCATTCGTGGTGCAGCTTCCAGGTCAGAGGACTCCCATGCTCAAGGTCTTCGGCCTGGTTGTTGAGGATCCCGCCCAAGGTGTCCGCAAAGAGTCCTCCATAACTTGGCGTTCCCAGCGTGACGAGGCGCCGAATCTTTTGCCCAGACTTGAGAGCATAGTTCTTCACGACAAGCCCTCCCATGCTGTGTGCCACGATATCGACTTCTACCAAGGGACGATTCGCATCGCCTTCAGGCTTGGCGAGAAAGTCCTCAAGCTGATCTGCCAAGGAAGGCTTGCCCTCGTATCCTTGGTCGATTCGTGGCCCGTCGCCACTCCCCACCAAAGGAAACTTGGAGGTCTCATATTGGAAGAATCGGACAGGCCGATTCAATTCCACTTCTAGCAATGTTTCCAAATGATGAAACGTGTTCCCATCCGTATCGCTCCATCCATGAACCAGAATGATGGGAAGCCCCTCAGAGACTACCACGGGGTCGCCATCGTCGAGCCAAGCGCTGCGAACGCTTGTCCATGTGCCGGCTTCATATTCCACCTCCATCGCCACCTTGAGGTAATAGTTGCCTGGACTATTGGGAACGGTCCATGGGAGATTCAATCGGCGATCCACGATGCCGCCGACATCTTGCTGGATCTTCCCAATGTAGGTGGCCCCTGCATCGGTTGGGGTGGTGTTGTACCACGCACGGAGGCGTGTCTCTCGCCCAGTCGATAAACCAAGAAATTCGAGATCGTGCACGGCCGTCGCATGTATATAAGCGCGATCGCCAGGGGCGAAACAGCGGGAAGGGTTCATGGTCGCACCCGGATTCGGATCTCGATCGTTACTGGTATCTTGCAACCTATCATCGTCAGGATCAAGGTCCGGTAAGTAGTTGTAATCACTCAGTTCGAAACGCGATACGGTGGTGGGGTGAATGACATTGATCGTGACCACATTGCTTAGATTATTGGTTTCATCTTCTTCGTCTTCTTCCGTTTCAAAGTCTTCATAGACGCCCACGTAGTAGGTGTCCCCAGGGGTGGCAGATTCGGGAATCTTGAAGACTTGTCCTTGCTCCCTGTCATTGCCACTGAAGAGAGGTGCCAACGTATCGGTCTCGCGGTGGGGGCTTGTCCGATCAATATTCGGATCATCCGAGAAGATGATCGCTTGCTTCGTATAGCCCGAGCCCTTGCCGCCCTGATTCTTGGCGGTCCAGTGGAAATAAAGACTTTCCCCGGGGAAGCCCCGATACTGCGTGTCCTTGAAGCCCAGGGTGTGTTCGGTGATATTCTCCGATACGGTAAGATCTTGTGCAATGAGATCCGGGCCATGAATCTTGAAAGGAATCGTATTGCTCACATTGTTATTCTCCCTCTGTTCGTCCACGGTTTGGTTGAAATCCGTGTAGACACCCAGGTAGTAGGTGTGCCCGATGATGGCATCCGATGGGATTTCAAAGTTCTGCCCCTGCTCCCTCGTGTTGCCTGCGAAGAGTGCTAGAAGGGTATCCGTTTCTTCGGCGCCATCTGCTCGCGTCACTTGGGGGTCGGAAGACCAGATGATAGCCTGCGCACAGGGCGTCGAGCCCTTGAGACCTCGATTGCGTGCTGTCCAATGCAAATAGACATTCTCATTGCGTCCCCCTGTGAAGGACGTCAGCTTTTCTCTTAACAGATAACTGGCTTCGCTATTGGAAACCGTGAGGTTCTCGGCGACCAGATCCGGGCGATCATCATTGATCGTCACCGAGATCCCGCGTCCATTGTTATTCTCCCTCGATTCATCGCTCGTCTGATTGTAATCAGCATAGGCCCCCACATAGTAGGTCGCCCCAAAGGTGGCATTGCTGGGAATGGCAATGATCTGATTCTGATTCCGGCTGTTGCCATCACCCAGTGGCGCCAGTGAATTGGCGATGATGCGATGATCCCCTCGCGAAATGGTTGAATTTGTCGACCACATTAGTCCCGTGCTGGTGTACCACGAGCCTTTGTTTCCAATGTTTTTAATGGTATAGGAGACCGTTACCAATTGCCCTGGATTCACCGTGCGATCAGATACGGAAACGGAAGTTACGGTCAGATCCGGGTCCCGAGACCAGGCTTGGTTGAGCAGGACGACTGTGGTGATGATGTGAGTATAAACGAGGCGACTATTCATGGGAACGATGATTGGCGATGGCTTTCGTGAGAGAGCCTTGCAACGCTGGGTCGGTTGCATGGGAAGCGAGTGTGGAGAGGAGATCGGTCAGGGGCAGGTCAGTTCGGTAACTCAACGGGAGAACAGCAGCTGCTAGCGCTTTGGGGAATTTGTTAGGATTGTCCTGGTGGGCTTGCACAAAGTCTTTGAGGGCATCGGTTGCCAGCGTGTTCTTGGTCCGAGACAGCGTCGTCACCACCCCAGTTGCTTCCACGTCCGTGCGCGCCTCGAACAAGAGGGGAGTGATGGCCGCTACCATTCGATCCGAGGGCGCCACATCAATCAATGCCCGTGCGATTGCGCTGCGGGCTTCGAAGCTATCCGTCGTTTCCCTAACCATCTTCCGAATGGCATCTGCCACGTTGGCGTCAACGATTGACGGATCCCGTTTGATCTCATTGCGGAGCCACCGTGCGAGGTAGGACCGATACATCGGCGGGGCCTCTTGATCACCTATCTCCTGGATCATCAGCGGGTGTGGAACCCCTGCCGCCCATGCTTTCGATAGCATCGACTGCGCGCGGATTCGTTGCGCGGGGCTGTGATCGTCTGTGAAGGCTGCCCGCACCTTCGCGAGAAGGGTTGCTTCCGCCCCGTCAACCGGCGGTGCTGGCGTCGCTGGCTCAGTGACGGGCATCGGGAGGTACTCCACCTCGGTGACGGGTGATGAACCGATCGCGTCAGCAGGCTCTCCACCACCTCGGAAATAGGCGGCGCCTGCCAGGACAAGAAGCAGCGCGATGGAGAGGAGGGAGTATTTCATGCCCCTTACCTCGGAAACGGCTGGCAATTATTTCATCTGAATTTCAGAAATTGGTGGATCCTTTCGCGTTGGCGGATCCACGCTCACAGCTCGGCCGCGAGCCGAGAGGCCTTGAACATGGAGAATAGGCCGCCCACGATCGCTAGAAGGATGCCGCCCACCATGATCATCATGGCACGGGCTTCGGGCAGGCCATCGGGCTCATGCGTGATGGCGAGGCCTCCCCCGAGGATGTAGCCCGTGGCGGTGATCAGGCCGCCGATGATGAGTGATCCTAACATGCCAACGAAGAGCCATCGTTTGGCTTGGCGTTCACGCACGACATCATCATCAGACATGCCATACGATGACGAGGGCAAGGCTCTCTTCAAGCGCGAATGGTGGGATGAGCGCCACGTTGCCACCTCCGAAAAGCCTTGGGAAAGGGAGCGAAGACACTCATCTCTTGCCCATTGTCGGGATGGAGAAACTCCAAGCAACGCGCATGCAAGAAAAGTCGAGTGGCACACAATCGCTTGGCATACTCCGTCATTCTGTCAGGATCGCCATGAAGAAAGTCTCCCACGATGGGATGACCCTCCAAGGCGAGGTGTTTCCGAATCTGGTGAAAGCGGCCGCTTCGTGGTGTGACTGTCAGAATGGAGAACGGCTCGGATTCATGGTCGAAGTGACACTGACACACGAAAGCCGTCTCGGCAGGGCGCGGCGGTTCGGATGCCTGCTTTTGTAAGGGGTGGCAGCTGACCCAATGGCTTGGTGTGTGGCCAACGACGATGGCGGTGTAGGTCTTCACCACTTGGTGCCGCGCGAATTGCTCTCGCAGATGCACCTCGCTCTGGCGATCCAGCGCGAAGAGCAGCACGCCAGAGGTGGGGCGGTCTAGCCGATGCACCGTTTCCACACGCTGGCCTAACTGATCGCGCACCACCTTCATGGCGATGTGCTCTGGTGGCTCGGGCGTGCGGCCGGGATGAACAAGCATCCCCGCAGGCTTGTTCACGATGACAAATCCGCGATCGCGATGGAGGATTTCGAGCATAGACGATGGCAACTCTCGATCAAGAAGAGGTGCCTGTCGAGACAGTGACCGCACGCCTTCGCCTTGACCTCGCCCACGGGGTGCGGGAGATTTCCTGAATGAAACCGTTCAGCCTCGCTGGAGTCTGCTTGCTGGTGGTCGCGTGGACAGCCTCGGGAGAACCACGGCCTCCCCGTGATCGAGAGGATTTGGTGGCTTGGTTAGGCCACATGCGCGCTCATGGATATCAGATGCATGAGATTCAGGCAGCGACGGGCATGCCGTTTCCCGACATCGCGGTAGCCCTGCGCGACGTGAGTCCTCTCAAGGCTGTTGAGGGCCTCCGCGTCTTGCCGTATCCGGGCGGGCGTCATCCACGCATTGGGTTTCTCGATGGCGCCATCGATCCCCAACGTGAGACGAAGATCAGCGTGTTCACGCCCTGGGACGCCACCAGCTACGTGGTGGTGGATGTGCCCGAAGCGCTCTGGTCGAACCTTGGCCTGACGTATCTCGCCCACACCCACATCGACACCATTTGGAGTGGCCGAGGGGTAACCTTGGCCCAGCAAGAGTGGGAGATCCTCCCTGAGGGGCACTTGAAGATGGAACGCGCATTGCCCAATGGAATCCGATTCGGAACGCTGATTCTCCCAAAGAGGGATCACGTGGCCATGGTCATGTGGTTGCACAACGGGACCGCGGATCTGCTTTCGGATTTGCGCGTGCAGAATTGCGTCATGTTGAAAGGCGCACGCGGGTTTGAGGCTCAGACGAATGCGAATAAGACGCTTCAAGCACCCTTTGTCGCCGTAGAATCGGCTCGCGGAGGGCAGTGGATCGTGACTGCCTGGGAGCCTTGCCAGCGTGCGTGGGCCAATCCGCCGGTGCCCTGTTTGCACGCCGATCCTCAATTTCCCGATACGGCTCCAGGACAAACGACCGTTCTCAACGGGTGGCTCTCGTTCCATGAAGGCCCCGAAATTACCTCCGTCTTCGCAGAGATTCGCGAGCGGTGGAAGCCCCTCAGCCTCAATGATATCCAGCAATGGATCCGTTCGGAATGAGGCTCTTTCTCGACAGCTTGGCAAACTTTCTGCAGAAAGTTCGAACTTTCTCGTCGCTTCGTCCCGTTTAGCGGCAACAACCCTTTTGAGAACGTCTCATGATCCGAATTCCTCACTTCTCTTCGAAAGCTCGCCTGACCTGCGTCCTCGGCGCTTGGTCGCTGCTGGGTGGGAGCGGCCTGGCTGAGGAAGAATCTCACGGAATTGTGGGGCCCAACGGGGAATTTCAAGAGCAACGGACACCGGTGCCCGGGACGTACACCCCCCAAGATCCCTTTGATGGGGCATTCGTCGGTCCCAACAACGAGTTGTCGGACCCCGAACTCGCTCCGAAGCCGCCCGAGCCGCTGCTCCCCGAGAGCGATGAGGGTCCCACCCGCGAAGGTGCCGATCCGGGAGAAGTCGCCGAGGGGCAGTTGCCCTCGCAGCCCATCGATCCAGAGGTGGAAGACACGTTGGAGGGAGAAGCTACGAAACCGCCCATTCAGTTGGACGACATTGCTGTCCGTCTCATGACCGAAGCTGTCACGGAGGAAGATCAGCCCTCGCATGGTATTCAAGTTTCTTATTATCGCGATGGCGGCGTGGACTTCGAGACCTTCCAACGGCTCACTGTGCGGGTAGGCCGGCACCACTCTGCCTTGAACTACGGTGGGAGTGCGCCATGCCAGCCAGAATTGGAAGAGTTGGGCTACGGCGCCACTCCCGATGAACTCATTGCGACCTATCGGGTGAAGCGACCCTCGGACGGATGGTTTCAATTCGGTGAAGAAGCGGTGGTCGAGGTGATCTATCAGAAACCGACTCCCGATGGTGCCGAACCTATCAAGCGCACCATTGGAGCCATTCTCTTCGATTTCTCCTTGGACCTCGCTCATTTGGAGAAGGACTTTCTCGATTGGACGGATGGGCTGGAAGAGGCATTAGCGTTAGAAGAGAATGAGCAGCCAGATCCCACCGCTGACTCAGATGGCGATGGCATTGAGGACATCACCGAGTATTTCTTGGGCAGTGATCCCTTTTCCGGTGCGGAGAAACATCCCGTCGACCTTCGCTTAGTGGCTTTGCAAGGCGCCTGGTATGTGACCCTCACCGTGACGCGACGAGTCGATGCGATCGGGATGGCTGCAGCGATCGAAGGCTCTCGCAATGGGCGCCAATGGGAAATGGCTGACGACCACTTTGAAGTACTCGAAGCAGCTGAGACGGCTCCGAATTTCCAAAAGATCACCCTTCGCTCGGTAGCTCCCATTGACGAGATGGGACTCAAGCTGTTCCGGATCAAGACCACTTTGTTAGACTAACGCATGCACGACGGGATGGAGGATGCCAGCCTCCTGGCCGCCTACGGGCAGAAAGACGACCAAGAAGCCTTCCGCGAGTTGGTTCGTCGGCATCTTCCTCTTATCTACGGCTTGGCCAAACGGCGCCTCCGCAGTGCGCCCATGGCTGAAGAGGTCAGTCAGAATGTCCTCTGTGCTCTGGCCAAGAGCGCTCGCCAGCAAGAGAAGATCCTCAGCCTGCCTGCCTGGCTCTACCGAGTCACCGAGAAACAAATCGCTCAAACCATGCGCACCGAACAACGTCGACAAGCCCGCGAGGAGGAGGCCGCCCGCCGCGAAACGATCGCTCGTGAAGGGCAAGCTGTGAGCGATGAACTCGCTGGTGCCGTGCGCGAAGCCTTGGCTGGCTTGCCCGACAATCAGCGCACGTTGCTCTTCCTCCGCTATTATGATGGTCAGAGTGCTGAGGCGATTGGGGAATTGTATGGGATTCAGCCGCGTGCCGCTCAGAAGCGGGTGGAGCGGGCGACCGAGAGTTTACGCTCCCTCGTTGCCAGGCGGGGATTGGCACTGCCAGCCGGTGTCATGGGCGCGCAGATTCTGAGCGTGGATGCGATGACGCCTCCGCACTTCCTCGCGCATCAACTGGCGGAGTCGGCCCTGCGCTCAGTGCCACCCCTTAGTAGTGCAGCCACCCCTTCGTGGTGGAGTCAACTCACGAACGGATGGACCCCTTCCACGGGCACCCTCGCGCTCGCGGCCATCGCCGTCGTGAGCACCGGATGGCTCTCACATCAACACCTTTTCCAACCCTCTTCGGCACTCGCGGAGTCGACGCCGGATGTCAGCCCCTTCAACCCTGCAATCGTTGACAACCCCGGCCTTGGGCAGGTTCCACACCTGTCCAGGGCCGCCCGGTTGGCGATCGATGACATCGAAGGCATTTATCGACTCGAACCCAGTCCGCGCGAGGAAGCACTGGAACGCCTCACCGTCTACTTGCGGGGACGTGATGACGCCGCCTATCTGCTAGATCTCTTCACTCGCTGGACGAGGCTCGATTCCCCTCGCAATGCGCGTGTCATCTCCGATCTGATGGAGAGCGAGGCCCTCACAGATCCCCATCGAGAGACTCTTGAAGAGTCGATGGCTATTCCGTTAGAAAGATGGATGCAGGAGGATTCCTTGGCAGCCCTGGCGTGGGTGCGCGCTCTTCCTCGTCAGGCGGAAGCGGAACAATCGGCCTTTGCGGTCGTCTTGCATCAGTTAGGCCGGGAAAACATCGATGCCGCCTACGATTGGTTAGTGGGACGGACCCACAATCGGGAGGAGCACGTTGATACTTTGGCGCGGGCTATTGTGGACCCTGCAAAGGACAGTGAGGCGGTTCTCCATTGGTTGGTGAACTTGCCAGAGGGTGAGTCGTTGGCCACGAGCATTGCCGAAACGTCGCAGGCGGCTGGGCATACTAAGACTGCTGTCTGGTCGGCGACGTTGCCACTTCTCTTTGATCGTGATCCTCAGGCGGTGGCAGATTGGTTGAGTCAGTTGCCTGAAGGAGAGCGCACCACTCGAGTCCTTTCACAAATTGTCGCCCATTGGACGTTGAGCGATCCCATTGCGGCGGCAGCATGGGCGACCCAATTGCAGGATAGCGAACGGCCCGCCGCGCAGCGTGCTGTCGCGCGGGTCTGGTCGGCTTCCGAGCCAACGCGAGCGATGGAATGGGCGCTTGAACGCCCATCCTCACAGAATCCTTGGGAGCTTGCTCTCACGGTATTCGAAGAGTGGGTGCCACAATCCAGTGCGCATTCGAGGGAATGGCTCGATGGCTTTCAGGAGGTCGAGCAGGCATCTGCGCTCTTTGGATTGGCTGCGGCGCAACTGACCCCGGAAGAAGCTGTGCTTTGGTCGCAAGATATCGAGAGCCTGGCCAATCAACGGGCCGTTCTTGAACAGGCCTTCTATCGCTTTGGCCAACAGTCGCCGCAGGATGGCCTAGCTGCTTTAGCGCGTGTCCGGAATCCAGAAACGCGGGCCCTCGTCATGCACAGTTTCGGTCTCGGATGGATTGTCCGTGG
This sequence comes from Verrucomicrobiia bacterium, assembly GCA_030425385.1. Taxonomy (GTDB): domain Bacteria; phylum Verrucomicrobiota; class Verrucomicrobiia; order Verrucomicrobiales; family DEV007; genus JAACDM01. The sequence goes on along the minus strand of JAUIAH010000026.1, from coordinate 45,473 downwards.
GGACAAATCAGGGTTTGATCAGTGGGTGCAAGCGTTAGGCGAGGACAGTGCCGATTTCTATCGTGCCAAGCTTGCCGAGATCGATTTGGTGGCCGCGCTTAAGCCAGAGCGTGCGAAGTCGATGGTGCTGAAACTGCCCCCATCGCGCTCTCGCGATCCGCTCGTGGGTCGACTCATCGAGCGCGTGGTGCATCGGTCATCTGCCGACCCGGAAGAAGCGCGTGCTTGGTTGTCCGAGATTCAAGATCACGCGACGCGCGCTGATTTCGCGGCGATCATCGATCGTGCCCTTAGGGCTGCCCATCCCAAACCAAGTTTAGAAGAGCGCCCCGATGTCGCTTTCAGCGAACAATCGCTGACAGACTTGCGCGAACGTCTCGATTTCCTCGCTTCACGCTAGGCTCGAGTTCCAACCTCGTGCAAAGAGGCAGAGTGTGGGGTCGATGAGATTGAGCAGAGCGTCTTTGCAACAGTCTGAAACGATTTCGGCAGCGACAGGACGCGCTCCAGGGGTTTCTTCAGAGATCACGATGATGCGATTTCTCCAAATCTCCTGTTTCTCCTTGCTGTGTACAGCGGTAGCGGCGGCTTCTGCTGTTCCCAATTTCGCCCTCTTGGACCATGAGGGGCGTTACCATGAACTCGATTATTACTGTCGGGTGCCTGGCGTGAAAGGTATCGTGCTTTTCGTGCAGGGAAATGGTTGTCCACTAGTGCAGAAGCGCGTTCCCGAATTGAAACGGCTCCGTGACGCTTACGAAGCGAAGGGAATTCTCTTCGGCATGCTCAACGCGAATTTGCAGGATACGCGTGAGGAGATTGTGTCAGAGGCTGCTACTTACGGAATGGACTTTCCCATCCTCCTAGACGAGGCACAGACGGTAGCGCATTTGTTAGAAATCGACCGGACGGCGGAGGCGATCTTGATCAAACCGGAAGGGCCGCAGGTCTTCTACCGGGGAGCGATTGATGATCGCCTGAGCTATCAGAAAGAGAAACCGGAAGCGACGGAGCATTATCTGCGTGACGCGATTGATGCTCTTTTGAAAGAAGAAGCGCCCCCGGTAGCGTCGACGGAGGCGCCTGGGTGCAAGATCACCATGGGGCCTTCAGAAGTGCCATCCTACGGGGAGCAGGTGGCGCCTATCTTGATGAAGCGTTGCGTCACTTGTCACACGAAAGGAGGTATCGGACCTTTCGCGATGACGAGTCATCGCAAGGTGCGTGGCTGGTCGGAGATGATGGCTGAAGTCATCGCTACCAAACAGATGCCCCCTTGGCATGCGGACCCTCACATTGGTAAATTTCAAGAAGACCAGGGGCTGACTCCTGAAGAGACGGAGACGGTGCTGGCATGGATCCGGGCAGGCTCGCCTCGTGGCGAGGGGCCTGATCCCTTGGAGGGATACGTGCCAGAGCAATCGGAGTGGCGCTTGGGCGAGCCGGACCATGTCCTCAAGTTACCCAAGCAAGAGATTCCCGCTGAGGGCGTGATTGACTATCGGTATGTCACGGTGGACACACCGTTTGACAAAGATGTGTGGCTTCGCGGCATGGAGGTCAATCCTGACAATACTCGTGTGCTGCACCATGTGGTCGTGACCGGGTATCCCAAAGGATCGAAGAGTCGCGGGCGCCATGAGAAGTGGTTCACGGGATACGCTCCGGGAACTGCGGCTTGGCCAGCGCCGGACGGGATGGGCGTGCGGTTGCCTGCCGGTTTCCGATTGAAGTTCCAGTTGCACTACACCACATCGGGCAAACCCGAGAGAGACGAAACCCAGATTGGCTTCTTCTTGGCGGAGGGCCCTGTGGAGAAAGAAGTCCACACGGGAGTCGTGATTCACCCGAAATTCCGCATCCCACCAGGTGACCGGGAATACGCCGAAAGCTACGAACGCCGGACGAATAAAGATATCACGCTGTATGCGATGAATCCCCACATGCATTACCGTGGGAAACGGATGAGCTTTCACGCGCGCCTACCCGATGGGTCGGAGGAGGATCTGCTTTCGGTTCCTAACTATAACTTCAACTGGCAACGCACTTACGTGTTGGAAGAGCCCGTCAAGCTTCCGAAAGGGTCAACGCTTGTCATTCGCAATGCCTGGGACAATTCGGCGCTCAATCCGCACAATCCAGACCCCACGATCCCAGTGACCTGGGGAGAGCAAAGTTTCCAAGAAATGTTCTTTGCTACCTACCAGTTCACGGTAGATGACTGAAGCTCTGAAGATTGAACCGGCACTCCTAGCACTCTTGCGATGTCCTCGAAGTGGGCAGGTCTTACATCCTGCCGATGCCGCCGAGCGTAGTCACTGGAGTCAGGTTAGTGAGGCTGAGGATTTCCTTGTCACCGAGGATGGGCAGCGCGCGTATCCGATTGAAGATGGTTTTCCCATCCTGCTGTTGGATCGCTTGTTAGAGATTCCTGAAGTGACGGCAGAGGCATGAAGCCGCTGCGGGTGGGAGCCGTTGGGCTGGGGCGCTTGGGGAAGTTCCATGCGGAGACGCTCGCCTTTCATCTGCGCGATGCTGAGCTGGCCGCGGTTTGCAGTGTGACACCAAATGAGCGGGCGGCGGCTGAGGAATCGTTTCCCGGGACGCCGGTGTTTGCGAATTATGAGCGGATGCTGGCGGAGGCGGCCTTGGATGCCGTCGTCCTGAGCACGCCTTCCGACTGTCATTGCGCGCACATCAAGATGGCGTTGGCTGCGGGGCAGCATGTCTTTTGTGAGAAGCCACTAGGCACGCGTGAGGAGGAGTGTGTGGAAGTGATGGCCTGTTGCCGGGCGCATCCCAATCAGGTGGTGATGCTAGGATTCATGCGGCGATTTGACCCGTCGTATCGCGAAGTGAAACGGCGTCTCGACGCGGGCGAGATTGGGCGCCCCATGCTTGTCCGTAGCTACAGTGTGGATCCCGCAGCAGCGATCGATGGGGCCCTCGCCTACCTGCCGCACAGTGCGGGGCAGTTTCTCGACATGGCGGTGCACGACTTTGATCTCGCGAGGTGGCTGCTCGATTCAGAGCCTGTGTCAGTGGTGGCTGGCGGAGGGTGTTACGCGCATGAGGCCTTCGCGGCGCATGACGATGGGGATCATGTGGGGGCGTTTCTGAAGTTTGAGAATCAAGCCATGCTCTTTGTCTTTGCCGGGCGAATGGCGGCTCATGGCTATCAGGTCGAAACAGAGGTGATTGGCACCGAGGGATCACTGCGCGTCGGTACGGTGCCCCAGCGCAATCACGTGGAGATCCTCGACGGGCATGGGGTGCGCCGTCTCTGCAGCCAGGGGTTTCTCGAGCGCTTCGAGACCGCGTATCGCGATGAATTACAGGCCTTTGTGCAGTGCTGCCTGGAAGGAAAGGCGGCCCCGGTCACGGTGGAAGATGGCTGGTGCGGCACGCGGATCGCGCTTGCTGCTCAGCGCGCCTATCGCGACGATTCGCTTGTCCGCCTGCCTCTCACGGCGCGTGGGGACCTCGCGAAATAGTCGACAGCGGTCCGAACCTGCGTTAGTTCCCAGGCAAGATGAAGATCCTTACCCCGGGCCTGCGAATGATCCTCGCCGTGGCATGTCTCTTCATCATTCTCGGGGGCCTCCGCGTCGCGGGCAGTTTCCTTGTACCCGTGGTCCTGGCTTTCTTTCTTGCAGCGCTCAATGCGCCGTTCATTGGGTGGCTCCATCACCGAGGTATCCCGCACGTGCTCTCGGTTCTGGTGGCGTTGATTGTGAACCTCACGCTGCTGGGAGTCTTTGTGGCGCTGACTGTCAATGTGATGATGGATTTCCTGCCCAAGGCACCTGTTTACGTGGATGAAATGCGGCAGACATTGGAACAATGGGGGGACAAGGTTTTCGAAGAAACACCGATCCTTACCAAGACTGATCAGTTGAAAGAAAGTAAGGAGAATTTCTCTGAAGTCATCCGGCGCATGGCCTTTCACTTCAGCTACGAATTGCCCACGGCAAATCAAGTGTTAGACCAATTTGTCTCCCTCGCTGGAACCGTCTTCTTCATCTTCATCGTCATGATCTTCATGATGACGGAGTCGCTTGTCATGCCCTCAAGGCTTGAGGACATTCTCAAGGCCAAAGGACCGGACTTGGCTTTTCTCGGGCAGATCTCGCAGGACATCCAACGTTACTTGCACATCAAGACCGCGGTGAGCCTCGCCACGGGACTGCTCGCCTCCCTGCTGACGTGGTCATTCAATTTGGAGTTTCCACTGCTCTGGGGGTTGCTTGCGTTTGCGCTCAATTACATCCCTTCCATTGGGTCCATCATCGCTGCCATCCCGCCATGTTTGCTCGCCTTATGGCAACTGGGGATTGTGCCGGCGACGTTGATTGGAGTGGGCTACCTCTGTATCAACATGTCGTTAGGCAATTTCATTGAGCCCATGCTTCTCGGGCGTCGGTTTGGACTTTCCACGCTCGTGGTGATTCTCTCCGCCTTGTTCTGGGGTTGGCTCTGGGGCCCCGCCGGCATGTTCGTCGCCATTCCGCTGACGATGCTCATCAAGGTGATCCTCGACAACATGGAAGAATTTCGCTGGATCTCGGTGGCCATGGGCAAATCGAGTGTGGAGATGTTAGGCAATCCTGCCTGGCAAGAGGGCCAATCGGAGACCGGAGAACTTCCTGCTGACGAGTCCTCTTCTTTGTGAAGAAGCATGATTAGCCGTCGTGCCGAACTTCCATGCGCAGGAAGGGATGCTGTTCGGCAACGGGCGCGGGCAGGGAGAAAGTAGTGGTTTCTGCGTCCATCGTAAGAGGCTCCTCGTCCAGAGAGAGCCTCTGCCACTTGTGCAGCGTCGACGATCCTTGCAGATGCACCGTGGCGTCCCTGAGCTGAGCACGTAGGGGCACGGAAAGTGTCACGCGTCCCTCAGAGTCACGGACGATGGTGAACAGGGGTTGATCACTGGGATCATTCGGATTGCTCTGGAACACATACTCAAGGAAATTGGAGAAGCCGTCGTTGTCGGCATCATTGTCAGGCTGGGGATCACCATCGTTGTCGAAAGTGACCGATGCCCATTGGTCGTAGGTGATGTCTTCGGAGGCGATTAGGCTATCTTCCATCCGGCTGGCGCGCCATTCATCGGGAGAGGAAGTGGAGGCTTTGCCATCGATGGCGAGATGGAGGTGATGCCCGTCGCCGTCCGCTTCTGTTGGCCAGGGACTCTCGTCGTCATAGCGCAGCTCTTGCAGAATCTCATCCGCCTGGTTCACCAATCGCAATGTTTCGCCATCATTGGAGAGACTCCCTGCGAACTCACCGGCGACTGGCAAGCCTTCGCCGTAGCGAGCGTGGAAAGCGGCCTCGTGGCTGACGACGAACACGCCCTCGCCTGGTTGCAAATGCAGGATGGCAGCGTCCTGAAACGTGAAACGGATCCCCAGGTCGAAGCGGACATCTTCAAGATTCACGGTGTCCGTGCTCAGATTGTGGATCTCCACAAATTCGAAATCCTTGCGGCTGTCGTAGCCGCTGGCGATTTCTTCTGGCGAGGGAGCGGCGGGGCGATAGTGAATCTTGGAGAAGGTGAGATGGCTGGGAGATGCGGCCACCTGATTCACGAAGAAGCGTGCCTTGGTGAGGGGGGACCAGCCTCCGCTTTGGCGGACGCGCGCCTTCACGGTTGCCGATTCGCTGAGCGTGAATGGCGCCGTTGCCTCTTGAGCCGTTGGAGATGTTTCGCCACCGGGCATTCGTGGATCGTTGCCGTCCGTGGTGTAGAGAATGGTGCCCGTGGCAAAGAGTCCCTTCGAAAGTCTCACCGATAAGTCGTCGCTGACATAACCACCGAAAGGATGCATCTCCGGTGCCGCGGTGACGCCCGACCACCCTTTCGCGCGGAACTGCTCCAGAACGACGGCGGTTCGGTTTGGGAAAAACTCGTCGTTCAAACGATCCCATTCGCGTTGCCATTGGTTGTCCCGTGTCCATCGGCCACGTTCCCAACGGGCGGTTTCGGGAATGATGGAAAGCCGGATTTGTTCGGCGCGAAAGTTGTAGGCTTTGGCAACGTTGTCAGGAGTGAGCAAGCCGTCGTGATGGAAGTGTTGCTGGATGCGATCGGCCACCAGCATGGCAAATTCTTCATGGCGCATGAGTGTCGGGAAGAGGCTGTGCGGGCCGCCTTTCCCCAGGTTATTGTCATTCAAGCGCCTGAAGATGATGTCAGAGTCCCAGGCGATGAATTTCATGCCGCCGCGATCAGGCTCCACCGGACCACCGCCTGCCCAATTCTGTTCCGGATTCCAATCCCAATCGTTACCGCAGTAATAATTCAGCAGCATATAATCGACGTAATTCTCAATATCTACCCAGCGTAGAAATTCTTCATAGTCATGGCGCGCTGCTTGCATCGCGCTCCAGGCACTCATATCGCTGTTGCCAATGCCTTGTCCTTTGTTCACCGCCACGTAGTCCTCCTCGTTGCCGCCCAGGTAGGAGGCAAAGTAGTCCTGAGTATTGCGTTCGAGCAATTGATAGTGTCCCCAATAAAGGCCGTTGATATAGACATGCACCCATCGGCCGCGTAGCGATTCATGCCCCATGAGGAATTGCATGTCATTGATCCAACGATTGCGTAGGTATTGACCATTGCTGGGTGGTTGAGGAGGCGAGGCCGCTCCGAGATAGAAGAGACTGTCATGAGAGCCGCTGCGAAGATTCAATTGATCAAAGCGATCAGCCGCCACGTCCGTATATGGGTGGTCTTCGAATAGGGGAAAGCGCAAGGCCTCCTTCCCGTAAACACTGCGGAAATAGAGACGCATGTTGTTCTTGGGATAGGCATTCAAGCTGTGACCGCCCACGCGTTTCACGCCGGCATCGATTTGAAAGCCATCCGCACCATCAGGGAATAGCATTTCAACCGATGTTTCCTGTTCCGTGACTTTGCTAATGTCAGGTTCCGGCGTGACGAGCGATATGGAGGGATGTTCTAATAGGGCCGAGCGCATGAGGGGGCCATAGACGGGATGCGCCGTCACGCTCGTAGACAAGGTCTCCTGGCGGAGAATGTCGTCGAGAAAGAGATAGGTATGTGTTTCCAACGGTGCCGAGATGAATCCGTCATGCACCGCATGCGCCCGAATAATGGTGGTCTCTGCAATCGGAATGGGCTCTTGATAGGTCTGTGCCGTGAAGAGGGAGGGTGCCTTGCCAGACGTGGTGAAGCGAATGGTCGCCTCTGGAGTGTCACAGTGAAGTTGAAGCATGAACGGCTCATTGATGATCCCTCGCGTGACGCTGAATCGCACCGGAGCCACGATCCCCGCGCTGGGTTCTCCATTGGCAGCGCCCGGGGTGGGGGTGGGGAACCGCGCGAGGGTGCCGTCAGGGGCAAGGCCCGTGGAAACGTCCCGCCGCTGCTCGGGGAAGGAAGGAGCGAACTCTTGAGCGATTGAGAGCCCATCGGGCTTCACCAATGCGAGGTATTCGCCGTCCCCCTGCAAGCTGAAGTTGGCATGGATCTCAGGATGGAAGAGACTGGCGAAATCCTTCCCCGAAGCGTGAATGATCGTGTAAGTGTCAGGCGCCAGAGAGCCTTTGGGAAGGCGCCATTTCGTAAGGTTGTCAGGATCATCAGTCAAATGCCAGCCCGTCCATTCCACGGGCTCCGACCCTGTGTTGTGCAACTCAATCCAGTCAGAGTGATCCCCATCTTTGTCGACGAGTCCCTGGCCATTGATGGCAAGGAACTCGCTGATGATCAGCTCTCCAGAGGCGATGCCAATGCTGGCGAGGAAGATCAGATGCGAGAGGATGCGAGCCATGCTGGGCAATCTACTTGAATTAGCCACGGTGGAACAGGCTGATCTTTCGTGGACGACGCCTTGCAGATTCAGGGCTTCTTTCAAATGACGGTTTGCGTTGCGCTATCGGCGAGCCGGGCTGGCTCACCGTTCGTGACGCGCCGACGATTGAGTGAAAGGAGAGACTCCTTGGACGGCTGCAGTTTTCGTCAGGTAGTCTACTGGCCAAAGACAATCAAACCCATCCAAAGAGTTGCTAGGAGAGTCCGTGTTCTAGGAGGCGTCCATTTACCCAGGTGAGGTCGTCTTCAACTAGTCGTGGGTAGAGCTGCCGGTCGTAGTGAAGCAAATGATAGCGGCCACGCACATGACATTGATCGATCAATGGCTGCAATGCCAGGGCGATCTCAGGCTCTCCCGAGCGGAGGGGAACGGAAATGACCGGGAGCGTTTGCCGAAGGCCCACGAGATAGACGTCGGCTTCCCCTTCGCGGCATTGGGGATGGTTCATGCGAGACACGTAGATTCCGTAGGGCTTGGCGTTCTCACCCATCAGGCGGCTCCATTCGTCGTCAAAGACGGGTGCTCCTTGCCGGATGAGATCAATCTCCACCATATTGATGCCATTGGAGAGAAAGGATTGGCGTTTCCGCTGGTAGCGTTCCCGACCGATGGCTCCGACTTCGTTAGAGGGGCTCAGCAACTCGATCACAGTGACCACCTTGCCCTTTAAGTCTCGGATTTCGATCCAGCGGTGAAATTCCTCCAGACGAACGGTGAAACTCGGTTCCTCTGCTCCAGGCGCCCTCACTGTCACAGGTGGAGGCATCGTCGCCACACCACCACCACGATCATCGCGATGGTCCTTCCAAGGCTCCACCACACTCACATCGGAGCGAAATTCAGTCGAACCGATGGGATCCCCAATCCCAACCACCCGTTCTTCCGCCCGCGCCACGAGATCCTCTGGCAACTGCTCTTGAATCCCATCACTCATATAGCCGATGAGCCGAGCGTGTGCATCCTCCCACTGCTGCTCCATGAAGGGATTCATGCCGGGAAACGGATTCTGTTTGAAGGCTTCCATCAGGATTCACGCTACGCCGAAACCGGGCCTCTGCCAACTCTGGAAACGTTCGCGGCAGCCCGTTACGCGGCCGCAGATCCTTATTGGGAAACGGTGAGCACCTTCCTAAGTCACGAGTCCTATCATACACACTCACCGTCGATGATGCACTCGATTTCGCGGGTCATTCTGGATTGCCTTCACCGAAGCAGAGAATGTTGCATCGCTGATTCGGATTCAGGAGAAAGAATGGTGGTGCGGTTGAGCGATCTTCGTTAGGTTGCCTTGCCTGTGTCTGTTCTTCGCCAGAGTGTTGCTGCTGTCATCCCGCCGAAACGTCGGGCGGTGACCTGGCAGAGTGTGCTGCCGTTGGCTGTGTTTCTGCTGGCGTTCTTGGGGGGCATCCTTGCGCTTGAGACGCAGCAGAAGGTGCGGTTCTCCCATCGCTGGGTCTTTCTCCTCGTGGCGACGGCGCCTTGGTTCTGGTGGATGCATCATCAGGGCTTTCACGGATTGGGGAAGGTGCGAGGCGTCCTTGCGTTGGCCTTTCGCTTGGTGATGCTAGGGTTATTTCTGATGCTCTTGGCAGGGCCACGCGCGGTGCGGGAGAATGATCAGTACGCCGTGATGTATGCTTTGGATTTGTCGGATTCGATGAGTCGTCCGGTGCAGGATGAAGCGATCCGCTACATCCTGGAGACGGCGGGTGGAAAGGGGGAGACTGATGAAGTGGGGCTCGTTCTCTTCGGGCGCGATGCCGCGGTGGAGTTGCCTCCGCAGCAATCGTTTCCTTTTGAGGCAATCAACTCACAGTTATCCAAAGATGGGACGGATTTGCAGAAGGGACTCGGCCTGGCCGCGGCGGTGATTCCTGAGGAGAATCCTGGCCGGATCGTGCTGATCAGCGATGGTACGGAGACGGCAGGGGATGTGACGCCTGTGTTAGATCAGTTGAATGCGCGGGGCATTGCCGTGGATGTGTTGCCCGTGCAGATGCATCTGGAGAAGGAGGCGTGGCTAGAGCGGATCGATCTTCCCAAGGCGGTGAAGGTAGGGGAGAGCTATGAAGCGCACGTCTTGCTCACGGCCATCCACTCGGGGAAGGGGACTTTGCTCGTCCAGGAGAATGGACACGATATCTTTCGAGAGGAAGTGACGTTCACCGAGGGAAAGAATCGGATCACCTTGCCGATCTACCTGCGTGAAGCGGGCTACTATGAGTACACCGCGCGTCTCCTGATGGATGAGCGTGAGGATGGCTGGGAAGGGAATAACGTGGCCGTGAGCGATTTGTTCCTTCGTGGGGAAGGGAAGACCCTCGTAGTGATCGATCCCGATGGGGATGCGCGTGATCATGAGGCCTTTGTGAGAGCACTGCGAGAGGCGAATCGCGTGGTGGAAGTGCGCGATGCCTACGCGTTCCCGCGTACGGCGATCTCTCTCATGCCCTATGATAGTGTGGTCTTTGTTAATGTGCCGTCGGATGCCTTTGACGTCGTGCAGTTGGATGCGGTGAAACGAGCGGTCTATGGGCAGGGCATCGGATTTCTGATGGTAGGCGGGGAGAATAGCTTTGGTCCGGGCGGCTATCATCGGACGGCGATCGAAGAGACCTTGCCAGTGAGCATGGATATCAAGCAGAAGAAGATCTTGCCGAAAGGCGCGTTGGCGATGGTCTTGCATACCTGTGAGTTTCCAGGGGGCAATACCTGGGCCAAGAAGATCGCCAAGCAAGCGATCCGAGTGTTAGGGGATCAAGACGACGTGGGCGTATTGATCTACGGAGGAAGAGGGGTCGAGTGGCTCTTCACGCTACAAGCTGCCTCAAACTATGAGGAACTGGCGATGAAGATCAATCAAGCGCATCCGGGCGACATGCCGTCCTTTGCGCCGACGATGCAAATGGCGTTGGACGGCTTGGTGGCCAATGACGCGGCGATGAAGCACATGATTATCATTTCAGATGGTGACCCGACGCCGCCGGTGCCCGCTGTGGTGGATGCGTTTGTTGCTAACAAGATCACTATTAGCACGATTGGGATCAATCCCCATGGTCCCAATGATACGCAATTGTTAGAATCGCTGGCAGTGACCACTGGCGGACGCTATTACGAACCGATCGATCCAGCGGAGCTCCCTTCCATCTTCATCAAGGAGGCTAAGACGTTGAAGCGGAGCATGATTCAGAACAAGACCTTTGCGCCGTCTGTGGAATTTCCCTCACCGATACTCAAAGGGATCCAAGCGACTCCAGAGTTACACGGTTACGTCCTCACCAGTGCGAAGCCGCGCTCGCACACGATTCTACGTGGGCCTGAAGAGGAGGAAATCAATCCTATCCTCTCTGTCTGGCGCTATGGCACGGGAGCGGCTGCGGCCTTCACTTCCGATCTGGCTCCGAATTGGGGAGTCGATTGGGTGAGTTGGGACAAGTATCGCGCCTTTGTCAGCCAACTCATGACAGAGATTTCGCGGGGCGAGGAGGAGAGCGATCTGAACATGGAGGTCTCTGCTGTGGGCAACGAGGGGGTAATCACGGTGGAAGATCATCACGAAGATGGTGGGTTCCTCGAAATGCAGGCTCGAGTGCTGGGACCGGGCGATCAGGAGGAGACTCTAACGCTCACGCAAGTAGCGCCGCGTCGCTACCGGGCCGTTGTTCCCCTCTGGGGTACGGGGCGGTACCAAGTGATGGTGGCGGGAACGGGGCAAGGGCGCTCTGACAAAGCGGTCGATAGCCTTGCCGTGGCCTACTCGCCGGAGTATCTGCAATTGCATTCCACCGCGAAGACGCTAGAGCGCATCGCCGAGCGTACCGGCGGCCGTGTCTTGCGCGGGGATGAAACGGAGCTCTTCACCTTTGAGCGCATCAGCAAGGAATCGTCGCGATCCATTGCTGATTGGTTCCTCGTCATGCTCGCCTGCCTCTTGCCACTCGATGTGGGGTTGCGACGGGTGCAAATCGATCCTGCTGTGGTGAAGGGCTGGTTTACTCGGCGGCAGGCATCGGAAGAATCAGGGGCAACCATGAGCGCGCTCCTCAAGCGCAAAGCGGCCGTGGAAGCGCGGAGCGAGCGTCCTCAAGAGTTGCCTCTCAAGCATCCCTCGCCCACGAGGTCGCCATCGCCGAAGGCCGTCCCAGTCGAGGACGAGAAGTCGGAAGAGCCCATTGACGAAAGCGCTCTATCGACGACCGAGCGATTGTTAGCATTGAAGCGGAAGCGCCAGGAACGCGACGACGATTGAATTGCACTCCTGATTCAATCCCACTACGATCGCCTCATGAAGCCGGTCGTCTCTATCCTCACATTTCTCTTCCTTCTTGTCACTGCTTCTGGTGAAAGGCCGCTAATTAGCAAGGGGGCCGATGGGTGGCAGTATCGCGATGACGGCAAGGAGCCTGGGCACGAATGGCGCACGCGCGTGGTTGACGGTGATCCTTGGAGGGTTGGTGCCGCCCCGCTGGGATATGAAACGGATGAGTCGGTGAGCTTTGCCACAACCCTATCCTTCGGGGAGGATGCTAGTGCCAAGCACGCGGTCACCTATTTCCGGAAGGCTTTTGAGATCGAGCGCCCTTCGGCGGTGGAGACGTTGGTCGCGGAGGTTCTCGTCGATGATGGTGCCGTCGTTTATCTCAATGGGGAGGAGATGGGGCGTGTGCGGATGCCAGAAGGGAGAGTGTCAGGCGAGACACTTGCTGCGGAGAAGCTGCGGGGCGAAGTGACGGAAGGAGTGAAGGTGACGTTGGATCCAGAGCATCTGCGTGGCGGAACCAATGTCTTGGCAGTCAGCGTCCATCAATCGGATCGCACCAGCAGTGACCTCGCCTTCGATCTCGCTCTCACTGCGCATCTCCGTCAGCCCCCTTTGCAGATAGCCTACTTTGAATGCGATGCCACGCCCCCGATTGGCACGCCATTGGCCTATGATGAAATGACCTGGGAAGATCTTCCGCTGAGCTGTCGCGGGGTGGCCTTGTTAGGAGAGGGGCTGCCTGTCGTGCTTTGTGTGCTGGACTGGATCGGGGTGGCAAATGAGGGGCAGGATGCGTGGAAAGAAGCCCTGGCAGAAGCCGCAGACACGACGACGGATCGCGTCGTCGTGCACACCTTGCACCAGCATGACGCTCCCGTGTGTGACTTCACTGCGCACAAGATCTTGGCAGCGCATGGATTGGGTGGGGAGCTGTTTGATCCCGTCTTCATGAGGCGGACCATTGCCAATGCCGCCACCGCCTTGCAGGCCTCTCTCCGCGATCCTCAGCCCATCACTCACCTCGGTCATGGAAAGGGCGAAGTAGAAGAAGTGGCGTCAAATCGGCGTTTGTTAGGTCCCGATGGTAAGGTGGCCCACACCCGCTACACGGCGTGCAAGGATCCAGAGGTGCGAGCGCTCCCCATTGGGACGGTGGACCCCATGCTGCGAGCGATCGGATTCTACACGGAGGATGCGTTGCAATTGGTCCTAACATTCTACGCCACGCATCCACAGAGCTACTATCGAACGGGTGGAGCCAATCCTGACTTTCCAGGCATTGCGCGTCAGCTGCGAGAGACCGCCATGGGCGGGGTGCCTCACATTCATTTCAATGGTGCGGGTGGTGACATCGGCGCGGGCAAGTGGAACGATGGCGACCCTAGCAATCGCCTGAAACTAGCGGAGCGACTTGCGGCAGGCATGGCGGCGGCTGTCTCCTCCATGGAGAAGACTCCCATCGGGCGAGCGGATCTGCAATGGCAGGTGGAATCGATGCACTTGCCCATTTCCACTGCCTTCGCCTCGACGGAGGAGTTGGAGACCCAGCTTAAAGATCCGGAAGTCACTCTCCTGGCGAAGAAAGGCGCGGCAGCGTACCTCGCCTGGCACTGGCGGGGAGAAGTTGGGCATGCCCAACAACTCAGTGGGTTGCAACTCGGAAGCGTGCGTGCCCTCTTTGGCCCCGGAGAGATGGTGGTGGGTTACCAGCTCTTTGCACAAGAAGTCGCCGGAGACGCCTTTGTCGCCTTTGCCAGCTATGGCGACTACGGGCCCGGTTACATCTGTTTGACGGCGCAATATGAAGAAGGCGGCTATGAGTCGAGTCCTCGCGCCTCGCGGGTGGCCCCCGAAGTCGAGCCGATTGTGAAGAAGGCCATCCAGGCGTTGTTGCATTGACACCGGGAGGCATTCCCCGTTCGGATAGACCCATGACACGACTCCTTTGCGCCCTCTTCTTTGGGTGGGTTTCTCTGTTGGGCACGGCGGCGGCCAAGCCGAATGTCCTCTTCATCGCGATCGATGATCTCAACGATTGGGTGGGGCCGTTAGGCGGCCATCCTCAGGTCCAGACGCCAAGCATGGATCGCTTGGCCGCGCGGGGGACGACGTTTACCAATGCGCATTGCCAGTCACCGCTCTGCAATTCGTCGCGCACAAGTCTGATGTTAGGCTTGCGTCCTTCCACGACCGGTATTTACGGCTTGGCGCCGTGGTTTCGCACCGTGGAGGGACTAGAGGATCGTGTGACTTTGGCCCAACACTTTTCCCAACAGGGCTACCACACGATGAGTGGTGGCAAGATCTTTCATGGTGGCAAACGCGGTCGCGAGGATGAGTTCGATGAATGGGGGCCGAATGCAAGCGTGGGAGCGAAGCCAGATAAGAAGATCGTTGATACACCGTCCAAGAATCCCTTGGTGGATTGGGGCACCTTTCCTCACAAGGACGAGGACAAAGGTGATTGGGCCGTGGCGAGCTGGGCGGTGGAAACGCTAGAGAAACAAGCGGCATCCGAGCAGCCATTCTTCCTTGCCGTGGGCTTCTTTCTCCCACACGTACCTTGCTACGCGACTCAGAAGTGGTTCGATCTCTATCCGCAAGATACCCTTGCATTGCCACCCTACTTGCATGGGGATCGGTCCGACCTGCCACGCTTCGCCTCCTACTTGCATTGGGATCTTCCTGAGACGCGGCTTAGCTGGTTGCAACAACACAATGAATGGCGACACCTGGTGCAAGCGTATCTTGCTAGTGTGAGTTTTGTCGATAGTCAGGTTGGGCGTGTCTTAGATGCTTTGGAAGCAAGTGGTAAAGCGGACGATACAGTGGTGGTGTTGTGGTCGGATCATGGATGGCATGTGGGTGAGAAGGACATCACCGGGAAGAACACGCTGTGGACGGATGGAACACGCGTTCCCCTCATCTTCGCCGGCCCTGGGGTGGGGGAGAATGTGACCTGTCATCGGCCTGCAGAATTGTTAGATCTTTATCCGACACTATCGGAACTCTGTGGGTTGCCAGAGCGGGAAGATCTTGAGGGGCGAAGTCTGGTGCCACAATTGAACGATCCTCAAGCGCCGCGCGCCTTTCCAGCCATCACCACTCACAATCATGACAATCACGGGGCCTGCACGGAGGATTGGCGGTATATTCGCTATGCGGATGGGAGTGAGGAACTCTATGATTTGCGTCAAGACCCTCACGAATGGACGAATATCGCCCATTTGTCAGAGCATGACGAGGTGAAGAAGGCGATGGCTGCGTTCTTACCCAAGGAGAGTGCGCCGCCCGCCCCACGAAGCGCTCACCGGATCCTCACCTACGACGGGGAGACAGTGATTTGGGAGGGGAGGGAGATCGATCAGCGTCAAGAGTTGTTGCCCGGGGACGTGCCCATTTCCAAGCCAGGCGCAAAGATCTTCGCTGAAGGAGCCAAGCCTGTGAAACTGCTAGACTCGGGCGCCGGAGAAGGCCCTGCCTGGCATCCGCGCTTGGGTCTCCTCATGAGTGGAAACGGTGGGATTAATCGGCTGGGCGTCGATGGCAGCTTCGGTGCTTTCAAGGCGGACGTGGGCTCTAATGGCCTGCTCGTTGAGGCGGACGGGAACCTGCTTGTTTGCGAACCCAAGCAACGTCGGGTGACCCGGCATCACCTGGATGACGGGCGCGTCGAGGTGCTGGCGTCGACCTATCGTGGCAAACGCTTTGCCACTCCGAACGATCTCGCGGTGGACTCACACGGGCGGATCTATTTCACGGATCCTCGCTACGGGGCCCGCGAGTCAATGGAAATCGTGGATTCAGAGGGGCGCGCGGTGGAAGGGGTGTATCGGATTGATCCCGATGGAAGGCTTGTCCAAATCATTGATGATGAGGTCGATCGCCCTAACGGAATCCTTGTCTCGGCGGATGACCGCTATCTTTTCGTAGCGGATAACAATAACAATAATGTGGGGGCGGCGCGTAAACTGTGGCGGTTCGATCTCAGTGAGCAGGGCAATGTCGTGCTAGGCTCGCGCTACCTTGTGTACGATTGGGGAGCAACGCGCGGGCCTGATGGCATGGCTCAGGATACGGAGGGGCGACTTTACGTGGCCGCAGGGATTCACGTTCCGAAGCCGCCGGTGGAGATTGCGGAAGAAAGCACGGCTGGCGTCTATGTGTTGTCGCAGGATGGGGAGCTGTTAGACTTTGTGGCGATTCCTAATGACGAAGTGACCAATTGCAGCTTTGGTGGACCTGATTGGAAGACGCTCTATATCACCGCGGGTGGGCAATTGTGGTCCATACAAACCACCACGCCTGGGTATCAGCCGCTGACCTCTCAGCCAGAGGCGAAGCCGCGAGTGAGCTATTCCCGATATTTCAATGCGGAAGGCGAAACGCGGTATCTTCCAGACGGCAGTTATAGTCAGATTCTTGCGAAGTTAGGGGAGAACTTCGACGTTTCGGTGAGTGATTCTGCTCCCACGGAGATGAGTTTGGCCAATGTGGACATTCTCTTGATCAGCAATCCCAGTGCGGAAGCTGTCGGGGATGGCCCCATGCCCCCACGCTTTTCTAAGGAAATGATCCTGACCTTGCGAGACTACGTTTATCAGGGCGGTGGCCTGGTGCTCATGGGAAACCAGGAGAATCACAACTTGGAAACCGAATCGACCAATGACTTGTTAGGCCACTTTGGGATGAAGTGGGTCGATGACTACACCGATGCCAAAGCCATCCGGATCCCGGCGGACAATCCGTTGTTTGGCGGCCTCATCTGGGCCTACTACACAG
Organism: Verrucomicrobiia bacterium; assembly: GCA_030425385.1. GTDB lineage: Bacteria > Verrucomicrobiota > Verrucomicrobiia > Verrucomicrobiales > DEV007 > JAACDM01. Next base: position 28,592 of record JAUIAH010000026.1, on the reverse strand, counting down.
GCAATCTCATCGAATGGACTGCTGGGCATCCGGCGAAGCCGCGCAGCCTGGTGGATAATGATATGAGCGTCAACCCATTGAAAGGCGAACGCAATGCGGAGGGATGTCTGTTAGGCGTGGCCGAGCCTGGAAACGGCCGCGTGGTCGTGGTCACGGATGCGGGCTGGATCAATAACAGTGTCCTCAACGGTGAGGGCTTGGGCGGGGTCGTGGTCGAAGTGCATGACAATGCAATCATCATGGAGGCACTGCTCGACTGGGCTGCTGGGCTGTGAATCGCGTCGACCTGGTCCATATGAAAGCCATTCTCGCCCTTGTCGCTGGGTGGTCCATGGCGGTGGTCTCCGCGGCGCCTCTCAGCGATGTCGAGTGGGGCACAGCGGCGGTCGAGCAGGATTATTACCGCATCGTCGAGATTCCGATTCCGGAAGGGCTCATAGTAGAGGCTGGCAGTTTCGATTGGTTGCCGGATGGTCGCTTGGCGATCGGGACGCGGCGGGGGGATCTCTATCTTGTCGACGGTGTGGACGACCGGGTCCCCGAGCCAACCTTCCATCGTTATGCGAGTGGATTGGATGAGATCTTGGGGCTTGCCTATCGCGAGGGCGCTTTCTATGTGACGCAGCAGACGGAGGTCACGAGACTCACCGATCTCGACGGGGATGAACGCGCCGATCGCTTTGAAACGCTGAGCGATCTCTGGGGCTTTGAGAACTATCATGAGTTTTCTGTGGGTTCGAAGTTTGATAGAGAAGGCAATCTTTGGGTGGCGCTCTGTCTCTCCGCGTCCTATCATTACAAAACGGATTTCCGAGGGTGGGCTCTTAAGATCAGTCCCGATGGAAAGACGACACCAATGTGCAGTGGAATTCGGAGTCCGTTAGGAATCGGGATGAATCCTCAAGGCGTGATGATCTACGCCGAGAGCCAGGGGCCTTGGAATGGTTCCTGTTCTCTCAAACACCTCAAACCTGGCGGTTTCATGGGCCATCCAGCAAGCTTTCCGGGCTATGCCAAAGCACCTCATATGGGGCCGATTCCAGAAATGCCCAATACACGTTCCCGCCTCATGGTAGAGCGGAAACGTGTGCCTGAACTCGTGCCGTATGCCGTCGTCTTTCCCTACCGCAAGATGGGCCAATCAATCTCGGGATTTGTCGTGGATCGGTCGGAGGGGAAATTTGGACCCTTTCAAGATCAGCTTTTCATTGGCGACTACACGCTGAGCTGCATCATGCGCGCAACGATGGAAGAGGTGAATGGCGTGTGGCAGGGCGCGTGCTATCCCTTTCGCGAGGGGCTTTCGACGGGGATCCTCAATTTGCAGTTTACGCCTAACGGACACCTCATTGCGGGAGGGACGAATCGGGGATGGCCAGTACGTGGGGATCGTGAGAACGTGTTAGAGCGCCTTGAGTGGACGGGGAGAATGCCCTTCGAGATCCAGGAGATTCGGGTCACGCCTGATGGTTTCCTCCTCTCGTTCACGGATCTGGTAGACGTGGGCACCTCTAGGGAATGTACGACCTACGCGATCGAGACGTTCACCCACATTTATCAACAGGGCTACGGTAGCCCAGAAGTGGATCAGACCACCCCTACCGTCACCAAAGCTGAGGTGGCTTCTGACGGACGCCAGGTGCGCCTTTGGGTGGATGGGATGGTGAAAGGCCACGTGCATGCCTTTCACCTGCCGGCGTTGCGCTCGTCGGAGGGTGATGCGCTTGTGCACCCACAAGCGTATTACACGCTGAACGAGATCCCGACCCCCTAGGCGGCACTATCCTTGCTACTGGACCTGGCAAGGGGGCCGTGTTACAGAAATTCCCATATCATGAGTGATTCGACGAGCCCACAAACAGCTGAAGCGCAAGCCGAGGCGTTCCGCATGACTTACACAAAGATTCGAGACGAAGTTCGCCGGATGATGGTGGGTCAGGAGGACGTGATCGAGGGCGTCCTATCCGCCATGCTCGCGGGAGGCCACGTTCTCCTTGAGGGCGTACCCGGACTGGGAAAGACGATGTTAGTGCGTTCTCTGGGAGAAGCGATCAATCTGGATTTCTCGCGTATCCAGTTCACGCCGGACATGATGCCAGCCGACATCCAGGGGACTTCGGTGCTGGTCGATGCGGGCAATGGCAAGCAGGAGGTGCAATTTCGTGAGGGTCCCTTGGTGGCCAACCTCGTGCTCGCGGATGAGATCAACCGGGCCACACCTAAGACGCAGTCGGCCTTGTTGGAGGCCATGCAGGAGAAACAGGTCACGGTGGGCAATCGCACCATCAAGTTGGCCGAGCCGTATTGTGTGATGGCGACCCAGAATCCGGTTGAGCAAGAGGGCACTTACCCGCTCCCCGAGGCGCAGCTCGATCGCTTTCTCTTCAAATTGTTAGTCGGTTATCCGAAAGAAGAAGAGTATCACGAGATTCTCAATCGCACCACGTCGACAGACGCCATCGAGATCCAACACGTATCCAGTGGCGAAGAGATTGTGAAACTGCGAGAGACCGTGCGGGCCGTTCCCGTGCCTGATCACGTGCAAGCGTATGCCGTGCAACTGGTCATGGCGACCCAGCCGGGGAGTGACTACTGTCCGGGGATGGTGGGCGATTTCGTGGCGATGGGGTCCAGCCCACGTGGCGCGCAGAGCTTGCTTTTGGCCGGTAAGGTGAAGGCGTTGTTAGGCGAACGCTACGCGGTGAGTGGTGATGATGTGAAGGCGGTGGCACTGGCGGCGCTACGGCACCGGGTGCTCCTGAACTTTCATGGGCAATCGGAAGGGATCACGCCCGATCAAGTGATCTCGGCGGTGCTCGATCACGTTGATGTGCCGCAGCTCTACGCCTAACAGCACGCGATGGCCTTCGCTTCGGCTCAACTCTTTGATGCGGCCTTTCTAGAGTCGCTCAAACACCTTCGTCTGGTTGCTCGGCGAGTGCCTGCGGGTGGTCGGTTTGCAGAACAACGCTCGGTCGATTCCGGCGGCGGCATCGACTTCAAAGACTTCCGACCCTATGCTCCGGGCGATGATTTCCGAGCCATCGACTGGAATATCTATCAGCGATTGGGGAAAGTGTTTCTCCGCCTCTACGAGGAATTGGAGGACCTGCCTCTCTACCTCATGCCTGATGTGTCGCGCTCGCTCTTTCTGGAAGAGCCGCCCCGTGTGATTGCTGGTTTGCGGACCACGCTTGCTCTGGCCTCCATCAGTCTGAACCATCACGACAAGGTGGGCGTCTTTCCCTTCAGCGATGAGGCGAGCACGCTTTGGCGGCCACAAGCCGGAGCCAGTAAGGTGATGTTGTTAGGAGAACGCTTGGCAACGCTGGAGCCAGGTGGAACCACCGACTTCCGACAAGCATGTCAGTACTTGGAGCGCTTGCGACTGCGCAAGGGGCTGGTGGCCATCGTTTCTGATTTCTTTGATCCGGCAGGCATGGATGCCGTGGCGCACGCTCTCAAGACGGTGCGGCACCGCCTGCTCTTGGTTCAACTCGTTCGCAGCACGGATCGGGAGCCGACTGTGGATGGGGAAGTACGCCTGGTCGATTGTGAATCTGGAAGCGCGCACAATGTCAGTGTCACGCCGCGTGTGCGCGAGCGCTACATCAACAGCTACGATGCCTTTCAGGAGCGGTTGGCACAGACTGCCCGTAGACTAGGGGCAGGCTTGCTGCAGATCGATGTGGAACAGGATATTGTCGCCCAGTTCGCCAAAGTGTTTGAGAAAGGAGCTTATCGCGTGGCATGACTTTGACCAATGTCAGTCCTTGGGGATTCTGGATGGGGTGCGCCGCACTAGCGCTGATGTTGGCAGTGCTGCAGTGGCTGCGGACTCGGCATCGCACGGTGCATGTGGTGACCACGCTCTTCTGGCAGGAGGCGATGGAGGAGTCACGCGCGCGTGTCTTCTGGCGCCGCTTTCGGCATCCTTGGGCGTATCTTCTTGCCCTCCTTATCGCTGGCCTCACTTGGCTGGCGTGGGCGGACCCAAGACCGGAAAGAGAGGGAGCGGTCGAGACCGTGATCCTGATCGATGGCTCCGCTGCCATGATGGTAGGTGATCGGCTGGCGCAGGTGAGAGAGCAAGTGATGCGAGAGCTGCGGCGATTGCCTGCGGAACACCGACGTGTCTTCTGGGTAGGTGGTCAAACGACGCTTTTGTTAGATCGTGGAGAGGAGGCGTTGCTCTTGGAAGCCCGTTGGAAGGGGCGGCAAGCTGAGGTGGCCCCATCGGGGATTGAGCAAGCCTGTCTCGCCCTCTCCTCAGAGGCAGAGGCGCGTCCTCTGCAACTCGTGGTGGCTGGCAACGGCTCGCTAGGTGATGATGTGCTAACGCTATTACCAGAAGATGTCAAAGTCCTGCGATTGGTGAACGAGGAGGAAGAAGCAAAGCCTTCTAACACCGGGGTGCGGGCTCTTGGCATGGCTGCGACCTTGGGAAATCCGGAGACGGTAGACGTGTGGTTCGAGGTCGACGCGCCCATGAGCGAAGTCCAGGTGAAGGTGGACGCCAAGCCGTGGACGGGAGCCTTGAACGAGAGGCAACCGGGAAGGGTATGGTGTGAGGCTGTGCCTGCTCGAGGAGGACGCTTGGAAGTGCGTTTGAGCAATGGGGGGGCGCTTTCCGCAGATGATGTCGCCGCGATTCAGTTGCCTTGGCGTCAACGTATTCGCGTGTCTGTCAGTGAAGACACACCACTGCCGCTGCGGCGCGTCCTAGAGGCGGACGACGCCGTCGAGATGGTGGATGCAGAAGCGGACGTCACCGTCGGTTTCACCACAAGCGATGGGATTCCTTCGCTCGTCTGGGACGAGACCGGGGAAGCGTTTGTCTTCGTGAGCGAGGAAGCACAAGCGCCGGAGAGCTTGCATGCGTTGATGGGACTGGATCAAATCGATACCGTGGGGCTTGCCGAGCAGAGCGGTCGAGTGGTGCGCCTTCAAGTGGAGACAGGACCCACGCGGAGGGCCCAGTTGTGGCCTCAGTTACTCTCACAGGAATACCATTTCATCCAGTCGTCGGCCTTCCCGCTTTACGTTGGGCAGACGCTGCGCTGGCTCGCAAAAGTGCCCAAGGTCGACCCCTATGTCGCGGCAGGAGAAACCCATCCGCGCTTGAAGGCCGCTGGCGTTCCCTTTGCACTGCCGCGGGCAGGGGACTACGAAGATGGTCTTGGACAGTTGCGAGTGGCGCATTTGTCAGGAGATCCTCTATCATCGGACAAGGGTTCGGAGCCACGCGTGACGACTTTGTCAGGAGCCATAAAGGGTGGCTCCTGGGCCACCTGGCTCATCCTGGTTGTGTTGGTGCTGTTGTTAGGAGAGTGGGTGCTCTTTCAGAATGGGAGGATGCCATGACTTTCTTGCAGCCTGGATACCTCTTGCTGGCGTTCGTAGTCATCGTGCCTTGGATTCGGCGCTCGTCTACGAAGACGCATGCCGCAATCCGCAGTCTGGCCCTCCTGTGGCTCGTTCTCGCCCTTGCCCGTCCTGCGCTCTTGCAGGATGCCTCCGAGGATGCCGTTCATGTGGTCATCCATGAGGCAGAGCAAGCGGAATGGGTGCGGGCGCGCTCATGGCAGGGAAGAGTGGCTCTTGAAAGTGAGGGATCTCTATCAGAAGCACTGGAGAATGCCCTGCGCAAGATCCCGGCGGGTGATCGCGGATCGATCACGCTCATCGGCGCGGGAGCCTCGGCTGATCGCCATTGGGGGGAAGCCGTGCGCGCTTGTCAGGAACGGGGATTGCCCATTCATGCGCTCGCCGCGTCAGCGGAAAGGCCCAGTGCGCGCGTGCTGAGCCTGACGGAAACACAGCCTCTCCGCGTAGGACAATCGGCAACCATGCAGGTGAACGTTCTTGGCATGACGCCAGGAACCGAGGTGCGCTTGATTGATGAGAGGGATGCGCGGGTGCTCGCCACGGGGACCGTGACGGGGGATGATTCACGCGCGCAGGTGCCTCTGACATTTGAACCAGAGCAATCGGGCTTTCTTACGCTACGCGTGGAATGCGGCGAGTCGTCTTTGCGCAAGACGGTCGGCGTGGAGGATCCCCTGCGTGCGCTCTACCTAGGGGCGCGATGGCAAGAGGGCGAGCAATCGCTGCAGCGTTTGTTAGGGAATGGTGTGCATTTGGAGAAGGGGCGTGTGCCCCTGCCAGAGTTGAGTGGTGTCGATCTCGTGGTGATCGATGATCTGCCGGCCTCACAGCTTGTGGAGACTGATCAAGAGAGGTTGCGGGCCGAGGTGCGAGATCATGGCCTGGGTCTCTTTGTGTCGGGAGGCATGGCGGCCTTTGGACCGGGAGGATACGAACAGACGCCTCTAGCAAAGTCACTGCCGGTGGAATTCATGCAGAAGGAAGAGAAGCGCGATCCCAGTACCGCTCTCGCTGTCATCATCGATACTTCTGGTTCGATGGGAGGTGAACGCGTGCAATTGGCAAAGGAAGTGGCACGGCTTGCCATTCGGCGCCTCTTGCCACACGACAAGGTGGGAATTGTGGAATTCTACGGCACCAAGCAATGGGCAGCTCCATTGCAATCTGCCGCCAATGCTATCGATATCCAGCGTGCCTTGAACCGATTGGACGCCGGAGGTGGCACCGTGATCATGCCCGCGATTGAGGAGGCTTACTACGCGCTCCTCAATGTGCAGACCCGCTATAAACATGTGTTAGTTCTCACGGACGGCGGTGTCGAGGCGGGCGAATTTGAGCCGCTCCTGCGCAAGATGGCGGCCAAAGGCATGAACGTCTCCACGGTTCTCGTCGGGGGAAATGCGCATTCGGAATTTCTTGTGAACCTCGCCAACTGGGGCAAGGGCCACTTCTACAGCGCTTCGAACCGTTTCAGCATCCCTGAGATTCTTCTCAAACAACCCTCGACGTCCAAGATTCCCGCTTACCGGCCGGGGATTCATGTGGTTGATGGGCGCGGCGCTGCGGGGTGGTGGGGAGAGGTGCCGCGGGCATCGCTGCCACCGCTGGCGGGCTATGTTGAAACGCGTCCGCGTGAAGGTGCTGAGGTGTTGTTAGAGACACAGGCGAACAAGCATCCTGTTCTGGCTACGTGGAAGGATGGCCTCGGACGCGTGACCGCGCTCATGACGGAGCCAGTGGGGAAAGGGACGGCTCCTTGGGAATCTTGGGAAAATTATGGGCAGTGGTTAGGCCGAGTCATGGCACGGACGGCTCGCGAGGAGCGGCGGCCGTTTCATTATGAAGTGACGCGCCGCCGCCACGAAGTCTGGGTGCGCGCCACGAGGCGGATGCCAAGCGCTACCGAACCGCAAGCCACGAAGTTGGTTGGTACGGAACGCATCCCGATCCAATTCACGAAGCGCTCGCCCGAGGTGCACACGGCACGACTGGTGGTGGCTCCTGACGAGGAATTACGCGTGCTCGCGGGACAAGAGCCCGCGTTGCCCCTGGTTTCTAACAAGCACGAAGATTCCGTTTCCCCGGCTCATCAGGACCCTGACAAATTTCTCGATTTGTCTTTGTTAGCCGAAGAGACTGGTGGACAGTTTCGGAAATGGGAGCCTGCGCTCGCTTTCGTCCCGGCGGCGGGAGGTCAGGGGGACGCCTATGACATCCTCCGTTTGTGGAATCTGTGCCTCCTACTCGCTCTGCTCACTTACCTCGCTGATATTGTCTACCGGCGCTGGCCCACGCGTGAACGCTCATGAATCGTTGCCTTGTCTTTGCCCTGTTACTCATTGGATGGCCATTCGCGTGGTCGTCCGCTCAGGAAGCTTCGCCCTCGATAGCAGCGGCTGAGGCTTGGCTGCAGACCACCAGTCCCGAAACTCAGGATGAGCTTGCCGTTTACCAGGCCGCTCTCCAAGAGCATGAGGCCTTGGAACCTCTGTTAGACAAGGTGGCCGAGGATGACGGCACGGCGTCGCGCTGGTTGCGGGCCAAGTTGCACTGGCGCTATGGGCTCCTGGAGGAAGCGCAGACGTTGTATGAGCAATTGGCCGAGGAGACAGCGTCTGCTCAAGCGGCGTATCATGTGGCGCAATTGGTGGACGCTCGGGGGATGGAGTCGAAGGCGGTGGAGGCTTACACGACGTTATTACAGCGTGAGGATGCCAAGTCTTGGCATGAAGCCATTCGTCTGCGCCTGGCCATCTTCAAGTCGACCGGAGGTAAGGTAGACGACTTTGAGGATCTATCGGCCTACGCCGAAAGCCACGGAGATAAGGGTTTCAAGAATCGGGCATCAGTGGTGCTTGCCTTGGCGGGAAAACCCAAGGAAGCCATGGAACTCTATCAGGTTGATGGTGAGGACGAGAGTGCGCGTTTCAAACAAGAGATTCGCGTAGCGGAATGGGCCATGGCGGCGAAGGAAACGGAGAAGGCTCAAGAAGCGGCCTGGCGGGCCTTGCAGTTGTCGAAGCTGAAGCGCGACCGCCGTTACGCGCTCACCATCCTGGCAGAAGCCTATCGGCAAGCAGATGCCTTGGAAGCTTTGGTCGAGCGTTTCGCAGCAACGGAGGCGCTCAGTGCGGAGGCTCGCCATGTGTGGATCGAGATTCTCCGCGAACTCGGTAAGGCGGATGAGGCCCTAGCCATGTTCCAAGACACGGCGAGCGACCAAGGGTTCACTCCGGAGATGCGTCGAGAGTTATTGGAAATCTGTCGTGAGACAGGGCGCGATGAAGTGCTAGTGGAGGCTTACCAACAGGCGATTGCGGAACAGCCAGAGCGTTTGGAATGGCGAGCGGGTTTGAGCCGTTTCTTTCTAGAGCAGGGCAATCGAGAGCTTGGGCATCAGGCCTGGGAAGGGTTTCTCGGAGTGGCCGATGTGGACACGGTGTTAGAGGCGGCGGCGATGGTGCAGGGACTGGGAATGCAAGATCTTGCCATTCAGTATGCGGAGAAGGCCATTGCGTCCGATCGGGTCATTCCCGGACTGCAGTTCCTCTTTCAAATGCACAAGAATCGTGGGGAAGATGCCCCCATGGTAGAGGTGCTGGAACGGATGGAAACCATGGCTCCAGCCGATTCAGCCAACCGTGTTCAACTGGCGGAATCCTGGGAGCAGATTGGTCGTCAGGATAAGGCGGCTGATGTGCTGCGACGCTTGCGCGAGGCACGAGGGCCGGAGAATTTCTCGGCCGATTTGGAGATGCGATTGGCATGGCTCTACTCTGAGACCGGAGATGAGGAGAAGGCCTTCGACCATTGGCATCGCGTCTGGTTGCGCGTGGAGTCGCCCGGGCGCCGACGCTATGTCGAGGATCGCCTCATGGCGACGGCGTCGCGGTTAGGGAAATTAGCTGACATTGCCATTGAACTGGAAGAGAAGCTTTTGTCAGGGAAGGCTGACAAGCGCGACAGTGCCTTGCTTGTACGCCTCTACGTCAAGGTGGGTGATCCCGTCTCGGCATCCGAGATCATTGAGGAATTCCTCAAGCAATCAGGGGGATCAGAGGTGCAATTGTTAGAGGAGAAAGCGCGTATCTACGTGATGTGCAACGATTACTACCATTACGAGCAGACTCTGCGCGAGCTGATGCGCTTGGATCCTGAAGGTACGCCAGAGTATTTGACGCAGCTGGCCATGAGCTGTCTTGAGCGAGGGAAACATGATCAGGCGCGTGAGGTCTTGTTAGAAATGCGATCGCTTCCCCAGAACGCAGCCAGTGCGGAGTTCGAGGCAGGGGTTCTCAAGATCGCGGGGATGCATGAGGAGGCGACGGCAGCCTATTGGCGTGGCATTGCCGAGCAGCCAAACCGCATCGATGCTTATCTCTTGTTAGGCGATGCGTTAAAGACGGTGGGCAAGGCGACCCAGGCTCAAGGCGTCTTTCAATATTTGGTGGAGCACGCCGACAAGGATGATCTCTTCACCATTGCTATTGATGGCCTTCTCAATGCTCGCGTGGGTCAGCCGGTCTTGCGCTGGGCTCGGCGCGTGATCTTAGAGCGTATTTCGCAGCGCGATGACAAGGTGTATCTTTACCAGTTGTTAGGCGATCTTTCGGAGGAGTTGCGTGATCAAGCGATGCTGGTGCGCTCGCTTTCGGAAACCCTGCCCATCGCAGGGGAGCGCCGTACCTCACAATTACGCGAATTGGTCGAACTCGCCAAGGTGGGCGTCGGCGGTTCTGGTTCGGCCAGTCGTGGCATTCGCGCAGCCAAAGATCGTGAAGGCCTCATGCGCTATGGGCGTCGGCTCATCGGCATGGGTGAAGCCGTTCCCCCGCAGGTCCACCTGGACTTGGGCCATGCCTTTCTGGATGGCGGTGATATCCGAAGTGCTGCCAAGACCTTTGCTCGGGCGGAAGACATGGCGGATTTCAATGCCTTTCAACGCAAGGTTGCCGCAAGCTTTGAGCAGAAGCGTTATGTTGAGAATGCGCTTCGCGTCTACGAGAAGCTTCTGTTAGGAGATCAAGTAGATGTGAGCCTGCTGCTGAAATTAGGCGAACTGAAAGAGACGCTCGGAGAGCAAGAGCAGGCCCGAGAAGCCTACGAAAGGGTGTTGGATGTGCTCATCTCGCAACAACCGGCCATGACTTTGAAGGACGAGGGGACTCAGGCGTCTCAACAATATGTGTATGCGAGGAATCAGGATTCCTTTGGAAAGTACTTCAACCGGGCGATCACCGGCTACCTCACCACGGCAACTGAAGGGGTAGTGTTAGAGCGTTTTCTTGAGGAGCAGGAGCGCGCGCTGGCTGCCGATCTGGAGCAGGTGCGACAGTTCGATCGCGCGGAGGCTGACCAGACCCTGCGTCAAAGTCCGAGAGCCGAGAAGCGTGCCGGGCTCATCCGTCGTGTGGCTGCTGTCTTTGGGCAACAGGACCGGATCGAACGGGTCTACCGGCAGTTGATCGAAAGCTTTCCTCATGATACGACGCTGCTTCCTGGATTGAGTCGCACCCTGCTGAGCTGGGGCATGCCGGAGGTGGCCTCCAGATTGATGGCAGCGAGTCCCGATCATCCCAGTCACGCGGCCGGTGAGCGCTTGCTGGAACGCGTTCACGGGAAAGATGGCGACGGGTGGTTTCGCGACCTACTAGAGAGGCAGCGGGAGGAAAGTCGCGTGACCTTGAGAGAGCGAGTGGCGGCCGCGGATGACAGTGAAGCGCAGTTGGGAGGGGAACTCTTCAGCGCGGCCTTGTTTCTTCAAGATCAGCAGATGGTGGCTATGCTAGCGCGGAGAGCGCTGATGAAGACGCCGAGTGCGCAAGTCTGGCAGTATAGTTCGATTCTCTCAAGAGTGTGGCCACACGTGGACGACACAGCCAAGGAAGCGCTCACCGATTTGGTCGCAACCAAGTTGGAGGATCTTGATCCTAGTACGAACACGTCCTTACATTACTACATGCAACAACTGAATCGCCTCACAGGAAGGCGATTCACCTTGGGGAGGGAGCACCTGGAAGCGCCGCTAAAGCAGGCTCTCAGTCAGGGTGGATACTACCTCAATTCGTTAGGTAGTCTCTTCAACGCCTTGGATCGCGAGGAGTATGCCGAGGCACTGAAGGAGACCTATCCCAAACTGAAAGGACCGACTCGGCTTCAAGTGCTCTTCACCCTGATCAAGAGTTTTGAGGGAGGCATGGACGACGCTTTTCGTGAGTTTTTCACCGAGCTCGTGCTGGATGCAGCGGTCGAATCGAAGGAGGATCCGGTCCTCGCGTGGGAACAAGCGCGTCGCTATTCCTCGGGTGAGAAAGAACAGAATCTTGGGTTTGGAGCAGATTTGTTAGGCAAGTTGGCAGCTGCCTTAGAGGAAGCGAAGCAAACGGAGATGAAGGCCCTTCGTGCGACGCTACTCTTGCAGGACGGGGAACGTGTGGAAGAAGCTGTGGCTTTGGCCAAGGAGGTCCAGGTGGCGGCATTAGCGAAGGATTCCAAGGTGGCGACAGCGCGTGTGCAAGCCCTGCAGCGAGCCTTCTTGCCCGCGTACTTTCAGCCATTGTTGGAAGCTTTCGATAGGGCAGAGAAGGTTGAAGGCAATGAGCCCCTTGAGATTGCCAAGCAGCGCATCGCTTTCGTGAAGCAGGTTCGCGATCAGGGCTTGCTCATGCAACATTTGGAGTTGGCAAGCTCCGCCTTTCCGGAGGAACAGAGTTTTCGTGAGGAGCGTCGGCGGTTGTTAGAGTCCATGGGGCTGCTTTGGGAAGCACTCGAATTGCAGCAAGAACTGGTGGAGAAGGATCCCAAGAATGCCTCCCTCCGGCAGGCATTGGCAAATCTTTGGAAACAGTTAGAGCACCCGGTGCAGGCAGACTTGGCCGAACAGCTTCCGCAAGATGACGCACCTGCACCTGTGGAGGCCAAGAATGAGGACGCCGCCGCAACGCCAGCGCCAGCGCCTGCTAGGACAGTGGCCGCTGTTCCCATGACACGCGTGACTCCCGCGGTTCCCATGGTGACAGCTGCTCGCGTGGCTACGGTGGCGGTAGCAGGAAGCGCCCCTTCCGACGACGCCTCGTCTGATCTCCAAGATGAAGAGAAACAATTGCCACCTGCCAATATGAACGAGGTGAAGAGTCGCGTCGAAGCAGGTGAATTGGCAGAGGCTCAACACCTTTTCCGTCGGGTGTGGCGTCGATTCGATCAATTGGACGCGAGCCGCGGCTATGTCTATTACAATCCGTACAACACGGGCCTCTATCGGTGGCCCTCTTCGCAGTCTGCTAGCGTGGCGTCGAATGTGCCCTCACCCTTGGGTGGCTTGAAAGGATTCCTTACCCAGCGCGTCATTGATCCAAGCGAGGTGCGACGTCGCGCCCAAGAGAATCAGAAGACGATCTTCGAGGTGGAGGGGGATCGCGCGTTCGTGCAGGAGGAGGCTGCGCGTGCGCTTCGTGGATTGGAACCCAACCAGTATTTGGGAACGGTTTTCCAACAGCAAGTGGATGTACTGGCTCGCGCTGACATGGCTATGGAAGGACTGGAGCAGGCCTTGAAGAACGCTTTGAGTGCCATGGAATCAGGTGAGGTGCCTCCGTTAGACCGGGTGCGTTATGCCTCGCTGTTAGAAATGTCTGCGGAAGAGGAAGAGGATGTGGATGAGGCATTGATTGCGGGCCTGCGCGACGCGCTCTTTCGGTTGGCTCGAGCGAACGACACCGCCTCCCTGATGCGATTGGCAAGCTGCCAGGCACGCACCGGGCAGCCTGAGCGGGCGCTGGCGGTGTATCGCTGGTGCGCTAGCAAGACGACTTTCTCCCCTTACAACTATGGAGACGGACGGCTCACGACGCGGAGTTTGATTGATGAGGTGCGTCAGCATTTGGAGGGCGACCACGAGGTGCGTGCATTAGAAAGTGTCTTCGAGTTGTCGCGACCGACGTCGACGGATCTACGCTACATGGTTCCCTATTACATGTTGGTACTGAACACATGGAAAGAGGTGTTGCCCGCAGAGCAAGCCCTGAGGCGGACCGCAACGATTTGCGAGGAAGTGATGCGCGAACATTTGGATCAACCAATGCTCGCGAAGCTCGTGAGCGTCTTTCTGGCCAGTGGGGGAGCCGTAAACGAAGCGGCAGCGGCCTTGCGGCATGCCCTCACCAGTTCGCCGCCTCCAGGTCCTAACGGAACAACGATGGTGGTGACGGCGAATGGCAGCGTGAATTATGTCAGTGGTAACAGCGCCCTCCTTCAAGGTGGGTTCACCGATGCCGATTTGCGCCTCTTCTTTCCGGAATCGATGGAATCGTGGAAGGCACCCGCATCTTGGTTGGCTACACTAAGTGGCTTGGTCCGCGAGTTGCATGGCAAGGATCAATTGACCGATGCGCAGACTCTCCGCATCCTCGCGTTGGCAGCCATTCGCCAACACGATCTGGGTTTTGAAGACGCCGCACGAAGAAATCTGAGCACCTTGCAAGAGTTAGAACTTACTCTACCAGATCAACATCTCTGGCTGCTCGATGTCGCGGAGCATATGCAGGAGGATGCCGTTTGGTTGCGTCTCGCCAAGGACTTGTTAGGCAAACGCCAGTTGCTTGTCGCACGAGTGCCCGAGGTGATTCGCAAGGTCGCGGAAATTGAAGGCTCCAAGGCGGCCATGGCTTTGGCACGTGAAAGCCTCGACTACACCATGCATCCCACCTTGGTTTCAGATGGGTTGACCCTTGCCCGCCAATCAGGTGACGAAGCGGAAAGTGCGTTCTGGACGGAGCAATGGCGCTTGCTGTGGGAAGAGGAATCCAATGCGGCGCGTTATGGGATCGTTCTGAGATCGGACGATTCCACGCGGCTCTATCGTTATGAGGAATTGAGCGATGAACCGGAGCTCGAGGATCGCTTAGGCAATCAAACGTTCTCCATCCGCTTCGATCCCGATTTGAAAGCCGTGGCGGTCACAAGCACGGGAAGGAAAGCTCCGGCCATTCCAGAGCTCGTCTTGGTCGAGGAGTGGCGGAAGATTCATCCCGAGGGAGAGGTGTATCTTGTGAGCATGCTAGAGAACGCCAAGACGTTTCTCATCGAGAAAGGGAGTGATGGCTGGCGCTATTACGATGGGCAACAGGCTCCACCGGCCACCTGGAGTCAACCTGGGTTCGATGATACTTCCTGGCAGGAAGGGACCGCTCCGCTTGGCTATGGGGAGAGTGTCCGGTCGCGTCTGTCCTTCGGTGGTGACAGCGCGAATAAAACCTTAACAGCCTATTTCCGGAAGACCGTGAACGTGGACGATCCGAAAGCTTATGTGAAGGTCTATGCCACGATGGAGTCTGACGATGGAGCGATCGTGTATGTGAACGGAAAGGAAGTGCACCGCATGAACATGCGCGCCGAAGACGCGGACTCCCACACCACCACCGCCGCTGGGAAAGGCGAGAAGGGCCAGCCGGACACTTTCTTCATCGATCCCAATCTCCTTCAGGCTGGAGATAATGGCATCGCCATCAGCGTCCACCAGGCAGACAGTGCGAGCAGCGACCTCTACCTGAACATGGACGTGCGCGTGATCACCAAAGAGGATCTCAAGCCTTAGAGATCAATGACGCGTCCTTCTTTGAAGGACTGATCGGCAGCCAAGACGATGCGGAGGCTGTTCACCGCATCCGCCATGTGATCACTCAGGTCCAGATCTTCCTGGATCGATTTCAGGAAATAGGCCTGCTCGCGTTCGCACAATTCATCGTGATCAGGCTCATCTTGGAGATCGATCACTTCGTCTGGCTTTGCGAACTCCTGCTTCTCATCAAGGTCTGCGTGGTGAACGAGAAGTGATTCCGTCTTAGAATGGGAATCAATGTCCGAGGACTTGGATTTGCCGCCAGCGTCTTTGGCGACGATCGAGACGCTACCTTTCGGTCCCACCACATCTTTCACGAAGAAGGCGGTCTCACTCATCATGGGACCCCAACCGGCCTCATACCAACCAACGGAGCCATTCTCAAAAGTTACCTGCAATTGGCCGTAGTTGTACATGCCAGGATTCAGTTCATCGGACAATCGCGCTCCGATGGCACTCACGCGGATGGGCTTTGAGCGCGTCATCTGACACATCACGTCCACATAGTGCACGCCGCAATCGACGATCGGAGACATGGAATTCATCAAATTGCGATGCACATCCCACATGTAGCCATGGCTCTGCTGGTTCAGATTCATCCGCATGACGAGAGGATGCCCTAACGTGTGCGCAATTTCGATAAACTTGATCCATGAAGGGTGAACTCGGAGAATGTAGCCAATGACCAGCTTCCGATTGCCTGCCTTTGCGGCATCCACTACTTTCTGAGCCTCCTCGACGGTTTCGGCGATGGGCTTCTCGAGAAAGACATGAGCTCCGGCTTCAAAGGCCTTGAGCGAATACTCTGCGTGCGTCTCAGGGTAGGTATTGATCGATACGCAGTCAGGTTTGGCTTCAGCCAGCGCGTCATCATAACTACCGAAACCCTGAATACCGCCTCCTAATGAATCGATCAGTTTATTGCGGCTTTCTTCTGAGCGCGTCACCACACCGCAGATTTCAAAACCATCGAGCTTCTGATACGCGCGGGCATGGGAAGCACCCATGTTTCCGGCACCGACGACAAGAACTTTAAGATTAGCCATATCAATAAGTAGTTTAGGAAGCGTGAGGAGAATGATCTCCTTCGCTTGTCCGCGGGGGATCACGGAATAGAAGTAGAAAGATAATGAGGACGGCCGCTGCAAACCCAGCCGGCTTGAGCCAGAGGGGTTTCCATTCAACCGCACGCAGTTCCTGTAGACGCAATTCGTTGGCCTCTTCTACCAGCGCAGTCGTGTCCGCACCTTCTCCCGCTGCCTTGATCTGATCGTTCACTTCCACTACTTGCGCTTTCAAATCGAGAGAGGCTTGTGGCGTATGCTGGGTTTCGATGACGCCTGCGACCTTGGCACCAATGAACATGCCAAGCCCTAAAGTGAAGAAGACGAGCATGCCTTGGGCTTGCGCTCGAATGGGCTTAGGAGCGACTTGATCCGTGTAGATTTGTCCGGTGACAAAGAAGAAATCATAGCAAATGCCATGCAGGAGAATCCCAAAGACAATCATGGCACTCACTTGGTTCGGTGTCCCGAATGCGAAGAGCACATAGCGCAAGACCCAAGCAGCCATGCCAATTGCTAACATCTTCTTCACGCCCAAACGAGCGAAGAACAACGGCATTAGCAACATGAAGAAGACTTCCGACATCTGGCCGGTCGACATCGTCAGTCCAATAGGGAGAGCGGCGGTTTCCACGACGCGGCTCGCGATCTGATAGTAGAAGGCGAGAGGAATGCAGATGAGCATCGAGGCGACCATAAAGATTAAGTAGGAGCGGTTCTTGAGAAGCACAAAAGCGTCCATTCCAAGGATCTCTCGGATCGAGACTTTTCCATCGGCTCCACCGGGAGGTGTATGGGGTAGGAACAGACTGAAGACGCCGAGCGCGATCGCAGCCCAACCTGAGAGATAGAACATATCAATCGATGTGTCCCACGCCATAAAGGTGAGAAAGATCCCAGCGAGAATCCAACCGAGAGTTCCAAACACACGAATGACAGGAAACTGCTTCTCTGGATTCGTCATGTGACGCATTGCTAAGGTGTTAGACAATGCGAGCGTTGGGTAGAAACAGAGCATATGACCAAAGAACATCCAGTTGATCGACGTTGCTGAAGGAGTTTCGGCCTTCATCAGCGTAGTTGCGTAGAGCATGACAGCACCGCCAATCAGGTGAAGCACGCTGAGGACCCGTTGAGCAGGGAAGAAACGATCCGCGATCATCCCCACGAAGAAGGGAGAAATCATGCCTGCGAAAGGGCCGACCGCATAGGTCCAGCTGAAATCATCGGCCGTGAAGCCGATGGTGGAAAGGTAGTTTGGCGCGGTGACATACCACGCACCCCAGATGACAAATTGCAGAAACATCATCACCGCCAATTTGGCGGATGTGGCAAACGAGCGCTCTTCAGACATAGATCAGTAGATGGTTACGGGTGGGAGTGCGTGCGATGATACGAGACCCCTCGAGGGAGTCAAAGCGGAATGTCCTGCTCCCGGTAGGTTCGGGAGCGATGCGATGCTCGCCTCAGCCTACCGAAGACGGATGAGGCGCTTCTTGTCGAGCTTGAGAACGTCACCCGCGCGGAGTGTTAGAGTGGCTTTGGGATCCGACAGCTTCTCACCGTTGAGCTGGATGCTGCCTTGCTGAATAAGGCGTCGGATGTCGCCATTAGAGCGCTTCTGGTCGAAGGTCTGTTGATAGACTTGGCTCACGAAGGCGATGAGCGGGCTCTCCGCAGGTGGGCAGTCAACCTCAGGAAGGTCCGCTTCTTCCAGGCTCCCTTTGGCAAACTTGTTCTCGAAATTGGTGCGCGCGGCCTGAGCGGCATCATTGTTGTGATAGAGTGCCACCGTCTTGGCGGCGAGTTGTTTCTTGGCTTCCATGGGATGCATCTCGGCATCCATGTCTTCACCGAGAACGAGGCGGTAGTAGCGCGGCATGAGCTCATCCGAGATGCTCATGAGTTTGCCAAACATGTCGTCTGGCACATCAGTGAGGCCCACGTAGTTGCCGAGGCTCTTGCTCATCTTCTTGTTGCCATCGAGACCTTCGAGCAAGGGGAGAGTCATGACGACTTGAGGATCCATGCCTTCGCCTTTCTGTAAGTCGCGTCCGACAAGGACATTGAAGAGCTGATCCGTTCCTCCGATCTCTACATCCGAGCGAATGACGACGGAGTCCCAGCCTTGCATGATAGGGTATTGAATCTCGTGCAGACGCACTTCCTGGTGGCTATCGATGCGCTTGCGGAAATCTTCGCGTTGCAGCATTTGCTGCATGGTCACCTTGGCGTTGAGCTTGATGACCTCTTGAAAGGGCATCTTGGAAAACCAATCGCCGTTGTAGACGGTCTCCGTCTTGTCCTTGTCGAGAATGAGAAAGGCCTGCTCGGTAAAGGTCTTGGCGTTCTCTAACACTTCCTCGTGAGTGAGTGGAGGGCGCGTGGCGGAACGTCCCGAGGGGTCGCCGATCATGGCGGTGAAGTCGCCAATGATAAGAACCACCTGATGGCCGAGATCCTGAAATTGCCGGAGCTTCCTTAGTTGTACCGCGTGGCCCAGATGAATGTCAGGAGCCGTGGGGTCCACGCCAAGCTTCACTCGAAGAGGGCGACCAGATTTGAGCTTCGTGGCCAGCTCTTCGCGGCTGTGAATATGTTCCGTATCCTGACAAAGCAGGGTGAGGGCGTCTTCGGTCATATGAACGAAATGATAGGAAAGATAGGCTAGAGTTAGTTCAGGAGATCGCGCAGGTCCTTGCGGGCAATCTTCTTGTCTTTGTCAGGATCATCAATGATCTTGAGAGGATAATCGCGCTTCTCGTAGTGACTGCGGGAATCAAAGGTGCGAGGTGCTTGGGGGAGACGAAAGTCTTGACGGGCTACTTCTCGGGTCGCATCCGAGGATTGTCTCTTGGAGAAGACACGTTTGAACCAGGAATTCTCGCTATTCTGCCAGGAAGCGACCTGAGAACCTTCGCGTGCGCTCTTGGTTCGAAAGGCTTTCTTGTCAGAGAAGTAGCCCTTCTTGCGCAATTGATAGTAGGGATGATCCACGTAGGCCTTCTTCTCGAAGGAACTGCGTAGGTTCGCTTCTTTGCCCCTAAACTCTTTCCCTGCGAAGGCGCTCTTCTTGTTGGGGTCGTAGTCGCCAAACATCCGCATGGCTTTCTCTTCCTCAGCCGCCTTGCCTTGAGGGCGAATCAGCGGTTCAAACTCGGCAAACTCGTCTTCCACCGTGGTGGTGCAGGAAACGAGACCCAGGAGAAGGAGAAAGAGGCCAAGAATGCGCATGATGAGGACCAAAGGGTGGATTTCCTCGCGCATCAACAGAGAATCCTGCCCTTCACGGATCTTGAAAGAGTCGGCAGGATAGGTTGTAGCCAGCCCAGACAAGCACGATGCCTAGGAAGACACTGAGAGATACGTAAAGGAGTAGTTCAAAGATCTTGCCGTCCTCAAGAAAGGTCCACGATTCAAATGCGAACGTCGAGAAGGTGGTGAACGCTCCTAGGACGCCAGTGAAGAGAAAGAGGGAAGTGCTGGGGCTGATGAGATAAAGGCAGTCAGCTATTCCTTTCAAGAGGCCGATCAGCAGGCAGCCAGAGAGATTGGCGAGTAAGGTGGGGAGCGGCATGGGGCAATCCGCGAGGAATGGGATTCGGGGAATCCAGATCCCGTAGCCATAGCGGAGGATGGCGCCAAAGAAGCCGCCAAAGCCAACGGCAAGGAGTTTGTCCATGGGGGAATGTGAGGGGTTGATGGCGAAAGGCACGCGACTGCCACCCGCATTGGGCCCTATTTGTCCCCTGAGATGAACGAAACCTCAACGCTCTTCTTCAGCTTTCTTGTTCCGCTTGAAGAGATCGGTGAGCTTGGGAGCGAGGTCGAGGAGCTTGGAAGGATCTAGGCGTACTTCTTTGTTAGGGTCTCCAAGCTTATCCACTACTTTTAGAATATCTTTGGGGCTCAGTCGGTTGACCAGTTGCCACTCTGGATCCTCTAAAGTGCCCGTGCATCTGTAAGTGCCAAAGATTTCATAGAGAACATTGAGCACCACAGCGGGAGCTGACTGATTCCACAGTGAGACCTCCATGTCGACGGCTTCCGTGGGCAGATGAATCGTCCCCTTGCCGTCGACACGGTAGTGCGTGAGATCAGCGTGAATAGCCTTGAGGTGCAACGTGGAATCATCGATTTCGAAGGCGGCACCCAAATCACGGATGATTTCGTGGGACACGTTTGTCTTTCCGATGACCAATTGCATCAGCTTGGAGAGGGGGCCAAAGACGGGTACTTCGAGTCGCTTGCTATTGAGCAAATGGGCCGAGCCTTGACCATGCATGCTGGCGATCGATGTGCCCTGACCTTTCCATACAAAGTTGCCCGTGAGGTGGCCATCCGCCTCACGGTCCGGGAAATAGATCTTGGCGAATTTGCTGAAGTCCACATGGTCGATGGTGAGCACGGCATCGTAGTCCTGTTGGTCGCGAAGATCGCGCAGGCTAACATTTCCCGAGATAGAACCATCAAAGAGTTGGGCGTGATCCCCGCGCACGACGAGATTCTTCTTGTGAAAGTGTAGGCCAAAGCGCGGCTGATCGAGAGGTAAGTGCTGGCCTAACAAAGGCACGCTCAGAGTGCCGGTGGATTTCACTTCTACGGGGAGATCCGTGCGCGTGGTGCCGCTCGCATCGATGGTCCCTTTCTCGATCACAATTTCCGCCGGTTGGGAAAAGCGATAGAGATCGATGCGATTCGCAATGCGCGGGCTGAAGCAACGCACGACTTGGCCTGCATCGAGGGTTCCTCGCAGATTAGTCAAGGTGGTGAGGCGGTCTGCCAGGGCGACTTCAATCTTCTCAGCTTGAAGGGTGCCCCCAGAATACTCTCGTCGTGGGTCTGGAGCCAAGGAGATGGACACATCGGAGAACACGTGGCCTTGTGGGGAGACATCGAAATCCATCGCCAGATCTTCGATTTCAGCGGTTTGGAAACGGCAGCCGGTGAATTCAGCGTGCCCACGGTGGCGCCACCCGGAAGGATCATCCGCCGGGCGTTCTCCTGACAGAGTCACAGCGATGCCCGAAGATGGGCGGAACTCCCATTTGCTGAGAAAGGCTTCTGCCTTCTCGGTCAATGAGAGGGCTCGCAACAGAGTGGGGGACATGCCCAATTGGAGATCATAGCGCCAGCCGGTCTCGGGTGAAACCATGAACTTGCCTTTGGATTCGCCATGTTCGTGGCGGAGATGCAGATTGCGAGCGAGAAACTGATTCCCATCCAAGTGGAAGTCCCCTGACAAATGCGTGAACTCCTGCTCGCCGAGGCGAAACTTCCCCGTGTCGACGTGGCCGACCACATCGATGGGTGGCTCTGACCAGGTGAAGGATTGATCCTGATCGATGGAACCTTGGAGAGAGAGTTTGGGTGCTTCTAACAATGTCAACCAAGACCAGAATGGCAGATCCGGCGCGACGGAGCGGAAGAGAGCTTCCACTTGCATGGTAGATTCTAAGGACACTGCGGCCGGTTGCGACTGATCGAGGGGAAACTGCCCAGTGAAATCAAGACGTCCGTTGGCATCGTCGACCAGTGCGAGGTGATTCAGATGCACCATCTCGTGAGTGATCTCCGCGTCTCCATTGAGCTGACGGCAGAGAAAGGAGTCGTAGGCAATCTGCGCGGCTTCTAACTGAGCCACCATGCGAAGCGTCTCCGGTTTGGCCAGATCTCCCGAAACGATCATATCCAGCACTGGGCGATGGTGGCCCCGTGTCTTAACTTTCTCCAGATGGGCCGCCACAGACTCCAGGCGGCGGTAAGCGGCGCGGAGTTTCTCGGATTCCCATTTGAACGAAGCGCCTTCGTCTTGAGGGCGCAATAGGGTGCCCGTGAGGCTGACTTGCAGTCCGTAGAACGTTGCCTTGGCATGGGCGATCTCGATGCGCCCGTTAGGGACGACAACGGTGGCTTCCAGGTCTTCGAGGGCTAAGCGTTTGCTAGTGGGGTCCTTGCGATCGTAGGGCAATGAGAGGTTTGCGGACTTGAGCTGGACCCTTTCAAGAAAGCGCTCCTTCCGTATGAACTTGGCCACATCGATGTCCAGCTGCACCTTGGACACCCGCGCCACCTCTTGCTTCGTATCGTGATCATGTAAGATCACGTTGTTAGCCACCAAACCCTGAAAGGGATCAATCGTCAGCTTGTCAAAACTGATGTTGAGATCGTGTTTGGCGAACTCCTTGATGATCCGTTTGCGCCAGCTCTTGGTGAATCCTTCCTGGTAGGCGTAGACGGCGAGATAAAGCAGTCCGCCGAAGAGGACAAGGGTGATGAGGAGAGCAAATCGGCGGAGGAATTTCATGCGGCGGCAGCACGTAATGAAGCCGCGAAAGGAGCCTTTGCAACGTGGACTAGCGGTAGTGCATGACTTTGGAAAGGAAGCGTTGAGCGGCCTCGGTGGCCGGCTGCTCGAAGACGTGAGCCCCGTCGCCGTGCTCGCCCACTTGCCCATCAGCAAGGAAGAGCACGTGGTCAGCCACCGCCCGGGCAAATCCCATCTCGTGCGTGGAGAGGATGATTTCCTGCCCGCTTTCACGCAGTTGCCGAATCACTTCAAGGACCTCCGCGGTCATCTCGGGATCGAGCGCCGAGGTGGGCTCATCAAGAATAAGCAACCGGGGCTCGTGGGCAATCGCCCGCGCGATGCCCACCCGCTGCTGTTGACCACCAGAGAGTTCGGCGGGACGTTTGTGGGCGTGCTCGGCTAGTTGAAAGCGGTCTAAACAGCCAAATGCGCGCTCTTTCGCCTCATCATGATCTCGTCCATGCACTTTCTCCAAGGGCAGAGTGATATTCTCCAGAGCCGAGAGATGCGGGAAGAGATTGAACGATTGGAAAAGGTAGCCGTGGGCACGGCGCACGGCTCGTAAGGAGCGCTCATCGACATCGGGGGCGTTGCGTTGGGAATCAAGGGTCGCTGTTCCAGCCGTCGGCGTTTCCAAAGACCCAAGAATGCGGAGGAGGGTGGATTTGCCCCCACCGCTAGGGCCAATCAAGACCAGCGAACCCAGGTCACCGTCTAAATCGAGATCGAGTCCCCGCAGCGCCCATTGCTCACCATAACGCTTTTGCAATCCCTCCAGCTTAAGCTGCATGAGACGAGCGCTCGGGAAAGGCGAAGTAGGCTTTGGCGTTGTGATAGCAAATATTCTCCACCATCTGACCTAACAAAGCCATGTCATTGGGGATGAGTCCTTGCTCGACATCCGTTCCGATCAGGTTGCAGAGGATTCGGCGGAAATACTCGTGGCGTGGGTAGGAGAGGAATGAGCGCGAATCTGTGAGCATGCCGACGAATTGAGAAAGCAGGCCAATGTTAGAAAGAGCATTCATTTGCCACTCCATCGCCTCTTTCTGATCCAGATACCACCATCCTGAACCAAACTGCATCTTCCCGGCCACACTGCCATCTTGGAAATTGCCTATCATAGAGGCGAAGAGGTAGTTGTCGCGGGGATTGAGGTTGTAGAGAATGGTCTTGGGAAGGCAGTCGTCTTGGTCGAGCCGATCCAGGTAGGCGCGCAACGACTCTGCCTGTGGCGTGTCGGCGATGGAATCAAAGCCCGTGTCACGCCCGAGTTCCTGGAATTTGCGCGTGTTGGTATTGCGCAGGGCTCCAAGATGAAGCTGTTTGACCCATCCTTTGGCCGCGTCTAGCCGGCCGCTCAAGAGCATGATCGCGGTGGCGAATTGCTCCCGCTCTTCGGGCGAGGCGGCTTTCCCTGCTCGAGCCCTATCAAAGATCCCTTGGACAGTGGATTCACTCGCGAAGGCTGCGGGGCATTCGCCCAGGCCGTGGTCAGACAGGCGCGAACCCAGCGCATGAAAGTAGTCGTGCCGCTTGTGGAGTGCCTCACAGAAACCTTGATAACTGCCCGTGTCGTGGTCGGCTGCCTGGCCCAGACGGTCGGCATAGGCATTAAAGGCCTCGGGATGATCCACGGTGAGGGCGGCGTCGGGTCGGTAAGCTGGAAATACCTGGACGGGTAGATTCATGTCCCGCAGGGCACGATGATGGGCCAAGTCGTCCGCGGGATCGTCCGTCGTGCCAATCACCTCTACTTTGAATTTCTCGGTGATTCCGTGAGGGCGCAGAGTGGCTTCACTCAGTTTCGCATTGCAGGCTTCCCAGATGGCGGGGGCGCTGGCTTCATTGAGAAGCTCATCGATCCCAAAGTAGCGCTTCAACTCCAAATGCGTCCAATGATAGAGTGGATTGCGAAT
Organism: Verrucomicrobiia bacterium; assembly: GCA_030425385.1. Taxonomy (GTDB): domain Bacteria; phylum Verrucomicrobiota; class Verrucomicrobiia; order Verrucomicrobiales; family DEV007; genus JAACDM01. The sequence continues at coordinate 4,295 of JAUIAH010000026.1, read as the reverse complement.
CGTCTGCGGGACGGTCCGCGCCCAGGCGAGAAATTTGTCATACGGATCCGCGTCGCCCGTACAGAAACGTTCTTCCACGCCCGCCGCCCGCATGGCACGCCATTTGTAATGATCACCCTCTAGCCAGATGGCCGTGAGGTGTTCGAACTGCCGGTTCTCCGCCAACTCATTGGGCGGGAGGTGGCAATGATAGTCAATGATCGGCTGATCCTTGGCGTGGCTGTGATAGAGGATCTGGGCTGTTTGCGATTGGAGAACGAAATCGTCGTGGATGAAGGTGCTCATGTGGGCCCACCCTAGCGGCTCAAATCTTCTTGGCAAACCAAGGGAAAGCCCTGTTGCTCCAACAATTTCTCCGCGAAGTCAGAATCTTCCAAGTGCAGCACCAGGAGAGGATTGCGCGCCTCAGAACGTACGAGCAGCGGGTAGCTGAAATGAATGTTCGTCTCCGCCTGATTCAAGGTCTTAAGGCAGCGTCCGAGGTCAGACGCGCCACGCGTGAGTTCCACCACCACCACGCCTCCCATCACGTGCGGGATCCCCTTCTCAAGGAAGACTTGCATGGCAAGGTCAGGATCGCTGACCACCAGCCGAGCCACCGCCACATCTGAGGAATCCGCGAGGCTCAAGCCCAACACTTCTACCATCCTGTCGTGGAGAAGGCCCACAATGCCACTGAGGCTGCCCACGCGATTCTCAAACATCACGGAAAACTGGACGATGGGGGTTCCTTTCTTGGTCGATGGGTCTGGAGACATAGGCCGAACCGGATCTTTCCGTTTGTCCATCCTACGCACTTCGCCTTTGATCAAGCAAGAATGATTGCCATCCAGCTTGAAGGTCCACGTCGCTTGCGGGCGATCGATATTCCCGATCCGGGAGCCCCCCAGCAGGGAGAGATCCGCGTGCGCGTGCGTCGCATCGGCGTTTGCGGGACAGACTGGCATTCGTTCGCAGGCAAGAATCCCTTCTTCGCCTACCCGCGAGTTCTCGGCCACGAACTCGGAGTGGAAGTCGAGGCGATCGGTCCGAATACCACCACGGATCTGCAGGTGGGCGATCGGTGTTCGGTCGAGCCGTATTTGAATGATCCCGAAAGCCCGGCTTCACGCGTTGGGAAAACGAATTGCTGCGAAGCCCTTCGCGTGCTCGGCGTCCACATGGATGGAGGGATGTGCACGCACCTGGTCTTGCCAGCGCGGAAGCTGCATCGGTCAACCGTCTTGGAATGGGATGCCCTCGCTCTGGTAGAAACGCTCTGCATCGGCGCTCATGGCTGCGAGCGCGCACAGCTCCAGTCCGATGACCGCGTCCTGGTGTTGGGGGCTGGTCCCATCGGACTGAGCGCCTATCAGTTTGCTCGTCTCGAGACAGAGAACGTGGTCTTGGCGGATGTTTCCGCCAATCGATTGCACTTCTGTGAGAAACAACTCGGGATCGCTACCACCCTCGAACTGAAGGCTGATGAAGAAATCGCCCAAGTCGAGGAACGCTTTGTGGGGCGGCCCTCGGTGATCGTGGACGCCACGGGACACTCCGGCTCCATGGAGAACGCCTTTGAAATAGCCGGGCATGGCACACGCATCGTCTTCTTGGGGATCGTCCAAGGGAATCTCGCTTTCAGTGATCCTACTTTCCATCGGAAGGAACTTTCCCTCCTAGCGAGCCGAAATGCTCCCGCCTCCACGTTTCACCACGTGCTCGCTCAACTCGAAGCTGGTCGCGTCGATACCCGCCCGTGGATCACCCATCGGCTTGCGCTCGAGGATGTCCCTGACAAACTGCCCTTGCTGGAAGGAGATCCGGAGCTTCTCAAGGCGATGGTGGAAGTGTGAGGCTTCCGAGAGCTGATCCGCAAGTGAGGTTTGCGCTTGCCCTTCTTCTGAAGCGACAGAATGTCCTGACATGCAGAGTGATTTGCCTCCGGTCGTGCAGAAGTTCATCCTTCACTGGGGAGAAATGGGCACGCGATGGGGGATCAACCGGACGGTGGCGCAGATTCACGCCCTCCTCTTCACATCCGAGAAGCCACTGCACGCGGAAGAAATCTGCGAGGCACTTGGTGTGGCCCGATCCAATGTGAGCAACAGTCTGAAGGAATTGCAGAACTGGGGCGTGGTGAATGTCGTGCACCTCCCCGGAGATCGGAGAGATCACTTCGAGTCACTCAAAGATGTTGCGGAAATGTTCCGGAGAATCCTAGCAGAGCGCAAACGGCGCGAAGTGGATCCGACCCTGCGGCACTTGGAATCCTGTTTGCAAGACGACGATGGTAGAGATGCCTACGCCTCGGCCAGGATCGATGACATGCGCGCGTTCCTCCAACTAAGCGTGGATTTCTACGAACGCGTGGAGAAGCTCCCCACGAAAGCCGCTGTGCAGGCACTGAAGACGAGCGACAAAGTGCTCTCCGTCTTGAAGCGATCTTGAGCGTTTCACGCGATCTATCGCCTATCGAAGAGTGGAGGAGCCATCTCTGCATCCAGTGCTTGCCACCGGGTTTGGAGGACTTGCAACTGGTCGGGATTCGTCTCCGCAAGGTCGTTGGATTCTCCGATATCAGTGGGCAAATGATAGAGTTCCCATCGGCCTTCTTTGGGCCGAACGGCTTTCCACTCTCCAAGGCGCAGCGCCGCACGCGGTCCTTGCCGCCAGTAGAGGGTACGGGAGGGTGGCGGTGCGTTGCCTGACAGCATGGGCATGAGATCGATGCCGTCGAGTTCATCATCTACGGGCTGCCCCGCTAGGTGGGCAATGGTCGGAAAGAGATCCAAGGTACTGACAACGCCTGCTTCAATGCTGCCTTTAGGAAGGTTGTTAGGCCAACGCAGAAGGAAAGGGACGCGGAGACCACCCTCATACATGTGGCCCTTCTCTCCGCGTAACGGCGCATTGCTAGACGTGAGTTCGCGCGTCGGGCCTCCGTTGTCACTGAAGAACACGACCAGAGTCTCCGTCTCCAGTTGGTTCCGTCGCAGGGCTTGAAGAATGGCCCCCACACTATCATCAAGGTTGGCGAGCATGGCGGCAAAGAGGCGTCGATGCACGTCGTCAATCGTCTTGAATTGATCCATGTAGCGATCTTGACCTTGCAGCGGGCTGTGCACCGCATTGTAGGCTACTGTAAGAAAGAACGGCTTATCGGCATGGCGATCAATGAAATCGACGGCTTCGCGCGTGAAGGCATCGGTGAGGTAAGCTGTTTCTTCCACGGGTTGTCCGCCACGCACGATCGGATTGTTGGCATCGTAGTCGGGCTCATTGTGGCCCATGTGCGTCGTGTAGATCAGCTTGCCACCTTCACCCCATCGCCCCTGGGTTTTCCCTGGCAGCGTCTTGCGACGCAGCATCGTCGTCACCCCGTGGTAAGGAGGGGGAACAAAGTAATGGCCTTCGTGTGTGAAGCCAAAGAATTCATCGAAACCGTGACGGTGTGGATGATAGGGCGCGGCGCCACCCAAATGCCATTTCCCGATGAGACCCGTCGTGTAGCCCGCGTCGTGAAGGCATTCTGCGAGTGTGAGCTCACTAGCAGGAAGGCCAATGGCAGGATCCTCATTGCGAGCACCTATCGGATTGAACTCGTAGCCGAAGCGCGTGGGGATCTTTCCCGTGAGGAATCCCGCGCGCGAAGGGCTACAATTGGGAGCGGTGACGTACGCTTGCGTGAAGCGGACGCCTTCTTCTGCAATCGAATCAATGTGAGGGGTGGGAATCTGAGGATTTCCCTGACAACCCAATTCCCCATAACCCAAGTCATCGGCAACGAGCAGGATCACATTGGGTGATTCTGCCGCCAACCCAAGACAGGAGAGGGTCAGAAGGAGTGTGAGAAATGCCAGCAATCGCATGAGGTGATCTGGACCAGCATGGGTACGAACGCGAAAAGGTTCAAGTGCCTCTGAGCCTAAGCTTCCGGGAACCAATAGATAGGAGCTAAGAGTTTAGAGCGCCCATTGATCCGCATCGATGATTCACTCATGGTCATAGTCCCCTAAAGGGTATTCCGAAAAATGGATTTCAATATGGGCATCCGCGAATCTGCGCATCGACTCGCAACTGAGAGCGGCACTGCCTCCAAAGGCTTCAGGTCTCACTGAATACCCAATATCAGCAACTGCGTCAAATGGCGGATCGCTCACTTTGTAATACTGTATCCAGCTTTCTAGGGAATGGCGCAAGAATTAGTTAAGATGAGCTTTTAGAGGTTCAAATGGATAACATGTGTAGTTCCATTGCGGGAGCGTTTCCGAGTGCACCAATGGATAGCCGTTCGGCAATTCATAAGGGTCTTT